>NZ_JBVJTD010000001.1:0-1080454 GCF_055605965.1 Streptomyces sp. NPDC037126
AGACACGCCGCAACGACGCGCACAGAAAAGCCGATCACGGCCACTGTCAACCATCAGCTGGGACCGAACTGTCAAGCATCACCCGGGATCGGACACAAGCGCCTCATCCCGACGGGATAAAACCTTCTCTCCTTCATCAAGTGCCCGCGCAAGGCGCGGGCTGGCCCCTGGGCCCGGCCCCCCACACGCCTACGGCGCAGGGGCCCGGGCCCTGGGGCCGCAGCGAGCTACGGCCCCGAGTCGAGACCTGGACGGGCAAGCCGCGGTCAGAACAGTGCCTCCGGCGGGGGATCGGCCGGCACCGGGATGGAGGGGGACCGTCGCCGACCGCAGGTCCGTCGTGGCGGATGCTGGGGGCTCCCATCCCGCACACCATCGACCCAGGCAGAGCCGAGCAGACGCGGCCCCTGGCGTCCAGTCGTTCGTACAGTGGCGCGCTCCACCTGGACGCCAGGAACCACGCCCGCTCCACGGTGTGTGGGTCGACGGCGTACGGGATGGGAGCTTAGGCGGCGGGCAGCTGAAGCCGTGTCTACCGTCTGCGCTGTCATCCCACTGTTGGTCTATCCGTCCTGATTCCAGTCAACAATCGCCCCGTCCGGGTTCACTGACCGCCTCTGGTCTCGATGTGGACCCTCGTCAGCGCAAACAGGATCAGGAGGTCGAGTGTCATCACGGGGATGGCCCACAACGGGTAGTACGGAACGAACATGAACTGGGTGATCAGGCTGATCGCTGCCACCGCTACACCGGCCCCGCGACCCCAGCTCTGGCCTAGCAGGACTCCCAGGCCGGCAATGACGAGAGCCACTCCGATCACAAGGTGGATCCAGCCCCAAGCCGTCAGGTCGAACCGGTAGGCGTACCGGGACGCGGCAAACAGGGAGTCCTGTGCGATTCCGGATGCGCCCATCAGAATGCTGAGGGGCCCGCTGAGCATCATCAGGATACCGGCGAACGAGGAGGCATCGATCATTTCGCTGCCGCCGGGCCCCCCGTGTCGCTGTGTCCTGTTCGGCGCCGTTGTCATGGCCGCAGCCTTCCTGTACAGCGCGGTCACCGACGCACACTGCCCGTGCGAAGCCAGCCACGCTCCCCTGACAGCATCACCGCGATCCTTCGGCACCGCGACTGCAACCCACGTCGCCGTGGCTGAACCATGCGCCCGGACCTGTCCAGGAGGCCGTGAACCCATGACATCAATGCCTGACACCAACAGTCGCGGCCATCGGCGGTTGACGTCGGACCTCAGCGAACCATCGGCCAAAGCACAGAGGCAGTTGATCGAAGCCGATGATGGCCGTAACCGACCTGATAAGGATGAGGCCACAGGCTCAAATCCTGTCAGCCGCACTGAAGCCACGGCCAGGGCCGGCCCCGTGACGGCAGTCGCCCTGGGGCCGGTCGTGGCCGGGACGGCTCAGCCCAGGTAGAAGTCCTTGCGGGCGGCCACGAACGCCTCGATCGACTGGGCGGGGACGCCCGTCACGCGCTCGACATCGTCGGCCGTACGGTCGTAACGGTTGTCCCGGTGCAGCTGGGCCATGGTGGCGACGTGCTGTTGAAGGTGCGGTGGCATCCCCAGCTTCGGGAGCTGGGCCTCCCACCGCTCCAGCGGCAGGTCCACGTAGGACACCGGACGTCCCAGCGCCGAAGAGAATTCTGCGGCCAGCTCCGTCATGTCGACCGAGCGCGGTCCGGTCAGCTCGTAGACCTGTCCGATATGCGGAGCCGGGTCGCGCAGCACGGTCGCGATGACCCGGGCGACGTCGTCCACGGCGACGGGAGAGGTGCGTCCGGTGCCGAACGGCAGGGCGATCGTGCCGCTCTCCTGGATCGAACGCGCGGCCATCGTGGTGAACAGGGGGGTGTCCAGGAACGCTGTCGGCCGGATGTGCACCACGGGCAGGCCCGACCAATTGAAGACCTGCTCGGCCAGCCAGTGCAGGCGCTGTTGGTGCGACTCCTCGGTACTGGTGGCGGTCATCTGTGACACCGTCATCTGCGACAGGTCGATCAGGGCCTCCAGGTTCCCGTACTCCTTCGCAACGGAGGCCACCACAGTCGCCGCCAGCAGGTGGTCCGGCGACACGCGCATCGCGAAGTACATTCGCGTCACGCCCTGCAACGCGACCGCTACCGTCTCGGGCCGGGTCAGGTCGCCGATGACGACCTCCGCACCGAGTGCCCGCAGCTCAGCCGAGCGCTCGTCCTCGCGGCGGACCATGAAACGCACCGGCACATCCTGAGCGCGCAGTTGTTCGAAGACCGTGCGGCCCACGCCGCTGGCACCGGGGATGAGAACAAGGTTGTCGGCAATCATCAGTCGACCTCTCTCGGAGTAGTGGAATAACTGGGTTGAGGTGTGGTCAGAGCCTCAGTGGAGCTGTCGGCGAGCGTCCGCAGCGCGGTCTCGATGACGGGGTATCCGCGGCGGCGGCACTGCGGGCATGTCCCCGCCGGGCGGTCGCCTCTGGTGTGTCGCGGGACGGTGCGTGATCACCCGTGGGTTCAGACGGTCTGGCGCCGGGACTTCTCACCGCCGGCGGCCACTGCGGCGCCCCTGCCCGGCAGGAAGAGCAGCACGACGGCCGCGCCGACCAGGGCGACGGCCGCCGACCCCATGGCGGTGATGTGCATGGCGTGGATGAAGGCGTCGTGCGCGGGCCGTACCAGCGCCCTGCCGGCCGGTCCCAGCTGCTCCGCGACGGTAAGGGTCGCCTGGACGGATTCACCCGCGGCGTGCCGGTCGGAGACGGGCAGTACGCCCAGGTGGCCGTCGATGCCGTTGCGGTATGTGGTGGACAGCAGCGACCCCAGCACCGCGACCCCCATGGCTCCACCGACCTGCCGGAAGGTGTTGTTGACCGCGGACCCCGAGCCGGCCTTCTCCCGCGGCAGCGACGACATGATCATGACGGTGGCGGGCGGCATCACATGGGCCATCCCCGTGCCCATCAGGAAGAACAGCACTTCCAGGACCCAGATCGGAGTGTCCTGGCCGAGCAGTAGGAAGCCAGCGAAGCCCACGGCGGTCAAGGCGAGGCCCGCGGCGCACACGGCGCGGGCACCGAAGCGGTTGACGACCAGCCGGGCCCGCGGGGCGAAGAACATCTGGGAGGCGGCCAGCGGCAGCACGAGCAGACCGGACTGCAGGACGCTGTAGCCCCGAACGCTCTGGTTGTAGAAGACGGAGAAGAACGTGACGCCCATGAGGGCGAAGAAGACCAGGCCGATGGCAGCGACGGAGGCGGAGAACCGCCGGTTGCGGAAGTAGGCGACATCAAGGGCCGGATGGTCGCTGCGGGCCTCGTACACCACGAAACCGGCGAGGACCGCCAGGCCGCCCAGGATTGTCGCCCACGCTTCGGGCCGGGTGAAGTCGCCCAGCTCGCCGCCCTTGATGATGCCGTAGACCAGCACCGCCAGACCGACGATCGACAGCAGCACGCCGACCGGGTCAAGCCTGCCGGGCCTGGGATCCTTGGAGTCGGGGACGATCGCCACCATCGCGGCCATCGCGGCGGCCACGATCGGCACATTGACCAGGAAGACCGAGCCCCACCAGAAGTGCTCCAACAGGACGCCGCCCGCGATGGGGCCGGCGGCTATGGCGAAACCGACCACACCGGTCCAGATGCCGATGGCCTTGGGCTGCTCCTCGGGCTCGAAGACGTTCATGATGATCGCGAGGGTGGCGGGCAGGATGAAGGCGCCGCCGAGGCCCATCACGGCGCGGAAGGTGATCAGCTGCCCTGGGGAGTCCGACAGCGCGGACAGCACGGATCCCGCGCCGAATACCAGCATGCCGAAGAGCAGCACTTTCTTGCGGCCGAGGCGGTCACCGAGCAGCCCAGCGGTGAAGAGCATTCCGGCGAAGACCAGCGTGTAGGAGTTGACCGCCCACTCCAGCTGGCCCTGGGTGGAGCCGAGTCCCGTGGGAGCGGGCTGGGCGATGGTCTTCATCGCCACGTTGAGGATCGAGTTGTCCAGCATCACCACCAGGAGGCTGCAGGCAAGCACGGTCAAGATGACCCAGCGTCGGCGGTGGACCACCTCGGAAACCCTCCGTCGCTGGGCAGGCAACGTGGACGCCGCGGAAGTCGAGGAATCGGTGGGTGGTGATGCCACAGGGGGCCTCCAGTGCTGTCGCTGGTTCTGCGATGGCGAGGCGGAGACCGTAGGCCTCGGATGGCCGGAGGAGGCGCAAGGCCCCACTTGATCCACCGGGAGATCTCACCAAACACAAATAGATGTCGCAACTAATCTAAACAAGGCTTAGGATAGATGGCAAGCGACATCCATTCGAGGAGAGTGATTCCATGGGCCGTGTGTCCCAGGCGCAGGCACAGGTGAACCGGCAGCGTGTCGTAGCCACCGCCTCCCGGATGTTCCGCGAGAAAGGCACTGCGGTCAGCGTCGCCGACCTGATGAAGGCCGCCGGGCTCACCCATGGCGGGTTCTACAAGCAGTTCGCCTCCAAGGAGGACTTGGTCGATGAGGCCATCGCCCACGCTTTCGCCGAGCAGGCGGCACACTCGGCGGTGGCACTCGAGGAGCACGCTGCGGAGCGAGAGGCCGCCCGCCGGACGCTGATCGAGGACTACCTCTCGGTCTGGCACCGCGATCACGCCGGGGACGGCTGCCCCGTCTCCGGATTCGCCGCTGACCTCGGGCGCGAGCCCGACCAGGCCGCCCGCGCACGCCACGCCTACATCAATGGAGTACGGAACCGCGCCGCCCGGCTGGCCACCGGGGACAACGACGGCATGGCCCAGCTGTGCACCATGGTCGGTGCCCTCGTCCTCGCCCGCGCCACCCGGGGCAACCCGATCTCCGAAGAACTGCTGCAGGCCGCACGCACGGCTCTCACCGAGAGCGGCACCGGGAGGTCCGAACCACAGCAACGCACAGACTGACCGAGAGCCAGCCGACGTCTACCTCGCGAAACCGACGCCGACATCCTCGGCAAGAGCGCGGACCCCGACGTCACCGGCGACGGCTGCTGCACCAGCCGGCCCACCCGGGCGACAGCGGCGGCAAGGGGCTGTAGCTGCGGCTGAACAGCAGCTCTCCGCAAATGCGGTGGTGGTTGCAGTACAGCAGCGAAGCACGGCAACCACCCCGACCGCAGCTAACTACCAGCGGCCCCCGGCCCCATGACCAGCCTCCTGGACTGCAATAGTTGCGTGGCGGATACGTCGGGGGTCGTGCCAGACGCATGCCAGATCGTGCGGTGAACCACGGGGAACACCGGGGATTCGAACCACCCGCCCAGCGGACGTTCTCCTTTTCAGGCCCGGTCAGCACCGCAGCGAGCCCAGGATCACCTCAGCTTCCCAAGCTGATGGCTCAGGCAAGTGGGGGTGCGGCGAGACACACGCGCGCCTGGTCGGTCGTCGCGCCCCCCGTCGTGACTGACTTTCGTCGGCTGAGGCTCAGATGCTCGTGCGTTGCGACGGTGCCGTCTCGATCAGGGCGAGCGCACGGCGTATCGATCAGGACCAGTAGAAGACTCAACAGGGAGAGGAGCCCGGAGCCTTGTCCGGGCTCCTCTCCCTGTGCGCACTGAAAGGACTGCTGCCGCTGGCAGCCGTCGTTGCCGACGGTTCCTTCAGGAGCGCTGAGGTTCGCTCGCCGCCAGGAGGCGACCGCGGCTGATCGCTACGCGGAGTACGTCTCGCAGGGATCCAGTCAGCTTGTCGGCCAGGAGGCGCACTTCCTCGGAATCTGAGTCTTCGGCGCTGAGGGTTTCCGAGGCCTGGTCCAACAGTTCGGCAGCCATGCCGAGTTGTACTGCCTCGATGTTGTCCGCCAGGCGGGACATGTGGCCGTTTCCGTCGTCGGTGCTGAGGTAGCAGGGTTTGCCCTCCCGGCCCGACCACGGGAGGAGTCGCAGTTCGTTCCGTGCCGTCATCCCTGCGTCTTCCTCTCATTGATCATGTGGTGGGTGGTGAAGACCGCGTCGACGCGATCTCCCGGGAACCTCAGGAGCGCGGCCTCGACGGCTCGCCCGGCCGCGTCGGCTGCAACGCGTGTGATCGCGAGGACCGCCGAGACTGAGCTGATACGGAGGGTCGACACCTCATCTGGTGTCGGGAGGCGGGCGGAGACCGTCTCCCGGACTTCTGCCGGCGGAGGGTTCAGCACGGGGGAGCTTGCTTCCGCCCGCCCGCGTGGGAATCCGTCGCCGAGCACTGCAAGTGGCGCCAGGTCGTGCGGGACGTAGATGCGGGCCAGGCTGTGCGGGGACTCTCCCTCGTGGCTGATGCAGAGGAATTCGGTCAGGGGGCTGCCGTTCGGGACCCGCAACAGGGATGTCAGATTCCCGCGCGCGCCCATTGCAGTGGTGCGGACCGTGACGCGCAGATCCGCGTCAGTGGCGGTGCGGGGGTCCAGCGTGCCCCACCCTCCGACGTATGTGATCTGGCGGAGGGGACGGCGGACGAAGTTTCCCTTGCCGTGGATCTTCTCGACGAGGCCTTCACGCTGAAGCACGGTGAGAGCGCTCCGTAGCGTCGCCGTACTGACCTTGTATTGCTGGGCCAGTACGGACTCAGATGCCAGGCGTTCGCCGGGCTTGATGCGGCCGGTCGTGATCTGGTGCCGGAGGTCGTCGGCGATGCCGTGATGACGAGAGGGCATGGAGCCGATCACCGCCTTCTCATCATCCGCACGGCAGCGAGCCGGGTCCGTGTGTGTATGGTCAGCAGCTCGCCCGACTCGAAGAGAAGTTGCTTTGCTCCGTTGGGCAGTTGGAAGAGGTTGCCTACACGGTATGCCTGGCCACCGACCTGGATGATGTCGCCGCGCCGAACGGTGGTCGCGGTGACCCTCGACGTTGGATGCCAGCGCGCCGCCGGGGACAAGGGGGCTCACCGCTTCACCTCCGTGGGCGCGGACGGGACGAACGTCGAGTGGCACGGGCAGTCGCACGTCTCGTAGACAACCGGCAGGTCGACCGGTGCCGGGGCGGGGGAGGACTCCGCGCAAGCGGGGTGCGTACCGATCCGGCATGCGGTCGATCGGTAGGGGACGGCCGAGGCGTCCTCGATGTGGGGCTGTTGACGGGAAGGCATCAGCGGGCCCCCGCTAGGGTCGACCAGGCTTCAGCCGGCAGATGGGAAGCGACGACCACTGCGCGCGGCCGTGCTCGCTTCTCCCAGGCCAGCACGTACGGGCGGACGAGCGCGTTTTCCTCGCCCCTGAGCGGGTGTCGGTGGTTCGCGCTGTCGGGAGCCTGGCCCAGGACAACCGTCGACGTGTCAGCGGACACGGGGAACGTGAGGGCGGTCGGCGGCCGGGAGGGCTTTAAGCGCCTGCGGTGCCTGCCCTTGGGGGCGTACCGCGCTCTGGTGAGCGAGACGGCACGGCGGATACGGTTGAGCACGCTACTCAGCTCCTATCGCTGATGGCATGTCCCCCGACATCGCCCGTCGTGGGGACCGCTTTGCGTACGACCGCCCAGAGGGTGCGGCCGTTCAGGCTGGTGGCGACGAGACCGAACCGATCGGCTTCCGCCACCGCTTCCAGGACCTCCCGCCATAAATCGGCGGAGAGCGAGTCCGGCACTTCCGCTTCGACCGACGCGTACCGGTCGTGCTCCTCAACGCGCGCGGGGAGCCCGGCGGCGGACAGCCGGGCGGCGATGGCCGCCGCGCTAACTCCCGTAGCGGGCACAGGGCAGCCTCCGTCAACCGGCGATCACTTTCAGTGAACCTAGTTAACTAGGTTAGAGCTAGTGGACTAGATTTTCCATATGCCTGAGCAGCCGCCCTATCTCCGTATCGCCGACGAACTCCGGCGGCGGATCGCGGAGCACGTATGGGAGCCCGGGGACCGTCTGCCGTCCCGCGCCCAGATCGGCCAGGAGTGCGGCGTGGGCGAGAACGTCGTCCGCCGCGCGCAGGAGCTGCTGATCTCCCAGGGTGTGCTGGAAGGCCGCGCAGGGTCGGGCACGTACGTCGCCGAGCCCCGGAAACGGGTCCGGGTCGTCCGGTCGTCGGCCCGGGAGCAGCCCAGCGGATCGCCGTTCCGCACGGATATGAAGGCCGTGGGCAAGCAAGGCGATTGGGAGAGCCGGACCGATGCCAAGGTCCCGGCGCCGGCGGACATCGCGGCGCGGCTCGGCATCGCCGAGGGTGAGCTGTGTGTCCGGACGACGTACGAGTTCCTGGCCGACGGCAGGCCAGTGCAGTTGTCCACGAGTTGGGAGCCGTACGACCTCACGGCCGGCACCCTCGTCGTCCTCCCTGAGGGAGGGCCGCACGCCGGAGCGGGTGTCGTGAATCGCATGGCCGCGATCGGCGTCACGGTAGGCCACGCCGCGGAGCAGCCCGAGCCGAGGCAGGCGACCGCAGAGGAGGCGTCGATACTCGGCATCCAGAAGGCCGCGCTCGTCACGCACATCCGGCGGACGTACTACAGCGACCAGGGACGGCCTGTGGAGACGGCGGACATCGTCGTGCCCGCCACTCGCTGCGAGATCGTTTACGAGATCCCGATCAACCGTTAGCCGACAGTCGACGGCGAGCCCGCCCCCCGATGCCCAATAGGTCTGGCGCGGGCATGCCCGTTCAGTGCCCGATCGATGTCCCGCGCTGGGCCGTCCCTGGGCCGTGCGAGGGTGCCCGAGGCCGATCGTTGACGACCGACGGTGACAAGTGAGGCAGAGGCGCCAACCAGGAAACCCCAGGTCACAGCCCCCGAACCAAACGGGTTAACACCCAAGCCTGGCGTTCAGGCAAGATGGGGTGTATCTGCCCACTGCCAGATTTCAAGCTGCCGGACGGTTTCTCTTGGCTGAGTTCATTTACACCATGCGCAAGGCGCGCAAAGCGCACGGCGACAAGGTGATCCTCGACGACGTCACCCTGAGCTTCCTGCCGGGAGCGAAGATCGGTGTCGTCGGCCCGAACGGTGCCGGTAAGTCGACCGTGCTGAAGATCATGGCCGGTCTCGAGCAGCCGTCCAACGGTGACGCCTTCCTGTCGCCGGGCTACAGCGTGGGCATCCTGCTCCAGGAGCCCCCGCTGGACGAGGCGAAGACCGTCCTGGAGAACGTCCAGGACGGCGTCGCCGAGGTCAAGGGCAAGCTCGACCGGTTCAACGAGATCGCCGAGCTGATGGCGACCGACTACTCCGACGCGCTGCTCGACGAGATGGGCAAGCTGCAGGAGGAGCTGGACCACGCCAACGCGTGGGACCTCGACGCGCAGCTGGAGCAGGCCATGGACGCCCTGGGCTGCCCGCCCGGCGACTGGCCCGTCACCAACCTCTCCGGTGGCGAGAAGCGCCGCGTCGCGCTGTGCAAGCTGCTCCTGGAGGCGCCCGACCTGCTGCTCCTCGACGAGCCCACCAACCACCTCGACGCCGAGTCGGTGAACTGGCTGGAGCAGCACCTGGCCAAGTACCCGGGCACCGTCGTGGCCGTGACCCACGACCGGTACTTCCTGGACAACGTCGCCGGCTGGATCTGCGAGGTCGACCGCGGCCGCCTGCACGGCTACGAGGGCAACTACTCCAAGTACCTGGAGACCAAGGCCACCCGTCTCAAGGTCGAGGGCCAGAAGGACGCCAAGCGGCAGAAGCGGCTCAAGGAAGAGCTGGAGTGGGTGCGGTCCAACGCCAAGGGGCGTCAGGCCAAGTCCAAGGCGCGCCTCGCCCGGTACGAGGAGATGGCCGCCGAGGCCGACAAGATGCGGAAGCTGGACTTCGAGGAGATCCAGATCCCGCCGGGCCCGCGCCTGGGCAGCGTCGTGGTCGAGGTCGACAAGCTCAACAAGGCCTTCGGCGAGAAGGTCCTGGTGGACGGCCTCAGCTTCACGCTGCCGCGCAACGGCATCGTGGGCGTCATCGGCCCGAACGGCGCCGGAAAGACCACGCTGTTCAAGATGATCCAGGGCCTGGAGACCCCGGACTCCGGCGACATCAAGGTCGGCGAGACCGTCAAGATCTCCTACGTCGACCAGAGCCGTGAGAACCTCGACCCCAAGAAGACGCTGTGGGAGGTCGTGTCCGACGGGCTCGACTACATCAACGTCGGCCAGGTCGAGATGCCGTCCCGCGCCTACGTGTCCGCCTTCGGGTTCAAGGGCCCGGACCAGCAGAAGCCGGCCGGCGTCCTCTCCGGTGGTGAGCGCAACCGCCTCAACCTGGCGCTGACCCTGAAGCAGGGCGGGAACCTGCTGCTCCTCGACGAGCCCACCAACGACCTCGACGTCGAGACCCTCTCCAGCCTGGAGAACGCGCTGCTGGAGTTCCCCGGCTGCGCCGTGGTCGTCTCCCACGACCGGTGGTTCCTCGACCGGGTCGCCACGCACATCCTCGCCTACGAGGGTGAGTCCAGGTGGTTCTGGTTCGAGGGCAACTTCGAGTCGTACGAGAAGAACAAGATCGAGCGGCTCGGCCCGGACGCGGCCCGTCCGCACCGCGCCACCTACAAGAAGCTGACCCGGGGCTGATCGATCTTGCGCCACCTCTACCGCTGCCCGCTGCGCTGGTCGGACATGGACGCGTACGGACATGTCAACAACGCGATCTTCCTCCGCTACCTGGAGGAGGCCCGTATCGACTTCATGTCCCTCCGGGACAAGGAGTCGAAGGACGGGTCCGTGGTGGCACGCCACGAGATCGACTACCGGCGCCAGCTCGTCCACCGGCCCGCGCCCGTGGACATCGAGCTGTGGGTCACGGAGATCAAGGCCGCGTCCTTCACCGTCTCCTACGAGGTGAAGGACGCGGACACGGTCTACGTGCAGGCCGCGACCGTGGTCGTCCCCTTCGACTTCGAGGCCGGGCGGCCCCGGCGGATCACGCCGCTGGAACGCGAGTTCCTGCAGAAGTACACGGACGGGACCGGCGCGGACGAGGACGGCGCTGAGGACGGGAAGGCCGTCGCCGCATGACGGTGCTGCACCTCGCCGACGAGACGGAGGCGGCGGATCTCGCCGCCTTCCTCTCCCGGCTGCTCCACTACGACCGTGGGGCGGCGGTGCGCCTCCAGGCGGCCGGCACCGCGCTCGCCGTCTTCGGGCGGCCGCCGTCCTTCGAGGTGCTGGCCGTGCGCGCGGTGCGGCTGGCGAAGCCGTACGAGGACGGCCTCGACGTCACCCTCGACGTGACCGTCTCCGCCGGTGAGTTCCTGGAGTCCGTGGACGAGCGGGCGGCCACCGCGGCCGTACCGGCCGCGGTCACCGGGCCGCCGTGGGCCGGTGTGCTGCCGCCGCGCGGCGGCTGGCGGCCCGAACCGGGCCTGCCCGCCCCGGACGCGCTGCGCGCGACCGTCGCCGCGGCGGTCGCCGAGTTCCGGTCGCGTACCGAGGAGCTGGCGCCCGGGCTGCGCAGCCGCGCGGAGCTGGACCGGATCGGGCGGGACATCTGGTCCCGGGAGACAGGGCACACCCGGCTCCCGGTGCGGGCCGTGCACGCGGCACAGTCCCTGGGCTTCCTGCGCCCGGCGACGGAGGCCGCCGACACGGGTCTGTACTCCTCGGGGGCGTGGCTGCGGCTGCGCACCCCGTACGGCTCCGTCGCCGTCCGGCGTGCGGGGCTCGGCGCCCTCGGCGTCACCGTCGGCCGCTGACCCGCCTCAGCGCTCCCCGCTGTCGTCCGGCCACACGCCGATGTGGTCGGACTCCAGTTCCAGGGCCACGCGTTCACGCATGTCGAGGGCGCGCAGATACTCGGCGGGCAGCCACCGCGACGGCGACCGCCCAGACGCCGGGGCCGCCGGCCGGGGGCAGGGTGAGACGCAGGCCGAGGCGGGCCAGCGGGCCGTGGCCGGCCAGGAGGGCGGTGAGGGGGCCGGCCAGGAGTGGCGCCGCGACGGCCGCGGGGAGGGCGAGGAGGGCGGCCTCGGCGGCGGCGAGGAGGGCGATCCTGGAGCGGGAGGCGCCACGGGCCCGCAACAGCCGGGTCTCCTCGGCCCGTTCGCCGCTCAGCAGCCGGGCCACCAGCAGCAGCGCGTACCCGGCGAGGAGCACGAGCAGCAGCGCGACGATCAGCAGGGTCGAGCGGGCGACGAGCAGCGAACGCTCCACCCGGTCCAGGACGTCCGGCAGCGAGGTCTGCGCCATCGTCGTGCCGTGCAGCGCCGGCCGCGCGGGCAGCCACGCGCCGCCCGTCCTCGCCGCCGAGCGCAACCGCCCGATCCGCCCGGTCACCGTCCGCGAGAAGTCCGCCGACGCCAGCCACGCCGTCGTCCCGGCGCTGACCCGGCCGCCGATGAGGACGGAGGGATCGGTGAGCAGCGGGCCGTACGTCGTGAAGCCGGACGTCCGCACCCCGCGGCCGAGCATGTCGTCGAGCTGCCAGTACGGCGCGGTCACCGAGACGGGCCGGTACAGCCCGGTGATCAGCACCCGCACCGGCGGGCCGCCCAGCCGGTCGGTCAGGGTGAGCCGGTCGCCGGGCCCCAGCCGCAGCGCCCGGGCGGCGGTCTGCGGGAGGGCGGCCTCGACCATGCCGTCGGTACGGCGCGGGAGCCGTCCCGCGGCCGGCCGCACCTGGGTGAGGTCCAGCGCCGCGAGGTGGGTGAGGTCCGGGTCGCCGGAGCGGTCCGCAGGCGGTTGCAGCGAGCGGGGCAGCGCGTAGGGGCCCGAGCGGCGCAGCGTCCGCAACGTCACCGGCAGACCGTCGAAGGTCCGGCGCGCGCCCTCGCGGACAGCGGCGTCGGCGGCGGTCCGCTCCGCGGGCGGCACCTCCGCCTTGACGATCAGCGCGGTCCCGGCCGCGTTGCGCGGGTCGCCCAGCACATGGCGCAGCGAGGCGTCGCCGATCGCCCCCGAGTACGCGGTGAGGGTCGCCAGCACCGCGGTCGTCAGCACGACGGTGAGCAGCGCGGCGCCCAGCAGCAGGCGGTGCGCACGCGCGCGTGAGAAGACGAACCCCGCCACCCGGCCCCCGTATGCCCGGACTTCCAGACCTTCGGGCGATGCTCGCAGAGCGAACCGGCTCCGGGTAAGCGGTCGTCGACCGGTCTATACCGGATCGTGACCGGAATCCGGCGAAGAGTGACCGGAATCCGGCCTTCAGCGGCGGCCGATCAGTCCGGGGTGTTGACCATCGAGGCGGCGGCGTACGTCAGGTAGTTCCACAGCGTCCGCTCGTGCTCCTCGGAGAGCCCGAGGTCGTCGACGGCCACCCGCATGTGCCGCAGCCACGCGTCGTGCGCCGCACGGTCCACCGTGAACGGGGCGTGCCGCATGCGCAGCCGCGGGTGACCACGGTTCTCGCTGTAGGTGGTGGGGCCGCCCCAGTACTGCATCAGGAACAGCGTCAGCCGCTCCTCGGCCGGGCCCAGGTCCTCCTCCGGGTACATCGCCCGAAGGAACGGGTCCGCGGCGACCTCCTCGTAGAAGCGGTGGACGAGACGGCGGAAGGTCTCCTCCCCGCCGACCTGCTCGTAGAAGGTCTGCTCCTGAAGCGTGCCGCGCCGAATCTCATTCACCCGTCCATGGTCTCAGACGCGGTGACCGAGGACCCGGGGCCCGGGACCGAGGGAGCGGGGCGCCCCTAGGGTGGGGTCATGGGCGCCTACGACACGGAGACCGAGGAGCTCGCCGCCGCCGAGCGGGCCGCGCTGGTGCGGGAGATCGACGCCGAGGGCGCCTGGGCCGGGGACCCGCTCTGGCGGGAGGCGTTCGCCGAGGTGCCCCGGCATCTGTTCGTGCCGTACTACTACGTCGCCGGGGCGCACGGCTACGAGCGCCACTGGGGCGAGAGCCCGGACCGCGCCGCGCGGGAGCGCTGGGTGCGCGGCGCCTACGCGGACGTGCCCCTGGCCACCCGGCTGCGCGACGGCGAGCTGCTGTCCTCCAGCAGCCAGCCCTCGCTGATGGCGCGGATGCTGGTCGCGCTGCGCGTCGGGGACGGCGACCGGGTCCTGGAGGTGGGAGCCGGCACCGGTTACAACGCGGCCCTGCTCGCCCACCGCCTGGGCGAGGACGACCTCGTCACCACCATCGACCTGGAACCGGAGATCACCGAGTCGGCCCGCCGGCACCTCGCCGTCGCCGGATACCGGCCGGCCGTCGTCACCGGCGACGGAGCACGCGGGGTGCCCGAACGGGCCCCCTTCGACCGGATCATCGCGACCTGCGCGCTGGCCGGGGTGCCGCGCGCCTGGCTCGCCCAGTGCCGCCCCGGCGCCCTCGTGCTGACCCCGCTGGCCACCGGGCTGCTCGCCCTGACCGTGCGGGACGCGGAGCACGCCGAGGGCCGCTTCCTGCCCTCGGCCGCCTACTTCGTACCGCTGCGCGGCGAGGGCCGGGCGGAGCCGGAGAGGGTGTCGCTCGCCGGGCTGCCGGACCGCGCCCGTGACCAGGAGCCGTTCCGCTTCCTGCTCGCGCTGACCCGGGGCGGCATCGATCCGCGGGCGGCCTACGCGCTGTGGGAGCGCGAGGGCGAGCCGGACCGGGAGCGGTACGGCGTCACGGTCGCCGGCGAGCGGGCCTGGGCGTGGCTGGACGGACCGGAGGGGCCGTACGCCTGGCCCCTCCCGTGACGTGCCCGGCGGCTCAGCCCCGGCGGACGGTGATCGTCGTCCAGGCGCCCACGTGCACCCGGTCGCCGTCCCGCAGCGGAACCGGCACGAACGGCTGTATCGGCTCCTCCGACATGTTGACCGTGGTGCCGTTCGTCGAGTTCTGGTCGACGACCGCCCAGTTGCCGTCCGGCTGCTGCACCAGCACCGCGTGCTGGTGCGAGACGCCCGGGTCCTCCGGCGGCGTCGACAGGTCGATGTCGGGGGTGTCACCGGTGGAGTGCCGGCGGCGGCCGATGGTCACCTGGTTGCCGCTGAGCGTGCGCTGCTGCTCCGGCGAGTACGCGGGCAGGTTGAGGCCGGCGGCCTCGGGACCCGAGCGGTGCATCATCGCCATGAAGTAGTCGCGGTCGGGTCCGACGGTCGCGGTCCAGGTGGCCGGCTGTGCGGCCCCCGGGAAGCCGGAAGCGGGCGGGGCCTGGGTGGCACCGGGCTGCGGGTAGCCGTACCCGCCGCCCTGGCCGCCCTGTCCCGGCACGGACGGGCCGGCGGACGACGGCGGGGAGATCACCCAGTCGTCGTCACCGCCGCCGAAGGAGGGACCGCCGGACGGACCGCCGGCCGGGGGCCGGCCGGTCTCCTGCGGGAAGGCGGGCGGCGCGGGCGGTCCGGACTGCTGGAACGCCTGCGCGGGACCACCGGGGCCCGCGGGCGGGGTCGGGCCGGGCGGCGGCGGAACCGGACGCGAGGGGTCACCCCCGAAGCCGGAGGGCCCGGACGGGCCACCGGGCCCACCGAACGGAGAGGGGGCACCGGAGCCGGGGTTGCGCTCTCCGCCGAAGGGGGAGGGGCCACCGGCGCCGGGGCCTTGGCCGGGTCCGTTGCCGAAGGGGGAGGGGCCGTCGGAGCCTTGGCCGCCGCCGAAGCCGGAGGGACCGCCGGGGCCGCGCTCGCCGCCGAAGCCGGTGTTGCCACCGGAGCCGGGACCGCGCTCGCCGCCGAAGCCGGTGTTGCCACCGGAGCCGGGACCGCGCTCGCCGCCGAAGCCGCTGTTACCGCCGGAGCCGGGGTTGCGCTCTCCGCCGAAGCCGGAGGGACCGCCGGGGCCGCGCTCGCCGCCGAAGCCGGTGTTGCCACCGGCGCCGGGGCCGCGTTCGCCGCCGAAGCCGCTATTACCGCCGGACCCGGGGCTGCGCTCTCCGCCGAAGCCGGAGTTGCCGCCGGCGCCGGGGTTGCGCTCTCCGCCGAAGGGGGAGGGGCCGCCGGGGCCTTGGCCGGGTCCGTTGCCGAAGGGGGAGGGGCCGTCGGAGCCTTGGCCGCCGCCGAAGCCGGAGGGACCGCCGGGGCCGCGCTCGCCGCCGAAGCCGGTGTTGCCACCGGAGCCGGGGCCGCGCTCGCCACCGAAGCCCGAGGGGCCACCAGACCCGGGACCGCGCTCGCCGCCGAAGCCGCTGTTACCGCCCGAGCCGGGGCCGCGGTCGCCGCCGAAGGCGGACGGGGCGCCGGGGCCCCTGTCGCCGCCGAAGTTCGGGGGCGGGGTGGGGCCCGGGGAGGTCGGGGGGCCGGACGGGGTGCGGTCGCCGCCGAACGGCGTCGGGCCGGAGGGCTCGCTGCCGAAGGACGGGATCGGCTCGGCGGGCCGGTTCATCTGCGAGGGCCGCGAGCCCTGGTACTCGTACCCGTCACCGCCACCGTAGGTCGCGCTCGGCGGCTGGAAGCGGGGCTGCGCCGTGCGCGGCGCGGCCGGGGTGTACGAGGTGGCCGTGTTGGTCAGGAAGTTCCACCGGCACTCCTCGCAGAACGGCGCGCCGCCCTCGCGGGGCGTACGGCACTGCGGGCACAGCTCCGGCTCCGGGGACGACGGAGACGGCGGGCGTCCGCCGGCCGGGCCGCCCTGCGGGGGCGGGAAGCCGTAGCCACCCGCGGGCGGGGGCGGCGGCGGGGGCGGAGGTACGGCACCGGCCATGCGGTGACCGCAGACCTCGCACCAGTCGTCGGAACCCGACTGGTGTCCGTTCGGGCAGGTCGGCATGTCGGTGCTTCCCCTTCTCCCAAGGCTAGGTCTGGATGTCCTGGGCGTCGTCCAGAGTCACTTCTTTACACGAACAGTCTTTGTGGACCGGGTCTCCAGAGTCATTTCATCCGCCTCCGCGACCTTCGCCTTCAACCGCACAGTACCTGTCGCGGCATCGACCACGTCCACCACCTTCGCAAGCAGTTTCGCAGTATCCGCGTTCCCCGAGGCACTCGCGAGCTGAACCGCCCGCCCCAGTTTGGCCGTTGCTCCATCGAAATCGCCCGCTTTGCGAAGGTCGAGGCCCTGCTGGATGGCCTGTGCCAGTTCGGCCTGCCCGGTGTAGTGGGCGACCTGCGGGTTGATCGAGGTGGAGGCCGCCATGTCGTCCGTCCACACGGCCCGTACGAGCCCCTGCGCACCGAGGTTCTGTACGGATCCGTCCGGTTGCGGGACGACCAGGGAGATCCGGGCGGCGAGCATCTCCTGGCCGATGTGCGCCGCGGGCACCTCGACGCACACGTGGTAGTCGCGGGACTCGTCGCCCCAGGACCCGGTGGGGTAGTCACCGGCGCGCGGTCCCGCCTCGGTGCGCCGGCCGGTCAAGTCCTCGACGCTGGGCGCGACTTGCTTGACGTACCGGATGGTGGTGCCGACCGGCGTCCAGACCCGCAGGGAGACGTCGGCGACCTCCTTGCCCATCGCCGTCTCCATCATCCGCGTGAAGTCGGCGGCCAGCCCCGCCGGATCGGCCACGATGTCGGCGGTGCCGAGCAGCGCCGAGGCGATCCCTGTGACTTCTTTCACTTCCCAGTCGGTGCCCACGCCCCGCGCGTCACAGGTGAACCGCCCGGCGCACGCGTCGAGCGCGGCCCTCAGATCCTCGGGGGACTCGTGCTCGTTGCGGCCGTCGGTGAGCAGGATGCCGTGCCGGATGGTGACGTCCGCCGAGGACAGCAGCCGGTCGGCGAGCCGCAGCCAGGTGCCGATGGCCGTGCCGCCGCCCGGGCCGAGCCGGCGCAGCGCGTGCTTGGCCTGCTCGCGGGTGGTGGCGTCGGCGACGGCGAGCCGCCCGCCGCCCGGGTAGACCTCCGTGGCCACGTGGGTGCCGCCGATCACCGCGAAGTGCGTGCCGTCGCGCAGGGTGTCGATCGCGGCGGCCGTGGCGTCCCGGGCGTTGCGCATCTTGGCCGGCGGGTAGTCCATGGACCCCGAGCAGTCGACCATGACCGCCACGGCGGCGGAGGACCGCCGCCCGGGCGCGGCGACGGCGGTGCCGACGGTGCCGCCGCCCGTCGCCGTCACCGTGGCGATGGCGTTGACCTCGCGGCCGCCCTCGGGCAGGTACTCGTTCTGGTACACGTCCACCGAGAACTGCGGCACGTTCGGTTTCGCGAAATTGGCCATGCTTGATCGCATCCCCCTCGGACACCTCGCGCGGGCGAGGCGATGACGTCGGACGGACCGGTCCCCTCCGGTCCGTCGAGGCTCCCCGTGCGGCATGCGCCGCTTTCGGCCTCAGGCCGATCCTGCCCCCTGCGGCGGCGCGGGGAACGGCAGGACCGCCACTGTTACGTTGTCGTGGCCCCCGCCGTCCAGGGCGTGGCCGACCAGCACCCGGGCGCTGTGCAGCGGACGGGCCGCGGCGTCCGCCGGGACGGTCTCGGACATCTCCGCGGCCGTCTCGGCGTAGTTCCACAGGCCGTCGGTGCACACCACCACCACGCCGGGCCGGTCCGGCTTGAAGGAGGCGGTGTGCGGGTCCAGTTCGTAGGCGTCCGCGCCGAGCCAGCCGGTGATCGCGTGGGCGCGCTCGTCGGCGTACGCCTCGGCCTCGCTCATCAGGCCGGCGGCGACCATCTGCGCGGCCCAGGAGTCGTCCTCGGTCAGCCGGGCGGGCGGCGCGCTGCGGTCGTCCGGCACCCAGTAGGCGCGGCTGTCGCCGACCCACCCGACCACCAGCAGCCCGGAGGCGACCACCGCGCCGACGATGGTGCAGGCCGGGGAGTTCTGGTGCGGGGCGTGCTCGCGGGCCGTGGCGGGCTCCTCCGCAAGGGCGTTGACGGCCTGCGAGGCGGCCACGATCGCCTCGTGCATGGCCGCCTGCGGGTGCGTGCCCCGCGGCAGCGCGGACAGCAGGGTGTCACCGGCGGCCTGGACGGCGGCGGCCGACGCGTCGTCGGGACGGGTCGCCGAGGACACGCCGTCGCAGACGACCGCGAGCACGGCCGGGGTGCCGTCGGGCAGCGCGGTGTGGCCGACGGTGAAGGCGTCCTCGTTGCGGTGGTGGCGCAGGCCCCGGTCGCTGACGGCGGCCACCGGGCCGGACTCCCGCTCCACGTGGTCGCGTTCGCGGGGCTGCGCGTGTCCGCAGTTCTCGCAGTACCCGTCGGTGTCCACCCGGCCCGCCCGGCAGGCGACACACGTCTGCGCGGGCTCCTCCGACGCGGCCGCGCGCGGGTCCGGGGCCTGGAGCGGGTAGTCGTCGTCGGGCTCCGGCGACCGGTCGAGGCGGACCCCGGAGCCGGTGGGCTCCTGCTCGCCGGGTTCGCCGGGCTCGTGGCCGGGCAGCGGGGTGCCGCCCGAGTCGGTGCCGGGCAGGTCGGCGGGCAGATGCACCGCCGGCGGGGTGCCGGGTCCCTCCGGCTCGGGGGCGGGCCAGGGCATGCCGTCCCCGGACGCGGCGGAGCCGGTCATGGTCAGGGTCGGATGGTCCTGCGGCGGGGCGGGCACCACCGAAAGGTCGTAACCGCACGCGCCGCAGAAGAGGTCACCCGACTCGACGGGTTCGGCGCAGCTCGGGCACTTCGCCACTGCGGCCTGCTGGGGCATCTGCGACATCAACTACACCCACGTCCGGGGGCGGTAACGGTTGGCCCGTTCCACCAGTTCGATCCTCTCCTCGCCGCCGGGTGCCAGCCGGGCCAGCGTGCGGTAGGCGCGCTCCAGGCCGAAGCGGAGGCCCCGCTCGTCCAGACCGCTGCCCAGCAGCACCCGCCCGCCGGCGGCCGGCCCGGCGGTGCCCTGGCCCCCGGAGAGTATCCAGTCCAGCGCGCAGCCGAGCACTTCCGCCGACAACTGCTCGCGGCGGGTCGGGTCCAGGCCGTACGTCTGCAGCGCCTCGACCTGCCCGGCGGCGGCGGTCAGGTCGTCCAGGAACGGTACGTCACCCGCGGTCGCGGTGCGTTGTCTGAGCCGGGCCCGGACGGCGGCGACCCGGGCGGCCGTGTAGTGGATCGAGGACTCCGGCACGGACTCCAGCGTCCGTACGGCGCTGCCCCGGTCCCCGGCCGCGAGCTGCACCCGGGCCAGCCCGAAGGCCGTGCTGACGAAGCTCGGGTCGGTCGCCCACACCAGGTGGTAGTACTCGGCCGCGTTGTCCAACTGACCCAGCACCTCGGCGCACAGACCGAGCGCGAGCTTGGGCGCGGCCTCGCCCGGGAAGGCGTCGTAGATCGCGTCGAAGGCCAGCGCGGCGCGCTCGAAGTCGCCGGTGACCAGGGCGGCCACGCCCCGGTACCACACCACCCGCCAGTCGTCGGGCCGTTCCTCCTCCAGCTCGTCCAGGCCGGCCGGCGCGGACTGGTGGTCGCCGCTCTCCAGCCGGGCGCGGATCTGCCGGAGCCGGGTCTCCACGGTCTGCCGGGGCGCCGCGTCCAGCGCGGCGATCAGCTCGGCCGGCGCGGAGGTCATGAGGCCCGCCAGGAAGCCGGCGTTGGGGTCGGCGGGGTCGACCAGCGGGACCGGCAGCGCGAGGGCGGTGGCGGCGGTGTCCACGGGCTTGACGAGCGCGGCCGCCGCGAGGGGGAGGGGCGCGGAAGTGGCGGTGCGCGCCTGCCGCGTCCCCAGCCGCGACACGTCCCCGTCCAGCCGCGGGAACAGCACGGTGTCCGTGACCCGCACCTCGGGCCCGAACAACGTCGACAGCGCGGGCCGGGCCTGCCCGGTCTGCAGCGAGACGACCTCGCGCAGCACGCCGGTCAACTGCTCGGACATCTCCTGCGCGGAGGCGAACCGGCGGGCCGGGTCGGGGTCGGTGGCGCGGACCAGGAGCCGGTAGAAGGACTCGTACCGCCGCAGGACGTCGATGGTGTCCGGGTCGGGCAGGGAGTCGGCGTAGACGTTGGTGTAGCCCTGGAAGTCGAAGGTCAGCACGGCGAGCGTGCGGCCCACCGTGTACAGGTCGCTCGCCACCGACGGGCCCACGTCGGCGACCTCGGGCGCCTGGTAGCCGACCGTGCCGTAGATCGCGGACTCCTCGTCGTCCATGCGGCGCACGGCGCCCATGTCGATCAGCTTGAGCTGGTCCTCGGTCTGGATGGCGTTGTCGACCTTGAAGTCGCAGTACAGCAGGTTGCGGCTGTGCAGATGGCCGAGCGCCTCCAGGGCCTCGATGCCGTAGGCGCACGCCTGCTCCACCGGCAGCGGGTCACGCCGGCCGTCGGGAGCGCGGCGGGCGTTGGCGATCTCCTTCAGGGACTTGCCGCCGACGTACTCCATGACGATGTAGCCGTCGAGGGAGCCGGTGCGCTGGTCGAGGTGCTCGACGAAGTTGTAGATCCGCACGATGTTGGCGTGCTCGATCTCCGCGAGGAAGCGCCGTTCGGAGATCGCGGCCGCCATCGCGTCCTGGTCGCCGGTGTCCAGCAGGCCCTTGAGCACCACCCACCGGTCGGAGACGGCCCGGTCCACGGCGAGGTAGATCCAGCCGAGGCCGCCGTGCGCGAGACAGCCGGCCACCTCGTACTGGCCGTGCACGATGTCCCCGGCCCTCAGCTTCGGCACGAAGGAGTACGGGTGCCCGCACTTGGTGCAGAACCCCTCGGTGCGGCCGGGCCGTTCGCCCCGGGACCGGCCGACGGGGGCCCCGCAGTCGGACCGCGAGCAGAACCGCTTGCGCTCGGGCACCTCCGGGTCGTCCAGCACCATCGCGCGCGGGTCGGGCCGCGGCACCTGCGGCACGTTGACCAGTCCGGCGCCGAGCCGGCCGCGGCTGGAGGTGCCGGAGGAGGAGCCGGAGCTGCGCACCGACACCGAGCGGCCGGTGGACCTGCCCGACAGGGACCGCGAGAGCCGCCCGGACACCGAGCGCCGCGACTTCGACGACTGCGAGGACGTCCGGGAGCTGCGGGAACTGCCGCTGTCCGGAGCGCCCTTGGCGACCTGGGTGGACGGCGAGCCGACCGCCCCGTTCGCGGCCACCACCGGTGCGAGGCCGCAGGTGTCGCAGTACAGCTCACCGCCGCCGACGTCCTCGTACGCTCCCTCGCAGCCCGGCCGCTGACACCTCTGCCCCGCCTGACTCATGACTGCTCCCCCTTGTGGTCCTCGGCCGCTCCCGGGCCGCCCAGCAGCTCGGCCGCCGCCTGCTGGTAGCGCAGGACGGCCCCTTCGGCCACGCGCAGGTCGCAGGGAGCGCTCCACAGCATGCGGCGGGCCGCGTCGTACCGCTCGACCAGCAGCGGGTCCTCGGCGAGCCCGTGCCGGGCGACCTTCGCCTTGTAGGCGTCGAGCCGGCCGCGCAGTTCGGCGCGGACCGCGAGCGGCGCGGTGACGGCGGTCAACGACTCACGGGCGCGCAGCAGTTCGTCCTCCGCCTTCTGCTCCAGGGACTCCAGGAGCGGGGAGAGGCGGTGCCACTGGGCCTGCCGGCGGTACTCGGCGGCGGTCGCCAGCTGCTCCTGCAGCACGGTCGGCGGTCCGCCGACCACCGGCACCTCGGTGGCGGCGATCTTCGCCAGCACCTCCCCGCGGGCGGTCCGGGCCTCGGCGAGGGTGCGGTCCGCGCGCGAGAGCACGTCCCGCAGCCGGATCAGGCGCGCCTCGGCGTCCTGGCGCACCGTCAGCACGGCGTCGATCTCCCGGCGCACGTCCTCCAGGGCGCGCGCCTCACGGTCGTACACCGTGGTGTCGGGACGGCCGCCGCCCGGGGCCGAACTCCCCTGCGCGGGAACCCAGAAGGCGAGCGGGTCGGAGACGACGTCCTCGCGCAACCCGGTCAGCGTGCGGGTGATCCGTTCCAGGTCGTCACCGGCCGGGTGCTCACCGGGGCGTACGCCGACGGAGTGCGCGAGCCTGCGGGTGCGCTGGAGTTCCGCGGCGAGTAAATCGATCCGCGCGGGCAGCGCCGACCAGACCGCGTCGGCGGTGACGACCAGGTCCAGGCTCGCCGCGTACAGCTCGTTCATCCGGTCCACCAGCGAGGCCAGCGAGAAGCTCTCGCTCAGCCGGCCGTTCCCCGCGACCGTCACGGACGTCCCGCGCAGCAGCCCGGTCAGCTCGACCAGGTCCTCGCGGCTGGACCAGCGGCGCCGGGCGCGGATCTCCCGGGCGCCGCGCAGCGCGGCCGTGTACGCGTCGAAGTACGACCACAGCAGGGTGATCTGCGCGTCCGCGGTCTGCCAGCGTTCCCGGGTGACGCCGGTCAGTGCCGCGCCCTCCAGGAGTCTGCGGCCCGCGTGGTCCTGCAGGGCCAGCAGCGAGGTCTCGATCGCCTCGTGCTCCTGGCCGAGCCGCGCCAGCGCACGGTCCACCTCGTCCCGGTCCATCACCGGCCCGGCGGGGTCCGTGACGCCCATCGATCACCTCTCACGTGCTGTGTGTTCCGGTCGGGTGTGGCTCAACTGGTGCGCAGGTACTGCGGCGCGGGCGGCTTGGACGCCGACGAGTCCTTCCCCAGTGTCGCCGACAACCACTTGTCGTACGACGCCTGCCAGCCGTTCGCCCGGTAGTCGACCAGCACGCGGTTGACCCGGCGCACCAGATCGGTCGCGTCCTGCTTCATCGCCACCCCGTAGTACTCGGTCGTGAACGCCCCGCCCTTGAGCTCGACGGTCGGGTCCTGGGCGGCCTGGCTGGCGGCGAGCGCTCCGTCGGTGACCACCGCGTCCACCTCGCCGAGCTGCAGCCGCACCAGGCAGTCGAGCTGGTTCGGGACGGTGGTGGAGATGTCGGTGGAGGCGGGCAGCGCGCCGGCCTTCCGGTCGGCGTCCAGCTTGGCGTACGCCGTCGAGCCGGCGGCCGTGCACACCCTCTTGTGCGCGAGGGTGCCGTTGTAGCCGGTGACGGAGGACGACTTGGGGGCGAGGACCTGCTGTCCGGTCTTGAAGTAGGGCGCGGAGAAGGCCACCTGGGACAGCCGGTCGCAGGTGATCGTCATCGTGCGCACGACCATGTCCACCCGGCCGTCCTGGATCGCCGGGATGCGCTGGCTGGTCGGTATGGCCTTGAACTGCACCGCGTCCGGGTCGCCGAGGATGTCCTGCGCGATCCGGTGCACCAGGTCGATGTCGAAGCCCTCCAGCTCCGCGCCCGCGGTGTTCGGGTTGCGGTAGCCCCAGTGGTAGCTGTTCTGGTCGACGCCGACGATCAGCCTGCGCTTGGCACCCGTACGCGCCTTGATGGCGTCGATCGTGGGCCCGTCCGCGCCGGACGGGGAGAGGGTCTGCTGCTGTGCCTCGGAGTCCTTGCAGTCGCCGGCGCGGGCCTGGCTGCCCTCGACCACCTTCTGCCCGACCCGGGCCATGGCGTGCCGCGGGGTCTGGGTGCGCGGCAGCAGCAGGACGAACGCCAGCGCCAGGGCGCACAGGACCGCCATCGCGCCGACCCCGCCCCAGCCCCGCAGGGCGGCCCGTACACGGCTCGCGTACATCGTCGCGCCCCCTGTCACCGGTACTCCGAAAGCCTGCGCCCGATGCCGGCCACCGCGCCCGCGGCGGCCAGCACGGCGAGGACGGCCGCGCCGACCGGCAGGCCGGTCATGGCGTCGAGTCCGTCACCGGCGGCCCGCTGGAACTCGTCCTGCTCGTGACCGATCGCCAGGGCGAGGTTGCGGTCGACGCTGTCGAAGCACTCGCCCGTGGCGCCCTTGGCCCCGATGACCTTGTCCAGGGCCTCCTGGTAGTTGCCGTTCTCGTCCTCGGTGCGGGCCGCGGTGTGGCGCTGCTTCCACACCGCCATGTTGCCCTCGGCCGCCTTGACCGGCGCGGTGCCGCCCGTGTCGTCGGCGAGCGTCTCCGCCTGGCTCAGTCCCTTGCCGAGCACGGCCATGTCCTTGTCGAAGTCGTAGTAGTAGGCGTCGTACACCTGGCCGCCCACCGTGACGGTCTCGGCGCCGCGCGCCACCAGGCTCAGGTTCTCGTTCCCGCGCGCCTTCAGGGAGGCGATCCGGGCGTCGTGCAGGACGTTCAGGGAGCGGACGCCGTGGTCGAAGGAGCCGTTCAGCTCGGAGCGGGCGACCGCGTGCCCGACGACCAGCCACAGCAGGGCGATCGTGGTGGCGGCGCTGGCGGCGACCAGGCCGTGGTTCAGCACGCGGTTGGTGCGGCGGTAGGTGCGGTGCTGGACCCAGCCGAGCCCGGCGAGCGCCACCACCCCGAGCGCGATGGCCGCCCAGGGGTACGGCGTCGCGTCCCCGTAGTCGGCGTCGAGCCGGGCGTTCTCCTTGGTGTAGAGGTCCTCCGCCGCCGGGAGCATCTCCTGCTGCATCTTCTCGTTGGCGTAGCGCAGGTAGGCGCCGCCCACCGGATAGCCCTGCCGGTTGTAGGTCCGGGCGCGCTCGACGAGGCCCTTGTACTCGGGCAGCAGCCGGTTCAGCCTGGCGATGGTCGCCTCGGAGGCCGAGCCGGGCTCGGCGTTCGCGGCGGCCGTCACGAGTCCGGACGCCGCCGTGCTGATGTCCTTCTCGTACCGGTCGCGGGTGGCGGCCGTCTCCTGGCCGCCGGCCAGGAAGCCGCTGGAAGCCGCCGTGTTGGCGTCCGCCAGCGAGCGGTAGATGTCCGCGGCGCCGGAGCTGAGGGGCTGGCTCCTGTGCAGTACGTCGTCGGCGGCGGCCGCCCGCTCACTGGTCTCCCAGGCGGTGACCGCGCCGAAGGCGACGACCAGCAGGGCGAGGACGGCGCCGATGATCCGCAGCCGGCCGGGCTCGGTGGTCGCGGCGGCCCGCAGCCGCTCGGTCGCCTCGGCGAAGGCGGTGCGCCGGGCGGGCGGCGCGGGCGGGACCGCGGGGGCCGGACGGCCGGGCTGTGCGGGGATGCCGGGGGCGACGGGCACGCCGGGGCCCACCACCGGTGGTGCCGC
Source organism: Streptomyces sp. NPDC037126 (assembly GCF_055605965.1). Lineage (NCBI taxonomy): Bacteria > Bacillati > Actinomycetota > Actinomycetes > Kitasatosporales > Streptomycetaceae > Streptomyces > Streptomyces sp. NPDC037126. Next base: position 25,578 of record NZ_JBVJTD010000001.1, read on the forward strand.
GCTCTTCGGCGGGTGTGTCACTCGAGACCTCCCCCATGGTCATCCGTTCGCCGCCAAGTATCGCCGCACGGACCGGCATTCCGCACCGGCCTTCACTGGATCTTGATCGGATCGCAGCGTGCCCGACGGCGCGCGGCGCCGGGCGCACCACCCTCCGCAGAGGAACACGCGGGCCATGACGAAACGGTTCCCCGGTCCGGCGTGCGCCCGTCGAACTGAAGAACCGTTTCGCTAGGTGCGTGCGCCGATGCGCTGGACGGACTCGCGCGCCCCGGTCAGCGGTCGTCGCCCGGTCCGGGGGACCGCTCCCAGTACCCCCGCGCCCGCTCCTGCGCCGCCGCGTCCGCCCCGAGCCGGTCCAGGCCCAGCAGGGCCGCGCCGAGCACCGGGCTCGCCGCGACCACACGCACGCAGGCCTTGGGGGCACGGTCCGCGAGGAGGTCGCGGACCGTGTCGTCGAGCAGCGGGTGGCCGGCCGTCAGGACGCTGCCGCCGAGCAGGACCGGCGTCTCCTCGCCGAGGAGGTCGAGGCGGGTCAGCGCGACCGCGGCCATCACCGTCACCTCCTCGGCCAGGCGGTGCACGATCGACCGGGCCACCGGGTCACCCTCGGCGGCGGTCGCGAACAGCACCGGCGTCAGCTCGTGCCGCCGCTCGTGCGCCACCCGCTCCAGGTGCAGGGCCTCGATCAGCGCGTACATGGTGGCCAGCCCGAAGTGGGCGGGCAGGGTGCGGGCCAGGGCCGTCGGCGCGCCCCTGCCGTCCTCCGCGCGGGCCGCGTGCCACAGCGCCTCCTCGGACAGGCCCCAGCCGCCGCCCCAGTCGCCGGAGATCCGGCCGATCGCCGGGAAGCGGGCGGTGCGGCCGTCGGGGCGCATGCCCACGCAGTTGATGCCGGCACCGCAGACGACCGCGACGCCCCGGGGCTCGGCCACACCCGCCCGCAGGATCGCGAACGTGTCGTTGCGGACCTCCACCGTCGCCCCCCACGCGCGCGCGTGCAGCGCGCTCGCCAACTGCTCCTCCTCCACCGGGAGATCGGCGTTGGCCAGGCACGCGGAGACATGGCCGGCGGACGTGAGGCCCGCCCGGCCGAGCGCCCGGACCACCGGCTCGGCCAGCGCGTCCAGCGCCGCCGCCACGCCCACCGCGGGCGGCCGGAAGCCCCCGCCGCGGGCCGTGGCCAGCACCGCGCCGTCGGTGCCCACCACGGCCACGTCGGTCTTGCTGTTGCCGGCGTCGACGGCGAGGACGGTCGAGGTCAGGCCCACGCGAGGTGCTCCCGGTTGTGTGCGATCAGACGGTCGGTGAGGGCTTCGGCGAACTCGTACTGGCCGATCAGCGGGTGGGCGAGCAGCGCCCGGAAGACCCGGTCCCGGCCCCCGCGCAGCGCCGCCTCGAGCGCCAGTTCCTCGTACGCGGTCACGTTGGCGATCAGGCCCGCGAAGAGGGGGTCGGTCTCCGGTACCGGCAGGGGCGCGGCCCCCGTCGTGCCGACGGCCGCCTGGACCTCGATCACCGCGTCGTCGGGGAGGAAGGGGAGCGTGCCCCGGTTGAGCGTGTTCACCACCTGGTAGGGACTTCCGCCGCCGCCGAGCAGGGCGGCCGCCAGGTCCACCGCCGCCTCCGAGTAGTAGGCGCCGCCCCGCTCGGCGAGCAGCGCCGGCTTCTCGTCCAGCGCCGGGTCGCCGTACATCCGCAGCAGCTCGCGCTCCATGGCGGCCACCTCGGCGGCCCGGGAGGGCTTGGTGCCCAGTTCCCGTACGACCTCGTCGTGCGCGTAGTAGTAGCGCAGGTAGTAGGAGGGGACCACGCCCAGCCGGTCGAGGAGGGCGCGCGGGATGCGGAGGTCGCCGGCGACGGCCTCGCCGTGCTCGGCGAGGAGCTTCGCCAGCACGCTCTCGCCCTCGGGGCCGCCGAGGCGCACGTCGGTCTCCCAGGTGAGGTGGTTGAGGCCCACGTGGGACAGGTGCACGTCCGCCGGGGACACCCCGAGCAGGCCCGCGAACTTCCGCTGGAAGCCGATCGCCACGTTGCACAGCCCGACCGCCCGGTGCCCGGCCCCGAGCAGGGCGCGGGTGACGATGCCGACCGGGTTGGTGAAGTCGATGATCCACGCGCGCGGGTTGGCGCGGCGGACCCGCTCGGCGATGTCCAGGACCACCGGGACCGTGCGCAGCGCCTTGGCGAGGCCGCCGGCGCCGGTCGTCTCCTGGCCGATGCAGCCGCACTCCAGCGGCCAGGTCTCGTCCCGTTCGCGGGCCGCCTGTCCGCCCACGCGCAGCTGCAGCAGCACGGCGTCGGCGCCGTCGACGCCCGCGTCCAGGTCGGAGGTGGTGACGATCCGGCCGGGGTGCCCCTGCCTGGCGAAGATCCGGCGGGCCAGGCCGCCGACCAGTTCCAGGCGTTCGGCCGCCGGGTCCACGAGGACCAATTCCTCGACGGGCAGGGTGTCGCGCAGACGGGCGAAGCCGTCGACGAGTTCAGGGGTGTAGGTCGAACCGCCGCCGACCACGGTGAGTTTCATATCGGGGTTAACCCTTCACTCCGGTGAGTGTGACGCCCTCGACGAACGCCTTCTGGGCGAAGAAGAACACGAGGATCACGGGCGCCATGACGAGCACGGTCGCGGCCATGGTGAGGTTCCAGTCGGTGTGGTGGGCGCCCTTGAAGGACTCCAGGCCGTAGGAGAGGGTCCAGGCGCCCGGGTTCTCGGACGCGTAGATCTGCGGCCCGAAGTAGTCGTTCCAGGCGTAGAAGAACTGGAACAGGGCGACGGCGGCGATGCCCGGCTTCGCCATCGGCAGGACGACCCGCAGCAGGGTGCGCAGGTCGCCGCAGCCGTCCACCTTCGCGGCGTCGACGTACTCGTTCGGGATCGTCATCAGGAACTGCCGCAGCAGGAAGATGGAGAACGCGTCGCCGAACGCCATCGGGATGATCAGCGGCCACAGCGTGCCGGACAGGCCCAGCTGCTTCGCCCAGAAGAGGTACATCGGGATGATGACCACCTGCGGGGGCAGCATCATCATCGAGATCACCAGCATGAGTGACAGATCGCGGCCCCGGAAGCGGAACTTCGCGAGCGCGTACGCCACCGGCAGGGACGACACCACGGTCAGCACGGTGCCGAGGCCCGCGTAGATCAGGGTGTTCTTCCACCAGGTCAGGAAGCCGGGTGTGTCGAGGACCTTCCGGTAGTTGCCCCACTCCCAGGTGTGCGGGATGAGGTCCCGGCTCAGGGCCTGGGTGTCGCTCATCAGCGAGGTCAGCAGCACGAACACGAAGGGCAGCACGAAGAAGAGCGCGGCGGCGACTCCGAGGCAGTGCACCGCGATCCACTCCAGCAGGGCGCGGCGGCGGGCCGTGCGTTCGGCGCCGGACACCGCGGACGGAGCCGGCTTCACCGGCTGGTCGAGTACTTGGGTCATGGTCAGTCACCTGCCTGGATCAGGCCGCCCCGGCGCCGCATCAGCAGGGTGGTGAACGCCATCGACAGGGCGAAGAGCACGAGGGCGACGACACAGGCCGAGCCGTAGTCGAAGCGCTGGAAGCCGAGGTTGTAGACGAGCTGGGGGAGGGTGAGCGTGGACTTGTCCGGGTAGCCGGGCTCGAACTGGGTGCCCGCGCCCTGGATCACGCCCGAGGCGACCTTCCCCGCGATCAGCGGCTGGGTGTAGTACTGCATGGTCTGGATCACGCCGGTGACGACCGCGAACATCACGATCGGGGAGATGTTCGGCAGGGTGACGTACCGGAAGCGCTGCCACGCCGAGGCGCCGTCCAGTTCGGCCGCCTCGTACTGCTCGGCCGGCACGTCCAGCAGCGCGGCCATGAAGATGACCATCAGGTCGCCGATGCCCCACAGGGCCAGCAGCGTGAGGGCCGGCTTGGACCAGGCCGGGTCGTTGAACCAGCCCGGCGCCGGGATGCCGATCTTCTCCAGGACCGAGTTGACAGGGCCCGTACCGGGGTTGAGCAGGAAGGCGAAGGCCATGGTCGCGGCCACCGGCGGGGCCAGGTACGGCAGGTAGAACAGGGTGCGGAAGACCCCCGCCCCGGTCTTGATCCTGGTGATGAGCAGGCCGATGCCCAGCCCGAACACCACCCGGAGCGTCACCATCACCACGACCAGCCACAGCGTGTTGCGCAGCGCGGGCCAGAAGAGCGGGTAGTGCTCGAAGACGTAGGTCCAGTTCTTCGCGCCGCTCCACGTCGGCGGCCGGAAGCCGTCGTAGTGCATGAAGGAGAAGTAGACCGTCGAGATCAGCGGGTAGGCGAAGAAGACCGCGAAGCCGATCAGCCACGGCGACATGAAGGCGAGTGTGCGGAGCGCCGACCGGCGGCGCTTCGACGCGTAGGTGATCGCGCTCATGGTCACTTCGCCTGCGCGATGTCCGTGTCGATCTGCGCGGCCGTCTTCCTCAGGCCGGCCTTCAGGTCGGTGGCCTTGCCGCTCTCGTAGTCGTAGCCGAACTGCTGGATGGTCACCAGGTACTGGCCGCCGTTGATGGAGGCGGGAGAGGTGGTGGAGTCCGGGTCGGAGGCGATGTCCAGGAAGGTCTTGAAGCGCGGGTCGTACTTCAGCTTCGGGGACTTCAGCGCGGCCAGCGTGGAGGGCACGTTGTGCAGGTCGTTGGAGAAGCCGACCACGGCGTCGGTGTCCGTGGTGATGTACTTGACGAACTCCCAGGCGGCGTTCTGCTTGTGGCTGCCGGCCGCGATGCCCGCGACGGTGCCGGTGATGTAGCCCTTGCCGTACTGCGCGACCTGGTCGTCCGGCACGGGCAGCGGGGCGACGCCGATGTCGAACCTCGGCTTGGCGGCGAGGGCCATCCCGAGCCGCCACTCGCCGTCGAGCTGCATGGCGACCTGGCCGGTGTGGAAGGGGTGCTTGGGGCCCCACTCGTCGCCGAGGGTGGCCCGGAACCTCTCCAGCCTCTGGAACCCGCCGAGTTCGTCCACGAGCCGCTTCTGCAGCGCGAAGCCCTTCTCGAAGGCGGGGTCCGTGGCGAGGGCCGACTTGCCGTCCTTGGCGAAGTACGTCGGCGAGAACTGGGCGAAGTAGTGCTCGGTGGTGGACTCCCAGCCGTGGTAGTCCGGCATGAACCCGAGCTGCTTGTACGAGCCGCCGTCCGGGATCGTCAGCTTCTTGGCGTCGGCCTCGAACTCCGACCAGGTCTTCGGCGGGTTCGCGATGCCCGCCTTCTCGAACGCCGTCTTGTTGTAGTACAGCCCGTACGCGTCCCCGAGCAGCGGCACCGTGCAGCGGTTGCCGTCGAACTGGGTGTACTCGTTCATCGGCTTCGGGAAGGTCCGCGCGGGGTCGATCCCGGCCTTCTCGAAGAAGGGGTTGAGGTCGACCAGTGCGCCCGAGGAGCAGAACTTGCCCACGTTGTTGGTGGTGAAGGAGGAGATGACGTCGGGGGCCTTGTCGCCGCCCGAGCGCAGCGCCTGGTTGATCTTGTCGTCTGTCATGTTGCCGACGACGTTCACGTGGATGTTGGGGTGCGCCTTCTCGAAGCCGGCGACCAGCGCGTCGACCGCCTTCACCTCGTTCGGCGCGCTCCAGGCGTGCCAGAAGTTGATCGTCGTGTTCTTCGACGGGTCGTCCGTGGCGCCGGAGTTCGACTGGCCGGTGCACGCGGCGGTGAGCAGTACGGCGGAGGCGGTCAGGGCAAAAGCCGCTTTTCGGGCGACTCCGGGTATGGGTGTGGGCATGACGAGGTCTCCCTGGGACGGGGTCGGGAAAGGAGGGGGCGCGGCGCTCAGCGCGAGGTGTCGAAGACCTCGTCGCGGGTGGTGGCGAGCGCGGACTCCAGCGCACCGCGCAGTACGGGGTGTTCACGGACGTCGCCGACGACGAGCCGGGGGCGGGCCGCCGCCAGCTCCTCCAGTTCGGCCTGGACGAGGGCGCGCAGCACCTCGCCGCCGGCCGTCAGGGCGGAGCCGCTGAGGACGACGAGTTCGGGGTCGAGGACGGAGACGAGCGAGGCGAGACCGGTGGCCAGCCGGGTCGCGTAGGTCTGGAGCAGCTCCCGGTGGGGGCCGCTCGTGTGGTCGGCGGCCAGGGTCACGAGCCGGGCCGCCGCCTCGGTGCAGGGGCCGGACGGCACGTCCTCGATGCCGAGTTCCCGGGCCAGCTTCGGCAGCGCCTGGGAGCCGGCCAGCTCCTGGTAGCCGCCGCTGTTGGCCTTGGTCACCTGGCGCACCAGGGGCGTGCCCGGCACCGGCAGGAAGCCGACCTCGCCCGCGCCGCCGGTCCAGCCGCGGTGCAGCCGGCCGCCGAGGACCAGGGCGGCGCCGAGGCCCTCCTGGTTCCACAGCAGCACGAAGTCCGCGTGGCCGCGGGCCGCGCCGAGCCGCTGTTCGGCGATGGCGACGAGGTTGACGTCGTTCTCGTACTCGACCGGCATCGGGAGCGCCGCCGCGAGGTCGTCGAGCAGCGCGGGGGAGTGCCAGCCGGGCAGGTGGGAGGCGTAGCGCAGCCGCCCTGTGTTGGGGTCGAAGGCGCCGGGGGTGCCGATGACCAGCCGGTGCACCTCGTCGCGGGCCAGGCCGGCCGCCTTTACGGCGCCGTCGAGGGCGTCGGTGACCTGCCGGACGACCGGCTGCGCCGGCCGCCGTCCGGGGGTGGGCAGCTCGTACTCGCCGACCGTGCGGCCGGTGATGTCGGCGACGGCGGCGCGGATGCGGTCGGGGGTGACGTCCAGGCCGGCCGCGTGCGCCGCGCCCGGATTGACCGCGTACAGCTGGGCGTTGGGGCCGGGGCGGCCCTCGCTGGTGCCGGTGACCCGGACCAGGCCGGCCGCCTCGAGGCGAGCGAGCAGCTGGGAGGCGGTGGGCTTGGAGAGGCCGGTGAGCTTGCCGATCCGGGTGCGCGACAGCGGGCCGTGCTCCAGCAGGAGGTCGAGGGCGGCGCGGTCGTTCATGGCGCGCAGGACGCGCGGCGTGCCCGGCGTACCGGCGGTTCCTGCCATCGGGGTCGACACCTGCCTTTCCAGCCGCCCAGCTTTTCAGTGACCCGGGGACGACGTCCAGTCTTGATCATCCGGCCGTCGGAAAGATCACAGTTAGGAAACTTTCCTATTGGGGTGGGAGGAACGTAAGCCCAGGACGAAGGGGGCGTCAATAGACAACGCTGCCGCGGCGGCCGACTTGTTGCGCGAGAGGCGGTCACGAGTGCGTCACGGGAGTGGTTTCCGCTGGTCAGCACACTTACAGTCGCTGTGCACCGGAACGGGCGCAGTGGGTCGGGGGCTGCTGGGCGGGCTGTGGGCGGCCGCCGTGGGGAACTTCCTGCCGATCGTGGCCATCCAGATGGTCGACCAGGCCTCGCGCGACGCTCGGCGACGTCGGCGTCGTCCCGCTGATCTGGGCGGCGCTGTGCCTCCTCGGCGCGCTGTACGTGCGCGGCGCCCTGGTGCGCGGGGCCCGGGGCACTGACGCGGGGACCGGGCCGACGTCGGGCGGCCGTCTTCGTCGCGCTGTGCCAGGTGGCCCGCCTTGCGGAACCTGACCGGAAGTGAGCGGGGGCGCGACTTCCGTCGTCGCCCCCGCGTGCCGCTCAGCCCCCCACGAACGGGGCGGTGTCCAGGGTGGGATAGGGCGCCGGGAGAGGCAGGGGCGCACCGAGGTCGACCTTCGTGTCGGTGGCGTAGTACGCCTCGGTGGGATCGTCGCCGGGCAGGACCGGGTCCCTGTAGCAGTGGGCCGTCCCGGAGTGGCGGTCGATGAGGACGTGAACCGGGACTCCGGCGGCGGCGTAGGTGCGGAACTTGGGGCCGGTGTCGGTCTCGTGGTCTGTGGAGGTGACCTCACCCACGAGGGCGACCATGTCGATGGGGTACCAGCCCTTGTGGGCCTTGCGGTACGACTCGTCGAGTTCGGTCGGCCTGCGACGACGGACGTAGAAGTCCGGAACGATCAAAGCCGTCGTTCTGCCGTCGTCGTGGGCGGCACGGTAGCCGTTGCCCATACCGGCGAGACGAAATCCGGCGGCCCGGAACTGGAAGCCAAGCTCGAAAGCGCCGTCATTCCTCGTCGCGCTGATGCCAGGCTAAGCCCACGCCCGGCGCCCCGGCAGAACGATGGGGCACCTCCCGCGCGTCCGCGCCGGGGTGCCCCATCTGTTCACTCGAACGAGTGTGCTGAGCCGTTCCGCTCGTCTACCTGCCCGGGGTCGCGGGCGGGGGGATCGGGGCCGTGGCCTTGGTCTGGGGGGACTCCGCGTTGGCGTAGGCGGAGGGGGCCGCCACCGCGGCGGTCGGGTCCGGGGTGTCCTCCAGGTCCTCGACGGCCGTCGCGCCGCCCACGATGCGGATGCTCGCGGCGTCGAACGCGCGCTTGATGCGCCAGCGCAGTTCGCGCTCGACCGGGACCGCCTTGCCGGGCATCGTCCTGGCGGAGACCCGGACCACCATGGAGTCGATGAGCACGGAGTCCAGGCCGAGGACCTCGACCGGGCCCCACAGCAGCTCGTTCCAGGGCTCTTCCTTGGTCAGCTTCTCGGCGACCTCGTCGAGGGTGGCCCTGACCCGGTCCAGGTCCTCCGCCGCCCGCACGGTCACGTCGACCCCGGCCGTGGCCCAGCCCTGGGAGAGGTTCCCGATCCGCTTGACCTCGCCGTTGCGGACGTACCAGATCTCGCCCTCGGAGCCGCGCAGCTTCGTCACGCGCAGCCCGACCTCGATCACCTCGCCGGAGGCCACACCCGCGTCGACCACGTCACCGACGCCGTACTGGTCCTCCAGGATCATGAACACACCGGACAGGAAGTCCGTGACCAGGTTCCGCGCGCCGAAACCGATCGCCACACCGGCGACTCCGGCCGAGGCCAGCAGCGGCGCCAGGTTGATCTTGAAGGTGGACAGCACCATCAGCGCGGCCGTGCCGAGGATCAGGAAGCTCGCCACCGAGCGCAGCACCGACCCGATCGCCGCCGACCGCTGCCGGCGCCGCTCGACGTTGACCAGCAGCCCGCCCAGCGCGCTGCCCTCCGAGACCTGCGCGGCGCGGCCCATCCGGTCTATCAGCTGGCTGATCGCCCGCCGCACCACCGCTCTGAGCGCGACCGCGACCACCACGATCAGCAGGATCTGCAGACCCATCGCGAGCCACGTCGACCAGTTCTGCTCGACCCAGCTCGCCGCGTTCGTCGCGCTCTCCTGGGCGTCCTGGAGCGACGGCACGGCCGGCGCCGTCGAACCCGACGGGGACGGGGACGGTGACGCACCGGCGGCCGACAGGACCACGGGCAAGGACGACACGGCAGGTACCTCCAAGGTGCTGCGCGGTCCGTACCGGCAGGGCGGTCAATGTCTGCAAGGTCACGAAAAGATCACCGGACGGACAGGACCACCACACTAACGGGGCCTTGCGTGTGTCCCGCGCGGATCCGCCAAGGAGGGCTCAGGAGAGACGGGGCTCACCCCGGCTTGAACCGGCCATGATCCGGGGGATGAATCAGGTGTGGTCGAAAACACTCCCAGCCCGTTACCGGGACATGGTGGCGCTTCCACCAGGCATGAGGGGAGACTGACTGCAGATCGTCCCGGCGCGAGCCACGCGCCGCCGACGCCCAAGGAGGCACCCGTGCCGCATGTCCTGGTCCTCAACGCGTCGTACGAGCCACTCGGCGTCGTACCGCTCCGCCGCGCGCTCATCCTCGTACTGGAGAACAAGGCCGTCTCCCTCGAGGAATCCGGCGCCTTTATGCACAGCGCAACCGTCACAGTCCCCGCACCCAGCGTGGTCCGGCTCAAGCGTTTCGTCCGGGTTCCCTATCGGGGGCCCGTTCCTCTTACCCGTCGAGCGCTCTTCGCGCGGGACGGGGGCCGGTGCATGTACTGCGGTGGCGTCGCAACCAGCGTCGACCACGTCATCCCGCGCAGCCGCGGGGGCAAGCACGTCTGGGACAACGTGGTGGCCTCCTGCCGCCGCTGCAACCACGTCAAGGCCGACCGCCACCTCGTCGAGCTGGGCTGGCGGCTGCACCACAAACCCGCACCGCCCACCGGACTGGCCTGGCGCATCATCGGCACCGGCCATAGGGACCCGCGCTGGCTGCCCTACTTGCAGCCGTACGGCGCGGACGACGCTCTGGCCCGGATCGACGGCATCTCCGCGTAGTCGGTCCGGGCTTTCGCACACCCGGGGCGGTCCGCCCCGGGCCGCAGGCGTGGTCCGGCCCCGGGAGTCCCCCGTGCCCCCGGGGCCGGCCGGTCACGCGCCGCTCACGCGTGGCGCAGCTCGGCCGGGCGCACCGAGCGGCGCAGCAGCGGCAGCGAGGTGGCCGCCGCCAGCAGGCAGCCCGCGTACACACCCACCGGGACCGGCAGCGCGGCGTACGGCACGCCCGGGGTGAGGCGGTCCTGGACGAGCGAGGCGTACCAGGTCCCGATCGCCGTGCCCCCGGCGCCCGCGAGCGCGACCGCGGGGGCGAGCGGCAGCGCCCGCGGCACCCCGGCGGCGACCTGGGCGGCGAGCCCGCGACGCGGGCCGTGTGCACCAGGGCCGTCATCACCTGCTCGCTCGCCGGCGAGTCCAGGGCCCCGGTCGGCTCGTCCGCGAAGACCACCTTCGGGCCGGTCACCAGTGCCCGGGCGAGCGCGGCCCGCTGGGCCTGGCCGCCGCTCAGCTCGCCCGGCCGTGCACCCCGAACCGCTTCAGCCACTCCCCGGCCCGCTCCCGGGCCTCGGCGCGGCCGTACCCGGCCAGCATCAGCGGCAGCGCGACGTTGTCCACGGCCGTCAGCTCGGGAACCAGCTGCCCGAACTGGAACACCACCCCGAAGTCGTCGCGGCGCGGCTCGCTCAGCCGCTTCTCCGGCAGCCGGTCGAGCCGCAGCCCGTCGTAGGTCACGGAGCCCTCGTCCGGCCGTACGATCCCCGCCAGGCAGTGCAGCAGCGTGGACTTGCCGCTGCCGCTGCCGCTGCCGCTGCCGCTGCCGCTGCCGCTGCCACTGGCCCCGGTCACCGCGAGCCGTTCGCCCGCGTGCAGCTCCACCGAGGCCCCGCGCAGCGCCGGCGTCGTGCCGTGCGCCGTGACCAGGCCCCGGCCCGCCAGGAGCGGCACCGAGGCGTCCCCGGGTTTGCTCATGCTGTGTCGACCTCCGCGGTCAGAGTGGTCAGCCGGGCCGCCGTGGTGTTCATCCAGCGGAGGTCGGCGTCGAGGTGGTCGAGGGCGTAGTCCGCCGAGAGCACGGTCGACAGGTCGGCGCCCGGGGCCGTCTTCACGGCCGTGAGCTCCCGCATCCGCTCCATGTGGGCGGCCCGCTGGGCGCGCAGATAGGCGGCCGGATCGCCGCCGGCCAGGATCGAGACGACGACCTTGGCGAAGATCTCGTTCGCCAGGAAGGGCGCGGGCGGGGTGATCTCCCCGGCCCAGACGGCCAGTTCGCGCGCTCCGTCGTCCGTTGAGTGAATAGTGAACCTGCCGCGTGGTCGCCCCGGGGAGAATGTGACGAGTGGCATGTTGTTCCCTTCTGTACGTCTGCCGCAGCGCTCACGGGGTAGGGCTGCGATACACGCAAGGGCCTGGCCGGCGTGACCCGCAGGTCAGGTCGTAGGCCGCCGTACACGACAAGGAGGCCCCCGTGGCCGCACCGGCGCGACTCTCGATCCCGGCCCAGTGGAAACACGAGGCGAAACCCCTGGCGGAGCCGTCCGCCGAGACCGACCCGGCACGCCTGTGCGTCTTCAGCGCGGAGAGCGCCAGCGTCCAGGCGCCACTGACCAGCGAACCGCCGCTGCCCGACGCCGAGCCCCTGACCAGTGAGCCCCCGCTCGCCGACGCCACCCCGCTGACCAGCGAGTCCGACCCCGTCCCGGACTTCTTCGGCGCGGGGCTGTAGATGGCCGGGGCGTTCGAGGACGAGGAGCTGTCCCGGCTCGCCGGGCTGCACGGGGTCGCCACCTCCTACAGCCCCGCCCCGGGCCGTACCGTGCCGGTCCCCGCCTCCGCCGTGGCCGCCGCCCTGGCCGCCCTCGGCGTCGACGCGGGCACCCCGGACGCCGTCCGCGCCGCGCTCGCCGCACGCGAACGCGAGCTGCGCGAGCGCCTGCTGCCGCCGACGGTCGTGCACTGGGCCGGCGATCCGGCGGGCCCCGCCGCCCTCGCCGCGCTGCCGCCCGGCACCCGCCTGCGCGTGGAGACCGAGCAGGGAGAGGAACGGGAGGCCGCCGCCGGCCTCCCGCTGGACGCCGCCGGCCTCCCGCTGGGCATCCACCGGCTGACCGCCACCGCGCCCGACGGGCGCACCGGCCACGCGCACCTCGTCGTCGCCCCCGACCGGCTGCCCGCCCCGCCCGGACGCTGCCACGGCCTGCTGGTCCAGCTCTACTCGCTGCTGTCCGGCCGCTCCTGGGGCATGGGCGACCTCGCCGACCTCGCCGAGCTGGCGGGCTGGGCCGGACGCACCGCCGGAGCCGGGTTCGTCCAGGTCAACCCGCTGCACTCGGCCGTGCCCGGAGCCCCCACCGACCCCTCCCCGTACCGGCCCTCCTCGCGCCGCTTCCCCGACCCCGTCCACCTGCGGATCGAGGACGTCCCCGAGTTCGCGTACGCCGCGGACCGCGACCGCCTCGGTACCCTGCTGGAGCGGGCCGGGCGGCTGCGCGCCGCCGTCCTCGACAAGGGCGCCCTCATCGACCGCGACGCGGTGTGGGAACTGAAGCGGGAGGCACTGGAGATCGTCCTGCGCGTCCCCCTCGCCCCCGGCAGGCAGGCCGCCTACGACGACTTCCGCGCCGCCCACGGCCAGGCCCTGGACGACCACGCCACCTGGTACGCCCTCGCCGAGACCCACGGCTGCGACTGGCACGCCTGGCCGGACGGCCTGCGCGACCCCCGCTCGGCGGCCACCGCGCGGGCCCGCGCCGACCTCGCCGACCGCGTCGACTTCCACACCCGCCTGGCCTGGCTCACCGACGGCCAGCTGCGCGCCGCCCAGCGCGCGGCCCGCGAGGCCGGCATGCCCGTCGGGATCGTGCACGACCTCGCCGTCGGCGTGCACCCCGCCGGCGCCGACGCCTGGGCCCAGCAGGACGTGTTCGCCGCCGGCATGTCGGTCGGCGCGCCCCCGGACGCCTTCAACGCCCGCGGCCAGGACTGGGGTCTGCCGCCCTGGCGCCCCGACCGGCTCGCCGCCTGCGGTCACGCCCCCTACCGCGACCTGCTGCGCGCCCTGTTCCGCTACGCGGGCGCCCTGCGCATCGACCACGTCATGGGCCTGTTCCGGCTCTGGTGGGTCCCGCAGGGCAGCCCGCCCACCGAGGGCACCTACATCCGCTACGACGCCGAGGCCATGCTCGCCATCCTGGCCCTGGAGGCCGGCCGGGCCGGGGCCGTGGTGATCGGCGAGGACCTCGGCACCGTCGAGCCAGGCGTCCGCGAGACGCTGCAGCGGCGCGGGGTGCTCGGCACCTCGGTGCTGTGGTTCGAACGCGACTGGGAGGGCGACGGGCACCCGCTGCCGCCCGAGCGCTGGCGCGCCGACTGCCTGGCCACCGCCACCACCCACGACCTGCCGCCCACCGCGGCCCGGCTCACCGGCGACCACGTCGACCTGCGCGACCGGCTCGGCCTGCTCACCCGCCCGGCGGTCGAGGAACGCGCCGAGGCCGTCGCCGACATCGCGGAGTGGCTCGCCCTGCTGGGCAGCCTCGGCCTGCTCGACAGCCCGGCGGCCGGCCCGCCCGGCTCCGACGAGGAGGAGGAGATCCGCGCCGTCCACCGCTTCCTGCTGCGCACCCCGGCCCGGCTGATCGGCGTCTGGCTGCCGGACGGCGTCGGCGACCGGCGCCCGCAGAACCTGCCGGGCACCTGGGACCAGTACCCGAACTGGCGGCTGCCGATCGCGGACCACTCGGGCCGGCCGGTGCCGCTGGAGGAGCTGACGGCCTCGCCCCGGCTCCGGGCCCTGCTGGCGGTGCTCAGGGAGGGCAGGTTGCCATGATCCCGCGGTACGGGACCCCGGACGCGCGTCCTTCCGGGTGATTCGCTAACTTGAATGCGTGGACAAGAAGAACGCCCTGCGCGCCGGCGCCCTGGCCGCCGGTACGACGCTGATGATGCTGCTCATGTCGTCCCCCGCGCTCGCGCTGACCCGCGACGACGGTGACGACCCCGGCCCGGGCCTGAGCGTCGTCCAGACGCTGGGCCTCTACGTGCTGATCCCGCTCGCCCTGTTCGCCGTCATCACCGGCCTGGTGATGCTGCTGGACAAGTCGCACGTCAAGAAGGACACCACCTCGTCCGACGTCGACGTCAAGTCCGGCGCCAAGGTCTGACCTGACGACCACACGGTTCTCCCGCCGGGGGCGCCCGTCATCCCGGTACGCGCACGCAGCCGTACCCGGGTGAGACGGGCGCCCCCGGCGTTTTTCCTCACCGGCCCGCCGCGCGTCCGCCGTGCGGACCCGCGGCCCATTCGCCGTGCGGATCCGCGGCCCACTTTCCCCGCGAGCGCGCGGCTCACTTCCCGTAGGTCTCCGTACGCGCCCGCGTCTCAGGGGTTCGGTGCGGTGAGGTAACGCTGCAGCGTCGGCCCCAGCCACGCCACCAGCTCCTGCCGGGACAGCTCCGTGGCCGCCGGCAGCCGCAGCACGTAGCGGGTCAGGGCCATCCCGAGCACCTGCGCGGCGCACAACGCGGCCCGCGTCGGCACCTGCTCCGGGTCGGGGCACACCTGCCGGGCCACCGGCAGCAGCTGCTCGCGGAAGATGCCCTGCATCCGCTCGGCGCCGGCCTGGTTGGTGACCCCGACCCGCAGCACGGCCCGCAGCTCCTCGTTCTCCTCCCACAGGTCGAGGAAGTGGCCCACGAGGGCCTGCCCGACCTCCTCCCGCGGCACCCGCGCCATGTCCGGCATGCGCAGGTCGAGGGCGACGGCCGCCGCGAAGAGTCCCTCCTTGCTGCCGAAGTACCGCATCACCATCGACGGGTCGATGTGCGCGTCCCTGGCGATGGCCCGGATGGTGGCCCGCTCGTAGCCGTCGGCGGCGAAACGCTCGCGGGCCGCGGCGAGGATGGCGGTTCGGGTGGTGTCGGAGCGGCGTACGGTCATGCCAACGAGCGTAGGCCAACATGCGTAGGCCAACAAGTGTTGACCCTCCGGGAGTGCGGGTCTACTGTTGCCAACAAGCGTTGACCAACGGATGTTGGCCAACGGACGTTGGCACCCAGGAGGCCATCATGACCGGCACCACGGGAAACATCGGTACCGCGGGACTCACCAGCGAAAACGTCATCGTCGTCGGCTGCGGCCCGACCGGTCTGCTGCTCGCCGGCGACCTCGCCGCCGCCGGTGTCCCGGTCACCGTCGTCGAGAAGCGCCCCCACGGGATCAGCAACCTCTCCCGCGCCTTCGTCCTGCACGCCCGCACCCTCGAACAGCTCGACGCCCGCGGACTGGCCGACGAACTGGAGGCCGCGGGCCGGCCCCTCGACAGCCTGCACCTGTTCGGCCGCCTCGCCATCGACCTCGCCGCCCTCCCCTCCCGGTTCAACCACCTCCTCGTCATCCCGCAGTACGAGGTGGAGAAGGTGCTGGAGCGGCGGGCGGTCGAGGCGGGCGTCGGCTTCCGGTACGAGAGCGAGCTGACCGGACTCACGCAGGACGCGGACGGGGTGACGGTCGAGGTTCGTGGGCCCGGGGGGCGGACGGAGACCCTGCGGGCCGCCTACGTCGTCGGGGCCGACGGCATGCGCAGCGCGGTGCGGGAGGCGGTCGGGCTGCCGTTCCCGGGCCGGTCGGTGATCCGGTCCGTCGTCCTCGCCGACGTCAGGCTGGCCGAGAAGCCGGGGAACCTGCTGACGGTCAACGCGGTCGGGGACGCGTTCGCCTTCCTCGCGCCCTTCGGGGACGGCTACTACCGGGTGATCGGCTGGCACCGGGGCCGCAACGTCCCGGACACCGAGCCGCTGGACCTGGCGGAGATCAAGGAGATCACCCGGCTCGCCCTCGGCCGGGACTTCGGGATGCACGACGCCCGCTGGATGTCCCGCTTCCACAGCGACGAGCGGCAGGCGCCGGCCTACCGGGTCGGCCGGGTCTTCCTCGCCGGGGACGCCGCCCACGTGCACACCCCGGCCGGCGGCCAGGGCATGAACACCGGGCTGCAGGACGCGGCCAACCTGAGCTGGAAGCTGGCCGCGGTCGCCGGCGGCCACGCGGACCCCGAACTGCTCGACAGCTACCAGGCCGAGCGGCACCCGGTCGGCAGGGCGGTGCTGCGCAGCAGCGGCGGGATCGTCCGGATGGCCATGGCCAAGCGCCTCTGGACGCTCGCGGGCCGGGCCGCGCTCACCACGTTCCTGAACGCCGTGGGACCCGCCCGCCGCAAGGTCGCCGGCCAGGTCACCGGCCTCGGCTACCGCTACCCCGCACCCCGGGGCGCCCACCGCCTCACCGGTACCCGGGTCCCGGACGTCCGCCTGGCCGGCGGCACCCGGCTGTACGAGGCCCTGCGCGGCGGCCGCTTCGTGCTGATCACCCCGGAGCCGTACGAGGCGGGTGCCGGCCGTGCGGACCGCCTGGCCGTGGCCCGCTGGGCGAGCGGCCGTCGTACGACGCTGCTGGTGCGCCCCGACGGTCATGTCGCCTGGGCCGCCGACGCCGCACGGCCCGCGACGGTCGAAGCGGCGGTGGCCCGGCACCTCGGGGCCGGTGTCGGCGCGGGCGCCACGGCCTGACCATGGGGCGTCGGCCCGCGGGCCGACGCCCGGCGGCGCTACGGGCGCCCGGCCGGGCGTACGGACGTGGCGGCGTACGGACGCGGCGGCGGGCGGCGTCCGGTCCGGCTAGTCCGCGGTCGTGCGCAGCAACTCGCGCAGCAGGTCGGCCAGTCGGCCGGCCTGTTCGTCGTCGAGGCCGGACAGGGCGGCCGTCTGTTCCGCCAGGCCCGCGCCGACCGCGTCGTCGATCAGGCGCAGGCCCTCGTCGGTGAGCGTGACCTGGAGGCCGCGCCGGTCGTGCGGGTCGGGGGAGCGGCGCAGCAGCCCGGCGCGCTCCAGCTTGTCCAGGCGGCCTGTCATCCCGCCGGTGGTGAGCATCAGTGTGGCCGACAGCTGGCGCGGCGAGAGGGTGTGGGGCTCGCCGGAGCGGCGCAGGGTGGCCAGCACGTCGAACTCGCCGCGGGAGATGCCGTAGGGCTCGTATGCCCTCTCCATGCGGTCGCCCATGGCGCGCGCGAGCCGGAAGACGCGGCCGAAGACCTCCATCGCCCGGGTGTCGAGGTCGGGCCGTACCTGCCCCCACTGCTCGACGATCGTGTCGACGGGGTCCTTGCGCTGCTGCATGCGGCGAGTATCCGCCGCGTCCCGGTCGCCCGCAAGAAAGTGGCTTGACGGTAAGTAGCTTAGAGCTAAGCTAATCAGTGCTGATTGGCATTACCCGTGCCCACTTCCTCCGGAAGGGTGCCCACCATGGCCGCTCCACGCGCCGCCCGCCCCGCCGCACTGATCGCCCTCACCGCCCTGGCCCCCGTCTCCTGGGGGACCACCTACGCCGTCACCACCCAGTTCCTGCCGCCGGACCGCCCCCTGTTCACCGGCCTGATGCGCGCCCTGCCGGCCGGGCTGCTGCTGCTCGCCCTCACCCGGGTGCTGCCGCGCGGCCTGTGGTGGGCGAAGGCGGCCGTGCTCGGCGTGCTCAACATCGGCGCCTTCTTCCCGCTGCTGTTCGTCGCGGCGTACCGGCTGCCGGGCGGGACGGCCGCGGCCGTCGGCTCGCTCGGACCGCTGTTCGTGGTCGGCCTCTCGGCGCTGCTGCTCGGGCGGCGGCCGGCCGGGCGCGCCCTGCTCGCCGGGCTCGTGGCCGCGTTCGGGGTCAGCCTGGTCGTCCTCAAGGGGGCCGGCGCCCTCGACGCCGTCGGCGTGCTCGCGGCCGTGGCCTCCACCGCGGCCATGGCCGCCGGGACGGTGCTGACCAAGCGGTGGGGCCGCCCGGACGGGGTGGGGCCCCTGGCGCTGACGGGCTGGCAGCTCACCGCGGGCGGCCTGCTCATCGCGCCGCTCGCCCTGCTGGCCGAGGGCGCCCCGCCCGCGCTGGACGCGCGCGCGGTCGGCGGCTACCTCTACCTAGCCCTGGCCAACACGGCCCTCGCCTACTGGCTGTGGTTCCGCGGCATCGGCCGGCTCACCGCCGTCCAGGCCGGCTTCCTCGGCCCGCTGTCCCCGCTGACCGCGGCGGTCGTCGGCTGGGCGGCCCTCGGTCAGGCGCTCACCCCCCTCCAACTGGCAGGCATGGCGCTGGCGTTCGGCGCGACCCTGGCGGGCCAGTTCGCCGGGGGCGGAAGGCGGACCGTGCGGATCTTCGCCGCCCGATCCTTCAGTTCCACTGAAAAGAACGCTCGAAAAGATTCGATGGACCTGATGGATGGCGCGCTGCGACGGTAGGGGCACACCCCACTGGACACACCCCACCGGGCACATCCCACCGGGCACATCCCACCGAAAGGAGCTCCGTGGCCGCCGTCCTGCCCAGGACCACCATCACCTCCCGCAAGGCCGCCGCCCCCGCGGCCGGCCTCGCCCTCGCCGCCCTCGCCACCCTCGTCTGGTCCGGCAGCTTCGTCACCTCCCGAGGGCTGCACGACAGCGTCCCACCGGTCCAGCACGCCTTCTGGCGCTGGGTGATCGCCCTCGCCGCGGTCGCCCCCTTCGGCGCCCGGGAGGCCTGGCGGCAGCGGGCCAGGCTCCGCGGGCACGGCCGCTACGTCCTCCTCGCCTCCCTCCTCGGCGTCGCCGTCTACAACACCCTCGTCAACCAGGCCGGACTGACCACCCCGGCCCCCGCGATGGGCATGATCATGGCCGCCTCGCCGGTGCTGATGGCGGTCTTCGAGCGGCTGGGCGGCGCCCGGCTCGGCGCCCGCCGCACCACCGGGCTGCTCGTCGCCTGCGCGGGCGTGGCCCTGCTCGTCGGCGGCGGGGCGCACTTCTCGTCCGGCGGCCCGTGGATGATCGCGGCCGCCTGCTGCTTCGCCGGCTACAGCGCCCTGCTGCGCCACCGGCCCGCCGAACTCGGCGGCACGGGCTTCCTGTTCACCACGTTCCTCGTCGGCACGGTCCTCCTGCTGCCCGCCGAGGCGGCGAGCCTCACCCTCCAGGGCGGCTTCCCCGTGAGGCCCGGCACGGTCCTGCCCCTCCTCTACGTCGGCGTGGCCTCCTCCGCCGTGGCCTTCTTCGCCTGGAACAGGGCCGTCGCCCTGATCGGTGCGACCCGCGCCGGGATCGTCTACTACCTGCAGCCGGTGTGCGTGGCCCTGCTGTCCTGGGCGCTGCTCGGCGAGACCACGGGATGGCCCCAGCTGCTGTCGATGGCCCTGATCCTCGGCGGGGTCGTGCTGGGGGCGGCGTCCCGCGGCTGAAGCGGTACCGTGCCGCCATGGCCGAGTGGGACCTCCGCAAGCTGCAGATCCTGCGCACCCTGCGGGAACGCGGCACCGTGACCGCGACGGCCGAGGCCCTGCACATGACGCCGTCCGCCGTCTCCCAGCAGCTCACCAACCTCGCCCGGCAGCTCGGCGTGCCCCTGCTGGAGGCCCACGGCCGCCGGGTCCGGCTCACCGACGCGGCCCGGCTGGTGCTGACCCACGCCGAGGCGGTGTTCGAGCAGCTGGAGCGCGCGGAGACCGCGCTGGCGGCGTACACCCAGGGTGAGGCGGGCGAGGTCCGGGTCGGCGCCTTCCCGACCGCCGTACCCGCCCTGGTGGTGCCCGCCGTACGGGCCCTGCGGGAGGCCCACCCCGCCGTGACCGTGCGTGTCCGCGAGGCGGAGGCCGCCGAGGCCTGCGAGCTGCTGGCCGCCGGGGAGGTCGACCTCGCCGTGTCGCTCGCGGCCGAGGCCCCCGGCGCCGCCGACCCCCGCTTCACCCGCCTGCCCCTGCTCGCCGACCCCCTCGACGTCGCCCTGCCCCCGGGCCACCCCCTGGCCGCGGCCCCCCGCCTCGGCCTCACCGACCTGGCGGCCGAGGACTGGATCTTCGGTGGCAGCGGCCCCTGGTCCGACATCACCCGCCGTGCCTGCGAGGCCGCCGGTTTCAGTCCCCACCAGGGCCACTCGGCCTCCGGCTGGACCGCGATCCTCGCCATGGTGGAGGCGGGCATGGGAGTGGCCCTGGTGCCCCGGACGGCGGCGGTCCGCCGGGACGGGGTGGTGATGCGCGAACTGGGCGCGGACCGGCCGGTACGGCACGTGGTGGCGGCGGTGCGCAGGGGCGGTGAGACCGGCCGTGCGGTGACCCGCGTACTGGAGGCCCTCCGGGACGCGGCCGCGGCGACCGCCGGCCCGCCGTGACCGCGGGCCCCTGACCAGGAGGGGCTTCGCGGGCGACCGGCGGCGCGCCCTGACCGCGGGCCCTGATCCGCAGGGGCCCGGTCCCGGGGCCGGCCGGCGCCCGCCCTGACGTCGGCCCTGGACCAGGGGGCGGTAGGTCCCGACGCCGGCCGCCGGCCCGCCGTGACCGCACGCCCCTGACCAGGAGGGCCCTAGCCCCGGGGCACCTCGTACAGGAAGCACCCGTACTCCACCGCCCGGACGTGCACCAGGGCCACCTCCGGGTCGGCGAAGGCCTCCGTGAGGGCCGCCTCGAAGCTCTCCGGGGGTTCCACCAGGCGGCCGCCGAGGATGCGGCCGCCTGCCGAGTAGCGGCGCAGGGTGCGGTGGGCGCCCGTGAAGGGCAGCGCGGTGCCGGACGGCCCCGGGCACCGCCCGGCGTGGATGAAGACCGGACCCTGCTCGTCGTACGCCCCCGGATCGGCCCCCGTCGCCGCCGCCCAGCGGCGCAGCGGCGCGTACGAGACGAGGGCGATCAGCTCGCCGGGCCCGCTCGGCCGCAGACAGCAGCGCAGCGGGGAGCCGCCCTCCTCGTCGGCGAAGGGGGCGAGGGGACGGCCGGCGTCGTCGGCGGCGCGCAGCTCCTCCAGGACCCGGGACGGAACGGGCCGTGCGGTGTATGTCGTCATACGGCCCAGCGTTCTGCGCCGGCGCCCCGCTGACCGGCGGTATCCGGACATCGCGCTCCCCGTGGATCCCATGGAAGGATGACGCAACCGACACATAACGAGGAGATGACCGCGTGCCTGGCACAAACCTGACTCGCGAAGAGGCGCGGCAGCGGGCGGAGCTGCTCACCGTTGACTCGTACGAGATCGATCTCGACCTCTCCGGCGCGCAGGAGGGCGGTACCTACAGGTCCGTGACCACGGTGCGCTTCGACGTCGCCCGGGGCGACGTCGCGTCCTTCATCGACCTGGTGGCGCCGGCCGTCCACGAGGTGGTCCTCAACGGCGACCAGCTGGATCCCGCCGAACTCTTCAGCGACTCGCGGATCGCCCTGCCCGGCCTGCTGGAGGGGCGCAACATCCTGCGGGTCGTCGCCGACTGCGCGTACACCAACACCGGCGAGGGCCTCCACCGGTTCGTCGACCCCGTCGACGAGCAGGCCTACCTCTACACCCAGTTCGAGGTCCCGGACGCCCGCAGGGTGTTCGCCTCCTTCGAGCAGCCCGACCTGAAGGCCACCTTCCAGTTCACCGTGACGGCGCCCGAGGGCTGGACCGTCATCTCGAACTCGCCGACGCCCGAGCCGAAGGACAACGTCTGGTCCTTCGAGCCGACGCCGCGCATCTCGACGTACATCACCGCGCTGATCGCCGGCCCGTACCACTCCGTGCACAGCGTGTACGAGAAGGACGGCCAGTCCGTGCCGCTCGGCATCTACTGCCGTCCCTCGCTCGCCGAGTTCCTCGACTCGGACGCGATCTTCGAGGTGACCCGGCAGGGCTTCGACTGGTTCCAGGAGAAGTTCGACTACGCGTACCCCTTCGCGAAGTACGACCAGCTCTTCGTGCCCGAGTTCAACGCGGGCGCCATGGAGAACGCCGGTGCCGTCACCATCCGCGACCAGTACGTCTTCCGGTCCAAGGTGACCGACGCGGCGTACGAGGTCCGCGGCGAGACGATCCTGCACGAGCTGGCCCACATGTGGTTCGGCGACCTGGTCACCATGGAGTGGTGGAACGACCTGTGGCTGAACGAGTCGTTCGCCACCTACACCTCCATCGCCTGCCAGGCCGCCGCGCCCGGCTCGAAGTGGCCGCACTCGTGGACCACGTTCGCGAACTCGATGAAGACCTGGGCGTACCGGCAGGACCAGCTGCCGTCCACCCACCCGATCATGGCCGACATCCGCGACCTGGACGACGTCCTCGTCAACTTCGACGGGATCACCTACGCCAAGGGCGCGAGCGTGCTCAAGCAGCTCGTGGCGTACGTCGGCGAGGACGAGTTCTTCAAGGGCGTGCAGGCCTATTTCAAGCGGCACGCGTTCGGCAACACCCGCCTGTCCGACCTGCTGGGCGCCCTGGAGGAGACCTCCGGTCGCGACCTGAAGACCTGGTCGGAAAAGTGGCTGCAGACGGCCGGCATCAACGTCCTGCGCCCGGAGGTCGCCACCGACGCGGGCGGGGTCGTCACCTCCTTCGCCGTCCGGCAGGAGGCCCCGGCGCTGCCCGCCGGCGCCAAGGGCGAGCCGGTCCTGCGCCCGCACCGCATCGCCATCGGCCTGTACGACCTGGACGCCGCCACCGGCAAGCTGGTGCGCACCGAGCGGATCGAGCTGGACGTCGACGGCGAGCTGACCGCGGTGCCGCAGCTGGCCGGCCGGCCCCGCCCGGCCGTCGTCCTGCTCAACGACGACGACCTGTCGTACGCCAAGGTCCGTCTCGACGAGGAGTCGCTGAGGACGGTCACCGAGCACCTCGGCGACTTCGAGCAGTCCCTGCCGCGCGCCCTGTGCTGGGCGTCCGCCTGGGACATGACGCGGGACGGCGAGCTGGCCACCCGCGACTACCTCTCCCTCGTCCTGTCGGGCATCGGCAAGGAGTCCGACATCGGCGTCGTGCAGTCGCTGCACCGCCAGGTCAAGCTGGCGATCGACCTGTACGCGGACCCGGCGGCCCGCGAGGCCCTGCTGACCCGGTGGACCGACGCCACGCTGGCCCACCTGCGCGCGGCCGAGGCGGGCAGCGACCACCAGCTGGCCTGGGCGCGGGCCTTCGCGGCGACCGCGCGCACCCCGGAGCAGCTTGACCTGCTCGACGGCCTGCTGGACGGTACGCAGACCGTCGAGGGCCTGGCCGTGGACACCGAGCTGCGCTGGGCGTTCGTGGAGCGGCTGGCCGCGGTCGGCCGGTACGACGAGGCGGAGATCGCCGGCGAGTACGAGCGGGACCGGACCGCCGCCGGTGAGCGGCACGCGGCCACCGCCCGCGCGGCCCGCCCCACGGCGGAGGCCAAGGCGGAGGCGTGGACGTCGGTCGTCGAGTCCGACAAGCTGCCCAACGCCGTGCAGGAGGCCGTGATCGGCGGCTTCGTGCAGACCGACCAGCGGGATCTGCTGGCGTCCTACGCCGAGCGGTACTTCGAGGTCCTGAAGGACATCTGGGACTCCCGGTCGTACGAGATCGCCCAGCAGATCGCCACCGGCCTGTACCCGTCGCTCCAGGTCTCCGCCGAGACCCTGGCGAGGACGGACGAGTGGCTGGCGGCGGCCGAGCCCAACGCGGCCCTGCGCCGCCTGGTCTCGGAGTCCCGCTCGGGCGTCGAGCGTGCCCTGAAGGCCCAGGCGGCGGACGCGTCGGCCGCGTAGCCGTCCGTACGCACGTCCACGAGGGGCGCCCGGCACCACGCCGGGCGCCCCTCGCGCCGTTCACGGCGGGAATCCGCGCCCGGGCACGCGAAAGGGGCGGCCACACCACGGTGACCGCCCCTTCGCGGGTGACCTAGCCGGCGGACAGCTCCGCCGCGACCAGCTCCGCGATCTGCACCGCGTTCAGCGCGGCGCCCTTGCGGAGGTTGTCGTTGGAGACGAAGAGGGCGAGGCCGTTGTCCACCGTCTCGTCGGAGCGGATGCGGCCGACGTACGACGGGTCCTGGCCGGCCGCCTGGAGCGGGGTCGGGATGTCCGAGAGGGCGACGCCCGGGGCCTTCGCGAGCAGCTCGGTGGCGCGCTCGGGGGAGATCGGGCGGGCGAAACGGGCGTTGATCTGGAGGGAGTGGCCGGAGAAGACCGGGACGCGCACACAGGTGCCGGAGACCTTCAGGCCGGGGATCTCCAGGATCTTGCGGGACTCGTTGCGCAGCTTCTGCTCCTCGTCGGTCTCGTTCAGACCGTCGTCCACGAGGTTGCCGGCGAAGGGCAGCACGTTGAAGGCGATGGTGCGCTTGTAGACCGCGGGCTCGGGGAAGTCGACCGCAGCGCCGTCGTGGGTGAGCCTGTCGGCCTCCGCGGCGGTCTTCTGCACCTGGCCGTGCAGCTCGGCCACGCCCGCGAGGCCCGAGCCGGACACCGCCTGGTACGTGGCGACGACCAGCGCCTCCAGGCCCGCCTCGTCGTGCAGCGGCCCGAGGACCGGCATCGCGGCCATCGTGGTGCAGTTCGGGTTGGCGATGATGCCCTTGGGGCGGTCGGCGATGGCGTGCGGGTTCACCTCGGAGACGACCAGCGGGACCTCGGGGTCCTTGCGCCAGGCGGAGGAGTTGTCGATCACCACGGCGCCCTGCGAGGCGACCTTCTCGGCCAGCGCCTTGGACGTCGCGCCGCCCGCGGAGAAGAGCACGATGTCGAGGCCGGTGTAGTCGGCGGCCGCCGCGTCCTCCACCGTCACGCCGTCCAGCACGGTGCCGGCGGAGCGGGCCGAGGCGAACAGGCGCAGCTCGGTGACCGGGAAGTTCCGCTCCACGAGGATCCTGCGCATGACCGTGCCGACCTGACCGGTGGCTCCGACGATTCCGACCCTCACGACGACTCCCTGTGTGTGTCTCTTGCATGACCGGGGCTTTTCCATCATGCGGCCCACCCCGGTCCGGCTGTCCAATTCTTTGCGGGGCGTGCCCGAGGAGTGGGACACGACCATCCGGCGGGCGGTTCCTCACCTCCGCCCAGCGCGCCGCTGAGCTGGAGATATTCCCTCAGCCGGGCGCCCGGGCCGCAAGCTGTGCTGTCCCGTCCCTGCCCGGCCGGGTGTCGGCCACACGGCGGTGTGACGTACGCCTCCGCGGGGTGCCGGAGCGGGTTCGAACGTTTCCGGCCGCCGCCGCGTCGTAGGGGCGGACGCGGGAGGGGGTGGCTTGTGCTGCGCGGAGGGGCGCGTCGCGACCAGGGGGCGTACGCCGGCGGTACGGACCGTGTGGACGATACCGCCGGCGATCCGCTGGACGCGGCCCAGGAACGCCGGGTGCGGGCGGTGCTCGCCCTCGGCGGGGTGCCGCAGTCGGACCTGCCGGACGGGGTGCAGCAGGTCCGGCTGCGGCTGCTGGAGCGGACCGCGAGCGGCCGGGAGGCGCCGCGGGACGTGTCCGCGTGGGCGGCGGTGGTCGCCTCCAACCTCGCCATGGACTGGCACCGGGCCAATCGGCGGAGGGAACGGCTGGGGGAGCGGCTGGCCGCGCTGCGCCAGCCCGCGCAGGCCTCCGGCGAGGAGACGAGTCTGCTCTCGCTGGCCCTCGCCCGGGGACTGGACGAACTGCCCCACGCCCAGCGGCAGGTGATCGTGCTGCGCTTCTTCGCCGACCTGCCCGTGCGGGACATCGCCGAGGAGCTGGGCGTCCCCGAGGGCACCGTCAAGAGCAGGCTGCACACGGCCGTCCGCGCCCTGCGCGACCGGCTGCACGAGGACGAGGTGGTGTGACATGACCGCCGGACACGACGACGCGTGGGCCGACCGGGCGGCCGGGACCACCGGTGAACCACGGGGACACGCCGGTGTGGACGCCCTCATGGCGGCGGTCACCGGGGAGCCCCTGCCCGAGGAGGCCCGGCGGGACGCCGCGCTGGTCGCGGAGCACCGGGCGGCCGAGGCCGATGTGGCGTTGCTGAAGGACCAGCTGGTACGGCTCGCGGAGGCGCTCACCGGGGAGCCCCGGGCCCCCGAGGCCGCACCGGCCCCCGAGGCCGCATCGGCCCCCGGGGGCGCGTCGGCATCCGGGGATGCGCGGGTGTCCGAGGGCGCGCCGGCGGCCGGGGGAGTGCCGACGCCCGGGAACGCGCGGGCGCACGAGGGCGCGCCGGTGCCCCGCGGGTCCGTACGCCCCCGCAGGCGTGCACGGGACGGCGGCCGTCCGTACGGGTCGCCACGCCCGGCGGCGCCCGCCGGGCGGCCCCGGGCCCTGCGCCTCGCGCTCGGCTCGCTCGCCGGGGTGGCGGCCTGCTCGCTGGTCGTCGGTCTCGGGTGGCTGGTGACGCACCCGGCCGGCGGCGCGGACGCCGGCGCCGCGGGGGCCAAGAGCGCGGCCGGGGCCCCGGACAAGGTGTCCGGGGACGGCGGACGGCCGTCCGATCCGGAGCGGGAACTGGCGTGCTCGAAGCTGGTCGTGGAGGGCACAGTGGCCGGGGTGCAGCCGCGGCGGCCGTCCCCCTGGAGCCGGATCACCCTGACCGTGATCCGCTCCTACAAGCCGGTGTACGGGCCCGCGCACGCACCGGCCGAGGTCCGCTTCCTGCTGGACGGCGGTGCGGAACCGGCACCGCGCAAGGGGCAGCACGTGCTCGTGCGGGTCGGCCGGGGCGAGCCGGGCGCGAGCCTGTGGGCGGTGGGCGACGCCCGCGTGGCGGCCGACCGCGCCTGGATCGAGCAGGCGCTGCCGGGATCCCGGCACATCACCTGCCCCTCCGACCGGTCCTCCTGAGCGGAGGCAAGGCCGCACCGGCCTTTTGAGCGGCGGCCTCCTGAGCGGAGGCGGCCGGCAGACGAGGAGGCGGGGCGGGTGTCCGTCCGGACACCCGCCCCTTCCATGACACCCGCCACCCGTTACGGTGTGATGTTCTCGATCTTCACGCTGCCGACGCCCGCGACCGTGCCGCGCGCGTTCACCAGTTGGACCTGGCCGAAGAACTCACGGCCCGCGGGGGCCTGTGCGGCCGCCGTGACCTGACCGCTCACCGTGGCCGAGTCGCCCGTGCCGAGCTTCACCGCCGCCGAGTCGACCGTGACCGAGCCGAGCGCGGAGGAGAAGAACACGTCCCGGTAGTCGTAGTCGGTCGAGCCGGACGGGACCGAGTAGCCGACGACCTTGATGGTGTACGTGCCGGCGGCCGGGGACGGGATGGAGACCGCCTCCTCGGAGTCGCCGTCGGCGGACTGCGCGACCTGGGCGCCGTTCGCGTCGTACACCGTCAGGTCGAGGTCGGCCGCGGTGTCCGAGACGTTGCCGATGGCGACGTCCAGGGACTTGGCGCCCGCCGGGACGTCCACGGTGGTGGTCTGCGTCTCGCCCTGCTTGATGGACGGGCGGGCGGTCTTGGAGGAGCCGAGCGGGCCGCCGGCCGGCTTGCCGTCGAGAGCCGCGTAGTTGTTGGTCACCTTCCAGGTGGCGGTGGCCGCGGTGCCCACCTTCGCCTCGGGCACGGTCACCGTCTGCGGGTCGAAGGCCGCGCCGAGCACGCCGACGTCCAGCCGGTAGGGATTGTCCAGCAGCGGGGACGTGCGGCGGGCCTCCACCTCGACCTCCCAGACGCCGGGCTGCGGGTCGGCGTAGGAGCGCACGTCCGGCCTGCAGCCGTTGCCGTCGAGGTAGTTGGGGTAGCAGTACGGGGTGCCGGTGTTGTCGACCGGCGTGCCGTACGGGTGGATCGCGATGAAGCGGGTCTGGCTCTTGTCCTTGAGCCCGCCGATCGCGACCTCCAGCGACTTCGCGCCCGCGGGCACGTCCAGGAAGTACGACTGCGTGCTGTTGCGCTGCACCGAGCCGGACACCGAGTAGGTGTGGTGCACGGGGGCGGACACCACGACCGTGGTGAGGATCTGCTTGTCGATCCCCGCCGTCCCCGGGTCGTCGACCTCCAGGATCGCGCTCTTGATGCCCGCCGACGTCGGGGCCGCCTGGACCCGCACCGTCACCGGCTGGTTCAGCGGCAGCCTCACGGCGTCGTCGCCGACGATCCGGAAGGTCCGCCCGGCGTTGTTCTCGAAGTGCAGCTCGTGCCGGACGGCCTGGTCCGGGCCGGAGGTGCGGGTGACGGTGATGTCGTACGTCTTCTTCCCGCCCGCCTTCAGACCGCCCTCGCGGTCGTACAGGCCGGTGCCGAAGCCGGGGGTCTTCAGGGCGAAGTCGAGCGCGGTGTCGACCGGGGCCTTCACGGTGTAGTCGTGCGCGTCGGCGCCGGCGCGGATCACGTCCCACGCGTCCACGATGTCGATCAGGCCCGCGCCCTCCGCGTAGGCCTGGACGCCCTTGATGTGGTCGGCCGTCGAGGTCAGGGCCGTGCGCAGCCGGGCGGGCGTGAGGTCGATGCCCTTCTGCTTCGCGGCCGACAGCAGCAGCGCCGAGGCGCCCGCGGCCTGCGGGGAGGCCATCGAGGTGCCCTGGAGCATGGAGTAGCCGGCCGGCAGCGAGTAGCCCGCCTCGGCGACCGGGGAGCCGGGCAGCCAGGTCTGGGTGGCGTTGATCGCGGCGCCGGGCGCGGTCAGGGTCGGGGTGAAGCCGCCGTCCTCACGCGGGCCGCGCGAGGAGAAGGGCATCATCTGGTACTTCTTGTCCACGGCGGAGCCGTAGTTCGCGGCCCAGGTCTCCTTGGAGACGGCCGCGCCGACCGAGATCACCTTGTCCGCGAGACCGGGGTCGCCGATGGTGTTGGCGCCGGGGCCGGAGTTGCCCGCGGAGATCACCAGCTGGACGCCGTAGGTGTCGATCAGGCGGGTGTACAGCTCGGAGCGCGCGTTGTTGCCGTCGTTCAGCGCGGGCAGACCGCCGATCGACATGTTGACGATGTCGACGCCCCGGTCGGCGACGAGGTCGATCATGCCCTCGGTGAGGGCCACGTTGGTGCAGCCGCCGGTCCAGGTGCAGGCGCGCGAGGAGACGATCTTCGCGCCGGGCGCGGCGCCGTTCATCCTCCCGCCGAACAGGCCGTTGGCGGCCGTGATGCCGGCGACGTGGGTGGCGTGCTCGGACTCGATGACGCCGATGTTGACGAAGTCCGCCTTCTTGCCGACCCAGGAACCGCCGTAGGGGTCCATCGGGACGTCCTTGCGGATCTGCACGACGAACGGCACCCGCTCGGCCACGTCGGTCTTCGGGTCGTCGGTGCCGAAGTACCCGACCTGGTAGCCGTCCTTGTACGGCTTCATCGGGGTGTCGTCGGTGAAGTCGTGGTCGTTGTCCAGGTCGACGGTGACGGTGCCGGCGGCCGGGTCGTACAGCACGCCCCAGCTGTCGGTGGTGTCGCCGTCGCGGTTGAGGTCGCCCTTCTCGTCGCCGCCGGTGGTCGCGGACTCCTTGAAGGTGCTGATCTCGTACGAGCCGGCGGGCGCCGTCCAGGTCGCGCCGCCGTAGCCGAAGCTCGGGCCGGAGACCGCGGTGACCATCGGGCGCCAGGTCGCGTCGCCGTCCACGATGGGGTCGGTCGAGGTGACCCAGTCGACGATCTTCCGTTCGCCGGTGGTGGTCTTCTGCAGCGCCGGGTGGGCGAGGTCGACGCCGGAGTCGAGGATGCCGATGGTGATGCCCCGGCCGTCCCACTTGGGGTGGTCCTTGACGAAGTCGACGGCACCGGTCTCGTGGGAGGGGTTGTACGGGTTCTCGGCCGGGGTGTTGCGGCCCGGAGCCGGGTATGTCGCCGTTCCCGTGGCCGACTTGGTGCCGTTCGGCGCCGGGTCGTCGAGCGGGATCTCCTGCTTGAGGTCGATGGCGTGGACCGAGGAGAGCTCGGCGGCGGCGGCGATGGCCGCGTCCGCCCTGGCCGTCGGGACCGTGGCGCGGACGTAACCGAGCTTGTCGTAGGTGCGGCCGACCGAGCCGCCCTTGACCGCGTCCAGCTCCTCGGCGACCTGTGCGGTCCGGCCCGGGGCTGTCGCGATCATCATGGTGACGTTCTTGTCGCCTTCGGCCTTGGCCTCGGCGAGCAGGTCGGCGTCGTCCGAACCCAGTTTGTCGTGGGCGGACTTGACGCCGGGGTCGGTGGTTGCTGCGGGCGGTGCGTCCGCGGCGAGGGCCAGGGGTATCGGCCCGGCCGCGGAGAGGGCGGCGACCACGCCGACGGCCACGGCCATGCGGGCCAGGCGTCTCGGACCGGGTATCGGATCACGCTGGGGCGTGTCAGTCATCGGCATCCCTTGTAGGTAAAGGAACGAGCGGACGAGAGCGCTCAGCTTTACCCAAGGGACAGTTCTTTTGGGTTCGTTGACCGAAACGATATCTACGTATGGGGAAAACCCGCGATGGGGAATGGGCGGATCGGCCCTACATCGTCAGGGATGTGCTCAGCTTTCCTTCGAACGCGCGTAGTGGCGGGACGCCTTGGCGCGGTTGCCGCACGCGGCCATCGAGCACCAGCGGCGGGTGCCGTTGCGGGACGTGTCGAAGAAGTGCAGGACGCAGCCGCCCCCGGCGCAGGCGCGGATCCGCTCCGGGGCCCGGGTCAGCAGATCCAGGTAGTCGCGGGCGGCCAGCCAGGCCGGGCCCCACGAGGGGTCGGCGAACTCGGGTTCCTCGGCGGGGCCGTCGGTGGTGAGCCGGGCCCGGATCCGGCCGTGCGCGAGGACGGCGTCCACGAGCGGTGCCGCCTCGGCCGGTGATCCGTCCACCGCGGCCTCGAGGGCCTCGCGTGCCTCGCGCAGATGACGCAGCACGTCCGCGTCGGCCGGGTGGTTTCCGGCCAGCCCGTTGCCCGCGAGCCACACCGCCAGCCCCTCGGTGCCGGCGAGCAGGTCCCGGGTGGCGCCCTCCTGGTTCCACCGGGTGTTGAGCAGGTCGAGCGCGAGCGGCTCGCCGGTGAGGGGGCGGGGATCGCGGACGGTGGGCATCGGGCACTCCTCCTTGGCTAACCACTCAAGGGTATGTGACCGGTTGACGCCCCCGTCGCTAACCGTCTAACTTGATTGAGACGGTTAGACAGCTCGGGGGTCTCCGGCGGACGGTCCGGGGCCCCGGCAGCCCGAAGGGAAGAGCCATGACCCCGCGCATCGCGCACACCGGCCTGAACGTCACCGACCTCGACCGCTCGCTCGCCTTCTACCGGGACGTCCTCGGCTTCGCCCTGCTCGCCGAGGGCAAGGAGGAGGGGCGGAGGTACGCCATGCTGGGCGAGCCCGGCGGCGCGCCCCTCGTCACCCTCTGGCAGCAGGCCGAGGGGGCCTACGACCGCGACCGGGCCGGACTGCACCACCTCGCCTTCACGGTGGACTCGGTCGAGCGGGTCCGGGAGTACGAGCGGGCGCTGCGGGAGCACGGCGCGGAGTTCGCCCACGAGGGCGTGGTCGCCCACCGCGAGGGCGGGACCTCGGGCGGGATCTTCTTCCACGACCCTGACGGCAGCCGCCTGGAGATCGGGGCTCCGCTCGGCCCGGAGGGCGCTCCCGCACCGCACGACTCCGCCCCGACCTGCGGCTTCTTCTAGACATGAGCGTCTACCACGCGGGTTCGCGGGCCCTGCAGGACCTGGCCGGCGTCCGCGACCGCGCCGAGCACGTCGGCCACTCGCTCGGGCAGGGCATCAGACCGGTCGCCGCGGCCTTCCTGGAGATCCAGCCGCTGCTGGTCGTCGGCGCTGCGGACCCGGTGACGGGCCGGGTGTGGGCCTCCGCGCTCACCGGCACCCCGGGCTTCGTCCGGGCCACCGGACCCCGGCAGATGTCCGTGCGCACCCCGCGTCCGGACGACGGCCCGGACCCCCTCCGTACGGCCCTGCGAACACCCGGCACCCGGGTCGGCACCATCGCCCTGGACCCCCGCACCCGCCGCCGCATGCGGCTCAACGGCCGGCTGAGGCCCACGCCGGGGGGTTTCGCGGTCGAGGCGGACCAGGTCTTCTCCAACTGCCCCAAGTACATCCAGCGCCGGGAGAGCTACGAGACGGTCGCCCGCCGGACACCGGGCCGCGCCGAACGCCGGACCCGACTCACCCCGTCGGACGCGGAGTTCGCCGCCGCGGCCGACACCTTCTTCCTGGCCACCGTGCACGACGGCGGCGCCGACGCCAGCCACCGCGGCGGCAACCCCGGTTTCCTCAGGGTGGTTTCACCGAACGAGCTGGCCTGGCCCGACTACCCCGGCAACGCCATGTTCCTCACCCTGGGCAACCTCCGCACGGACCCGCGCGCCGGCCTGCTCCTGCTCGACTGGACCACCGGCACCACCCTCCAGCTCACCGGGGAGGCACACACCGAGTTCTCCGCCGACGGCGGCCGGACGGTCCGCTTCACCCTCACCGAGGCCCTGTGGACCCCCTCCGCCCTGCCGCTGCGCTGGTCCGCGCCGGAGTACTCGCCGGCCAACCCCGGCGGCTAACGTCGTCGGATGCGAAGGAAACTGAGGGTGGCGGCCTACGCCGTGTGCGTGCGCGACGGACAGCTCCTGCTCGCTCGTTCACCGGGACTCGACGGCACGCCCGAGTGGGTGCTGCCGGGCGGCGGGATGGAGCACGGCGAGGACCCGTACGACACCGTCCGCCGCGAGGTCACCGAGGAGACCGGCTACCGCATCGCGGTGACCGGCCTGCTCGGCGTGGACTCCCGCCGCTTCCACCTCCCCCGCAGGCGGCTCACACCGGTGACCGACCGCCACGCCCTGCGCCTGATCTACGAGGGCGAGATCGCCGGCGGCGAACTCCGCCACGAGGTGGGCGGATCCACCGACTTCGCCGCCTGGCAGGACCTGGCCGCCGTACCCTCGCTCACCCGCGTCCGGATGGTCGACGTGGCGCTGCGGCTGTGGCGCGAACGCCCGGCTCACGGACGGCTGGAGGAGCATCCCCTACCCCGCCAGATGAACGAGGAGTGACCGGCCCCCGGCCGCCCGCGATCCACTCCGTGACCGCGGACCCCACCCCGTGATCCACGTACGGTGATCGGCGCTGCGCGTTGCCGCCGCGTTCACGCACAGGTCATCCCCACTGCCAACGATCCAGAGCGAGCGGGGCGTTCGCGCCTGCGACGGCCCGCGACCACTGCCGACGCGTTCGCACCCGGGGAGACCGCGCCATGTCGCGCACACGCTCTGTCGCCACCTCCGTTCTGGGGGTCAATCGCCGTACCGTCCTCGCCGCCGCCGGAGCGGTCTCGCTCTCCGCGGGCGTCGGCTACGCCCTGCGCCCCACCGACAGCGAGGCCGCCACCAACGGTCAGGCGCCCGTCGCCCACTCCCGGCAGGCCGCTCCCGCGGCCCCGCTCGCCCCCTACACCAAGGGCACCACGCTCGCCTCCGTGGCCACCCCGCACGGCGGCTCCGGCTACCGGCGCCTGGGCGACGGCCCCGGCTGGGCGCGGGTGGTGCGCAGCGAGCTGGCCACGCCCAAGTCCGGCCGGGCCGGCCGCCGTACCGCGCTCGCCGCCTTCGTCCAGTTCACCGACCTGCACCTGCAGGACGTCCAGCACCCGCTGCGGCTGGAGTACCTGCGCGCCTCCGACCCGCACGCCTGGCGCCCGCACGAGGCGCTGACCGTGCCCGGTGCCGTCTCGCTCGTCGAGCGGGTCAACGCGCTGCGCGGCGCCCCCGTCACCGGTGCCCCGCTGCACTTCGTCATGACCACCGGCGACAACACCGACAACAACGCCCACTCCGAACTGGAGTGGTTCATGAAGGTGATGAGCGGTGGCCGCATCACCCCCGACTCGGGGCGGCCGGGACACTACGAGGGCGTGCAGAACAGCGGTCTGAATCTGTACTGGCAGCCCGACTCCGCCACCCGAGACGGCGACAAGACGCTCGGCTTTCCGCACCTCGCGGGCTTCCTGGCCGCCGCGGTCCGCGACGTGCGCAGCCCCGGCCTCAACCTGCCCTGGTACTCCACCGTCGGCAACCACGACGCCCTCCCGCTCGGCTGCTACGGCTCCCACGGCGACCCCTACCTCGCCGAGGCGGCCATCGGCGGCAAGAAGCTGATGAGCGTCACCGCGGCCGAGGCCAAGAAGCTCCAGGACGCCATCAAGAACGCCAAGGACCCCAAGGGCGCCGGCTACCGCGACTTCCTCAAGGCGCACGCCCGCTCCATGCGCTCGGTCACCCCGGACGAGAAGCGGGCCCCGTACACCCAGGCCGACTACCTCAAGGCCCACCTCGATCCGGCGTACCAGGGTCACGGCCCGGCCGGCCACGGCTACTCCTCGGCCAACCTGGACGCGGGCACCCAGTACTACGCCTTCCGCATCTCCGAGGACGTCATCGGCATCAGCATCGACACCACCGACGCCGGCGGCCACTACGAGGGCTCCATCGGCACCGCCCAGCTGAAGTGGCTGGACAAGACGCTGAAGGACAACAAGGACTCCTACGCCGTCGTCTTCAGCCACCACACCAGCAAGACGATGGACAACACCCGCCCCGACCCGGCCCGCCCGGGCGAGAAGCGGCACGGCGGCGCCGAGGTGATCTCGCTGCTGAGCGCCCACGCCAACGTGCTGGCCTGGGTGAACGGCCACATCCACAAGAACGTGATCACCGCGCACCAGGCCTCAGGCGGCCGCTCCTTCTGGGAGATCTCCACCGCCTCGCACGTCGACTACCCGCACCTGGCGCGCATCATCGAGCTGGTCGACAACAAGGACGGCACGATCTCCCTGTTCACCACCCTGATCGAGTCCGCCGCGCCGCACCGCACCGACTTCGCGGACCTCTCCCAGACCGGCCTGGCCGCCCTCTACCGGGAGCTGGCCTACAACGCCCCCGGCGCCAACAAGGCCCTCGCGGGCACGGCGGCCGACCGCAACACGGAGCTGGTCCTGAAGAAGGGCTGATTCTGTCAGGCACCGTTTCATTCGCGTCATGACGAGTTAACGCGTACGCAATGTCCGTACCGCCTCATATCGGCTAACCCGCTATGGACGGGTATGGCTCGATCTTCTCGATCATTTATGCAAGGCGGGTGGTCGTCGTGCGCGTAGGGCACGGACTGCGTGTGCTGTCGGTCTACGAGGGCTTCTTCTCCGGAGGAGCCCGGATCGTGCACAGTGACGTCGTACGGGGACTGGCCGAGGGCGGCCAGTCCCACCGGGTGCTGAGCATCCATGGAGAGGTCCACCGCGAGGCCACCCGGCAGCGCATGGAGGACGACCGCTGCTACCGGGCCCTGACGGCCGGCGGGGTCCGCGTGACCTCGTTGGGCCGCAGCGCGGGCCTGGTCGACGGGGCACTCGCGGCGAACGTTTTCAGCGGGCCGGAGCTGGCCGAAACGGCCCGGGTGACGGCCGGCGCGGACGTGATCCTCTCGCTGAAGGAGCAGCCGCTCGCCCTGCTGAACCAGGCGGGTCTGCCCCGCCGCCCGGTCGTGGTCGGCCTGCACCGCTCCGACCCGGAGAACCAGGGGCCCGCGCTGGACGAGCTGAAGGCCGCGATCGCCGACGGCACGGTGGTGGCGTGCGTGTGCTGCGCCGAGTCGACGCGGCGGGCGTACGAGGCCGCCGGCGTCCCCTCCGGGCTGCTGCACGTCATACCCAACGGTGTCGACCTGCTCCGCTTCCGGCCGGACGCCGCGGCGCGGCTCGCCTTCCGGGCCTCCCTCGGCATCCCGCCCGGCGCCCCGGTGATCGTCTTCGCCGCCCGCTACGCCGCGATGAAGAACGTCCCCCTGCTGCTCGCCGCCGCCCGCACTTGGCTGGCCCGGGAGGGCGGCGGGCACGTGGTGATGTGCGGGGCCGGGATGACGGACGCCAACCCCGCCCTGTGGGCGGACCTGGAGATCGCCTTCGCCGGCGACCGGGCCCTCGCCGGCCGCGTCCACCTGCTCGGCGTGCGGCACGACATGGAGGCGGTGTACGCCGGATCCGACGTCGTCGCCCTGACCTCCGTCTCCGGCGAGGCGGCGCCCCTGTGCCTGATCGAGGGCATGATGTGCGGCGCGATCGCGGTGACGACGGACGTCGGCGACAGTGCGGCCATCGTGGACGGCCTCGGCTACGTGACCCCGCCGGACCCGGCCGCCGTCGCCCTCGCCTGGTCGAGCGCGGTTGCGAGCCGCGCGGACCTGCTGCCGGCGCTGGAGCGCAGCCGTGAGCGGTTCAGCCGTACGCGGATGATCGCGGCCTACGCCGCCCTGCTCGACGAGGTGTGCGGGACCCGCCAGGGCGAGGTGCTCGGGGTGCCGGAGGCCGAGCACTGAGCCGCCCGGGAGCCCGAGGAGGGGCCACCGGCGTGCCGGTGGCCCCTCCTCTCCCCTCCTGATGCCCACCCGGTCCGTCACTACCGGGGCAGCACCACGACATAGGCGGCCGGATCGCGGTCGCCGGAGGCCATCAGGGCCGTGCGGACCACCGCCGCCTGCTGTTCCATCGCGTCCCTGAGCTTCCTCGGCGTGACGTGGACGACCGTGATCCCCAGGCGTTCCAGGTGCTCGCGCTTGCGCGCGTACTCCGACCACTGGGCGTCCTCGTCCTCCCGGTGGCCCGCGTCCTCCCGGTGGCTCGCGCGCGGCGCGCGGGTGTCGAGCTCGACGGCGACCGCCTGGTCGGGCCAGTACGCGTCCAGGCCGCCGAGGTGGGGGCCGCCGGGCAGGCGCAGGTCCACGTTCCAGACCGGGTCCGGGAGGCCGTACTCCCGGACCATCCGGAAGAGGCGGTCCTCGGCGATCGCCCGGCCCTCCGCCAGCAGGGAGTCCACCGCCTCCACCACGTGCGGGCGGGTGAGCAGCCGCGCCTGGGTCAACTCGCGGACCACGGCGGCCGGTTCGCAGTGTCCGCCGCGCACCGCCTCGGTCAGCAGCCGGCGCACCGCCTCCGCGTCCGTCAGGTCCGCCACCGCGTCCGCCAGTGCCCGCGGCACCGGTGCCACCGGCAGGCCCGTCACCGCCCGGGGCGTGGGCAGGGCCGGGGTGCGCACGACCCGGACGTAGCCCGTGGAGCGGATGCGGCGCAGCCGGGGCACCAGGACGTCGACGCGGTCCAGGGAGACCAGCGGCGGGGTGGCGGAGAAGCCGTACAGGGTGAGGGCCGCCAGGCCCGTGAGCATCGCCTCGGCGTAGACCGGGCGGTGCGGGGACTTGGCCGTCGGCTGGGCCGGGACGCCGGGCGAGGACTCGCGGGCCGCGTACATCAGGGCCCCGTGCAGCCGCTCCTCGCTGGTCGGGGTGCCCGGGTGCAGCAGGACGACGTTCGGGAGCAGCTGACGCCAGGGGCCTTCGGGGCGGCACTGCTCGCTCAGCTCGGCCGTCGTCACGCCGTGGGCGCGGAGCTGAGCGGTGGTCAGGACGCGGCGGTGCACCTCATTGAGGTGGCGCAGGGGGCGGGGGGAGAGCGGGGTGTCGTGCGTCATGGCGTCGAATTTCCCGCGCCCGGTCCCACCCGTAACCGGTGTTACACGCTCGTCGAGGAATGCGGACAAGGCGGGACTAAAGGTCAGGTGTTCGGGTGCCGAGTAGGCACGGAAAACCCCTGGTCCGCTCGGGTGCGGACCAGGGGTTACGGGTGTGATTGACTGGATTCCGTAACGGTCACCGACCGGGGAAGCTCAGGCCAAAGCTCAGTGGCCGGCCGCCTCCGCGTCGCACGCCTGTGCGCGCAGCGCCCGCGCCAGGTCGTCCCGCGCCTCCAGCACCAGCCGCCGCAGCGCCGGCGCCGCCTCCCGGTGGGCGTCCAGCCACGCGTCCGTCGCCTCCAGGGTCTCCGGCCGGTCCTGGTAGGAGGGGAACAGCCCCCGGACGACGTCCATGCCGATCTGGATCGAGCGCTCCCGCCACACCCGCTCGATCGCCGCGAAGTACTTCTCCGCGTACACCGCCGTCAGCTCCCGCTGCGAGGGCCGGTCGAAGCCCGCGATGGTCGCCTCCACCAGCGCGTTGGAGAGGGAGTCGGACTCCACCACCTGCGCCCACGCCTGCGCCTTGACCGCCGCCGAGGGGCGGGCCGCGAGGCAGCGGACCTGGTGGCGCTTGCCCGACGCGGTGTCGTCCCGGGCGAGTTCGGCGGCCAGCGCCGGCTCGTCGGCCACCCCGTACGCGGCCAGCGGCTCCAGGAACGCCCAGCGCAGCTCCTGGTCCACCTCCAGGCCGTCGACCGCCGACGTGCCGTCCAGCAGGTCCCGCAGCAGGGTCAGGTCGGGCTCGGCCGAGGCCATGGTCGCGAAGAAGCGCGCCCAGGCCAGCTGGTGCTCACTGCCCGGTCCGGCCGCCCGCAGCTCCCGCAGCGCGCCCTCGGCGAGCAGTGCCCCGCCGGTCTCCCGCCACGCGGGCGCCGCGTAGTGCACCAGCGCCGAGTGCGCCCACGCGTGCAGCATCTGCAGCACGCCGATGTCGGACTCGCGGCCCGCGAACCGCAGCACCAGGCCGACGAAGTCCCGCGCCGGGAGCAGCCCGTCCCGGGTCAGGTTCCACAGCGCCGACCAGCACAGGGCGCGGGCCAGCGGGTCGGTGATCGCGCCCAGGTGCTCGCGCAGGGTGACCAGGGACGTCTCGTCGAAGCGCGCCTTGCAGTACGTGAGGTCGTCGTCGTTGACCAGCACCAGCGCCGGCGCCTCGGCACCCGCCAGGTCCGCCACGACCGTGCGCGGGCCCTCCACGTCCGTCTCCACCCGCGCGTACCGCTCCAGCGCGCCCTCGGCCGTGAGCCGGTACAGGCCCACCGCGACCCTGTGCGGGCGCAGCTCGGGGTGCGACTCGGGGGCCTCCTGGAGCACCGCCAGCTCGGCGATCCGGCCGCCCTCGGTGTCCAGCAGCACCTGCGGGGTCAGCGAGTTCACCCCGGCCGTCTGGAGCCAGGACCTGGACCACGCCGTCATGTCCCGGCCGCTGGTCTCGCCCAGCACCGAGAGCAGGTCGCCGAGGCGCGTGTTGCCGTACGCGTTGCGCTTGAAGTACCGGCGGGCGCCCTCCAGGAAGGCGTCCTGGCCGACGTACGCCACCAGCTGCTTGAGCACCGAGGCGCCCTTGGCGTAGGTGATGCCGTCGAAGTTCAGCTTGGCGTCCTGCAGGTCGCGGATGTCCGCCGTGATCGGGTGCGTGGACGGCAGCTGGTCCGCGCGGTACGCCCAGGCCTTGCGGCGGTTGGCGAAGGTGATCCAGGCGTCCTGGAAGCGGGTCGCGCCGACGTTCGCGAACGTACCCATGAAGTCGGCGAAGGACTCCTTCAGCCACAGGTCGTCCCACCACACCATGGTGACCAGGTCGCCGAACCACATGTGCGCCATCTCGTGCAGGATCACGGTGGCGCGGGCCTCGTACGACGCCTGCGTCACCTTCCCGCGGAAGATGTACTCCTCGCGGAAGGTCACGAGTCCCGGGTTCTCCATCGCGCCCAGGTTGTACTCCGGCACGAACGCCTGGTCGTACTTCCCGAACGGGTACGGGTAGTCGAAGTGCTCGTGGAAGAAGTCCAGGCCCTGCTTGGTGACCAGGAAGACGTCGTCGGCGTCGAAGTGCGGTGCCAGACCCTTGCGGCACATCGCGCCGAGCGGGATCTCCAGCTTCGAGCCGTCCTCCAGGACCCGCTCGTAGTGGTCCGTCACGTAGTGGTACGGGCCCGCCACCACGCAGGTGATGTACGTCGAGATCGGCTTCGTCTCCGCGAACCGCCACACCCCGTCGGCGCGTTCGCCCGCGCCGTTGCTCCACACCGTCCAGCCCTCGGGCGCCCGCACCTCGAAGCGGAACGGCGCCTTGAGGTCCGGCTGCTCGAAGTTCGCGAACACCCGGCGCGAGTCGGCCGGCTCGTACTGGGTGTAGAGGTAGACCTCGCCGTCCTCGGGGTCGACGAAGCGGTGCATGCCCTCACCGGTGCGCGAGTAGGCGCACTGGGCGTCGACCACCAGCTCGTTCTCGGCGGCCAGGTCCTCCAGCACGATCCTGGAGCCGTCGAAGACCTCGCTCGGGTCCAGGTCCTTGCCGTTGAGCGAGACGGCGGTCACGGCCGGCGCGATCAGGTCGGCGAAGCTGGACGCGCCCGGCTCGTTGCAGCGGAAGCGGAGGGTGGTCACCGAGCGGAAGGTGCGCGGCCCGCCGTCCCCGTCCCCGTCGCCGACCGCGGACCTGAGGTCCAGGGACACGTCGTATCCGTCGACGGACAGCAGGGCGGCCCGCTCCCGGGCCTCGTCGCGGGACAGATTCTCACCTGGCACGGGTGCACTCCCTTGTGATCACGTGGATGAGGGCTGAACAGGACCGATCCTGCCATGTGCACCTGACACGAGTCGCCTGGGAATGCGGGTGCCGGGGACGTCGTTGATCCTTCAAAAGACCGTTTCGCTGAGGAGCGCCATGCCCGAGACCACGACTCCGTCCGGCAAGACACCCGTCGACTTCTGGTTCGACCCGCTGTGCCCCTGGGCCTGGATGACCTCCCGGTGGGTGCTGGAGGTGGAGAAGGTCCGCGACATCGAGGTCCGCTGGCACATCATGAGCCTCGCCGTCCTCAACGAGAACAGGCTGGACGAGCTGCCCGAGGAGTACCGGGAGATGCTCGCCACCAAGGCCTGGCAGCCGGTGCGCGTGGTCACCGCCGCCTGGCAGAAGCACGGCGAGCACGTGCTCGGCCCCCTCTACACCGCGCTCGGCACCCGCTTCCACAACAACGGCGAGGGCGCCACCCTGGAGGCCATCGCCGGGGCGCTCGCCGACGCCGGCCTGCCCGCCGAGCTGATCGAGTACGCCGAGCAGCAGGACTTCGAGTTCGACGCGGAGCTGCGCGCCTCCCACAAGGAGGGCATCGAGAAGGTCGGCCAGGACGTCGGCACCCCGGTCATCGCGGTCCCCGGCGCCGACGGCGAGCAGCTCGCCTTCTTCGGCCCGGTCGTCACCCCCGCCCCGAAGGGCGAGGACGCGGCCCGCCTGTGGGACGGCACCCTCGCGGTCGCGTCCGTGCCGGGCTTCTACGAGATCAAGCGGACCCGCACCAAGGGCCCGGACTTCAGCAACCTGTAGACGAACGCGAACGCGCGGGGCCCGGCCCGTGCACGGCCGCTCGGCGAACGCGCCGCGCCCAGCTTGCTGGGCCGGTGCGTGAGCGTGCCGGGCCCGGCTTGTTCGGGCCGGTGTCGAGCGTGCCGGGTTCGGCTTGTTCGGGGGCCGCCGGGTGGGTCTGCCGGGCCAGCCCCGGCCCGCGAACGCGCCGGATCCGCTCGTGTGGCGGCCTGCGGGCGAACGCGTCGGGTCCGGTCGTGTAGCGGCCTGCAGGGTGAGCGTGCCGGGTCTGCTCGCTTGGTGGCTCGCAGGGCGAACGCTCGGGACCTGCTCAGTGCCGGGTGCGGGCGCGGGCGGTGGTGAGCAGGCGCAGGTGCTCCTCGTGCTCCTTCGCGTAGTAGGCCGCCCGGTCCGGGTCCGGCTCGACGAGGAGGGCCGGCTCGGTCCAGGCCGCGGTGTCCAGCGGGACCCCGTACCGCCCGGCCGCCGCCAGCACCGCGCCCCGCGCGCCGACCTCGCCCTCCACCACCCGCAGCGGCCGGCCCAGCACATCGGCCAGCAGCCGCGTCCACGCGGGGCTGCGGGTGCCGCCCCCGCACACCGCGAGCGTGCCCGTCAGGCCCGCCGCCGCCAGGCAGTGCCGGGCCGCGTGGCCGATGCCCTCGCAGGTGGCCCGGACCAGATCGGCGGGCGTCGACTCCAGTGACACACCGAGCAGTTCGGCCCGCAGCCCCGGTTCCACGAACGGCGCCCGCTCGCCGGAGGGCGCGAAGTACGGCAGCACCCGCACCCCGCGCGCACCGGGCGGCGAGGACTCCAGCAGCCCGTCCACCTCCGCGTGCCGGACGCCCGTCGTGCGCAGCACCCAGTCCAGCGCCGCCGTGCCGACCATCGCGGGCATCGCGCGCAGCCGGTGCCCCGGCCGGTCCGTGGAGATGTACAGCCCCGCCGGTTCGCCGCCCAGGTCGAGCCCGGTGGTGGCGACCAGCGCGGCCAGACAGGTGCCGACGATCAGCAGCCCGTCCCCGGGTGCGGTGACCCCGGCGCCGAGCGCACAGGCGGGCAGGTCGTAGGGACCGTTCGCCAGCCGGGTGCCGGCCGGCAGCCCCGCCCCGCACGCCCCGCCCGTCGGGACCGGGTCGGCGACCGGCGCCAGCAGCCCTTGCCGGTGGGCGAGACCCAGCAGTTCCACGGCCCGGTCGTCGTACGAGCGGGTGCGCGGGTCCAGGAACGGCATCGACGCGTCCGACACGTCGGTCACCGCCCGCGCGGCGCCGGTCAGCCGCTGGAACACCATGTCCTTGCAGGCGACGGCCGCCGCGGCCGCGTCCAGCGCCGCCGGCTCGTGCCGGTCCAGCCAGGCCAGCAGCGGGCCCGGACAGCCCGGGAACAGCGCGCTGCCGGTGCGCCGGAAGAGGGACTCGAAGGTGCCGTCGGCCAGCCAGCGGTCCACCAGCCCGTGGGCCCGGCCGTCCATCCAGGAGATCGCCGGCCGCACCGGACGGCCCGCCGCGTCCACCAGCCACACCCCGTCGCCCTGCCCGGTCAGCCCCGCCAGCTCCACCGGCCCGGCCACCGCCGCGGTCAGCTCGCGCAGCACGGCGACGACCGCCCCGTACACCTCACCCATGTCCTGCTCGACCGCACCGCCCCGCATGTCCAGGCCCACCGGCCGTGCCCGGACGGCCAGTTGGCGGCCGGCCCGGTCGAACGCCGCGGCCTTCACCACGGACGTCCCCGCATCGATCCCGACGAACAAGCCCGCCTCCCGGTGCCTTCAGGTCAGACAGTGCGCGAGCGGCTCGCCGCGCACCCATCGGCCCACCTCGGCCGCCGCGATCCGGGCGGCCTTCTCCGCCACCGCGCGGCTGGCCCCGCCCAGGTGCGGGGTCAGCACCACCCGCCCGGCCCACGCGCGAAGCGGCGAGTCCGGCGGGAGCGGTTCGCGGGCGTAGGTGTCCAGGGCCGCCGCCGCGAGCCGCCCGTCCTCCAGCGCCCCGCACAGCGCGGCCTCGTCCAGCAGCGCCCCCCGGGCCGAGTTGACCACCACCGCGCCGGGCGGCAGCAGCGCCAGCTCGCGGGCGCCGATCAGCCCCCGGGTCTCCGCAGTGAGCCGGGCGTGCAGGGTGATCACCCGGGAGCGCCGCAGCAGGTCGTCGAGCGAGGACAGGCGCAACCCGTGCACCTCGCCGCGCACGTACGGGTCGTACACCATCACCCGCGCCCCGAACGCGCACAGCACCCGCGCGACCCGGCTGCCGACCGCGCCGTACCCGACGAGTCCCACGGGCAGGTCCTCCAGCTCCAGGCCGCTGCGCTCGTACGTGTAGTACGCCGCCCCGCCCCAGCTTCCCCGCCCCGCGAGGAGGTCATGGGCCTGCGGGATGCGGCGCAGGGCGGCGAGCAGCAGGCCGACGGTGAACTCGGCGGTGGCGGCGGCGTTGCGGCCCGGCGCGGAGCACACCCGGACGTCGTGCCGCCGGGCGGCCTCCAGGTTGACGTTCACCGGGCCGCCCCGGCAGACGACGACCAGCCGCAGCTCGGGACGGGCGGCGAGGACCCGCGCGGTGACCGGCCCCATCTGGGTGACCAGCACGTCGGCGCCGGCGAGGGCCGCGATCAGCTCGTCCTCGGCGTCGCTGGCCTCGCTCACCTCGGCGACCGGCCCGAACGGTTCGAGCGGCCAGCCCAGGGTCAGCTCGCGCACGTCGCACACGGCCTCCCGGGCGAGCGCCGCCGCGATCAGCGACGGCAGGACGAAGTGGTCACCGGCGGCCACCACACGCACACTGGAGTTCATCGCGTACTGTCTCCCGTCTCGGCGTACTGTCTCCGCTCTCGGCGTCGAGGACACGGCCGGGCACGGCCACCGCGCGGCTCACCCGGCCCCCGGGCGGACGTCGGCCGCCCCGGGGCCCGTGGCGCAGACCTCGTAGCGCACCTCGTGCTCGTCCAGGTCGCGCAGCGCCTCCGGGGAGGCGCCGTCGTCCACCAGCAGCCGGTCGAAGCGGTGGAGCGGGGCGACCCGGTGCAGGGCGACCCGGCCCAGCTTGGTGTGGTCCACGAGCAGGACGCTGCGGGCGGCCGCGTCGAGCATCGCCCGCTTCACGGAGACGATGTGCTGCTCCTGGTGGTAGGCCTGCCCGCCGTGCACGCCCGACGTCGACACGAAGCCCACGTCCACGCGCAGCTGCTCGACCGCCTCCACGCAGGACACCCCGAGGAAGGACGAGTGCAGCCGGTCGTAGTCCCCGCCGAGCGCCAGGAGGTGGAGTCCCCGCCGGCCGGCCAGCAGGGTGATCGCCTCCAGGAAGTTGGTGACGACCGTGAGCGGGGTGATCTCGCCGAGGCAGAGCCGCCGGGCCACCTCCAGGGCGGTGGTGGAGTCGTCCAGGAGGATCGCCATCCCCGGTTCGACCAGCCGCAGCGCGTGTTCGGCGAGCGCGGCCTTCTGCGGGCGCATGGTCTTCAGCCGGTACTGCACGTTCGACTCGAACACCCCGGACGGCTGCGCGGTCACCCCGCCCCTGAACTTGCGCACGACGCCCTGCCGTTCGAGCTCGTCCAGGTCCCGGTGGACGGTCATCAGACTCACCCCGAACCGGTCGGCCAGCTCGGCCGCGGTGACCGTGCCCTCGGCGAGGACGAGTTCGGCCATGGCGGTCTGCCGGGCGGCGGGCCCCTGCGGCTGCTCCTGCTGTGCACTGCTCATCGCGCGCTCTTCCCGATCCCTCGCCGCGCCGGGGTGACACGGTGAGTCGAGTCGACAACAGAGCGTGTAACGGCGATCGGGGTCCGTCAATCCCTTGTGCACGGGGAGAACAAGGGGAAATCTCATAGAGGCGTGGGAAGTTCACAGTGCCCGTCGCGAGGTCCGGGAGGGCGGATGGCGTTGGCATGGCTCGGGATCGACCTCGGCACCCAGGGAGTGCGCGCGCTGCTCGTGACGGCCGGCGGCAGCGTCCTCGGCG
This sequence comes from Streptomyces sp. NPDC037126, assembly GCF_055605965.1. Taxonomy (NCBI): domain Bacteria; kingdom Bacillati; phylum Actinomycetota; class Actinomycetes; order Kitasatosporales; family Streptomycetaceae; genus Streptomyces; species Streptomyces sp. NPDC037126. Next base: position 70,372 of record NZ_JBVJTD010000001.1, read on the forward strand.
GCGGTTCGGCGCCCCTGGTGCGCGGCCGCCGGGAGGGTGCCCGGCACGAGCAGGACCCGCTGGAGTGGTGGCAGGCGGTGTGCACGGCCTGCCGGGGCGCGCTGGACGGCGTCCGGGCCCGGGTCGGCGGGGTCGCGGTGTGCGGAACCTCGGGGACCGTGCTGCTCACCGACCGCACGGGCAGCCCGCTGGGCCCCGCGCTGATGTACGACGACCGGCGGGCGGCCCGGGAAGCGGGCCGGCTGCGCGCGACCGGTCTCGGGGTGCAGGACGCCTGGGCGCTGCCGAAGGCGCGCTGGCTCGTCGACCGGTACGGTCCGGGGCTGGTCGCGCACCAGCCGGACGTGATCACGGCGCGGCTGGCGGGCCGCCGGGTCCCCGCCGACTCCAGCCACGCCCTGAAGACGTCGTACGACGTGGAGCGCGGCCGCTGGCCGGACATCACGGGCCTGCCCGAGGGCGCCCTCCCGGACGTCGTACGCCCCGGCACCCGGCTCGGCGAGGTCTGCCGGGCCGCCGCCGACGCCACCGGCATCCCGGCCGGCACCCCGGTCGTCGCGGGCATGACGGACGGCTGCGCGGCCCAGATCGCCTCGGGCGCGCTGCGCGAGGGCGCGTGGAACTCGGCGCTGGGGACGACGCTGGTGCTGAAGGGCGCCTGCGCGGAGCCGGTCCACGACGCGTCCGGCGTCGTGTACAACCACCTCGCCCCGGACGGCACCTGGCTGCCCGGCGGGGCCTCGGGAGTCGGCGCCGGCGTCCTCACCGCCCGCTTCCCGGGCGCGGATCCGGCCGCGCTGGACGCCCGGGCCGCCGGCTTCGAACCGTCGACCGCGGTCGCCTACCCGCTGGTGTCACCGGGGGAGCGTTTCCCCTTCCACGCCCCGCAGGCCACCACCCTGCTCCTCGGCGACCCCGAGTCCGACGCCGACCTGTGGGCCGCCCTCCTCCAGGGCGTGGCCCTCGCCGAACGCCTGTGCCTGGACTACCTGCACCACCTCGGCGCGCCCTTCGGCGGGACCCTCGCCTTCACCGGCGGCGCGGCCCGCAGCGCCTACTGGAACCAGCTGCGCGCCGACGTCCTCGGCCGCCCGGCCCGGGTGCCGGAGCGGACCGAACCGGCCCTCGGCATGGCGGCGCTCGCCGCCTACGGCACCGGGGCCGGCACGGGCCTCGCGGAGGTCGCCGACGGCATGGTCCGGGTGCGCACGACGGTCGAGCCGCGCCCCGGCCGCACGGCCCGGTTCGCCGAGCCGTACGCACGGCTGGTGGGGGAGCTGGAGGCGCGGGGCTGGCTGCCGGGGGCGGTGGCGGCGCATGCGCTGGCGCGGCTGGAGCGCCATACTTCGGGCGCATGACCTCGACCCTCCTGCTCGCCCGCCACGGCCGGACCGTCTGGCATGCCGAGAACCGCTACGCGGGCGTCAGCGACGTCGCCCTCACCGACACCGGTCGCGCGCAGGCCGAGGCGCTGGGGCGGTGGGCCGCCGCGCACCCCGTGGACGCGGTGTGGACCTCGCCGCTGTCCCGGGCGGTCGTCACCGCCGAGCCCGCCTGCCGGGCCCTGGGACTCGTCCCGCGGCGCGAACCGGGGCTGCGGGAGTGCGACTTCGGGGTGCTGGAGGGCCGGACCCTCGCCGAGTTCGAGGCGCAGGACCCGAAGGCGGCGCGGGCGTTCAGGGACGATCCGGTGGCGCACCCCTTCCCGGGCGCCGAGGATCCCCGGGCCGCGGCCGGGCGCGGGACCGGGGCCCTGCTGCGGATCGCCGCCGCGCACCCCGGCGGACGGGTCCTGGTCGTCGCGCACAACACCCTGCTGCGGCTGGTGCTCTGCTCCCTGCTGCACATCCCCCTGGCCGAGTACCGCAGGGTCTTCCCGGCGCTGCGCAACGCGGCCGTGAGCGAGCTGCGCGTCGAGGGGGAGCGGGCCGCGCTGCTGTCGCTCAACGTGCCCTGCGCGTGAGGAAGAAGGCCCCCGTGAGTCACGTCCTCACGGGGGCCTTCCTTCATCCGCCCGCCTGCGTGAAGGGTGAGAAGACGATCACGGGGCGGGACGACCCGGGGGGCACGGCTCAGGGGGCGAGCAGCAGGACGTCCGCGCGGGACCTCGCGGCCTCGTGGCGGCGGGCGACGTCCTGCCAGTCGACGACCTGCCACATGGCCTCGACGAAGTCCACCTTCTGGTTGCGGTACTGCAGGTAGAAGGCGTGCTCCCAGGCGTCGAAGACGAGGATCGGGGTGGCGCCCTGGCCGACGTTTCCCTGGTGGTCGTAGACCTGCTCCACGATCAGGCGTCCGCTCAGCGGCTCGTACGCCAGCACGCCCCAGCCCGAACCCTGGGTGGTGGCCGCGGCCTTGGACAGCTGGGCCCGGAAGGCGGCGAAGGAGCCGAAGGACTCGGCGATCGCGTCGGCCAGCCCGCCCACCCCGTCGGCCGCCAGCGGCTCGCCGCCCCCGTCCTTCGGGCCGGTCATGTTCCGCCAGTAGATCGAGTGCAGGATGTGCCCGGACAGATGGAAGGCCAGGTTCTTCTCCAGGCCGTTGACCGAGCCCCACGCCTCCTTCTCCCGGGCCTCGGCCAGCTGCTCCAGCGTGTCGTTGGCGCCCTTCACATAGGCCGCGTGGTGCTTGTCGTGGTGCAGCTCGATGATCTCGGGGCTGATCACGGGGGCCAGCGCGGAGTAGTCGTAGGGCAGCTCGGGCAGCGTGTAGACGGGCATGGGTGTCCCCTCCGGGAAGCTTATTGCAAGTTAGTTGCAACTGCACGCTAGCAACAAGAAGGTTGGGGCAACGGAAAGGCCCCCACGTGTCGCACGTGGGGGCCTCGACGGTGGGGGAGCCGGCGTCAGCGCCGGGCGCGCAGCCGCTGCCGGGCGTACCCGACCGCCGCCAGGAACAGGGTCATGCCGCCCGACGAGTAGAGCTGGACCCGGGTGTCCGGCTCGCGGGCCATCAGTACGAAGATCGCGGCCATGCCGGCCAGCGCCACCCAGGTGAGCCACGGGAACGCCCACATCCGCACGACGAGCCTTTCGGGCGCCTCGCGCTCGATCCGGCGGCGCAGCAGCAGCTGGGAGACCGCGATGAAGATCCAGACGACCAGGATCACCGCGCCGATCATGTTCAGCAGCCAGGGGAAGACGTCGTTCGGGCGCCAGTAGCTGAGCAGCACGCAGACGAATCCGAAGAAGCAGGAGGTGAGGACGCCGATCCGGGGGACCCCGCCGGACAGCCTCGCCAGCGCCTTGGGGCCCTGGCCGCGCTCGACCAGCGAGTAGGCGATGCGCGAGGAGCCGTAGATGTTGGCGTTCATCGCGGACAGCAGCGCCACGAACACCACCACGTTCATCAGCTGGCCCGCGCCGGGGATGCCCAGATGGTCGAGCGTGGCGACGTACGGGCCCTTCGTCACGACCTCCTTCGAGTCCCACGGGACCAGGGTCACCACGACGGCCATCGAGCCGATGTAGAAGAGGGCGATGCGCCACATCGCCGTGCGCACGGCGCTCGCCACGCCCCGCACCGGGTCCTGCGACTCGGCCGCGGCGATCGTGACCGTCTCCAGGCCGCCGTACGCGAAGACCGAGGCGAGCAGGCCGATGACCAGGCCCTCGCTGCCGTGCGGCAGGAAGTCGGTCAGGTTGGCGGCGCCCGGCGCGTGCGTGCCCGGGAGCACGCCCGTGATGGCGAGCACGCCGAGCACCAGGAACAGGGAGATCGCGCCGACCTTGAGCGCGGCGAACCAGAACTCGAACTCGCCGAAGTTCTTCACCGCGGCCAGGTTCGTGCCGCAGAACACCACCATGAACAGCGCCACCCACATCCACTGCGGGGTGCCCGGCAGCCAGCCCTGGGCGATGTGCGCCGCGCCGATGCCCTCCAGGCCGACGGCCGTGCAGAGCAGGACCCAGAAGGACCAGCCGGCGGCGAAGCCGGCCCAGGGCCCGATCGCCCGCTCGGCGTGGGCCGAGAAGGAGCCCGACGACGGGTACGCGGCCGACATCTCGCCGAGCATCCGCATGACCAGCATCACGAGGAGACCGGAGACCGTGTAGGCGATCACGATGGACGGGCCGGCGGCGGCGATGCCCGCACCGGACCCGACGAAGAGGCCCGCGCCGATCACCCCGCCGAGGGCGATCATCGACAGGTGGCGCTGCTTGAGGCCGTGGGAGAGCGTGGCGCTCTCCTCCTGTGGCGGTGTCTCGGTGCGGGTGCTGCTGGGCATGGGCGCGGCTCTCCCCGTGCAATAGGCGGGTAAAACGCCCACAGTCTGGGCGGCCCGTCCGCTCACACGAAGGAGCCGCCCAGTATCCGGACACCCCCCGCACGGAGGGTGAGGCTCCGGTTACGCCGCCACGGTGGTGTAGTGCGAGGCGTCGCCCTCGATCGAGTAGCTCTCCTTGCCCTCGACGCCGGCCGGGACGTCACCGGCGACCGTCACCCGGTGCAGCCGGCGCGGCTGCCCGTCGTAGTTGTCGACGGCGTAGTGCTGGGTGATGCGGTTGTCGAACAGCACCAGCTGGCTTTGCGACCAGCGCCAGCGCAGGACGTTCTCCGGACGGGTGACGTACGCCTGGAGCAGTTCCAGGACCTTGCGGGACTCGCCCACCGACAGGCCCGTGATCCGCTGGGCGAACCCGCCGATGAACAGCCCGCGTTCACCGGTCAGCGGGTGGACGCGGACCACCGGGTGGGCCGTGCGGTACTTGATGGAGGTGAACCGCGCCCGCTGCGCGGCCTGCTCCTCGTCGATCTCCTCGGCAGGCACCGCGTAGTCGTGGTCGTTGGTGTGCTCCGCCCACAGCGTGTCGGCGAAGCGGCGCAGCGGCTCCGGCAGGTCGCGGTAGGCGGCCGCCGCGTTCGCGATCAGGGTCTCGCCGCCGTACGACGGGACGGTGAGCGAGCGCAGGGTGCTGGCCTGCGGCGGGTTGAGGACGAAGGTGACGTCCGTGTGCCAGTGGTTGGCGCGGCCCCGCTCGCTGTCCACGGGCAGCACGTTCGGGGCGCCGTCGACGGCGCCGACCGTCGGGTGGGCGGTGGTGAGCTCGCCGAAGTGCCGGGCGAAGGCCTGCTGGCCCGCGTCGTCCAGGTCCACCTCGTCGAAGACCAGCGCCTTGTGGACGTTGAGGGCCTCGCGCAGCGCGGCGACGTCCTGCGCGGCGAGCGGCCGGGCGATGTCGACACCCGAGACACGGGCGCCGATGCGTGCGGTGACCTTGGTGATCTCCAGGGACATGGGGGTTCCTTTCAGGCGAGGGCGGGAGCGGGGGCGAGGTACTGGTTGGCGGGGCGGGGCAGGCCGTAGCGCTCCCGCAGGGTCTGCCGGCGGCCGTACCCGGTCCGCAGCAGTCCCCGGGCGCGCAGGATCGGGACGACGTGCTCGACGAAGGCGTCGAGGCCCGAGGGCAGCACGGCGGGCATGATGTTGAAGCCGTCGGCCGCTCCCTGGGTGAACCAGGTGCCGATCTGGTCGGCGACCTGCTCGGGCGTGCCGGCGAAGGTGAGATGGCCGCGTCCGCCGCCGAGCCGGCCGATCAGCCCGCGGACGGTGAGCCGCTCGCGCCGGGCCAGCTCCACCACGAGCGAGTAGCGGCTCTTCGCGCCCTCGATCTCCGACTCGGGCGGCAGGTCGGCGGGCAGCGGCGCGTCCAGTTCCAGGGTGCCGGCGGGCAGTTGGAGCAGGTTCTCCAGGCGGGCCACCCCGTGGTCGTGCACGATGTGGTCCTCCAGCAGCCGCTCCGCGGCCCGCGCCTCCGCCTCGGTGGAGCCGAGGACGGGGACGATCCCGGGCAGCACCTTGATGTGCTCGGGGTCCCGTCCGGCCCGCGCGGTCAGGGACTTGAGGTCGGAGTAGAAGGCCCGGGCGCCGGCGAGGGTCTGCTGGGCGGTGAACACCGCCTCCGCGTACCGGGCGGCGAAGCGCCTGCCGTCCTCGCTCGATCCCGCCTGCACCAGCAGCGGGTAGCCCTGCGGGGTGCGGGGCACGTTGAGGGCGCCCGCCACACTGAAGTACGTCCCCCTGTGCCGGGGCGGGTGGATCTTGCTGTCGTCGCCCCAGACGCCGGCCGCCTTGTCGGCGACGACCGCGTCGTCCTCCCAGCTGTCCCACAGCTTCAGGGCCACGTCCAGGAACTCGGCGGCGCGGGCGTACCGCTCGGCGTGCGCGGGCTCGGCGTCCAGGCCGAAGTTGCGGGCCGCCTCGGCGCCGGCCGTGGTCACGATGTTCCAGCCCGCCCGGCCGCCGCTGACGATGTCCAGGGAGGCGAACCTGCGGGCCAGGTTGTAGGGGGAGTTGTAGGAGGTGGAGGCGGTGGCGATCAGGCCGATGTGCTCGGTCGCCGTCGCCAGCGCGGTCAGCAGGGTCAGCGGCTCCAGGGCGCCGGCCGGGCGCTGGGCGAGGTTGTTCCACAGCTGCGGGCCGTCGGCGAGGAAGAGGCTGTCGAAGGTGCCGCGTTCGGCGGTCCGCGCGAGCCGCACGTAGTGCCGCAGGTCGACGTGCGCGTGCGGATCGCTCTCCGGCAGTCGCCACGACGCCTCGTGGTGGCCGGTGTTCATCAGGAACGCGTTCAGGTGCAGCCGGCGGGTCATGCGTGGTCCTCCGTGACGCCGAGGGCGGCCAGCAGCCGCTCCCGGTACTCGCCCAGCACCGGCTCGCGGTAGGAGCGCGGGTGGGGGTGGTCGATGGTCAGGTCGAGGCCGATCCGGCCGTGGTCGAGGACGAGGACCCGGTCGGCGAGCACGATCGCCTCGTCCACGTCGTGGGTGACGAGCAGCACGGAGGGCCGATGGCGCTCCCACAGCTCGCGCAGCAGGTGGTGCATCCGGATCCGGGTGAGCGCGTCCAGCGCGCCGAACGGCTCGTCGGCCAGCAGCAGTTCGGGCTCACGCACCAGGGAGCGGGCGAGGGCGGCGCGCTGGGCCTCACCGCCGGACAGCTCACCGGGCCAGGCCCGTTCGCGTCCCCCGAGCCCCACCTCCGCGAGGGCGGCCCGGCCGCGTTCCCCGGCGTCCTGGCCGTCCAGGCCCAGCAGCACGTTGTCCAGCACCCGGCGCCAGGGCAGCAGCCGGGAGTCCTGGAACACCACGGAGACCCGCTCGGGCGCGGTGAGCCGCCCGGACCCGCTCACCCCGTGGTCGAGTCCGGCGACGGCCCGCAGCAGGGTGCTCTTGCCCGACCCGGAGTGCCCGAGCAGGGCCGTGAACTGACCGGCGGGCAGGTCGAGATCGATGCCGTCGAGGACGGTACGGCTCCCGAAGGACCGGGTCAGGCCCCGCAGCCGGACGGCGGGACGGGTCAGCTGCTCAGTGTGCGGCGCCACGACAGCACCCTCCGTTCGACGAGACGGACCACGCTGTCGGAGATGAGGCCGAAGACGCCGTAGATCAGCAGGCCGACCAGGATGACGTCGGTCCGGCCGTAGTTCTGCGCCTGGAACATCATGTAGCCGAGGCCGCTGGTGGCGTTGATCTGCTCCAGCACCACCAGGCTCAGCCAGGAGCCGGTCACACCGAGCCGGAGTCCCACGAAGAATCCGGGCAGCGCGCCGGGCACCACGACCTGGCGGACGAAGGCGAACCGCGACAGGCCCTGCACCTCGGCGAGTTCGACGTACCGGCTGTCGATCCCGGTCAGCGCGGCGTGCGTGTTCAGATAGATCGGGATGTAGACGACGATCGCGATGACGGCGATCTTGAAGGTCTCCCCGATGCCCAGCCAGAGGATGAGCAGCGGGATCAGACCGAGGGTGGGGATCGCCCGGTTGAGCTGCACGGTCCCGTCGATCAGCGCCTCGCCGGTGCGGCTGAGCCCGGAGGCGAGCGCGAGCAGCACCCCGGCGGCGAGGCCGATCACGAAGCCGTACCCGGCCCGCTCCAGGGAGGTCAGCACGTCGGTGGGGAGCGTGCCGCCGGTCCACAGCCGTCCGGCGGTCCGCAGGACCGTCCAGGGCGCGGGGACGGCGGCCGGGTCGAGGGACCCGGCCGCGGAGGCGGCGGCCCACAGGGCGAGGAACGCCAGCGGGCCGATCAGCCGGGCGGCGGGCAGCCGGCGGCCGGGGGAGAGGCGTCGGCGCCGGCGGACCTGGGGAAGCTCCCCGGCCGCCGTCGCCGGTACGGCGGTCGACGTGGTCACGGCGGTCATTTGCGGTACTCCTCGGGTACGGCCCTGGCGGCGATCGGCTCGAAGCGGTGGTCGAAGAGCGAGGAGACGTCGAACCTCTTCACGAACCCGCCCTCGGCGAGCAGATCCGCGGTCTCCTGCTCCCACCTGATCGCCTCGCCCCAACCGGGCGGGAACAAGGGCTTGTTGGCCAGCTCGGTGATGCTCCGCGCCTGCGCGGGGGTCAGGTTCTGCGTCTTGACGTAGAACTGCTCGTTCCACGCGTCCGGGTGCTCGTACGCCCACACCTGGCCCCGCGCCCACTGCGGGATGTACGCGGCGACCGCGGCGGCCTTCGCCGGGTCGTTGAGCACCGACTGCGGTGCCCACAGCAGGTTGAGCAGGTCGACGACGTCGGTGTCGATGGTGCGGGCGCCCTTCGCCTCGTACTGCTTGAGGTAGGCGGGCGCCTGGCTGATGGCGAGCGGCGCCACGTCGACCTGCCCGGACTGCAGGGCGGTGAGGAACTGGTTGCTGGTCAGCGGGACCAGCTTCACCTGGTCGTAGCCCAGGCCCGCCTTCTTCAGCGCCCGCAGCAGGACGACCCCCTGCGCCTGGCCCTGCGAGAAGGCCAGCCGCGCGCCCTTGAAGTCGTCGACGGTGTGGATGTCGCTGCCGGGCCTGGTGGCGAAGAGGTAGTTGGGCCTGCGGGTGAGGTCGATCGCCACGATCTTCGCGTCGTAGCCCTGGTAGTGCGCCTGGATCGGCGGGATGCCCGCGTTGTCGGCGAGGTCCAGCGACCCCGCGCGGAAGGCGTTGATGACATCCGGGCCGGCCCCGATGTTCGGCCAGTCGGACACCGTGAAGGGCAGCGCGGGCAGCTTCGCCAGCCTGAACTGCAGCTGCTGCTGGCCCAGATAGGAGGCGATCTTCAGGCGGGTGCCGGCCGGGACCTTGTCCGCGAGCGGCGCGGTCGCGGCGCCCTTGGCGTCGGCCGAGGCATCGCCCTTGGCGCAGCCGCTGAGACCCGCCACGGCGGCGGACGCGCCCAGCACGGAGGTGAGAAAGGTACGACGGTGCATGGGAGTACTCCCAGGAGTCAAAAGACGGAAAAGCGGAAGGAATTCCGGTGGGAAAGGCCCGGCGAAGGAAAACTCACACAGCGGGAAACACGCGCTTCACGCGCGGCAATGTGTCAGCAACAGAAGGTGCGACAGCTGGTGAGGGGGCTCATGACCAGGATGTTCTCGGCCATGAGCGCCCCCTGTCAACATTCCGAGTTTCTGAATTAAATAGCCTCAGGCCACGCGCCCAGCGGATCCCGGAACAGCGCGTCGAGGATCACCGAGCCGCCCGCCACCGCGAGCACGGAATCCGGGAAACTCGTCGGTGTCACCGCCGCGGACCGGTGTTCCCCGACCGCCTGGCGCAGCGCGTCCAGGCAGTCCTCGAAGTGGACGACGCCCACCTCGGTGACGACGACGGTCTCCGGGTTGAGCACGTCGAGCAGCAGCCCGGCGGCCCGCCCGGTCGTCCGGGCCCGCTCCACCAGCAGCCGCCGGGCCAGCGCGTTCCCGGCCGCCGCGGCCGCCACCACGTGCATCGGGTTGGCCGAGTCGATCACCCCGGCCGCCCGGGCCCGCCGGCACAACGTCCCCTCGCCCAGCTCCACTTGGAGGCACCCGGTACGGCCGCACGCGCACGGCTCGACGCCGCCCGGCACCGGCAGATGGGCGATGGCGCCGGCCGCGGACCGGGGCCCGTGGTGCACCTCGTCGTTGGTGGCGAAGGCCGCGTCGACCATGTTGCCCACGAACAGGTGCAGCATGCTCCGGCTGCCCCGGGCCCGCCCGAACAGCCGCTCACCGTTCACCAACGCCCGCGCGTGCCCGTCCACATGGACCGGCAGACCGGTGCGCGCGCCCAGCAACTCCCGCACCGGCACCTCGCGCCAGCCCAGCAGCTCGTGCTCGACCACGCAGCCCGTCTCCCGGTCCACCCAGCCGCCGGCCGCGACCCCGACGCCCAGCGGCCGGCGGCCCGGTGCCGCGTCGAACAGCGCCGTGAGCCCCTCGGCGGCCCGGGCCAGCACCCGGCCGGGGTCGGTCCGGTCGTGCTTCAGCTCCCGCGCCGCCACCACCCGGCCGCGCAGATCGAGCAGCGCGACCGTGGTGTACGGCACGGCGAGGTGCACCCCGCCCACCACGAACCGGCCCTCGTCCAGGTCGAGGGGCACGTGCGGGCGGCCCACCCCGCCCGAGCGGCGGGGCACGGCGGACTCCCGGATCAGGCCGAGTCCGGCGAGCCGGGCACAGTGTTCGGTGACCGACGCGGGCGAGAGCCCGGTCAGCCGGGCGACGGTGCTGCGCGCCACCGGCCCGTGTTCGAGGACGGAGCGCAGCACGAGGCTGGCGCTGGTGCGCCGCCGGTCGCTGTCGGCGGCGCGCGGAACGGGGGAGGCAAGGGTGGATGCCGCGGTACGGGGCATGAAGAACCGTCCTGGGGAACGGGGCCGACACGTCGCGGAAGGCAGCGGGCGCGCCGGAGACCGCCGCTACCTCGGACGGCGACAGGTGGCCGTGCCCTGGCGTCGCAGGTCGACGTAGCGACGCGAGGTGAGGTACCGGGCCTGGGCAACCATGCGTCCGAAGCTAGCAAAGCGCCCCCGCGCTGCCCAGACGGCGACCGACGGGCGAGACGGGCTCCCGCGGGGCTTTGGTGATTCCCTACAGATCTGGTGCGGGGTCGGGGAGTGAGCTGGACGTCCCCACCTCCGTGACGGGTATCACGCCTGACCCCGTGTAAGCGGCATGCTTTGTACGAAGGTCACGAAGGCGCCGCTCGACCCTTTGTCGAGCGCCGACGGTGATCGGTTCGAGGGTGCTGGGATAGCGTCGCGATGTTCCGACGTGTCCACACCACACCGTGGAGTCCCCATGAGCACCGCCACCGTCACCGCCCGTCCGGGCGCCGTCCTCGCCGACCTGCTGCCCGCGTCACGTGTCCGTGACGTCGCCCTCGTGCTCGGCGGCGCCGTGCTCACCGGCCTCGCGGCCCAGCTGTCGGTGCCCGTGCCCGGCTCCCCCGTGCCGGTGACCGGTCAGACGTTCGCCGCGCTGCTCGTGGGCACCGCGCTCGGCGCCCGCCGCGGCTTCCTCTCGCTCGCCCTGTACGCGCTCGCCGGTGTGGCCGGTGTGCCGTGGTTCGCGGGCGGTGCCTCCGGCGCGGGGTCCGTCTCCTTCGGCTACGTCCTCGGCATGCTGCTCGCCTCCGCGGCCGTGGGCGCCCTGGCCCGCCGCGGCGCCGACCGCTCCCCGCTGCGCACGGCGGGCACGATGGTCCTCGGCGAGGCGATCATCTACGCGGTCGGCGTCCCGTACCTGGCCCTGGCGGCCCACCTCTCCCTCTCCCAGGCCGTCGCCGCCGGCCTCACCCCGTTCCTGATCGGCGACGCCCTCAAGGCCGCCCTGGCGATGGGCGCCCTGCCCGCCGCCTGGAAGCTCGCCGGCAGGCGCTAGGCGCCCACGCCGTAGACACGCAAGAGGCCCGTCGGGCCGAGGTGATCCTCGGCCCGACGGGCCTCTTGCGTGTGTGGGGTCAGCCGGTGGTGACCTTCTCGGGCTCCTCGACGGTGGGGGCCGCCGTGCCGCGGCGGGACTGGACCGCCTCCTTCACGAAGGCGATCACCACCACGGCCACCGCCACGGCCACCGACAGGATCACGGTCTTGAAGCCGCTGCTCGGTCCCTCGGTGTCGGTCAGCATGTAGCCGAGGACGAACACGATCAGCGCGGCCGTGGCCCAGGTCAGGTACGGGTACAGCCACATCTTCACGACGAGCTTCTCCGGCGCCTCGCGCTGGATGATCCTGCGCATCCGCAGCTGCGAGAAGCAGATGGCCAGCCACACGAACAGGGCCACCGCACCGCTGGAGTTGAGCAGGAAGAGGAAGACGGTGTCCGGGTACTTGTAGTTGAAGAAGACCGCCAGGAAGCCGAAGACGACCGAGGACAGGATCGCCGCCATCGGCACGCCCCGGGAGGTGGTGCGGGCGAACGCCTTCGGCGCGTCACCGCGCTGGCCGAGCGAGAAGGCCATGCGGGAGGCCGTGTAGAGGCCGGAGTTGAGGCAGGACAGCACCGACGTCAGCACGATGACGTTCATGATCTCGCCGGCGTGCGCGATCCCGAGGGAGTTCAGCGCGGCGACGTACGAGCCCTGCGACTGGATGGTCGGGTCGTTCCACGGCACCAGCGAGACCACGATGAGGATCGAGCCGAGGTAGAAGACGCCGATGCGCCAGATGATGCTGTTCGTGGACTTGGTGACCGCACGCTGCGGGTCCTCGGACTCGCCGGCCGCCAGGGTGGCGATCTCGCTGCCCATGAAGGAGAAGACGACCAGCAGCACACCGGTGAGGATCGAGCCGGGACCGTGCGGCAGGAATCCGCCGTGCTGCGTGAGGTTGCCGAAGGAGGCCTTGTCCGCGTGCACGCCGGGCAGGACGCCGAAGACGGCGAGCAGGCCGACGACGATGAACGCGCCGATCGCCACGACCTTGATGCCGGCGAACCAGAACTCGAACTCGCCGTAGGAGCCCACCGAGACCAGGTTGGTGGCGGTGAGCACGGTCATGACGATGAGGGCCCAGCCCCACTGCGGCACGGCCGGTACCCAGCCCGCCAGGATCTTGGCGCCCGCGGTCGCCTCGACGGCGAGCACGACGACCCAGAAGAACCAGTAGAGCCAGCCGATGGAGAAGCCGGCCCAGCGGCCGAGCGCCCGGTCGGCGTGTGCGGAGAAGGAGCCGGAGGTCGGGTTGGCGGCCGACATCTCGCCGAGCATCCGCATCACGAGGACGACGAGGGTGCCGACGAGGGCGTAGGACAGCAGAATGCCCGGGCCCGCCGTGGCGATGCCCGAGCTGGAGCCGACGAAGAGTCCGGCACCGATCACACCGCCGATGGCGATCATCGTCAGGTGGCGGTTCTTGAGTCCTGCTTGAAGTCCGGAACCAGGGGTCATGGACGGAATTCCTTTGCGCCGGTGGAGCGGTTCCCGTACGAGCGGGGGGTGCCGTTGTGGGGCGAGGTACGGGGATTCGCACGAGCGGTGTACGAGTTGGTCCAGTGAATCCGAGGCGATCGAATTCGGGAACCTCTGAATCCGGATTGTTACTTGAGGTTTCCTTGAGGTTCTATGGTCTGGCTCACAATCGCGTGTGCCCGTCCACGGCGCCTGGGGTGCCGCCACCCGGGGCTGCTGCCCGTAAACAGCCGTGTCACACTCGTTCCATGCGCGTGTATCTCGGCTCCGACCATGCGGGCTACGAACTCAAGAACCACCTCGTCGAGTGGCTCAAGGCGGCGGGGCACGAGCCCGTCGACTGCGGGCCGCACATCTTCGACGCCCAGGACGACTACCCGCCCTTCTGCCTCCGTGCCGCGGAGCGGACGGCCGCGGACGCCGACGCCCTCGGCATCGTGATCGGCGGCTCCGGCAACGGGGAGCAGATCGCCGCGAACAAGGTGAAGGGCGTGCGCGCCGCGCTCGCCTGGAGCGAGGAGACGGCCGGTCTCGGCCGCCAGCACAACAACGCCAACGTCGTGGCCGTGGGTGCCCGTATGCACAGCACGGAGGAGGCGACGAAGTTCGTCGAGGTGTTCCTCGACACCCCGTTCTCCGGTGACCCGCGTCACATCCGCCGCATCGACATGCTCTCGGCGTACGAGACGACGGGCGACCTCCCCCCGATCCCGGCGCACCACCCGCAGCCGTAGCGAGCCCGCCCACCCGGTCCGCCCGCCGAGCGAGGCGGGCGGACCGGGTGGGAGAGACAGGAAAGGACAGCGCAGCCTTGCCGGAAGGGCACACGATTCACCGGCTGGCCCAGGACTACGCCGAGCGCTTCCGAGGCACGGCACCCCGCGTCAGCAGCCCGCAGGGCAAGTTCTCCGACGCGGCCGCTCTTCTGGACCGCGCCGAGCTGACCGCCACCGAGGCCCACGGCAAGCACCTCTTCCTGCGCTTCCGGGACGCCGACTGGGTCCACATCCATCTCGGCCTCTTCGGCAAGGTCGGCTTCGGCACGGTGCCCGCGCCCCCGCCCACCGACACCGTCCGGCTCCGGCTCGCCAACGACACCGCCTACGTCGACCTGCGCGGCCCCACCACCTGCGCGCTGATCACCGGCACCGAGAAGCAGGCGGTGCACGCCCGCCTCGGCCCCGACCCGCTCCGCGAGGACGCCGACCCGGCCGAGGCGTACCGGAAGATCGCCCGCAGCCGCACGACGATCGCCGCGCTGCTCATGGACCAGAAGATCGTCGCCGGCGTCGGCAACGTCTACCGCGCCGAGGTCCTCTTCCGGCACGGCATCGACCCCTACCGGACCGGCAGGCAGATCACCGCCGGCGAGTGGGACGCCATCTGGGGCGACCTCGTCGGGCTGATGCGCGAGGGAGTGCGCAGGAACCGGATCGACACCGTCCGGGACGAGCACACACCGGAGGCCATGGGCCGCCCGCCCCGTGTGGACGACCACGGCGGCGAGGTGTACGTCTACCGCCGGGCCGACCGGCCCTGCCACATCTGCGGCGACGGGATCCGCACCGCCGGCCTTGCCGCCCGCAACCTCTTCTGGTGCCCCACCTGCCAGCGCCGGTGACCTCGTGAGGCGACCGGAAAGGTGCGCCGCGAGCCTTCCGGCAGATCTTTCCGGTCACGGCACCGGGGTCTAGAAGCCGTGCGGCAGCCAGGGCGCCACCGGTGAGCCGAACGCCACCGACGCCTCCGTGAGCGCCCCGGCCCGCAGCTCCCGCACCCGCCCGGCCGACGCCAGCGACAGCAGGGACACCCCGCCGAGGTAGGCCGCCCCCAACTCCCGCACCGTCAGGGAGAGTTCGGGCGTGTCCGTCGTACGCTCGCAGGACGCGCCCTTCGGGTCCCCGGTCAGCCGCCACCGGCCCGTGTTCCAGGGACAGAAGGTGTCCTCGACCTCCAGCACGACGTCCACCGGCGCCTGGTACGTACGGGCCGCGAGCGCCGCGCCGACGTCGACGAGCCGGACGTAGCAGTCGTCCCGCAGCCGCGGCCGGCAGCGGCGGGTGTCGGAGACCCGGTACTGCCAGCCGTCGTCGACCGGCCGCCCGTCCACCGACAGGGTCGTCATCAGGTCGACGCCGAACAGGAAGCGCCACAGCGCCGCCTCGATCACGGGATCGAGCGCGGCCACGTCCCTCAGCTTCAGCGTGCCGTCGTGCCCGCTCTCGCCCCAGCTGAGCTTGGTGCGGAAGCGGGCGTACCCGGTCACCCGTCCGTCCCGCTCGGCGACCACGCACTGGAGCGCAGACGCCCCGTCGCGCCAGCTCTCCGGGTCGAGCACCCCGGCCCGCTCCCAGCCGGGCCGCCGGGCCAGCATCCCGGGCCGCAGCGGCACCAGCTCCGCGTACACCGCCTCGCAGGCGTCGAGGACGTCGGCGGGCGCCGCGTATCGCAGCCGGACCTCCTCGGTCCCGGCCTGCGGCGACAGGGTCACCCGGCCGGTGTCGATCTCGGCCGCGATCCGGAAGGTCGCGGCGCCGTACCCGAAGCGGCCGTAGATCGCGGGCTCGGACGCGGTCAGCAGCGCCAGCGGCTCGCCCAGCGCGCGGACGTCGTCCAGCTGGCGGCGCATCATCGAGGTCAGCACCCCCCGGCGGCGGTGCGTGGCCGCGACGGCGACCATCGTCACCCCGGCCGCCGGGACCGAGGCCCCGCCCGGCACGGTGATCCGGAAGCTGAACGCCCCCGCCGTGCCGACCACCTCGTCCCCGTCCCACATGGCGAGGGAACGGTCGAACTCGGTGAGGGACCTGTCCAGTTCGCGCTCCTCCTGCGGCGCGGCACTGGCACCGAAGGCGCGGTACAAGGTGTCGTACCACCGGTCCCACTCGGACTCGCGCAGCACCCTCAACTCGGTTCCCCGGTCAGTCCCCATGACCCATGCCTAGCAGCGCATCGCGGGACGAGCCAGTCAATTTCTCCCGGTCGGCGGCGCGAGGGCCGCCGGTGCCGTTCACTGTGAGGACCACATGAGAAGTCGAGCCCCGCACGGGGGACAAGTGGGACCTCCCGTGCCAAGCGGCCGGTGCGATGGATAGGGTCCCGAACTAATGGCAGCAGGACGAGAGCGGCGCGCGAAGGCCGAGACGTTCACGGCCCGGTGGCGCATGCTGTGGCACCGGGCCCGCGTCGGGCTGCGCAGAAGTGCCGTCGACTACTTCCGCGGCGACGGTTCCGACTGGATCGCCTTCGCCGGTCTGCTGCTGACGATCCCGGTCCTCGCGGCCATGACCCTGGCCGACTCGGTGTGGTGCTCCCCGGCCACCCTGGTGCTGCCGATCGTCGCGGGCGGACTGCTGCTGCGCCCGGCCAGCCTGCTCGGCCTGTACGCGACGGGCGCCACCGCGCTGATCGTGGAGTCCGTGCGGCTCGGCCCCTACACCGAGGGGCCCTCCCGGGTCACCCCGGGCGTGGTCCTGGTGGTCGCCGCGTGCGGCTTCTTCGGCCTGCTGACCGCACAGTTCCGCAGCCGGGTCGGGGTGCCCTGGCGGCGCGGCGGCACCATGCTCTTCGACCTGCGCGAGCGGATCCGGGTGCAGAGCAAGCTGCCGAAGCTCCCGCAGGGCTGGCACCACGAGATGGCGCTGCGGCCCGCGGGCGGCCAGTCCTTCTCGGGCGACTTCGTGGTGGCCGCCCGGACGAACGGCGGCCGCACCCTCGAGGTCGTCCTCACGGACGTGTCCGGCAAGGGCATGGACGCCGGGTCGCGCGCCCTGCTGCTGTCGGGCGCCTTCGGCGGCCTGCTCGGCTCGCTGCCCCCGCACGCCTTCCTGCCGGCGGCCAACGGCTACCTGCTCCGCCAGGACTGGGACGAGGGCTTCGCCACCTCCATCCATCTGGTCCTGGACCTCGACTCCGGGGACTACGAGCTGTACTCCGCGGGCCATCCGCCGGGGCTCCAGCTGAGCGCGGGCAGCGGGCGCTGGGAGGAGAAGGCGGCCGAGGGGCCGCTGCTCGGCGTGTACGACGGCGCCCAGTTCGACCCCGTGAAGGGCTCGCTGCGCCCCGGCGACGTGCTGATGCTGTTCACGGACGGCCTGGTGGAGACCTCCGACCGCGACATCGTCGAGGGCATCGACCGGCTCACCGGCGAGGCCGATCGCTATGTCGCCGGCGGCTTCCACGGCGCCGCCTGGCACCTGATCGAGGCGGTCGCCAAGGACGTCAACGACGACCGGGCCCTCCTCCTGATCTGCCGCGAGTCCTCGGCGATCCCCCGCTGACCGGTTCGCCGACGCCCGGCCCCCTGGGCCGTACCGCCCGGTCCGGGGGAGACTCGGGGGGTGACCGAGACACCTGTGATGCTCACTCTCGCCGAGGTCGAAGCCGTTGCGCGGGCGGCCCACGAGGGGCAGACCGACAAGGCGGGGCGGCCGTACGCCGAGCACCTCGCGGCCGTCGCGGCGGGCGTGCGCGCCCGTGGCGGGGACCCGGAGCAGATCGCCGCGGCCTGGCTGCACGACTCCGTCGAGGACGACGCGCTGACCCGCGACTGGCTGGCGGCCGCCGCCCTGACCCCGCGCACCAAGGCCATCGTGGACGCCCTCACCAAGCGGCCGGGGGAGGGGCCGGCGGCCTACGCGCGGCGGATCCGCGCCGTCCCGGGCGCCCGGCTGGTGAAGGAGGCCGACCTGGCGCACAACGCCGACCCCGGGCGCCTCGCCGTCCTGGACGAACCGACCCGGAAACGACTGACCGAGAAGTACGCACGGATGCGCGCACTCCTCGGTCCCGGGCCGGACTAGCTCAGACGGCGGCCGTCGCCCGCTCGCCCCGCTGGCGCTCGCGGGCGAGTTGGGCGGCGTCCTGCTTGAACGCCCACTCCATCCGCGGCTCCATCGCGAAGCGGAACACCCGCTGCACGGGCGGGGTGCACAGCAGCGTGACGGCCGCGCCCGCGAGCAGGGTCACCAGGATCTCGCCGAGCGGGCGGTGCAGCGAGGCGTGGTCGAACCAGCCCCGGTAGTCGGCGAACTTCACCAGGAAGCCGTGCAGCAGATAGCCGTAGAGGGTGCCCGCGCCCAGCGCCGTGAACCACGTCCTGCGTCCCGGGACCCACGAGAAGAAGCAGGCCGTCAGCAGCAGCGAGCAGCCCATCATCGCGAGCGTCATCACCGGGCCGCACCACCAGGGGGCGCCCAGCTCCTGGGCGGAGTCGCGGTGGTAGAACCACGCGGTGTTCATGCGCGGCACCGCCCACCAGCCGAACAGCAGCGCCGCGGCGAACACCGGCACCGCGGCGATCCGCACCGAGCGGCGGCGCACCAGCCGGAAGTGCTCGGGCTTCAGGCACAGGCCGAGCACGAAGTACGGCAGGAACTGCAGCACGCGCTGGAGGTCGAGGTCGTCCCCGATGTTCGGCGTGACCGACGCCAGCATGGCGACGCCGAGGGCCACCGGCAGCGGCCAGCGGACCAGCTTCCAGATCGGTGTGGTCAGCCGCCAGATGAACAGGGCGCACAGGAACCAGGTCAGGTACCAGGGATCGAGGAGGCTGATCTCCTCGTGGGAGCCGACGACGAGGTTCTTGAACAGCGGGTACGCGGTCTCGAAGAGGACGTACGGCACCACGACGCCGGTGAGGAGCCGCTTGAGCCGGTCCGGGCGCATGTCGAAACTGCGCGAGAAGAAGCCCGAGATGATGATGAACGCCGGCATGTGGAAGGCGTACACGACGGTGTACACGCCCTCCAGGATCCGGCTGTCGCCCTTCAGCGGCTCCCACGAATGCCCCATCGCCACCAGCACGATGGCCAGGTACTTGGCGTTGTCGAAGAACGCGTCGCGCTGTCCGCCGGGTCTGTCCGGCTTCGCCTGCCGCTCCTGCGTGCGCAGCGGGGTGCGTGGACCGGGCACTCCGTCCACCGGCGACTGTGCCGGGGGGAGCGGCCCTGGGTTCTGGCCGGGGGACGAGGCGGCGTCAAACATCTCAGGCACCCTAGCGTCGTCTGTGGGATTTCGTAAAACTCCCGCAGTCTTTCCTGGTTATCGCCTTCGGGTACCCCCTGATTTAACGAACTTGCCTCCTCTGTCTACGTGATGATGCGCACACAGAAGCCCTTCATTCACCCATGATGTCCCGATTCATCCCCTCTAATTAGGGCATACGGCACCTCTGTGCCATCAATTCGAATTACCTGCGCACGGGATGTGTGGACACGGAAACGAAGTCGCGTAATTCCTGGTGGAGTCGTGGGTGGGCGCCCGTCGAATTACCGTGCGGGGCGTCGCCCGCCCCGGGACACGCGCCCGACATCCTGTCAGCCGCCGCATAGAGCAGCCGGGTTGGTGGCACGATGGTTCTGGCGGGGGTGCGCGGGCTCGTACCTCCGGGCCGGGAGAGGGACCGACCGAGGGTGTGATCAGTTGTGGCCATTTCACTGTCTGTGGTGCTGCTGTTGGCGATCATCCTGGTGGTGCTGATCCGAGGGGGGAACATCAAGGCCGGTCCGGCCATCGTCGCGATCCTCTTCGGCTTCTTCCTCGCCTCGACGGGCATGGCGCCGTCCATCGACCGCTTCCTGAACTCGATAGCGGAGTCGATCAACTCGATCAAGTTCTGACCCGCTGAGTCGACGGGGGGCGCACGGGCCCGCCGCCGCGCCACCCGGATCCGAACCGAGGGCCGCCCGGGGCGGCGGCACGGGCACGGCGCACCCCGCCCCACCGCCGGCCCGCGCTGAAGGCCGCCCGCGGCCGCCACGCGGCCGCCACCGTGCTCCACACCGTCCCGCTTCACGCCGCCGGGCTCCGCACCGCGGGGCTTCACGCCGTCCGGCTTCACTCGTGCGGGGGACATCCGCCGCCGCGATCAGGGCGCACATGGCCACCGTGGACGGCCGCGAAAGCCACGGAAGGCAGGAAGGCGCGGACAGCCGAGGAAGCCAAGGGCGGCCGCGAAAGCCACGGACGGCCGAGGAAGCCGAGGGCGGCCGCGAAAGCCACGGACGGCCGAGAAAGGTGCAGAGGCCGACCCCGTCCCGCGGGGTGCCCCCGCCGGCCCGGCCCCGTCGTCCGCCTCCGCCCCTGCCGCAGCTCACCCCGGCCGCCGTCCCCTCCGCCATCCGGGAGGTCCGCTCCCCGGGCCTGCGGCACCTGCGCAAACGGCCAGGGGCCCGGCCCCGCCGAAAGCGGAACCGGGCCCCTGGGCCTCTCAGAGCGGGCGACGGGAATCGAACCCGCGTAGCTAGTTTGGAAGACTAGGGCTCTACCATTGAGCTACGCCCGCACCACTGCGCCGCAGGTCGGTGACCGCGGCACTGCAGGCATCGTAGCGGGTCGCCCGCCGCTGAGGCCAACGACTACCGCCACGGAGACACCACGCGCGCCGCCTCGGAGAATGCGGCCGACGCGGTGGGCCCGGCGATGTACCCTACGTCTCGCACCAGACGGGGTGTGGCGCAGCTTGGTAGCGCGTCCGCTTTGGGAGCGGAAGGCCGTGGGTTCAAATCCCGCCACCCCGACCACCGGCGCGCGACGCCCCGATGATCGCCTTTTGGGGCGCTGACCGCCTGCGGTTACTATGCAAGCTGCGCGCCCGTGTGTCCCGGCCCACTCGGCCTACGAACTCCCCCGGGCGGCGAAATCCGCCGGACCAGTCTGGCTCCGGCAGAACCCGAGAAGTCAGCCACAAGGAGACCGAACCGTGAAGAGCGCCGTGGAGACCCTGAACCCGACCCGGGTTCGGCTCACTGTCGAGGTGCCCTTCGAGGAGCTCAAGGACAGCCTCGACGCGGCGTACAAGAAGATCAACCAGCAGGTCACGGTGAAGGGCTTCCGCAAGGGCAAGATCCCGGCCCGCGTCATCGACCAGCGGTTCGGTCGCGGTGCGGTGCTGGAGGAGGCGGTCAACGACGCGCTCCCGAAGTTCTACACCGAGGCGGTCAACGAGGCCGAGCTCAACGTGCTGGGCCAGCCCGAGGTCGACATCACCGAGCTGAAGGACGGCGAGACGCTGAACTTCACCGCCGAGGTCGACGTCCGTCCCGCCCTGGAGATTCCGGACTACTCCGGCATCGAGGTCGAGGTCGACGCCGTCGAGGTCACCGACGAGGACATCGAGAAGTCGGTCGAGCAGCTGCGCGAGCGCTTCGCCTCCACCTCGCCGGTCGAGCGTGCCGCCGAGGACGGCGACGTCGTCACCATCGACCTTGAGGCCAAGGTCGACGGCGAGGTCCTCGAGGACGGCATCGCCAACGGCGTCTCCTACACCATCGGCTCCGGTGAGCTGCTGGACGGTATCGACGACGCCGTCAAGGGCCTGTCCGCCGACGAGGAGGCCACCTTCACCTCCGAGCTGAAGGGCGGCTCCGCCGCGGGCAAGGAGGCCGAGGTCTCCGTCAAGGTCACCCAGGTCGCCGCCCGCGAACTGCCCGAGCTGGACGACGAGTTCGCGCAGCTCGCCTCCGAGTTCGACACCCTGGAGGAGCTGAGGGCCGACAGCCGCAAGCGCCTCGCGAACATGAAGCAGTTCGACCAGGCCACCCAGGCGCAGGAGCGCGTCCTGGAGAAGCTGCTCGAGCTGGTCGAGGTCCCGGTCCCCGAGAAGCTGCTCGAGGACGAGGTCAACACCCGCAAGCACAACCTGGAGCACCACCAGCTCGGCCAGATGGGCCTCACCCTCGACAAGTACCTGGAGATCCAGGGCAAGACCGCCGAGGAGTTCGAGACCGAGACCCGCGAGGCCGCGGTCAAGGGCATCAAGACCCAGTTCGTCCTCGACGAGCTGGTCAAGAAGGAGCAGCTCAACGTCAACCAGGAGGAGCTCACCGAGCACCTCATGCGGCGTGCGGCCTCCTCCGGCATGTCCCCCGACCAGTTCGCCCAGGCCGTCGTCGAGGGTGGCCAGGTGCCGCTCCTCGTCGGCGAGGTCGCCCGCGGCAAGGCCTTGGCCGTCGTGGTCGAGGCCGCCACGGTGAAGGACACCAACGGCGAGGTCGTCGACCTGGACGACGAGGAGGAGGAGACCGAGGCCGCCGAGGCGTCGGAGACCTCCGAGGAGAACGCCGAGGGCTGAGCGGCCCCGCGGCGCCTCTGAAGCGCGTACGACGGGCCCCCGGGACTGTGTGCTCCCGGGGGCCCGCGTCGTACCCCCGGGACCCGCCCGGCCGAACGCGGAACCGTTCCCGCGGGGGGAAGCCGGACCGGCCGCCTGCAAGGCCGGCGGCCCGTCCGCCGTGTGCCGCTCCGTCGCGGGGCGCGACCGGCCGTACACGGCCCGCGAGCCCGGTGGGGGCCGCTCCGCACCCCCCGGATCCGGACCCGGCCCCACCGCGGAGCCGCTACGCCCCCGGCGAACACCCCCATCTCCGGGATTCCCCGAAGGGGCCTGAGCGTTAGGGTCCATGAGTACGGGGGCAGGGGAGTCTCCTGAAACCCCCGCCAGCCCCCGGCAGGACGACGTGAGACGGCCCGGCGCCGTCGTAAGACGAGCAGGTGGATACGTGACGAATCTGATGCCCTCCGCCGCCGGCGAGCCTTCCATCGGTGGTGGCCTCGGCGACCAGGTCTACAACCGGCTGCTCGGCGAGCGGATCATCTTCCTCGGCCAGCAGGTTGACGACGACATCGCCAACAAGATCACCGCACAATTGCTGCTCCTCGCCGCCGACCCCGACAAGGACATCTACCTCTACATCAACAGCCCCGGCGGCTCGGTGACGGCCGGCATGGCGATCTACGACACCATGCAGTACATCCCGAACGACGTGGTCACCATCGCCATGGGCATGGCGGCCTCCATGGGCCAGTTCCTGCTGACCGGCGGCGCCGCGGGCAAGCGATTCGCCCTGCCGCACGCCGACATCATGATGCACCAGGGCTCCGCGGGCCTCGGCGGCTCGGTCACGGACATCAAGATCCAGGCCGAGTACCTGCTGCGCACCAAGCGGCGCATGGCGGAGCTGACCGCCCTGCACTCCGGCCAGACGTTCGAGACGATCACCCGCGACGCCGACCGCGACCGCTGGTTCACCCCGGAAGAGGCCAAGGAGTACGGTCTCATTGACGAGATCATCACGAACGCCTCGGGTGTTCCGGGAGGCGGTGGCACCGGTGCCTGACCGGCCCGGCCACGCCACGCACCGCCACGACCCCAGCCTCCAGAACGCCACCAGGACGGTGAACCCCATGACCAACTTCCACGGCGCCGCCAGCGGCATGTACGAAGGGCCCCGCCCCGACAACCGCTACGTCATCCCGCGCTTCGTCGAGCGCACCTCCCAGGGCATCCGCGAGTACGACCCGTACGCGAAGCTCTTCGAGGAGCGCGTGATCTTCCTGGGCGTCCAGATCGACGACGCCTCCGCCAACGACGTGATGGCGCAGCTGCTGTGCCTGGAGTCGATGGACCCGGACCGGGACATCTCGATCTACATCAACAGCCCCGGTGGCGACATGACCGCCCTGACGGCGATCTACGACACGATGCAGTTCGTGAAGCCCGACATCCAGACGGTCTGCATGGGCCAGGCGGCCTCCGCCGCGGCGATCCTGCTGGCCGCCGGCACCCCGGGCAAGCGCATGGCGCTGCCGAACTCCCGTGTGCTGATCCACCAGCCGGCCGGCTCCACGGGCCGCGGTCAGCTCTCCGACCTGGAGATCATCGCCAAGGAGTTCACCCGGATGCGTGAGCAGCTGGAGAACATGCTGGCGAAGCACTCGAACCAGCCGATCGAGAAGATCCGCGAGGACATCGAGCGCGACAAGATCCTCACGGCCGAGGAGGCGCTGGAGTACGGCCTCGTCGACCAGATCATCTCCACCCGCAAGCTGAACAACGCCGAGGTCCGCTGAGGCGGAGCGGCGCACTTTGTGCCCCTCTTGGCGGGGTTCACGTCAAAGTGAACCCTGCCAAGGGGGGCCCGAACACCGGGCCCGGCAAGGTACCGTCGGACATAAGGCAGCACCAGGAGCCGCTGGACCCCAGTGTCCAGGCGTCTCCCAGGCGAAGGGGAAGCACACCGTGGCACGCATCGGTGACGGCGGCGATCTGCTCAAGTGCTCGTTCTGCGGCAAGAGCCAGAAGCAGGTCAAGAAGCTCATCGCAGGGCCCGGTGTGTACATCTGCGATGAGTGCATCGATCTCTGCAACGAGATCATCGAGGAAGAGCTCGCGGAGACCAGCGAGGTGCGCTGGGAGGAGCTGCCCAAGCCCCGCGAGATCTACGAGTTCCTCGAGGGCTACGTGGTCGGCCAGGAGGCCGCCAAGAAGGCCCTGTCGGTCGCGGTGTACAACCACTACAAGCGGGTCCAGGCGGGCGAGAACGGCGGCGCGAGCGGCCGTGACGACGCCATCGAGCTGGCGAAGTCCAACATCCTCCTGCTGGGCCCCACGGGCTCCGGCAAGACGCTCCTCGCGCAGACCCTCGCGCGCATGCTGAACGTCCCGTTCGCGATCGCCGACGCCACGGCGCTGACCGAGGCGGGCTATGTGGGCGAGGACGTCGAGAACATCCTCCTCAAGCTGATCCAGGCCGCGGACTACGACGTCAAGAAGGCCGAGACCGGGATCATCTACATCGACGAGATCGACAAGGTGGCGAGGAAGAGCGAGAACCCCTCGATCACCCGGGACGTCTCGGGCGAGGGCGTCCAGCAGGCCCTGCTGAAGATCCTCGAGGGCACCACCGCCTCCGTCCCGCCCCAGGGCGGCCGCAAGCACCCGCACCAGGAGTTCATCCAGATCGACACGACGAACGTCCTGTTCATCGTGGGCGGTGCCTTCGCCGGCCTGGAGAAGATCATCGAGGCCAGGGCGGGCGCCAAGGGCATCGGCTTCGGCGCGACGATCCTCTCCAAGCGCGAGCTGGAGTCCAAGGACGTCTTCGAGGACATCATGCCGGAGGACCTGGTCAAGTTCGGCATGATCCCCGAGTTCATCGGCCGTCTCCCGGTGATCACCTCGGTCCACAACCTCGACCGCGAGGCGCTCCTGAAGATCCTGGTGGAGCCCCGCAACGCGCTCGTGAAGCAGTACCAGCGCCTCTTCGAACTCGACGGTGTGGAGCTGGACTTCGAGCGCGAGGCGCTTGAGGCCATCGCCGACCAGGCCATCCTCCGCCAGACCGGCGCCCGCGGACTGCGCGCCATCATGGAGGAGGTCCTCCAGGGCGTGATGTACGAGGTCCCGTCCCGCAAGGACGTCGCCCGCGTGGTCATCACCGCCGACGTGGTCCTCTCCAACGTCAACCCGACCCTCATCCCCCGCGACGCGCGCGGCCGTGGCTCGGGCGAGCAGAAGACGGCGTAACCGCCACCGGCGTACGGAAGGGGCCCCGGTCGACCGACCGGGGCCCCTTCGCGCGTCCTGCGGCCGTCAGGCCTTGACGCGGACGTCGTTGCGCAGCTTGGCGGCCGTGTCCGCGAGGTCCTGCATGCTCGCGCCCTTGCCGGACGCCAGACCGGCCACGTCGAACGAGAGGACCATGGCGACGGTGCTGTGGTCGCCCCAGATGCAGATCGGCACGGCCACGGTCTTCGGCAGGCCGGATCCCGCGCTGTTGTTCGTGACCTGGCTCTCCTGGCACTTCATGATGCCGTTGCTGAAGCCCGACGGGGACATCGTCTCCGGGGAGCCGACGAGCTTGCCCTTGGTCTGGTCGCCGCTGGTCTGCTTCTCGGACTCGGTCTTCATCTTGGCGAACATCGCGTCGACGGTCGCCTCGGGGTCCTTGATGGTTCCGTACGCGCCCTCGAACGACAGGCTCTTGGCCGTGAGACCGCTGCCCGCCTTGTAGCCGGCCTGCACGCCCTTCGCGTCCTGGACCCCGGCCGTCTTGAAGTTCGCCATGTCCTCGTCGCTCACCGAGGAGCCACCGCCCTCGTCGGCGGACTGGGTGTACTGCCCGCCGAGGACCGACTGCGGCGTGATCAGCTTGTGCGGGCCGTCGTCCGCGACGCTAGCGCCGCCGCTGCCGCCGATGAGGAAGTACGCCGCGACCGCGATCACCGCCACCACGGCGACCGCGACGATGACGAGGGCCGTCTTCTTGCCGCCGCCGCCCGACTGCGGCGCCTGCGGCATGCCGTAGGGCTGCTGGCCGTAGGGACCCGGCTGCTGGCCGTATCCCGGCTGCTGCGGCGCGCCCTGCTGCGGGTAGCCGTACCCAGGCTGCTGAGGTGCCTGCTGGGGGTAGCCGTAGCCGGGCTGCGGAGCCTGCGGCTGCTGGCCGTACGGACCGGGCTGACCCGGCTGCGGCTGCCCGTAGGGCCCCGGCTGGCCGTACGCACCAGGCTGCCCAGGCTGGCCGTAGGGACCCGGCTGCTGGGGTGGCTGGCCGTACGGGCCCGGCTGGTTGTTGCTCATTTCTGGGTTCCCCCTAGGACGCTTATGTGTTCCTGACATCCTGGACCAGGCCCGGAAACCGCACGGCACCGGGGGCCGCACCGTTACAGAACAAACGCGTTTCGGGACCGCCCCGTGACACCTCTAAACTGACCCCCGTGACCGAGAACGCTCATCAGCAGCCACCCGCGCCCGACTCCGAACTGCCGACCCAGTACGCGCCGGCCGATGTAGAGGGGCCGCTGTACGAGCGCTGGGTAGAGCGCGGTTACTTCGAGGCGGACGCGAAGAGCGACAAGCCGCCGTACACGATCGTCATCCCGCCGCCGAACGTCACGGGCTCGCTGCACCTCGGGCACGCCTTCGAGCACACCCTCATCGACGCCCTGACCCGCCGTAAGCGCATGCAGGGCCACGAGACGCTGTGGCAGCCCGGCATGGACCACGCCGGCATCGCCACCCAGAACGTCGTCGAGCGCGAGCTGGCGAAGGAGGGCAAGTCCCGCCACGACCTCGGCCGTGAGGACTTCGTCGAGCGCGTCTGGCAGTGGAAGGGGGAGTCCGGCGGCCAGATCAGCGGTCAGATGCGCCGCCTCGGCGACGGCGTCGCCTGGTCCCGCGAGCGCTTCACCATGGACGAGGGCCTCTCGCAGGCCGTCCAGACCATCTTCAAGCGGCTCTACGACGACGAGCTGATCTACCGCGCCGAGCGCATCATCAACTGGTGCCCCCGGTGCCTCACCGCGATCTCCGACATCGAGGTCGAGTACCAGGACGACGACGGCGAGCTCGTCTCCATGAAGTACGGCGACGGCGACGAGACCATCGTCGTCGCCACCACCCGCGCCGAGACCATGCTCGGTGACACCGCCGTCGCCGTTCACCCGGAGGACGAGCGGTACCGGCACCTGGTCGGCAAGCTCGTCAAGCTGCCGCTGACCGCCCGCTCCATCCCGGTCGTCGCCGACGCCCACGTCGACCCCGAGTTCGGCACCGGCGCCGTCAAGGTGACCCCGGCCCACGACCCGAACGACTTCGAGATCGGCCAGCGGCACAACCTGCCGTCGCTCACGATCATGGACGAGCACGCCGTCATCACGGCCCACGGCCCCTTCCAGGGCCTGGACCGCCTGGAGGCCCGCTCCGCCATCGTCGCCGCGCTGCGCGCCGAGGGCCGGATCGTGTCCGAGAAGCGGCCGTACGTCCACTCCGTCGGCCACTGCTCGCGCTGCAAGACCACCATCGAGCCGCGGCTGTCCATGCAGTGGTGGGTCAAGGTCGGCCCGCTCGCCAAGGCCGCCGGTGACGCGGTCCGCGACGGCAAGGTCAAGATCCATCCGCAGGAGATGGAGAAGCGGTACTTCGACTGGGTCGACAACCTCCACGACTGGTGCATCTCGCGGCAGTTGTGGTGGGGCCACCGCATCCCGGTCTGGTACGGCCCGAACGGCGAGGTCGTCTGCGTCGGCCCCGACGACGAGGCTCCCACCGGCGAGGGCTGGCACCAGGACACCGACGTCCTCGACACCTGGTTCTCCTCCGGCCTGTGGCCCTTCTCCACCCTGGGCTGGCCCGAACAGACCGAGTCGCTCGCGAAGTTCTACCCGAACTCCGTCCTGGTCACCGGCTACGACATCCTCTTCTTCTGGGTCGCCCGGATGATGATGTTCGGCCTGTACGCGATGGACGGCACCCCGCCGTTCCACACCATCGCCCTGCACGGCATGGTCCGCGACCAGTTCGGCAAGAAGATGTCGAAGTCCTTCGGCAACGCGGTCAACCCGCTGGACTGGATGGACAAGTACGGCTCCGACGCGCTCCGGTTCACCCTCGCGCGCGGCGCCAACCCGGGCGTCGACGTCCCGATCGGCGAGGACTGGGTCCAGGGCTCCCGCAACTTCGCCAACAAGATCTGGAACGCGACCCGCTTCGCGCTGATGAACGGCGCGACGGTCGACGGCCCCCTGCCCGAGGCGTCGAAGATGTCGGCGACCGACCGCTGGATCCTCTCCCGGCTGAACTCGGTGGTCGCCGAGGTCGACGCCCACTACGAGGACTTCCAGTTCGCGAAGCTCTCCGACGCCCTCTTCCACTTCGCGTGGGACGAGGTCTTCGACTGGTACGTCGAGCTGTCCAAGACCGTCTTCCAGGCGGGCGGCGAGCCGGCCGAGGTCAGCAAGCGGGTCCTGGGCGAGGTCCTCGACGTCACCCTGAAGCTGCTGCACCCGGTCGTCCCGTTCGTCACGGAGACCCTGTGGACGACGCTCACCGGCGGCGAGTCGGTCGTCGTCGCCGAGTGGCCGAAGGACAGCGGATTCCGCGACCCGGCGGCCGAGCGGGAGATCGAGAGCCTGCAGTCCGTCATCACCGAGGTCCGCCGCTTCCGCGCCGACCAGGGCCTCCAGCCCGGCCAGCGGGTCCCGGCGCGCCTGACCCTGGACGGTACGGCCCTCGCCCCGCACGAGGCCGCCATCCGCCAGCTGCTGCGCCTCCAGCCGGAGGGCGACGCCTTCACCGCCACGGCCACCCTTCCGGTCGCCGGCGCAGAGGTCGCCCTCGACCTGTCCGGCACGATCGACGTGGCGGCCGAGCGCAAGCGCCTGGCCAAGGACCTGGCCGCCGCCGAGAAGGAGAAGGCCCAGGCCAACGCCAAGCTCGGCAACGAGGCGTTCCTCGCCAAGGCCCCGGAGAACGTGGTGGACAAGATCCGCACCCGCCTCGCCAAGGCCGACGAGGACATCGCCCGCATCCAGTCCCAGCTGGAGAGGCTGCCGCAGGCGTAGGCGGCCGTACGGCACCGAAGGCCCCGGCGCCCTTGAGGCACCGGGGCCTTCGCACACCCCGACGGGCGCGGGGAACCGCGCGACCGGCCATGACGGGCCGCGCGGGAGACCGGCGAGACAAGCCACCCCATACCGGCGCCGCGAAGGCACCGCCCGCTCCGTAGACTGGCCCCGTGAGCGAGCACCCCGGCACCAGTGACACGCCCGACCCCCTCGACGGCTTCGACGAGATCATCGACGAGGAGACGAGCCGCGACCCCGACCTCGCCGTGATCGAGGCCGGCAGCCGCACCCTGCGAACCCAGGGCGGGCAGCCGTACGCCGACGTACCCGCGCGGCCGGAGGACCCCGAGGTCGACAGGGCCCTGCGCGAGGTCGAGACGGAGCTGGCCACCCGCTGGGGCGAGACCAAGCTGGAGCCCTCGGTCGCCCGCATCGCCGCGCTCATGGACGTCCTGGGCGAGCCGCAGCGGTCGTACCCCTCGATCCACATCACCGGCACCAACGGCAAGACCTCCACCGCCCGCATGATCGAGGCCCTGCTCGGCGCCTTCGAGCTGCGCACCGGCCGCTACACCAGCCCGCACGTGCAGTCGGTCACCGAGCGGATCAGCCTGGACGGCGCCCCGGTCACGGCCGAGCGGTTCATCGAGACGTACCAGGACATCAAGCCCTACGTCGAGATGGTGGACTCGCAGCAGGACTACCGCCTGTCCTTCTTCGAGGTGCTCACCGGCATGGCGTACGCGGCCTTCGCGGACGCGCCGGTCGACGTGGCCGTCGTCGAGGTCGGCATGGGCGGCAGCTGGGACGCCACCAACGTGATCGACGGCGACGTCGCGGTCGTCACGCCCATCGACCTGGACCACACCGACCGCCTCGGCGGGACGACCGCGGAGATCGCCGGCGAGAAGAGCGGCATCATCAAGCAGGGCGCCACCGTCATCCTCGCCCAGCAGCCGGTGGACGCCGCCCAGGTGCTGCTGAAGAAGGCCGTGGAGGTCGACGCGACCGTGGCCCGTGAGGGCCTGGAGTTCGGCGTCGTCGACCGGCAGGTCGCCGTCGGCGGGCAGATGCTCACCCTGCGCGGCCTCGGCGGCGAGTACCCCGAGGTGTACCTGCCGCTGCACGGCGCCCACCAGGCGCACAACGCGTCCGTCGCCCTCGCCGCCGTCGAGGCGTTCTTCGGCGTCGGCGCGCAGCGCGCCGAGCCGCTGGACACCGACACCGTCCGCAAGGCGTTCGCCGCCGTGTCCTCGCCGGGCCGGCTGGAGGTCGTGCGCCGCTCACCCACGGTCGTGCTGGACGCCGCGCACAATCCGGCGGGCGCCCACGCCACCGCCGAGGCCGTGCGCGAGGCGTTCGACTTCAGCCGGCTGATCGGTGTGGTCGGCGCGAGCGGCGACAAGAACGTGCGGGGGCTGCTGGAGGCCTTCGAGCCGATCTTCGCCGAGGTCGTCGTCACCCAGAACTCCAGCCACCGCGCCATGGACGCGGACGAGCTGGCCGCCATCGCCGTCGAGGTGTTCGGCGACGAGCGGGTCCAGGTCGAGCCGCGGCTGCCCGACGCCCTGGAGGCCGCCATCACGCTGGCCGAGGAGGAGGGCGAGTTCACGGGCGGCGGTGTGCTCGTCACCGGTTCCGTCATCACGGTCGGCGAGGCCCGGCTGCTGCTGGGAAAGGGCTGAGGCTCACAGAATGCGTACGCTCTGTTCGTCCACGCTGATCGGCGAGTTCTTCGTCATCGGCTTCGCCGGGCTCGTCGCCATGAAGGACCCGGGCCTGTCCGTGTCCACGGTGTGGCTGGTCAGCGGGATCGCCATGCTGCTGTGCGTGCTGCTGTGCGGCATGGTGACCCGTCCCGGCGGGGTGGCCCTCGGCTGGGCCCTGCAGATCGCCCTGGTCGCCTCCGGCGTCTTCGTCCCGACCATGTACTTCATGGGCGCGGTGTTCGCGGCGCTGTGGTGGGCCTCGGTGCACTACGGCCGGAAGGTCGACGAGGCCAAGGCCCGCTTCGCCGCCCAGAGCGGCTCCTCCACGGCTGACGCTGCGTAACGGGCGCACCGACACGCCCTGTAACCTCGTCCCACCGCAGACGTCCGTCCCAGAAGGAGTCCCCCCGTGAGCCAGCGCACCCTCGTCCTCCTCAAGCCCGACGCCGTCCGTCGCGGCCTGACCGGCGAGATCATCAGCCGTATCGAGCGCAAGGCCGGCTGGCAGGTCACGGCGCTGGAGCTGCGCACCCTGGACCGCGCCACCCTGGAGCAGCACTACGCCGAGCACGTCGGCAAGCCGTTCTACGAGCCGCTGGTCGAGTTCATGTCCTCCGGCCCCGTGGTCGCCCTGATCGTCGAGGGCGAGCGGGTCATCGAGGGCGTGCGCCAGCTGGCCGGACCGACCGACCCGATCGCGGCCGCGCCCGGCTCCATCCGCGGGGACTACGGCGTGATCGTCCGCGAGAACCTGATCCACGCCTCCGACTCCGAGGAGTCCGCCGAGCGCGAGGTGAAGATCTTCTTCCCCGGCCGCGCGTAACGCTCCCGGCAGTCACGCCGTGAGGTCCGGGGGCCGCCCCCGGGCCTGCCCTTTCATGCATGGGTACCGGCGATTGAGGGAACGAGCGAACCCGAACGCCCGTCTCCACAAGCGAGGCGGCCCGCCATCTGGTGACAATGGCGGAGACCCTCGCGCAGTGTTCGTGCAGGCCCGTTTACGATGGAGCCCTTCACGTCACAGCACCCGCCTCGCCGACCTGATATGCCCTCAAAAGCTCGGGAAGGCCAGATGAATCCGGATGGGGAACTCAATGTCGTTCATCGGCCGTGACATGGCTGTCGACCTCGGGACCGCCAACACGCTGGTGTACGTCAGGGGTCGCGGGATCGTACTCAACGAGCCGTCCGTCGTCGCGATCAACACGAACACCGGTGGCATCCTGGCGGTCGGCGCCGAAGCGAAGAAGATGATCGGCCGGACGCCGGGCAACATCGTCGCCGTGCGGCCGCTGAAGGACGGTGTGATCGCCGACTTCGAGATCACCGAGCGCATGCTCCGCTACTTCATCCTGAAGATCCACAAGCGGCGCTACCTCGCTCGTCCGCGGGTCGTCGTCTGCGTGCCCTCGGGCATCACGGGCGTCGAGCGCCGCGCGGTCATCGAGGCGTCCACCCAGGCCGGCGCCCGCCAGGTGCACATCATCGAGGAGCCCATGGCCGCGGCCATCGGCTCCGGCCTGCCGGTCCACGAGGCCACGGGCAACATGGTGGTGGACATCGGCGGCGGCACCACGGAGGTCGCGGTCATCTCGCTCGGCGGCATCGTCACCGCGCAGTCCATCCGGGTCGCCGGTGACGAACTGGACAACGCGATCATCCAGTACATCAAGAAGGAGTACAGCCTCCTGCTGGGTGAGCGCACGGCCGAGCAGATCAAGATCACGATCGGTTCCGCGTACGACCTCGACGCCGACGAGCACACCGAAGTCCGCGGCCGGGACCTGGTGTCCGGGCTGCCCAAGACCGTCGTCATCTCGGCCGCCGAGGTCCGCAAGGCGATCGAGGAGCCCGTCAACGCGATCGTCGACGCGGTCAAGACGACCCTCGACAAGTGCCCGCCGGAGCTGTCCGGCGACATCATGGACCGAGGAATCGTTCTGACCGGCGGCGGAGCCCTGCTGCGCGGGCTCGACGAGCGGCTGCGGCGCGAGACCGGCATGCCGATCCACATCGCCGAGGACCCCCTGGACAGCGTCGCGCTCGGATCCGGGAAGTGCGTCGAGGAGTTCGAGGCGCTCCAGCAGGTCCTCGACGCCCAGCCGCGCAGATGAGGTAACACTTCGATTCCGCCGTACGAGACGTTCTCCTCTCGTACGGCGGATCGTTGATTAGAGGCATAAGCTCCCCCAAATGGGCCCCGTGGGTTTGCGTTTCACGCAAACGCACCGCAAAGGGCTCCCGAATTCCTATTGAGGAAGGGCACGGCCGCCGCACGTGAGGGACACGAAAGAGAGCCGGCTGCTCCTGGTCCTGCTGATCGCCATCGCGTTCGCGTTGATCACGGTGGACATCCGAGGGGGCCGGAACTCCCCGGTCGACGGCGCCCGGCAGGCCGCGGCGGCGGCCTTCGGCCCGGTGGAGAACGGACTGTCCTCTGTGGTCGATCCGGTCGGCAACGCCGTCTCCGCCATCCGTGACTCCGGTGGCCGGCACAGCCGGCTCGCCGCGCTGGAGAAGGAGAACGCGGCCCTCAAGGCGAAGCTCGGCAGCGACGACCGCAACCGCAGCCGGCTCAACCAGCTCGACCGCATGCTGAAGATCGCCGGCGAGGGCCAGTACGGCATCAAGGGCGCCCAGGTCATCGCCATAGGATCGGCGCAGGGCTTCTCCTGGACCATCACCATCGACGTCGGCGCCAACGACGGCATCAAGCGGGACATGACCGTCCTCAACGGCGACGGCCTGGTCGGGCGGGTCACCACGGTCGGGCCCGACACCTCCACCGTGCTGCTCGCCAACGACCCCGACTTCACCGTCGGCACCCGCATGGAGGGCAGCGACGAACTCGGCTTCGCCTCCGGGCAGGGCGACCGCCCGCTGCGCGTGGAACTGCTCAACGGCCAGGCCGAGGTGAAGAAGGGCGACCGGCTCGTCACCTTCGGGTCCGAGGCCGACAAGCCGTTCGTGCCCGGCGTGCCGGTCGGCGTGGTCTCCCGCGTCGACCCCTCCGGCGGCGGCCTGACCCGCACCCTCTACGTCACCCCCTACGTCAGCTTCACCAAGCTCGACATGGTCGGGGTGGTCGTCGAGGCCCCGAAGAAGGACCCGCGCGACGAGGTCCTCCCGGCCAAACCGAAACCGGTGCCGACACCGACGGTGACCGTCACCGTCACCCCGTCCGCCGGCGCGAACGCCAACGACCAGCAGCAGTAGGAGCTGAATCCCCATGCGTGTCAACCGGATCCTGCTCTCCACCGCGCTGGTCGTCGTCGCCCTGGTGATCCAGGTGAGCGTCCTCGCCCGGCTGCACCTGCCGGGCGCCGTCCCCGACCTGCTGCTGCTCACCGTCCTGGGCCTCGCCATGGTCTACGGCCATGTCGGCGGCGCCCTCGTCGGCTTCGGCGCGGGCCTGCTGGCCGACCTCGCCCCGCCCGCGGACCACGCGGCCGGCCGCTACGCGCTCGTGCTCTGCGTGACCGGCTACTTCGCCGGGCTCATCAAGCCGGAGAGCGGCCGCCTGAAGTCGGTGACCGGCCCGATGGCCGTCGTGGTCGCCGCCGCGATCGGCTCCACCCTGCTCTACGCCGGGGTAGGCGCCCTGGTCGGCGACACCGCCGCCCGCCATGTCGGCCTGCCCGGCCTGCTGTTCTCCGCCGCCCTGTACGACCTGCTGCTCGGCCCCTTCGTGGTCCCGGCGATCATGTGGCTGGCCCGGCGCGCCGACAACGATCCGCTGACCGAGACCGCCACCTCCGCCAAGGCGAGCGACATCTCCTCCGGCTGGCTCTCCTCCGGCACGGGCCTGCGGATCGGCAGCCAGCGCTCCGGCCTCGGCGCGCTCAAGGCCAAGGCCCGCACCCGCTCCGCACGGGTCGGCCGCATCAAGGGGGTCAAGCGGCTGTGAAAGCGAGTCAGACGGGCACGGGGCCCGAGCGGTTCACCCGAACGGGGCGGCCTTCGCGGAACGCGGCCTCACAGACTGATCGTTCATCATGCGTACGCACGCGGTCGGTTCGCACACACGCGCCGCGCGCACAGACGTCCGTGCACTGAGAGGGGGAGGCAGCAGCAGTGACCAACATCCCCGAGACCGGTCGGACCCCACGGGTCCAGATCAGGCTCGTCGTGATCCAGATCCTCGTCCTCTCCCTGCTCGGCACGCTCGGCGGCCGGCTGTGGTACCTCCAGATCCGCGAGGGCGCCCAGTACCAGAAGGAGGCGTCCGGCAACCACGTCCAGCAGGTCGTCCAGCCCGCCGTGCGCGGCGACATCCTGGACGCCCGGGGCGTGCCCCTCGCGGACAACGAGACCCGCCTGGTGGTCTCCGCCTCCCGCACCGACCTGCTGAAGCAGCGCGACGACGGCAAGGCGGTCCTGACCAAGCTGGCCGGGATCCTCGGCATGAAGGCCGACGACGTCATGCAGAAGGTCCGCCTCTGCGACGCCCACACCCCCCAGCCCTGCTGGAACGGCTCGCCCTACCAGCCGATCCCGATCACCGACGAGGCCACGCCCCGGCAGGCCCTGCAGATCCGGGAGCGCTCCGAGGACTTCCCCGGCATCACCGCCGAGCCCGAGGCCGTGCGCCGCTACCCGGGCCCCGGCAAGTCCAACACCGCACAGGTCCTCGGCTACCTCTCGCCGGTCACCGACGACGAGATCCAGAAGGCCAAGGACACCAGCTCGCCGTTCCTGCGCTCCGACATGGTCGGCCGCTCCGGCCTGGAGCGGGAGTACGACAAGGAACTGCGCGGCAAGGCCGGCGTCACCCGCTACGAGGTGGACAACCTCGGCCGGGTCATCGGCAAGGCCAAGACGGACGCGGCCCAGTCCGGTTCGAACCTGGTCACCAGCATCGACTCCCGGGTGCAGCGCGTCGCCGAGTACGAGCTGGACAAGGCGATGAAGGCCGCCCGCGGCCAGTTCGACAACATCACCGGCGAGAACTACAAGGCCGACTCCGGTGCCGTCGTGGTGATGGAGGCCAAGACCGGCCGCATCGTCGCCATGGCCTCGGCCCCCACCTACGATCCCAACGTCTGGGTGGGCGGCATCTCCGCCAAGGACTACAAGGACCTCACCGGCAAGGACTCCGACTACCCCCTGCTGAACAGGGCCATACAGGGTCAGGCCGCACCCGGCTCGACCTTCAAGGTGGTCTCCACGGCCGCCGCGGTCCAGGCCGGATACGCCTGGGACGGCGGCTACCCGTGCACGAGTTCCTACTCGGTCGGCGGCCAGGTCTTCAAGAACTTCGAGGGCGAGAACTTCGGCGACATCTCCCTCGGCCGCGCCCTCGAGGTCTCCTGCGACACCGTCTTCTACGGCCTCGCCGACCGGGAGTGGAAGCGGGACGGCGGCATCAACCCCAAGAAGGGCCAGCCGAAGGACTACTTCTTCAAGACGGCCCACCAGTTCGGCCTCGGCCAGGAGACCGGCGTCGACCTGCCCAACGAGGTCACCGGCCGCGTCCCCGACCGCCAGTGGAAGCTGAACTACTGGAAGGCCAACAAGGACGCCTGGTGCAAGTCCGGCAAGAAGGACGGCAGTTACGTCGAGAAGATCGCCTACGAGAACTGCCTCGAAGGCAACAAGATGCGCGAGGGTGACGAGATCAACTACTCCATCGGCCAGGGCGACACCCTCGTCACGCCGATCCAGGAGGCGATGATCTACGGTGCCGTCGCCAACGGCGGCACCGAGTACGCGCCGACCATCGGCAAGGCGGTCATCAGCGCCGACGGCAAGTCCGTCCAGGAGATCAAGCCCAAGGTGCAGCGCAAGCTGCCGGTCACCCAGGCCACCCTCAAGGGCATGGACGACGCCTTCGCGGGCGTCATCACCCGCGGTACGGCCGCCTGGAAGTTCAACGGCTGGCCGCAGGACAAGATCCCGCTGCACGGCAAGACCGGTACGGCGGAGGTCTACGGCAAGCAGACCACCTCCTGGCTGGCCACCTACTCCAAGGACTACACGGTGATCATGACGATCGCCCAGGCCGGTACGGGTTCCGGCGCCTCCGGTGAGGCCGTGCGCAACATCTACAGCGCGCTCTACGGCGTCCAGGGCGACGGCTCCGTCGACAACAAGAAGGCACTGCTGCCGCAGCCGCAGCAGGGCCTGCCGAAGGTCCGCACGGACGGCACCATCGCCGCGCCGAAGGTCTCCGGCGACCCGGGCAAGGACGCCGAGGCCTCCCAGAAGGACAACCCGAGCAACGGCAGCGACCAGCAGCCCGCCGCCACCGCCTCGCCCACCACGGGCGGCCGCAACACCCGCAGGCGACCACGCGGGAACCGCGGCAGGGGAAGCCGGAGGATGCCCTCATGACCGGCGCGAACAGCTTCTCCGTCTCCGGGTACGGCCCCGAGCGGGCCGGCTGGACCAGGATCTTCGCCCGCGACTCACTGGCCCGCCGCCTCGACTGGCCCATCCTGCTGTCCGCGGTCGGGCTGTCGCTGATGGGCTCGCTGCTGGTCTTCTCGGCGACCCGCAACCGCACCGAGATCAACCAGGGAGACCCGTACTTCTTCCTGGAACGGCACCTGATGAACCTCGGCATCGGGTTCGCCCTGATGCTCGCCACGCTCTGGCTGGGCCACCGCGCCCTGCGCAACGCGGTGCCGATCCTCTACGGGCTGTCGGTCCTGCTGGCCCTGGTGGTCCTCACCCCGCTCGGCGCCACCATCAACGGCCAGCGCAACTGGATCGTGGTCGGCGGCTTCTCCATCCAGCCCGCCGAGTTCCTCAAGATCGCCATCATCCTGGGCATGGCGATGCTGCTGGCCGCGCGGGTGGACGCGGGCGACAAGCCGTACCCGGACCACCGCACCGTGGCGCAGGCCCTGGGACTCGCGGCCGTACCGTGCATGATCCTGCTGCTCATGCCGGACCTCGGCTCGGTCCTGGCCATGGTGGCGATCATCCTGGGCGTGCTGCTCGCCTCGGGCTCCTCCAACCGGTGGGTCTTCGGCCTGCTCGCCACCGGCGTGGTCGGCTGCATCGCCATCTGGCAGCTGCACATCCTGGACCAGTACCAGATCAACCGCTTCGCGGCCTTCGCCAACCCCGACCTGGACCCGGCCGGTGTCGGCTACAACACCAACCAGGCCCGCATCGCGATCGGCTCCGGCGGGCTGACCGGCGCCGGGCTCTTCCACGGCTCGCAGACCACCGGCCAGTTCGTGCCCGAGCAGCAGACCGACTTCGTGTTCACCGTCGCGGGGGAGGAGCTGGGCTTCCTCGGCGCCGGCCTCATCATCTTCCTGATCGGCGTGATCCTGTGGCGGGCCTGCCGCATCGCCCGCGACTCGACCGAGCTGTACGGGACGATCGTCGCCGCGGGGATCGTCGCCTGGTTCGCGTTCCAGTCGTTCGAGAACATCGGCATGACCCTCGGCATCATGCCGGTCACCGGCCTGCCACTGCCCTTCGTGTCCTACGGAGGATCATCGATGTTCGCGGTATGGGTGGCAGTGGGGCTGCTCCAGTCGATCAAGGTCCAGCGACCCATGTCGGCGTGAGACGCACCAGGCACTTCACGAGGCCGTTCACGAGGTGATGGAGGGGAGTCTTCCCGCCATTCACCCGGAACGGCCTCTGCCGCATCGGCCCACGGCGCACTAGATTCGGTTCATGGCGGATGCGAAACGCGAGATCGAGCGCAAGTACGAATCCGATGACAGCGGGCTGCCCGACCTGACGGGAGTCGGCGGGGTGGCGGCCGTCCTGGACAAGGGCCTGGTCGACCTGGACGCCACCTACTACGACACCGCCGACCAGCGGCTGGCCGCCGCCCACCTCACCCTGCGCCGCCGCACCGGCGGATCCGACGCGGGCTGGCACCTGAAACTCCCGGTCGCCCCCGGAGTCCGCGACGAGATCCAGGCCCCGCTCTCCGACTCCGTCCCCGAGGAGATCGCCGCCCTCGCCCGCTCCCGGGTCCGGGAGGCCGAGCTGATCCCCCTGGTCCGGCTCCGCTCCGCCCGCGACGTCCGCCACCTGGTCGACGCCGACGGCGCCGTGCTGGCCGAGGCGAGCATCGACACCGTCACCGCCGAGCGGCTCACCGGCGAGGGCGGTGCCGCCCAGTGGACCGAGATCGAGGTGGAACTGGCCGACGACGGCGACCCGGCGCTCCTCGACCAACTGGAGAAACGGTTGAGCAAGGCAGGCGTACGACCGTCCGCCTCGCCGTCCAAGCTGGCCCGCGCCCTGGAGCAGACCCCCGGCGCCCATCGCAAGGCGGCCAAGCCCCGCAAGCCGGTCACCGCGGGCGATCACGTCCTCGCCTACCTCCGCACCCAGCGGGACGTAC
The DNA here is from genome assembly GCF_055605965.1 of Streptomyces sp. NPDC037126. Taxonomy (NCBI): domain Bacteria; kingdom Bacillati; phylum Actinomycetota; class Actinomycetes; order Kitasatosporales; family Streptomycetaceae; genus Streptomyces; species Streptomyces sp. NPDC037126. Next base: position 109,676 of record NZ_JBVJTD010000001.1, read on the forward strand.
TGGTCGAGCTCGACCCCGCCGTCCGCCGAGACATCCCCGACTCCGTGCACCGCATGCGGGTCGCCACCCGCCGGGCCCGCAGCACCCTGCGCACCTTCCGGGGCGTCCTGGACCGGGAGGTCACCGACCCCGTGGGCGCCGAGCTGAAGTGGCTCGCGGGCGAGCTGGGCCTCGACCGCGACCAGGAGGTACTGGCCGAACGCCTGACCGAAGCCCTCGACGCCCTGCCGCCCGCCCTGGTCGACGGACGCGTCCACGACCGCCTCACGTCCTGGGCCGAGAACCGGCACGGCAGCGCCCACGCCCACCTCGCCGGCGTCCTCGACTCGTCCCGCTACCTCGCCCTCCTGAACACCCTGGACGCCCTCCTCGCCGACCCGCCCCTGCGCAAGACGGCGGCCGGGAAACCCGGGAAGGCCCTCACCAAGGCCGTGCACAAGGACCTCGCCAAGCTCACCACCCTGGTGCGGCACGCCCTGAAGGCGCCTCCCGGCCATGAACGCGACCTCGCCGTCCACGAGGCCCGCAAGAAGGCCAAGCGCACCCGCTACGCGGCCGAGGCCGCCATCCCCGCCCTCGGCGCCCCCGCCCGCTCCCTCGCCTCCTCCATGAAGTCCCTCACCAGCCTCCTCGGCGAACACCAGGACAGCGTCATGGCCCGCGGGACCCTCCGGGAACTCTCCGCGGTCGCCCACGCGGCGGGCGAGAGCGCCTTCACCTACGGCCTCCTCTACGGCCGCGAGGAGCAGCGAGCCGCGGCGGCGGAGGCGGACCTCCCCGGCCTCTGGAAGAAGATCAAGGCAGGGGTGTCCCTCTGAGCGTTCGGGAGAGGCCTTCGGCCGGGTTACGCTGAATGGTCACCCCTGTCAGCTCATGAAGGTTCGCGAGATGCCTGTCGAGTCGGTTTTCCCGCAGCTCGAAGCTCTGCTCCCCCACGTGCAGAAGCCGATCCAGTACGTCGGCGGAGAGCTCAACTCCACCGTCAAGAACTGGGACGAGTGCGACGTCCGCTGGGCGCTCATGTACCCGGACGCGTACGAGGTCGGCCTGCCCAACCAGGGCGTCATGATCCTCTACGAGGTCCTCAACGAGCAGGAGGGCGTCCTCGCCGAGCGCACCTACAGCGTGTGGCCGGACCTCGAGGCGCTGATGCGCGAGCACGGCGTGCCCCAGTTCACGGTCGACACCCACCGCCCGGTGAAGGCCTTCGACGTGTTCGGCCTCAGCTTCTCCACGGAGCTCGGCTACACGAACATGCTCACCGCCCTGGACCTGGCCGGCATCCCCCTGGAGTCCAAGGACCGCACGATCGACGACCCGATCGTGCTGGCCGGCGGCCACGCCGCCTTCAACCCCGAGCCGATCGCCGACTTCATCGACGCGGCCGTGATCGGCGACGGCGAGCAGGCCGTGCTCGACATGACCCGGATCATCCGCGAGTGGAAGGCGGAGGGCCGCCCCGGCGGCCGCGAGGAGGTCCTCTTCCGCCTGGCGAAGACCGGCGGGGTGTACATCCCGGCGTTCTACGACGTCGAGTACCTGCCGGACGGCCGCATCGCCCGCGTCGTACCCAACAAGTCGGGCGTCCCGTGGCGCGTGTCCAAGCACACGGTCATGGACCTGGACGAGTGGCCCTACCCCAAGCAGCCCCTCGTGCCCCTCGCCGAGACGGTCCACGAGCGCATGTCGGTGGAGATCTTCCGCGGCTGCACGCGCGGCTGCCGCTTCTGCCAGGCCGGCATGATCACGCGCCCGGTGCGCGAGCGCTCGATCACCGGCATCGGCGACATGGTCGACAAGGGCCTCAAGGCGACCGGGTTCGAGGAGGTGGGCCTCCTCTCCCTGTCCTCGGCCGACCACTCCGAGATCGGCGACATCGCCAAGGGCCTGGCCGACCGGTACGAGGAGGACAAGATCGGCCTGTCCCTCCCCTCCACCCGCGTGGACGCCTTCAACGTCGACCTGGCGAACGAGCTGACCCGCAACGGCCGCCGCTCCGGTCTCACCTTCGCCCCCGAGGGCGGCTCCGAGCGCATGCGCAAGGTCATCAACAAGATGGTCTCGGAGGAGGACCTGATCCGCACGGTCTCCACCGCGTACGGCAACGGCTGGCGTCAGGTGAAGCTGTACTTCATGTGCGGCCTGCCGACGGAGACCGACGACGACGTCCTCCAGATCGCCGACATGGCGACCCACGTCATCCAGAAGGGCCGCGAGGTCTCGAGGTCGAACGACATCCGCTGCACGGTCTCGATCGGCGGCTTCGTCCCCAAGCCCCACACTCCCTTCCAGTGGGCCCCGCAGCTGTCGGCGGAGGAGACGGACGCCCGTCTCGAGAAGCTCCGCGACAAGATCCGCGGCGACAAGAAGTACGGCCGCTCGATCGGCTTCCGCTACCACGACGGCAAGCCGGGCATCGTCGAGGGCCTGCTCTCCCGCGGTGACCGTCGCATCGGCGCCGTCATCCGCGCGGTCTACGACGACGGCGGCCGCTTCGACGGCTGGCGCGAGCACTTCTCCTACGACCGCTGGATGGCCTGCGCCGACAAGGCCCTCGCCACCTTCGGCGTCGACGTCGACTGGTACACCACCCGCGAGCGCACCTACGAGGAGGTCCTCCCCTGGGACCACCTCGACTCCGGCCTCGACAAGGACTGGCTCTGGGAGGACTGGCAGGACGCCCTCGACGAGACCGAGGTCGAGGACTGCCGCTGGACCCCGTGCTTCGACTGCGGGGTGTGCCCGCAGATGGATACTTGGCCACAAGTAAGCAACAGCGGCAAGAAGTTGCTGCCACTGACGGTCAAAAACGCTGGTCAGGCGCCCGCTGCGAGTGGTCACGAGCACTGAGGTGATTGACGCACTCGATCGGGTGATGGAGGCGCTGGCGGGGGTGAGCGAGGAGGAGGTCGCTGCGGCGTTGGCTGCGGCCGGTGCTTCGAGCTCTCGTCCGTCGGCGCCGCCGGTGTTCTCTCGGACGCCGCTGCCGGGCCCTGGACGAGCTCCGCACATTGTCTCCGAGGTGGAGTGGGTCTGAGGTCCGTTCCAGGTCTGTGCGCGACTGCGTGGCCCCGCGAGCCCCCTTCCTTGAGGGAGGGACCCGTCGGTGTTCTGTGACTCCTGAATTCGTGGGCGGCGCCGTAGAGTGCCCAACTCACGTCGGATCCCAGCCGATGCCTGACGTTCTGGTCCCAGGTGATGCTTGGCCGCCTAGACAGCGTAGGGAGCCCCGTGGGGCTTGTTCGCTTTCACGTTACGGACCGGGACGTCGGTCGTGCCCCGGATCACCCGGCCCTGGCCGTGCAGGTCGACGGTGATTGTGGAGTCCGACACGTGCACGGTCACGGTCAGGACAGAGCCTACGGCGGGGGATTGGCCGGCACCCCGATGGAGGGGACGCCGTTCGCGGCCGCGGGTCCGTGGCGGTGTGGAGGGGGTGCTCCCATCCCGCACGCCATCGCACCAGGCAGAGCCGAGCAGACGCGGCCCATGGCGTCCAGGCTGTTCGTACAGTGGCGCGCTCCACCTGGACACCACGCGCTGATGGGTTGCCAGGCTCGGAGGACGCGGATGCTGCTAGTGCTGTCCCCGACGCCTCCGACCATATTCAGCTTTGCTGCGGCCAGCGGCTACGGCTCTGGAAGTACTCGAGAGCCGCGGGTTCCTCCGTGAACTCAAGCAGGCCGCCTACTTTGTCTGCCAAGAGTGCTCGAACCTCGGATGGTGTGGCGAAGAAGAACTCGCGTCGCTCGTTTACGAAGTTGACGCGTCGATCGGCGAACGCCTTATGGAGTTCGGACTCCAGTGTCACGGCGTCCTCGGAAAAGAACATGGCATGGACGTCGTACCGGAACGGCACTGAAGCATCACCGAGCTCCCTGACGCGGTCCATCGGTTCAAGGCGGCGGGTCATGCCGATCTTGACGATGTTTGGGCCGAACGCGCCAATGTTGGAGATGACGTATACATAGCCGGCGCGAATGTTGGCGATGCGGTAGTCGTTGGCTGCGATGGCATTTTCGATGTCCGCGAGGCGGCGGGAGAGTTCGGTGACAGCGGCGTCGTCCCCTTTGGCGCGGAGGGATTCCAGGACGCTGATGTAGTGCGCTCGCTCTTTCTCGAGACGCTCCTTCTCGGCGGCCAATTCTTGCTCAGCTCGGCGCTGTTCGCGGAGAAGTTGGCGCTCCTGGCGGGCGCGTTCGCGCTCTTCCTGAACCTTCATCTGGAAGTCAGCAGTCAGTTCGAGCTCGGCGATTCGCAGAGCGTGATACTCGGGGTTGATCCGCATCTCCATGATCGCCCCTAGCTTCTCAATCGCCGTGACCGCCGACTCCAGCCGCTTCTGCGCGGTGCGTACGTTCCCTGACCTCAGCGAGCGCACACAGTTGTCGGCCTCCGCGTTGTAAGCCCGTAGCATCAGCTTGGACAGATCACCAATCAGTTTCCGTCCTCGTGCCAGAGATCCATCGAAGGTAAACAGGTCGGCGGCGAGGATCGCGCGACCGCTCTTGATGACGTCATCGATTTGGCCCTCGAGGCTGCGGAGCCGGTTCTTGTAAGCCGCCGCGCTCTCCAGAGGATGGTGGTAGCGATAGATGCCGACGTCCTGCAAGGCGCGCTGGTCGCTGAGATCGATCACATCGGCGCCACTTTGTGCAGTGGCGAGCGCGGCTTCGAGATCAGCGATACGGGCCAACAGCGGCGCTGGGTCGACTCCGCCCAACGGTAGCGCAGTCGGGGGGCCAGCAAATGTCTGGTCTGGCCTAGTTCCCGGTGTCCCTTGCGTCGCGCCGGTGGGGGCTTCGGCGGTTGACGCGGTGGCGGACTCGCCGACGTCGTTGTCCGATTCGGACTCGTCGTCGGACACGAAGAGGTGCCAGCCAGGTGGTGGGGCCGGCCAGGCCGGGTCTGGCTTCCATCCTGGCGGAGGAGTCCACCCCTCGGGCGGCGTCGGCCACCCTGGCGGTGAGTTGAACCGCATCGTCACTTTCCTCGAACGCGGATGCCGCGACTGGTGTCTGCTGGCACTAGGTCGAATGGCGACTTCGACATCGCGGCCCCGAGGTGCTGCAAGGTGGCCTGCGGGACAACTCTTGCCAGATCGAACCCGTTGAAGGTCTCGCGGTCCGCAGCGACGACGGCAAGAGGAACGGTGGTCGGGAGTCCGGTGGCGGGGTCGATTGTATCGACGCCGACCGTTAGTGCAACCGAGTGGATTTTGCCAGCACGGTCAGCCTCGAAGACTTCATGCAGACTGCGAACTGCAACTTGCCAGACCGCGTTCGCGTATCGTTCCTTCTTCTCGCGAATCGGCAGGGCAGTTGAAGTTATCTCGTCCTTCGCCTTCACATATCGGTAGCCCTTCACTGAGGGTACGGCTGAGGGCTCTGGAACACTGACTGTAAGCGTGAGTTCTCGCGATGCGAGATTGAACGCATGCTCGTGCTCGACCCGGAAGACCTCGGGGTAGAGCGAGTTGGACAGGACGATGCCGACATACTCCTCGATGGCGGATTCGACATCGAAGGCAAGATCGTTGATGAGCTTGGTGAGCTCGGCGTTGTGAGCTGACGCCTCAGCCTCGCGCTTCTCGCATTCCTGCTTGTATTTCTTCTCGGCGGCAAATAGTAGCGCCACGCGCTTGGCTTCCTTCTTCTCGCGCTCGGCCACTGCCTTGACGTAGCGGTTGTGGAGAGCATCCCTGGAGAGCTCCCAGTCGCCATGCGCCTTCTCAAAAGCGGCCTTGGCCTCCTCGATGGCTCGTTGGTGCCGCTTCTTCCCGCCAAGCACGGCTGAGAGGCCGCTGGGTGCAGTCGGCTCCTGATACACGGGCTCAGGGGCGTACTTCGGCTCCGCGACCTCGGGCGTAGGGACAGCCAGGCCACCAGGCTCGAACGGAGGATGCTCAACCTGCGAGATCTTCAATGCTTCGAGATCGACGTAGTCGTCCATCTCCAGGGCCCAGGCAAGCAGACTGTCGATATCGGCGAGGTCGCTGGCCAGATCGGTGTTCATGGACTCGACCTCGGCGAGACGGCACTCCAACTGGAGCCGTGCGGCCTCACGCTCCGCGGCCTTCTTCTCGGCGGCAGAGGCTCTCGCTGCCGCCGCCTGCGCGCGCTCGTGTGCCTTCCTGGCTCGTTCGGCTTCGCGCTGCGCTGCAAGATGAGCACGATGGGCGGCCGCCTCCTGCTGCCGTCGACGCTTCTCCGCCTGCTGAGCCTGGTAGTTCAGCTCCGCGAAGAAACCGCGACGCCTGCCCATGACATCCCCCCAGAAGACCCGGTGCCTAGGACTCGATCCCTATGAGTTTCACCGTAGCGACGATCACTGCCGCTGGAAAGTTGATCCAGGATTTAGGGCGGAGTCGCCGCAGGTGCCGGCCCTGTCCCTGGGTCAGGTGTTGCCCGCTGCCTTCGCGGTGCAGGCTGCGTCGACCCCACGTGTTCAGCCGCGGTGCTGACCTGACGTCCTGACTGAAGAACGGTGCCTCCCACCTGCGGTGCTCTGGCTTGTCTAGATCAAAACCGTCGAAGAGAAGAGGCGTCCAACCAGTGCAGGCCACCGAATGGGATCACCGGGCTGCAGCCCTGAGTGCCAGCCCGCACTCGATGTGGCGCGAGTGTGGGTGCCTTCCTGTCCGCAGATGGATACTTGGCCACAAGTAAGCAACAGCGGCAAGAATTTGCTGCCGCTGACGGTCAAAAACGCTGGTCAGGCGCCCGCTGCGAGCGGTCACGAGCACTGACGTGAGCGAGGCACTCGATCGGGTGATGGAGGCGCTGGCGGGGGTGTGTGAGGAGGAGGTGGCGGCTGCGCTGGCTGCGGCCGGCGCTTCGGTCCCTCGCCCGTCGGCGCCTTCGGCGCCGTCTCGGACGCCGCTGCCGAGCCCTGTCGGCACTCCGTGGATCGTCTCGATCGAGCGGTCGGGCCTGCCATTCCGCCATGCCCTCCATCACCGCGTCGGTGATCGTGGAGATGGTCTGCTTGGACACCTCCGCGCCGTATACCTCGGCCAGATGAGCCGATATCTCCCCGTGTGTGAGGCCCTTCGCGGACAGCGACAGCACCATTTCGTCCACGCCGGTCAGCCGGCGCTGCCGCTTCTTCACGAGCTGCGGCTCGAAGGTGCCGGCGGTGTCCCGGGGCACCTTCACCTCGACCGGGCCCACGTCGGTCAGCACGGTCTTCGAACGGGTGCCGTTCCGGGAGTTGCCGCTGTTCCGGCCTGCTGCGTCGTGCTTGTCGTAGCCGACGTGATCGGTGATCTCGCCCTCCAGGGCGGACTCCAGCACCCGCTTGGTCAACTGCTGCAGCAGCCCTCCCTCGCCGGTCAGCTGCAGCCCTTCGGAACGGGCCCGGTCGACCAACATCGAGATCAACTGCTCGTCCGACACCGCCTCCGCGGCCGACTCGACGACCGGCTCCTCCACCGTCTCGTGCTCGCTGATGGTCTCGCTCATTTCAGGCGTCTCCTTGATCATCGGATCCGCCGTCTATTGGACACTCCCGGGCAACACCGACCTACCCGACGCAATTACGGAACGGAACTGGCGCTACGTCGGCTCCGGCCATACCCCCGGCGCTGTCCTCATCGCGGCCGGCATTGCCGAAGATCTTGCCGAGTCTCGACGGCTCGGCCTGGAAAGGAGGCAAGAGGGGGAGTGGTGCCGTTGACCGCTCCGACCGAACGTGAACATGGGGAATCTCGGTGCTCGTCGCTGCCTCGGGCTGATGACGAGACGGCCGTGAGCCTGATCGAGAGTGAGATTGTGATCGTTGACGATGACGGCACGGAAGAGCCGTTCGATCCTGCGTCGTGGTTCAGGTGAGCGACGTCACGTAGGAGTGTTTAGGTGCCGCCCCATTCGACGAATACTGCCGATTGCCCGAATCATCCCCCTTAGGGAAATGTAAGTTCACCATCCAATGGCCAAGTATGAGTCAAGACTTGAGTTCACTGTCGGATGGGAGGGGTGTATTCCGTTTCGAACGTTTGCGCTTGATCGTGTAGAAGTTGATCGGCCCGCATTGACCAGCGGGCCCGCAATATCTTCTGGGGGAAAACTTCATGCGCAGACGTGCAATAGCCGGCCTTTCCATCCTTGCCGGTGCAGCCGCTCTGACCACGACTCTGGCACCCGCCGCGGCAGCTGACGCGAACCACACCGCCTCTCGTGCTGCGACGGTGATCGAAAAAGCAACCGGGACGGCCAACCTGCGGTCGACTGCCCTGGACTCGCCGGTGAACGGCGCCCAGGTGACGCTCCCCGCTCGCGGTGATGAGCCCATCACTGCAACGAAGGGTGACACGACCGTCTCCCTCACGCTGCCGGCGACCGGAGCTAAACAGCAGTCCAGCACGGACGACACGAGCGTCTTCGCGGGGAATGACGCGTCCGTGACCGCGGCCGCGCAGGCGACCACTGATGGCGGCTTCCGCGCCCTGTTCACACTCAACGACGCCAACGCTCCGCGCCAACAGTCGTTCACGCTCGCCCTCCCCACCGGGGCTACGATCCGTCAAACCGCCGAGGGCGGACTGGTTGTCTTCAACGCGGACGGAACGATCATCGGTGGCCTGGAGACCCCGTGGGCCAAGGATGCCAACGGCAATGCTGTACCCACGACCTACACCGTTGACGGCGACACCGTTACACAGACGGTCACTCCGGTTGGCGACACGGCCTTCCCGGTGGTCGCCGACCCCAAGTGGTCGTGGGGAATCATCAGCGGCACCGTCTACTTCAACAAAAAGGAAACGTCTCACCTGGCCGCGAACTCGGCCTTCGTGGGTCTCCTCTTTGCCGCAGCGCCGCCGCCGTTCGACGCGTACGGCGCGCTCAACGCGGCGAATATTTCCCGGGTTGCCTGGAACGCCAACTCCGACCACAAGTGTGTGGAGGTAAAGGTGCCCACGTTCCTTCCGTACGAATACTCCGGCGGCAACTGCAAGTAGACTGCGTCTTGGAACGGACATCTGTCCGTAGAGAGAGGACTTAGGACATGGAAGCTTTCGCCGGACCGTCCATCCTCATCTTGGCTGCGGCGGTCATCCTGGCAGTCAAGTACCGCCGGCGCATGGCCGGACAGCAGCCGTTGCGAGTCACGTCCACCATGTCCGGCCGTATCGCCGTCGCGGTGGCCTTCCTTGCGGGGTGTGCCTGGGCGTGGTCCCAGGGCCCGTCCGTCATCAACGCCGGTGTGTTGGGCCTGGGCCTGGCCCTTCTGGTGGGCGCGGCCGCCGAGTTCTTGGTGAGCAGGACAGCGCGACGCTGACGAGCCGAGATTCGTCGCAGAGGGCCGGAGTCCATGACCACCCGGCCCTCTGCGTATCTACGCCGACGTATCAGAAGGCTTCCGCGAAGTCGTCCTCTCGTATCACGAGCCGCTCACGTACGTCCCTCGGCACCAGTAGGCGGAGGTGCACCTTCGGGGCTCGCACCCTCGGTACCTTCGTGCGGGTGACCTCGCACCGGATGCCGACTCGGCGCAGGTCTGCGGCCATGGCTTCCATGCCGCCTTCCTGCCAGTGTTCGCGGAAGGTCTTACCGCCGTGGACGTTGACCCACCGGTCCTTGGCCGTCTCGGGGTCGATGGCTTCCAACTCCACGATGAGCTTGTCGAGCGTCGCCTCTGCCTGCTCCTTCGTGAACCGGGTCTTCGTGTACCGGCCTCCGGGTTCGAGTTCTTTCATGTAGAGAGCGATGGACTCTTGAAGGCGCTTGATCTCCCGCCGTACCTCGGCACCCTCGGCGTACTGGCGAACCTGCACCGGGAAGTCACCGAGGACCTTGAGCACGTCCTCCACGAGACGCTCGTAGACCTCGTCAGGGTTGGGTGCGCCGAGTCCGCCGCTCTTGCAGTTGCGGCACCGAAGGTAGTGGTAGATCCCGAACTTGTTGTTCGTGATCTTCACGGTCATGTTCGTCTTGCAGTCGGCGCACAAGAGCACGCCGAGGAACTGAGTCGCTCCGCCGGCACGGCGCGGAGGCTGGTTCTTCTTGCGCTTGTCGAGAGCGGCGCCGAGGGTCTCGAACTCCTCCTCGGTGAAGATCGGGGGAGCAACCTTGATCGGCCTGCCGTCCTTGCCGAGGATCGCCTTTGATCGCCGTTGCCCTCCCTGCTTGTCCTCCTCTACTCGGTAGCCCAGAAGCGCAGGGTTACGGAGGCGGCGGTGGAGCGTTGCCACGGTGAGCCCCTGGCTCATGAGCCCGGACCGCTTCAGGCAGCGCACCATGAAGCTGGCGGAGCGTCCTCGGAGTGCCATACGTCGAGCCCAGTGCAGTGCCTTGTGGGCATCGGGGCCTATGACGAGGACGGGCTTCCCCGAGTGGTCCTCACCCGTAACGTAGCCGTACGTCGGCTTGCCGATGATCCATTCTTCCTGGGTCTTCGCGTAGTCCCACAGGCTGGTGACCCGGGTGGAAGTGTTGGCTGCTTCGATCTCGGCGATACCGCCAATGATCGTGACCATGATCTTCCCGGCGGTCGTTGTCAGATCAAGGCTGTCGTTCTTCGAGACGAGGTTCTTCCCGCGTTTCAGACTCCACTCGATCATCGTCGAGAGATCAGAGAGGCGGCGTACGAAGCGATCGAGCTTCCAGAACAAGAGCTCATCGAACTCGGGGGAGCGGTTGTTCAGCCAGTCCCCGAGTTCCTTCCTCTTCCACGGCGGAACCTTCGTTGCCGACACATTCAGGTCCGAAGCGACGCCGACGACTCGGCAGCCTCGCTCCCTTGCCAGGATGCGAAGGTCAAGCTCCTGTCGCACCGGCGACGTGGTCTCGTCCGTCAATACGGACAGACGGACGGATAAGAGAGCCCGAGGAGCGTCCTCGGGTAGTGGAGCCTCAGCGGCCTTCAGCTCCTCCAGGAGCGCGAGATCTGCCTCGGTCCACTCGGCCTCAACCGAGTACTGCCTCTGGTCGGCCGCTGTGCGTTTCCGCGTACGTGTCCCCATACCTGCGACCGTAGGGCTGGATTTGCCCGTGTGTCCATATGCCCGCAGATGGACACCAGCATCCAAATCGGCCCGACCGGCAAGAAGCTCCTGCCCCTTACGGTCAAGAACACTGGTTCGACACCGGCTTCGAGTGGTCATACGCACTGAGGTGGGCGAGGCGCTCGATCGGGTGATGGAGGCGCTGGCGGGGTGGAGCGAGGACGAGGTGGCTGCGGCGCTGTTGGCGATCGACACCGTGGGTTCTCGTCCGTCGGCGCCGTCAGCGTCCACTCGGACGCCGCTGCCGCCCCCTGGAAGCGCTCCGCACATCGCCTCCGAAGTGGAGTGGGTTTGAGGCCCGGCCAAGCCGGTCCCCGGGGGCCGCTCCGGCCCCGCCCCTCTTCAGTCGGGCCTCTGCCCCGCTTGCTGCCCGGCGGCGATGGACTGGAAGTGACCGCAGTGCTCCTCCTGGACCAGTTGACCGGCCTGATGCCCGCCAAGCGGTTGATCCGTGTGGTGTGGTCGAGGGTCGGTCCCCCGGGAGGCTGAGATGCTGCGCGCATGACTCCCGGAACTGGCATTGCCGAGAGTTCGGCGAGAGCGCGGCTCGTCCTTCTGACGCTCGCTGCCGGTCAGTTTCTGATGGCGCTCGACAGCTCCGTCATGAATGTCTCGATCGCGGCGGTGGCCGCTGATGTCGGCACGACGGTGACCGGGATCCAGGGCGCCATCACGGCGTACACGCTCGTCATGGCGATGTTCATGATCCCCGGCGGCAAGGTCGGTGCGCTGATCGGCCGAAGGCGCGCGTTCATGATCGGCTGCTGCATCTACGGGTGCGGCTCCCTCACCACGGCGTTCGCACCGAATCTCCCCGTGCTGCTGGTCGGCTGGTCACTCCTGGAGGGCCTCGGGGCGGTGCTCATCCTGCCTGCGGTCGTGGCGCTCGTGGCCGGCAACTTCGTCGCCGAACGACGTGCCGCCGCCTACGGACTCGTCGCGGCCGCGGGTGCCGTGGCGATCGCACTCGGACCGCTCATCGGAGGTTTCGCAGCGACGTACCTTTCCTGGCGATGGGTGTTCGCCGGTGAGGTCCTGGTGGTGATCGGCATCCTGTTGCTCGCTCGCCATCTCGCTGACGTGCCGAACGACAAGCGTCCACACATCGATCTCGTCGGCACCGTGCTGTCCGCGCTCGGGCTCGGCACCTTCGTCTACGGGGTGCTGCGCTCCGACGAATGGGGCTGGTTCCGGCCGAAGCCCGATGCCCCGTCGTGGCTCGGAATCTCGCTGGTCGTGTGGCTGATGCTGACGGGCGTGCTTTTGATCTGGCTCTTCGTCGCGTGGGAGGCCCGCCTCGTCGAGCAGCGCCGGGAGCCGCTCATCGATCCGGCCCTGCTGCACAACAAGCAGCTCACCGGCGGCTTGACCATGTTCTTCTTCCAGTACCTCGTCATGATGGGCGTGTTCTTCGTCGTACCGCTCTACCTGTCCGTCGCTCTGGGCCTGTCCGCGCTCGCGACCGGCGCGCGACTACTGCCTCTGTCGCTGACTTTGGTGGCAGCCGCCACTCTCATCCCACGCCTCCTCCCGGACATCTCACCGAGGCGGGTGGTTCGGCTCGGGATCGTCGCGATGTTCGCCGGCGCGGTGATCCTCATGGCTGCCCTCGACACGGGCGCCGGAGCGGAGATCGTCACTGTCCCCCTCCTGCTCATCGGGGCCGGCATGGGACTGCTGGCGTCCCAGCTCGGCTCCGTCACCGTCTCCGCGGTGCCGGACGAGCAGAGTGCGGAAGTCGGCGGCGTGCAGAACGCCGTCACCAACCTCGGCGCCTCCATCGGCACGGCACTGGCGGGATCGATCCTGCTCGCCGTACTCACCTCCTCGTTCTTGACCAACGTCGAGCAGAATCCGGCCGTTCCGGCCAGGGTGACGAACGAGGCGGTGATCAAACTTCAGAGTGGTGCGACGTTTCTGTCGGACGCCCAGCTCAAGACCGCTCTCGATGAAGCGGGCACGAATCAAAAGGTGGCCCAGGCCGCGCTGGAGGCCAACGCCGACGCCCGGTTGGACGGCCTTCGTGCAGCGCTCGCGATCCTCGCGTTCGCCTCTGTCCTGGCGATGTATTTCACCTCGAGGCTCCCCACTGCTCAGCCCCGCTCGGTGTGACCCGGCACATCCGACCCATCATCGAGGGCGGGTGGATCGCTGCCTCCCCCGCACTGCCGCTGGGGAGACCTGCACCGGCTGCCCCTTCCGCCGCATGGAACCGGCAATCTGCATACACCCGAGGCCTCTGGAACTCACGCTGCCAAGGTGAACCATCCCCTTTTCAGGACGTGCCGCATATGGGCGAGGTCTCAGGGGCCCTGTTCCAGAACTCGCCAAGGTCGACCATTCCGGCCTCAGTCGCGGCTGGTTTCCAGGCGCCGCTTGTCAGTGATCCCCCGCTGGTGCGGATCCAGCTCAAGCCGCTGCGGTCCACGAACTCCAGCCACAGCGTGGATAGCTCAGCGGCTGTGACATGCGCAGAAGGGACTCGGCTGTGCATGCTGGCAACCAGCGCATCGTCGGGAATCTTGATCTCCTTGCACGGAGGCAAGGTGCGCAAGTCCCACCACAAGTGCCTTTCTGGGAGGAACAGCGCCATGTCCACAGGATGCGGCACACCGTTCATCACGACCACTGCCGATGGAGTCCGATAGAAGTCGATCTGCTCGGCAGAGGCCCTGCGGCTCGGTTCGGCCGCACGCCGCTCGTCTTCGCTGGCGCGTTGCTCGGCCCTGATCCCCAGGATCAGCCCGCCGAGCGCTGCGAGGACGGTGATCACTGCACCCACAACCCTGCCGATGGCGACCAAGGTCGGTTTGGGTGACTCGGAGTCAGCCGAGGCGTCGTCGTTTCGCAGGGGGCTGGTCCGCACGGGCGTAGCCGGATTGTCAGGACCGAGACCGTCCGCAGGGCCCGTCGGAGTGGGCTCGCCGTCCCCAAGTTCAGCTCGCCCCGCGGTACTTGCTTCAGCCACGTGACGGATCCTACAAGGACAGTTGCCGTCCGGGAGTCAAACCGGACAGCATGAACGACCGATGCCGTCAGGGCGGCCAGGCGATCCGGACCGGCCGCCATCGGGGCGCCTGCCATCCACCTCATGAAGCGGTCGACAGGGAGACGAGTGGCGCTCCACAGAAGTCGAGCCGGCCCTGGTCCAAGCGGCCTCAACCGGCGACGGCAGACAGAGGCTCCCTCAGTCGATCGCTGACCGCCCCTTGCCGCGCAGTCTTGTCCTCAGCCCACGGGGTACTTCGAAATGGTGATCAAGGTGCCAGACCCGGTTGGACTGACCTGGACGGTCCCCCCGTCGCTGCCCCGCTTGGCGGCAATGTTGGCGAACTGACCCTGATGCTGGGAAACCGTCTGCCGGCCGTCTCGGGCCAGAGCGTCAGCGTAGAAAGCTCCCACCTTGCTGACCGAGTCGCGGGAATGCAGCACGGTCGTCCCACCGGCGTGCCTGTCACCGTGGCGCCCGGACATGTGGCCACGGAGTCCGAGGGCGTCTCGGGCGACGCCGCCGGCGGTGAGGTGTGGGTGGGGGTTGCCGTCGGCGCGGGGGTGGAGTTGCTGGAACACGCGCCGAGTGTCATGGGAACCGCGGTGAAACCCGCTGCTGCGATGCTGGGAATCTTCCTTTTCGCAGCGCCTCCCGTAGGCCTGCCACACACGTGCCCGGCCCCGGAACCACAATTTCCATCATCCCCGGCCCCCGCTCCATGGCAACCGCGCGGCGGGCGTTGCCGGGGCGGCATGGGACGTTGCTAGCGGGACCTGTGCGCGATGAGGTGGGCGAGGCCGTCCAGGATGCGCTGCAGGCCGAAGTCGAAGGCGTGTTCAGGGCTGTACACACTCTGGTGGGCCGCGCCCGCGGCGCTTCCGACGCGGGTGGCGAGGGGGAACCGGGCCGGATCGAAGACCTTCGCCAGGAGCGGTGCGTGGACGGCCCACCACTGCTCGTCGGACATGGCGCTGTCGCGGGCGGCCGCCTGGGTGTCGAGGTCGGCACGGGCGACGGACTGGACGAAGCCGAGCAGGAAGGTGAGGGCCGCGTCCATCTCGACGTCGTCGAGCCCGAGGCCGTCGAACGCGGCCAGTTCGTGTTCGTACTTGGCCATGAGCCCGGGGCCGAGCGGTGGGCGCGTGGTGGGCAGGGTGGCCACCCAGGGGTGGCGCTCGTACAGGTCGCGGTTCTCGTGCGCGACGGCCGCCACCCTCGTACGCCACGGGGCGGCCGTGCGATCGGTGCGAGGCATCCGCAGATAGGCGGTGTCGAGCATGAGGTCGAGCAGCTCCGTCTTGCCCGGCACGTACGTGTAGAGCGTCATCGGCGTGACGCCCAGCCGCTGGGCGACGCTGCGGATGGTCAGGGCGTCCAGGCCACCGGAGTCGGCGAGTTCGGTGGCCGCCTGGACGACGGCGTCGACGGTCAGGCCCTGTTTGGGGCCGCGCCGGGGGGCGCCTTGCCCGGGCTCGCGCCACAGCAGTTCCAGGGTGCGGGCCGGGTCGTCTGCGCCGCTTCGTTCCTTGGCCATGCGCCCATCCTCTCCCCTGGGGGCCCTGGGTCCGCACACCCACACTCTTCTACTCTGTACGCCGTATCTTGTACGACGTACAGATATAGGTCGACGAGCCCAGCGGTGGCGTCGAAGTGGTCCCAGGCCGAGACGGTGGCCTCGAAGGTGGACTCGCCCTCGTCGATGCCGAGCCGGTAGATCCCCAGGACCTCGTCGGCGCGCTCGGGGCGCATGGCCGCCACACTCACTCCTGGCTCGCCGGGGCGATCTCGTCGAGCAGACCGCGGACGCGCTTCTCGATCTCGTCGCGGATGGGCCTGACGGCGTCGACGCCCTGTCCGGCCGGGTCCGGGAGCGCCCAGTCGAGGTAGCGCTTGCCGGGGAAGACGGGGCAGGTGTCGCCGCAGCCCATCGTGATGACCACGTCGGACGCCTGGACGGCCTCGACCGTGAGCACCTTGGGCGTCTCGGCGGAGATGTCGATGCCGGCCTCCGACATCGCCTCGACGACGGCCGGGTTGACCGTGCCGGCGGGCGCGGACCCGGCGGAGCGGACCTGTACGCGGTCACCCGCGAGGTGGGTGAGGAACGCCGCGGCCATCTGGGAGCGCCCGGCGTTGTGGACGCAGACGAACAGCACGGACGGACGGTCGGCGGAGGTGTTCATGGCCGGTGTGTCTTTCTGGGCGGAGGCCGGTCAGGGCGCTGTCGGGGCGAGTCCGGGTTCGCCCGGGAGGGGAGTGGGGGCGGTCTGTACGGGTGCCGGGCGTCCGAACACCGCGTACACCAGGCCAAGTCCCAGTGCTGCGCCCACCAGTTGGGCCGCGACGAACGGGGCGAGCGAGGTGGGTGCGATGCCGGCGAAGGTGTCGGTGAAGGCCCGGCCGATGGTGACCGCCGGGTTCGCGAACGAGGTGGAGGACGTGAACCAGTACGCCGCGCCGATGTACGACGCCACGGCCACCGGGCCGAAGTGGGCGCGGCCGGTGCGGGCCAGGCCGAAGACCAGCAGGACCAGTCCGGCGGTCGCGACGACCTCGCCCAGCCACAGGTGACCCGAGGAGCGGTCGTGGGTGGACCACCGCACCAGCGGCCTGCCGAACATGGCGTCGGCCACGATCGCGCCGACGACGGCGCCCGTGATCTGGGCCGGGATGTACGCGGCGACGTCCCGCGCGGTCGTTCCGTCCTCGCCGCGGCGGCCGCTGAACCAGGCCGCTAGGGTGACGGCGGGGTTGAGGTGCGCACCGGAGACCGGGCCGAGCAGGGCGATGAGCACACCCAGGCCGAAGACCGTGGCCAGCGAGTTGGCCAGCAGCTGCACGCCGACGTCCCTGCTCAGCTCGGTGGCCTGGATGCCGGAGCCGACGACCACCGCGACCAGCGCGGCCGACCCCACGGCTTCGGCGACGGCCCGGCGGGCCGGCGAGGCGTTCACGTGGCTGCCCCGGCCGGCTGCGTCGTCCTGAGGAAGGCGGCGAGGCGGTCGAGGGTGGCGGGCAGCGCCCAGTAGTAGACCCACGTGCCGCGGCGCTCGCAGTCGATCAGACCGGCCTGCCGCAGCAGCTTGAGGTGGTGCGAGATCGTCGGCTGGGACAGCTCGAAGGCCGGCGTCAGGTCACAGACGCAGACCTCCCCGCCCGACCGTGAGGCGATCATGGACAGCAGGCGCAGGCGTACCGGGTCGCCGAGCGCCTTGAACAGCCTGGCCAGCTCCGCCGCCTGGTCGTCGTCCAGGGGAGCGGTCACCAGCCCCGGGCAGCAGGCGCCGTCCTCTTCGCCCTGCCCGAGCACCACAAGCTCTTGCTTCGACATGTGCCTATGTTGACAGTCTTCGATGCAGCGCACAAGCTTGCATCGATAGACGTCAATGCAAGCCGATGGGAGCCCTGCCATGTCCCGTGCTCAGCTCGCCCTGCGGGTCAGCGATCTCGACGCGTCGATCACCTTCTACTCGAAGCTGTTCGGCACCGAGCCGGCCAAGCGGCGCGAGGGCTACGCCAACTTCGCCATCGCCGAGCCCCCGCTCAAGCTCGTCCTCATCGAGGGCGAGCCCGGCGGGGAGACCCGCCTCGACCACCTCGGCGTCGAGGTCGAATCCACCGACCAGGTGGAAGCCGCCACCACCCGCCTCAGGGACGCCGGCCTCGCCACCTTCGAGGAGAGCGACACCTCCTGCTGTTACGCCCTCCAGGACAAGGTCTGGGTTTATGGCCCCGGCAAGGAGCCCTGGGAGGTCTACGTCGTCAAGGCCGACGCCGACACCCTCGGCAGGAGCGCCGACCCCGAGGCCACCGGTGACGGCTGCTGCACCTCCCCGGCCGCCGAACCGACCTCCTCGTCCACGGGCTGCGGCTGCGGCTGAACGCTCGGCTTCCCGCCTCGGCCGCAAGGTTGATCGGCCGCGGTGGCGCTCTGCCACCGGTCTTCGAGGGCCTCCTCGTCACCTCCTCGTGAGCGGGCCCGCGTGGTAGGTGCCGTCGGCGAAGAGCAGGGCGCGGTGGGCCGTGCGGGCGTGGTGCTCCACGGTGCCCAGGAGGATGAGGTGGTCACCGGCGGGGACGATGTCGCCGCGGCGGCAGCACAGGGTCGCGGCGGCCCCTCTGATCAGCGGCTCTCCGTGCGGTCCCGGCAGCGTGTCCAGGTCCTGGAAGCGGTCGCCGGGTCCGGCGAACCGGGCCGCGAGATCGCGCTGGCCGGCCGCGAGCACGTTGACGGCGAAGTGGTCGGCGGCCGTGAAGGCGGGCCGGCCGCGCGAGGAGAGGGCGAGGCACCACAGGATCAGGGGCGGGTCGAGCGAGACGGACGTGAAGGAGTTGACGGTCACCCCGGCCGGGGCGCCGTGCGGGTTCGCGCAGGTGACCACGGTGACTCCGGTGGCGTACCGGCCGAGGACGTCGCGCAGCGCACGCCGGCCGGGACCGGCCGGTTCGGCACGCCGCAGCGCCGAAGCGGCCGTGTCCCCGGGTGCCACGGCCGCGCCCGGTACGGTCGTCACGCGGCGTCCGGCCGGCCGCGCAGCGCGGCGAGCGCCTCGGCGATCTCCGCGTCCTCGGGGTCGAGCACGGCGGCGAGTTCGAGGTCGTCGAGGGCCTCCTGGCGTCCGCCGGTCTCCTGGTGGAGGAAGGCGCGGTTGTAGCGCAACGCGGCGTCCTTCGGGTCGAGTTCGACCGCGCGGCACAGGTCCTGGAGCGCGTCGTGCGGGCGCCCCGCCTCGTAGCGGACGGCGGCCCGGCCCGACAGGGCGCTCACCAGGTCGGGGTCGGCCTCCAGCGCCCGGTCGTACGCGGCTTCCGCCTCGCCCGGCTCGCCGCTCTCGGCGAGCGCCCGTCCGACGGCCGCGTGCAGATGGGCGTTGCCGGGTTCGAGCCGCAGTCCGGCGCGGGCGTCGGCGAGTGCCGCCGCGTGGTCCCCGGACTCCAGACGGATGCCGGCGCGGTTGATGTACGCGTCCACGAACTCCGGGTCCTGCTCGATCACATAGCTGAAGTCGGCGAGTGCCCCTTCGACGTCCCCCTCGCTCAGCCGCAGGTCGCCACGGTTGTAGTAGATCTCGGGGAACGGCGGCGACAGGCTGAGGGCGCGTGAGTAGTCGGCGAGCGCCTCCTCGTTGCGGCCGAGCCTGCGCAGCAGGTTGCCCCGCTCCAGGTAGTGCTCCGCGTGGTTGGGGTCCTGCTCGATGACGACCGCGTAGTCGGCGAGGGCCTCGTCGAGCCGGCCGAGGATCGAGTACACGCGGGCGCGGTTGTTCTTGAGGACCGAGCGGTGCAGGCGGTGCTCGTCCGGGGTGAGCCGCCGGTCGAGGTCGTCGACGCACTCGGTGACCAGGCGCAGCGCTTCCTGGGGGTCGCCGAGGTTGACCTCCACGAGGGCCCGGCCGTTCTTGTAGAAGGCACTCTGGAAGGCGCGTTCGACCCGGTCCCCGAGCAGCGACGCCGTGGCGATCGCGCTGTTGAGCAGTGCCTTGGCCTTCTTCTCGTCGCGGTCGGCGGGGTCGTTGTGGCGGGTGTAGAGCATGGCGGTGGAGTAGGCGCACGCCATGTGCACCGCCGGGTCGGTGGACAGCAGCCGCGCCTCGTCGTAGACGGCCTCGGCCTCCTTGGTCCGGCTCAGGATGGACAGGGCGAGGCCGAGCTGGACGCCGAACCTCCACCACTGCCTGGTGTCCTCGCGGCCGTTCACCAGGTGTTGGCCGCGGCGGCCGTAGTCGACGACGGCGTCGTAGAAGCCGTTGACGAGGCAGTGGTCCGAGGCGGCCCACAGCGCGGGCACGGCCTCGGCCGCCGGGGCGCTGCCGCGTTCCAGGTGGTACGGGAGTGCGCCCAGGGTGAGCGAGAACTCCTCGGTCCGGCGCAGCTCGGCGGCGCGGCGGTCGTGGAGGGCGGCGCGTTCGGCGGCCGGCAGCGCCTCGTAGACGGTGCGGGCGCCCTCGCCGCCGGGGCCGTCGAGCAGTCCCTCGGCGGCGACCCAGCGCCATGCGGGGTCCTCCCCGGCCGCCGCGGGCCCGGTGGCGGCCTCCCGCGGGGGGAGCGCGGTGGTGTGGCGGTCGAGCGCGGGGGCCAGGACGCCGTCGGGGTGCGGGGCCTTCGCGCCGCACAGGACGACGGTGAGCACGTTCGGGTCGAGGCGGCGGACCAGCGTGGCGAGGAACTCCTCGTCGGTGGCCTCGGCGTGGTCGACGTTCTCCACCACCAGGCACCGCGGGCCGTCGTGACCGAGGGCGGGCAGCGCGTCGCGGACGAACTCTACGAGGCCGTTCGCGATCCGCCGGGTGCGCAGCCGGGCGTAGAAGCGCGTGCGCTCGGCGGGGAGCGCCATGGATGTCAGGGTCTCCCGCGAGTTGGGCACGACGGGTGTCAACTCGGGTGCCACCGAGAGGATTTCGATGTCGTGGCGGCGCACGAGTCCGGGGTCGGCGGCGAGTACGCCGGGGACGAGCGCCCGGACGACGGTGCCGGCCGCGGTGTACGGTCCGCGCAGTCTGCGGTGGGCGTCGACGGTGGGCAGGAGCCGGGGCGGCAGCGGGTGGCCGTCCGCGGTGGCGGCCCGGTCGTGGCGGGTCGCGCCGTACAGCCTCCGGTGGCCGGGGAGCGCGGCGTCAGCCTGCTGCATGTGCGGTCTCCTTTGCGGTCGGGGCGGTGGTGCGGGTGCGGCGCCGCCAGGCGCGCAGGGCCAGGTAGGCGGCGAAGACCGGCTCCCAGAAGTTGATGACGAGGAACGTCAGCACGTCGGCGGCGTTGGCCGGCGAGAAGTCCGTGTCGAGCTTGTGGACCGCGACCTCGGTCAGCCGGATTCCGGTGGGGATCGCGGCGGTCAGCAGAGTGACGGTGAGGAAGGCGTAGCCGGCCACCATGAGCCACGAGTACCAGCGCGCGATCTGACGGTCGCGCTCGGTCCACGTGCTCTCGTCCACCAGGCGTTCGGGCCTGCGCAGCAGCCGCATCAGGCGGTTGCGCAGCATCTGGCGGGCCGTGGTCTGCAGGTCGTTGCAGCCCAGCACCGTGATGGCGAGGTAGTACAGGTCGGTGCGCAGGAAGAAGTAGAACTGCCAGACGAGCCGCAGTACGACCGCGAACGCCATCGACAGCAGCAGCCGCCGGACGACGGCGGTGGCGCCCGTCGTGTCCCGCAGGGCGGCGGCGACGAGGGTCAGGCCGCTGATGACCAGGACGTCGGTGATCATTCCGGCGAGCATCGGCAGGTACCGCTTGCGGCGGGGCACGGCGACCAGGCCGTCCAGGGCGGTCACGAACACCACGTAGTAGAAGCGGCGGCTGATGGACAGCGTGGAGTGGAGGCCGAGCCGGCGTCCCGCGAGGGCGTGGGCGGCCTCGTGGAGCAGGATCCATGGCACCTGGCCGAGGACGATGCCGAGGGTGAGCAGCACCAGGGAGCGGCGGGTGAAGAACAGGTTCTGGTAGTGGGGGGCCAGTTCGGGCCGCCGGACCATGGCGATCACGGCCGCGAGCACGAGCGCCCCGTAGAGCAGCCACGCGACCGGTGAGAAGACGGCGGCGCCGAGCCGCTGCCAGCGCACCGGGCCCGCGGCCGCGGCCACCTGCTCCCCGTCCCCGACCACGAGCTCCAGTTCCTCGAGGACCTCCAGGAACTCGGCCATGTCGACCTGTTCGCCGTATTCCTCCGTGTACCACCGCGCCGCGGCGTTCGGCGGTGCGCCGGCCTCCAGGCGGCGCAGCAGCGCGGCGCCGTCGGGCGGGAAGAGGCCGTAGGAGTCGATGTCGGCCCGGCCGACGGTGACTTCCTCGCCCTCCTCGAGATAGGTGAGCGGATGCAGCCGCACAGGTCGGTCGAAATCCCGGGACGGCGTTGTCGTCACTGCCTCACCTCACTGGTCGGCGGCCGGTGTGCGGTGCGCGCCGGGCGGCAGGGCCCGGCGCGCACCCGCCTGGGATCAGGCGTTGTTGGTGCCGCAGCAGTACGCGGACGCGGCGGCGGACGTCAGACGGACGGTCCCGGCCTTGCGCACGGCGATCTTCTTCATGGGGATCTCCTTCTCTGCGAAGTGGTGCACAGCGCCGCCGGGGATCCGGACGGCGTACCCGATGGCTCGGGTGCTCGTGGGAGAAAGCGAAAAGGAATGCCCGACAAGGCCGGGCGGTGCTGCCCCAGAAATTCGCTCAGGCGCTGGATCAATAGCCGTGATAAAGGACCGTGAACACGACTGCGCTTGTTCCTTGCGATCTCTTTCGAAGACCGTTTTCACAGCATCAGGATTCGGCCCCCCGATTCGTCCCCCGATTCGACGCTCGACAGATTTACATCCGCTGGCCAGGCATGTCAACGGGCCGTGCGCGCAGATTAGTAGGCAGTTCGGAGGGCCTTCGTGCCACTGCCGCCAAGGGGAATTGAACGTTCAGTCATGGGTGCCGGGAGCGGTGGACAACGGCCGTTGCGCGGGCCATAGTCGGCGCATCGAACGTGGTTTCGGCCCAGTGGCGCGTGAATGCCTGTCTCACGTGGTTCCGCCGATCACGCATTAGATCGTGCGCACGGAATGGGGAAGCCGGGCGCGGGAAAAAGGGGGGACGATGAAATATGAGCTGGCCCGACGGCTGGTGCCGGACGGGATGTGGGGTGTGGTCGAACCACTGCTCCCGGGTTTCACCGGGCGGCGGCAGGGCGGCGGTACGGCACCGCTGGACGAACGGCGGGCCTTCACCGCGGTGGTGTACGTGGTCACGTCCGGGTGTTCCTGGCGGCAGTTACCGCCCTGGTTCGCGGTCTCCTCGGCGACGGCGCACCGCCGGTTCATCACCTGGACACAGTCGTCCCTCTGGGAACGCCTGGCGGAGGCCGCCACGGCCCACCCCGACGAGCTGTGGATCAACGACGTCGTGGCCGCGGCCCGCAGCAGGGCCGCCTCGCGGGCCGTTCTGGACGAGTCCTGACGTCCACCACGTGAGATGCGCACGATGTCGGTAATGTCCGTTCGCGGTGCGGCGGCGGTGTGCCGGTTCGCCCGCGCCGCCCGTGCGTGTCCCGGGACCCCGGAACGCCGGTGACGTCACCGGCCGTGACCGGTACACGTCATTCCGGCGGGTTCGCGCGGCGGTCGCGGCCCGATGCGCCCCGCGCCCTGCCGCCGGCGCCGGCCCCTCTCCGTCGCGGGGGTCCGTGTTAGCCCGCGGGGCTGATTCGCCCGCGCCGCAGGGTGAAACGGGCGCGACGGGTCCGCGCCGCCCGCGGCCGTCGGCGCCCGGCCGTTAGCGTCGGCTCCTGTGCCGCTGAGCTATGCATTCGTGAACCTCAAACCCGGGGTGGGCAAGACGACGAGCGCCGTCTGGCTGGCCCACGCACTGCACGCGTCGGGCCTGTCACCGCTGCTCGTGGACAGCGACCCCGCCTCCTCCGCGCTGCGCTGGAGCGAACTGGCGGGCGGCTTCCCGTTCCCCGTGCTCGCCCTTCCCGTGGGCGACGTGCACCGGCGCGTGAACGACTTCCTCGACAACCGGCAGGCGGTGGTGTTCGACGCCCCGCAGCTGGAGGACCACGCCCAGATCGCCCGGGGCGTCATGAGGTACGCCGACGAGTGGATCGTGCCCGTGACCCCGGCCCCCATCGAGCTGGACCGCATGGCGCCCATCGACCGCGAGATGGACGACATGCAGTCCCTGCGCTCCCGTCAGGCACGGGCCGCCGTCCTGCTGAACCGCACCAACCGCCCCGACGCCACGCGCACCGGTCCCGACGCCGATGCGCGGGAGGCCCTGGCCGAGCGGGGCTTCCACGTGCTGTCCACCCACATCCCGCGCCTGGACCTGTACTCGCAGTCCTTCGGCAGCCGCGTCGAGGTGGAGGGCACCGCGTACATGGACCTCGCCGAGGAACTCGTCAAGCGTCAGGACACGGTATGAACCAGCGCAAGGACGCCTACCGGGCCGCGATGCAGCCGCGCCCGGACGCGCCGGCCCCCTCGTCCCCTCCCAGGAGGGTCACCACACTGGACACCCGCTACGTCAAGGTGACCGTCGAGCTCGACCCCGCCCTCGCGCGGGACCTCACCGACTGGGCCGGACACCCGCTGGCCGCACTCGTGCGCATGAGCGAGGCGGTCCTACGACCGCTGCGGCAGGACCGATGAGCCGACCCCGGCCCGGGACGCCGGGAACGGCAGGGACGCCGGGCGCCTGACACCCGGCGCCACGGCATGTCACGGACCACGCCGTGGCGCCCGGCGACACGGTGGCGGCCCACGCGCGCGTGATCGTGTTGCCGACGCCCCGGAGGACGACAAGGCTGGTCATGGGCAGAATCCGAACGACCGCGGCACAGGGAGGGAGCCCGCAGACCGGCACACACAAGATCAAAGGGAGAGGGAGTCATGGCGACACAGAGATCCGACACGCCGGCGACTCCGACGGACGCCGTGCCGACCGTGTCCAGGCAGCCCGACGGCCTCGGGAAGCGGGTCGGGGAGGTGGCGGAGATCACCGTTCTCCTCGATGCCGAGCCGGGCGGGGCGGAGAGGTTCCGCCGGAACGCCGCCAAGATCCAGGACGACGCCTTCCACTACGAGAAGCTCGTCGGCACCGTCCACGACTTCCGCGTCACGTTCATCAACAACGACACCCAGGTCATCGGCGCGGTCACCTACGACGGTGACTTCAAGGCGTACATGACCGACATCTTCGCCAACGCCGGACCCTGGTTCGACGAGATGTTCGCCGGTGTCATCGAGGGCTATCCCGGGGCCAGTGATCCCGGCATCGTCGACTGGCTGGCGCCGAAGATCGTGGAGGCCGACATGTGGTACGCCTCCCATCCGGACATGACGGTCGAGGACACCGAGAAGGCGCAGAAGGTCACGGCCGCGTTCAACACGCTGCTGGACACGGCGGCCGACTAGCGGCACGACCACCGGCGCCCACGGCCGCCCCGGCCGGCCGCCGCAGGGCGCGTGCCCAGCAGGCGTCTCCCGCCCCGGGTGCCGCGGGCCCCGGCCCCGACACCGTCATCCAGGCGGCCCGGCAACGGCGGTCACCATGCCGGGCCCCTCCAGCGAAGGCCGCACCGTCATGTCCGACCACCTCTCCGGCACCCGCGCCGAGGTCGATCCAGCCATCGACCTCACCGATCTCTACGCCTTTCCCAGCCCCTCCCGGACGGGCCGGCTCGTCCTCGTCATGGACGTCTTCCCCAACGCCCGCCCAGGGGCCCTGTTCTCCGACGCCGCCGCCTACCGGTTCCGTCTCCGTCCCGTCGACATCGGGGCCGATCACCCCGGTTCGCTCTTCCAGCTCGGCGCCGACGAGTACGTGATCACCTGCACGTTCTCCGGCCCGGTCGAGCCGGACACCGACGAGGAGGTGACGCAGCGGGGAACGTGCGTGCTCCCGGACGGCGAGTCGGTCGAGTTCCGGGTGAACGACGAGCGGGGCGGTGGGGGCCGCGGCGCACGCGTCTACGCCGGGTTGCGGCTGGACCCCTTCTTCATGGACGTCGCCAGGGAGGTGGCCACGCGGGCCGAGCGGCGGCTCGCCTTCGTCCCGCACGGCACCAACACGCTGGAAGGGGTCGACGTGCTGACCGTCGTCGTCGAGTTCGACGTCGCCGGGCAGCTCGGGCCGGCCTCGGGCACCGTGTTCGCCGTCGCCGCGGAGACCGTCACGGCCGGCCCCTATCCCGTACGCCTCGAGCGGCTCGGCCGCCCGGAGGTGAAGAACGTCCTGCTGTCGGAGAACGGGGTCGACACCGCGAACACGGTCGTGGACCTGCGCGACCTCTACAACGACGAGGACCCGTTCCGGCCGGGTTCGCGCCACCTGGCCGCCTACCGCTCGCGGCTGAACGCCAACCTGGCCTTCTTCGACGGTCTGGACGGCAAGCTCGACTGGCAGACGGACCCGGACGGGACGCATCCGCTGACCGGCCTGATGCTCGCCGACTTCCTCGTCGTGGACGTGGCCAGGCCCTACGCCGAGGACGGCTTCCTCGAGATCGAGCGCGCCCTGCTGGAGGGGCGGTCGTACGCGACCTGTGGCGGCCGCTCGCTCAACGACGACGTCATCGACACGCTGTACACGCTGATCGTCAACGCCTTCCACGGCCCCCGGGTCAGCGACGGCGTCGACCGGGCGACCGCGCCGGCCTCGCGGGAGTTCCCGTACCTCGCGCCGCCCAACCCCGATCCGCCCACGCCAGTGGCCCTCCCGACGGCCGCCGCAAGCTGATGAGGAGCGGCTCCGCGACGGCCGGCGGGGTGGGCGCCGGGGCACGTCCCGAACTCGTCGGCGGTCCGGTGACGACGGCCGGTGTGATCGCGATGGGCAACCTCGGGGCGCGCATCGAGGGCCTCACCGACCGTGCGGCACGGGGCGGCCTGACCGGCGACGGGTGGGGCGAACTGGTGGAGCTGACCGCCCTGCGCGCTCACGTGCTCGGCCGCATCGACGAGGCCGAACGCGCCGAGTCGCTGGCGCAGGTGTTCATCGAGCAGGCGCCGGGCGACCCGCGCTCCCGTGTGGCCCGCGCCAGGGTGGCCGCCCTCTTCCACCGGTTCCCGGCGGCGTGGGTGGATCTCGACGCGGCGGCCGCGCTGGGACTCGACCGACGCCGCCTGGACGAGGAGCGGGCCGTCCTCCATCAGGCGGCCGGGCGGTACGACGAGGCGCTCGCCCTGCACCGGCACGCGCTGTCGGGGCGGCACGAGTTCGGTGCCCTCGCCGCCCTCGCCCGTTGTCACGCCGAGCGCGGCGAGGTGGCCGAGGCCGAGAGGTGGTTCCTGGCGGCGCGACAGGGCTACCGCGGGATCAGTCCCTTCCCGCTCGCGGTGCTCGAATTCCACTGTGCGCAAGGGTGGTTGTCCGAGGGAGACCCGGAACGCGCCCGCCTCTGGCTGGAGTCGGCGACGGGCCGGCTGCCGGACTACGTCCCGGCGCAGGGCCGCCTCGCCGGGATCGACGCCGCCCGGGGCGAGGCCGCCGCGGCGATCGGACTGCTGCGGCGGCTCGCGCTCGACAGCGACGATCCGCAGTACGAGGCCCAGCTCGCCGGTGTCCTGGGCGAGACGGGGGCATGGGAGGAGGCGCGGTCCTGGCGCGAGCGGGCCGCGTCCCACTACGAGAGGTTGATGGAGTACCACCCCGAGGCGTACGCCGATCACGCCGCGGAGTTCTGGCTGACGGTCGGCGACGATCCCCCGCGGGCCCTTCGGCTGTCGTTGCGCAACCTCGCGCTACGGCCGACCCCGCGGGCCCGCGCGCTCGTCGACCGCGCGAGACGCCGTGCCGGACAGCACCCGTAGACGCATCGGCCGGCACGGACCCGCCGATGCCCGACCCAGGGGACGACATGACGACGGTCGAAGGCCCGTCTCTGCGACTCGACGACATCCAGGGCATCGTGCTGCGCACCCGCCCGTCGCCGTACGTCGGCACCTACCTACTGCTGCGGGTGGACGACCCCGTCGCCGGGCGTGAGCTGATGGGACGCCTGGCCGGTCTGGTCGACTCCGCCGCCGACTGGTGGCAGCCGCCCCTGCCGGCGCTCCTCAACGTCGCGGTGACCTACCGGGGGCTCGAAGCGCTCCGGGTGCCGCAGGCCTCCCTGAACAGCTTCCCCGAGGAGTTCCGGCAGGGCATGGCGGCACGGGCCGAGTTCCTGGGCGACGTCGGCGAGAGCGCGCCCGCGCGCTGGGAGCCGCCCTTCGGCACCGGTCAGGTGCACCTCGTACTGTCCCTCGTCGCCGCCGACCAGGAGTCGCTGGCGGTCGTCCTGGAACGGGCCCGCCAGGCGCGCGAGCAGCTTCCCGGCGTCCAGGTGGTGTACCGGCAGGAGCTGTACCAACTGGCCTCCGGGCACACCAGTTTCGGCTACAAGGACGGCATCAGCAATCCCGCGGTGGAGGGCAGCGGCGCGGACAACCCACCGGGTGGCGGCCCCCTCCTCAAGGCGGGCGAGTTCGTGCTGGGCTACCCCGACCAGACGGGGAACCCGCCGCCGATGCCCGAGCCGGACATGCTGGGGCGCGACGGCACGTTCGTGGTCTGGCGCAAGCTGCACACCCGCGTCGCCGCCTTCCGGCGCTACCTCCGCGACAACTCCCGCGGCCCGGAGGAGGAATCTCTGCTCGCCGCGAAGATCGTGGGGCGCTGGCCGAGCGGAGCGCCCCTGATCCTGGCGCCCGAGCACGACGATCCCGGCCTCGGGGCGGACGAGCGGCGCAACAACGACTTCGTGTACGCGTCCGACCCACACGGCGCGCTCTGCCCCCATGGCGCCCACGCCCGGCGCGCCAATCCGCGTGACTCGGAGATCCTCGGTGACGTCGACTTCCACCGGCTGATCCGGCGGAGCACCAGCTACGGGCCGCCGCTGCCGGCCGGCACCCTGGACGACGACGGCGCCGACCGCGGCATCGTGTTCGTCGCCGTCAACGCCCACCTCGACCGCCAGTTTGAGTTCGTGAAGTCGCAGTGGTTCAACGACGGCAACTTCACCGGCCTCGACGTGGAGAAGGACCTGCTCACGGGCGACAACGACGGCTCGGGCACCTTCACGGTCCCGCAGCGCCCCGTCCGCCGCCGCCTGCACGGCGTCGACCGTTTCGTCACCACCCGCGGCGGCGAGTACTTCTTCCTGCCGAGCCTCGGCGCCCTCCGCTGGCTGGCCGGCCTCGACCCCTGAGCGCGCCCGGCGGATGATCGCCGACGGCGGCTCGACGGCGGTCTGTACCCTGGTGGTGAGCGGCGTCCCCCGAGGGGTGCCGCGCGGCGGTGGGGCTCGCCGTACCCGAACCGCGGCACAGGTGCCGCCGACAGTCCCTACTTGTGACGGAGCGCGCCCGTGCGTACGGGCGCCGCACGAGTAGGAGACGCGACGCCGATGACCGTCCCGCGCCATCAGTCGACCGAGCCCATGGATCCGGACGTGGATCTGTCGGTACCCGCCCAGCGCCGTGAACTCGCCCGCGGACAGACACCCGTGATCGCCGCCGTCGCCGTGGGCGGTGCGCTGGGGGCCGCGGCCAGGTACGGGGCGGCGCTGCTCTGGCCCACGCCTGCCGACGCCTTCCCGTGGACCACCTTCGTCGTGAACGTGCTCGGCTGCGCGGTGATCGGCGTGTTCATGGTGATCATCTCCGAGATCGTGACCGCGCACCGGCTGGTGCGCCCCTTCTTCGGGACCGGTGTGCTGGGCGGCTTCACGACGTTCTCCACCTACGCCGTGGACATCCAGCGCCTGGTGCGCGCCGGCCACGCCCGCACCGGCCTGGCCTACCTGGCCGCCACCCTGCTCGCCGCGCTCGCGGCCGTGTGGCTGGCGGCCGCGGCGACCCGCTACGCCCTGCGACGCGAGGTGGAGGAGGAGGCGGAGTGAACCTGCTGCTCGTGGTGGCCGGCGCGGTGGTGGGGGCGCCGCTTCGCTATCTGGCCGACCGCGCCGTACAGGCCCGGCACGACACCGTCTTTCCCTGGGGCACCTTCGCCGTCAACGTCACCGGCTGCCTGGTCCTGGGGCTGCTGTCGGGCGCGATCACCGTCGGCGTCGCCTCCCCGTCCGCGCAGCTGCTGCTGGGCACCGGGTTCTGCGGGGCCCTGACGACGTACTCGACGTTCTCGTACGAGACGCTGCGCCTGGCGGAGGCGGGTGCGCGGTTCTTCGCCGCCCTCAACGTCCTCGGGAGCGTCGTCGCAGGGCTCGGCGCCGCCTTCCTGGGCGCGGCCCTCGCCCAGGCGCTGTGGGCATGAGGCATGAGTGATCACGGCCCCTTGCGCAGGCCCGCGGATCGGGCGGGCTGTGGGCGTGCCGGGGTGCGGCGGCCTCACCGCCCGCTGTCCGGCCGGAGCCTCATCCGCGCCCGTGCTCGCCGTGACCGGTGGAGCGGCGGCCCTCGGCGCCGTCGCCTTCCCCGGCGTCGCCGGCCGCGGCCGCGAGCGCCGCCCGGCGGGCGGGGTGCAGCCGGATCTCGATGTCGTCGGACGTCGCCTCAGGCGCCGGGTCGGCGGTCACGCGGACCCGTACCGGACGGCCGGTGCCGGCCTCGACGAACGACAGGGGCGGGCAGCCGTCCTGCAGGTGCGCGTCGCCCCACTGGATCAGCGACAGGAAGACCGGCAGCAGGTCCTCGCCGGCCGGGGTCAGCCGGTACTCCTCGCGGGCCCGGCTCCCCGGCTCCCGGTAGGGGACCGGGGCGACGATCCCCGCGGCCTTCAGCTGTGCGAGCGCCCGTGACACCGCGGGTGCCGAGGCGCCGATCCGCGTCACGAAGTCGTCGAACCTGGCCGTGCCGTAGAAGCACTCCCGGACCACCAGGAACGCCGTCCGGGTGCTGAGCAGGTTCAGCACCCGCCCCGCCGAGCATCCGTCACCGATCGGCCACGGATCCCGGTCGCGCAGCCGTTCCTCGAAGTTCATCGCCATGCCGCCAGTGTAACTAACGCTTGCGTTATCCAGCTGCTCGTGATTCCCTCTCACTAACGAATGCGTTACCCAGATGGGAGTTGCCATGGTTTCGGTGGCGGACAAGGTCGTCCTGGTGACCGGCGGCCGGCGGGGGCTCGGCGCGGCGCTGGTGGACGAGGTGCTGGCGCGCGGGGCGCGAAAGGTGTACTCGACCGCGCGCTCGGCGCACACCGACGACCGCCCGGAGGTGGTCACCGCCGAGCTGGAGGTCCGCTCGGCGGCCTCGGTCGCCGCCCTCGCGGATGTCGCCACGGACGTCGACATCGTGTTCGGCAACGCGGGCGTGCTGCTGCCGGCTCCGCTGCTGACGGGCGACTTCGAAGACGTCACCACGACCTTCGACGTCAACGTCCTCGGGCTGCTGCGGGTGGCGCGGGCCTTCGCGCCGGTCCTGGCCGCGAACGGCGGGGGTGCGCTGGTGAACATGCACTCCGTGCTGTCCTGGCTGGCCGGGAGCGGCGCCTACGGGGCGTCCAAGGCGGCGGCGTGGTCCGTCACGAACTCGCTCCGGCTCGAACTGGCGAGCCAGAACACCCAGGTCGTCGGCGTGCACGCCGGATTCATCGACACCGACATGGTCTCCTCCATGGACATGGCGAAGGCGACGCCGGCCGACGTGGCCGCGCGGATCGTCGACGGCCTGGAGGCCGGGGCCACGGAGGTGCTCGCCGACGACGTCACCGCCGCCGCCAAGGCGGCACTGCCCGGGCCCGTGGAGGGACTGACCCTGTCCTTCGCCCGCTGACCTCGCGTACCCGACACCCAAGGAGCACCGACATGCCGCTGTGGACCGTCCACCACACCCCCGGGATCTTCACCGGCGAGGAGAAGCACCGGCTCGCCTCCCGCATCACCGACCACTACGAGAAGATCGGGCTGCCCCGGTTCTACGTGGTCACGCTGTTCCACGAGACCCGGCCCGAGGACTTCTACGTCGGCGGGGAGCCCGTCACGGCCGGGGTGCGCATCACCATCGACCACATCGCCCGCCGCAATCCCGACCAGGAGAGCCGGCGCCGGACCGCCCAGTGGGTCAAGGACATCCTGCAGCCCGGCCTCGAAGGGAAGGCGGGGCTGCACTGGGAGTTCCACGTCGACGAGACCAGCGAGGACCTCTGGATGATCAACGGGCTCGTGCCGCCGCCCGGGGGCTCCGACGCCGAGAAGCACTGGGCGGAGACCAACTCGGCCGCCCCCTACTGACGGCGCCCTTCACGTCAGCGTGCGGATCGGGGAGCCGGCGGTCCAGGCCGCGATGTCCTCGACCGCGTCGCGGTAGAAGATCTCGTACAGATCCCGGCTCACGTAGCCGATGTGCGGGGTCACCACGGCGTTGGGCGCGGAGCGCAGGGGGTGGCCGGCGGGCAGCGGTTCGCGGTCGAAGACGTCCAGTGCCGCCCCCGCGATCGTCTCCTCGTCGAGGGCCCGCAGGAGGGCGGACTCGTCGATCACGGGCCCCCGTGACGTGTTGACCAGGATCGCCGTGGGTTTCATCAGGCGCAGTTCGCGCTCGCCGACCAGCCCGCGGGTCCGCTCGCTGAGCACGACGTGGATGCTCAGCACGTCCGAGCGGGAGAACAGCTCGTCGCGCGGGACGTGGGCCGCGCCCTTCGCCCGGGCGTCCTCCGGTGTGAGGTTCTGGCTCCACGC
Organism: Streptomyces sp. NPDC037126; assembly: GCF_055605965.1. NCBI lineage: Bacteria > Bacillati > Actinomycetota > Actinomycetes > Kitasatosporales > Streptomycetaceae > Streptomyces > Streptomyces sp. NPDC037126. The sequence goes on from NZ_JBVJTD010000001.1 coordinate 141,764, forward strand.
GATGGCGTCCATGCCGAACGCCGCCCCGATGCGGGCGACCTGGGTGCCCAGCCGGCCCAGGCCCAGGATGCCCAGGGTGGCGCCGTGCAGACTGGTGCCCAGTCCCACCTGCCAGCCGCCGGAGCGCACGGACGCGACCTGCTGCGGGATCAGACGTGCCGCGGAGAGGATCAGGCCCCAGGTGAGTTCGACCGTCGGGTGCGCCGCATACCCCGTGCCGCAGACGGTGATGCCCGACGCCCGGGCGGCGCCGACGTCGATCGCCGCGTTGACGGGCGCGGTGGTGACGAGCAGCCTCAGCCGCGGCAGCCGGCTCAGCGTCGACGCGGGGAACGGTGTGCGCTCCCGCATCGCCACGGCCACGTCGTAGTCGCCCAGAGCCGCCACGGTCGCCTTCTCGTCCTCGAACGGCCTGTTGAAGACGTCCACTGGGGCATCCAGGGAGCCCCAGTCGGCCAGGCGCAGGGCGACATCCTGATAGTCGTCCAGGATCGCGACCCTCATCGCCGGTCCCCGGCGCCCGGGTCGGCGTGGGTGCAGGAGCCGGGGGAACGTGACATCGCGGTCCTCCCTCCTCCGTTGACCGGGATCGCGGGGCTCACCGGTCGCTCAACGCGGCGCTCAGTCCGTGAGGCCCTCGATCGCCACGGGAAGGTGCCGGGGGCCGCGCAGCACCGCGTTGGCGCGGTACGGCGGCGGGTCCTCCAGCAGCCCGGCGAACCTGACCCGGCGGAACAGTTCGGGCACGGCCGCATGGAGTTCGATGCGGGCGAGGGGTGCGCCGAAGCAGTAGTGGATGCCGGTGTAGAAGCCCAGGTGCTCGTTGTCCTTGCGCTCGGGATCGAACCGGTCGGGGTCCTTGAAGCGCTTGGGGTCACGGTTGGCCGCGGCCAGCATGAGCCAGACCGATGCCCCCTTGGGGATCGTGGTGCCGGCGACCTCGATGTCGGCCAGGGCGGTGGTCCACGGGACGAACTGGACGGGGGACTCGTACCGCAGCACCTCCTCGATGAGCGGGACGGCCAGGTCCGGATCCTTCTGGAACCGTTCGAGGAGGTCGGGGTGGCGCAGCAGGGTCAGGGTCGTGTTGGTGATCGCGTTGACGGTGGTCTCGTGGCCCGCGACCAGCAGCAGCACCGCGGTGGCCTCCAGGTCCTTCGGTGTCATGGTGGGAGCGAGCGCGCTGAGCATCCCGGGGCCGGGGTGGCTGCGTTTGGCCTCGATCAGATCGCTCAGGTAGGCGCCCATGTCCTCGTGCGCCCGCTGCGCCTTCTCCGGGCCGCCGTTGTCGCCGGAGTGGGGATCGAGTCCCGAGGCCAGTGCGTCCGCCCAGCCGTGGAAGCGCGGCTCGTCCTCGCGCGGAACGCCGAGGACCTTGCAGATGGCGGTGACGGGGAGGGGGTAGGAGAAGTCCTCGACGATGTCGACCTGGTCCTTTCCCTCGAAGGCGTCCAGCAGATCGGTGACGACCCTGTCCAGGTCCGCGCGCAGGTCGTCGAGGAACCTGGGGCTGTGCGGGGGACCGAACGGCCGGTTGACGGTGTCGCGCAACCGGTCGTGGACGGGCGGGTCGGTGAAGATGAAGCTGGGCGGCATGCCGCTCTGTGTCGGCTGCCCGGGGCGGGCCTGGCCGGGCGGGCGGTTGCTGGTGTCGTTGCTCAGCCGTGGGTCGTTGGCCAGGTTCCGCACCTCGTAGTAGGTGCTGACCAGATAGGTGCCGTCCTCCTCCCGGTAGACCGGGGTCTTACGCAGTTCCGCGTAGAGCGGGAACGGATTGGCGCGACTGGCGTAGTCGGTGATCTGCGCGGAGATGGTGCCGGACGTCATGGCGTCTCCTCGGGGCTCCGGGCGGGGAAGGGGGAATCGGACACTCGGCGCGGGCGGACTCCGCACGCGGTTCGCCCGGTGTGCGGCCCGTCGGTGCGACCGCGGTCCCAGGGACGGGCGGACGGGGACCGGGGGAGTCCGGGCCGGCCCGCCACGGCGCCCCGGCCCGGCGGTCGGCCGGCACCCGGGTGGAAACGGAAGGCCGGTCGCGTACCCGGGTGGGAACGGCGCGCCGGCCGCGATCCGCCGCCTGGACCCCGGCCGCTCGGCTCCGTCGGAGAGCGCCGCGGTGACGACGCGGCCGCGGTACCCGCGCACCGCGGCCGGGCGCTCCCCGGCGATCGTTCTCTGGGCGACGACCGGACGGCCGCCCGGCGAGCCTCATCCGGAACCCGCTCCCTGGACGGGCCGCGCGCCGCAGGCACCGCGGCCCTTCTGCTCGGTCCACACGATCGGTTGGTATGCCTCCCCTTCAGCATCGACTTCTTCGAGGGGCCTCGCAATCCGGGGCCAAAGGCATGGCGAGCCGTCTCCCGATCACGGGTGCTCGGCTGATTCCCGCTGGTCAGGAGCGGTCCGGCCGACTGCCTCGGGTCCCGCGTGCACGGGACCCGAGGATCGGAGGACCGGGACGGCGACGACCGGGCGGGCCGGTCCCGGTGCCGCCCTTCAGAGGCCCCGGGCGGTGATGTCGCCGTGCGAGGTGGTGGCGCGGATGTCGAGCTCGGTGGTGCCGTCGTTCTTGAGGGAGTTGCTGACGCGGCCGTAGCCGGTGCCCGCGTCCAGGGCGGCCGAGACACCGGCGGCGGCGCCGACGGTGATGTCGCCGGACTCGGTGCGGAGCACGACCGTGCCGCGCACGGCCTCGGTGATCCGGATGCTGCCCCGTGTGGTGCTGATCTGGGCGGGGCCGCCGAGCCGGCCGACCTCGACGTCGCCGTCGACCGCGGTGAGGCGGACGCTCGCGGCCTCGTCGATCTTGATATGGCGGTACGCGCCTTCGAAGAAGACGTCGCCGAGTCGGCCGACACCGCGCAGCTCGCAGGCGTCGGTCCTGGCCTCGACGCGTGAGCCGGCGGGCAGCTGGACGGTGACCTCCACGGAACCGGAGGGCCCGAAGAGCTGGTTCCCGGGCTCGGGGGTCCGGATCCGCAGGACGCCGTCGGCGTAGGAGACGGTGGTCTGTCCGGCGGTCTCGACGTCGCGGCCCTTGGCGGGGTTGGCGGGCAGGACCTCGACCGTGGTGTCCGCGCGGTCGGCGGCGATGAACTGGATACGTCCCGCGGCGATGTCCACGACGGCGGAGACCGGGGCGGTGGTGTCGAACTTCTGCATCATGCTCTCCTGTGCTCGCTCGTGGTTTCTGATGAACGAAACGCTACGTTGCTTTCCATAGAACGGCAACACATTCGTTGCACTTCATCAGCATTCATGCAGTTGGGAGCGGCAAAACCGTTGCAACAGTCGGACGGCTAACGCAACGTGCAGGGGTCCTTCATTGCAATGGATGACAGTGAACGCTATGGTGGCGATCAAGTACCGCCGCAGTGACCAGCAAGGAGACGCGATGCCGGGAGGCAGGCTCACCCAGCAGGAACGCCGGCAGATCGCGCTGGGGCTGGCCGACAGCCTCCCCTACGCCGAGATCGCCCGGCGTCTCGACCGTCCGACCTCGACGATCACCCGTGAGGTGATGCGCAACGGCGGTCCCACCGCCTACCGCGCCGACCTGGCCCACCGCGCCACCGAGCGCCGCGCCCACCGGCGCCGGCCCGCCGCCTCCCGGGACCCGCGGTCGGCCCCCCAGGCGCACGGACGCGACGCCGAGGCCGTCGCCGAGTACGAGGAGACGCTCACCACCGTCCTCATGGCCACGGGCCTGCCCAAGATGGCGGCCCGGGTGCTGACCTGCCTGTTCACGTCCGACACGGGCAGCCTCACCGCGTCCCGGCTCGCGGAGCGCCTCCAGGTCAGCCCGGCGTCCATCTCCAAGGCGATCGCCTTCCTGGAGAGCCAGAGCCTCGTACGCCGGGAGCGCGACGAACGCCGCCGCGACCGCTACATCGTCGACGACGAGCTCTTCTATCAGGCGACGGTCGCGAGCGCCCGGTCCAACGACCAGCTCGTCGCGACCGCACGCCAGGGAGTCGCCGTCCTCGGCCCGCACACCCCCGCCGCCCACCGGCTGGAGAACATCGCCCGCTTCCTCGACTTCATCAGCGAGAGCATCACCCGCGCCGCCGAACAGGCCCGCGAAGTCCTGCACACCAGGATCGACACGACGCCGGAGGACGTGCCGCCGGCGGAGTGACGACCTGTCCCGAACCGGGCCCCGCGCGGACGGCGGACGGGCGGAACCGGCCGTACGGACGGCGTCTTCGGCAGGCCGCGTCCTCCGGTGCTTCCGTGCCTCGGCGACGGGAGGCTCCTGTGACGCCGGTGGCTGGAGTGTGTGGTGTGGGTGATCCTTGAGAGGTGACCGGGGCGTTCCCGGCGGTGGCGTGGGCCGCGGGACGTGCGGTTCCTCGATGTGCCGGAGGCGCGCATGGGTGACGTGCTGGGCAACGTGCTGGGCCTGGCGGCCGGCGTCGCCGTCAGTCCGCTTCCGATCGTCGCCCTGATCATCGTGCTGGCGACGCCCCGTGGCCGCCTGAACGGACTGGTGTTCACCGGGGGCTGGCTGGTGGGCCTGTCGGCCCTGGGCGCGGTGATGCTGGCCATCGGCGGCAAGGGGGACTCCAGCAGCCACGGGCACCCGGCGGACTGGGTGGGCGCCCTCAAACTCGCCCTGGGCGTGGCGCTGGTCCTGTTCGCCGTACGGCTGTGGCGCCGTCGCCCCACCGACGCCACGCAGGCGCGGCTGCCCCAGTGGATGGCCGCGATCGACCGGTTCACGCCGGGGAAGACGTTCCTCCTCGCCCTTCTGCTGTCCGCGGGCAATCTGAAGAACGCCCCGCTGACCATCGCCGCGGCGGTGTCCATCAGTTCGTCGGGGATCCCGGTCGGACAGCAGGTCGCCGCGCTGGCGATCTTCGTCGTCGTCGCCTCCCTCGGACTGCTGACCCCGCTGGGGGTCTTCCTCGTCATGGGGGAGCGGGCGAGAAGCATGCTGGGCGACTGGAAGGAATGGGCGGCGCGGCACAACGCGGCCATCATGGCGGTGCTCTTCTTCGTGTTCGGCCTCAAGCTGCTCGGCGACGGCATCGACGTGCTGGCCACCTGACCGTGCCGACACCGGCCGCCGAGCGCGCCCGCGGCCGGCGGTGTCACGGGGGCCCGGTCCGCGCCCGCAGCGGCGGCGGGCTGCCGAGGCGGCGGGCCAGCGGCGGCTCCTGCGCCGCGACGGCGCCCGCGCTGATGCTGATCGCGACCGCCACGCAGACCACGATCAGCCACGACAGCACGATGAACACCGAGCCGAGGGGGCCGTACTCCGCGAGGGTGCGGTTGAGCGCCTTCGGCAGGTACAGCCGGGCGGTCACGCTCAGCGCGGTGACGGCGACGGCCGTGATCACCGCGCCGGGCAGCAGGGGCCGCCAGCCGATCAGGCCGCCGAGCAGCAGGTGCTGGGTCCACCACCACAGACCCGTCAGACCCACCAGCGTGATCGGGATGCCCAGCCAGGCCCCGACGCCGAACCCGTCGCGCATCGGTCCCTGCACCAGCAGCGCGCCGAGCCACAGCACGAGCCAGGCGACCCAGCGCCAGGGAGCGATCCTGGTCCCCGCCCGGGGGATCTCCCAGGCCCGTTTGCACAGCCGCTGCATCGCCCTGCTGACCGCGGTGGCCGAGAGCAGCACCATCAGCCCGCCCACCGCGCCGGTCGCCTGCCGCAGGTTCCCCGTCGTGGGCGCCAGCGCGTGCACGAGCTGGGCGTTCGCGGCGCCGTTGATCCCGAAGGCCGTACGGACCGAGGTGATGAGCTGGTGCCGTACCGCGGGCGGGGCGTACGCGCCGACCACGAAGAGCAGCGGGACCGCGGTCAGGAAGCACTGGGCCGCCAGACGCGTGGCGGAGTCGAAGATGTTCACCGACACCATGCGGTCCGCGAGATGGGTGACCACCGGGAACCGGATCGCCGCCCGGGCGTGCGCGGACCGGGCGGAGACGGCCAGCCGGTGTGCCCGGCCGCGCAGTCGGGACGTGTCGCGGGCTCCCCGGGGCGCACGGAGCACGCGCCGTCGCGGCACCCTGCCGGTACTGGGCATGACGTCGCTCCTTCCCACCACCCCAGGGTGGGAGACCCGGCGCTCCGCGGCACGCCGGGCCGCGGGAGCGCCGTGAGGACGATCTTCCGCGGGCCGGACGCGAGGGTCGCGAACGGGCGCCGAGGGGAGGAACATCGGAGGCACGGAGGCAAGGTGGTGGCTATGGGGACACCGTCGATGCTGTTCAGCGAGAGTCCGGACGATCCGTTCGCTCTCGGGCGTGGCGCCGCGGCGGTACTCGACGATCACGGAACGGTGGTCGGCTGGAGCACCCGTGCCCAGGAGCTGCTCGGCTATTCGGCCAAGGAAGTGATCGGACGGCCGTGGCGGGACCTCCTGGTCGACGCCCGTGACATGCCCGCCGCCCGCACCGTCGCCGTCGACGCCATGAGGACCGGAGGCTGGTTCGGCGTCCTGCCGGTCCGGCACCGCGAGGGGCAGCGGGTGGAGATGGGCTTCCGGGCCCGCGCGGTCGTGCGGGACGAGGACAGCCAGGAGTGGCTCCTGGTCGGGGCCCCCGCCGCGGACGTCATCGCCTGGGAGCGGGACCGCGCGCTCCTGGACGGCCTGTACCGCAGGTCGCCGATCGGCCTGGCCACCTACGACACGGACCGCAAAGTGATCCGGATCAACCGCGCGATCGCCAAGGCGAGCGGTGTCCCGCCCGAGGCGCCGGTGGGCCGGCGCCCCAGCGAGTTCATGGTCGACGAGGACGGGGGGCCGGCCGAGGAGCGGGTGCGGCACGTCCTGGAGACCGGCGAGCCGTTGATCTTCACGGAGCAGTCGGCGCGGGCACGCCATGAACCGGGCCGGGAGCGGATGGTGTCCGTCTCGGCGTTCCGGATGGAGGACTCCGCGGGCCGGGTCCTCGGCGTGGCCGAGACGATCGAGGACGTGACCCAGCGCTACCGGGCCCGCCGCAGACTCACCCTGCTCAACGAGGCGAGCGCCCGGATCGGAACCTCGCTGGACGTGACGCAGACCGCCCGGGAGCTGGCCGAGGTGGCCGCCGAGGGCCTGGCCGACCACTGCTCGGTCGACCTGCTCAGGGCGGTGACACACGGCGACGAACCGTCGCGCGGTGTGGCAGGGCCGCTGCTGCGGGTGGCTCTCTCGCCCCCGGACCACCGCATCCCCTTCCAGGAGGGCGAGGTGGTCCCGCTCTTCCCGGAGTCCCCGCAGGCACGGTGCCTGGCCGAGCGCCGGCCGATCCTCGAACGGCTGCTGTCGCTGCGTCCCGAGTGGTACGCCATGGACAGGCGGCGGATCGAGGTGGCCCTCGGGCTCGGCGTCCACTCGCTGATCGTGGTGCCCCTGGTCGCGCGCGGTCTGGTCCTGGGCGTGGTGAGCCTGTGGCGGGCCCGCCACTCGGAACCCTTCGAGGAGGACGACGCCGCGGTGGCCCAGGAGTTCTCCTCGCGCGCGGCCGTCTGCATCGACAACGCACGCCGCTTCACGCAGCAGCAGAACGCCGCCCTGACGCTCCAGCGCAGTCTGCTCCCGATGGCGGCGTCGGACCTGCCTGCCGTCGAGGTGGCCTGCCGGTACCTCCCGGCCAGCCAGGAACCGGGTATCGGCGGCGACTGGTTCGACGTGATCCCGCTGTCGGGAGCCCGCGTCGCCCTCGTCGTGGGGGACGTGGTCGGCCACGGGATCCACGCCGCGGCCTCCATGGGCCGCCTGCGGGCCGCCGTGCGGACCCTGGCCAGCCTCGACCTGGAACCCGACGAACTGGTGGCCCGGCTGGACGATCTGGTCAGCCTCCTGGCGAACGAGCTGGAGGCGAACGGCAGCCGGCCGCCCGTCGAGCAGATACTCGGCGCCACCTGCCTGTACGCCGTCTACGACCCCGTCTCCCGGCGCTGCTCCCTGGCCCGGGCCGGCCATCCGGCACCGGTGCTGACCACCCCGGACGACCAGGTGACCGTGCTCGACCCGCCCGCCGGGCCGCCGCTCGGCCTGGGCGGGCTGCCGTTCGAGACGTACGAGCTCGATCTCCCGGAGGGCAGCCTGCTCACGCTGTACACCAACGGCCTGCTGGAGGCGCGCAGCGGCGACGTCGACGCCGCTCTGGAGAAACTGGGCGAATGCCTCGCGCACTCCGGCGATCCGCTGGACCGCACCTGCCACGCCGTGGTGGAGGCGCTGCTGCCCGCCGAGTACGTCCCCTCCGACGACATCGCGCTGCTCGTCGCCCGCACCAAGGTGCTGCCCCCGGAGAACGTCGCCGCGTGGCAGCTCCCCCTGGAGGCGACCGCCGCCGCCCGGGCGAGGGAGCTGACCACGGCGAAGCTGGCCGAATGGGGGCTGACGGAGCTGGCCTTCACCACCGAGCTGGTCGCCAGTGAGCTGGTCACCAACACCTACCGGTACGCGGACGGCCCCGTCACCCTGCGCCTGATCCGTACGCACTGCCTGATCTGCGAGGTGTCCGACAGCAGCCACACCTCCCCGCACCTCAGGCGGGCCCGCAGCATGGACGAGGGCGGACGCGGGCTCTTCCTGGTGGCGCAGCTCACCGAGCGGTGGGGCACCCGCTACACCCACGACGGCAAGACCGTGTGGACGGAGCAGCCCCTGCCCTGCGCCGACCGCCGCGAGGCACCGCCGAGGACCTGCTGACCGGTCGGCCCCCCGCGGTGCCCGGGCGGGTGCTCAGACGTGCTGCCGGTCGAGGAAGTCGGTGACGAGCTTCTGCCACGCGGTGGGCGGGCGCGGTCAGGGCAGCAGGACGGCCTTGCCGCGGTTGCGGTGGGCCTCCAGGTCGGCGTGGGCCTGTGCGGCCTCCGCGAGGGGGTAGGTGCGCCAGATCGGCACCGAGAGCGCGCCGTCGGCGGCGAGTCGTGCCAGCTCCGGCAGGGACTCCCCGGCCTCCTCGCCGCCACCGGCGCTGAAGCGGACGCCGTGCTGGGCGGCGGACATGTCGGCGATGGTGATGACGTGCGCGCTGTCGCCGGTCAGGGCGACGGAGTCGGCGAGCACACCGGCACCGGAGGCGTCGAACACGAAGTCGACCCCCTGCGGGGCCGCGGCCTTCACCCGCTCGGTCCAGCCGTCGCCGTAGCGGACCGCGGTGGCTCCCAGCCCGGTGACGCGCTCGATGTCGTGCTCACCGGCCGTGCCGACGACGGTGATGCCCCGGGCGACGGCCAGTTGCACCGCGACGGTGCCCACGCTGCCGCCGGCGCCGTGGACGAGCAGGGTCTGCCCCGCCCCCACACCCAGCTGCGCGAGGACCCGGGCCGCGGTGCGGCCGACCGTGACCAGCGAGGCGGCGGCCTCCCACGACAGCGCCCCGGGCTTGGCCACCGGCCCGTCGAGCAGGGCGTACTCGCTGTAGCTGCCGCCGACGGCGGAACCGAGGACCTCGTCGCCCACGGCCGCCCCGGCCCCCTCGCCCACGGCGTCGACGACACCGGCGGCGTCCAGGCCGGGCGTCACGGGGAAGTCGGCCGGGACGGCGCGCGTCATCAGGCCGGACCGGATCTTCATGTCGAGCGGGTTGACGGAGGCGGCCCGCACACGGATCCGGACCTGGCCCGGACCGGGCTCCGGCGCGGTGACCTCCGACAGCCGCAGGACGTCGGGCGTGCCGTACTCGGAGAACGTGATCGCTTTGGACATCGTGAACTCACTTCCTGGTGGGAGCAGATGGTGGGGGCGGTGGAAGCAGGCGGGCCGGGGCCGCGCGTCTCCGACTCACTGTGCGGCCGTGCCGGCGGGACCGCCGCTCAGGCGGTCAGGGTGGGGTAGTCGGTGTAGCCGCGGTGGTCGCCGCCGTAGAAGGTGTCCTGGTCCGGGGCGTTGAACGGACCGCCTGCGGCGAGCCGCCGGGGCAGGTCGGGGTTGGCCAGGAACAGCGCCCCGTAGGCGACCATGTCCGCGCTCCCGTCCTCGACCAGCTTCAGCGCGTCGGGGCCGGTGACGTCGGGGTGGGTGAACGGGTTGAGGACGAACGTGCCGCGCCAGGCCTTGCGCAACCGGGCCGTCAGCTCGCGGTCCGGGCCCTCCATGAGGTGGAGGTAGGCCGGCTCCAGGCCGGCGATCCGCTCCAGCAGCGCCTCGTAGACCTCTGCCGGGTCCTCCTCGGAGATGTCGTTGTACGGGTTCCCGGGCGAAATCCGCAGTCCGACCCGGTGTCCGCCGATCGCCTCGGCCACGGCCGTGACGACCTCCACCGCGAACCGGATCCGGCCCTCGGTGGTGCCGCCCCAGGCGTCGGTGCGCAGGTTGGTGCCGGGCGCGAGGAACTGGTGGAGCAGGTAGCCGTTGGCGCCGTGGATCTCCACGCCGTCGAACCCGGCGTCGACGGCGTTGCGGGCCGCGTCGGCGAAGTCGGCGATCGTCCGCCGGATCTCCGTCTCGCTCAGCTCCCGAGGCGTCACGAAGTCCTTCGGGCCCTCGTGGGTGAAGACCCGGCCCTTGGCGGCCACCGGCGACGGCCCCACCGGGACCAGTCCGTCGGGCAGCAGGCTCGGGTGGCCGATCCGGCCGGTGTGCATCAGCTGGGCGTAGATCACCCCGCCCTCGCGGTGCACGGCGTCGGTCACGGTCCGCCAGGCCCGCACCTGCCCGGCCGTGTGCAGGCCGGGGGTGTCGGGGTAGCCCTGGCCGACCGGGGAGGGCTGGACGCCCTCGGTGACGATCAGCCCGGCGCCGGCGCGCTGGGCGTAGTAGGTCGCCATCAGCTCGGTCGGCTCGGCGCCGGGGCCGTAGGCGCGGCTGCGGGTCATCGGCGCCATCGCGATGCGGTTGGCCAGGGGCTTGCCGCCCAGTTCGATCGGGTCGAAAGCGGTGGTCATGACGTCTCCTCGGGATGAGTGCGGTGCGGGCGCTCCGGTGCCCGTACCTCGCGGTTGCCTGTCCGAACAAGTAAATCATCTGTCCGAACAGGTAAATCCGGAGGATTCATTCCGAGGGTGGAATGTGATGCTCGTCACGTGCTCTGACGTGCCCATTCGTCCCTCAGGGTGTCTTTCGCCCGCGAGAGCGCCTGTTGGGAGGTAGGATCAGCTTGCTCGGACAGGGAAGTGAGGAAGAGATGGCGCAGTCCAAGGTGGAGGCCGGACCCGGACCGGGGTCCGAGGGTGCGGGGCAGGAGGCGACCGTCCCGGTGCCGGCCGCGGCGGGAGGCGGCCCGATCAGTCACGCGATCTTCCGCCTGGCGCGCCTGCACCGCATGTTCGCGGGACAGCTGCTGCGCCGCATCGGCCTTCATCCGGGCCAGGAGCTGGTCATGATGCACCTGTGGGAACTCGGTCCCCAGCGGCAGGCCGACCTGGTGCGGCTGATGGACTCCGACGCCGCCACCATGACCCGCACCGTCCGCCGCCTGGAGCAGGCCGGCTTCGTGCGCCGCCGTCCCTCGCCCACCGACAAGCGGGCCTCGCTCATCGAGCCCACGGCGGCCAGCCACGCCCTGCGCCGCGAGGTCGAGCAGGTCTGGGCCCAGCTGGAGGAACTCGTGGCGGCCGACCTCGACGACGGCGAACGGGCCGCCGCACTGGGGACGCTGGAACGCCTGGAGCGCAACCTGGTGCGGGCCGCCGGCTCCATGGGCGCGGACACCGGGAGCCGACGTCACGTCGGGCGATCATGCCGGTCCTCCGGGTGCGCCGGCGCTGCCCGTATGTCTTAGATGTACGCGTCTGTCCGGTCCCTGAGTGTGGGGGAATCATGGCGTGTCGGATTCGTGGGGGAAGGCTGCGCCGGCAGGTGCGGGTGGGCGCGGCGCTGGTGTCCCTGGGCGTGCTCGGTGCCGTCCAGTCCGGGTGCGCCGACGGGGTGGACACCGCCGACGGCGCTTCGTCCGCCGGCGCTTCGCTCGCCCCCGCGCCACCGCGGCAGCCGCCGCCCCAGCTGACGCCGGCACAGGTGACGGCGGCCGTGGACCGGCTCGACGGCCTGGTGCGGAACGCGATGCGGCAGACCGGGGTGCCGGGCGTCGCCGTGGGCGTCGTCTACCGGGACAAGGTGGTGTACGAGAAGGGCTTCGGCGTCCGCGAGCTGGGCAGGAGCGGCAAGGTCGGCCCCCGGACGGTCTTCCAGCTGGCCTCGGTGTCGAAGCCGTTGTCGTCGACCGTCGTCGCCGGGGCCGTGGGACGCAAGGTCGTCGGCTGGGACGATCCGGTGGTCGCCCATGACCCCGGCTTCGCGCTCAAGGACCCCTACGTGACCGCGAACGTGACGGTCGCGGACCTGTTCTCGCACCGCAGCGGACTGCCCGACCACGCCGGCGACCTGCTGGAGGACCTGGGGTACCAGCGCGACTACATCCTGCGGCACCTGCGGCTGGAGCCGCTGGCCCCGTTCCGCGCGACCTACGCCTACACCAACTACGGACTCACCGCGGCGGGGGTGGCGGTGGCCGACGCGGCGGGGACCAGCTGGTCACGACTGGCGGCGAACACACTGTTCAAGCCCCTGGGGATGGACCACTCCAGCTATCTGCGCGCCGACTACGACAAGGCCGCCGACAAGGCGTCGGCCCACGTCGAGGCGGACGGCCGCTGGAAGCCCTCCGTCACCGAGAACGCCGACAGCCAGGCGCCCGCGGGCGGCGCGAGTTCGAGCGTCGAGGACCTCACGAAGTGGATGCGCCTGCAACTGGACAACGGTGCTTTCCACGGGAGGCAGTTGATCGCCCCGGCGGCCCTGGACGAGACCCGCGTCCCGCACTCCGTCGCCATGGCCCCGCTCGCCCCCGCGGGTGAGCCGGGCTTCTACGGGCTCGGCTGGAACGTCGGTTACGACGACCGCGGACGGCTGCGCCTCAACCACTCCGGCGGCTTCGACCTGGGCGCCGCCACCGTGGTCACCCTGCTGCCCGGCGAACGGCTCGGCATCGTGGTGCTGACGAACGGGCAACCCGTCGGCGTGCCCGAGGCGGTGGCCGCGGCGTTCTTCGACATCGCCGAGAACGGCAGGCCGACGGTCGACTGGCTGCCGTTCTTCCGCAAGGTGGTGGGGGTCGCCGCGTACACGCCCAAGTCCCCGACGAACTACGCCGAGCGGCCCGCCGGCGCCACCCCGGCCAAGGCCGCGGACGCCTACACGGGCACCTACGCGAACACGTACTACGGCCCGCTCAACGTCACCGGCGACGCCCACGGCAACCTGAGCATGACACTGGGCCCGCGGAAGATGTCGTTCCCCCTGACGCACTACACGGGCGACACCTTCAGCTACCGGACACGGGGCGAGAACGCCGCCGGCCTGTCCGGCGTCACCTTCCACACCCGCTCCGGCCGGGCCACGAGCGTCACCGTCGGGCACCTCGACGCAGGCGGGCTGGGCACCTTCAGCCGCTGAGGGCCGCGGCGCCCGTGGGCGTACGGTCGCGGAGCCGCCGCCGGGAGTGAGCAGGAACACACCGACCGCTCGGTACGTGAGAAGCCTCGCGCAACCGCGTACCTGCGGGTAGCGTGCGCACACCCCCCGCTCCCTGCGGTCCGCACGGGCCCTGAACCACGCAAGGAGAGACGGGATGACAGACGCGTTCTCGTCCCCGGAATACCAACCGCGCCACCCGGCACCGCCGTACCAACCGCGCCACCCGGCACCGCCGTACCACCAGCCGTACGACCCGTCGTACGATCCGGCGTTCCCGTACCCCGCCCATCCCTGGCAGCCGGAACCCCGGGGCGGGAGGACACCGCACGCGCCGGCGCCCGACCGGCACGGCGACCTCCGTCTGCTGCGCGGCGCGTACCGTTCGCAGCGGCGGGTGGCGACCTTCACGGCCCTCGGCTACTTCACGGTCTTCCTCGTCCTGTCCGCCTTCGCGCCGTCGCTGATGGCGGGCACGGTGTCGGGCGGACTGTCCCTGGGGCTGCTGCTCGGCCTGCTCCAGATCCCCGTCGCCTGCCTGGCGATCGGGCTGTACGAGTACACGGCGCGCCGGAGGGTCGACCCGATCGCGCGCCGCATCCGCAGGCAGGCCGACGCGGAGGCCGGGCGGGGGACGTCGCGGTGACCGGATTCAGCAGTTCCGCACAGGCCATGTCGCTGGTGGCGTTCACCGCGGTCGCCACGATCACGCTGCTGCTGTGCGTGATGACGGGCCCCGACCGGGACGACCTCGACGAGTTCTACACGGGATACGGGTCCCTGTCGCCGATGCGCAACGGCCTTGCCATCGCCGGTGACTACATCTCCGCGGCGACGGTCCTGTCCACCAGCGGGGTCATCGCCATCTTCGGGTACGACGGCGTCGTCCTGGCGCTGAGCATCGCGCTCTCCCTCATGCTGCTGATGTTCCTGCTGGCCGAACCGCTGCGCAACGCGGGCCGGTTCACCATGGGCGACGTGATCGCGCGGCGCATGCCGGGACGGGCGGTGCGCATGGCCGCGTGCGCCGCCACCATCCTGGCCCTGGTGCCGATGATGCTGGTCCAGCTCGCGGGCACCGGAGACCTGCTGGCGTTCATCCTCGGCTTCTCCGGCGACTCGCTGAAGACCGGGTGCGTCATCGGGATCGGCGCGCTGATGATCAGCTACGCGGCGATCGGCGGCATGAAGGGCACGGCCCTCGTCCAGATCCTGAAGATCATGATGCTGCTCGGGTCCGGCGCGGTCGTCGCCGTACTCGTCCTGCGGCAGTTCGACTGGGACCCGGGCGCGCTGCTGGCCGCGGCGGGGCGGCACAGCGGGACGGGGTCGGCCTACCTCCACTCGGGCCTGGAGTTCGCGGGCGGGCCCAGCCCCCGGCTCGACATGATCAGCACCGAGCTGACCGTCGTCCTCGGCAGCGCGTGTCTGCCGCACGTCACCATGCGCATGTACACCGCGGGCAGCGCCCGGCAGATCCGCCGCTCGATGTCGTGGGCGGTGCCGTGCGTGGCCCTCTTCATGCTGATCATCACGATCGTGGGCTTCGGCGCGACGGCGCTGATCGGGCGGGCGACGATCGCGGGCGCCGACCCGCAGGGCACGACGGCCTATCTGCTGGGCTCCCGGGCGGCGTTGGGGGCGGACGTGTCGACGGCGGAGACGCTGCTGTTCACCACGGTGACCACGGCGCTCTTCCTCACCCTGCTCGCCTCGGTCGCCGGGATGATCCTGGCCTGCGCCAACACCCTCGCCCACGACGTGTTCGCCGCCCGCAAGCGGGAGACGGCCCCGCGCCGCGAGATGACGCTGGCCCGCGTGTCCGCCCTCGCGGTCGGTGTCCCCACCATCCTGCTGGCCACCATGGTCCAGCATCACAACCTGCAGCCGCTCGCCCTGCTGTCGGCCTCCATCGGCGCCTCCGCCCTGGCACCGGCGCTGGTCTACAGCCTCTTCTGGCGCCGCTACACCCGCACCGGCCTGCTGTGCACCCTGCTCGGCGGCGCCCTGTCCACCGTCGTCCTCATGACCGGCACCAATCTGGTCTCCGGCTCGCCCTTCTCCGCCTTCCCGAACGCCGACTTCAACTGGTTCCCGTTCACCACCCCGGGACTGGTCTCCGTCCCCCTGGGCTTCGCCCTCGGCTGGGCCGGGACGATGCTCTCCGGACGGGAGAAGGCGGAGGAACAGCGCCGGCAGTACGAGGCGGTCGAGGGCTGGATCCTCGCCGGAGCGAGCCGCCGGCAGGGCTGACCCGCCGCTCCACGACGGGCCGCGGCCGGCTCGGGGGACCGGCCACGGCACCGCCTCGGCCAGGCAGCGAAGAGGAGGAGCGCGCCTGGGCAGGGTTGCGGGTTGCCGGGCGGCCGCGTCGCATGCGCGGCCGGACGGGTGATCGTGGGCGGGCCCGGCACGCCGCGACCCGCCGGGCACGCGTGTCCCCGGGCACCCTCGCGGTGTTGTTCATGCCTGAGGGCCCGGCCCCGGAGAGCGGCCGGGCCCCGCGGCGCCTGCCGCGTCGGCCACGCGTGGCGCCCGTTCGGCCGCACCATGGCGTGAAAGACAGGGGTGTGAAGGACAAGGTGCCGAGTGCGTCGGGCAGAGGCCGCTCCGGCCGGCGAACCACGGGCGGGTGCCGGGCCGTCCACGGCGCCCGCCCGTATGCCATGAGCGAGGCACGATGACGAGCCGTTCGGCCCTGACGGCGCTGCCGGTCACCGACCGGGTGACGGTGGTCTGCCTGGCGGGGGCGCTGGATCCCGGGACCTGTGCACAGCTCGAACGGGAACTGGTCCGGCACCTGGAGCGGGCCGCCCGGCAGGGACGACGGCTCGTCCTGGACATGGCGGACGTCCGGCTGTTCAGCCCCGCGGCCTGCCGGACCCTGCGGCGCAGCACCGACCACCTCGCCCACGCCCCGGTCCTGGTGGTCGCGGCGGCGCCGGGAGTCCGCGAGGCGCTGCGGCACACGCCGCTCGCCGGCGTCCGCCTGTACGACACCCTCGGCCTGGCGCTCCTGGTACCGGCGCACCGTGGTGCTGGACGCACTCGAATACCTGCACCAGCACCGCCGGAACAGCCCTCCGGAGGGTGACGGCGGCTCATGACCACCCTTCGGGCCCATCCCCTTCACCGGACGGGAGCACCGCCCGGGCAGCCGCTCAAACCGGTTCGGGCTGCGGTTCCGGCCGCCGCAGGGGAGCCGCCCGGGGTTCCCACAGCCTGGTGGTCCGCACATAGCCGCGGATCACCGAGGCCAGGGCCAGGAGCAGGAGCGGTCCGAACACCCACGGATGCTCGGCCATCTTCAGCGGCAGACAGCGATACGACACCAGGAGCGCGACGAAGACCGTCGCGCCGTAGACGACCAGCCGGATTCCCGACCGCTCCCAGCCGCGTTCGACCGAGCGCAGCGCCGCCTCCACCGTGAGCGCGAACACCACTCCGGCGACGAGGTCCACGCCGTAGTGGTAACCGAATCCCAGCGTCGCGCAGAGCGTGGCGACCAGCCAGAACGTTCCCGCGAAACGCAGAATCCGCGGGCCCTTGCGGGAATGGATGAAGATCGCCGTGGCCCACGCCGTGTGCAGGCTGGGCATGCAGTTGCGGGGGGTCGTCTCGTCGAACGGTATGGGGTGCGGGGGCACGACGGGCGAGGGCGTGTTCGGCCACAGGCCGGCCACCGCCCAGTGCCCGCCGCCGTCGCCGAAGGCGAAGACCGGTCCGACCACCGGGAAGACCATGTAGACGGCCGGTCCGAGGAGGCCGATGACCAGGAAGGTGCGCACCAGGTGGTGGCGCGGGAAGCGGCGTTCGGCCGCCACGTGGCGCAGCTGGTAGAACGCGACGACGACCGCGGCCACCGCGAGCTGGATGTAGACGTAGTCGAGGACATGGGCGCCGATCGGGCCGGTGGCCCTGACGACCCGGCCCGCCAGCCACGACGGGTTGCCGAGCGCGTGGTCGGCTGTCGCCACGTACTGGTCGAGCACCGTGGGGTGGGTCCTGGACGTGATGAGCAGCCAGGTGTCACCGGTCTTGCGGCCGGTCACCAGCAGCAGGCCCAGTCCGACGCCCTTCAGCAGCAGGACGCGTTCGCCGCCGGTGCGGCGCGTGACGGCGACGACCGCGCACCCCAGGATCACCCACAGCGCGCCGTTGCCGAAGGGGTGGCCGTCGGTCACCCTGATGCCGGCCGCCCACCGCACGAGCGCGAAAACGATGTCAATGCCGATCGCGGCGCCGGCCGCGATGAATCGTTCCCGCCAGGTGAGCACCACCATCGTCAGCGCCATGCTGGCGTACAGCAGGAAACCGGACTTGGGAGGGAACACGACCTCCCGCACCTGGTTGGTGATCGGCCCGGGCAGGCCGTAGTGGCGCGCGATGATCTCCAGTGCGACGAGGAATCCGAGAACGCCCACGCCCGCCGTGACCCACAGCATCGCTAGTGGCTGGTCCCACGCGACGGACTTGACTCTGCGGCTTATTCGGGAAAGCGCACGCGATGCTACAGGTATCAATTGTTTGGCCGATTTGTTAGTTGTGTCCGGAACGGGTCGCTTTTCATGCCGAAGGCGCGGATTGGATCATGCTATCCGAGCGGTTCGGGGCGATTTCGCCCGGCAACGGGGGACCCGCGCCGAGGGCGTCGGTGTCCGGCACGGCGTGCGGGCGTGGCGGGGGCGTCGGACTGCATGCCGGGATCTTTTCAATCCCGTTCAGCTCTTGGCCACCCCATTGTTGAGGAAAGTCGTGCACCCCTAGCCGGTGGGGAGGGCGAGACCGGCGTAGACCTGGTTCAGGACGGTGGGCAGCAGCGCGTCGGCCGTGGTCCGGCCCTCCGGCGTCAGGGTCAGGTTCGTCCAGATCACGAGCGTGACGTCGTGCTCCGGGTCGTAGCCCATGAAGGAGTTGTAACCGGGCAGTTCACCGCCGTGGTAGTACATCGCGGCGCCGGGGCCGAAGCGCTGGTGGGTGATGCCGTACCCGTACGACTGCCCGCCGGGCACCCCCTCGGCCCGGAGGCTGTGCAGCCACTGCCTCTGGAGCGCCGGGCCGAGGACCCGGCCCGACACCAGGGCCCGGATCCAGGTGGCGAGGTCGTCGGCGGTGGAGACGGCACCTCCGGCGGCGGTGGCGTAGGAGGGGTTCATGTACGTGTCGTCCCTCGGCAGCAGCTTCCCGGACCGGGCCGCCGCCCGAAGGGCCGCGGGATAGGGCCGGTCGGTCAGCGCGTAGGCCGTCGAGCCGTACATGTAGCCGTGGGCCGAGGGTGCGGGCAGGGACGCGTCGCCGGCGGCCGGCAGCGAGGTCCCGGTCAGGCCGAACGGGGCGAACAGCCGGCTCCGGAGCTGCCGGGCCAGCGGGCGGCCGCCCGCCTTCTCGGCGACGAGACCGAGCAGGACGTAGTTGGTGTTGCTGTACTCGTAGGACGTGTCGGGCGCGAAGTTCGGCGGGTGACGGAAGGCGATGGCCAGCATCTCCGTCGGTGTCACGGCCCGGCGCGGGTCGGCGTCCAGGCGGGCCGAGAGCTCAGGCGACTTGGAGTAGTCGTAGAGACCGCTGCGCATGTCCAGCAGCTCGGCGAGGGTGATGTGCCCGCCGTTCGGCACTCCGGGCACGTAGGCCGACACCGGGTCGCTCAGCCGTAGCCTGCCGTCCTGCGCCAGCAGCAGGATCAGTGCGGCGGTCATGGTCTTGGTGTTGGAGGCGATCCGGAAGTGGTCGCCCGTGGTGGGGGTCCGCGCCGTGCCCAGCCGGGCCGTGCCGGTGGTCGCGCGGAAGGTTCCCTGCGGAGTGCGCACCAGGACGACCGCGCCGGGAACCATGAGCCTCTTCGCCGCACTCGCCACGGCGGACCGGAGCGCGGCCGGATCGATGTGCCTCAGCGCCGGCGCAGCGGGGGCCGAGGTGCTCGTGGCCGCGGGGGGTACGGCCGACCGGTCGGGCGGGGTGGAGGTGCTCGTGGCCGCGACGGGGGTGGCCGACGGGTCGGCAAGGGCCGCGTGCCCCGTCCCCGAGGGCGCTCCACAGCCCGCGACCAGCAGGGCCACACACGATGCCGGCAGCGCCAGGCGTCGGCTCCTGCGCGACGGCCCGTGCACCCCTCCCGTCCGGCGCGCGCGCCTCGGGGCCTCTTGGTCGGTTCGGGAATCGCTCATGTCCCACGGCCCCCATGGTCGGCGGTCCACGGCCAGCTTCTCGCAAGGGGGATCTTATTGCTTTTCGGCGTATATGCAGATTTGCGGATGGCTCAGTGGGTGCCCGCGAGTTCCAGGAGCACGTGCAGATCGTGGGCGGCCGCGAAGGCGCACAGCGCGCTGGAGCCGACCACCGCGAGCGCCACGGCCAGGGGGAGCGCGGCGTGGCCGAGCGGCAGCGGGCGGACGGGTGCCGTGAGGAGGGCGGCGACCCGGCGGGGAACGGGGCCGGCGGTGGCCAGGGGGTCGCGGCGCCTGCCGAGCAGGCCGAGCACGGCGGCCGTGAGACGGCGCCGGGAGGGGTGCCTGGACGTCGCCAGAGCGGCCTTGCCGACCGCGCGGGCCACCTGCCGCCGGTCGCCGCAGGCGATCACGGCGCCCTCGTCCGCCCAGCGCTCCACGGTGTACGTGACGGCCGCCGCCACCGGTCTGAGCAACGGATTGAGGGCGACGGCCAGATGGGTGACGGCGACGAAGGCGTAGTGGTGGCAGCGCAGATGGGCGGTCTCGTGCGCGAGCATCGCCGCGCGGTCGGCGTCGTCGAGCGCCTCCAGCATGCCGGTGGAGACGACGACCCGGCCGGGGAGGCCCGGGAGCGCGTAGGCGTCGGGGGCGTCCTCGGTGACGACGACCTGCTGGTCGGGCCCCGGGAGGCAGGCCGCTTCGAGTGCCGCGGCGGCGAGCGCGCGGATCCGCCGCCAGAGCATGCGCAGCCCCGCCGCTGCCGCCGCGGTCAGCACCACACCCGCGGCGACCGCCTCGGTCACGGACACGGAGTCGCCCGACCGCACGGTGGACGGCGACCAGTTCCCGAGCCGGGCCGCCGGTGACCAGGCCACCAGCCCGGCGGCCACCAGCACGCCTAGCGCGGCCAGGCTGAGCGCGGCCAGGGCCAGGGCGACCGTCGTGAGCAGCCAGGTCGCCAGGCGGGGTTCGAGCCGGTCGGCCAGCGGCCGGGCCGTCAGCGCCGCGGGCAGGGGGAACAGCAGCGGCACGTAGGCCAGGAGGTGCATCAGCACGGCGGCCGGCCCCCTCCCCGGTGCGACGCCCGGCGGCACCCGCGCCGGGGGTTGCGCACCCCGGCCGCCGGCTGGGGACGGGGGCGGTCGCCGGGAAGCCGCCGTGAGTTCACCGATTGGCCACCTTCCCCGCCATCGTCTACAGTCACGTAGACGTTCTACATCACGTAGAAGATCACCGCCAAGCCTGCCGTCCGTGCCGGCGGCCGCGCGCCCGGCGGGGGCCACCGGACGTGGTACGGGCCCGCAGGCCTGAGCACCTGGGAGATTCCACCCGATGATGCACCTCGCATTCGACGGATCCGGCGTCGACGGTTCGCTGTTCACCGCCGTCACAGGCTTCGCCCGTCATACGAAGTGGCTCAACACACCGCTCGCCCTGTGGACCAACGCGGGCCTCGGAGTCTTCGCCGTCCTGATGCTCCGGGGCTGGTGGACCGCCCGTCGCCGGGACACCGCCGCCATGACCCGGGCCCTTGCCGCGCCCGTCGCCGTCGTGTTCGCCTTCGCCGTCGCCGAGGTCGCCAAGAAGCTGGTCGCGGAGGTGCGGCCCTGCTACTCGATGCCCCACGACTACTTCGTCGACGCCTGCCCGGCACGCTCCGACTACGCCTTCCCCAGCGGCCACAGCACCACCGCGTTCGCCACCGTCGCCGCGCTGTGGCTGCTCGACCGCCGGCTGTCCGCCCTCGCGGCCGTCTTCGCCCTGTTCGAGGGCTTCACCCGCGTCTACCTCGGCGACCACTACCCCCACGACGTGCTGGGCGCGGCCGTCATCGCCCTGCCCGTGGCCTATGTCGTGAGCCGCGTCCTCGGGCGCGTCGCCGTTCCCCTCGTCGCCCGCCTGAGCACCGGGGTGCTGAGCCCGGTGCTCACCGCCGCCCCCGTCGGAGCCCGCGCGGCCCGATGACTTCGCGGGCGCGCCGCGGCCCCGCGCACCGGCGCCGCGGCGCCGGTGACTTCCCCGCTCGCCCCGCGCTGTTGCGCGGGGCCGTGGCCCCGCGTTGGAATCAAGTGTGAGGCTCTTCGGCAGTGCCGTGTCGGCCGGCCGCCCCGCGCCAGGCACAGGGGCCGGTCGCAAAGGGCTCAAGTCCAACGCCCTGGGCATGTTCTCGTCGGTCGCGATGGGCCTGGCCTCCACCGGCCCGGCGTACAGCCTCGCGGCCACGCTCGGCATCATCGTGGCCGGGGTCGGGCTGCAGGCGCCGATCGTCACCATGCTGGCGTTCATCCCGATGCTGCTGGTCGCGTACGCCTTCCGGGAGCTCAACGCGAGCAACGCCGACTGCGGGACCACCTTCACCTGGGCCACCCGCGCCTTCGGGCCGCGCACCGGCTGGATGGGCGGCTGGGGACTCATCGTCGCCAACATCATCGTGATGGCGAACCTCGCCGGCGTCGCCGCCTCCTACGGCTTCCGGCTGGTGGGCCGGGACGACCTGGCCGAGAACCGGCTGTGGATCACCGTGGCCGGTGTCGTCTGGATCGTCCTGCTGACCGCGATCTGCTACGTCGGCATCGAGTTCTCGGCGGCCGTCCAGCGCTGGCTGCTGTGCCTCGAAGTCGTGATGCTGATCGTGTTCGCCGTCTCCGCGCTGGTCCGCGTCTACACCGACCCTCCCGCGACGGCGATCCACGTCTCCGCCTCCTGGTTCAACCCCTTCGAGGTCTCCTCGGTGAAGGCCCTGACCTCGGGCGTCCTCGCCGGGGTCTTCATCTACTGGGGCTGGGACACCGCGTTCTCGGTCAACGAGGAGACCGTCGACAGCACCCGCATCCCGGGCCGCGCCGCGGTCCTGTCCACCGTGCTGCTCCTGGCCATGTACGGGCTGGTGTCCACCTCGGCGCAGGCGTTCGCGGGAGTCGGCACGGCGGGTGTCGGGCTCGGCAACGCGCACAACTCGGACGACGTGCTCTCCGGGCTCGGCGAGGCGGTCTTCGGGAGCCGCAGCACGGGGCTGGTCCTGTCGAGCCTGCTGATCCTGATGGTGCTGACCTCCGCCCTGGCCTCCGCCCAGACCACCATCCTGCCGCTGGCCAGGACCGTGTTCTCCATGGCGGTCCACAAGGCCGTCCCGTTCCGGTTCGCCCGGGTCCACCGGAGGTTCCTCACCCCGACCTGGGGAACCGTCGGCATGGGCGCGACCTCGATCGCCGTGCTGCTCCTGCTGTCGGCGTTCAGCCAGAACCTCCTGGCCGACTCGATCGACTCGGTCGGGCTCGCGATCGCGTTCCAGTACGGGGTCACCGGCTTCGCCTGCGTCTGGTACCACCGCAAGATCCTCACCCGCAGCGGCAAGGACCTGGTCTTCAAGGGCGTGCTGCCCGGGCTCGGCGGGCTGATCATGCTCCTGCTGTTCCTCTACGCCGCCTTCGTCGTCTACGCCAGCCCCAGCTACGGCACGACCACCGTCCATCTGCCGCTGATCGGGAAGGTGGGCGGGGTCAGCGTGCTGGGCCTGGGCGCGCTGCTGGTCGGTCTGCTGCTGATGCCGGTGGTCACCCGTGGCCACACGGTGGCCCTCAAGCTCCAGCGGAGCCTGCTCCCCGGCCGGCTGCCGCACCATGCCGCCGTCGACGCGGCGAGCGTCTACCAGCCCGCCGACAGCGGCTCCGGGGTGGGCGGCGACTGGTACGACGTCATCCCCCTGTCGGGCACCCGGGTCGGCCTGGTCGTCGGGGACGTGCTCGGCCACGGCCTGCGCGCCGCGGCCACCATGGGGCAGCTGCGCACGGGGGTGCGCGTGCTGGCCCGGCTGGACCTGAGCCCGGACGAGCTGCTGTCCCGCCTCGACGACCTGGTCGACCAGGCCGCGTACGAGCGAGGGTGGGGCCGCGGCCCCCACCACCGCAGGCTTCCGGCCGACGAGGCCCTCGGCGTGACCTGCCTGTACGGGGTGTACGACCCCATCTCGGGCAAGTGCAGCCTGGCGCGGGCGGGGGAGCCGGTGATGGCGGTCGTCGGGCCGCAGGGGGACGTGGAGTACCCGGAGCTGCCGCCCGGACCGCCGCTGGGCATCGGCGGCCTGCCGTACCAGAGCGTGGAGCTGGAGTTCGCGCCGGGCAACGTCGTCGCCCTCTTCACCGGCGGCCTGCTCCAGGCGGCCGACAGCCGCGAGGAGGGGCTGGCGCAGCTGTCCGGGGTCCTCCGCGACTACAGGAGATCCCTGGACGAGCTGTGCGACCGGGCGGTGAGCACCATGCTGCCGGGACCGGTGGACGTGGACGCGACGCTGCTCGTGGTCCGCCCCCGCCTGCTCGACCGCAACCAGTTCGCCCAGTGGGGCCTGGCCCCGGACCCGGCGGCGGTGGCCACCATCCGCACCGCGGTGACCAAGCAGCTCAACGACTGGGGGCTGGACGAGCTGTCGTTCACCACCGAGCTCATCGTCAGCGAACTGGTCACCAACGCCATCCGCTACGTCGGCGGCCCGATCGAGGTGCGCCTGATCCGCGACCGGACCCTGATCTGCGAGGTCTCCGACACCGGCCACACCACGCCCAACCTGCGGCACGCGGCGAGCGACGACGAGGGAGGCCGGGGCCTGTTCATCATCGCCCAGATGACCGAGCACTGGGGCACGCGCTACACCCGCACCGGCAAGACCATCTGGACCGACCAGACGCTGCCGTCGGACGACGGCCTGCGGTGAGCCGCCCGGCGACCGCGTGGACGACGGCGTGGACGGCGAGGGGGCGGACGTCGAAGGCCCCGGCCGCGGGGCGGCCGGGGCTTCGTGCCGTGGTGGGGTCAGCCGAGGACGGCGCGCTTCTGGGCGGCGAACTCCTCGTCGCTCAGCACGCCCTGGCTGCGCAGCTCGTTCAGCTCCTTGAGCTGGTTGATCTTGGCGGTCATGTCGTCCTCGGTGGACGGCGCAGGCGGAGGCGGCGCGGCCGGGGCAGCCGGCGGGGGCGCCGCGGGCGGGGGATAGGCCTCCTGCTCGGCCTGGGCGGCCCAGCGGCCCGCCTGCCGGCGTGACACTCGGTTGGACACCGCCGTGGCGGTTCCTGCGACGACCGCGGTGCGTGCGACACCGCGAAGCAGTCCGGGCATGGTCTCACCTCCGGGGTGATGCCGACGCGGGTTCGGGGGCCCGGGACTCGGCCTCCTCCAGTGACGCGATCAGCGCCTGGACCGGGATGCGTCCGGCCGCGACGAGCTGGGCGCCACCCCGACGGAGCGCCACCGCCAGGGGTGCCGCCCACAGGTTCTCGTACACGACGATCGCGGCCGAGTTGCCGGGCTCCAGCGCCGTACCGGCCTCGTCGAGGTCGGACTGGTCCAGCAGCCCGGAGGCGGCACCGGCGAAGACGGTCAGGTCCATGTCTCCCTCCAGGTCGCCCAGGTCGAGCGCGATGACGGTGCCGTCGCTGTCCTTGCGCACGAACATGAGGTCGAGGACGCGGATGATCCCGCGGTCGACGAGGTCCACGAGCAGGGGCAGTCCCTCACCCGTCATGCGGTGGCCCGGGAACTCCACGACCAGGTAGTCGACGGGGCCCATCTCGTCGATGCCTTCGCTGTGTGCACTCATGCGGATCAACTCACTAGGGGTCTCGGGGCGGGCCGGGCTCCGCCTGTGTCGTCCCCAGCGTGTCCCCGCCGCGCACCGCGGGCCTCACCCCGCGCGGGTGAGCCGGCTCAGCGGCCGGGCGGGTCGCCGGGGGAGCGGTGGCGCGACACCTGCCGGCGGACCGTGCGCCAGCGGGACCGGGTCTGCTCCACGACCTCGTCCCACTGCCGGCGGACCTCGTCGTCCGGCGTGCGCCCGCCGTGTTCGATCCGGACCAGTTCCTCCCGTACCTCGCGCCCCACCACCGCCGACCCCACGACGACGAGCATGACCGCGAACAGCGCCGAGATCATCGCGAACACCGCGCCCACCACCCCGTAGCGCTTGGCCGAGGAGTTGAACAGGATCGGCATGTAGACGCTCGCGCCCACCGAGTAGAGCCCCGTCGCGACGGCCGCCGTGACGCCGAAGGGGATCAGGTCCCGCCAGCCCACGCGCCGGGCGGACAGCAGCACCGCGCTCCACACGAGGAAGACGGCGGTCAGCGGCAGCTCGCAGGCCACGGCGATCAGGTGCGTCCGGCCGTCCGCCGGGAAGGCCGCTTGGAGCAGGGTGCTGAGCGCCGCGTAGACGATCGCCGAGAGCAGCCACCACAGACCGTTGCGGGTGTTGCGCACGCTCAGCGGTCTGAGCTCCCACGTCTGCTCGAACAGGCGCTGCAGGGCCCGGGTGAAGCTGAGCGCCGAGACGGCCAGGAACAGCACCCCGAAGACACCCCCGCTCGTGCTCTCCTGGTCGGAGGAGAACAGCGAGTCGACCGCGGCGGCGCCCGCACCGGTCAGGCCGTACCGCATGATGATGTGCTCGGCGACGTCGTACGACGTGACGCTCTTCAGCACGGTCGCGCCGATGATCGCGAGGGGCACCAGCGCGGTCAGGGCGCTGGAGGCGAGGGCCATGGAGCGGTCGAAGCCCGCGACCCGCTGGAACCGGCTCATGACCCGCAGCGTGAAGGCAGGACGCAGCCAGAACGTCAGGGTCCTGAGCAGGCGCCGGCCACCGTTCTCCGCCGTCGTGCCCTCCGTGGGGATCGGATGCAAGGGGCGCCGCGAGCCTAACGGGCCGACGCCCCCGCCGCCCGGCCCGACACGGGCGGCTGCCCCGGTCGGCCGTCGCCCGCTCCTGCGGCGCTAGACCGAGGCCGTCCGCCCGTCCAGCCAGTCGAAGACACGCTGTTCGAACAGGGCGCGGCCCATGGGCTCGCAGTGCAGGTGCGCCCCCTCGTCCTCGGTGAAGCGGACCAGCTCCTTCGGGCCGGGCAGCAGGTCGTACAGCTGCCGTGAGGCGCCGGGCCAGAAGTGCTCGCCGTCCGGGTCCGTGATGAGCAGCGGCGTGCGGATCCGGTCCACGACGGGCGTGACGTCGTACCGGGAGACCTCCGTCAGCAGGTCGAACGGCGAGCCGCCGCCGTACGGCTTGGCCCGCCGGCGCCACATCGCGGCGAGCGCGGGGTCCTGGCTCAGGCCCTCCTCCAGGAAGCCGTCGAAGGCGGCGCGCTCACCGGCCTCCCACAGGTCGCGCAGCTCCTGGCCGAGGTGGGGCCACCAGCTGTCCGCCACGCGCACCACCCCGGGGTCGGCGACCGCGGCGGCGATCCGGTGCTCGAAGGCGAGGGCGCGCGGCACCCAGTACCCGGCCTGGCTGACGCCCGCCAGGACGATCCGCCGGGGATCGACGTCCGGACGGGAGAGGAGGAAGTCGACGACGGGGGTGACGACGTTCTCCCAGTCGTGCCGGAAGGTCACCCCCCGCTCGAAGAGCATCGACTGCTGGCCCGGGCCGTCGAAGAGCAGGACCCGGTAGCCGCGGGCCACCGCGGGCGCGCCGAGCAGCGTCCAGGCGGCGCTGACCGGGCCGTCGCTGCCGTTGTTCGCGATCAGCGTCGGCAGCGGACCGGACGCGCCGGGCGGGCCGACCAGGTAGCCCGGCAGGGACGTGCCCTCGTACGGGATCGCGACGGGCTCGGCCGGCGGGTCCCAGGCCCCCAGGAAGCGCTCGAAGCACGCGCGGTGCTCCGGGAACACCTCGGCCAGCCGTTTCTCCGGTTCGGCGACCGCGTCGACGCTCACCAGGGCCGTGCCGAGGTATCCGGCGGCGCGCAGCCAGGCGTCCCGGGCGCTCACCGTCCGCCCCTGCGCCGTGCCGCGTTCGGCCCGGTCGCGGATCCCGCGCCCCAGCTCCGCCCAGGCCGTGAACCACGCCTCCCCGTCCCCCTCCGCCACGGCGGCGGCGGTCGCCAGCACCTCGCCCACGTCGGCGCCCTGCCGCCAGGCCGAGCCCAGGGCGAGCCGGATCTCGTAGTCGAACTGGACGTTCTCGCTGAATCGGTAGGTCATGGCGGCTCCCGGACGGTCCGAACCGGCTCGCGTTCGGACCGCGGCCCCCGCGGCGCGAGCGGTCCGCTCCCACGGTAGGAGCGGTCCGCTCGGTGCGCACCGCGGGCGGCATGCGGCTCGCGCCGGGCGACCGCACGATGGGAGGGAAGGGAGCCGGCCGGACACCCGACGGGAGGGACTCCATGGTTCAGCAGACCGAGACGAAGGCCCCGGCCAGGAAGCCCGCCAGCACGGGCGGCGTGTTCCTCTCCTTCGCGCCCTGGATCATCTTCGGCGTGGTCGCCAGTCCCAGCACCTGGGAGTACGCGGCACTCGCCGCGCTGATCGCCTCGATCGTCCTGTCGGGCCAGGACATCCTGCGCGGCGGGATCCACCTACTCGACATGGTCGCCATCGTGTTCTTCGCCGTGCTGACCGTCCTGGCGCTCGCCGTGGACCGGTCGCAGCTGGTGTGGGTCGAGACGTACGCCCAGGTCATCTCCAACGGGGTCGTGGCCGCCGTCGCGCTCGGGTCGCTGCTCAAGGACCCCTTCACCGCGCAGTACGCCCGTGAGCAGACACCCCGCGAGCTGTGGGACTCGCCCGTCTTCCTGCACATCAACCGGGTGCTGACCCTGGCCTGGGGAGTGGTCTTCGTCCTCATGGCCCTCTCGACCTGGCTGGCCATCCTCGTCCCGTCCATGGACGACTGGTTCAACTGGGTTATCCCGGTGGTCCTGCTGGTCGCGGTGATCAAGTTCACGGCGCGCTACCCGGACTCCTACAAGGCCCGCCTGTCATAGTCCTCGGTCCCGGCGGCCGCCGGGACGGACCGGCGGGAACCTCAGGGCCGCGCGGCACGTACTCTTGGTAGCAGTACGACCGCTCTCACGAAGGACTAGGACACTGGGCAAGCGACAGCCCGAAGGCCCGCCGCCCGCACCCGCGGTGCAGCGCATCCGACTGCGCTACACCAAGCGCGGCCGCCTGAGGTTCACCAGCCACCGAGACTTCCAGCGCGCCTTCGAGCGTGCGCTGCGCCGTGCCGAGGTGCCCATGGCGTACTCGGCCGGGTTCACGCCGCACCCCAAGGTGTCGTACGCCAATGCCGCACCCACCGGCACGGGCAGTGAGGCGGAGTACCTGGAGATCGCGCTGACGCAGTCGCGCGACCCGGAGCCGCTGCGCGTCCTCCTCGACGAGTCGCTGCCCGCCGGGCTCGACGTCGTCGAGGCGGTCGAGGCGCGGACCTCGGGCCTCGCCGACCGGCTGACGGCCTCCGTCTGGGAGCTGCGGCTGGCCGGAGTCGACCCGGCCGACGCCGCCCGCGCGGTCGAGGCCTTCAACCGGGCCGAGACCGTCGAGGTGCGGCGCCAGACCAAGAACGGCGTCCGGACCTTCGACGCCCGCCAGGCTGTGGCGAGTCTGGAAACGCACGGTTCGCCGGCTGATAGGCCGACCGACCAGCCCTGTGCGATACTGCGGCTGGTTGTTCGGCACGTGACGCCTGCCGTACGACCCGACGACGTCCTGTCCGGTCTCCGCGCCGTGGCCGACCTGGCGCCGCCGGTCCCCGCAGCGGTGACCAGGCTGGCGCAGGGGCTGTTCGATGAAGAGACCGGCACGGTGACCGACCCGCTCGCGCCCGACCGCGAGGCAGCCGAGGCCATGACGGCCGTACCGGCTGCCGCCGCGACGGCGCCGACGCCGGAAGGTCCCGCGTAGGGACGGACGTCGTAGCGCCGCCCTCGTACTCGGGAGCCACCTGGGTCGGGCAGCGCACCGACCAGAAGACTTTCGCCAGGCCGTACCGACAAGGCGTACGGAACCGGCGAGACAGGACACAGAGTGCTCCCGTGCGGCGCCCGCGCCCCGGACGGCGGCCATCGCGCATTCGCGCGGGCCGCGGACGTCAACGGCGGACGGTCCTTCGTGACCGCCGCCGGACCAGGCGCGGCGCCCGGGAGCCTGACGGGAGAAACGCCCGCATGCTCGAGCCGACCGAACCCAACGAGGGTTCCGAACTGAACACTCCGAGCGACACCCTGCCGCCGCGCAGGCGTCGCCGTGCCGCCTCGCGCCCGGCGGGTCCGCCCGTCGCGGACGCCGAGGCGCCCGCCGAGGTCACCCTCCCGGCCATACCGGCCGCGGACTCCGACGAGGTCACCGAGGCCGCCTCGGTCGACGAGGCCGCGGAAGCGGTGGAGAGCGAGGAGGCCGCAGTGGTGGCCGAGACCCCGGAGACGGAAGAGGCCGCCGAGGAGGCCGCACCCGCGGCCCGTCCGCGGCGCCGTGCCACGCGCCGTGCCTCCGCCCCCGCCGGGGCGCCCACCACCGCCGAGGCGGTCGAGACCGTCGTACCGGCCGAGGCCGAGGCGGCGCGGCCCGCCGCCGTCGCCGAGGGCGGCGAGGTCGTCGTGGGCGAGGAGGCTGCGCCCCGCCGCACCCGGCGCCGTGCCACGCGCAGCGTGACCGCGCCGACCGCCGAGGCCGAGACCGCCGCTCCTGCGGAGGCCGCCGCCCCCGCCGAAACCGTGGAGGCCGCCGAGCCCGCGCCCGCCGCCGAGGAGGCCGCGCCGGCCGCCCGTCCGCGTCGCCGTGCCACCCGTCGCGCGACCGCTCCCGCAGGCGGGCCCGCGTCCGCTGAGGGTGCGGAGACCGTGGTGCCGGCCGCCGTCGAGGCGGTGCAGGTGCCGCAGGAGCCGGTCGCCGTGGAGGCACCGGCCGCCGAGGAGGCCGCGCCCGCAGGCCGTACCCGCCGACGTGCCACCCGCCGCGCCTCCGCGCCCGCCGGGGCACCGAAGGCCGCCGAGACCGAGGCTGTCGAGACCGAGGCCGCCGTCGCGGAGGCCCCGGCCGCCGCCGAGCCGGCCCCCGCCGCCGAACAGCCCGCCGAGGCCGCTCCCGCCGAGGAGGCCGCTCCGCGCCGCACCCGGCGCCGGGCCACCCGCCGGGTGTCCGCGCCCGTCGAGGCCGCCGCCGAGACCGAGGCCGAGGCGCCCGCCGCGCAGGCCGAGGCCGGCTCCGGCGCGCAGACCCCGGAGGTCCCCGTCACCACGCACACCACCGAGCCCGCCCAGGCCGCCGAGCCCGCCCCGGCCGCCGCCGAGGCCGGTGCCCCGCGCCGCGCCCGGCGCCGGGCCGTGCGCCCCGCGTCCGGGTTCGCCGAGCCCGCGCGCTCCGCCGCGGCAGGCGCCGCCGAGTCGGACGAGGCCGAGGCCCCGCGCCGCCCCGCCCGCCCGGCCGTCGCCGTCTTCCAGGCGCCGGTGTTCACCGAGCCGAGGTTCCAGACCCCGCAGCGGGCCGCGGCCGAGGCCGCCGCCGAGGCCGCCGACGTGGAGGAGCCCGAGGAGTACACGGAGGAGCGCGCGGACGCCGACTCGCGCCGCCGCCGTCGCCGCAGGGGCGCCGCCCCGGCCGAGGAGGCACAGGCCGCCCCGGCCGCCGCCGCTGCCGCGGAGCCGGAGCAGGCCGCGGAGCCCGCCGAGGACGAGGGCGAGGAGGCCGAGGAGGCGGAGGGCGCCGACGGCTACGAGGAGTCCGGTTCGCGCCGCCGTCGCCGCCGTGGCGGCCGTCGCCGCCGTCGCGGTGACGCCGCCGAGAGCGAGGACGGGGACGCCGAGGGCGACGAACTGGCCGCCGAGCAGGCCGCGCAGGACGCCGAGGACACCGCCGAGCAGGAGGAAGAGGACGCCGACGAGGGCCGCGACGAGGAGTCCGGCGGCTCCAGCGCGAGCAGCCGCCGTCGCCGCCGTCGCCGCCGTCGCGCCGGGGACACGTCCACCGAGGCCGAGCCGTCCGACGACGACCCCGAGCGCACCGTCGTCAAGGTCCGCGAGCCCCGCAAGCCCGCCGAGCCGTCCGACGAGGTGCAGTCCATCAAGGGCTCGACCCGTCTCGAGGCGAAGAAGCAGCGCCGCCGCGAGGGCCGTGAGCAGGGCCGCCGCCGCGTCCCGATCATCACCGAGGCCGAGTTCCTGGCCCGCCGCGAGGCCGTCGAGCGCGTGATGGTCGTCCGCCAGCACGGCGACCGCACGCAGATCGGCGTCCTGGAGGACGGCGTGCTCGTCGAGCACTACGTCAACAAGGAGCAGGCGACCTCGTACGTCGGCAACGTCTACCTGGGCAAGGTCCAGAACGTGCTGCCGTCGATGGAGGCCGCGTTCATCGACATCGGCAAGGGCCGCAACGCCGTCCTGTACGCCGGTGAGGTCAACTTCGAGGCGCTGGGCATGGCCAACGGCCCGCGCCGCATCGAGGCCGCCCTGAAGTCCGGCCAGTCGGTCCTCGTGCAGGTCACGAAGGACCCGATCGGGCACAAGGGCGCGCGTCTGACCAGCCAGGTCTCCCTGCCGGGCCGCTACCTCGTGTACGTCCCCGAAGGCTCCATGACCGGCATCAGCCGCAAGCTGCCCGACACCGAGCGGGCCCGGCTGAAGACCATCCTCAAGAAGATCGTCCCCGAGGACGCGGGCGTCATCGTGCGCACCGCCGCCGAGGGCGCGAGCGAGGACGAGCTGCGCCGGGACGTCGAGCGGCTGCAGGCGCAGTGGGAGGACATCCAGAAGAAGTCCAAGAACGGCAACGCCCCGACGCTGCTGTACGGCGAGCCGGACATGACCGTCCGGGTCGTGCGGGACATCTTCAACGAGGACTTCTCCAAGGTCGTCGTCAGCGGCGACGAGGCCTGGGACACGATCCACGGGTACGTCTCGCACGTCGCGCCCGACCTGGCCGACCGTCTGTCGAAGTGGACCTCCGAGGTCGACGTCTTCGCCACCTACCGGATCGACGAGCAGCTCGCCAAGGCCCTGGACCGCAAGGTCTGGCTGCCCAGCGGCGGTTCGCTGGTGATCGACCGGACCGAGGCGATGGTCGTCGTCGACGTCAACACCGGCAAGTTCACCGGTCAGGGCGGCAACCTGGAGGAGACGGTCACCAGGAACAACCTGGAGGCGGCCGAGGAGATCGTGCGCCAGCTGCGGCTGCGCGACCTCGGCGGCATCATCGTGATCGACTTCATCGACATGGTCCTGGAGTCCAACCGCGACCTGGTGCTGCGCCGCCTGCTGGAGTGCCTGGGCCGCGACCGCACGAAGCACCAGGTGGCCGAGGTGACCTCGCTGGGCCTGGTGCAGATGACCCGCAAGCGGGTGGGCCAGGGCCTGCTGGAGTCCTTCTCCGAGACCTGTGTCCACTGCAACGGCCGCGGTGTCATCGTGCACATGGAGCAGCCGAGCGCGGGCGGCGGTGGCGGCGGCAAGCGCAAGAAGCGCGGCCGTGGTGGCGAGGTGCACGAGCACGTGCACGAGACCGCCGCGGTGGCCGTGGAGACGGGCGAGGCCGTCGAGCCGGAGACCGAGGCGGCCGCCGAGGTGGCCGCCGAGGCCGCCGAGCCGGTCGCGCTGCCCGCGCCCGACTTCGCGCCGGACGAGGAGCTGTACAGCAGCGTCGCCGAGGCGGAGGCGGCGGCCACCCGTGGCCGCAGCCGTCGCCGGGCGAGCCGCCGGGCGTCCGCTCCGGCCGGTGCGCCCCGGGCGGAGAAGGCTCCCAGGGCGGAGCGGGCCGAGGCCCCGCGCGAGGAGGCCGTCGAGGCTCCGACCGCCCAGGACGTCACCGCCGAGGCGGCGGCGGCGCGCCCGGTGCAGCCCGAGACGGCCGCCGAGGCCCTGACCGAGCCCGCGGCCGCCGAGGACCAGGTGGTTCCGGCGCCGGAGGCAGAGGCACCGGCCGAGGAGGCCGCGCCCAAGGGCCGCACGCGCCGCAGGGCGACCCGGAAGGTGTCCGCGCCGGCCGGTTCCCCCGCGGGTGCCGAGGCGGCCGTGGTGACGGTCGCCGAGTCCGCGCCCGAGGCCCTGGCCGAGGAGCCCGCGGCCCCGGCCGCGGTCGAGGAGGCGCCCGCCGAGAGCGCCGCCCCGGCCCGTCCGCGCCGCCGTGCCGTGCGCAAGGCCACCGCGCCGACCGCGTCCGAGGAGACGGCCGTCGTGGTCGTCCCGTCGGCCGCGTCGGACGACACCGAGGCACTGGCCGAAGAGGTCGCGGTGGCCAAGAAGACCGCCCGCAAGGCGGCCAAGAAGGCCACGGCGAAGAAGGCCGCCACGAAGAAGACGGCGGCCAAGAAGACGGTCGCCAAGAAGGCGACGGCCAAGAAGGCGGCCAAGACCGCCAAGACGGCCGCGGCCAAGACGACGGCGAAGAAGACCGCGGTCTCCGCCCCCGCCGACGAGGCCTGACCTCCCGGCGTGCGGCCGGCCGGTTCCGACCGGCCGGCCGCACGTCACCGAGCCCGGCCGGGCCCCACGGGGCCTGCCGGGCTCGCCCCCGCGGGCCGTTCGAAGAGGCCGGCCGCGGGGCCCGGTTCGGTTCTCAGTGACCTGTTGCACAGCCGAGGGGCCCGGTTTGACCCCCTCGGCCGAGGACCGTAACCTTGACCGTCGGCGTGTGACTGAGCACGCCACATCTCCGTAAACCTCTTCCTCCCGGACGCAAGGCTGGCCGGGAGAGGTCGCCCATGGTGTTTCCAGGGCGGCTGGCCTGCGGGGGTGCCGTTTCCGAGCGAAAGAGAGATCCGCGTGTACGCCATCGTGCGCAGCGGTGGTCGCCAGCACAAGGTTGCTGTCGGCGACATCGTCGAGGTTGACAAGATTTCCACCGCCAATGTTGGCGACACGGTCGAGCTCTCGACCCTGCTCGTTGTCGACGGCGACGCTGTGACCAGCGACCCGTGGGTGCTGGCCGGCATCAAGGTCCAGGCCGAGGTCGTGGACCACCACAAGGGCCAGAAGATCGACATTCTGCGCTACAAGAACAAGACCGGCTACCGCCGTCGTCAGGGCCACCGCCAGCAGTACACGGCGATCAAGGTCACGTCGATCCCCGCGGCTGCGAAGTAAGGGACTGAGGAGAAATGGCACACAAGAAGGGCGCATCGTCCACCCGGAACGGTCGCGACTCCAATGCCCAGCGGCTCGGCGTGAAGCGCTTCGGCGGTCAGGTCGTCAACGCGGGTGAGATCCTGGTCCGCCAGCGCGGCACCCACTTCCACCCCGGCGCCGGCGTCGGCCGTGGCGGCGACGACACGCTGTTCGCCCTGCAGCCGGGTGCGGTGGAGTTCGGTACCCACCGTGGCCGCAAGGTCGTGAACATCGTTCCGGTCGCCTGAATCATCTGATTCGGCACCGAACACTTTCGCGAGGCGGACCTCACTTCCCGATCGGGAAGGCGGGTCCGCCTTTCGCGCGTTAGTACCTAGACATACCCGTACTTCCTGGAGGCACTGAACCATGACCACCTTCGTGGACCGCGTCGAGCTGCACGTCGCCGCGGGTAACGGAGGCCACGGCTGTGCCTCCGTCCACCGTGAGAAGTTCAAGCCGCTCGGCGGCCCGGACGGTGGCAACGGCGGCCGTGGCGGCGACGTCATCCTGACCGTGGACCAGTCGGTCACCACGCTGCTGGAGTACCACCACTCCCCGCACCGCAAGGCCACCAACGGCAAGCCCGGTGAGGGCGGCAACCGCTCCGGCAAGGAGGGCCAGGACCTGGTCCTGCCGGTCCCGGACGGCACGGTCGTCCTCGACAAGGCGGGCAACGTGATCGCCGACCTCGTCGGGCACGGCACGTCGTACGTCGCCGCGCAGGGCGGCCGGGGCGGCCTCGGCAACGCGGCGCTGGCCTCCGCCCGCCGCAAGGCCCCCGGCTTCGCGCTGCTCGGCGAGCCCGGGGACCTCCACGACATCGTCCTGGAGCTGAAGACCGTCGCGGACGTGGCGCTCGTCGGCTACCCGAGCGCGGGCAAGTCCTCGCTGATCTCGGTGCTGAGCGCGGCCAAGCCGAAGATCGCGGACTACCCGTTCACGACGCTGGTGCCGAACCTCGGTGTCGTCACCGCCGGTTCGACCGTCTACACCATCGCCGACGTGCCGGGTCTGATCCCGGGCGCCAGCCAGGGCAAGGGCCTCGGACTCGAGTTCCTGCGGCACGTGGAGCGGTGCAGCGTGCTCGTGCACGTGCTGGACACCGCCACCCTGGAGTCCGACCGCGACCCCGTCTCCGACCTCGACATCATCGAGGAGGAGCTGCGGCAGTACGGCGGTCTCGGCGACCGGCCGCGGATCGTCGTCCTGAACAAGGTCGACGTGCCCGACGGCAAGGACCTCGCCGAGATGGTCCGCCCCGACCTGGAGGCCCGCGGCTACCGCGTGTTCGAGGTGTCGGCGGTGGCGCACATCGGGCTGCGGGAGCTGACCTTCGCGCTCGGTGAGCTGGTCGCCAAGGCGCGTGCCGCGAAGCCCAGGGAGGAGTCGACCCGGATCGTCATCCGGCCCAAGGCCGTGGACGACGCCGGCTTCACCGTCAGCCGCGAGGAGGTCGGCGGCGAGCCGCTGTTCCGGGTGCGCGGCGAGAAGCCCGAACGCTGGGTGCGCCAGACCGACTTCAACAACGACGAGGCCGTCGGCTACCTCGCCGACCGGCTCAACCGCCTCGGCGTCGAGGAGCAGCTGATGAAGGCGGGCGCCCGCAACGGCGACGGCGTCGCCATCGGCCCCGAGGACAACGCGGTCGTCTTCGACTGGGAGCCCTCGGTCATGGCCGGTGCGGAGATGCTCGGCCGCCGTGGCGAGGACCACCGCTTCGACGGGGAGCGCCCCGCGGCACAGCGCCGCCGGGACAGGCAGGCGGAACGGGACGAGTCGCTCCGCGAGTACGACGATTTCGACCCGTTCGAGTAGACCGAACCGTGCGGCGCGGAAAGGATCCCGGTCCTCTCCGCGCCGCACCGCTCTGTCCCGGTTCGGCGGGGCCGGTGAATCGATCTCTTACCCTGGCCGAGACCGAAATGCTGCGGAATCTTGATGTGGAATTCCGCGGCAATGGGGCGCCCGGTGAGCGGTATTTCCATCCCGTTCGCAACGGTGCCGTGCCGCATATGAAGAACCTGTGCGGCCCCGCACCGGGACCGGAGGACCGTCACCCCCGTCGCTGCCAGGGCCCCGGCGCGCCTGGGCGCAGTGTCTTCACGCCTCCCGTGTCACACCTGTGGACTTACTCACAGCAAATTCACAGGGATTGACGGCGTTCCTCGTCCAATCACCGGGCGTGCAAGGTGAATGACAGGTTGCGCTCGGATATGCATGGGATGTCGCTCACCTTGCACTCCCCTTACCTAAAGTGGGAGCATTTCACGGTTCCCTGTCGCCCCAAGGTAGGTCCTCTGTGTCCCAGCACATAGCCAAGCCCCGTACCACCGCAGTGATCCTGGCCGGTGGCACCGGCCAGCGGGTGGGTCTGTCGATCCCCAAGCAGCTGCTGAAGATCGCCGGCAAGGCAGTCATCGAGCACACCCTCACCACCTTCGAGAGGGCCGACTCGATCGACGACGTCATCGTGCTGATGGCGCCGGGGTACGTACCGGACATCGAGAAGATCGTCGCCAAGGCCGGGTTCACCAAGGTCACGAAGATCATCGAGGGCGGCTCGACCCGCAACGAGACCACCGAGCGCGCCATTTCCGCCCTCGGTGAGGGCCTGGCCGAGGGCGAGGACCGCAACGTCCTCTTCCACGACGCCGTGCGCCCGCTGCTCTCGCAGCGCGTCATCGACGACTGTGTGACCGCGCTGGAGCGCTACCAGGCCGTCGACGTCGCCATCCCGTCCGCGGACACCATCATCGTCACGCGCACGCACGGCGAGGACGGCGAGTTCATCACCGAGATCCCGGACCGCTCCCGGCTGCGCCGCGGCCAGACCCCGCAGGCCTTCAAGCTGTCCACGATCCGCCGCGCCTACGAGGTCGCCGCCGGTGACCCCAACTTCCAGGCGACGGACGACTGCTCGGTGGTCCTGAAGTACCTGCCGGACGTGCCGATCCACGTCGTCGCGGGCGACGAGTACAACATGAAGGTGACCCAGCCGGTCGACGTCTTCATCGCCGACAAGCTCTTCCAGCTCGCCTCCACCGCCGCGCCCGAGCAGAACGGCGAGGAGGCCTACCGCGAACTCCTCACCGGCAGGACGCTCGTCATCTTCGGCGGCTCCTACGGCATCGGCAAGGACATCGCGGAACTCGCCGAGTCCTACGGCGCGACGGTCTACGCCCTCGGCCGGTCCACCACCGGCACCCACGTGGAGAACCCGGAGGAGGTCGACGACGCGCTGTCCAAGGCGTACGCGGAGACCGGCCGGATCGACTGCGTCGTCAACACCGCGGGCGTGCTGCGCATCGGCAAGCTCGCCGAGACCGACAACGCCACCATCGAGGAGGCGCTGAAGGTCAACTACCTGGCCCCGGTGCAGATCGCGCGCTCCTCCTACAAGTACCTGGCCGAGACCAAGGGCCAGCTGCTGCTGTACACCTCCAGCAGCTACACCCGCGGCCGCGCCGAGTACTCCCTCTACTCCTCCACCAAGGCCGCCATGGTGAACCTCACCCAGGCGCTGTCCGACGAGTGGGCCGGCGACGGCATCCGCGTCAACTGCATCAACCCCGAGCGCACCGCCACCCCGATGCGCACCAAGGCCTTCGGTCAGGAGCCGGCGGGCAGCCTGCTCTCCTCCGAGGCCGTGGCCCGCACCTCCCTGGACGTGCTGCTGTCGGAGCTGACCGGCCATGTCATCGACGTCCGCCAGCAGGACCCGACGGCCGGTGCCGCCAAGGCCTCCGGCTTCGAGCAGGCGCTGGCCTCGGTGCTGGACCGTCAGGACGGCGTGTAATGATCAGTAAATAGATTTTAGGAATTCAGGCCTCTGGGTTCGCTCATTCACCGGGCGTTCGCAGGGGCCTGAATCCGTACACCGCGAAACCACCGGCATCTCCGGCATTTCTGAACAAAACCGGCACTCCCCCTCCCAGAGCAGGTTTCCCCGTGATATCCACCGCTATTCGCGTAGCCCGGGTGGGCAGCGCGGCCGAGCTGGCCGCGGCGGCCCTCATGATCCTGGGCTTCCCGGCGCTCATGCTGGCCGCGCTCGTCCCGAGCATCCCTGCCTTCGCGGCCGCGGCCGTCGTGACGTACCTGGCGGACCACTATCTGCACCGCAAGGGCAGCTACCTGATCAACCGCCTCAGCAAGGTCCGGGCCGGCCTGTCGATCCGCTTCCTGATCCGACAGCTGCTGCTGATCCTGCTGCTGGCCCGGCTGTCCCACGCGGACGACCTGATCTTCTACGGCGCCGTCGCCTGCTTCATCGCCTTCTACGGCCTCCAGGCCCCGCACGGCGCGCTGGTCACCCTCATCCGCAACCGCCGCCGGATGCCGGTCGCCACCCGCAACGTCGACCTGAAGTCCCGCATCCGCATCCCGGACGCCCCGCCGCGCGGCCTGCTGCACCGCAGCGCCGAGAAGATGCTCCACCTCGACCTGTTCGCGGTCGCCGGCATCCTGGTGGCCGCGGCGCTGGACTCCTCCGCCCCCGGCTTCGCCGGCATCGGCCTCACCGCGGCCTTCGGCGTGCTGTACGTCCTCGTGCTCGTGCCGTACGTCCGCGGCCGGAAGATCCCGCCGAGGGCCGAGGTCGTCCTCGCCGCCGTCGACGACTGGCTGGCCGGCTACAAGCCGGAGACCGTGCTGTACTTCTCCGGCTCCAAGGACTCCGCGTACCAGGTCAACATGTGGCTGGAGACGATGGAGCAGCTGGAGTCCCGGCCGCTGATCATCCTGCGCGAGCGGGCCATCCTGAACAACCTCGCGCCCACCACGGTCCCCGTCATCTGCGTGCCCGGAGGGGTGCACCTGATGAACATGGACCTCTCGACCGTGCGCGTCGCCCTGTACGCGGCGAACGTCGGCAAGAACATCCACCTGCTGCGCGTGCCCACCATGAAGCACGTCTTCATCGGCCACGGCGACAGCGACAAGCTCGCCAGCGTCAACCCGTTCAGCAAGGTGTACGACGAGGTGTGGACCGCCGGCCGCGCGGGCCGCGACCGCTACGCCATCGCCGACGTCGGCGTCCGCGACGACGACATCGTCGAGGTCGGCCGCCCGCAGCTCGCGCCCATCCAGGGCTGGGCGGGCGTGCCCGAGGGCCGCATCCCGACCGTGCTGTACGCCCCCACCTGGGAGGGCTGGGACGGCAACCCCGGCAACACCTCGATCGTGCTCGCCGGCGAGAACATCGTGAACAGGCTGGTGCAGGCCGACCCGCCGGTCCGCGTCCTGTACAAGCCGCACCCCTTCACCGGGACGGTCAGCAAGGAGGCCGGCGCCGCGCACCGGCGGATCACCGCGCTGGTCGAGAAGGCCGCCGCCGCGCGCGGCGCCGACCCCCGTTTCGCCGTGGACGCCGCCGCGACCGCGCGGGCCAGGTCCGAGCTGGCCCGCATCGAGGCCCGGCTCGCCGAGCTGGCCGGCGCCGGCGGCGAGAAGGGCGACGAGGCCGAGGCCACCCGCGACGGCGTCGTCGACGTGCGCAGGCACGAGGAGACCGCCCGGCTGCGCGCCGAGTGGAACGACGCCTACTGGCGCTCCTTCCCGTCGTCCGAGCACCGCGTGATCACGGGCGCCGAGCCGCGCCTGTACGACTGCTTCAACGTCTCCGACGCGATGGTCTCCGACATCTCCTCCGTGGTCTCGGACTTCATCGCGAGCGGCAAGCCGTACGCCGTCACCGACTCCGCCGAGCTGGGCTTCGAGGAGTTCAAGCGGCAGAACACGGCCGTGCGTGCCGCGGTCGTCCTCGCCAACGGCGCGGCCGAGCTGGGCGGCCTGCTGGACGCCGTGCGCGACCCGTCGGCCGACCCGCTGGCGGACGCCCGCGGCGAGCTGAAGCGGTACCTGCTGGGCCCGGACGAGCCGAAGTCCATCGACCAGTTCAACACCGCGGTGGCCGACCTGGCCCTCAAGGCGGACGCCCGCAACGTGGGCCAGCAGTCCCGCCTGGCCGGGACCGAGGAGTCCGGGCTGGCGGGCGCGGTGCCCGGACAGCGGGCCGCGTCGGCCGACGACACGGAGGGTGTCAGCACGAACTGACCGCACCGCGTCGAGGGCCGGCCCCGGGAGAGATCCCAGGGCCGGCCCTTTTCCGTCCCGCCGGCCCCGCCCGTTGTTCAGGATTCTTACCGGAAGCTCTTACCCCGGCTCCCGGACGAAGGTGAGTGATTCTTACCGACCCTACGTACTGTCGGGTGGCAGCAGGGTGGCGTCCTCGTCCGCCACACCCCGTGTGACGTGCGCCACTGATCATCGGGCGCGAGGCAACCGCTTCCATCGGTCGTCCGTCTAACACGTTGCCATTGAGGCGAAACGTGGGGAATGTTCCATGGGTAAGGGGGAAGTGTGACCGTCGTGACGCAGCCTGATGTGACGGTGATCATCGGGGCGTACGAAGCGATGCCGTACCTGGTCGAGTGCCTGGCATCCGTCGAGGCCCAGACCATCGACTCGGCACGCCTGGAGGTCATCGCCGTCGACGACGGCTCCACCGACGGCACCGGCGACTGCCTGGAGGAGTTCGCCGCCCGCGCCCCCATGTCCGTCACCGTGATCCGCCAGGAGAACTCCGGCGGCCCGAGCGGCCCCCGCAACGTCGGCCTCGGCAAGGCGGCCGGGCGCTACGTCTTCTTCCTCGACGCCGACGACCGGCTCGGCCCCGAGGCCCTGGAGCGCATGGTCGCCATGGCCGACGAGAACGGCACCGACGTCGTCCTCGGCCGGGTCGAGGGCGTCAACCGCATCGCGCCCAAGGTCATGTGGGCCAAGACCCTCCCGCGCACCGACGTCTTCTCCTCCAACATCAAGTTCACGCTGAGCGCGCAGAAACTCTTCCGCCGCGACCTGCTGGAGCGGCACGGCATGCGGTTCGACGAGTCGCTGTGGACCGGCGAGGACGCCCTCTTCACCATGGAGGCGTACCTGCGCGCGGACGGCGTGTCCGTCCTCGCCGACCACACCTGCTACTACCTGGTCGGCCGCGACGACGGCAAGCACGTCACCAAGACCGGCAGCTACACGCTCCGCTTCGACTCCGCGCGCGCCCTGATGAAGCTGGTCGCGGACATGGTGCCGGCCGGGGACAGGCGCGACACCCTCATGGTCCGGCCGTTCCTGATCACCCTGCTGCCGCAGTTCGGGCCCAGGTTCCTGAAGGACAGCGAGGAGGTCCGCCGGCACAAGCTGGAGCTGGCCGCGCCGCTGATGGACGCCTACTGGACGCCCGGCGTGGCCCGCCGCCTGAAGGTCCACGAGCGGCTGCGGCTCCATCTCGTCGCCCTGCGGCGGACCGAACTGCTGCTGGACGTCGTGGAGTTCGTCAAGGCCAAGAAGCAGGCCGCGGCCCTCCTGGAGAAGCGCGGCACCCGCGTCTACCTCGTCTACCCGCACTTCAGGTCCAAGAAGGCGGGCATCGCCGACGACATCTACCTCGCCGAGCCCCGCGAGGCCCGCGCCTTCGAGGGCTACCGCGAGGCCGCCGCCAACTCCTTCCTGCGCAGGGCGGTCCGCAAGGTCCGGCGCACCCTGTCGGCGAAGGACTTCAAGGCCGCGGCGGCCTGACGGAGGGCCCCGCAGTCACCGCCCGCCCGTTCAGGCAGCGGCCCCGCGCCCCGTGTGCGTCACTGCTTGCCCGACTGGAGGGCTCGCCGGATGGGGCGGCCCACCACCCGGCGGGCGCGCCGGTAGACGGACGCGCTCGGGGCGGTCGGCGCACCCTGCGCCTTGCGGGCCCGCGTCAGCTCCTTGCGCAACTGGGCGTTGTCCTGGGTCAGTTCGCTGACCTGGGAGTGCAGCCAGCCGAACCGGCTGCTGAGCGAGGCGAGGTCGGTGTCGTTCCAGGGCCGGATGCCCGGCGGGAACGACAGCGAGCGCATCCGCTCCTCGAAGGCCGCGCCGCCGTCGCCGTGCGTGAACGTGTTCCGCAGCCCGTTCCTGTCCAGGAACGAGACGAACCGCTCGAACCGCTCGGTGTGGTTGCCGACGAGCCCGCCGAAGTCGGCCTGCTCGTACAGCAGCGCGGGGTCCGCCGCCCGGGGGTCCTTCACGACCTGGTCCAGCCGCCGGTGCGGGATCTCGAAGTAGCGGCACAGCTCCAGCGTGCGGGAGTCGCCGCACAGCACCGTCGCGGGCGTGCCCGCGAGCAGCGCGGCGATGTTGCCGTGGATGCGGGAGCCGAAGGAGAAGTCGAAGTCCCGCAGGTCGTCGATCCAGGTGATCGGGTCGACGTACACCCGCACCTTGTCCTCCCGGTACATCGGGTGGTCCGGGTGCGTCGGCATCGCGGTCAGCCCCGAGTTGGGGTCCGTCAGGTCCCGCCAGTGCAACTGCCGTGCGTCGCTGAGGTTCTGGCCGATGAACCGCAGGTTCGGATACCGCGCGTGGGCGTGGTCGACGACGGAGCCCAGCCCCTGTTTGCGCACCGCGCTGTGCGAGCCGTTGACCGCGATCCGCGAACCGGCCGTCAGCTCGGGCACCCGCCTGCGCACGTCGAGGCTGCGGCCGTGCATGAACAGCGAGGGGCAGCCGATGACCTCCACGTCCCGGAAGCCCATGTCCCGCAGGTACTGCTCGGTGAACTCCCCCCGCACACCGATCGACGAACTGCGCTCCAGCACCGCCGTGCAGAACTCCCGTACGGTCGGCTCGATCCGCTTCAGCCGCGCCGGGTCGTAGCTCACCCCGGTCTGCGCGCCCACACCGAGCACGACCACCGGTATCCGCAGGCGGGAGATGAGCCGGGTCAGCCGCGCCAGCGCGGTCTCGAAGGACGGGCGGAAGGCGTTGGCGAGCGGCACGACGAAGGCGTCGTACTCCTCGTTGATGCGCGCCGCCGCGGCCACCTCGGTGCGGCCGCGGTTCGAGACGACCTCGGTGTCCGGCGTCTGCAGGATCTTGTGCGCCGCGTCCTGGAAGATCAGGTTGCCGGAGTTGGTGGCGATCACATCCTGGTGCAGGGCCTCTTCCGCCGACAGGACGTCGTAGGGGTTCTTGCCCGATCTGAGCAGGATGCGCTTCGGTTGGGGAACGGTAGGTGACACGACGATCACGTTAAATTTGTCAGAGATTTAATTTCTATACACAACCAGCACAACCTTTTTGCCGTAAGCAAACCGTGAGCAAACGACTACAGGACGGCCGTCCGGGGGGTGGACCGGCGCGCACCGGACGATCCCCTTCGCGTAGATTGCCGGACAGAGGCAGCCGGGACGGGCGAGGGGACAGCAGGCAA
Organism: Streptomyces sp. NPDC037126; assembly: GCF_055605965.1. Taxonomy (NCBI): domain Bacteria; kingdom Bacillati; phylum Actinomycetota; class Actinomycetes; order Kitasatosporales; family Streptomycetaceae; genus Streptomyces; species Streptomyces sp. NPDC037126. The sequence goes on from NZ_JBVJTD010000001.1 coordinate 185,400, forward strand.
GTGGCAAGCGCAAGGCAGGCCGTGGTCGAGGCCCGCAGGATCGTCGTCAAGGTGGGCTCCTCGTCGCTGACCACCGCCGCGGGCGGTCTGGACGCCGACCGCGTCGACGCGCTGGTCGACGTGCTCGCCAAGAGCCGCAGCGGTGGGGAGAAGGAGGTCGTCCTCGTCTCCTCCGGCGCCATCGCCGCGGGGCTCGCCCCGCTGGGGCTGCGCCGCCGCCCCAGGGACCTCGCCCGCCAGCAGGCCGCCGCCAGCGTCGGCCAGGGCCTGCTCGTCGCCCGCTACACCGCCTCCTTCGCGCGCTACGGCGTCCGCGTCGGCCAAGTCCTGCTCACCAGCGACGACATGAGCCGCCGCGCCCACCACCGCAACGCCTCCCGCACCCTCGACAAGCTCCTCGCGATGGGCGCCTTCCCGATCGTCAACGAGAACGACACCGTCGCCACCGACGAGATCCGCTTCGGCGACAACGACCGCCTCGCCGCCCTCGTCGCCCACCTCGTCCACGCCGACCTCCTCGTCCTCCTCTCCGACATCGACGGCGTCTACGACGGCGACCCCAGCCGGCCCGGCACCTCCCGGATAGCCGAGGTGCGCGGCCCGGGGGACCTCGCGGGCGTCGAGATCGGCACCGCCGGCAAGGCGGGCGTCGGCACCGGCGGCATGGTCACCAAGGTCGAGGCCGCCCGGATCGCTGCCGCCGCCGGCGTCCCGGTGGTGCTCACCAGCGCCGTGCACGCCGCCGAGGCGCTCTCCGGCGGCGACACCGGCACCTACTTCCACCCGACCGGCAGGCGTTCCGCCGACCGGCTGCTGTGGCTCCAGCACGCCTCCACCCCGCAGGGCGCGCTGACCCTGGACGACGGCGCCGTGCGCGCGGTCGTCGAGCGGCGCACCTCGCTGCTGCCCGCCGGAATCGCCGCGGTCGAGGGGGAGTTCAACGCCGGCGACCCCGTCGAGCTCCGCGACTCGGCCGGGCGCGCGGTGGCCCGCGGGCTCGTCAACTTCGACGCCAGGGAGATCCCCCGGCTGATCGGGCGTTCGACCCGCGAACTGGCGCGCGATCTGGGTCCGGCGTACGAACGCGAGGTCGTACACAGGGACGACCTGGTGCTCCTGCACTCGTAAAACGGGACGTAACGAGGGCCCCCGGTGGGGGACGTTCCGTAAAACCGCCCCGCGGTGCCTTGGGGCCTGCTCAACTTTGTCTCGGAGACACGTTCCGAGCGCTGGGTGAAGGAGGCCGTCGTGAGACGAGTGCGCCCTGGGGTGGCAACCCGCGGTGCTCTGACGAGCGTCGCGGCCGGGGACACCTATCAGGAGCCCAAGGACCTGCCCCGGCTGTGGCACGTCACCCTCAGCGTCGCCGGTCAGGACGTCCCGCTCACGGACCTGCGGCGGGCCCTGGAGCAGCTGGCTCACGACCACCCCTTCCTCCTGACCAGCAGATACGCCGGCGACCACGCTGAGATCCGGTACTGGGAGGAGGCCCGCGACCTGCACGACGCGGCCGCCGTCGCGCTGCGCCTGTGGGGCGAGCACCGCCAGAGCGCGGGACTGCCCCCGTGGGAGATCGTCGGCCTCGAGGTCATCGACCGGGAGACCTACCACCAGCGCATCGCCGAGGGCTACGGCCCGCCGCCCGCGACGCCGGTGGGGGTCCACCCCTTTTGAGCACTCCTGAGACCTTGTCTCATGGTTCGGGATGAGCGGTGACCCGCCCACACCGCGCACTACCCTTCCCTCATGACCACGCTCTCGCCGTACGACTCGATGTCCCCGGTCACCCAGGCCGCCTACCGGGCCAAGGCCGCCGCCGCCGACCTCGCGCCGCTCCCGCGCGCCGTGAAGGACGACGCGCTGCTCGCCATCGCCGACGCCCTGGAGGTCCGGACCAGCGAGATCGTCGAGGCCAACGCCGCGGACGTGGCCAAGGCCCGGCAGAGCGGCACCAGCGAGGCCATCGTCGACCGGCTCACCCTCACCCCCGAGCGGGTCCGGGCCATCGCCTCCGACGTCCGCGACGTCGCGAAGCTGCCCGACCCGGTCGGCGAGGTCGTCCGCGGCTCCACCCTGCCCAACGGCATCGACCTGCGCCAGGTCCGCGTCCCGCTCGGCGTCGTCGGCATCATCTACGAGGCCCGCCCCAACGTCACCGTCGACGCCGCCGCCCTCTGCCTGAAGTCCGGCAACGCCGTTCTGCTGCGCGGCTCCGCCTCCGCCTACGAGTCCAACGCCGCCCTCGTCCGGGTGATCCGGGACGCCGTCGGCGGCGCCGGGCTGCCCGCCGACGCCGTCCAGCTGGTGCCGGGGGAGAGCCGCGAGAGCGTGCGCGAGCTGATGCGCGCCCGGGGTCTGGTCGACGTGCTGATCCCGCGCGGCGGCGCCTCCCTCATCCAGACCGTGGTCAACGAGTCCACCGTCCCGGTCATCGAGACCGGCACCGGCAACTGCCACGTCTACGTCGACGCCCGGGCAGACATCGACACGGCCGTCGAGATCCTCATCAACTCCAAGGCCCACCGGGTCAGCGTCTGCAACGCCGCCGAGACCCTCCTCGTCCACCAGGACATCGCCGCCGAGTTCCTGCCGCGCGCCCTGGACGCCCTCGCCGACGCCGGCGTCACCGTCCACGCCGACGAGCGGGTCATGGCCTACGCCGAGGACTCCAAGGCCACCGTGGTCGAGGCCACCCCGGAGGACTGGGAGACCGAGTACCTGTCCCACGACATCGCCGCCGCCGTGGTCGACTCCCTCGACAAGGCCGTCGAGCACATCCGGCTGTGGACCTCCGGCCACACCGAGGCGATCGTCACCACCTCGCAGCAGGCCGCCCGGCGATTCACCCAGCTGGTCGACTCCACCACCGTCGCCGTGAACGCCTCCACCCGGTTCACCGACGGCGGCCAGTTCGGCTTCGGCGCGGAGATCGGCATCTCCACCCAGAAGCTGCACGCCCGCGGCCCGATGGGCCTGCCCGAGCTGACCAGCACCAAGTACATCGTCACCGGCGACGGGCACGTGCGCCGCTGAGCCTCTCCCGGACGGCCCGGCCGGCGCGCGTGCGGAACGGCGTCTCATCTGGCGGATGAATTTCCATACCGTCTGCCCAAATTGACCCCCCAGGTCTACTCTGGAACCGTGCCGGAGGACGTGGGGGGCGCGCCGTTCCCTGACGGCTGGGAGCCCGACGACGACCACGACCACGGGGTGTCGGACGAAGAGTTCGCCTCCGTGGTGTTCGACGAGGCCTTCGTGCAGGCGGCGACGATCCATGAGCCGACCGCCGTCGAACGCCTCCTGGCCGCGGCGCAGGCCAGAGCCGAGGCCTCCGAGGCGGAGGCCCGCCGCGCCCGCACCAGAGGCGAGCGCTACAGCCCCGAGGGCACCGATCTAGGCCAGGACCGCGACGACGACGACCTGGACGACACCTACCTTCTCGACGACGACCACAGCCCCTTCGGGGGCTACGGCAGGCAGGCCCGCTGGCACCGGCCCGTGGCCTGGGTGCTCGCCGTCGTGATGGGCATCGGCATGGTCGCGCTCGCCTTCGCGGCGGTCTACCGGGGTGCCTCCTCCAGCACCCGCGAGCGGGTGCCCGCCCCCGCCTCCACCGGCCTGGAACAGGGCGGCGCCGCCGCCCCCTCCGCCTCCGCCGACTACTCCCAGCACGCCGCCTCGGCGACCCCGCGCTCCCCCTGAGCAGCCCCCGGGGATTCTGGTGAGAACCTGTCAGAAGTTGTCGTACAGCGGGGCGTTTACCCGAGGCCCCCGAGACCCACTCTGAAAGTATGGGCGGGCCTGGAGACCCACCGGAGGGGACACCCGAGGGCGGCCCCGGCGGTGCAGAGGACGAGTACCGATCCGTCGTGTTCGACGAGTCGTTCGTCCGCGCTGCCCGCCTCCAGGAATACTCCGCCGACGAGCGGATGGCCGACCACGCGCCCGCCGTACGCCGCCGCCCGCCCCTGCACCGGGGACTGACCCGGCAGGCCCTGATCCTGGCCGTGCTGATCGCCGTCGCCTTCGGCACCGCGGTCTACATGGGCGTCCGCCACCCCTACGGCTCCACGGGGGCCCGGCGGCCCGTCGAGCCCGCGCGGCTGTCCGTCATCCCGCTCGCCCCGCAGGGCAAGGTGCCCGGCGGGACGGACGCCGAGAGCCTGTACGCGCACAGCCCCGCCGCCCAGTTCGACGTCGGAGCCGAGGGCATACCGCTGCCGGCCTCCCGGGACACCGCCCACTTCTCCGACAGCCAGGTCGTGGCCGCGCTGACCACCGCCAAGGACTACATCGTCCGGTCCTCGCTCTACCCCGAGGTGCTCACCGGCCGCGAGGTCGGCCCCGCCCGGTCCCTCGTCGACTCCGACCAGCTCGACCAGTTCGACCAGAGCTTCGACCACCCGGCGGCGGACGGGCGGCACACCCCCACCGGCTGGCTGGTCCGCCTCGACCCGGCCCGGGCCCAGCTGGCCGACGACCGGATCCGCGTCCAGGGCAACCTCCAGGCCACCGAGACCGACGCCGCCACGCTGGAGATCACCGCCGACCACACCTTCGTCTACGCCCTGCGCCCCACCGGCGCCGCCGGCGCGCCGGTCTCCCTCTTCACCGTCCGCCGCGAGCTGACCTTCCGCTTCGACCGCGACGACCTGCGCACCCACCAGGTCCAGCTGGTCTCGGCCTACGTCCAGGCGGGCCCCCTGTCCTGCGCCGAGGACTCCGCCGCCTACCTGCGGCCCCTGCTGGCCGGCCAGACCGCCCGAGCGGGCGGCCCCGCCGGCACCGACCCCTACGAGTCGGACGGCGCCACCGCCCTGTGCGGCACGCTGGCCGCCGGGGCCGAGCCGAAGGTGTGAGCGCCGGGCGCCCACCGGGCGGATCGGCGTGCGGCGCCGGGACCCACCGGCGCAGCCGCTACTCGCCGTCCCCCTCAGGCGTGTCCGAGGTGTCCGCCGGGCCATTCTTCGGGTCGTCCTTCGCCGGGGGAGTGCCCGTGAAGCCGGCGAAGCCGCGCCGGACCCGCCCGCCCAGGTCGCCCGCACCGCCCGCGAGGTCCGAGACCAGCTTCATCAGCGGGTCCTTGGAGGCCTTCACATCGCTCGCGTAGCTCGCCGCCGACTCGCGGAACGAGTCGCCGACGGAGGTGTCCTTGTCCTCGGCGCGCCGCGGGTAGTGGCCGTCCATGATCCGCTGGTAGTCCCGGGACTCCGCCCACTTCTTCAGCTCGGCCGCGCGCACGGTGGCGAACGGGTGCGAGCGGGGCAGCACATTGAGGATCTTCAGCACGGAGTCGCGCAGGTCGCCCGCGGAGTCGTACTCCTCGGCCTGCTCCAGGAAGGCGTCCACGTTCATCTCGTGCAGATGGTTGCCGCCCGCGATCTTCATCAGGCCCCGCATCGACGCCCGGACGTCCTGGCCCACCAGCAGCCCGGCCCGGTCGGCGGACAGCTCCGACTTGCGAAACCACTCCCGCAGCGCGGTGATGATCGTCATGATCGCCAGGTTGCCCAGCGGTATCCAGGCGACCTTCAGCGCGAGGCTCGTCAGGAACAGCAGGATCGTGCGGTAGACGGAGTGCCCGGACAGGGCGTGGCCCACCTCGTGCCCGACGACCGCCCGCATCTCCTCCTCGTCGAGGAGTTCCACCAGACCCGTGGTGACCACGATGATCGGCTCGTCCATGCCGATGCACATGGCGTTCGGCTGCGGGTCCTGGGTGACGTACATCGGCGGGACCTTCTCCAGGTCCAGGATGTAGCAGGCGTCCAGCAGCATGTCGTTCAGATGGCCGAACTGCCGCTCCGAGACGCGCACCGAGTCGGACAGGAACAGCAGTCTCAGGCTCCGCTCCGGCAGCAGCCCGCTGAGCGCCTTGAACACGGTGTCGAAGCCGCTCAGCCTGCGCAGCGCGACCAGGGCCGAGCGGTCGGCCGGGTGCTCGTACGCCCGCGAGGAGATTCCCGGGAAACGGGTGCGCGACCGGCTCGGCACCCGCTCGTGCCCGCTCTGCTGACGGCCGTCGTCGGACATGTCTTCCCCCATGTGCGTGTGAGTGCCCACTGAGCCCCCGAAGCAGGGCCCAGCCTAGGCGGAGATACCGTGGACGGGCAGTAGAGCCGAAGGAGTCCACATCATGGAGCACCACCCCGCAGCCGCCCGGCTGACCGAGGCCGCCACGAGCGCAGTCCAGCAGCACGGGACGGGAGACCTGCTCCGTATCGTCTTGGTCGTGATGGTCCTGGGCTGCGCACTGACCGCCTGGTTCCTGCTGCGCGGCTACAAACGGAAGGACGACTGACGGACGGCGAAAGTTCCCCGCCCGGGGTCCGCCCGCCGCCACCGTCCGTCCCCAACGGCGGAGTCGGCGTGATCGCCGAACGGCCGCCCGCATACGATGAGCCGTCGTCTTTATCCCGCCCACACGCGATAGGTCCTGCCGAAGATGAGCCTTCACCGTGCCGCTGCCCAGTTGGTCACCCTCGCCGAGAGCGAGGGCGGTCACCACAACAGCCTGAACCCGGCCGTCACCGGCGGCTGCGCCCTCGGCATCCTGCTGCTCCTGCTGTGGATCACCACCCGCTTCAACCGCGACCGCTGAGCCGGGACCCCGTCCCCGGCCGGAGGCCCGAGGCCGGGCCGGTAGGGTCTGCACGCATGGGAGAGCAGGACATGCCTACCGGTCCGGTGCACGACACGGCCGACGACACGGTGAAGCACCCGCGGTACCGGCAGCACCGGCCGGGTCACGGCCCCGCCCACACGGGCAAGCGCCGTCTCGGCGTCATGGGCGGAACGTTCGACCCGATCCACCACGGGCACCTCGTGGCGGCCAGCGAGGTCGCCGCGCAGTTCCAGCTGGACGAGGTGGTGTTCGTCCCCACCGGCCAGCCCTGGCAGAAGTCCCACCGCACGGTCTCCCCGGCCGAGGACCGCTACCTGATGACGGTCATCGCGACCGCCGAGAACCCGCAGTTCTCCGTCAGCCGCATCGACATCGACCGCGGCGGTCCCACCTACACCGTGGACACCCTGCGCGACCTGCGCGCCCTCAACCCCGACACGGACCTGTTCTTCATCACCGGCGCCGACGCCCTCGCCCAGCTGCTGACCTGGCGTGACAGCGAGGAGCTGTTCTCGCTCGCGCACTTCATCGGTGTCACCCGCCCCGGGCACCAGCTGAGCAACCCCGGCCTGCCGGAGGGCGGCGTCTCGCTCGTCGAGGTGCCGGCGCTCGCCATCTCCTCCACGGACTGCCGTGCGAGAGTCGCCAAGGGAGAACCCATCTGGTACATGGTGCCGGACGGAGTCGTGCGCTACATCGACAAGCGCGAGCTGTACCGCGGCGAGTGAGCCGAGAGGGGCACCGGTGAACGACCGATACGACGAGGGTGACGCGGGCCACGGCGCCGGCCCGTACGAACTCGTCGGCTACGACGAGTACGGCCGGCCCATATACCGGCAGGTCCCGGCGCAACCGGCTCCAGGGGCGGCCTACGACCCGTACGCCCAGCAGCAGGGCTACGGTTACGACCCCTACGCGGGCGGCGCCCGGCAGCCCGCGCCGCCCTACGACGCGTACGACACCGGTCAGCAGCCCCAGGCGCCCTCGTACGACCCGTACAACGGCTACGACAACTACGGCACCCCCGCGCGCGGGACCGCCCCCGGGTACGACCCCTACGGGCAGGCGGCGAGCAGCGGGCAGCAGCCCCGGGTCGCCGAGCAGACCGCCCACATCCCGCAGCAGGCCGGCCCCGCGGAGGGCGCACACGGCCCCCAGGAGACCGAGGACACCGACGAACGGGACTACCACACCGAGCAGTTCGCGTTCGTGGAGGACCCGGACGGCGACTCCGAGGACGTCATCGACTGGCTGGCGTTCACCGAGAACCGCACCGAGCGCCGCGAGGAGGCCCGCCGCCGCGCCCGGAGCCGGCTCGTCGCCCTCGCCGTCGTCCTCGCCCTCGTCGCCGCCGGAGGTGTCGGCTACCTCTGGTACGCCGGGAAGCTGCCCGGCCTGTCCTCCTCCGGCGCCAAGGCCGGCGCGGGCACGCCCGTCGCCGCCCAGAAACGCGACGTGATCGTCGTCCACCTGCACAACACCGGCAAGAGCGGCACCTCCACGGTGCTGCTGGTCGACAACGCCACCACCAAGCAGGGCACCACGGTCCTGCTGCCCAACTCACTGGCGCTGACCGACGACGACGGCTCCACCACGACCCTCGCCAAGTCGGTGTCCGACGACGGCTCCTCCGGCACCCGCGACCAGATCGACACCGTCCTCGGCACCAACATCCAGGGCACCTGGCGCCTCGACACCCCCTACCTGCAGAACCTCGTCGAACTCGTCGGCAACATCGACATCGACACCGACGCCGACGTGCCCGACCCGGACAGCAAGAAGAAGGGTGCCGAGCCGCTCGTCCACAAGGGCTCCGACCAGACCCTCAGCGGCAAGATGGCCGTCGCCTACGCCACCTACCGCGCCGCCGGGGAGTCCGAGAACGCCCAGCTGCAGCGGTTCGGCCAGGTTCTTCAGGGCGTCCTGCGCAAGGTCTCCTCCGACCCGGCCGACGCGACGGTCACCGTGCAGAGCCTCGCGCAGATCCTCGACCCCTCGCTCACCGACAAGGACCTCGGCGCCTTCCTCGCCAAGCTCGCCGACCTCGCCAAGAGCGGCGACTACAGGACGGCCCTGCTCCCCGTGCAGGCCGACGGCACGCTGAGCGCCCGGACCAGCGACAGCGTGGTGAAGGACATCCTCGGCGGCACCGCCAAGAGCCCCGCCGCCGGTTCCGCGGTCCGGGTCTCCGTCCAGAACGCCACCGGCGTGAAGGACGACACCGAGAAGGCCCGCGTGGTGCTCCTCAACGGCGGCTTCACGTTCCTGGAGGGCGGCAGCGGCTCCGGGACCCGGGCCACCTCGCAGGTGCTCTATTCGGACGCCTCGGACAGGCAGAACGCCACCGAGGTCGCCAAGACCCTCGGCCTGCCCGCGGGCTCCGTGACCAAGGGCACGGTCTCCTCGGGCGCCGACGTCTCGGTGGTCCTGGGCCAGGACTACCGTCCGTCCGCCTCCTGACCGACGGCCGGGCGCCCCATGTGCATACCGTAATCACGTGGGGTGCCCAGGGCGGTCCGTGAGACCCTTGAGGTCTAGTGACCGCCGACGGAAAGCCATGTAGTGACCGCCACCGACCGTTCCCTTGATCTCATCAACACCGCCGCCCAGGCAGCGGCCGACAAGCTCGCCCACGACGTCATCGCCTACGACGTCAGCGACGTCCTGTCGATCACGGACGCCTTCCTGCTGGCCTCGGCGCCGAACGACCGCCAGGTCAAGGCCATCGTCGACGAGATCGAGGAGCGCCTGCAGAAGGAACTCGGCGCCAAGCCGGTCCGCCGTGAGGGCGACCGCGAGGCCCGCTGGGTCCTGCTCGACTACGTGGACATCGTCGTCCACGTCCAGCACAGCGAGGAGCGCGTCTTCTACGCCCTGGAGCGGCTGTGGAAGGACTGCCCCGAGCTCGAGCTGCCCGCCGACGCCAGGGCCACCCGCGGCAAGGCCGAGGAGCACGCCAAGCTGCAGGCCGCCGAGGCCGATCAGGAGCCTGGCGGGGAGTGGTGATGAGCGCCACCGGTGAGGTGACCGACCGCAAGGACCGCGGCCGCCGCATCATCCTGTGGCGGCACGGCCAGACCTCGTGGAACGTGGAGCGCCGCTTCCAGGGCAGCACGGACGTCGAGCTGACCGAGACCGGCATCGGCCAGGCCCGCCGCGCCGCCCGGCTGCTCGCCTCCCTGGGGCCCGACGCGATCGTCTCCTCGGACCTGCAGCGGGCCGCGGACACGGCCGCCGAGCTGGCCGCCCTCACCGGTCTCGACGTCACCCGTGAGGAGGGCCTGCGGGAGACCTACGCGGGCGTCTGGCAGGGGCTGACGCACGACGAGATCATCGCCCGCTACGGCGAGGAGTACGCCGCCTGGAAGCGCGGCGAGGCGATCCGCCGCGGCGGCGGCGAACTGGAGACCGAGGTCGCCGACCGCGCCGCCCCCGTCGTGCTGGGGCACGCCGAGAAGCTGCCCGAGGAGGGCACCCTCGTCGTCGTCAGCCACGGCGGCACCATCCGCACCACCATCGGCCGGCTCCTCGGCCTGGAGCCCCCGCACTGGGAGAGCCTCGGCGGCCTCTCCAACTGCTGCTGGTCCGTGCTCGGCGAGGGTGCCCGGGGCTGGCGCCTGCTGGAGCACAACGCGGGCACCCTTCCGGAGCCCGTCCTCGGCGACGACGACTGAGCCGCCCTGGGAGCCCGCCGGACCCGGATTTCACTTTCTGGCAGGTCGCAGGCTAGAGTTCTTCTTGTTCGCCCCGCCGAGCGGGAAGAACACCAGGGGCTATAGCTCAGTTGGTAGAGCGCCTGCATGGCATGCAGGAGGTCAGGAGTTCAATTCTCCTTAGCTCCACTGATCGACACTCTGTGGAGTTGTCAAAGATCGGTGATGAAGATCCCGTTCCCGCGAGGGGGCGGGATCTTCTGCTATTCCGCCGGGCGATCTCACCCGTCACGGACAGTGAAGCACCTGCCACTGACAACGGGTCCGGGCCCGCCGCGGGACCGGCGGTCACCCGGCCCGTCCGGCGATCGGCTGATCGGCGCCGCGTCTTTCGGCACACTGTTCCGGAGCGGCTTGAGTCACTCGGCGCCCTGCGGTCGTATAGCTCTGCGGAGGCGTTTTCCGTATGCGCCCGGGCGCCGGCCGCAATGGCGGCGGTGGGAGCCGTGTCCGGACTGGTACTGAGGCGTCGCTGACCGTATTGGCCCGGCCGTGGCAGAATCAAACGGCCGGCAGGGGGCGCGGCCCGACGGGAGGGAGAAGCGATGCCTGCGAGCATCCTTGGGGAGGGTGGCCACCTCCTCGGTGCGGCGTTGATACGGGACACGACCACCCGTCTCAGCTGCCCTTCCTGCGGTTCCGCGCGCGTGGCCCAGGTTCTCGGCGACAACGGTGGAATCTCCTACGTGTGCACGGCCTGCGGCCACAGCTGGAGCTGATCGATGGGTGCACACAGGCGAAAGTGCGACTGGTGCGGCAGCGGCACGCCCATCGTCCGTGACATGGAGCCGATCAATCCCGACTACCAGTACTGGTGCGAGGAATGCGCGCGGGCGCTGATCATAAAAGGCGACCCGATCGAGACGTACCGGGAACTGGAGGGTGAGCCGATCTACGGGCGCCTTCTCGAGGAGCACTGCACGCTCAAGAGGTTCTACTCCTTCGTCACGGCCTAACTCGGTGCAAACCGGGCATAAGTCCACCAAGGGGGTGGAGCGGAAACCGATTTGGTGCTGCACCGCTGGGGCCTGTAATGTTTACGACGTCGCCAGGGAAACCGGGCGGAACAAGGCGAGGGGCTATAGCTCAGTTGGTAGAGCGCCTGCATGGCATGCAGGAGGTCAGGAGTTCAATTCTCCTTAGCTCCACAGAAGTCGAAGGCGGACCATCCCACGGATGGTCCGCCTTCGACGTGTTGCACGACACAGCACGTGCCGGACGACCACGGCGGCCCACCCGAGCCGGGTGACCCGCCGTGGTCGTGTGCTCAGCGGCCGAGAGCGCGCCTGCCCCGGCCCTGGGACAGGACCGGGAGGTTGCGCGAGGGCGCCTGCCCGCGCGTGTCCTCCTCGAGGCGCAGGGCGAGCGCCGGGCAACGGCGCACCGCGCGCAGCGCCTTCGCCTCCGCGTACCGCGGTACCTGCGCCTGGGCGACGGTCGGGAAGCCGTCGGCGCCGAGTTCGAACACCTCCGGGAGGATGTCGGCGCACAGTCCGTGGCCCCGGCACAGCGTCCAGTCGACGTAGATCTTCTGACGGCTCCCGCCGGCTTCCTCGGGCTCTCCGCCACCCGGGATGCCCGTGGGGACCTTGCCCCCCTCGAAGAGCGGCAGAACGCCCTCCACGGGCCGTCCGCAGCCGTTTCCGAGGACATGGGCGGCCAGGTCGTCGGTGAACGCCTTGATGGTCGACTCCAGGAACATCGCCGAGCCGTCCGGATGCGAACACGCGCCACGGCGCTTGACGTTCTTGGCGACCTGCTTCAGCGCCTCCAGCGCGGCCGGGCCGCCGCCGTTCAGGATGTCCTCCATGCCGCGCGCGGCCGCGGGCAGCCCCAGGTAGCAGGGACCGCACTGGCCGGCGCTCTCCTCGGCCAGCCACTGCGCCACGCGTAGCGACTCGCCCAGTGGGCACGTGTCCTGAGTGATCGGCAGGATCGCCCCGGCGCCGAGCGATCCGCCCACCGCGTCCAGGGAGTTGCGGGAGACGATCGCCTCGTCGACGGTGGCCGCGTCGATCCACTTGCCGTGGTATCCGCCGGTCAGCACGCCCTGCGGCACCGGCGGGGCGCCCGCCAGCTGCAGCACGTAGCGCAGCGGCACGCCCGTGGGGACCTCGATCACCATCGGGCGCGCGACGGCGCCGGACACCGTCAGCATGACGGTGCCGGGCTCGTCGTACAGGCCGGTGTTGCCGTAGCGCTCGGGGCCGATGCGGGCGGCGATGGCCAGCTGCGCGAACGTCTCGGCGTTCGACAGCAGCGTGGGCGCGCCGCCGACGCCGCTCTGCGAGGCGCTGATCTTGCGGCCGGGCGGGATCGCCGGGCCGCCGTCGACCGAGCGGATCAGTGACGCGGCGGCGCCGGTGACCATGCGCACCGGGTTGCGCTGCACCCATGCGCGCAGCGCCGATCTGCGGCTGTTGCTCAGGCCGCGTTCGGCGAGCGCGGCCTCCATGGAGCGCTGGGTGGACTCCCGGGTGACGCCGATGACGAGCGTGCGCGCGCCGAGCGCCTCGGCGCACAGCAGCGCGCCGTCCAGGATGAGGTGCGGGGCACGGTTGATGAGCACCGTGTCCTTGCGGCAGGCCGGTTCGTCCTCGCTGCCGTTGACGACGACGACGGGCCGTACCCCGCGCTTGATCGCCGATTCCGCGACCGAGCGGAGCTTCTTGTGGAAGGGGAAGCCCGCTCCGCCGCGGCCCCTGAGGTTGATGCGTTCGGCGAGCTGCGCGAGCTGTTCGCCGCCCAGGGGGTCGAGCGGCCCGTGCACCTTCAGGTGCATGGGCAGGTCGAGCCGCTCCACAAGGTCGAAGCCCGACGTGAGCTGGGGAAGACCGACCACGCGGACTTCTGGGACGTCGGGCAGGGCCTCGTTCACCTATAGCCTCCGGAAGGCGTGTTCCAAGGTTCGCCCGAACCCGGTGCGTCGAACGAGGCGCCCGGGGGTGGTTCATTGGCGGGACCGCTGTTGTACGTGTCGTTCGAGTTGTACGCGCCGTACCGGCCGTTCGTCTCACCGGTGTCGTACACGTCACTCGCGTCGTACGGGCTCGCGCCCGAATTGTTGTAGGCCGGGATGGTGCATCCGGTGTCGACCAGCGGGTCGTACGCCGAGCGCGGGGCCTCGCCGACCGGCGGCGGGGACGGGATCGGCCAGCTCCCCGAGGTGCTGGAGGGGCCGTCCATGCGTGGCATGGCCCCCGTGGCCTGCATGTCCAGCGGCAGGTCCATGCGGGCGGTCTGGTCGGCCCCGTACGGCGCCTGGGGCGGGCCCGGCGTCGTCGTGGCGCGGTAGGCGGCCGCGAAGCCCGACGCGGGCTCCTGGGCCGGTGCCGCGGGGGACTGGTACAGGGGCGCGGAGAAGGACGCCGTCGACTCGGCGGGCGACCGCCTCGCCTCCCGCCGGCTCTCGTAGCCGGGCAGCCCCGACTCCGCCACCCGGGAACGGCTCGCGTCCAGCTCGTCGAGACCCGGCCGCTCCGAGCTGCCGAACAGCGCCACCATCCGGTCGGCGACCCTGCGCTTGAACGGGCGCGGGGCGGCGCGCAGCGCGAGGGCGGCCATCACGCCCAGCAGGGACAGGCTGTAGAGGATCACGAAGATCGCCTTGGCCGAGCGACCCGCGTAGAGGCCGTGGATCAGCGCCGCGCACCAGGCCGGGTAGGCCAGCATGTGCATGGCCCGCCAGCGGGCGGCGACCGGGGCCGGGGTGGCGAAGTTGCTGCGCAGGGCGCCGGTGATGCCCACGAAGATCATCAGCAGGCCCGCGAGCGAGCCCAGCCCGATCAGGCCGCCGATCCCGGTGAGGCCCTGCGAGAACGGAACGACCGCGGCGATCAGCTGCGTGTGGCCGAGCGCGACCTTCGTGGTGATGTGCAGCAGCAGGAACGCGATCGAGGCGACCGCGGTCGTCCGGTGCACCGCCTGGCCGACGATCCGCTGCCGCGTGTTCAGGAAGATCCGGTCCTGGGCGACCAGGCCCCAGATCACCGAGCAGCTGAGCGAGACCAGGGACAGCACGCCCGCGCCGAAGTTCAGGAAGTCGCGGAACTGGTTGCCTCCGACCAGCACGACCACGGGTATGAGCAGCAGGACGACAGCCGATGCCACCCCATAGGCCGAGCGGCCCGGTTTGGGGAGGGAGCTGGTACTACGACGAGGGTTCATGGGGGCACTCCGAGCAGTTTCGGGAAAGCGGTCCCGCTGCCGAACTCTAAGTGGCGTCATACCGATCAGTACGAGAGTTTGCGTTATTGCGTTGTTATCAACGCATCATCTGATTACTGGGTGTCCCTTAGCGGACGGTACGCGAAGTAATTCTTGACCTTGGTTCAGTTCTGACGGGGTTCTGGCATGTCCACAGGGGATACGGAAGCGCGTCGCGGCTTGCTCAAGGCCTGCGGTACCCTAGCGCCATGCGTGCCGTACGCCTTCTGCTTAGCGGGCCGCGCTGATCAGTACCGACCCCCGGTCGAACCCGTGAGGTCGGCATCGGCGCGGCGTCCCCTCCTGTGCGAGGGGATTTTTCGTTTCCGCAGGCAGAGACGATCGATGGAGCTTTGAGGATCATGAGCGAGACGAACCCCGCTGCCGCCACAGCCATGTCGGCGGAGGCCGCGCCGCACCGCTACACGGCCGCCATGGCAGCCGACATCGAGGCACGCTGGCAGGACTTCTGGGACGCCGACGGCACGTACGCGGCCCCGAACCCCAAGGGTGACCTGGCGGGCGACGCCGACGTGGTCGCCAGGCCCAAGAAGTTCATCATGGACATGTTCCCGTACCCGTCCGGTGCGGGTCTGCACGTCGGCCACCCGCTGGGCTACATCGCCACCGACGTCTACGCCCGGTTCCAGCGCATGACCGGCCACAACGTCCTGCACACCCTGGGCTTCGACGCCTTCGGCCTGCCCGCCGAGCAGTACGCCGTGCAGACCGGCACGCACCCGCGCGTATCCACCGAGGCCAACATCGAGAACATGAAGGCCCAGCTGCGCCGGCTGGGCCTGGGTCACGACAAGCGCCGGTCGTTCGCCACGATCGACCCTGAGTACTACAAGTGGACCCAGTGGATCTTCCTGCAGATCTTCAACTCCTGGTACGACGAGGCGGCGGACAGGGCCCGCCCGATCTCCGAACTGGTCGCCCTGTTCGAGTCCGGTGAGCGCGCGATCCCGGGCACCACGCGCGCGTGGAGCGAACTGAGCGCCACCGAGCGCGCCGACGTCCTGGGCGAGTACCGCCTGGCATACGCCTCCGACGCGCCGGTCAACTGGTGCCCCGGCCTGGGCACCGTGCTGGCCAACGAGGAGGTCACCGCCGACGGCCGCTCCGAACGCGGCAACTTCCCGGTCTTCAAGGCCAAGCTGCGCCAGTGGAACATGCGCATCACCGCCTACGCCGACCGGCTGCTGGAGGACCTGGAGGAGCTGGACTGGCCCGAGGCCATCAAGCTGCAGCAGCGCAACTGGATCGGCCGCAGCGAGGGCGCCCGCGTCGACTTCCCGATCGACGGCGAGCACATCACGATCTTCACCACCCGCCAGGACACCCTGTTCGGCGCCACCTACATGGTGCTGGCGCCCGAGCACCCGCTGGTCGAGAAGTTCACTCCCGAGACGTGGCCCGAGGGCACCCACGAGGTGTGGACCGGCGGCCACGCCACCCCGGCCGAGGCCGTCGCCGCCTACCGCGCGCAGGCCGCCTCGAAGTCCGACGTGGAGCGCCAGGCCGAGGCCAAGGACAAGACCGGCGTCTTCACCGGCGCGTTCGCGACCAACCCGGTCAACGGCGAGCGGATCCCCGTCTTCATCGCCGACTACGTCCTGATGGGCTACGGCACCGGCGCGATCATGGCCGTCCCGGCGCACGACGCCCGCGACTTCGCCTTCGCGCGCGCCTTCGAGCTGCCCATCCGGTGCGTGGTCGAGCCGACCGACGGCCGCGGCACCGACACCTCGGCCTGGGACGACGCGTTCGCCTCGTACGACGCGAAGATCGTCAACTCCTCCGGCGAGGGCGTCTCCCTGGACGGCCTGGGCGTCGCCGACGCCAAGGCCCGCATCACCGAGTGGCTGCAGGCCGGTGGCATCGGCGAGGGCACCGTCAACTTCCGCCTGCGCGACTGGCTGTTCAGCCGCCAGCGCTACTGGGGCGAGCCCTTCCCGATCGTCTACGACGAGGACGGCATCGCCCACGCGCTGCCCGAGTCGATGCTGCCGCTGGAGCTGCCGGAGGTCGAGGACTACAGCCCGCGCACCTTCGACCCCGACGACGCCGACACCCAGCCCGAGACGCCCCTGTCGCGCAACGAGGACTGGGTCAACGTCACGCTGGACCTGGGCGACGGGCCGAAGCGCTACCGCCGCGAGACCAACACCATGCCCAACTGGGCCGGTTCCTGCTGGTACGAGTTCCGCTACCTGGACCCGCACAACGAGCGGGAGCTGGTCGACCCCGAGATCGAGCAGTACTGGATGGGCCCGCGCGAGGGCCAGCCGCACGGCGGTGTCGACCTGTACGTCGGCGGCGCCGAACACGCCGTGCTGCACCTGCTGTACGCCCGCTTCTGGTCCAAGGTCCTGTACGACCTGGGGTACGTCTCCTCCGCGGAGCCGTTCCACAAGCTGTTCAACCAGGGCATGATCCAGGCCTACGTCTACCGCGACAGCCGCGGCATCGCCGTGCCGGCCGCCGAGGTGGAGGAGCGCGACGGCGCCTACTACTACCAGGGCGAGCAGGTCAGCCGGCTGCTGGGCAAGATGGGCAAGTCGCTGAAGAACGCGGTGACCCCGGACGAGATCTGCGCCGAGTACGGCGCCGACACCCTGCGCCTGTACGAGATGGCCATGGGCCCGCTGGACGTCTCCCGCCCGTGGGACACCCGCGCGGTGGTCGGCCAGTTCCGGCTGCTGCAGCGGCTGTGGCGCAACATCGTCGACGAGAACACCGGCGAGGTCACCGTCACGGGCGGGGAGGCGGACGAGGACACCCTGCGCGCCCTGCACAAGGCGATCGACGGCGTGCGCCAGGACCTGGAGGGCCTGCGCTTCAACACCGCCATCGCCAAGGTCACCGAGCTGAACAACCACCTGACCAAGGCGGGCACGGCCGTGCCGCGCCCGGTCGCCGAGGCCCTGGTGCTGATGGCCGCCCCGCTGGCCCCGCACATCGCCGAGGAGCTGTGGCGCCGGCTGGGCCACACCGACTCGGTCGTCCACCGGGACTTCCCGGTCGCCGACCCGCGGTACGTGGTCGACGAGAGCGTGACCTGCGTCGTCCAGATCAAGGGCAAGGTCAAGGCCCGCCTGGAGGTGCCGCCGGCCATCTCCGAGGAGGAGCTGGAGAAGGTCGCGCTGTCCGACGAGAAGGTCGTCGCGGCACTGGACGGTGCCGGTATCCGCAAGGTGATCGTGCGGGCGCCGAAGCTGGTGAACATCGTTCCCGCGTAGTGACCGGGGGCCGTACGACGGCTCGGGGTAGTCCCCTACGGGCAGGTTCGGGGTTTTTCTGGAACTCCGGACCTGCCCGCTGCGTTTACCGTGGAGAGCACAGCGGCGTGCGCCGCGCCGGCCGGAGGAGGAGCGTCGTGGAAACAGTCATCGCCGTGTTCGCACTGCTCTTCCTGCTCTTCGTCGGCCTGGGCGCGTACGCCACGATCAGAGCGGTCGGCGCCGCCAAGCGCGGAGTGGACCGGACGATCGCCCAGGCCCGCCGCACGGTCGAGGACCACACGCTGCGCGCCAAGTCCTTCGCCCAGCCAGGTCCGGCCGGCGAGATAGCCCAGCTGCGGCTCGCGCTGCGCACCTCGATGCGCGCCACCCAGGACGCCCTGCACGCGGGCGTGGCCGAGGACGAGTCGCTGAAGGAGTCCCTGGGACTCTTCGAGCGGCTCAGCGCGCACGGCCGCGAACTGGACGCCGACCTCAAGCGGCTGGAGACCGAGCCCGACCGGGCCGAGCTCGCCGCGCGACTGCCCGGACTGCGGAGCCGCGCCGAAAGCATCACCAAGTCCGCGGACTCGCTGCGCTGGGCCGCCCGCGACCGGGCCCGACGCTTCGCCGAGGACGATCTGGGCTCGCTCAGCGCGCAGATCGACATCGAGGCGGACGCCCTGCGCCACTGGACGCGGCCCGAGCCCGCGCAGGCGCCCCCGCCGTGGCCCGGGACGCCCGGGCCCGCCACCGAGGACGGCCAGACCGGGCACCGGAGCCGCCCCCGGACCTCCGGCGCCCGTCCCGCCGAGGAGCCGGCACCCCGCGTGATCACCCCGTCCTCGCCGCGCCCCGCCTACCCCTGGCAGAAGAAGCCCCGCCCCGAGAGCACCACCTGAGCGAGCCGCTCCAAGCACCCGCCACGGGGGCCGGACTGCCGCGCGAGCACTACGGCAGGTAACCTCCAGCTCATGTCCTGCCATGTCGCGATCGTCACCGATTCCACGGCCTACCTGCCGCCAAGGACGATGGAGCGCCACGGCATCACAGCGGTACCCCTGACCGTGGTCCTCGGCGACCAGGCGCTCGAAGAGGGCACCGAGATCTCCACCCGCTCCCTGGCCCAGGCGTTGCAGAAGCGGCGCTCCGTCACCACCTCCCGGCCGAGCCCCCAGATGTTCGCGGAGACCTACCGCAGGGTCGCCGAGTCGGGCGCGACCGGCATCGTCTCGCTGCACCTGTCCGCCGAACTGTCCGGCACCTACGACGCGGCCGTCCTCGCCGCGCGGGAAGCGCCGGTACCCGTAAGGGTGGTGGACACCGGGATGGTCGCGATGGCCCTCGGTTTCTGCGCGCTCGCCGCGGCCGGGGTGACGGAGGCCGGCGGCACCATGGACGAGGCCGTCACCGCCGCC
The DNA here is from genome assembly GCF_055605965.1 of Streptomyces sp. NPDC037126. NCBI lineage: Bacteria > Bacillati > Actinomycetota > Actinomycetes > Kitasatosporales > Streptomycetaceae > Streptomyces > Streptomyces sp. NPDC037126. The sequence goes on from NZ_JBVJTD010000001.1 coordinate 204,586, forward strand.
GAGAAGCGTGCCGCGGGCACGTCCGCCTACTTCTACGTCGACACCCTCGACTATCTCCGCCGTGGTGGCCGCATCGGGGCCGCGCAGGCCCTCCTCGGTTCCGCGCTCGCGGTCAAGCCCCTGCTCCAGCTCGGCGGCGGCCGCATCGAACTGCTGGAGAAGGTCCGCACGGCGTCGAAGGCCATCGCCCGCCTGGAGGAGATCGCCGCCGAGCGGGCGGGGAGCGCCGAGGTCGACATCGCCGTCCACCACCTGGCCGCACCCGACCGCGCCGCCGCCCTCGCCGACCGGCTGCGGGTACGGGTTCCGGGCCTCGCCGACCTGCATGTCAGCGAGGTCGGAGCGGTGATCGGGGCCCACACCGGGCCGGGACTGCTGGGAGCGGTGGTCTCGCCCCGCTGACGTCGGGCCCCGCGGCCGTCCGCAACTTCACCCTTCCGGGTGGTGGAGTTTTCCACAACCATGCCGAGATCCCCGGGAATTGACCAAGATCATCGCGAAGTGACGGGATGTCCCATTCTCGTCACATGGCACTTCGATCACGTTCCCGCACAGCCACTCCGACCAGCGGTCCCGGCCGCGGCCCCGCGTCCGACGGCCGCGTCCGCCACCGCCCCGCAGATCACCGCCTCGCAGGTCACCGCTCCGCCGATCGCCGCACCCGTCATCGGCCGGCCGCGCCGGCGGACGAACTCCGCCGACGGGCGGTGGTCCTCTTCGGCGAACGGTCCGTGCAGTGGCGGGAGTCGGGGAACGCGCCGCCGGACCTGACCCGGTCCACGAGCACGGAGACGGCCACGGTCACGGGCCGGGCGCCCGGGCTGAAACCAGGTGCGGCCGCGTCGACGGTCACGAGGCGCCCGCCCGCACCCGCGCGGACGCTGCCGACCGACGAGGCCGAACCGGACGGTGCCGGGGACCCGTTGAAGCCGAGGGACTCTGCCGTCCCGGGCTGGCGCGAGCGGGCCGGGCTGGCGTTGCGGGAGCGGCTGCCGCTGTGGTTGCAGCTGCGCTGCGGGGTGGAGCGGCGAGGGGTCGTGGCACTCACCGTGGTGCTGGTGGCCGCCGCGGTCTTCGCCGTACAGCACTTCTGGACGGGCCGCGCACAGTCCGTGAGCGCCCCTCAAGTGGTGCGCGCACAGGCGCCCTTCGCACGCGGGGACGGCGACGCGAAGGCCCGCGTGGACGGGGCTGCTTCGGCGACGCCGGGCGGGGAGATCGTCGTGGACGTCAGCGGCAAGGTCCGGGAACCGGGGATCCAGCGGCTGCCGGCAGGCTCCCGCGTGGCCGACGCGCTGCGGGCCGCCGGGGGCGTCCGCCCGGGAGTGGACACCGAAGGGCTCAACCGGGCCCGCTTCCTGGCCGACGGCGAGCAGGTGGTCGTCGGGGCGCCGGCGGGGGCAGCGGCGCCACCGCCCGGCCAGGCCGGTGGGGTGGGGTCCGGACCGTCCGGCACCGGCCCCGCGACCCCGGTCTCCCTCAACACCGCCACTGCGGAGCAGCTCGACACGCTGCCGGGAGTCGGCCCCGTACTGGCCCAGCACATCATCGACTACCGCACCCAGCACGGCGGTTTCCGCTCGGTGGATGAACTGCGCCAGGTCAACGGCATCGGCGCCCGCCGCTTCACCGATCTGCGGAACCTGGTGCGGCCATGAGCGGCACGCCCGGCGACGGGCTGCGCGTGAGAACGGGGCGGCAAGCGGCACCCGAGGCGGCCGTCGGCCATGGCCCAGCCGGCGGCCACGCCGGTGACCCTGGTACCGGTGCGCGCGGGACCATGCCCGTGAACCCGGCCGGTCCGTCCGTCAACCCGCACGAGCCACCCGGGAGCCGCCCCGGACCCATGGACCTGCGACTGGTGCCACCCGCGCTCGCGGCCTGGGCCACGGCTGCCCTGACGCTGGACGCACCGGCGGGCTGGATCGCCGGGATCGCGGTCGTGTGCCTCGTCGGCGGGGTCGTCCTGCTGTCGGTGCGGAGAGCCGGACGGACCGCGCACGGCGCGCGGGACCGACGGGTCGCGCGGGCCGGGCCGGCGGATCGTCCGTGGCCGGCGTGGGCACGGGCTTCGGCCGCCGCCGTACTTCTCTGCGCGGCCGCCGCCGCGGTGTCGGCCGGTCTGCACGGCGCCGATGTGCGGCGCGGCCCGGTGCCCGTACTGGCCCGGCGGTACGCGTCGGTGACCGCCGAGGTCGAGGTGACCGGTGACCCCTGGCTCAGCAGGCCACGGGTGCGCGGCGACCACTCGGCACCGGTGTCGGTGCTGGCCCGGGCGGACGTGCGGCGCGTCGAGGAGGGCGACGGGAGCAGCGAACGGACGCGGACACCGGTGCTGATGGTCATCGGCACGGACGTTCCGGCACCGAAGGAGGCTGTCGCCGGAAACGGGGGTGCCTTCCCACCGTCCTTGCCGAAGGGGACTGCGACGGGCCACGGGGGCTCCCGGGGCGGGCAGGCCGTGTGGCTCCGCGTGCTGCCGTCCACACGGTTGAGGGTGAGCGGGCGGTTGGCGCCCTCCCTGGCGGGCGGTGACCGGACGGCGGCCGTGCTGCGGGTGCGCGACCGGCCGGGGCCGCGGATCGTGGGGGACCGAGCGGGCCGCAACGGCTGGCGGGGCGGTTACGGGCCGGACTGCGGGAGGCGGCCGAGAGCCTCTCCGGGGACGCGCGGGCGCTGCTTCCCGGGCTGGTCGTCGGAGACACCTCCGGGATCACGCCCGAGCTGGACGCGGCCTTCAAGGAGACGGACCTGGCCCATACGCTCGCCGTCTCCGGCAGCAACCTCACCATCCTGCTCGCCCTGCTCATCGGCCCGCCCGGGCTGGCCCAGCAGGTCGAACGCCGTGGCATCGCCCCGCGACTGGGGCTTTCCCTGCGGGCGACCGCTCTGGTCGCCGGAGCGCTCACGCTGGGGTTCGTGGTCGTGTGCCGCCCCGACCCCAGCGTGCTGCGGGCCGCCGGCTGCGGCGCGGTCGCCCTGCTGGCCCTGGCCACCGGGCGCCGCGGATCCCTGATCCCCGCGCTGGCCACGGCCGTCCTGTTGCTGGTGCTGTACGACCCGTGGCTGGCCCGCAGTTACGGCTTCCTGCTCTCCGTGCTGGCCACCGGGGCGCTACTGGTACTGGCGCCGGGCTGGAGCGAGGCGCTGCGACGGCACCGGGTACCGCCGAGGCTCGCCGAGGCACTGGGGGCGGCCGCCGCCGCGCAGGCCGTGTGCGCGCCGGTGGTGGCGGTGCTGTCGGCCCGGGTGAGCCTGGTGGCGGTGCCGTGCAACCTGCTGGCCGAGGTGGCCGTGGCACCCGCGACGGTGCTGGGCTTCGGCGCGCTCGCGACGGCACCGGTGGCGATGCCGCTGGCCAAGGCCTTCGCGTGGTGCGCGAGTTGGCCGACGGGGTGGATCGCCGGGGTCGCCCGGACCGGGGCGGCGCTGCCCGGCGCGGGAGTGGACTGGCCGGGCGGCTGGCCGGGGGCGCTGCTGCTCGCGGTGGTCACCGTGGCCGTCGTCGCGGCCGGGCGGCGGTTGCTGCGGCACCCGTGGTGGTGCGGGCTGCTCGGGGTGCTGCTCCTGCTGGTGGTGGTGCGGCCCGCACCGTTGACCAGGGTGCTTACGGGCTGGCCACCGCCGGGGTGGCGGTTCGCGATGTGCGACGTGGGCCAGGGTGACGCGACCGTGCTGGCGGCGGGCCCGGGAGCCGGGGTGGTCGTGGACGCCGGGCCCGATCCGGCGCTCGTCGACCGCTGTCTGCGGCAGCTGGGCATCACTCGCATCCCCCTGCTCGTGCTGACCCACTTCCACGCCGACCACGTGGCGGGCCTGCCCGGAGTCCTCAGGGGCCGCTCCGTGGCCGCGATCGAGACCACAGGGTTCGAAGAGCCCGCGGACGAGGCCGAGTTCGTCAGGAGGGAGGCGGCCGCGCGGCACATCCCGGTCACACGGGCCGTCGCGGGGGAGGAGCGGCGCACCGGACCGCTGGACTGGCGGGTCCTGTGGCCCCCACCGGACACCGGGCCACCTCCGGACACCGGGCCACTTCCGGACACCGGGCCGCCCCCGGGACCGGGGGTTCCTCCGGCCGGACCGGGGGTGCCTCCGGCCGCACCGGCCGCCGCACCGGAGCTGGACGGCCCGAACGACGCCAGCGTCGCGCTGCTCGTCCGCACGGGCGGACTGAGGATGCTGTTGCTGGGGGACCTCGAACCTCCGGCCCAGCAGGCGTTGCTGCGGTCCCCGGCGGCGGCCGAACTGGCCGGAGTGGACGTACTGAAGGTGGCCCACCACGGCTCGGCCCATCAGGACCCCGACCTGATACGGCTCGTGGCTCCCCGGGTGGCCCTCGTCTCCTGCGGGGCCGGCAATCCCTACGGCCATCCGGCACCCTCGACCGTGGCCGCGCTGCGGACCGGTGGGGCGGTGGTGCTGCGCACCGACCGGGACGGGGCGCTGGCGGTCGGCGGGTCCGGAGGGGCGGGTGGGGAGCTGCAGGTGACGAGGGAGTGAGGGGGGCGGGGCGTGGATCGTGCGACGGGAGGTGGGCGCGCGGCCGGGTGATCGCCCAGACTGGGGGCATGAACACTGGGGGCATGAACTCGGCACAGATCGACGCCTATCTCCGCCGGCTCGGGGCCGCCCGCCCGGAGCGAGCCACCGGGGAGGCGCTGCGCGAACTGCATCTGCGCCATCTGCGGACCGTGCCCTTCGAGAACCTGTCGATCCACCTCGGTGAGGAGATCGTGCTGGAGGAGAAGCGGCTGCTGGACAAGGTGACCGTGGCCCGCAGGGGTGGGTTCTGCTACGAACTGAACGGCGCGTTCGGCGCGTTGCTCGCCGCCCTCGGCTACGAGGTGGAGCTGCTCGAGGGTCGGGTGTACGGCGACGAGGGCAGGCTGGGGATTCCCTACGACCATCTCGCGCTGCGGGTGCGGACGGTGGACGGTGACCTCTGGCTCGCCGACGTCGGGTTCGGGGCGCACAGCCACCACCCGCTGGCGTACGCGGAGCGGGGAGAACAGGCCGATCCGGGCGGTGTCTTCCAGGTGGTGGAGGCCGGACCGGACGCGGCCGGGGCGCGGGGCGGGGCCGACTCGACGGCGCGGGACCTGGACGTCGTACGGAACGGCGAGCCCCAGTACCGGCTGGAGACCCGGCCACGGGCGCTGGCGGACTTCGCGGCCGGCGCCTGGTGGCACAGCACCTCGCCGCTGTCGCACTTCACCCGGTCGCTGGTCTGCTCACGGATCACCGGGGACGGGGGGAGGATCACGCTCAGCGGGCGCACCCTGACCACGACGGCGGCCGACGGCACCCGCGAGACCCGGGACCTGGACACGGACGGGGAGGTGCTGAGGCTGTACCGGGAGCGGTTCGGGATCGAGCTGAGCCGTGTACCCACGGTGCGGGAGCGGAACACGGGCAGCTAGCCCGGGTGCGGCCTCGAGGGACGGAACGCGGCCCGGGCTCTGGCTGGGCGGATCGGCCCGAGTGGATCGGCCCGCGTGGACCGGCCCGAGTGGATTGGCCCGGACGAACCGGCCCGGACGAACCGGCCCGGACGAAGCGGCCCGGACGAACCGGCCCGGGCGGATCGACCTGGGCGAACTGGCTCGAGTGGACCAGCCCAGGCGGCCCGGCCCGGACGGATCGGCCCAAGTAAATCGGCCCAGGCGGATCGGGCGGTATGGGGTGCCGGAGAATGTCGCCGTGAGCGATGTGAGACATGTGCTGGTGCTGCCCGACCGGGACGCGGCGGAGGAGGCGGCCGAGACGCTCGGGGAGCGCTTCGGCATCGACGAGGAGCCGCGGCTGGTCCGGGACGCGCTGGCCGGGGAGGACGACGCCGAGGACGCCCAGTGGCTGATCGTCCTGCGGGACGAGCACGAGCGGCTGGACCCGGAGGAGCTGGACGAGTTCGCGGGGGAGTGGGACGGCTGGCGCGAGGAGCCGTAGCCGCCGGCGGTGTCCCGGGGGTCCTGCCGTCGCGGCGGCAGTGAGCGCCGGTGCCGGGACCTGAGGGAAACGACGGCTCGGCGCGGCGTCCGGCGGCCTCCGGGAGGGTGCGGTGTCCCTCCGCGAAGGTGCAGCGCCAGGGAGCGGGCGCGGTGTGGGTGGAGCGATGCCGGGGCGGCGTCCGCGGCCGGAGTCGGCGGGGCGCTGTCAGTGGGGCGTGGGATGCTTGTCGCGATGGCCAGGAAGACTGCGAACGACGACCTTCTCGCCCCGGTGACGCTCGCCGTGGGGCAGGAGGACCTGCTGCTCGACCGCGCGGTGCGGGAGGTGGTGGCCGCCGCCAGGGCTGCCGACGCCGACACGGACGTACGGGACCTGACCCCGGACCAGTTGCAGCCCGGCACGCTCGCCGAGCTGACCAGTCCTTCGCTCTTCGCCGAGCGCAAGGTCGTGGTCGTGCGCAACGCGCAGGATCTGTCGGCCGACACGGTCAAGGACGTGAAGGGCTATCTCGGGTCGCCCGCCGAGGAGATCACGCTCGTGCTGCTGCACGCGGGCGGTGCCAAGGGCAAGGGACTGCTCGACGCGGCGCGCAAGGCGGGTGCGCGGGAGGTGGCCTGCCCGAAGATGACCAAGCCGGCGGACCGGCTGGCGTTCGTGCGCGGGGAGTTCCGGACGGCGGGCCGGTCGGCGACGCCCGAGGCGTGCCAGACGCTGTGCGACGCCATCGGCAGTGATCTGCGGGAGCTGGCCTCGGCGGTCTCGCAGCTGGTCGCGGATGTCGAGGGGACGATCGACGAGGCCGTGGTCGGGCGCTACTACACCGGGCGGGCCGAGGCGTCGAGCTTCACGGTCGCGGACCGGGCGGTGGAGGGCCGTACGGCGGAGGCGCTGGAGGCGCTGCGGTGGTCGTTGGCGACGGGGGTGGCGCCGGTGATGATCACCAGTGCGCTGGCCCAGGGCGTGCGGGCCATCGGGAAGCTGTCGTCCACCCGGGGCGGTCGGCCGGCCGATCTGGCCCGGGAGCTGGGGATGCCGCCGTGGAAGATCGATCGGGTGCGCCAGCAGATGCGAGGGTGGACGCCCGACGGTGTTTCGGCGGCCATGCGGGCCGTCGCGGAGGCCGACGCGGGGGTGAAGGGCGGGGGCGACGATCCCGAGTACGCGCTGGAGAAGGCGGTCGTGGTGATCGCCCGCGCGGCCCGTTCACGCGGCCGGGGATAGCGACCGGAGGCTCCGCCGTGCAGCCCCCCGGGAAACTGCGGCACAGCCCCGCCCGAGCCCGGCACCACCCAAGCCCGGGGGCTCACCCCGCCCGAGCCGAGCCCCGATCCCGCCGGCGCCCAAGCCTGGGGACACGGCCCCGCCCGAGCCCGACACCACCCAAGCCCGGGGGTTCACCCCGCCCGAGCCGAGCCTCGAGCCCGCCGGCGCCCAAGCCTGGGGACACAGCCCCGCCCGAGCCCGGGGGTTCACCCCGCCCGAGCCGAGCCCCGAGCCGAGCCACACCCAAGCCCGCACCCAACCCCATCAGCCCCCAGGCCCCATCAGGCCCCCGCAAGGCCCATCCCCCTCTGAACCGTCCCCGCCAAGCCCGGGCTCCCGCCGAACCCGGCCCCAGCAAGCCGAGAACCCCGTCACCCGCCCTGGGGAAGGGAAGGTGACGGGGTTCCGGTTCGAGATCTTGAGCCCGTACCCGCGTGGCGAACGCAGGCCGCGTACAGGCTCGGGGTGCCGGGAGGGAGCGGATGAGAGAGGGCCCGCTCTGGGTCCTTCCGGCGGTCAGATCAGAAAGGAATCAGCCTCAGAGAGACGCGACCTTGGAAGCAAGCGCCGACTTCTTGTTGGCGGCCTGGTTCTTGTGGATGACGCCCTTGGAGACGGCCTTGTCGAGCGCACGCGCGGCAGCGCGCTGCAGCTCGGTGGCCTTCTGGACGTCACCCGCGGCAGCGGCCTCGCGGGCCTTGCGGATCGCGGTCTTCAGGGAGGACTTGACGGCCTTGTTGCGCAGCCGAGCCTTCTCGTTGGTCTTGATCCGCTTGATCTGGGACTTGATGTTCGCCACGAAGGAGCCTTTTCAGGTTCAGGCGCGGGGCCGCTCGGGTCCCGTGCCGGTGATCCAAAATTTCTCTGACGCGCCTCGGGCCGAGAGGGCATGAGGCACAGCCATCTACAGTACCAGTGGCCCTGCGAGCGGCCCAAAACGGTCCCCGGTCCCTCCGCGTGGGACCATGGAGACTACGTATCGATCCGACCCGAGGCATAAGGCGCCTCAAGAGACAGGACCCTGCGTGCCCGCGACCCCTAACCATGTGCCCGAGCCGAGCCGTACCGCCCCGGCTCTGATCCGCAACTTCTGCATCATCGCGCACATCGACCACGGCAAGTCCACGCTCGCCGACCGCATGCTCCAGCTGACGGGCGTGGTCGAGCAGCGGCAGATGCGTGCTCAGTACCTCGACCGGATGGACATCGAGCGCGAGCGCGGCATCACGATCAAGTCCCAGGCGGTGCGTCTGCCCTGGGCCCCGACCGAGGGCCCCGACCAGGGCACGACCCACATCCTCAACATGATCGACACCCCGGGGCACGTCGACTTCACCTACGAGGTGTCGCGGTCGCTCGCCGCCTGCGAGGGGACCATCCTCCTCGTCGACGCCGCCCAGGGCATCGAGGCGCAGACCCTCGCCAACCTCTATCTGGCGATGGAGAACGACCTCACGATCATCCCGGTCCTCAACAAGATCGACCTTCCCGCGGCCCAGCCGGAGAAGTTCGCCGAGGAGCTGGCCAACCTGGTCGGCTGCGACCCGGAGGACGTCCTCAAGGTCTCCGCGAAGACCGGTCTCGGCGTGGACGCGTTGCTGAACAAGGTCGTCAAGGAGATCCCGGCGCCGGTCGGGGTCGCCGACGCGCCGGCCCGCGCGATGATCTTCGACTCCGTGTACGACTCCTACCGCGGTGTCGTGACGTACGTCCGTGTCATCGACGGCCAGCTCAACAAGCGCGAGCGCATCAGGATGATGTCGACCGGCGCCACCCACGAGCTGCTGGAGATCGGTGTCAGCTCGCCCGAGATGCTCCCGGCCGACGGCCTCGGCGTGGGCGAGGTGGGCTACCTCATCACCGGTGTGAAGGACGTGCGCCAGTCCAAGGTCGGTGACACCGTCACCAGCCAGAGCAAGGGCGCCACGGAGGCACTCGGCGGGTACAAGGACCCGAAGCCGATGGTCTTCTCCGGCCTGTACCCGCTGGACGGCTCGGACTACCCCGAGCTGCGCGAGGCGCTCGACAAGCTGCAGCTCAACGACGCCGCGCTCGTCTACGAGCCGGAGACCTCCGCCGCGCTCGGCTTCGGCTTCCGCGTCGGCTTCCTCGGCCTGCTGCACCTGGACGTGATCCGCGAGCGGCTGGAGCGGGAGTTCGGGCTCGACCTGATCGCCACCGCGCCCAACGTGGTCTACCGCGTGCTCATGGAGGACGGCAGCGAGCACGTCGTCACCAACCCGAGCGAGTTCCCCGAGGGGAAGATCGGCGAGGTGTACGAGCCGGTCGTGCGGGCCACGATCCTGGCGCCGACCGAGTTCATCGGCTCGATCATGGAGCTGTGCCAGACCCGGCGCGGCACCCTCCTCGGCATGGACTACCTCTCCGAGGACCGGGTCGAGATCCGCTACACCCTGCCGCTCGCCGAGATCGTCTTCGACTTCTTCGACCAGCTGAAGTCCAAGACGCGCGGCTACGCGTCGCTGGACTACGAGCCCACCGGCGAGCAGACCTCCAGCCTGGTCAAGGTCGACATCCTGCTGCACGGCGACAAGGTGGACGCCTTCTCGGCGATCACCCACAAGGACGCCGCGTACGCGTACGGGGTGCGGCTCGTCGCCAAGCTGCGCGAGCTCATCCCGCGGCAGGCCTTCGAGGTGCCCATCCAGGCAGCCATCGGCTCCCGGGTCATCGCCCGCGAGACCATCCGCGCCATCCGCAAGGACGTCCTCGCCAAGTGCTACGGCGGCGACATCTCCCGTAAGCGCAAGCTGCTGGAGAAGCAGAAGGAAGGCAAGAAGCGGATGAAGATGGTGGGTTCGGTGGAGGTTCCGCAGGAGGCCTTCATCGCGGTCCTCTCCAGCGATGACAGCGCGGGGTCGGGCAAGGGCAAGAAGTAACCAAAGGTAACGACCTGGTGTGCCCGCAATCAGGGCACAAGGGGGCCCGTCGTGTGAAAGCGCGGCGGGCCCCTACGCGTGCGTAGCGTTGCTCTGAGTGGAAAGTGACAGGCCGAAGCCCCTTACGCAGCGGCCGGTCGCCCCTTACCCTGATGCCTGCTCGATAGTTACTCGCGAGTTAAACAACAAGCCCGAACCCCCACCGTGAGTTAATCCAGCCGCACCGAGTACAGCCGCACTGTCGCGGGCCCGGAGGATGTCGTGAGCGACACACAGACCCTGATCGAGAACCGCCCGCCGTCCGTGGCGGCCCTCTTCCTGGAGCGAGTGGCGGCCACACCGGATGCGGAGGCATACCGCTATCCGGTGCCCCCGACCTCCGGGCAGGGCCCGGACGACTGGAGGTCGCTGAGCTGGGCGCAGGCGGCGAACCGGGTCTTCGCGATCGCGGCCGGGCTCATCGAACTCGGCGTCCAGCCGGAGCAGCGGGTGGCACTGGCCTCCTCCACCCGCGTGGAGTGGATCCTCGCCGACCTCGGCATCATGTGCGCCGGCGGCGCCACCACCACGATCTACCCGCAGACCAACGCCGACGAGTCCGCGTTCATCCTCGCCGACTCCGAGAGCCGGGTGCTGATCGCCGAGGACGCGGCCCAGCTCGCCAAGGCGGTCGAGAAGCGCGCCGAGCTGCCCGATCTCACCAAGGTCGTGGTCGTGGACCCGGCCGGTGTCGAGAGCGGCGACTGGGTGATCACGCTCGCCGAGCTGGAGCAGCGCGGCGCGGCCTACCTGGAGGAGAACCCGCAGCTGATCAAGGAGCGGGTCGGCGCGATCGGCAGGGAGCAGCTCGCCACCCTGATCTACACCTCCGGCACCACCGGCCGCCCCAAGGGTGTGCGCCTGCCGCACGACAACTGGTCGTACATGGCGAGGGCGATCTCCGCGACCGGCCTGGTCGGCCAGGACGACGTGCAGTACCTGTGGCTGCCGCTCGCGCACGTCTTCGGCAAGGTGCTCACCTCCGGCCAGATCGAGGTCGGTCACGTCACCGCCGTAGACGGCCGCGTCGACAAGATCATCGAGAACCTCCCGGTGGTGCAGCCGACGTACATGGCGGCCGTGCCGCGGATCTTCGAGAAGGTCTACAACGGGGTCGCCGCCAAGGCCCGCGAGGGCGGCCCGGCCAAGTACAAGATCTTCCAGTGGGCCGCGGAGGTCGCCCGCGAGTACGCCAAGGCGAGCCAGGACAACTTCCGGCGCACCGGCAACCGCACCGTGCCGTTCGGCCTCGCCGCCAAGCACAAGGTCGCCGACACCCTGGTCTACGGCAAGCTCCGCGAGGCCTTCGGCGGCCGCCTGCGGGCCTGTGTCTCCGGTGCCTCCGCGCTCTCCCCGGAGATCGGCTACTTCTTCTCCGGCGCCGGCATCCACATCCTGGAGGGCTACGGCCTCACCGAGTCCTCCGCGGCCTCCTTCGTCAACCCGGGCGAGGCCTACCGCACCGGCACGGTCGGCAAGCCGCTGCCCGGCACCGAGGTCCGCATCGCCGACGACGGCGAGATCCTGCTGCGCGGCCCCGGCATCATGCAGGGCTACCACCGGCTGCCCGAGAAGACCGGCGAGGTGCTGGAGTCCGACGGCTGGTTCCACACCGGCGACATCGGCGAGCTGTCCCCCGACGGCTACCTGCGCATCACCGACCGCAAGAAGGACCTCATCAAGACCTCCGGTGGCAAGTACGTCGCCCCGGCCGAGGTCGAGGGCCAGTTCAAGGCTGTGTGCCCGTACGTCTCCAACATCCTCGTGCACGGCGCCGACCGGAACTACTGCACCGCGCTGATCGCCCTGGACGAGCTCGCGATCGCGGACTGGGCGAAGGAGAACGGCCTGGAGGGCAGGCCGTACGCCGAGATCGTCGCGGCGCCGCAGACGGTCGAGATGGTCGACGGCTACGTCAAGCAGCTCAACGAGGGGCTGCAGCGCTGGCAGACCATCAAGAAGTTCCGGCTGCTGCCGCGTGACCTCGACGTGGAGCACGGGGAGATCACGCCGAGCCTGAAGCTGAAGCGGCCCGTGGTGGAGCGGGAGTACAAGCACCTCATCGACGAGATGTACTCCGGCACCAGGGAGCAGTAGGCACCCCGCCGGGGGGACCGCGGGCCGTCTCGTGGCCGGCCGCGCGGTTCCCCGCACCCTCGGGGCGTTCGCCAGGCCCCGCCCCCCCGCACCCATCGGGGCTTGGTCAGGCCCCGCCCCCGCACCCCTCGGGGGCGTTCACGCCCGGCCTCGCCCGAAAGTTTCGTCTTCTGACACACCCATAGCACGGTTCTCGGCCACGACTGTCCACTTCGGTGACTCAACGCTTATACGCGCCCCCTGTCTGTCACCCTGGCCGCATGGACATGGCGGCCATACCCACGCAGCGGGAGAGCGAGGACCGGGCCACTGGGGCGCGCGGACGGGCCACCCTGTCCGGGAGCCCGCTCGCGCCCGGGTCCGCACGCGCACTGGTGCGGGCCGCCCTCATGGACCAGCCCGAGGTCGCGCCCCGGCTCGTCGACGACGCCATGGCCGTGGTCAGCGAGCTGGTCACGAACGCCGTCGTGCACGCGGGGACCGACGTGGAGGTCGACTGGTGCCTGGAGGACACCGGCGCGTTCGTCGTGGAGATCAGCGACCAGCACCCCTCCCGCGCGCCACGCGACGCGGCCGCAGGCGAGGCGCCGTACGACACCCCCGAGTACGGGCGGGGCCTGCGCCTGGTCGCCACGCTCGCCGAGTCCTGGGGCGTCACCTACCGTTCCGGTGCCAAGACCGTCTGGGCCCGGCTGCCCCCGGGCGGCAGCGAGGCGCCGGACGGCGCCGGACAGCAGGACGCCCTGACGGCCGCCGAGGACCTGGCCCCGCAGCCGCAGCGCGCCGAGGGGGACCGCGACTGGCTGGGCCGGGGCGCGCTGTCCTTCCTGGCCGAGGCCTCCGACCTGCTCGCCGGGCAGCTGGACGAGAACCTGGTCGCGGCCCTCACCGGCCAGCTGATCGTGCCCCGGCTCGCCGACTGGTGCGCGGTGTGGCTGGAGGACGAGGCATCCGTGCGCGGCGGCGCAGGCGGCGGCCCCGCCCGGGTCTGGCACGCCAGCGAGAACCGCATCGAGGAACTGCGCTCGGCCCTGGAGAAGGAGCCGCCGGCCCCGCGGGACGGGCTGCGCTCCGGCCCCGAGGAGTATCCGTGGCCCGGCCACGCGCTCGGCCCCCAGGGCACCGACGGGACGGCGCTGTCGTACCGGCTGATCGCGGGCGGCCGGCCGCTGGGCACGCTGGTCATCGGCCGGTGCGGGCTCGCGCGGTTCCCCGACGAGGTGACCGGGCTGATCGAGGACCTCAGCCGCCGGGTGGCCCTCGCCATCGGCGCGGCCCGGCAGTACGCCCGCCAGGCCACCATCAGCGCCGTCCTGCAGCGCGGCCTGCTGCCCGGCGCGGTCGCCGAGATCCCCGGGGTGAGCAGCGCCCTCGTCTACGAGCCCTGCGACAAGGGCGGCCCCAGCGGCGACTTCTACGACCTGTTCCCGGCGGGCGACGGCCGCTGGTGCTTCGCCGTCGGCGACGTCCAGGGCAAGGGCCCCGAGGCGGCGGTCGTGATCGGCCTCGCCCGCCCCTGGCTGCGTCTTCTGGCCCGCGAGGGCTACCGGGTCGCCGACGTCCTCGACCGGCTCAACCAGCTCCTCCTGGACGACGCCACCGAGGCCGCCGACGCGGCCGCCCGCGCCCTGGTCGCCGTGGGCGGCCGGCCCGTGGTCCCCGGGGACGGCCCGCAGACCCGCTTCCTGTCCCTGCTCTACGGGGAGCTGACCCCGTACGACGGCGGGGTCCGCTGCACCCTCGCCTCCGCCGGGCACCCGCTGCCGCTGGTGCTCGGCCCGGACGGCGCCGTGCGCACGGCCGCCCGCCCGCAGACCCTGCTCGGCGTGGTCGAGGACGAGACCTACACCAGCGAGACCCTCGACCTGCGGCCCGGCGACAGCCTGCTGTGCGTCACCGACGGGGTGACCGAGCGGCGCTCCGGCTCCAGCCAGTTCGACGACGGCGACGGGCTCGCCCGCGCCCTGTCCGGCTGCGCGGGGCTCAGCGCCGACCTGATCGCGGAAAGGATCCGCCGCCTCGTGCACGACTTCGGGGGCGGCCTGCCCGACGACGACCTGGCCCTGCTGGTGCTCCAGGCGGAGTGACGGCGCCGGTGCTGGACAATGGAGGGCATGCCCTCCGCACTTCCCGACGGCGAGCCCGTCCCCGGCGACGGCGCGCTGCCCGCGTCCGCGCTCGCCGGGGCCGCGTCCCGCCCGCTCGGCTTCTACCTGCACGTCCCGTACTGCGCCACCCGCTGCGGCTACTGCGACTTCAACACCTACACCGCGACCGAGCTGCGTGGCACGGGCGGGGTGCTGGCGTCCCGCGACAACTACGCGGACACCCTCGCCGACGAGATCCGCCTGGCCCGGAAGGTCCTCGGCGACGACCCTCGCCAGGTCCGCACGGTCTTCGTCGGCGGCGGCACACCCACGCTGCTGGCCGCCGAGGACCTGGTGCGCATGCTGGGGACCGTCCGCGACGAGTTCGGCCTGGCACCGGACGCGGAGATCACCACGGAGGCGAACCCCGAGTCCGTCGACCCGGCCTACCTCGCCGCGCTGCGCGAGGGCGGCTTCAACCGGATCTCCTTCGGGATGCAGAGCGCCAGGCGGCACGTGCTGCGCGTGCTCGACCGCACCCACACCCCCGGCCGCCCCGAGGCGTGCGTGGCGGAGGCGCGGGCCGCGGGCTTCGAGCACGTCAACCTCGACCTGATCTACGGCACGCCGGGGGAGGGCGACGACGACTGGCGGGCCTCCCTCGACGCGGCGATCGGCGCGGGCCCCGACCACGTCAGCGCCTACGCGCTGATCGTCGAGGAAGGCACCCAGCTGGCCCGCCGCATCCGCCGCGGCGAGGTCCCGATGACCGACGACGACGTCCACGCCGACCGCTACCTGATCGCCGAGGAGACCCTGTCCGCGGCGGGCTACTCCTGGTACGAGGTCTCCAACTGGGCGACCTCCGAGGCGGGCCGCTGCCTGCACAACGAGCTGTACTGGCGGGGCGCCGACTGGTGGGGCGCCGGACCGGGGGCGCACTCGCACGTGGGCGGGGTGCGCTGGTGGAACGTCAAGCACCCGGGCGCCTACGCGGCGGCCCTCGCCTCCGGCCGCTCACCGGGCGCCGGCCGGGAACTGCTGTCCGACGAGGACCGCCGGGTGGAGCGGATCCTGCTGGAGCTGCGGCTCAGCGAGGGCGTGCCGCTGTCCCTGCTCAAGGAGGACGGCCGTACGGCGTCCCGCCGCGCGCTCGCGGACGGGCTGCTGGAGCCCGGCCCCTACGACGAGGGGCGCGCGGTGCTGACCCTGCGGGGACGGCTGCTCGCGGACGCGGTGGTGCGGGACCTGGTGGACTGATCGCCCCACGGGGAGGGACCGGCCGTGGTCACCGGTACCGCGGCCGGGTCACTCCGGCGCGGTGACGAAGTCGATCAGCTGCTCCACCCGCCCCAGCAGCTCCGGCTCCAGGTCCTTGTACGAGCGCACCCCGGACAGGATCCGCTGCCAGGCGGCCCCGGTGTTCTCCGGCCAGCCCAGGGCGCGGCACACGCCCGTCTTCCAGTCCTGGCCGCGCGGGATCACGGGCCAGGCCCCGATGCCCAGGGACGAGGGCTTCACGGCCTGCCAGACGTCGATGTACGGGTGGCCCACGACCAGGGCGTGCTCGCCGGTGACCGACCGGGCGATGCGCCACTCCTTGCTGCCCGGCACCAGATGGTCCACCAGGACGCCGAGGCGGGCGTCCGGGCCCGGGGCGAACTCCGCGACGACGGCCGGCAGGTCGTCGACGCCCTCCAGGTACTCCACGACCACGCCCTCGATGCGCAGGTCGTCGCCCCAGACCCGCTCCACCAGCTCGGCGTCGTGCCGGCCCTCGACGTAGATGCGGCCGGCGCGGGCCACGCGCGCGCGGGCGCCGGGCACGGCGACCGAACCGGAGGCCGTGCGGGTGGGCCGTGCCGGGCCCGAGGACGGGCGTACGAGGGTCACCACGCGGCCCTCCAGCAGGAAGCCGCGCGGCTCCAGCGGGAACACCCGGTGCTTGCCGAAGCGGTCCTCCAGGGTCACCGTGCCCGCCTCGCAGCGGATCACCGCGCCGCAGAACCCGGTGCCGGGCTCCTCCACCACCAGGCCCGGCTCCGCGGGCACCTCGGGCACCGGCGCCGGCTTCTTCCAGGGCGGGGTCAGGTCCGCGGAGTACGTACGAGGCCGCGGGCCCGAGGGGCCCTCGCTGGAAGGGCGGTGGCGGGAGACGGGTGGGCGCATTCGGATGACGATAGGAGAAGCACCGCGCCGGCGCTCACGACACGCCGAAGCGCGCCGCCAGCGCGTCCCGTTGACGTCGTACGAAGTCCGCGCCCACCACCGCGCCGTGACCGGGCACGTACAGCGCGTCCTCGCCGCCGAGCGCCAGCAGCCGGTCGAGGGCGTCCGGCCAGCGGGACGGCACCGCGTCCGGGCCCGCCTGGGGCTCGCCGGACTCCTCCACCAGGTCGCCGCAGAAGACCACCTCCCGGGGACCCGGCACGCACACGGCGAGGTCGTGGGCGGTGTGGCCCGGGCCGACGTTGGCCAGCAGCACCTGCCGGCCCGCGCCGAGGTCGAGGGTCCACTCGCCGGAGACCAGGTGCCGGGGCGGGGCCAGGGCGTCCACCGCCTCGTCCGCGTCCGCCGCCGCGAGGCCGTTGCCGACCGCGTCCCGGCGCAGCTCCTCCCGCTCCTGGGCGAAGACCGCGTCGACGCCGACGGCCGCGTACACCCGCGCCCCGGCGAACGCGGCGGCGCCGAAGACATGGTCGAAATGGGCGTGGGTCAGCGCGAGATGGGTCACACGGCCGCCGGTCAGCTCCTCGGCCCGGGCCCGCAGCCGGGCGCCCTCGGCCAGACTCGACCCGGCGTCCACCATCAGTGCCGTACCCTCGCCGAGGACCAGCCCCACCGTGCAGTCCCAGCCGGGCAGCCGGCACCGTCCGACCCCGTCCGTCAGCCGCTCCCACCCGAGCTCTTCCCAAGTCACCGTCATACCGCGACGCTAGCCGTACGGACGGCCGGGACGGGGCCGACCTTGCCCGGGGTGCACCCCCCGGCCGTACACTGGCCGGGGAAGACTGGCACTCACATGCGAAGAGTGCCAGGTGGGACAAATCGCCGGACTGAGGGGACGACGTGCTGGAGGTGCGCGCGGATGCTGAGTGAACGCAGGCTTCAGGTGCTGCGCGCGATCGTCCAGGACTACGTCGGCACCGAGGAGCCGGTGGGCTCCAAGGCGCTCACCGAGCGGCACAACCTGGGGGTCTCCCCGGCGACCGTCCGCAACGACATGGCGGCCCTGGAGGACGAGGGGTACATCGCCCAGCCGCACACCAGTGCGGGGCGCATCCCCACCGACAAGGGCTACCGGCTCTTCGTGGACAAGCTCGCGGGCGTCAAGCCGATGACGGCGCCCGAGCGCAGGGCGATCCAGAACTTCCTCGAGGGCGCCGTCGACCTCGACGACGTCGTGGCCCGCACGGTGCGGCTGCTCGCGCAGCTGACCCGGCAGGTCGCCGTCGTGCAGTACCCGTCCCTGACCCGGTCCACCGTGCGGCACGTGGAGCTGCTCTCGCTCGCGCCCGCGCGGGTGATGCTCGTGCTGATCACGGACACCGGCCGGGTCGAGCAGCGGATGGTCGACTGCCCGGCGCCGTTCGGCGAGGCGTCCCTGGCGGACCTGCGCGCGCGGCTGAACAGCCGGGTCGCGGGCCGCCGCTTCGCGGACGTGCCGAAGCTGGTCGAGGACCTGCCCGACGCCTTCGAGGCCGAGGACCGGGGTACGGTCTCCATGGTGCTCTCCACCCTTCTGGAGACACTCGTCGAGGAGAACGAGGAGCGGCTGATGATCGGCGGCACCGCCAATCTCACCCGCTTCGGACATGATTTCCCCCTGACGATCCGGCCCGTCCTGGAGGCACTGGAGGAGCAGGTCGTGCTCCTCAAGCTCCTCGGCGAGGCGAAGGATCCGGGCATGACCGTGCGCATCGGGCACGAGATCGCCCACGAAGGACTCAACTCCACCTCCGTGGTGTCGGTGGGCTACGGTTCGGGCGGCGAGGCGGTTGCCAAGCTCGGCGTGGTCGGACCGACCCGCATGGACTATCCGGGAACGATGGGAGCGGTACGCGCAGTGGCACGGTACGTCGGACAGATCCTGGCGGAGTCGTAAGTGGCCACGGACTACTACGCCGTTCTCGGCGTGCGCCGCGACGCGTCGCAGGAAGAGATCAAGAAGGCCTTCCGTCGGCTCGCCCGCGAGCTGCACCCGGACGTCAACCCGGATCCGAAGACCCAGGAGCGGTTCAAGGAGATCAACGCCGCTTACGAGGTGCTGTCGGACCCGCAGAAGAAGCAGGTCTACGACCTCGGCGGCGACCCGCTCTCCCAGTCGGGCGGCGCGGGCGCGGGCGGCTTCGGGGCCGGTGGCTTCGGCAACTTCTCCGACATCATGGACGCGTTCTTCGGCACGGCGTCGCAGCGCGGGCCGCGCTCGCGCACCCGGCGTGGCCAGGACGCGATGATCCGGATCGAGGTCGAGCTGGACGAGGCGGCCTTCGGGACGACCAAGGACATCCAGGTCGACACCGCGGTCGTCTGCAACACCTGCAACGGCGAGGGCGCGGCCCCGGGCACCACCGCACAGACGTGTGACATGTGCCGCGGCCGCGGCGAGGTCTCGCAGGTGACCCGGTCCTTCCTGGGCCAGGTCATGACCTCCCGGCCCTGTCCCCAGTGCCAGGGCTTCGGCACGGTCGTGCCGACCCCCTGCCCGGAGTGCGCCGGCGACGGCCGGGTCCGCTCGCGCCGCACCCTGACGGTGAAGATCCCGGCCGGTGTCGACAACGGCACCCGGATCCAGCTCGCGGGCGAGGGCGAGGTCGGCCCCGGCGGCGGTCCGGCCGGCGACCTGTACGTCGAGATCCACGAGCTGCCGCACTCCACCTTCCAGCGGCGCGGCGACGACCTGCACTGCACGGTCACCATCCCGATGACCGCGGCGGCGCTCGGCACCAAGGTGCCGCTGGAGACCCTGGACGGTCTGGAGGAGGTCGACATCCGCCCGGGCACCCAGTCCGGCCAGTCGATCCCGCTGCACAGCCGGGGCGTCACGCATCTGCGCGGCGGCGGCCGGGGCGACCTGATCGTCCACGTCGAGGTCACGACCCCGACCAAGCTCGACCCCGAGCAGGAGCGCCTGCTGCGCGAACTGTCCAAGCTCCGCGGCGAGGAACGCCCCCAGGGCCAGTTCCAGCCGGGTCAGCAGGGCCTGTTCTCCCGGTTGAAGGACGCGTTCAACGGGCGCTGACGCCCGGCGGTGCTGCGGCCGGGGGTCCGGGGGTCGCCCCCGGGAAGGCACAGCCAGCCGGGTCGGCAGGGCCTGTTCTCCCGGCTGAAGGACGCGTTCAACGGGCGCTGAGAAGAGTGCCGATCGGTGAGGCTGCCCCTGGCTTATGCCAGGGGAAGCCCGGATTCGGACTTGTGCACAGGACGTGACAACATGCGGTCATGTCCTCCGCGCTGACCGATCTCTTTCCCCACCCGATCGTGCAGGCCCCCATGGCGGGCGGTGTCTCCGTCCCGCAGCTCGCCGCCGCCGTCTCCGAGGCCGGCGGCCTCGGGTTCCTCGCCGCCGGATACAAGACCGCCGACGGCATGTACCAGGAGATCAAGCAGCTGCGGGGGCTCACGAGCCGCCCCTTCGGCGTGAACGTGTTCATGCCGCAGCCGGCCAACGCCGAGTCCGGCGCCGTGGAGATGTACGCCCACCAGCTGGCCGGCGAGGCCGCCTGGTACGAGACCGAGCTGGGCGATCCGGACAGCGGCCGGGACGACGGCTACGACGTCAAGCTCGCCGTCCTCCTCGACAACCCGGTGCCGGTGGTCTCCTTCCACTTCGGCGTGCCGGGCGAGGAGGTCCTGGAGAGGCTGCGCCGGGCCGGCACCCTCACGCTGGTCACGGCCACCACCGCCGAGGAGGCCCTCGCGGTGGAGCGGGCGGGTGCGGACGCGGTGATCGCACAGGGCGTGGAGGCCGGCGGTCACCAGGGAACGCACCGCGACATACCGGAGATCGACGGTTCCGGCACCGGCCTCCTGTCGCTGGTCACCCAGATCCGGGAGAGCGTGCGCATCCCGGTCGTCGCCGCGGGCGGCATCATGCGCGGCGGCCAGATCGCCGCGGTCCTCGCCGCGGGCGCGAGCGCGGCCCAGCTGGGCACCGCCTTCCTGGCCACCGCCGAGTCCGGCGCCCCGGCCGTGCACAAGCAGGCGCTCACCAACCCCCTGTTCGTGCGCACCGAGTTGAGCCGGGCGTTCTCCGGCCGCCCGGCGCGCGCCCTGGTCAACCGGTTCGTGCGCGAGCACGGCCCCTACGCCCCCGCCGCCTACCCGGAGATCCACCACCTCACCGCCCCGCTGCGCAAGGCCGCCGCCAAGGCCGGGGACGCGCAGGGCATGGCGCTGTGGGCGGGGCAGGGCCACCGGCTGGCCCGGGAGCTGCCCGCCGGACGGCTCGTGGAGGTGCTGTCCGACGAACTCGCCGTCGCCCGGACAGCGTTGTCGGCCAAGGGAGGCCTGAGATGACCGCCCCGGTCTTCGTCGTCGAGCACTTCGACCCCGACGGCCACCGCTATGTCCTGGACGGCCCCGAGGGCCGCCACGCCGTGTCCGTCAAGCGGCTGCAGCCCGGCGAGGAGGTCGTCCTCACCGACGGCGCCGGACGCTACGCCGTGTGCGAGGTGATCGGCAGCGAGGGCAAGGACCGGCTGGTCGTGCACATGGGCGGGATCTCCGAGGAGCCCGCGCCGAGCCCCCGCATCACCGTCGTCCAGGCCCTGCCCAAGGGCGACCGGGGCGAACTCGCCGTCGAGACGATGACCGAGACCGGCGTCGACGCCATCGTGCCCTGGCAGGCGGCCCGCTGCATCACCCAGTGGAAGGGCGACCGGGGGCTGAAGGCCCTCGGCAAGTGGCGGGCCACCGCCCGCGAGGCCGGGAAGCAGTCCCGGCGGGTGCGCTTCCCCCAGGTCGCGGACGCGGCGACCACCAAGCAGGTGGCCGCACTTCTCGCCGAGGCCGACTTCGCCGGGGTGCTGCACTCCGACTTCGAGCACGTGCGCAGGACGCTGGCCACCGCCGAACTCCCCACCGAGGGCGAGATCGTGCTGGTCGTCGGCCCCGAAGGCGGTGTCGCCCGCGACGAGTTGGCGCTGTTCGAGGAGGCGGGTGCCAAGGCGTACGTGCTGGGTCCTACCGTGTTGCGCACATCCACCGCCGGCACCGCCGCCGCGGCCCTTCTGCTGGGACGCACCGGCCGCTGGTCCTGACACACCTGGGGGACAGCATGGAACTCGCCCAAGTACGGCTCCTGGTCACCGACTTCGCCGCCTGCTACCGCTTCTACGCCGACGTCCTCGGCCTCAAGCCGCAGTCGGGCGCGGACCAGGGCCCGTACGAGAAGTTCAGCCCGCACGCGGGCTCCGCGGGCATCGCCCTGCAGGACCGCGCGATGATGGCCGAGGTGCTGGACGAGCTGGGCGAGACCGCCACGGGCCACCGTTCCCTGGTGGTGCTGCGCGTGGACGACCTGGACGCCTACTGCGCGGAGATCACCGCGCGCGGCGCGACGCTGCTGAGCGGCCCGGCACCCATGACCGAACGGATGCGGGTGGCCCACCTCAAGGACCCCGAGGGCAACCTGGTCGAACTCCAGCAGTGGCTGCTGCTGCGCGGCTGACGGCGTCCTCGGGGTCCGCTCTCCCGAACGGGTGAGTGGCCGTATGCGGCCTTCCGCCCCGTGCGCGTCGGTGGCACGCTGCCGTGCATGGGGGTTTTGCGACGGATGCGGCGCGGGACGCGGGCGATGGGTGTCGCGGGGCTGGCCGTACTGGCCGGCGGTGCCGTGGTGGCCTGCCAGCCGGACGACCTCGGCTCGGCGAGCGTCGCCTACACCACCGACACGACCGCGACGGCACAGCTGAAACGGCAGCACGTGGACGTCAGCTGGCTGACCTGCACCGGCAGTTACGACAGCGGCGGCCCGGCCGCCGGGACCCCCTCGCCGGCCGAGACCACCGTCGTCTCGGTCGACTGCCAGGGGGAGACCAAGGACCGGCGGAAGATCACCGTCACCGGCCGGGTGACCAAGGCCGTCGACGGGGCCTGCGTCCGCGGGAACCTGACGGCCCGGGTCGGCGGTCGGCAGGTGTTCCACGTCAGCGGGCTCGGCGACTGCGCCGCCACACCCGGCCCGACGTACCGCCCGCCCACCTACCGGCCCGGCGGCGGACAGCCGACCGTCACGGTCACCGTCACCCGCACCCTCTGGTGCAAGGGCGACCCGACCTGCTGGCCCGTCGAGGGCAAGTGATCGGAAAAGAGGGACGGGACGGGCTACCGCTGCGTACAGTGACGGGGTGACTCAGGGCGCTTCGACAGGAACCTCCGGCTACCTCCGATTCCCGCACCTGCACGGCGACTTGGTGACCTTCGTCGCCGAGGACGACGTATGGCTGGCACCCCTCGACGGGGGCCGGGCCTGGCGGGCCGGTGCCGACAACGTGCCGGTGAACCATCCCCGCATCTCGCCCGACGGCGCGACCGTCGCCTGGACCTCCACCCGCGACGGCGCCCCCGAGGTGCACATCGCGCCGGTGGACGGCGGCCCGGCCAGGCGCCTGACGCACTGGGGCAGTCCGCGGACCCAGGTGCGCGGCTGGACCCCGCAGGGCGAGGTCCTCGCGATCAGCACCGCCGGCCAGCCCAGCTCCCGCCGCACCTGGGCCCGTGCCGTCCCGCTGGACGGCGGACCCGCCACCACGCTGCCGTACGGACCCGTCGGCGACATCGCGTACGGCCCGCACACCGTGCTGCTGTCCGCGTCGATGGGCCGCGAGGCCGCCAACTGGAAGCGCTACCGGGGCGGCACGGCGGGCCGGCTGTGGATCGACCGGGGCGTCCCCGACGGGGAGGGCGCCGGGGAGTTCGTCCGGCTGCACGAGGAGTTGGACGGGAACATCGAGTACCCGATGTGGGTCGGCGACCGGATCGCGTTCCTCTCCGACCACGAGGGCACCGGCGCCGTGTACTCCTCCCTCGCCGACGGCTCCGACCTGCGCCGGCACACCCCCCTCGACGGCCACTACGCCCGGCACGCCGCCGCCGACGGCGGCCGTGTCGTCTACTCCGCCGCCGGCGAACTGTGGCTCCTCGACGACCTCGACGGCGTGGAGCCGCGCCGTCTGGAGGTCCGGCTCGGCGGGCCGCGGGTGGACCTGCAGCCCTTCCCGGTGACGGCCTCCCGCTGGTTCGGATCGGCCACCCCCGACCACACCGCGCGCGGCAGCGCCGTCGCCGTGCGGGGCGCCGTGCACTGGGTCACCCACCGCTCCGGACCCGCCCGCGCGCTCGCCGCGCGGCCCGGCGTACGCGCCCGGCTGCCCCGCACCTTCCGCACCGAGGGCGAGGAGTGGGTGGTGTGGGTGACCGACGCCGAGGGCGAGGACGCCCTGGAGTTCGCGCCCGCCACCGGCGTCGCCGTCGGCGCCACCCCGCGCCGGCTGGCCGCCGGACGCCTCGGCCGGGTCCTGGAACTGGCCATGGCCCCCGACGGCAGCCGGGCCGCCGTCGCCTCCCACGACGGCCGGCTGCTGCTGGTCGAGCGGGAGACCGGCGAGGTGCGCGAGGTCGACCGCAGCGAGGACGGCGACGTCGGCGACCTCGCCTTCTCACCCGACTCGGCCTGGCTCGCCTGGTGCCACCCCGGAGCGCGCCCGCTGTGCCAGCTGCGCCTCGCCAACACCACCGACCTCTCCGTCACCGAGGCGACCCCGCTGCGCTTCCAGGACTACGCGCCCGCCTTCACCCTGGACGGCAAGCACCTCGCCTTCCTCTCCAACCGCTCCTTCGACCCGGTCTACGACGAGCACGTCTTCGACCTGGCCTTCGTGGAGGGCACCCGCCCCTACCTGATCACGCTGGCCGCGACCACGCCGTCCCCGTTCGGGCCGCAGCGGCACGGCCGCCCCTTCGAGACCTCCGACAAGGAGGAGACGCCGGACAGCGAGGGCGTGCCGACGACGCGGATCGACCTCGACGGCCTCGCCGACCGCATCGTGCCCTTCCCGGTGGAGGCCGCCCGCTACTCCAACCTGCGCGCCGCCAAGGACGGGCTGCTCTGGCTCCGGCACCCGGTGCGCGGCGTCCTCGGCGCCTCCCGCGCCACGCCCGACGACCCGGATCCCAAGACCGAGCTGGAGCGTTACGACCTGGCCCAGCAGCGACTGGACCACCTGGCCGCCGACGCCGACCACTTCGAGATCAGCGGCGACGGCAAGCGGGCGCTGCTGTGGACCGACGGCAAGCTGAAGGTCGTCCCCAGCGACCGGCGCGCCTCGGGTGACGAGGACAGCGACTCCAACATCACCGTCGACCTGAGCCGGATCCGGCAGACCGTCGACCCGGCCGCCGAGTGGCGGCAGATGTTCGAGGAGACGGGCCGCATCATGCGGGACCACTTCTGGCGGCCCGACATGGGCGGCGTCGACTGGGACGGCGTCCTCGACCGCTACCGGCCCGTCCTCGCCCGTCTCGCCACCCACGACGACCTGGTGGACCTCCTGTGGGAGGTGCACGGCGAACTCGGCACCTCGCACGCCTACGTCGTCCCGCGCGGGGGCTCCGGCGGCGCCCGCCAGGGGCTGCTCGGCGCGGACGTCTCCCGCCACGACGACGGCAGTTGGCGCATCGACCGCGTCCTGCCCGCGGAGACCTCCGACCCGCTGGCGCGCAGCCCGCTCGCCGCGCCGGGGGTGGCCGTCCGGCCGGGGGACGCGATCGTCGCCGTGGGCGGACAGCCGGTCGACCCGGTGACCGGCCCCGGCCCGCTGCTGACCGGCACCGCAGGGAAGCCCGTGGAGCTGACCATCTCGCCCTCCGGCGGCGGTGACCACCGGTACGCCGTCGTGGTCCCGCTCGCGGACGAGGAGCCGCTGCGCTACCACGACTGGGTCGCCGGCCGGCGGGCGTACGTCCACGAGCAGTCCGGGGGCCGGCTCGGCTACCTCCACGTGCCCGACATGCAGGCGCCCGGCTGGGCCCAGATCCACCGCGACCTGCGCGTCGAGGTGGCCCGCGAGGGCCTCGTCGTCGACGTGCGCGAGAACCGCGGCGGACACACCTCCCAGCTCGTCGTGGAGAAGCTCGCCCGCCGGATCGTCGGCTGGGACCTGCCGCGCGGCATGCGGCCCGAGAGCTACCCCAGGGACGCGCCCCGCGGCCCCGTCGTGGCCGTCGCCAACGAGTTCTCCGGCTCGGACGGGGACATCGTCAACGCGGCCATCAAGGCCCTCGGCATCGGCCCCGTCGTCGGCACCCGCACCTGGGGCGGCGTCATCGGCATCGACAGCCGCTACCGCCTGGTCGACGGCACCCTGGTCACCCAGCCCAAGTACGCGTTCTGGCTGGAGGGTTACGGCTGGGACGTGGAGAACCACGGCGTCGACCCGGACGTGGAGGTCGTCCAGGCCCCGCAGGACTGGGCGGCGGACCGGGACACCCAGCTGGACGCGGCGATACGGCTCGCGCTGGAGGCCCTGGAGACGGCACCCGCCAAGACCCCGCCGGTCCTGCCGGGCTGAGGGGCGCCGGCGACTACGATTCCCCCGTACCGATCATCGGCGAAAGTGAGCGCAGCGTATGGCCGGCGAACCGCAGGACGACTGCCTGTTCTGCAAGATCGTCGCGGGTACGATCCCGGCGACGATCGTCCGCGAGACGGAGACCACCGTCGCCTTCCGGGACATAAACCCCCAGGCGCCCACCCACGTCCTGGTGATCCCCAAGGCCCACTACGAGAACGGGGCCAGGCTCGCCGCGGCCGCCCCGCAGCTCGCGGCCGACGTGCTCGCCGAGACCCAGGCCGTCGCCGACGAGGAGAAGCTGGAGAGCTACCGCACCGTCTTCAACACCGGCAGCGGCGCCGGCCAGACCGTCTGGCACGCGCACGCG
The DNA here is from genome assembly GCF_055605965.1 of Streptomyces sp. NPDC037126. NCBI lineage: Bacteria > Bacillati > Actinomycetota > Actinomycetes > Kitasatosporales > Streptomycetaceae > Streptomyces > Streptomyces sp. NPDC037126. The sequence continues at coordinate 230,864 of NZ_JBVJTD010000001.1, forward strand.
CACGTCCTCGGCGGGCGCGGTCTGCAGTGGCCCCCCGGGTGAGGCACCGTGTCCGCCCGTGAACTCGTGGTCCTCGGCACCGCCAGCCAGGTGCCGACCCGGCAGCGCAACCACAACGGCTACCTGCTGCGGTGGGACGGCGAGGGCATCCTGTTCGACCCCGGCGAGGGCACACAGCGGCAGATGCTGCGCGCCGGGGTCGCCGCCCACGACCTGAACCGGATCTGCGTCACCCACTTCCACGGCGACCACTCCCTCGGCCTCGCCGGGGTCATCCAGCGGATCAACCTGGACCAGGTGCCGCACGAGGTGACCGCGCACTACCCGCGTTCCGGTCAGCACTTCTTCGACCGGCTGCGGTACTCCACCGCCTACCGGGAGACGGTCCGCCTCACCGAGGCGCCGGTGGACACCGACGGGTCCCTCGCGGTGACACCGTCGTACACCCTGGAGGCGCGCGGTCTCTCGCACCCCGTCGAGTCCTTCGGCTACCGGCTGACCGAGCCCGACGGCCGCCGGATGCTGCCCGACCGGCTCGCCGCGCACGGGATCAAGGGCGCGGACGTGGGGGTGCTCCAGCGCGAGGGCAGGCTCGGGGACGTGACGCTGGAGGAGGTCAGCGAGGCGCGGCGCGGACAGCGGTTCGCGTTCGTCATGGACACCCGGCTCTGCGAGGGCGTGTACGCGCTCGCGGAGGGCTGCGACCTGCTCGTCATCGAGTCCACGTTCCTCGACGAGGACGAGGAACTGGCCGTCGACCACGGCCATCTGACGGCGGGGCAGGCGGCGGCCGTGGCCCGGGACGCGGGGGTCCGCCACCTCGTCCTCACCCACTTCAGCCAGCGCTACTCCGACCCCGACGAGTTCGAGCGGCAGGCGCGCGCCGCAGGCTTCGACGGGGAGCTGACCGTGGCCCACGACCTGCAGCGAGTGCCTGTTCCGAAACGCCGGTGAGCGGGCCGTACGATGCTTCGATGCCCCTCCCGAAAGCAGAACTGCACCTCCACATCGAAGGCACCCTGGAGCCCGAGCTGGCCTTCGAGCTGGCCGCCCGCAACGGTGTGAAGCTTCCGTACGCCGACACCGACGAGCTGCGCGAGGCGTACCGGTTCGAGGATCTCCAGTCCTTCCTCAACCTGTACTACGAGCTGATGGCCGTGCTGCGCACCGAGCAGGACTTCGCCGACCTGGCGGACGCCTACCTCGCCCGTGCCGCCGCGCAGGGGGTGCGGCACGCGGAGATCTTCTTCGACCCGCAGGCCCACCTCGCCCGGGGCGTGTCCATGGACACGGTGGTGGAGGGGCTGTGGCGGGCGCTCGGCCGCTCCGAGGAGAACCACGGGGTCTCCACCAGGCTCATCCTGTGCTTCCTGCGCGACGAGTCCGCCGAGTCCGCCCTCCGGACGCTGCGGGCCGCCGAGCCGTACCTGGACCGGATCACCGGTGTCGGCCTGGACTCCGCCGAGGTGGGGCACCCGCCGGTGAAGTTCCGCGAGGTGTACGAGGCGGCCGCCGCGCTCGGGCTGCGGCGCGTGGCCCACGCCGGCGAGGAGGGGCCGCCGGAGTACGTCACCGAGGCCCTGGACGTCCTCGGTGTGGAGCGCGTCGACCACGGCCTGCGCTGCATGGAGGACCCGGCGCTGGTCGAGCGGCTGGTGCGGGAGCGGATCCCGCTCACCCTGTGCCCGCTGTCCAACGTCCGGCTGCGCGCCGTCGACACGCTGGCCGACCACCCGCTGCCGGCCATGCTGGACGCCGGGCTGCTGTGCACGGTCAACTCCGACGATCCCGCGTACTTCGGCGGGTACGCGGGCGACAACTTCACCGCGGTCCGCGACACCCTGGGGCTGACCGAGGACCGGCTGCGCGAGCTGGCCCGCAACTCCTTCCTCGCCTCCTTCCTGGAGGACGACGAGGAGCGGCGGGCCCGTTACCTCGCCGAGGTGGCGGCGTACGAGTTCGGGGACGCGGTCTCGTAGGCCCCCCGGGCGGGCACGGCGGCCGTCTCCAGCGGGACCTCCACGACCTCGACGACCGGCAGGGGCCGCCGGCCCGCCCGCAGCGCCACCGCGGTCATCGGCACCGAGACCAGCAGCAGGCCGGCCGCCAGTACCTCGCCCATGACCGGGAAGCCGGCCGCCCCCGCCAGCACGCTCCCGGCCAGCGGTCCCGCCGCCGTGCCCAGCGAGGCCGCCGAACCGACGAACACCGCCCAGCGGCCGCGCGGGTCGAGGGAGGCGGCGAGGCCGATGACGTACGACAGCACGACGGGGTAGAGCAGGTTCCAGGAGATCTCGCCGGCGGCGAAGGCCGGCAGATCGGTCGCCGACGCGCTGAGCGCGATGCAGACCGCGATCAGCGCCGTACCCGCGCCGATGGGCACGGCTCGGCCCAGCCGCGGGCCGAGCGCTCCCGCGCCCAGCACCCCGAGCAGCCCGGCGCCGAGCGCGACGGCGAACACCGCGCCCACGGTGACCTCCGTCAGGTGGGCCTGGACGAGGCCGATCGTGCCGCTCACGCCCCACAGGGAGTTCTGGGCGAGGGACCAGCAGGGCATGGCGGCGGCCAGCAGCAGTCCGGGGCGGCGCCGGGGCAGCCGGCCCCGCGCGCGGCCGGCGCGGACCGTCGCCGTGCCGGGGGACAGCCGGCCGGTGAGCGGCCACACGGCGAGCGCGGTCAGGGCGAGCGCGGCGAGCGGGATGCCGTGGCCCGGGCCGAGGCGGGGGATGGCCAGGTAGAGCGCGCCGGCGAGGGCGGAGACGCCGAGCAGGCCGAGGGTGGTGACGCGGTGCGGATCGCGGTGCGCGGCGACGCCGCTCGCGGCGACCGCGGTGATCGTGCCGGACCCGAACCCGCCGACGACCGCGCCCGCCACGACGGCCGGCACGAGTCCGGTGAGGGCGGCGCCGCCGTACCCGAGGACGGCGAGCGCGAGGCCGGCGCGGGCGAGTGTCCGGGGGCCGATCCGGTCGACCCGGGAGGCCAGCAGGAAGCCCGCCGTCGCCGAACTCAGCAGCAGCGCACTGCCGATGGCCCCGGCCTGGGTGGCGGTCAGCGGAAGGCCGCTGTCGAGCCGGCCGACGGTGGTGGGCAGCAGATAGGGGGCGAGATACCCGGCCGTGAAAAGGGCGACGAGGGGCCAGGGCAGGGTGCGACGGGCGGACACGGGCGTTCCCAGGGCAGGCGTGCGCGGCACGGAGGAGAGGGGGGAGGGGCGACGACCGTCGACGGACAGGAACGCGCGAGCAAGTTGTATCAAGCACGTGGTTCCGAGAAGAAGGTCGGCCGGAGTGATCCGGATCACTCATTGGTTTGCGCGTGATCGGTGGGGGTAAGTGCGGTCGCCCTCCGGGCCTCACCGCGCGTCGTTCACCCGCCCTCCCATTGACGGCCGCGCAGGCGTGTATCTAGCCTCTGTTCTCATACATGGACGATATTCATAAGAGGAGATGGTGTGGGTGGGCGGCGACCGGAGTCCGCGGGACGTGGCGCGGCGGCTGCGGGACGGGATGGCGCGGGGCGTGCTCTCCTTCCCCCTCACCGCCTTCCACGACGACGGCGCCCTCGACCCCGACGGCCTGCGCGCACACGTCGCCGACCGGCTCGCCGCCGGGCCCGGGGCCGTCTTCCCGGCCTGCGGCACCGGCGAGTTCTTCTCCCTCGACGAGGACGAGTACCGGACGGTCGTCCGCACCACCGTCGAGGAGGCGGCCGGGCGGCTGCCCGTCGTGGCGGGCACCGGGTACGGCTGGGCGCAGGCCGCCAGGTTCGCGCGGATCGCCGAGGAGGCCGGCGCCGACGCCCTGCTCGTCCTGCCGCACTACCTCGTCGACGCCCCGCAGGACGGCCTCGCCGCCCAGTTGGAGCGGCTCGCCGCCCGCACCCGGCTGCCGCTGATCGCCTATCAGCGCGGCCAGGTCGCCTATACGGTGGGCGCACTGCGCCGCATCGCGGGCATCCCGAACGTCATCGGCCTCAAGGACGGCCACAGTGACCTCGACCGCCTCCAGCGCCTCACCCTGGCCGCCCCCGACGGCTTCCTGTTCTTCAACGGCGCCGCCACCGCCGAGATCCAGGCCCGCGCCTACGCCGCCGTCGGCGTCCCCGCCTACTCCTCCGCCGTGCACGCCTTCGCGCCCGAGATCGCCGGCGCCTTCTTCACCGCGCTCCATGACGGCGACCACGGCGCCGTCGACGGGCTGCTGCGCGACTTCTACGTCCCCTTCGTCGAACTCCGCGACCGCGCGCCCGGATACGCCGTCTCCCTGGTGAAGGCGGCGGCCCGGATGCGCGGGCAGCGCGTCGGGCCCGTGCGCGCCCCGCTCGCCGACCCCGCGCCCGCCGACCTCGCCGATCTCAAGGCCCTGCTCACCGCCGGACTCGATCTCGTAGGAGCCTCCCTGTGACCCGTGACCTGACCATCGCCGAGGTGCGGCTGACGCCGATCCTGGTCGCCGACGCCCCGCTGCTCAACACCCAGGGGGTGCACCAGCCCTACACCCCCCGGCTGATCGTGGAGGTCGTCACCGCCGACGGGGTCACCGGGCTCGGCGAGACCTACGGCGACACCAAGTACCTGGAACTGGCCCGGCCGATCGCCGAGCACCTCACCGGCCGGTCGGTCATGGATGTGAACCACCTCTTCGGGGTCGACCTCGGTGTGGACGAGTCCCGGGTCAGCGGGCAGGTCGACGCGGGCGGGCTGCGCGGGGTGCAGAGCGCCGACAAGCTGCGGCTGTCGGTGCTGTCCGCCTTCGAGGTCGCCTGCCTGGACGCCCAGGGCAGGGCGCTCGGACTGCCCGTGCACGCGCTGCTCGGCGGCCGGGTCCGCGACGCCGTGGAGTACAGCGCCTACCTGTTCTACAAGTGGGCCCGGCACCCGGAGGGCGTCCCGGCCGAACCGGACGAGTGGGGCGCCGCCCTCGACCCCGCCGGAGTCGTCGCCCAGGCAAGGGAGTTGCGGCGGCGCCACGGGTTCGGGTCGTTCAAGCTCAAGGGCGGTGTGTTCCCGCCGGAGGAGGAGATCGCCGCCGTACGCGCCCTCGCCGAGGCCTTCCCCGGACACCCGCTGCGCCTCGACCCCAACGGCGCCTGGTCGGTCGGGACCTCGCTGAAGGTGGCGAAGGAACTCGGTGACGTCCTGGAGTACCTGGAGGACCCGACGCTGGGCACACCGGCGATGGCCGAGGTGTCCGCCGGGACCGGCGTGCCGCTGGCCACCAACATGTGCGTGACCACCTTCGGCGAGATCAAAGAGGCGTTCACCCGGGACGCCGTGCAGGTCGTCCTCTCCGACCACCACTACTGGGGCGGGCTGCGCAACACGCAGCACCTCGCCGCCCTCTGCGCCGCCTTCGGGGTCGGGGTGTCCATGCACTCCAACACCCACCTCGGCATCAGCCTCGCCGCCATGACCCAGGTGGCGTCCACCGTGCCGAACCTCCACCACGCCTGCGACTCCCACTACCCCTGGCAGCCGGAGGACGTCCTCACCGAGCGGATCGCCTTCACCGGCGGCCGGGTCGCGGTGTCCGACGCCCCCGGTCTCGGCGTCGAGCTCGACCGGGACGAACTGGCCCGGCTGCACCGGCGGTGGGCCGAGGACGACGGCTCGCTGCGGGACCGCGACGACGCGGCGGCGATGCGGGCGGCCGAACCGGCGTGGCGGACACCGGTGATGCCCCGCTGGTGAGCGCTGCGCGGTGCGCGCGGTGGTGCACACTGGCCAGACCCGCACCACGAGGGAGCGCACCGTGACCCCGTCGCACTCGATCGCCGGAGAGGAACCGGAACACCTCACGCAGGCAGGGCGCCGGCAGGCCCGGGTCGACCCGCTCGCCGCGCTGCGCGCGCCCGGAGATCCGTCCTGGGACGTCTACCTCACCGGCACGGTCTTCCTCGACATCGTCTTCACCGGCCTGGACTCGGCGCCCGTGCGCGGCACCGAGTCCTGGGCCCGGGGCATGGGCTCCAGTCCCGGCGGGGTCGCCAACATGGCCGCCGCGCTGGCCCGCCTCGGACTGCGCACCTCGCTGGCCGCGGCCTTCGGCGACGACCACTACGGCGAGTACTGCTGGGACGCCCTGGAGCAGGGCGAGGGCATCGACCTCACCCCCTCCCGCACCGTGCCCGGCTGGCACTCGCCGGTGACGGTCTCCATGGCGTACGAGGGCGAGCGGACCATGGTCTCGCACGGGCACGAGCCCCCGCCCGAGGAGACCGCCCCCGACCGCCCGCCCCGCGCTCGGGCGGCCGTGGCCTCCCTGACGCCGGGCACCAGGGCGCCGTGGATCGCCGAGGCCGCCCGCGGGGGCACCCGGATCTTCGCCGACGTCGGCTGGGACGAGACCGGCGCCTGGGACCTCGGGGGCCTCCCCGACCTGGCGCACTGCGAGGCGTTCCTGCCGAACGCGGAGGAGGCCAAGCGGTACACCGGGGCCGACTGCCCGCGGGCCGCCGCGCACGCGCTGAGCGCGTACGTGCCGGTCGCCGTGGTCACCCTCGGGTCCGAGGGGGCGTACGCGGTGGACCGGCGCACCGGGGAGGCCGCGGAGGTGCCCGCGATCGCCGTGGAGGCACTGGATCCGACGGGGGCCGGGGACGTCTTCGTCGCCGGGTTCGTGACCGGGACGCTGGCGGGCTGGCCGCTCGCCGACCGGCTGGCCTTCGCCGGGCTCACGGCCGCCCTGTCGGTGCAGGAGTTCGGGGGGTCGCTGTCGGCGCCGGGATGGTCGGAGATCGGGGCGTGGTGGCGGCGGGTGCAGTCACTGCCGGGGCAGGAGCCGATGGCCCTGCGCCGGTACGCGTTCCTGGACGGACTGGTGCCCAGGGAGCTGGACCGGCCCTGGCCGCTGCGGCGGGCGGTGCCGACGATCGGTTTCCGGCGTTCGGGCTGAGCACCGCCCGGACGCCGTCCCCGGAAAAGTCCTACGGGCGTGTCATCCCCCCGTCGTACCCTGGAACCGCGAGGCCGCCCTCAGCCGTGCGGCCGTGACGAGGAGGAAGCGCAGGCCTTCAGCGCCGGCCCATGACACAGACACCCACAGCTCACACCCCCGCGCAGGAGCAGGCGAGAGCGCAGTTGACCGTCCCCGCGCAGCACCCCATGGTGACCGTGCTGGGATCCGGCGACTCCCTCCTGCGCGTGATCGAGAGGGCCTTCCCGGCGGCCGACATCCACGTCCGGGGCAATGAGATCAGCGCGGTCGGCGATCCCGGCGACGTCGCCCTGATCTCACGCGTGTTCGACGAGATGATGCTGGTGCTCCGCACCGGGCAGCCGATGACGGAGGACGCAGTGGAACGCTCGATCGCCATGCTCAAGGCGAGCGACAACGGGACGAGCGACGGCCCGGAGACCCCGGCAGAGGTGCTGACGCAGAACATCCTGTCCTCGCGCGGCCGGACCATCCGCCCCAAGACCCTCAACCAGAAGCGGTACGTCGACGCGATCGACAAGCACACGATCGTCTTCGGCATCGGCCCGGCGGGTACCGGCAAGACCTACCTGGCGATGGCCAAGGCCGTGCAGGCCCTGCAGTCCAAGCAGGTCAACCGGATCATCCTCACCCGCCCCGCCGTGGAGGCCGGTGAGCGGCTCGGCTTCCTGCCCGGCACGCTCTACGAGAAGATCGACCCCTACCTGCGGCCGCTGTACGACGCGCTGCACGACATGCTCGACCCCGACTCGATCCCCCGTCTGATGGCGGCCGGGACGATCGAGGTCGCGCCGCTCGCGTACATGCGCGGACGCACCCTCAACGACGCCTTCATCATCCTGGACGAGGCCCAGAACACGAGCCCCGAGCAGATGAAGATGTTCCTCACCCGCCTGGGCTTCGACTCGAAGATAGTCATCACCGGTGACGTGACGCAGGTCGACCTGCCGAACGGCACGAAGAGCGGTCTGCGGCAGGTGCAGGAGATCCTGGAGGGCGTCGAGGACGTCCACTTCTCCCGGCTGTCGTCCCACGATGTCGTACGGCACAAGCTGGTGGGCCGTATCGTCGACGCGTACGAGCAGTACGACAGCGCGCACGGCACCGAGAACGGCACCCACAAGGGCGGCCGGGGCAGGTCCGGGCACAAGGGGAAGTAGAGACACGGCACCACCATGTCGATCGACGTCAACAACGAGTCCGGCACCGAGGTAGACGAGCAGGCGATCCTCGACATCGCCCGCTACGCGCTCGCGCGGATGCGCATCCACCCGCTCTCCGAGCTCTCGGTGATCGTCGTGGACGCCGACGCCATGGAGCAGCTCCACATCCAGTGGATGGACCTGCCCGGGCCCACCGATGTCATGTCCTTCCCGATGGACGAGCTGCGTCCGCCGGGCAAGGACGACGAGGAGCCGCCGCAGGGGCTGCTCGGCGACATCGTGCTGTGCCCGGAGGTCGCCGCCAAGCAGGGCACCGAGGCGGCCACCCAGCACTCCATGGACGAGGAGTTGCAACTGCTCACCGTCCACGGCGTGCTGCACCTGCTCGGGTACGACCACGAGGAGCCCGACGAGAAGGCCGAGATGTTCGGCCTGCAGGCCGCCATCGTCGACGGCTGGCGGGGCGAGCGCGGCATGACCGGGCCGTCCCCGGCGCCGACCGTCTCGTAAGCGTCGATGAGTCCGCAGATCGTGGTCGGCGCGATCGCGCTGGTCGTCGTCGCCTGGCTCGCCGCCTGCGCGGAGGCGGGCCTGGCGAGGGTCTCCAGCTTCCGCGCCGAGGAGGCCGTGAAGTCGGGCCGGCGCGGCAGCGCCAAGCTGGCCCAGATCGCCGCCGACCCCACCCGCTACCTCAACCTGGCCCTGCTGGTCCGCGTCGCCTGCGAGATGGCGGCCGCGGCCCTGGTGACGTACGCCTGCCTGGAGGAGTTCCCGGCCACCTGGCAGGCCCTGCTCGTCGCCATCGGCGTCATGGTCCTGGTGTCGTACGTCGCCGTCGGCGTCTCCCCGCGCACCATCGGCCGCCAGCACCCGCTGAACACCGCGACCGCGGCCGCCTACGTGCTGCTGCCGCTGGCCCGTGTGATGGGGCCGATCCCCTCGCTGCTCATCCTCATCGGCAACGCCCTCACCCCCGGCAAGGGCTTCAGGCGCGGTCCGTTCGCCTCCGAGGCGGAGCTGCGCGCGCTGGTCGACCTCGCCGAGAAGGAGTCGCTGATCGAGGACGAGGAGCGCCGCATGGTGCACTCGGTCTTCGAGCTGGGCGACACGCTGGTGCGCGAGGTCATGGTGCCGAGGACCGACCTGGTCGTCATCGAGCGCTTCAAGACCATCCGCCAGGCCCTCACCCTCGCCCTGCGCTCGGGGTTCTCCCGGATCCCGGTCACCGGCGAGAGCGAGGACGACATCGTCGGGATCGTGTACCTAAAGGACCTGGTCCGCAAGACGCACATCAGCCGGGAGGCGGAGAGCGAACTGGTCTCGACGGCCATGCGGCCCGCCGTCTTCGTGCCCGACACCAAGAACGCCGGCGACCTGCTGCGCGAGATGCAGAAGGAACGCAACCACGTCGCCGTCGTCATCGACGAGTACGGCGGCACCGCCGGGATCGTCACCATCGAGGACATCCTGGAGGAGATCGTCGGCGAGATCACCGACGAGTACGACCGGGAACTGCCGCCCGTGGAGGACCTGGGCGACGACCGCTTCCGGGTCACCGCCCGGCTGGACATCACCGACCTCGGCGAGCTGTACGGCCTGGAGGAGTACGACGACGAGGACGTGGAGACCGTCGGCGGACTGCTCGCCAAGGCCCTCGGCAGGGTGCCCATCGCCGGTGCCTCGGCGGAGGTCGAACTGCCCGACGAGCGCAGGCTGAGGCTCACCGCGGAGGCGGCCGCCGGACGCCGCAACAAGATCGTCACGGTCCTGGTGGAGCCGACCTCCGGGCCCGCGCGGGAGGGGGAACCCGAGTGACCCCCAAGGAGCTGCGCGCCCTGTGCCTGTCCTTCGACGCGGTGGTGGAGGACTTCCCGTTCAACCCGGAGACCTCCGTCTTCAAGGTGCTGGGCAAGATGTTCGCCCTGACGAACCTGGACGCGCGGCCGCTGACGGTCAACCTCAAGTGCGACCCGGAGGACGCCATCCGGCTCCGCACCGAGCACGAGGGCCTGATCGTGCCCGGCTGGCACATGAACAAGCGCCACTGGAACACCGTCACGGCGGACGCGGGCCTGCCCGACCGCCTGCTCCGCGAACTGGTCGAGGACTCGTACGACCTCGTCGTCGCCGGCCTGCCGAGGGCCGAGCGGCTCCGCCTCGACCGGCCCTGAGGTCCCGGGCGAACGCCGCGCGCGGCCGTGCGGTGGGCACGGCCGCGCGCGGCGGGATCGGTCAGACACCGGACCGGCGGCGCAGCCCCAGGCCGACGAGGGCGGCGGCGGCCAGCACGATCGCCGCGTCCAGGGCCAGGACCGTGTGCACGCCCGACAGCAGGTCGCCGGAGGTGGTGGCGAGCACGCCCAGCAGCGGGATGCCGACCGTGATGCCGACCTGCTGGGTGGAGGTCACCAGGCCGGTGGCCAGGCCCTGTTCCTCGTCCGGCACACCGGAGGTCACGGTCAGGCCGTACGAGATGATCGCGCCCAGGTGGCACATACTGGCCAGGGACACGGCGGCCGTGGCGAGCCACACCGACCAGCCGTGGGCGTCGAGCGGCAGCAGGGCCCCGATCAGCGCGCCCTGGCCGGCCAGCGAGCCGACGAGGGTGCGGCGGGCGCCGAAGCGGCCGATGACCTTCGGGGCCACCGTGCCGGCGACGGCCGACAGCACGCCCTGGACGCCGAAGACCAGACCCGTCTCGAAGGCCGACAGACGCAGCACCTCCTGCAGGTACAGGGTCAGCACGAAGATCACCGTCGACATCATCGAGAAGGTGACGAGACCGCCCACGTTGCCCCACGCCACCGTGCGGCGGCGCAGCATGGGCAGGGAGACGAGGGGCGCCGCCGAGCGGGACTCCACGACGGTGAACGCGGTCAGCAGCAGGAGCCCCGCGGCCAGCGCCGCGATGACGTCGGCGCGTCCGAAGCCGTGGTCGGCGGCCGTGGACAGGGCGTAGATCAGCGACAGCAGACCGGCGGTGACGGTGACCGCGCCGGGCACGTCCAGGCGCGGCCGCTCGGGGGTGCGGGACTCGGGCAGCAGGCCCGGCGCCAGGGGCAGCACGATCAGCGCGAACACCGAGAGCAGGGCCATGGTGGAGCGCCAGCCGAGCGCGTCCGTCAGCACACCGCCCGCGACCATGCCGACGGTGAAGCCCAGCGACAGCAGCGTGCCGGAGATGCCGAGGGCGCGGTCGCGGGCCGGGCCCTCCGGGAAGGTCGTCGTCAGCAGGGACATGCCGGTCGGCACGATCGCCGCCGCGCCGAGCCCCTGCAGGGCCCGACCGGCCAGGAACGACGCCGGGTCCCAGGCCAGCGTCGCCAGCAGCGAGGCCGCGCCGAACAGGGCCAGGCCGGCCAGGAACAGCCGGCGGCGGCCGTAGAGGTCGCCGATCCGCCCGAAGAGGAGCAGGAAGCCGCCGGACGGGAGCGCGAACGCGGTGACGGCCCACTGCAGGGCGGACCGGCTCATGCCGAGGTCGTCGCCCAGTGCGGGCAGGGCCACGTTCAGCACGGAGAAGTCCAGCGCGACCATGAACTGGGCCGCGCACAGCACGAACAGGACGAGCTTGTCACGCGTCGACAGCCGGGGCGTGTCGAGCGGAGCGCCCGTGGGGGTGGGTGTCTGGGTGGTGGTGTCGATCGCCATGGCAAGAGCTTGCGGCGGCCGGAATACCGGTGGGGAGTCGGAACTTATGGTGGTGGTGGCACCACCAGACACGACGGGGGAGGAGCGGCCACGTGCGCGGTGCGGAGGCGGCGAGGAGCGGGCGGCGCAGTGAACTGCGCGAGTTCCTGATGAGCAGGCGGGCCCGGGTGAGCCCGGAGGAGGCCGGACTGCCGGTCGGCGGGGCCCGGCGCCGTACGCCGGGGCTGCGCCGGGAGGAGGTCGCCGTGCTCGCCGGGGTGGGCGCCTCCTGGTACCAGTGGCTGGAGCAGGGCCGGGAGATCTCCGTCTCCCCGCAGGTCCTGGACGCCGTCGCCCGGGTGCTGCGGCTCAGCGACGCCGAGCGACGGCACCTGTACCTGCTGGCGGGGATGAACCCGCCCGCGCCCCAAGTGGCGCCCGAGAAGCGGGACATGTGCGAGGGGCTGCGCCGGCTGATCGACACCTGGATGCCGTACCCGGCGCACATCATGGACCTGTACTACAACTGCGTGATGTACAACGACGCGGCCGCGCTGGTGCTCGGGATGCGCCCGGGCAGCACGCAGAACTGCCTCGTCGACTTCTTCACCGACCCGCTGTACCGCTCGCGCAGCAACAGCTGGGAGGAGAACGCGCGGACGGTCGTGGCGCAGTTCCGGGCCGCGTGTGCCGCACGCCCGGAGGACGAGGGCTTCCAGTCCGTGCTCGCGGAGGTGAGCGAGGTCAGCGCGGAGTTCCGGGAGCTGTGGGCGGAGCGGGACATCGAGGACCAGGGGCAGATCCGCAAGGAGCTGGACCATCCGCTGGCCGGACTGCTGGTGGTGGAGTCGACGGTGATGAAGGTGCCGGCCCGTCCCGATCTGGTGATCGTGCTGCACACCCCGCTGGAGGAGGCGAACACCGCGGCCAAGCTGGAGTGGCTGGCCTCCCCGGAGGGGCGCCGCGGTGCCATGTACCCCGTGGCCGGGTGAGCGCGGCACGGCTTCGTATGCTCGGGGCATGACCGAGAGCAACGCGCTTGACCCCGAGGACCGCAAGATCGTCACCCTGGCCCGTTCCGCGCGGGCCCGCAACTCAGTGCCCGAGGGCGCGGCCGTACGGGACGAGACCGGGCGCACGTACGTCGCCGGTTCGGTGGACCTCGCCTCGCTGAAGCTGAGCGCGCTGCGGACCGCCGTGGCCATGGCGGTGGCGTCGGGGGCCGCGTCCCTGGAGGCGGCGGCGGTGGTGAGCGGGGCCGAGTCGCTGCCCGCCGAGGACCTGGCCGCCGTGGCCGACCTCGGCGGCCCCGGGACACCGGTGCTGCTGGCCGGGCCCGACGGGACGGTGCGGCTCACCGTCACCGCGGGCGCCCCGGAGTAGTCCGGATTTCATCCTTGCCGCCGCCCGCCCCGCGCGCATCAATGGATCCGTAAGTTCCGACGATCCGTCAGATCCGCACCGCCGGCCCGTGCGTCCGCATCCGCCCGCCCGGCCTGCCGTTCGTCGGCGCACCTTCCGACCATCCCCACATGGCATCCCCACAGGGAAGGGAAGCGGATCCCCATGAGAGGCAAGCGCACGGCAACGGGTGCGGCACTGGTCGCGGGGGCCCTCGCGGTCACCGGACTCGCCTTCGCACCGACCGCGGCCGCCGTCACTCCCCAGTCGGCGACCATCACCGCGAGCTGCGGCATCTTCGGGGGCGGTGCGGCCACGCTCACCGCCACCCAGAGCGGCACCTCGGCCACCGTCACCATCGCGTCCTCCGCGATCACCGTGCCGATCGCGGTGGCGCAGGACTCGGTGTCGTCCACCGCCACCTTCGTGAAGGCCGGCGGCGGCACCACCGTCTTCAGCGGCAAGCGCAACCCGGCCATGGCGGCCGGTTCCACCGTCACCGTCGGCCCGCTCAGCGCAACCGTGGCCCCCGGGGACAGCCTGGAGTCGTACGGCGGCTCGCTGAAGATGACCGTCTTCGGCATCACCATCACCTGCACGGCCAACGCCCCGCAGTCGCCCGGCCCGTTCGTCTTCGACTGACGGAACCGAGCGATCTGTTCCGGTTGGAACCGGAACCCCCACGGATGCCGCAGAATCTGATGCTCCGTCAGGTTTCTGCGGCATCTCCATTGACTTCTCACGGCGGCTCCACATCAATGCCCCCTGTCGGCGCAGACCAGCCGCTGCGCCAGCAACCCTCAGGAGGGGGCCCATGGGTCCGAAACCCCGAAGAACCCGACGGTGGCGCTGGGCGTCACTGCTCGGGGCGACCGCCCTCGCGGTCACCGCGGGCGGCGCGCTGGCCTGTCCGGCCGGTGCCGCCGGCACGAACGTGGACTTCGCCACGCACTGCATCCCGCCCGCCGTCGCGGGCCTGCCGCCCATCGACGGCACCACGACCGCCGCCGTCTCGGTGGACAACACCAGCCCGAAGGTCGGCGACACCGTCACCGTGACCTACACCGTGGTCACGGCCGCCGCGAGCAACCCCACCGACCTGGCCCTGCCGGCCGACATCATGACCCCGACCGGCAAGGTCACCCTCGGCGGCGCCCAGACCGGTGACGTCACCGTCGCCGGACCCAAGAAGAACCCGCCGGTGCCGGGCAAGGCGGCCTTCCCGTCCTTCTCCATGACCGGCACGTTCACCGTCACCAAGGCCGGGCAGATCACCCTCTCGCCCGGCGACTACAACATCCACACCAGCTACATCCTGGAGCTGGACACCCCCTGCAGCGTCACCAGCCCGCCCGCACCGGCCTCGGAGACGATCACGGCGACCGACGGCACACCGGCCAACACCCGGGCCATCACGCTGGGTTCGGCCTCCGGTGACCCGGGCGCGAGCGTCACGGTGAGCGGCAGCCACTTCACGCCGGGCGCCACCGTCACCCTGGCCGGACGGTCCGGGACCACCCAGACCGCCGACACCGCGACGGCCACCGCCGACTCCTCGGGCGCCTTCAGCGGTTCCCTCGTCGTCAACGACAAGTCGACGACCGGGATCGTGGCCTACGAGGGCGGCACCTGGAGCGCGGACAAGGGCGCGGGCCCCGCGGCCTACGTCGTCAACGACAACACGCCCGTCCCGCCCGGCAGCCAGAAGCTCACCACCACCGTCAAGGCGGGCACCCTGTCCATGTCCCAGGCCGGGGACGCCGTCGCACTGTCGGCGGTCGACTTCGGCACGGGCGGGGCCTCGACCGGCTCCCTGCAGACGGTGACCGTCAAGGACTTCCGCGGCGGCCCCGCGGGCTGGTCCCTGACCGGCAAGGTCACCGACTTCACCGGGCCCGGCGCCAAGATCGACGGCGGCAGGCTGAGCTGGACCCCGTCCTGCGCGGCCAAGGCGGGCAGCCCCAGCACCTGCAAGGCCGGTTCCACGGGAGCCGTGGGCACCTCGGGAGCGACCCTCGCGCAGACCGCCGACGGCACGCTCACCGGCGGCGAGTTCACCGTCGACGCCGGGCTCTCCCTGGACGTACCGGCGTTCACGCCTCCGGGCGCGTACTCCGGCGTCCTGACGCTCACCCTCACCTGACACCGGGGGCCGGGCGCCCCCGTCGTACGACAGGGTCCGCACCCGCCCGACCACCGCCTACCGAGCCCATGGGGGGTCCGCACCCATGCGCAAGCCGCACGTCCTCCTCCTGACCTTGATCTGCCTGCTCCTCGGGATCACCGCCGGGCCCGCGCAGGCCGCCGACAACGGCAGCTGGTCCGTCTACCCGGTCGCCTCGAAGATCGCCGCGCGCCCCTACTTCTACCTCTCCGCCGACCCCGGCCAGACCCTCACCGACACGGTCGCCGTGCAGAACAAGACCGGCACCGCGCTCACCTTCCGGCTCTACGCGGCCGACGCCTACAACACCGCCAGGGACGGCGGGTTCGCCGTACGCGGCGCCGGGGAGCGGATGCACGGGGTGGGCGCCTGGGCGCGCCTCGCCCGGTCCCGGATCACCGTGCCGGGCCACCGGACCGTCACCGTGCCGTTCACCCTCGCCGTCCCGCGGGGAGCCGGGCCCGGCGACCACCCGGGCGCGATCGTCGCGCTCGACGAACGGATCGACCCCGGCAGCGGCAGACTCGCGCTCGGCGTGCAGCGCGCCGTCGGCGCCCGCGTCTACCTCCGGGTCGGCGGCCCCGCCCTGCCCGCCCTCTCCGTCGAGCAGGTGCACATCGGCCACCACCAGCCCCTGCTGCCCGGCCTCGGCGACAGCACCGCGACCATCTCCTACACCCTGCGCAACACCGGCAACGTCACCCTGGACCCCAGGGTGCGGCTGAGGGCGCGCGGGCTGTTCGGGCGCACCCTGCTCGACCGGGCGCTGACCCGGGTCCCCTCCGAGCTGCTGCCGGGACAGCGGGTACGGCTCACCGAGACCTGGCGCGGCGCGCCCCAGCTCGACCGGGCCGACGTCACCCTCACGGCGAGCGCGCCGGGCACCCGCCAGTCGGCGAGCGCCTCCTGGTTCGCGCTGCCCTGGCTGCTCGTCGCGCTCGTGTTCGCCGCGGGAGCGGTGAGCGGGGCGCTGCTGGTCAGAGCGCGTCGGGGCCGCGCTCGCCGGTCCGCACGCGCACGACCGTCTCCACCGGGACGGACCACACCTTCCCGTCCCCGATCTTCCCCGTCTGCGCGGCCCTGACGATCGTGTCGATCACCTCGTCGGCGACCGCGTCCTCCACCACGACCTCGATGCGCACCTTCGGCACCAGGTCGACCCGGTACTCGGCCCCCCGGTACACCTCGGTGTGACCGCGCTGCCGGCCGTAGCCGCTCGCCTCGGTCACGGTGAGACCGTGCACGCCCAGTTCCTGCAGGGCGGTCTTGACCTCGTCCAGACGGTACGGCTTGACGATCGCGGTGATGAGCTTCATGCCTGGGTCTTGGCCTTCTGAGCGGAGGGGAGGAGCGACGGGCTGACCGGGGCGCCGTGGCCCAGGACGCCGTGATCGTATGCCGACTCCGCGTGCACCGTAAGGTCCAGTCCGGTGAGCTCCTGCTCCTCGCTGGCGCGCAGGCCCATCGTCCTGTCGAGCAGCTTGCCGAGGCCGAACGTCACCCCGAAGGCGTACAGCGCCACGACCACCACGGCGAGCAGCTGCCTGCCGAGCGGGGCGAGCCCCCCGCCGTAGAACAGGCCCTGCGTGCCACCGGTCATCGCCTTCTCGGCGAACAGGCCGATCAGCAGGGTGCCGATGACCCCACCGACCAGGTGGACGCCGACGACGTCGAGGGAGTCGTCGTAGTTCAGCCGGAACTTCCAGCTCACCGCGTAGGAGCAGACGGCACCGGCGGCGAGGCCGACGACGAGGGCGCCGAGCAGGGAGACCGTGCCGCAGGAGGGCGTGATCGCGACCAGACCGGCCACCGCGCCGGAGGCGGCGCCCAGGGTGGTGGGGTGCCCGTCCCGCTTCTGCTCCACGAAGAGCCAGCCCAGCAGGCCGGTGCAGCCCGCGGCGAGGGTGTTGAGGAAGGCGGCCGCGGCCAGGCCGTTCGCGCCGAGCGCGGAGCCCGCGTTGAAGCCGAACCAGCCGAACCAGAGCAGACCGGCGCCGAGCACGACCATCGGCAGGTTGTGCGGCCGCATCGCGTCCTTGCGGAAGCCCAGCCGGGGCCCGAGGACCAGGCACAGGGCGAGGCCCGAGGCGCCGGAGGTGATCTCTACGGGCAGACCGCCCGCGAAGTCGAGCGCGCCGAGCCGGTCCAGGATCCAGCCGCCGGGGCCCCACACCCAGTGGGCGACCGGAACGTATACGAGGAGGGTCCACAGCGGTACGAAGACCAGCCAGGCCGAGAACTTCGTCCGGTCGGCCACGGCACCGCTGACCAGCGCGGCCGTGACGATCGCGAAGGTCAGCTGGAAGGTGGCGAACAGCAGGGTGGGCACCGTGCCGTGCACGCTGCCGGGGCCGAGGCCGCTCATGCCGGCCTGTCGCAGCCCGCCGATCAGCCCCCCGCCGGTGTCGTCCCCGAAGGCGAGCGAGTAGCCGGCCGCCAGCCAGACCACCGTGACGAGGGCGATCGACACGAAGCTCATCATCAGCATGTTGAGGACGCTCTTCGTGCGGACCATGCCGCCGTAGAACAGGGCGAGGCCCGGAGTCATCAGCAGGACGAGGGCGGTCGCGGCGAGCAGCCAGGCGGTGTCGCCGGTGTTCACGTGCGCGGCGGCGAGGGTCACGGGCGTCTCCAACGGTGTGGGGGCTCGTCAGAGGGTCACCGGTGCGCGTTTCCGGTCGCGTACGGGTGTGTTTCCGTGACGTTTCATTGCCTGAGGGTTACCGGAACCTCACCGTGCGGCGGGGGCTCATGGATCAGGGACAATGAACGGCATGAGCGTTCGCACCCAGTCATCCGAGCAGCCGGCCGAGACCGCCCACCGCGCCGGCTTCGCCTGCTTCGTGGGCCGCCCCAACGCGGGCAAGTCCACCCTCACGAACGCTCTGGTCGGGAAGAAGGTGGCGATCACCGCGAACCAGCCGCAGACGACGCGGCACACGGTACGCGGCATCGTGCACCGGCCCGACGCCCAGCTGATCCTGGTGGACACCCCCGGCCTCCACAAGCCGCGCACCCTGCTCGGCGAGCGCCTGAACGACGTCGTGCGCACGACGTGGGCCGAGGTCGACGTGATCGGCTTCTGTCTGCCGGCGAACGAGAAGATCGGCCCCGGTGACCGCTTCATCGCCAAGGAGCTGGCGGGGATCCGGAAGACCCCCAAGGTCGCCATCGTCACCAAGACCGACCTGGTCGACTCCAAGACCCTCGCCGAGCAGCTGATCGCCATCGACCAGCTCGGCAAGGAGCTGGGCTTCGAATGGGCGGAGATCGTCCCGGTGTCCGCGGTGGGCGACAAGCAGGTGGGCCTGCTGGCCGACCTGCTCGTCCCGCTGCTGCCGGAGGGCCCGGCGCTCTACCCCGAGGGCGACCTGACGGACGAGCCCGAGCAGGTCATGATCGCGGAACTGATCCGCGAGGCCGCCCTGGAGGGCGTCCGGGACGAACTGCCGCACTCCATCGCGGTGGTCGTCGAGGAGATGCTCCCGCGCGAGGACCGTCCCGCGGACCGCCCCCTCCTGGACATCCACGCCAACGTCTACATCGAGCGCCCCAGCCAGAAGGGCATCATCATCGGCCCCAAGGGCAAGCGCCTGAAGGAGGTCGGCATCAAGTCCCGCAAGCACATCGAGGCGCTGCTGGGCACGCCGGTCTTCCTCGACCTGCACGTGAAGGTGGCCAAGGACTGGCAGCGCGACCCCAAGCAGCTGCGCCGGCTGGGCTTCTGACCCACCCGCAGTGCCGCGCCCGGTCCGGCGGGGGCCCGCGGGGTCAGTCCCGCGGGGCCGTGGGACTCCGTGCCCGGGCGGGCCGTGTGGATGACGAGGAGCTGATGGTGCTGGTGGCTCAGCAGGACCTCGCAGTCGAGTTCCAGGAGGCCCACGACCGGGTGCCGGAAGCGCTTGGGTCGAGGCGCGCCGCAGCGCCACCTCGTGGACGGCCCACAGGCGGGCGAACTCCTCGCTGCCGGTGCGCAGTCCGGTCACCAGGGCCGCGGGTTCAGGGTCGTCGGGGCGGGCCGCCGCCACCGCGCGCAGGTTGGCGACGTGGTCGCGGGCGAGGTCCGGGACGTCCTCCGGCGGGAACAGGTCCCGGGCGGCGGGTTCCAGGAAGAAGCGGCGGATCAGGTTGCGCTCCCGCGGCGGCCGGGCGAAACAGTCCCCGGACAGGGCCCGCGACAGGGCGTTCTGCGCCAGCACCTCGCCGCAGTCCGTGACCACCTGCGCCGGGGTGTCGTGCAGCCGGTCAAGGACCAGCAGCAGGTCGCCCGCGACGCCGGGGCGCTGTGACCCTCGGCGCGCCGGGTGCCCGGACCACTCTGCGCGCCGGGCGTCCCGGCCCGCTCGGCGCCGCGGATCACTCGACGCCCCTGATCCGTCCCACCAGCACCGCCCCGGCCAGCCCGACCACCGCCGCCACCAGGTACAGCACCCGGTAGCCGCCGAGGTACGTCACGATCGGCGCCGCGAGCGCGGGGGCCGCGACCTGGGGCAGGGCGTTGGCCACGTTGATCACGCCGAGGTCCTTGCCGCGGTCCAGCGCCTTCGGCAGGACGTCCGTCATCAGCGCGAAGTCGACCGAGGTGAACACGCCGAATCCGATGCCGAGCAGGGCCGCCGCCACGATCGCGCCGGGCCAGGTCTGCCAGCCGGCGAGCGCCGCCGTCGCCACCGCCATCAGCACGCCCGACCAGACGACGAACGGCTTGCGCCGGCCCACCCGGTCCGACCACACGCCGCCCGCCACGACCGTCGCGACCAGTGTCAGGCCGTTGACCGCCGTGAGCACCAGCACCCCCTGGCCGGGGTCGGGGCGGTGCAGGCGGTCGCGCAGGTAGTACAGGAGGTACAGCAGCACGAGCGAGTTGCTGAGGTTGATCAGGAAGCGGGTGAGCCAGGCCCAGCCCAGGTCGGGATGGCGGCGCGGGCTCAGCCAGAAGCCCGCCAGGAACCCCCGCCAGGACCACGGCGGCCGGTCGGCGGGGGACAGCCGCGGATCCTCGTGGCGCAGGACGTACGGCAGCACGCCCGCCACCGTGAACACCGCGCAGGCCGTGTACCCGGCCCCGGTGCCGCCCGCCGCCGTGGCCAGGCCCGTGCCGCCGACCACGCCGAGGATCTGCGCCGCGCCCAGCCAGCCGCCCACCGCGCCCCGCTGGAGCCGGGGCACCCGGTCGGGGACGGCCGCCGTGACCGCCGCGAAGGCCGCGTTCAGGGTGAGCTGCACCAGGCACCAGCCGGCCGCCATGGACCACACCCCGCCCGCGCCCGCGAGCAGCAGCAGCGACAGCGCGCCGCCCGCGGTCCCGGCCGTGATCCACGGGGTACGGCGGCCCCGGCGGGCGGTCGTACGGTCCGACAGCGCGCCGAAGAAGGGGTTCGCGAGCAGGGAGACCACCGCGCCCGCGCCGGTCACCCACGCCAGCATCGTCTCCTTGGACATGCCGGAGCCGGGCGCGAAGTCCCGTGCCTGGTCGGCGAGCAGGATCTGCAGCGGGCCGAACCAGCCCACCCAGATGGCCCCGTTGGCCAGGGACAGGGCCGCCGTCCAGCCCCGGCCGACCGGTTCGACGGGCTCGGCCAGGGCGGCCGGGGCGCGGACGGTGGTCACCCCTGCGTCCGGAGCACGTCCCGGAACCAGTGGTACGACGCCTTCGGGGTGCGCTCCAGCGACGCGTAGTCCACGTGCACCAGGCCGAAGCGGCGCGCGTAGCCCTCGGCCCACTCGAAGTTGTCCAGCAGGGACCACACGAAGTAGCCGCGCACGTCCACCCCGGCCCGCAGGGCGGTGTGCAGGGCGCGGATGTGGGCGTCCAGGTAGGCGATGCGGTCCTGGTCGTCGACGCCCTCGTAGGAGCAGCCGTTCTCGGTGATGACGACCGGGGGCAGCCGGTCGCCGTAGCGGTCGCGGAACGTCGTGAGCAGTTCCGTCAGCGCCTCGGGGACCACCGGCCAGCCGAAGTCGGTCACCGGGCGGCCCTCGATCTCCCGGACCGAGAAGGGCAGTTCGGCGGGCATGGTGAGGCCGCCGAACTCGGTCTCGGTGCCCCGGGGGGCGCCCACGAGGGACGGCGCGTAGTAGTTGACGCCGTACCAGTCGACGGGCTCGGCGATGACTTCGAGGTCCGCCCGCACGTCACCGGGCATCAGCTCGCCCATGCCGTCGGGGTACTCGCCGAGGATGACGGGCTCGGCGAACAGGCGGTTGAGCAGGACGTCGTAGAAGCCCGCCGCCTCCACGTCGGCCGGTTCGGCGGAGGCGGGCCAGACCGGGCCGTGCGAGTTGGCGATGCCGATGTCCGCCGCCCCGGCCGCGCGCAGCGCCCGTACCGCGAGGCCGTGGGCGAGGAGCTGGTGGTGGGCGACCGGGAGGGCGTCGAAGAGCAGCTGCCCGCCGGGGGCGTGGGCGCCGAGCGCGTGGCCCAACAGGGTGTGCTCGGCGGGCTCGTTGAGGGTGATCCACTTGGTCACCCGGTCGCCGAGGCGCTCGGCGACCGCCGTCACGTGGTCGGCGAACCTGGCCGCCGTGTCGCGGTCCAGCCAGTCCAGCGAGGCGGGCAGGTCCCAGTGGAAGAGGGTGGGCACCGGCCGCACGCCGGCCGCGCACAGCTCGTCCACCAGGCGGTCGTAGAAGTCCAGCCCGCCGGGGGAGTTGACCCGGGGCCAGGAGACGGAGAAGCGGTACGCGTCCACGCCGAGCCCGGCGAGCAGGGCCACGTCCTGCGCGTAGCGGTGGTAGTGGTCGCAGGCCACCGCCGCCGTGGAACCGTCTTTCACCCGGCCGGGCTCGGCGGTGAACACGTCCCACACGGACGCCTCGCGCAGATCGGCCGCCCCCTCGATCTGATGGGCGGAGGTCGACACGCCCCACAGGAAGCCGGCCGGGAACCGGGGTATCGGATCGCCCGCGTCAGTCGCCATGGCCGGATCATCCTTACCCCGAGTAACAGAAGTCAACGGCCGTGCGCCACCTCATAACTGACGAAGCCTTGGTGATGAAGCTCTGTCGGCCGGTTGGAGCAGCGGAGTGGCAAAAGGGAACCCGACGTTCCGAGACTGAGCCGCATGAATCACCGACTTCGGTTCCGCGGATCGCTCGTACGGTCGTGGGCCGCCCTCGCGGTCTGTCTTCTCGTCGTCCTCGCCGGCGCGCCCAGCGCGTTCGCGGGCTCCGGCCGGAGCGCCGCGGCCGCCCCCGTCGGCGGCTGCATCTCCACGCCGGCCGAGTACCGGGCCGCGTGGGTCGCGCGCGAGGTCCGCTGTGTGTCGCCGTCGCTGTTCGGCACCACGCACACCCGGGGCGACACCTCCCCCTACCCGAGCGGCTTCCGGTACGCCTGGGCCGGCTCGAGCACCAACCTGGAGCGGTACCTGGAACTGCGCAGGCGCTACGGCACCCAGCCGCCGAAGAACGGCATCGGGGTGCTGTCGTACGTCGGCTACCCGGGCCTGGAGACCTGGTCCACCCCGACGGACCTGGCCGTGTACACCGTGCCGTCCGGGGTCCGGGCGCTGGTCCCGGCCTTCGAGACCTGGTTCCGGCTGCTCGACGAGCAGTTCGGGGACACGGGGACCTACCCGCTCGCCGCCCAGCGGGACCTCGTCCTCGCCTACTCCCGGCTCCGTCCGGGCGAGGACGTCGTCGGCGCGTTCCAGGACGTGACCGGGTGCCGGCGGGATCGGCTGCTCCAGGGCGCCGTCCCCTCGGCGGCCATCGGCTGCAACCGCTCCTTCCTCGGGGCGCTGGCCGCCGTCGGCCCGTCCCCGTACGACGGCGGCAACTCCCTGACCTGCTTCGCGAACTTCCGGACGCGGTACACCGGTCCCCGGGACGCCGCCGCGCTGCGGGGCGTGCTGTACCAGTGCCAGGACGCCGGATTCCTCAACACCGGCACCGGGCTCGGCTACAACACGTACGCCAATCCCTTCGTGTGCGCTCCCGCCGACCGGCAGACGGTGCGGCAGCGGTACACCGGAAGGGAGTTCATCCTCCCGAACGTCTCCTTCGCCGCCCTCCCGAGCCATGTCGACATCCCCCTGGACCTCGGCACGCCCGGCCGGCGCGGCTTCCTGCGCGCCGGTTACTGCTAGGGCCTGTCTGAACAATTCCCGTCTGCCGCGCGACGCCATGCACGCCGAGAGCGCGCACCTGACGCCGCGCGGCCGCCCTTCGGGCGACGACGCGCATTGTCGGACAGAACACCTAGGCGCCCTCCTTCAGCACCCGGGTGATCAGCTCCCGCTCGTCCTCGGTCAGCCGGGGGTCGGCCGCGTACACCGACCGGCCGTCCACCGTGATCTCGTAGCCGAACCCGTCGGGGACACCCGCCGGGGGCGTGGCCCGGCCGGACGCGAGGACGCGTTCGGCCAGGGCCCGCCACTCCTGGGCGTCCGGCCGGGCCGAGGTGTCCACCTCGGCCCGGCGCTCGATGCCCGCGAAACCGCCCGTGCGCCGCACCTGAATCCGCATGGGCCCAGTGTGCGGTACTAGAGCGTTCGCACGCCGACCTGTTCCCAGGCCTTCTGCACGGACTGCAGTTCGTCCCCGGCGCCGTAGCGCTCGCGCGCCGCCTGCACGGTGAGCGTGGCGAAGTCGGCGAACAGGGCGTCCTGTTTCAGCTCGCCGCCGGTCAGCACGTCGTACCAGATCTGCCCCGCCTTCTCCCAGGAGTGGCCGCCGAGGGCCGTGGCGGCGAGGTAGAAGGCGTGGTTGGGGATGCCGGAGTTGATGTGCACGCCGCCGTTGTCGCGGCCGGTGCGGACGTAGTGCTCCATGGTCGCCGGCTGCGGGTCCTTGCCGAGGTTCGGGTCGTCGTACGCCGTGCCCGGGGCCTTCATCGAGCGCAGCGCCGTGCCGTGCACGCTCGGGGCGAGCAGGCCCGCGCCGATCAGCCAGTCGGCCTCGGCGGCGGTCTGGCCGAGCGTGTACTGCTTGATCAGCGAGCCGAACACGTCGGAGAGCGACTCGTTGAGCGCGCCGGACTGACCGAAGTAGGTCAGGTTCGCGGTGTGCTGGGTGACGCCGTGGGTCAGCTCGTGGCCGATGACGTCGACCGGGATGGTGAAGTCGAGGAAGACCTCGTTGTCGCCGTCCCCGAACACCATCTGCTCGCCGTTCCAGAAGGCGTTGTCGTAGCCCTCCCCGAAGTGCACCGTGGCGTCCAGCGGCAGCCCGTCGCCGTCGATGGAGTGGCGGCCGTACGCCTTCAGGTACAGCTCGAAGGTGGCGCCGAGGCCCGCGTAGGCGCGGTTGACCGTGGCGTCCGAGCCCGGGTCGGACCCCTCCTCGCGGACCTTGGTGCCGGGCAGGTCCTGGGTGTGGTGGGTGTCGTAGATGGTGCGGTGCGGCTGGTCGGCCGCGGCGCCGGCCGGCGCCGCGACGGCGGGTGCGCCGATCACCGTGGTCAGCCGCCGCTTGGTGCGCTGGTAGGCGTCGTGCTCCAGGGACCGGCGGGCCGGTCCGGAGAGCGCGGGATCCTCGGCCTGCGCGAGCCGGTCGAGGACATGGGGCGGCACGATCGTGCAGAAGACGGGCTGGGAGCCCCCGTTGGTCGTCATGCCCGGCACACTTGCACTGTGTGACGCACATGTCACTAGCTGCCACCATGATTGGTGAAATACCCGGACAGGAATCGCGACGCTCAGTGACGATGTGGTACGGCGCACTTTTCGTCCCTTTTGCACCCGCGGTCCCGCATACTGGAACGCGTCCCCGCGTCCGGGGCGGCTCGGCTAGGCTGCGAAGCATCATGCGTTTCGGGCTGCTTCTTCTTAGCTGCCGCGGCGAGGGCCTGTAGTCGAGGCCGACCCCCTCCCCGCGGAGCTTGGCGTTGCGTCGTCGGCCGTCCTTCCGGACCTCCAGAGGAGCCTTACGCATCATGGCCAACCGCCAGCAGCCCAGTTCCATGCCGATCCACAAGTACGGCCGCTACGAGCAGGTCGACATCGCGGACCGCACCTGGCCCCAGAAGCGCGTCACCACCGCCCCCCGCTGGCTCTCCACCGACCTGCGCGACGGCAACCAGGCCCTGATCGACCCCATGTCGCCCGAGCGCAAGCGCCGGATGTTCGACCAGCTGGTCAAGATGGGCTACAAGGAGATCGAGGTCGGCTTCCCCGCCTCCGGCCAGACCGACTTCGACTTCGTGCGCTCGATCATCGAGGAAGAGGGCGCGATCCCCGAGGACGTGACGATCTCCGTCCTGACCCAGGCCCGTGAGGACCTGATCGAGCGGACCGTGGAGTCCCTGAAGGGCGCCCGCCGGGCCACCGTCCACCTGTACAACGCCACCGCCCCGGTCTTCCGCCGGGTCGTCTTCCGCGGCTCCAAGGACGACATCAAGCAGATCGCCGTCGACGGCACCCGCCTGGTGATGGAGTACGCCGAGAAACTGCTGGGCCCGGAGACGGAGTTCGGCTACCAGTACTCGCCCGAGATCTTCACCGACACCGAGCTGGACTTCGCGCTGGAGGTCTGCGAGGCGGTCATGGACGTCTACCAGCCGGGCCCGGGCCGCGAGATCATCCTCAACCTGCCCGCCACCGTGGAGCGTTCGACCCCCTCCACGCACGCGGACCGCTTCGAGTGGATGCACCGCAACCTGTCCCGCCGCGAGTACGTCTGCCTGTCCGTGCACCCGCACAACGACCGCGGCACGGCCGTGGCGGCCGCGGAGCTGGCGCTGATGGCCGGCGCCGACCGCGTCGAGGGCTGCCTGTTCGGGCAGGGCGAGCGCACCGGCAACGTCGACCTGGTCACCCTGGGCATGAACCTCTTCTCCCAGGGCGTCGACCCGCAGATCGACTTCTCCGACATCGACGAGATCCGTCGTACGTGGGAGTACTGCAACCAGATGGAGGTCCACCCGCGCCACCCGTACGTGGGCGACCTGGTCTACACGTCCTTCTCCGGCTCCCACCAGGACGCCATCAAGAAGGGCTTCGACGCCATGGAGGCCGACGCCCTCGCCAGGGGCGTCACCGTCGACGACATCGAGTGGGCGGTGCCGTACCTGCCGATCGACCCCAAGGACGTCGGCCGCTCCTACGAGGCCGTGATCCGGGTCAACTCGCAGTCCGGCAAGGGCGGTGTCTCCTACGTCCTGAAGAACGACCACAAGCTGGAGCTGCCGCGCCGGATGCAGATCGAGTTCTCGAAGATCATCCAGGCGAAGACCGACGCCGAGGGCGGCGAGATCACGCCGAAGGACATCTGGGCGGTCTTCCAGGACGAGTACCTGCCGAACCCCGAGAACCCGTGGGGCCGCATCCAGGTCAGGACCGGCCAGTCGACCACCGACACCGACGGCGTGGACACCCTGACCGTCGAGGCCACCGTCGACGGCGAGGACACCGTCCTCACCGGCTCCGGCAACGGTCCGATCTCGGCCTTCTTCGACGCCCTGCAGTCCATCGGCGTCGACGTACGCCTGCTGGACTACCAGGAGCACACGATGAGCGAGGGCGCCTCCGCGCAGGCCGCCTCCTACATCGAGTGCGCGATCGACGACAAGGTCCTGTGGGGAATCGGCATCGACGCGAACACGACGCGTGCGTCGCTGAAGGCGGTCGTCTCCGCCGTCAACCGCGCCACCCGCTGACCACCCTGACCGGGAGTTTCGGGGCCCCGGCCGCCAGGTACGGCGGCCGGGGCCCCGTCGCTTATCGGCCACCGGGCCGGCCAGGTCACAGAAAGGTCTCTTACGGGGTACTGACTCAGCCTCCGTGATGTGGCTAACATCACGCCAGCGCGGCGATGTTGCCGTGCGGTTACGGAGGTGCGACGTGCTGCCAGTACGGGGACGAGACGACCGTGCCACCAGGGCTGTGCACATCCTGGGCACCCGCACCGCCTGGACACCCGTGGGCGACGGCGAGTTCTTCTGCCCCGGCTGCGGAGGCGACCGCAACTACCAGCGGCTCACCGGGCGCCGCCGGCTCACCGTGCTCGGCGTGCCCGTGCTGCCCCGCGGGGCGACCGGACCGGTCGTGGAGTGCGCCGCCTGCCACCACCACTACGGCACCGACGTCCTCGACCACCCCACCACCCGCCGCTTCTCCGCGATGCTCCGCGACGCCGTGCACACCGTCGCCCTCGCCGTCCTCGCCGCGGGCGGCACCTGCTCCCGCACGGCCCTGGAGACGGCCGCCGCCACGGTCCGCGCGGCCGGCTTCGACGACTGCACCGAGGAGCAGCTCGCCGCCCTGGTCGAGGCCCTCGCCGCCGACACCGGCCGGGTCTTCGAGCAGCCCTGCGGAGCGAGCCTGACCATAGAGCTGCACGAGGCCCTGGACCCGCTCGCCCCGCACCTCGCCCCGGGCGGCCGCGAGGCCCTCCTCCTCCAGGCCGCCCGCATCGCCCTCGCCGACGGCCCCTACACCCCCGCCGAACGCGACGCCCTCACCACGGTCGGCGCGGCCCTGACCATCTGCGCCCCCGACGTCACCCGGCTGCTGGCCGCGGCCCGGACACCGTCCTGATCAGCCGGACGGAGTAAGAACAGCCCGGTCGATCCGGGCAGCATCACCGCGTGACCCCGCTGAACCGCGCCCTCCTGACCAGCCTCGCCCTCCTCACGCCGTTCACCCATCCGCTGCCCGCGCACGCGGCCCCCGCGCGCGCCGCCTGTGTGTCCTCGCGGCCGTACGTGTCGGGCGAGGGCGGCTACCACACGTACCGGATCCCCGCCGTGGTCCGCAGCCGGGCCGGTACCGTCCTGGCGTTCGCCGAGGGGCGCCGCGACGGGGCGGGGGACAGCGGGGACATCGACGTCGTGCTGCGCAGGTCCGGCGACGGCGGATGCAGCTGGGGCCCGCTGACCGTGGTCGCCGCGGGGGAGGGGGACACCCGGGGCAACCCGGCGCCCGTGGCCGACCCGCGCACCGGCGCGATCGTCCTGGTGACCTGCGGCAACGGCGGGGACGTGACGGAGGACCAGATCATGCGCGGTCGGGCCGCGCCCGGGGCGGGGCGCCGGGTGTACGTGCAGCGCAGCCTGGACGACGGCCTCCACTTCACCGCCCCGCGGGACATCACGGCCGGGGTGAAGCCGCCGCGCTGGCGCTGGTACGCGACCGGCCCCGGCCACGCCGTCGCCCTCACCCTGGGCCCCCACGCCGGCCGCCTCCTGGTCCCCGCCGACCACTCCACCGCCCCGCCCGCGGGCTCCCCCGCCACCGGCCGGGAGCCCCGGTTCTACGGCGGCCACTCCCTCTACAGCGACGACGACGGCCGCACCTGGCACCTCGGCTTCGTGACCCCCGGCCACGACGGCGAGACCAACGTCAACGAGACCAGCGCCACCCAACTCCCCGACGGTCGCGTCTACTTCAGCGCCCGTGACCAGTTGGGCGGCGCGCCCGGCAACCGCCTCGACACCTACTCGGGCGACGGCGGCACCACCCTCGACCGCCCCTACGCCGCCCAGCCCACCCTGAGCGACGTCCCCGTGGTCGAGGGCAGCGTCCTGCAGCTGCGCGGCCCCGGCGCCCCGCTGCTGTTCTCCGGCCCGTCCGTGCCGACCGCCCGCCGCGCCATGGCCCTGTGGACCAGCACGGACGCCGGCCGCACCTTCACCCGGCTGCGCACCCTGTCCGGGCTGCGGGCCGCCTACTCCGACCTGGTCCAGCTCGGCCACGGCACGGCCGGCGTCCTGTACGAGACGGGCGCCTACGACGGCCTGGAGTTCCGCAGGCTGAGCGTGCCCTAGAGGAGCCCCGCCGCCGCCAGGAACTTGGCGACCCGCTCGGTCTCCTCTCCGGACAGCGGGACCTGGGGCTCGGCGGTGACCGGGCAGTCGATGACGCCGCGCAGATGCAGGGCCGCCTTGAACGCGCCGAGCGCCGAGGAGCTGCCGCCCATCCGGGCCGGATCACCCGCCCCGGTCAGGCCGAACAGGGCGCACAGCCGCTCCTGTTCGGCCCGCGCCCCCTCCCGATCTGCCGCCCGGCACTGGCGGTAGAGGCGGACATAGCCGTGCGGGTCCACGTTGGCCAGGCCCGGCACCGCCCCGTCCGCGCCCATCGCGAGAGCGGCGTCGGCGACCAGTTCGGAGCCGGTCAGGACGCTGAAGCCGGGGTGCGCGCGGGCCCCGGTGACGACCTCCCGGAAGGCCGCCAGGTCCCCGCTGGAGTCCTTGATCCCCACCAGCACACCGTCCCCGGCCAGCCCCAGCACCACGTCGGCCGGGAGCTTGGTGTGCACGGCGGCCGGGATGTCGTAGGCGATGACCGGGACGGGGCTCGCGGCCGCGATCCGGCGGTAGTGGTGGACGATCTCCGAGGGGTGGGTGCGGGCGTAGAACGGGGCGGTGACGACGACGGCCTCGGCGCCGGCCGCCGTGACCGCCCGGACGTGGTCCAGGACGCGGGGGGTGGTCATGTCGATGGCCCCGGCCAGCACGGGCAGCTGACCGCCCGCATGGCCGGCGACCGCCTCGACCACCTGGCGGCGCTGCCGGTCGGTGAGGAAGGCCGCCTCGGACGTCGAGCCGAGCAGGAACAGGGCGTGCACCCCGGCGTCCACCAGGTGGTCGACGAGTCTGAGCAGCGAGGGGACGTCCACCTCGCGCTCCGGTGTCAGGGGGGTGCAGACGGGCGGGACGACACCGGTGAGCGGGGCGGGGAAGGTCATTCACGGCTCCTGCGGGCTAGGTCGCGGGTCGACAGGTCCTCCTCCACAGGATGGTGACAGCGGTAGCGGTGTCCGGGCCGCGACGCGGCCGAGAACTCCGGCATCGCCCGCGCGCACACCTCGTCCGCCCGCCAGCAGCGGGTGCGGAACGGACAGCCGTCCGGCGGCCGGGTCGCCGAGGGCACGGGACCGGTCAGCGGGATCGGGTCGACGGGGTGCAGCAGACCGGGCGTGGCCGAGAACAGGGCGCGGGTGTACGGGTGCCGGGCCCCGTCGCCGACCAGGGCGGCCGGGGTCTCCTCCACGATCCGGCCCAGGTACATGGTGACCACCCGGTCGCTCATCCGCCGTACCGTCTGGATGTCGTGCGAGACGAACACCAGGGCGAGGCCGAGGCGGTCCTTCAGGTCGAGCAGCAGGTTGAGGATCTGCGCGCGGACCGACACGTCCAGCGCGCTGGTCGGCTCGTCGGCGACGACCAGGGCCGGGTCCAGGGCCAGCGCCCGGGCGATCGCGACCCGCTGCCGCTGCCCGCCGGACAGCTGGCCGGGCAGCGCGTCGGCGAGGGCCCCGGGGAGTCCGACCAGGGCCATCAACTCCCGCACCCGCTCCTCCCGTTCGGCCCGGACGCCGCGGTCGTGGACGTCCAGCGGGTCGCGCAGGACGCGCCGTACCGTCAGCCGCCGGTTCAGGGCCGTCGACGGGTCCTGGAAGATCACGCCGGTGCCCGCGCCGACCGTCGCCCGGCGCTCGGCCGGTGTCATCGCCCACAGGTCCCGCCCCTGGAACGACACCGTGCCGGGGACCGGCCGCTCGATGCCCACCAGCACCCTCGCCAGCGTCGACTTCCCGCACCCCGACTCGCCGACCACACCCACCGTCTCGCCGGCGGCCACCGAGAGGTCCGCGCCGGTCAGCGCGTACACCCGGTCCCGCCGGAACAGGCCGCCGCCGCGCGCCCGGTGGACCACATGGGCGTCCCGTACCTCCACGATCACTGCAGGGCCTCGCTCTCCGCCGACGTCGGATCCACGGCCGGGTGGTGGCAGGCGGCCGCGTGCCCGGCCGTGCCCGCGAGGACGGGCGCGTGCGCGTGGCACACCGCGCTCGCCAGCGGGCAGCGGCCCGCGAAACGGCAGCCCGGGGGGAAGTCGGCCGGGGCCGGTACGACCCCCTCGATCTGGGTCAGCCGCTCCTGCGCCGACTCCAGCGACAGCACGCTGCCCAGCAGCCCGCGTGTGTAGTGGTGGGCCGGTGCCGCCACGAGGTCGGCGGTCACCCCGCTCTCCACGATCTGCCCGCCGTACATCACCACCACCCGGTCGGTGACGTCGGCGACCAGCGCCAGATCGTGCGAGACCAGGAGCAGCGCGAAGCCCAGTTCCTCGCGCAGCCGCAGCAGCAGCGCCATGACCTGGGCCTGCACGGTGACGTCCAGGGCGGTCGTCGGCTCGTCGGCGACGATCAGGCTCGGGTCCCGGGACAGGGCCATGGCGATCAGCACCCGCTGGCGCTGGCCACCGGAGAGCTCGTGCGGAAAGCTGCGCAGGGTGCGCTCCGGTTCGAGGCCCACCAGCGACAGCAGCTCCCGCGGGCTGCGCCGGCCGCCGCGGCGGGCCAGCTGCCCCAGCTGGGCGCGGACGGTCATCGCCGGGTTCAGCGAGGACAGCGCGTCCTGGTGGACCATCGCCATCTCGTGCCCGAGCAGCCGCCGCCGTACCCGCGCCGGCTCGGTCAGCAGGTCCCGCTGACGGAAGCGCACCCGGCCGCGCACGCGGGCCCCCCTCGGCTGGAGGCCCATGACGGTCAGCGCGGTCAGCGACTTCCCGCAGCCGGACTCGCCCACCAGGCCGAGGACTTCACCGGGGTACACCTCGAAGCCGACCCCGGCGACGACGTCGACGCCCCGGTGCCGGTCCGGGAAGCCGACGGTGAGGTTCTCCACCGCCAGCACCGGCGGCCCGCTCCGGTCCGGCAGCGGCCGGGCCCGGGACCGCAGCCGCCGGGCGGCCTCGGCGAGCCCCGGCAGCGGCAGCACCCCGCCGGTGCCGGGCTCCGCGGTCTCCACCCGGTCCCCGGGCGTCTCGACCTCCCGGGGCGCGGGGGCGGCCCACGCGTCCGAGACGCCTTCGGACAGGACGTTCAGCGACAGCACGGTCAGCAGGATCAGCAGCCCCGGGAAGACGGTCGCCCACCAGCCTCCGGTCAGCACCATGTTCTTGCCGTCGGCGATGACACTGCCCCAGGACGGGTCCGGGGGCCGTACGCCCGCGCCGATGAAGGACAGCGACGCCTCGAAGACGATCGCCTCGGCGACCTGGACCGTGCAGAACACCAGCACGGGGGCGGCGCAGTTGACGGCCACGTGCCGCAGCACGATGTGCGGGGTGCGGGCGCCGATGACCCGCTCGGCGGTGACGTAGTCCTCGCCGTACTGGTCGAGCACGTTCGCCCGGACGACCCGCGCCACCGGCGGGGTGAACAGGAAGGCGATCGCGCAGATCAGCACGCCGATCCCGCCGCCGAACACGGCGACGAGCACGGCCGCGAGCGCGATGCCCGGAAACGCCATCACCACGTCCAGGCCGCGCATCAGCGTCTCGTCGACCGCCTTCCGCGAGGTCGCCGCGAGCGCCCCGAGGAGCGCGCCGGCCACCAGCGCGAGCGCGGTCGAGCCCAGCCCGATCGCCAGGGACCAGCGGGCGCCGTACATCAGCCGGCTGAGGACGTCCCGGCCGAGACTGTCCTGCCCCATCCAGTGCGCGGCCGACGGCGCCCCCGAGCCGCCGACCGGGTCCTGCTGGTCGAGCGGATCGTCGGGGGCGAGCACCGGGGCGAGTACGGCGGCCAGGACGACGACCGCCAGGAAGTAGAGGGCGATCGCCGGCAGCGGCGGCAGCCGGCGCAGGCCGCGCAGCCGCACGCCCGGCCGGGCGAGGCGCCCGGCGATGTTCGCACGCGTGATCATCAGGCCGCCCTCAGCCGTGGGTTGACCAGCAGGTACAGGATGTCGATGACGAGGTTCACGACGACGAACCCGGTGGCCGTGGTGAGCACGACCCCCTGGACCACGGCCGGGTCGCCGTTCTGCACGGCGTCGATCATCAGCTTGCCCATGCCGGGCAGCGAGAAGATCGTCTCGATGACGACGGCACCGCCGAGGAGGTAGCCGACCCGCAGCCCGAGCACGGTCAGCGGGTTGACCAGGGCGTTCCTGAGGACGTTGCGGCCCACCACCACCCGGGGCGGCAGCCCGCCGCCGATGGCCGTGCGCACGTAGTCCTTGTCCAGCTCCTCCACCACCGAGGTGCGCACGATCCGGGTCAGCTGGGCGGCCACCGGCAGGGACAGCGCGAACGCGGGCAGCGCCATGGTCCGCAGCCAGCCGGTGAGGGAGTCGGCGGGGTTGACGTAGCCGCCGGCCGGGAACCAGCCCTGGTCCACCGCCAGGTACTGGATCATCAGCAGTGCCAGCCAGAACCCGGGCGCGGCGACCCCGACCAGGGAGACCACGCGGATGACCTGGTCCGGCAGCCGGTCCCGGTAAACGGCGGCCGTCACCCCGCCCGCCAGCGCCAGCACGACCGCGATGCCGAGGCCCAGGAAGGTCAGCTGGAGGGTGAGCGGCAGGGCGGTGGTCACCTGGTCGGCCACGGGGGCCCGGGTCAGGGCGCTGGTGCCGAGGTCGCCGTGCAGGAGGTCGCCGACGAAGCGGACGTAGCGCACCGGCAGCGGGTCGAGCAGCCCGCCTCGCTCGCGGAAGGCGTGCAGCTGCGCCGGGGTCGGGTTCGCGCCCTGGAAGAACGCCGACGCGGGGTCGACGTCCGAGAACCGCATCACCAGGAACACGAAGAGCACGATCCCGAGCAGCAGCGGCACGAGCAGGACGACACGGCGCAGCAGGATCCGTACGACCGCCGTCATGCCGTCAGACCCACCGCGCCCGGAGCAGGTTGATCCCCGGATACGGCTGGGCCCTTATGCCGGTGAGCCGGCGCGGGTCCCAGGCGGTCATCAGCTCGTTGTGCACCACCGGATACAGCACGGCCTGCTCGGCGACGACGTCGATGTAGTCCTGGACCATCGCCCGTTTCCGCGCCGCGTCGGGCTCCCGGGTGGCCCGGTCCATGTCCCTGAAGAGCCGTCGGGCGACGGGGTGGCCGGCCCAGCGGGTGTAGCCCATCCAGAGGTTCTGGGGCCCGTAGTTGTAGTGCATGATCAGGTCGGCGTCGAGGCCGAACTGGTTGGGGTTGGAGGCGGCGGCGACGACCTGGTAGTCCTGCTTCTGGTCCATCTTGGTGAAGACGGCCGTGGTCTCCTGCGGTGCCAGCGTCGTCTCGACGCCGATCGCGTCCCAGGAGGACTTGATGGTCGGCAGGCAGTCCACGATCCAGCTGACGTTCACGGCGAGGACGTCGACCTTGAGGTTCCCGACCCCGGCCGCCTTCAGCAGCGCCTTCGCCCGGGCGGGGTCGTGGCCGTAGACCGTCTTCGCCCGGCGGTAGGACGGGTTGCCCTCGTCGAGGAAGGAGGACGCCGGCCGTCCGTGCCCCTTCAGGGCGACCCGCACCATCTTCTCGGTGTCGATGGCGTAGTGGAGCGCCTGGCGCACCCGTACGTCGTCGAAGGGCTTGTGCCGGGTGTTGAACATCAGGAAGAGGTTGTTCATCCCGGCGCCGCTCGCGACCTTCAGGCCGCCCTGCTCCAGGCGGGGGATGTTGGCGTAGGGGATGTTGTCGGCGATCTGGGCGCCGGCGCCGGTCCCGGAGATCCTGGCGACGCGCGGGGCCGCGTCCACGATGGTCAGCCAGTTCATCTTCCTGAAGGCCGGCCTGAGCGGGCCGTTGTAGGCGTCGAAGGCGGCGAAGGCGGTGTTGGACTTGGGGTGGTGCGCGCTCTGCCGGTACGGCCCGGAGCCCACGGCCAGCCCCCTGATCGCGTCGTCCCAGGCGCCGGGCCGGGAGAACACGTGCCGCGGCATGATCTTGGCCAGGGTGAGCCGCGAAAGCCCTTCGGGGAAGGGGAAGTCGAGCACCAGCTCGACGGTGCCCGCGTCGACCTTGCGGACGTCCCGCAGCCAGCTCGCGAAGAAGCCCTTGGCGAGGGTCTGCGTGCCGGGGTCCAGGATGCGCTCGTAGGTGAACACCACGTCGTCGGCGGTGACCGGCCTGCCGTCGTGGAAGGTCGCGCCCGGCCGCAGCCCGAACCGCCAGGTGGTCGCGTCCGGGTCCTTCGGCACCTCGGTGCCGAGCGCGGGGTACGGCACCCGGGAGATCGGGTCGGTGTCCAGCAGCCCCTCGTAGATGTGGTTGTTGGCCGCCATCGAGAACGCGGACGCGGTCTGCGTCGGATCCCAGCTGCCGTCGTTGCCGTATCCGATCACCGCGGTCAGGGTGCGGTCCTTCCCGCCGCCCCCGCCGCCCGTGTCGTTCGTCGACTCGGGGCCGGCGGAACAGGCGGCGAGCGCGGGCGGCAGCGCGGCGGCCGCGCCGAGGGCGCCGGTGAACCTGAGGAACGACCGGCGGCGCGGTGCCGGTACGTCGGGGCCGGGGCTCACGTCGTCGCGCACGGGTCCTCCAACGGGTCGGTGGGGGGAGGGAGTGGGAGATACGACGTCCTACGTCCGGTCGGTAGCGCGACCATAAGAAGGGTTCCGGGGACGGTCAAGACAGCGCACAC
Organism: Streptomyces sp. NPDC037126; assembly: GCF_055605965.1. Lineage (NCBI taxonomy): Bacteria > Bacillati > Actinomycetota > Actinomycetes > Kitasatosporales > Streptomycetaceae > Streptomyces > Streptomyces sp. NPDC037126. The sequence continues at coordinate 266,470 of NZ_JBVJTD010000001.1, forward strand.
GAATGGCGTAGACGCCAGTGGTCGGTACCGGTGGCGCCCTCGGCGCACCCGGCCCGGCCCAGCGCCACCCGGGTGATTCCCGCGTCCCGTCGGCGCCGTTCGAGTTCCGCGGCCCCGGGCCCGCGCACGGCCCCCCGGCAATCGGTGGGCGTCGCCAACGCCCCTGGTGCGGGCGGCACTTGACGGGCGCAACTCGATGCCGAGTGTAGAGGCGGAGCGTCACCCCGGGTGTGCGAAGCGTGAAACTCGGGAGGGGAGGGGAGCACGTGAAAGGCGTGGCGGACCACACACTCGGCGTTGTGCGTCGAAGAAGCGGAGGAGTGACCCCATGAAGTACCCCGTCGAGCCCCCCATCGGCAGCCATGTCGTGGACACGCGTACCGGCAGGGTCGGGATCGTCATGGGGCACGAGGGGCCGTACGTCCAGCTGAGACCGTACGGCGGCGGCCGGGAGTGGGACGCCGAGCCCGGGGACGTGCGGCGCGCGACCGACGCCGAACGGCTGAGCGCGGCGACGGCGCACGCCAACGCCCGCAGCCGAGGGGAGACGCTCTAGCCGCCCACCGTCCACCGCCCCCGCCCCGCTCGCCCGGTCCCGCCCCGGCCACTCGTCCCGATGGGCGAGAATGGGGCCATGAGCCTGTTCCGCGACGACGGCATCGTGCTGCGCACCCAGAAGCTGGGTGAGGCGGACCGGATCATCACGCTGCTCACCCGCGGACACGGACGGGTGCGGGCCGTGGCCCGGGGGGTGCGGCGCACCAAGTCGAAGTTCGGTGCCCGCCTCGAACCCTTCTCCCATGTGGACGTGCAGTTCTTCGCGCGGGGGAGCGAGCTGATCGGACGCGGGCTGCCGCTGTGCACCCAGAGCGAGACCATCGCCCCCTACGGCGGCGGGATCGTGACCGACTATGCGCGGTACACCGCCGGCACGGCCATGCTGGAGACCGCCGAGCGGTTCACCGACCACGAGGGCGAGCCCGCCGTGCAGCAGTACCTGCTGCTGGTGGGGGCCCTGCGGACGCTCGCCCGTGGCGAGCACGCGCCGCACCTGGTCCTCGACGCCTTCCTGCTGCGCTCCCTCGCCGTCAACGGGTACGCGCCCAGCTTCGGCGACTGCGCCAGGTGCGGGATGCCCGGCCCCAACCGGTTCTTCTCCGTCGCCTCGGGCGGCTCCGTCTGCACCGACTGCCGGGTGCCGGGCAGCGTCGTGCCCTCCTCCCAGACCCTGGTACTGCTCGGTGCGCTGCTTACGGGAGACTGGGAGACGGCGGACGCGTGCGAGGCGCGCTACGTCCGGGAGGGCAGCGGTCTTGTGTCCGCCTACCTGCACTGGCATCTGGAGCGCGGACTGCGCTCGCTGCGGTACGTGGAAAAGTGAGAGGGAGACGAGAGGCACATGGTGGTACGCGGGATCCTGGGGCGCCAGCGGCGCGAGTACACGACGCCGGAGCCGCACCCGTCCGGCGCCCGCCCGCCGAAACTCCCGGGTGAGCTGGTCCCGAACCACGTGGCGATCGTCATGGACGGCAACGGCCGGTGGGCGAAGGAGCGCGGGCTGCCGCGCACCGAGGGGCACAAGGTGGGTGCCGAGCGGGTGCTCGACGTCCTGCAGGGCTCCATCGAGATCGGCGTCCGCAACATCTCCCTGTACGCCTTCTCCACCGAGAACTGGAAGCGCTCGCCCGACGAGGTCCGCTTCCTGATGAACTTCAACCGCGACTTCATCCGCAAGACCCGCGACCAGCTCGACCAGCTCGGCATCCGGGTGCGCTGGGTGGGCCGGATGCCCAAGCTGTGGAAGTCGGTCGCCAAGGAGCTCCTGGTCGCCCAGGAGCAGACCAAGGGCAACGACCGGCTCACGCTGTACTTCTGCATGAACTACGGCGGCCGGGCCGAACTCGCGGACGCGGCGAAGGCGATGGCCGAGGACGTGAAGGCGGGGCGGCTCGACCCGTCCAAGGTCGGCGAGAAGACCATCCAGAAGTACCTGTACTACCCGGACATGCCGGACGTGGACCTGTTCCTGCGCCCGAGCGGCGAGCAGCGCACCTCCAACTACCTGCTCTGGCAGAGCGCGTACGCCGAGATGGTCTTCCAGGACGTGCTGTGGCCCGACTTCGACCGCCGCGACCTGTGGCGGGCCTGCCTCGAATTCGCCTCCCGCGACCGGCGGTTCGGCGGCGCCGTCCCGAACGAGGAACTGCTGGCCATGGAGGGCGACGACCCGGCAACCTCGTAGCCATCGCCGGTTCACCGGGGCCGCCGAGGATGCGGGACTCATGAGACGCCTCATTCCTGTCCTCGCCCTCGGCGCCCTGCTGACGACCGCCCTGCCCGCGCACGCCGCGGACGGTCCCGCGCACCGGGAGAGCTACGGCACCAAGGCCGTCTACACGGCCGAACAGAGCCCGCGCGCCTACCAGCGCCCCCCGGCCGGCTTCACGCCGGTCTTCACCGAGAACGTCTCCCGCCACGGTTCCCGCGCGGCCACCGACAGCGGCGACGGCGACCTGATCCTCCCGCTGTGGGACAAGGCCCTGGCCCAGGGACAACTCACCCGCAGGGGAGAGGAGTTCGGGCCCGCGGTGCGGGCCCTCCAGGCCGCCATGGCACAGGTCGGCTACGGCAACCTCAGCGGGCGCGGGCGCCAGGAGATGCGGGACACGGCCGACCGCGCGGTCGAGCGGCTGCCGTCCCTGTTCGCGCGGATCGCCGACCGGGGCGAGAAGATCGACGTGGTCAGCTCCGGGCAGGGGCGGGCGGTGGACAGCGCGGCCGAGTACACCGGCGCCCTCGCCGCGGCCGCCCCCCGGCTGAAGCCGCTGATCGGCCCGACCCGCACCGACAAGGACCTGCTGTACTTCCACAAGGCGGCGGGCGGCGCGGCCTACCGCGACTACCTCGCGAACGACCAGCGCCTCAAGGACACCCTGAACGCCGTCACCGACCAGCCGAGGACCCACGAGGCCGCCCGCGACGTGCTGCGGCGGATCTTCACACGGTCCTTCGTCGACGGGATCACCGACCAGGTCGGGGCGGCCCAGGCCGTCTACGACCTGTACGCCATCGCCCCCGCGATGAGCGAGGAGAGCCCCGGCGGCGAGGGCTGGGGGATGGAACGCTACCTCTCCCGCGCCGACGCGGCCTGGTTCGGCTACCTCGGCGACGCCGAGGACTTCTACGAGAAGGGCCCCGGCTTCTCCGACAGCGACATCACCTACCGGATGGCGGAGGTCCTCCTCGACGACTTCTTCCGGCAGGCCGAGGCCGAGCGCGCCGGCACCAGCGACGTCGGCGCCGAGCTGCGCTTCACCCACGCCGAGGAGATCATCCCGCTGGCCGCGCTGATGGGTCTGCCCGGCAGCACCCGGCCGGCCGACCCGGACGAGCCGTACACCTACGCCGACAACCCCTGGCGGGGCTCGTCGGTGGCCCCCCTGGGCGCCAACATCCAGTGGGACGTCTTCCAGAAGGGCGGCCGCTACCTGGTTCGCATGCTCTACAACGAGAAGGAGACGGCCTTCAAGCAGGGCTGCACCCCGATCGCCAAGGGCTCCGCGTTCTACGACCTGGACGAACTGGAGCGCTGCTTCGGCCGCGACTGAGCGCCAGGCCCTAGGCGGCGCAGTCCGCGCAGGTGCCGAAGATCTCCACGGTGTGTGCCACGTTCACATAGCCGTGCTCGGCGGCGATCGCCTCCGCCCACTTCTCCACCGCGGGCCCCTCCACCTCGACGGCCTTGCCGCAGGTGCGGCAGACCAGGTGGTGGTGGTGCTCGCCGGTGGAGCAGCGGCGGTAGACGGACTCGCCGTCGGAGGTGCGCAGCACGTCGACCTCGCCGGCCTCGGCGAGGTTCTGCAGGGTGCGGTAGACGGTGGTGAGCCCGACCGAGTCACCCTTGTGCTTGAGCATGTCGTGCAGTTCCTGCGCGCTGCGGAACTCGTCGACCTCGTCCAGGGCCGCCGCCACGGCTGCACGCTGTCTGGTCGCGCGGCCCTTCACGGGCGGTCCAGCGGTCGTCACCGTTGCCTCCTTGATGGCTCGCTCAACCGGCGGGGCGCTGTGCGCCGGGGCCGAGACCGCGTCCGGCCCTCGGGCGTGCGCGTTCGCGCTCACCACAGCGGCGCGCCCCTCCGGTTCTCTCGCGGGCTCATGTCTCACCTCTGCCCCGGCCATTGTGCCAGCAAGGACCCCGGGCGGTCAGACTCCGGCCTCGTCCGCGGCCGTGCGCGTGGCCGGAACCGAGCGCTCCGCCGGGACTTCGGGCGGCTGTGCCGCGGCGGCCGCGCGGGCGCGCCGCCGGGCCAGCGGGGCGGCGGCCACGTTCAGCGCGACGAAGGCGGCGATGGTCAGCAGCACGATCGTCGCACCGGGCGGCACGTCCTGGTAGAACGACGTGATCGTGCCGCTCACCGACACGGTGACGCCGATGGCGACGGCGAGCGCGAAGGTCGCGGCGAAGCTGCGGGTGAGCTGCTGCGCGGCGGCGACCGGTACGACCATGAGCGCGGAGACCAGAATCAGGCCGACCACCCGCATGGCGACGGTCACGGTGACCGCCGCGGTGACCGCGGTGAGCAGGTTCAGGGCGCGCACGGGCAGCCCGGTGACCCGCGCGAACTCCTCGTCCTGGCTGACCGCGAACAGCTGGCGGCGCAGGCCGAGGGTCACCAGGGCGACGAACGCGGCGAGCACCACGATCGCGGTCACGTCCGCGGGGGCGACCGTCGACAGCGAGCCGAACAGATACGACATGAGGTTCGCGTTGGAGCCGCCCGGCGCCATGTTGACGAACATCACGCCGCCCGCCATGCCGCCGTAGAAGAGCATCGCGAGGGCGATGTCGCCGCGTGTCCTGCCGTACCAGCGGATCAGTTCCATGAGGACCGAGCCGAGCGCCGAGACGGCCGTGGCCATCCACACCGGCGAGGCGTGCAGCAGGAAGCCGAGGCCGACGCCGGTCATCGCCACGTGGCCGATGCCGTCGCCCATCAGCGGCTGGCGGCGCTGGACGAGGTAGATGCCGATCGCGGGCGCGGTGATGCCGACCAGCACGGCGGCGACGAGCGCCCGCTGCATGAAGGCGTAGTTCAGGAGGTCCATCAGCTCAGCAGTCCCGTGCCGATCGGTGCGGTGCCCGCGGGTGCGTGCGGGTGGTGGTGGGGGTCCCCCCGGTCGAGCGACCCGGAGGGCGGCCCGTCGTGGACCACGCGGCCGTCGCGCAGGACGACAGCCCGGTCGAGCAGGGGCTCCAGGGGGCCCAGTTCGTGCAGCACGAGCAGGACCGTGGTGCCCCGGGAGACCTGCTCGCGCAGGGTCTGGGCCAGCACCTCCTGGCTGGCCAGGTCGACGCCCGCCATCGGCTCGTCCATGATCAGCAGTTCGGGCTCGGCGACGAGGGCGCGGGCGATCAGCACGCGCTGGTGCTGGCCGCCGGAGAGGGCCGTCACGGAGTCCTTCGCGCGGTCCGCCATGCCGACCAGTTCCAGGGCGCGGCGCACGGCCCCCCGGTCGGTCCCGCGGAAGGGGCCGAAGCGGGTGCGGGACAGCCGGCCCGAGGAGACGATCTCGGTGACCGTAGCCGGGACACCGCCCGCCGCCGTGGTGCGCTGGGGTACGTAGCCCACACGCGCCCAGTCGCGGAAGGCGCCCCGCGGGGTGCCGAACAGCTCGACCGTGCCGCCGCTCACCGGCACCTGGCCGATGACCGTGCGGACCGCCGTGGACTTGCCGGAGCCGTTCGCGCCGAGGAGCGCGACGACCTCGCCGCGGCCGACGGTGAGGTCGATGCCGCGCAGCACCGGGCGCGCGCCGAGTTCGGCGCCGACCCCGCGCAGGGCTATGACGGGCTCTGCCATGATCCTGCCTTCCCTGCCGGTCACTTGGCCCCCAGCGCCTGCCGGAGGGCCTTGAGGTTGGCCTCCTGGACGGAGAAGTAGTCCCTGCCGCGGGACTTGGCCGTGATGCCCTCGATGGGGTCCAGCACGTCGGTCCGCAGGCCCGAGTCGCCCGCGACGGTCCTGGCGGTCCTGTCGCTGACGAGCGTCTCGTAGAAGACGGTGGAGACGCCGTCGGCCCTGGCCAGGGTCTCCAGGTCCTTCACGCGCGCGGCGCTGGGCTCCGACTCGGGGTCGAGGCCGTTGATGGCCTCCTCGGTGAGGCCGTAGCGCTCGGCGAGGTAACCGAAGGCGGCGTGCGTGGTGATGAAGACCTTGGTCCTCGTGTGCGCGAGACCGGTGCGGAACTGCCGGTCCAGGCCGTTCAGCCGCTTGACCAGGGCCGCGGTGTTCCTGCGGTAGTCGGCGGCGTGCTCGGGGTCGGCCTTCTCGAAGGCGGCGCCGACGCCCCGGGCGACCTGGGCGTAGCGCACGGGGTCGAGCCAGATGTGCGGGTCCTTGCCCGCGGACTCCCCGTTCGTCTCGCTGTCGTGCGCGGCCGCGTGGCCGCCGACCTCGTTGCCGTGTTCCTCCAGCGTGGTCAGGGAGGCCGCGTCGATCTTCGTTCTGACCGGGGACTGGGCGACCGCGTCGTCGACGGAGGGCTGGAGGTTCTTCAGGTACAGGACCGCGTCGGAGTCCTGGAGCATCGCGATCTGCTTGGGGCTGATCTCCAGGTCGTGCGGTTCCTGGCCGGGCGAGGTGAGACCGGTGACGTGGACGTGGCCGCCGCCGATCCGCTCGGCGAGGAAGGCCATCGGATAGAACGACGCGACGACGTCGAACTTTCCGGTGCCGGCCGCCGCCGCGCCGTCGGCGGAGCAGGCGGTGAGCGTGCCGGTCCCGAGCGCGGCGGCCGCGGCGAGCGCGGCGGCGGATATGAGGCGTCGTCGTACGTTCATGACAGTCATTTTCAACAAACATGGAAACCGTTGTCAACAAGCTCTGCTCGGGGTCTCGCGGCAGGGGGGCCGATTTGGCCGTGTGGGAGCATGCGCCGGTAACCTGAATCATTCGCTGGAAGCATCTCGCTTCAACGCCCGTCGTCGTAATGAAGAGAGCACCGTGGCCGCCGACAAGATCGACACCATCGTCAGCCTGAGCAAGCGCCGTGGCTTCGTTTTCCCCTGCAGTGAGATCTACGGCGGACAGCGCGCCGCCTGGGACTACGGACCGCTGGGTGTCGAGCTCAAGGAGAACATCAAGCGTCAGTGGTGGCGCTACATGGTGACGTCGCGCGAGGACGTGGTCGGTATCGACTCGTCCGTCATCCTGGCCTCCGAGGTCTGGGTCGCGTCCGGCCACGTCGCCACGTTCACGGACCCGCTGACCGAGTGCACCGCGTGTCACAAGCGGTTCCGCGCCGACCACCTGGAAGAGGCGTACGAGGAGAAGAAGGGGCACGCGCCGGCAGGCGGCCTGGCCGACATCAACTGCCCGAACTGCGGCAACAAGGGCCAGTTCACCGAGCCCAAGCAGTTCTCGGGCCTGCTGTCGACGCACCTCGGCCCGACGCAGGACAGCGGCTCCGTCGCCTACCTGCGCCCCGAGACCGCCCAGGGCATCTTCACCAACTTCGCCCAGGTGCAGACCACCTCGCGCCGCAAGCCGCCGTTCGGCATCGCCCAGATGGGCAAGTCGTTCCGCAACGAGATCACGCCGGGCAACTTCATCTTCCGCACCCGCGAGTTCGAGCAGATGGAGATGGAGTTCTTCGTCAAGCCGGGCGAGGACGAGAAGTGGCAGGAGTACTGGATGGAGCAGCGCTGGAACTGGTACACGGGCCTCGGCCTGCGTACCGAGAACATGCGCTGGTACGAGCACCCGAAGGAGAAGCTCTCCCACTACTCCAAGCGCACCGCCGACATCGAGTACCGCTTCCAGTTCGGCGGCAGCGAGTGGGGTGAGCTGGAGGGCGTCGCCAACCGCACCGACTACGACCTCGGCGCCCACTCCAAGGCCTCCGGCCAGGACCTCTCCTTCTTCGACCAGGAGGCCGGGGAGCGCTGGACGCCGTACGTCATCGAGCCGGCGGCGGGTGTCGGCCGGGCCATGCTGGCCTTCCTCCTCGACGCCTACGTCGAGGACGAGGCGCCGAACGCCAAGGGCAAGATGGAGAAGCGCACGGTGCTGCGCCTCGACCACCGCCTCGCCCCGGTGAAGGTCGCCGTCCTCCCGCTGTCCCGCAACCCCGAGCTGTCCCCGAAGGCCAAGGGTCTCGCGCAGGCGCTGCGGCAGAACTGGAACATCGAGTTCGACGACGCGGGTGCCATCGGGCGCCGCTACCGCCGTCAGGACGAGATCGGTACGCCGTTCTGTGTGACCGTCGACTTCGACACGCTCGAGGACAACGCGGTGACCGTGCGTGAGCGCGACTCGATGAAGCAGGAGCGGGTGTCCCTCGACCAGATCGAGGGCTACCTGGCTCAGCGCCTCCTGGGCTGCTGACACCGGTCCCGCACGCTTTTCACGCCCGCCCTCCGGCCGACCCGCTCGGCCGGAGGGCGGGCGTTTCCGTCTCCTGGGCCGGCTGCCCCGGTGGGGCTTCCCCGGGCCGGCTGCCCCGGCAGGGCGGGTATGGAATGACAGATATTGAAATCTGTCATCTGTCATGGCAGGGTGGAGCCATGACGATGCGAACCCGAACCCTCGGAACCACCGGCCCCCAGGTCTCCGCCCTCGGCCTCGGCTGCATGGGCATGTCCGCCCTGTACGGCGACGCCGACCGCACCGAGTCCGTCGCGACCGTCCACGCGGCCCTGGAGGCGGGTGTCACCCTGCTGGACACCGGCGACTTCTACGCCATGGGCCACAACGAGATGCTGCTCGGCGAGGCCCTGCGCACCGCACCCCCCGCCCTGCGTGAACAGGCCCTGGTCAGCGTGAAGTTCGGTGCCCTGCGCGACCCGGACGGCAACTGGAGCGGCTACGACGGCCGCCCGGCCGCCGTGAAGAACTTCGCCGCCTACTCGCTCCAGCGCCTCGGCGTCGACCACATCGACGTCTACCGGATCGCCCGGCTCGACCCGGACGTCCCGATCGAGGAGACCGTCGGCGCGATCGCCGAACTGATCGAGAAGGGGCACGTCCGGCACGTCGGCCTCAGCGAGGTCGGCGCCGAGACCGTCCGGCGGGCCGCCGCCACCGCCCCGATCGCCGACCTCCAGATCGAGTACTCGCTCATCTCCCGCGGCATCGAGCGGGAGATCCTGCCGGTCACCCGCGAACTGGGCATCGGCATCACCGCCTACGGCGTGCTCTCCCGCGGCCTGATCTCGGGCCACTTCGCCCGTGACCGGCGGCTGGCCGCGAACGACTTCCGCGCCCACTCGCCCCGCTTCCAGGGCGAGAACCTCCAGCACAACCTGAACCTGGTCGAGGCGCTGCGCAAGATCGCCGAACAGAAGGGCGCCACCGTCGCGCAGACCGCCATCGCCTGGGTGCTCTCCCGCGGCGAGGACATCGTGCCGCTGGTCGGAGCCCGCACCCGGGAGCGGTTGGCCGAGTCGCTCGGCGCGCTGGACGTGAGCCTGGACGCGGCCGACCTGGCGGCGATCGAGGAGGCCGTCCCGGCGGACGCGGCGGCCGGCGACCGCTACCCCGGCGCACAGATGGCGCACCTCGACAGCGAGCGCTGACCGGTATGCCGGGTACGGTCTAGGGCATGGCACCGACCAGCGAGATCCTGACCGCGGAGCGCATCCTCGAAGCCACCGAGGAGGTGCTGCGCCGCCACGGCCCGGCCAAGGCCACCGTGGTGGACGTGGCCCGCGCGCTCGGCGTCAGCCACGGCAGTGTCTACCGGCACTTCCGCACCAAGGCGGCGCTGCGCGAGGCGGTCACCAAGCGCTGGCTGGACCGGACGTCGGAAAGGCTCGCCGGGATCGCCGCGGCGGACCGCGACCCGGAGAGCCGGCTTCGGGACTGGCTGGCCGCCCTGTTCGAGGCCAAGCGGCACAAGGCGGGCGACGATCCCGAACTGTTCGCCACCTACACGGTGCTCACGGACGAGAACGGCGCGGTCGTCGGCGAGCACATAGCCGAGCTGACCGCGCAGCTGACCCGGATCATCATGGAAGGGGCCGGGTCGGGCACCTTCTCCGTGCCCGACCCGGCCGCCACGGCCCGAGCCGTCTTCCAGGCCACCGGCCGGTTTCACGACCCCTGCTACGCCCGGGAGTGGATCCGCCCCGGCGTCGGCGAGGAGTTCACGGCCGTCGTGGACCTACTGGTTCGTGGCCTCAGCTCACCGTCACGGTGATCGGCGACGAGTGGACCGAGCCGGTCCTGGTCGCCACCCGCACCTGCTCGGTGCCCTGGTCGGTGAACGTCCGTTTGATCTTGTAGGTGCCGTTCTTGGTGACGAGGGCCGTCGTCTTGAGCGTGGTCCACTTGCCGTTCAGCTGGTGCTGGAGCACCAGCGCGGAGCCGGCCTTCATGCCCTTGACGGTGCCGGTGAACACCACGGTGTCACCGATCTTGATGGTCTTCTTGTTGGCGGAGACGGTGATCGCGCTCGTGGTCGTCAGCGCCGGCTTCATGGAAGCCTTCATCGAGGGCTTCATGGACGGCTTCATCGACGGCTTCATGGACGGCTTCATGCTGCCGGTCATGGAGGGCTTGGGCTTGGGCTGCGGGGCGGTGCCGGCGGCGTAGGCTCCGGCCGTACCGCCGGAGAGCAGCGCCACGGACAGGACACCGGTGCCCAGCGCGAGGCCGTAGCGGTGGTGGCGGAGTACGGAGGTCATGGTTCTCTCCTGTCGCTCGTTCGGACGTCTCCCAGGCTGACCCGACTTCGCTCCGTCGGCCACTCGAGACGCTGTGTGACCGCCCTTCGACAGGTGTGAAACCGCAGGTCAGAGCCGATATTCGCGACCTTTGCCGCGGCCCTTGGCGACGGTCTGGGAGCCCTTCGCGCCTCAGCGTGACGGCTGCCGGGCCGCCGCCGGGTCGACCGTCGCCTGGTGGGCCTCGGCCAGGTGCTCCTCCGCCTTCAGCCAGGGCAGGAACTGCGCGCCCCGCCGCCAGCCGCAGGTGTCGCAGCTGATCGTGCGCTGCACCCCCGTGCGCCGGACCCGGACGACGTGCTCCCGTCCGTGCCGGTCCCAGCGAGTGACCTTGCTCGTGCTGCTGCCCTCCGGCATGACGCCTCCCGCGTCCGTGAGTCCCGCACACCCCGACCGCAAGGAGTGTGCAGCAGGAACAACATCAACGGGGGGAGCTTCACGGTGAGTTGAACGGCCCTCGCGCTGCGTTCAACCGACCGACCGGGGCAGTCGCAGCCCGAGCGGCCCGGTCGGCGCGACCCCGGCCAACTGCACCAGCAGCGTGGTGACCAGTGCGTCCCGCATGCCCAAGTGCGGTACGAGCGTGAGGAACAGGGTGCCGAGCGTGGCCACGCCGAGGGCCGGCGCGGACTGCTGGGTGATGACCGTCACACCGCTGCCGACACCGGCCCGGGCGGGCGGCACCTCGGACAGCACGATCCGCATCACGTCGGGCAGTTGGAGCGCCTGCCCCGCGCCGGCCACGGCCACGCCCGGCAGCAGCGGACCGCCGTCCGGGTGCGGCCAGCCACACGGCCAGCAGCACGCCGACGCCCTGCACGACGGCCCCGCGGAGACCACCCGGGTGCCGTGGCGGGCGATCAGCCGCGGTCCGGCGAGGGACACGCACAGGAACGCCACGGCCAACGGCGCGAGCGCCAGCCCGGCTGGCACGGGACCGAGACCCGCACCCCGCCGGAGCGCGTGGTGCAGGACAGGACCGCCCGGCCGGCGCGGGGCGCGGAGGTCAGGCGGCACGAGCCGGCCGCCTTCCTGCGCAGCCGGCGCGAGCGCATCGCCCCGGGGGAGGTGGGCCTGCCGCGCGGGCCGCGGCGCCGTACGCCGGGGCTGCGACGGGAGGAGGTCCGGCTCTCATGGGGGACCTGGACGCGATCGCGCTCGAGGACCGCAAGTGCATGCTGCTCGTGTACACCGACGCGGACTGGCAGGCCGCGGTCGTGCACCTGGGGGAGACCCAGCGCCTGATGGCCGCCCGGCTGCGCGCCGCGCTCGCCGGTCATCTCGGGGAGCCCGCCTGGAAGATGCTCCTCAAGCGGCTGGACGAGTCCCCGGCGCTCCGCGGGCACTGGGAGCGTTACGAGGTGCTGGGCAGCCGCAGCAAGACCAAGGAGTTCCTCAACCCCTGTGTGGGGCACCTCACTCCGGAGCACACCGACCTGTGGCCGGGCCCCGAAGCGGGTCTCCGGATGGTGACGTACACCGCGAGGGGCGAGGAGGCGCGCGAGCGTCTGGAGGGGCTCCACGAGCTGGCGCTGGGGAGTTGACCAACTCGGGGGCACAGGTGCTGATTCGGTAAAAGATTCGATATCTACAGTTCAACAGGGTTGTCCTGTGCATGACTCAGTAGATGGGATGCGCGAGACCACTTCGGTCGACACCAGACCACTCAGGGGAATTCATGCACATAGCGCGTACCGGGCGAGGCGTCGCGGCTTCCACGGCCGCCACCGCCGCCCTCGTCGCCGCCGCACTGGCAGTCGCTGCTCCGGCCGGCGTCACCAGCGCCGCGTCCGCGGCCGTACCGCACACCAAGGCGGTCCCGGCCATCGTCGGGCACAACCTCGTCCACGGCGTGGCCAGCCCGCTCCCCATCGCCCAGTGCCAGGCAAAGTGGCACATCAACTGCTACAGCCCGCTCCAGTACCGCACCGCGTACGACCTCAACGCCCTGTACAAGAAGGGCGTCACGGGCAAGGGGCGCACGATCGTCATCGTCGACTCGTTCGGCTCCCCGACGGTCCAGCACGACCTCGACGTCTACAGCAAGCAGTTCGGTCTGCCGAGCACCAAGGTCAAGGTGGTCAAGTGGGGCAAGGTGCCCCCCTTCGACCCGAAGAACTCGGACATGACGGGCTGGGCCGGCGAGACCTCGCTGGACGTCGAGATGGCGCACGCCGTGGCGCCCGACGCCAAGATCATGCTGGTGGAGACCGCGGTCGCCGAGACCGAGGGCACCACCGGTCTGCCGGAGATGATGAACGCCGAGAAGTACTACATCGACCACGGGGTCGGCGACGTCATCACGCAGAGCTTCGGCGCGACGGAGAACACCTTCCCCGGCTTCGAGAAGGGCGACTTCTCCAGCATCAAGAAGCTGCGGTACGCGTTCGAGGCCGCCAACCGCAAGCACGTGACCGTGCTCGCCTCCTCCGGTGACGGCGGCGCCACCGACAGCACCGCGGACGGCAAGGGCTACTACAAGAAGCGCGTCAACTCCTGGCCCTCGTCCGACCCGCTGGTCACCTCCATCGGCGGGACCCAGCTCCACCTGAACGACAAGGGCGAGCGGGTCAAGCCGGACAGCGTCTACAACGACTACGGCGCGGGCGGCGGCGGCCAGTCCCACGTCTTCACCCGACCCGGCTTCCAGAACGGTGTGAAGAACGTCGTCGGCACCCGCCGCGGCACCCCGGACATCTCGATGGCCGCCGCGGTCAACGGCGGTGCCTGGGTCTACTCCAGCTACGACCCGACCGCCACCGGCTGGGACGTCTCCGGCGGCACCAGCGAGGCCTCCCCGCTGTTCTCCGGCATCGTCGCCCTCGCCGACCAGGCGGCCGGGCACCGCGTGGGCAACATCAACGCGGCGCTCTACAGCCTGTTCAAGCACAAGGGCTCGGGCATCGTCGACGTCAACGACGGCACCGACAACAGCTACCAGGGCGTGACGGGCTACAAGGCCGTCAACGGCTACGACATGGCCACCGGTGTCGGCACGGTCGACGCCCTGCGCTTCGTCGCGGCCCTGGCCAAGTTCCGCGGCTGACGCCAGGCGGCAGATCGTTCGTGAGGCGGCCCGGGTGCCACACCCGGGCCGCCTTCGCGTGTCCGGCTCCGTCCCTGGTCCGGAGCCGGTGCCGTGCCGGGCGTCGCGAGCCGGCGGACCCTTCCGGTCGCAGCGACAGGCCCTCAGGCGCGCCCCGAGGCCCCCACCACCTGCCGGACCTCCGGGGACTCCAGCTGCTCGGCCGTGCGCTCGGCGGTCCCGCGGGCCCAGCGGCCGCTGGTGAGCAGGCCGAGGACGAGCACGGCGAGGCCGCAGGCGGTCAGGATCCACCAGCCGGGACGGGCCGCGGAGACGAACGCGTCCTTGTACGGCGACGAGCCGATGCCGGAGACCAGGACGGCGCCGACCACCGCGACGCCGAGGGTCTGGCCGAGCTGCCTGCTCGTGGAGGCGACGGCGGCGGCGACCCCGGCCTGGGCGCGGGGCATGCCCGAGACCGCCGTGTTGGTGATCGGCGCGTTCACGAAGCCGAAGCCGATGCCGAAGAGGATGTAGCCGACGAGCAGGGTGGCGTTCGACGTCTCCGCCTCGAAGGCCGCGAAGAGCACACCGCTCGCCGTCATCGCCGTACCGGCCACCACGAGCGGCAGCCGGGGGCCGCGGCTGCCGACCAGGCGGCCGGAGAGCGGCGCGCACAGGAAGGTGGGCGCGGCCATGGGCAGCATCCACAGGCCCGCGTGCAGGGCGTCGAGGCCGCGCACGTTCTGCAGGTACAGGGTCGACATGAACAGGAAGCCGCCGAGCGCGGCGAAGGCGCTGATCGCGATCACGGTCGCCCCGCTGAACGGCGCGGAGTGGAAGAAGCGCAGGTCGATGAGGGGCTCGTCACGCCGGGGCTCGTACCAGAGCAGGGCGAGCAGGGCGACGAGGGCCACGGCGGCGAACGGGGCGACCGCGGCGAAGCCCGAGTCCGGCGCCTCGATGATCGCGTACGTCAGCGAGCCGAACAGGGCGATGACCAGGAGCTGGCCGAGCGGGTCGGGGCGGCGGGCCTTGGGCGCGCGGGATTCCGGGACGAAACGCAGGGTGAGCAGCAGGGCCGCGAGACCGACGGGGAGGTTGACCCAGAAGATCGAGCGCCAGCTGACCGACTGGACCAGCAGACCGCCGACCAGCGGGCCCGCCGCCATGGATATGCCGACCACCGCGCCCCAGACGCCGATCGCGCGGGCGCGCTCACGGGAGTCGGTGAAGGTGTTGGTGATGATCGACATGGCGACCGGGTTCAGCATCGAGCCGCCGATCGCCTGGACCATGCGGAACACGACGAGCAGTTCCAGGTTCGGGGCGAGCGAGCACAGCAGCGAGCCGATGGAGAACACCACCAGGCCGGCCATGAAGACCCGCTTGCGGCCGATCCGGTCCGCCGTGGAGCCCGCCAGCATCAGCAGGGAGGCGAGGACGAGCGTGTAGGCGTCGATCGTCCACTGCAGACCGGAGGTCGTGGCGTGCAGGTCGCGCTGCATCGAGGGCAGCGCCACGTTCAGCACGGTGTTGTCGAGGCTCACGATCAGCAGGCTCATGCAGCAGATCGCGAGCACGATCAGGCGTCTGCGGTGACTCAACTCTGGCATGCGTTCCATCGTACGTGCATTTCGATAGTGCGTCTAACTAATGACCGCTACATGATCTTGGCCGTCCCTTCGCCGGGACCAGGGGACGGGTGCCCCGCCGGGTGAGGGACAATGGGTGCTTGCCTTCTGTCGTACGTCCGTCCCGGAGCCGTCTGATGACCCACCCGCTCTCCATCGGCCCGCACGCCGTGGCGCCGCCGGTCGTGCTCGCCCCCATGGCGGGCATCACCAACGCACCCTTCCGCACCCTGTGCAGGGAGTTCAGCGGCGGCAAGGGGCTGTTCGTCAGCGAGATGATCACGACCCGGGCACTGGTCGAGCGCAACGAGAAGACCATGCAGCTGATCAGGTTCGACGCGAGCGAGACGCCGCGTTCGATCCAGCTGTACGGCGTGGACCCGGCGACCGTCGGCAAGGCCGTCCGCATGATCGCGGAGGAGGGCCTGGCCGACCACATCGACCTGAACTTCGGCTGCCCGGTCCCCAAGGTCACCCGCAAGGGAGGCGGCTCCGCCCTGCCCTACAAGCGCAACCTGCTGCGGGCCATCCTGCGCGAGGCGGTCTCCGGGGCCGGCGATCTCCCCGTGACGATGAAGATGCGCAAGGGCATCGACGACGACCACATCACCTACCTCGACGCCGGCCGGATCGCCGTCGAGGAGGGCGTGACCGCCATCGCCCTGCACGGCCGCACGGCCGCCCAGCACTACGGCGGCACCGCCGACTGGGACGCCATCGCCCGGCTCAAGGAGCACGTCCCGGAGATCCCCGTGCTCGGCAACGGCGACATCTGGTCGGCCGAGGACGCGCAGCGGATGGTCCGCGAGACCGGCTGCGACGGGGTCGTGGTCGGGCGCGGCTGCCTGGGCCGGCCGTGGCTGTTCGCGGACCTGGTGGCGGCGTTCGAGGGGCGGCCCGAGCACGTGGCCCGCCCCTCGCTGCGGACGGTGGCCGACGTCATGGTCCGGCACGCCGGACTCCTCGGCGAGTGGCTCGGCGACGAGTCCAAGGGCGTCGTCGACTTCCGCAAGCACGTCGCCTGGTACCTGAAGGGCTTCGCGGTCGGCTCCGAGATGCGCAAGCGGCTCGCGATCACCTCCTCGCTCCAGGAGCTGCGGGCCGGGCTGGACGAGCTCGACCTCGACCAGCCGTGGCCGACCGGTGCGGACGGGCCCCGGGGCCGTACGTCCGGCAACAACCGGGTGGTGCTGCCGGACGGCTGGCTGAAGGACCCGTACGACTGTGCGGGCGTGAGCGAGGACGCGGAGCTCGACACCTCGGGCGGCTGACCGCCGCGGCTCAGCCCTTCTTCGGGTGCGGGGTCGAGCCGTACGCCGTCAGGAAGCGGTCGCGGAAAGCGCTCATCTTCCAGACGGGGGCGGTGTGGGCGGGGCGCAGGCCGTCCGTCCAGCCCCAGTCCGCGACCTTGTCGAGGACCTTGGGGTCCTTGGCGACGATCGAGACGGGCACGTCACGGCTGGCGTGGTTGCCGCTGACCCGGGCGATGGGCTGGTGGTCGCCGAGGAACACCAGGACGGTGTTGTCGTTGCCGTAGCGCTCCAGCCACTGGGTGAGGGCGGTCACCGAGTACTGGATCGACTTGCCGTACTCCTGCCGGGACTTGGTGGTGTCGGCGATGACGTCGGCCGGGTTGTTGCCCGCCGCCTCGATGCCCTTGAAGATCGAGCCGTCGCCGAGCTGGTCCCAGCCGACCATCTTCGGGATGGGCGCCCAGGGCTGGTGGCTGGAGGTGAGGATCAGCAGCGACATCCGCGCCTTGCCGTCGGCGGGCCGCTTGCTGTGCACCCGGTCCTGGTACTGCTGGAGCGTGTACTGGTCCGGCATGGTCGACCAGCTGAACTTAGGTCCCTTGTAGCCCAGTTGGAAGGCGTTGTAGACCTTGTCCAGGCCGTACCACTGCTGCTCGGGCCACGCCTTCTGCACGCCCGGCATGACGCCGACCGTGTCGAACGCGCCGGTCTTCTTGAAGGCGTCGGTCAGGCTGAGGTGGTCGCTGGCCATGACGGTGCGGTAGCGCTGCTGGTTGCTGATCCACAGGCCCGACATGGTGGTGGAGTGGCCGAGCCAGCTGCTGCCGCCGTAGGTCGCCGACGTCAGCCAGCCGCTCTTGGCGTGGAAGCCGGCCTTGGCCAGCGCCTTGGTACGGGCGTCGAGGGTGCTGTCGACACCGGGCGCCATGATCGGGTCCTCGATCGCGCTGCGGCCGTAGCTCTCGATGAACGTGAAGATCATGTCCTTGCCGCGCAGGTCGGGGACCAGCTGGCTGCCCGGGGTGTTGCCGAAGGCGTCGACCTTCGCGACCTTCTGGAACTCCGCCTCGTCCCGGAGGGTGTCCGAGATCCGGTGGGCCTGGTCCTTCAGCGCGGTGGCGGTGCCGTCGGAGGCGATCGGCACGCCGGAGACCTGCAGGCCCAGGGAGGAGCAGGTGATCCAGACGACGCCCGCGATCAGCGTGCCCCGGGTCGCGGTGCCGGTGTGCCGGGCGAGCAGGTTGGCGAGCCGGACCATGGACAGCGCCAGCAGCACGAACAGCAGGAGGACGACGGCGATCAGGCCGGCCACGGCGGCGAGGGTGGCCGTGCGGCCGAGGGAGTCCTCCAGGTACGACTCCGCGTCGCCGAACAGGCTCCAGTCGAGCACGACGTTGAAGGGGCGGCCGAGGTACTGGTTGAAGCCCATGTCGAGCAGGTTCAGCACGGTCATCGCGGCCAGCGCGACGCCGGACACCGCGGCCAGCGCGATCCGGGGGCGGCGCGGCAGCGCGATCATCACGGCGGCCCCGATGACCGCCTCGCCGGGTATCCGCAGGAACTTCGTCGGCCCGAGCCCCACGACGGAGTGCGGCAGCACGAGCGCCGCGACGACCAGCGCGGCGGCGAGCACGGTGACGCCGACGGACAGCACCCGGGCGGCCCCGGGGTGCTCCTGGCGCCACCGCCGCCCCCACGCGCCCCACGGCCGCCGGGGCCCACCGGCCCCCCGGGGCTCCGGCGCACCGTCGGGTGACGTCCCCGGGGCCACGGCGCCTTCCAGCGGTACCTCTTCGGCGGCGGTGGCCTCCGGCGCGTCCTGCACGACCACGGCCTCGGGCGCGTCCTGCGCGGAGTGGGTTTCCGGAGAGGCCTGCCCGGCGCCGGCCTCCGGCTCGGCCTGCTCGGAGTTGCAGCCGAGCGCGGCTTCCGCCGCGGTCCCGGCCGCCGTCTCCGCCGTGCCGGTCTCCCGCTCGGCCTTCGCGGTGCCCGCGTCCTGGGAGGCCTCGGCGGCGGTCGCTTCGGCCGCGGTCTCGGGCTCCGGCTTCGCCGTGCCGGTCTCCCGCTCGGCCTTCGCGGTGCCCGCATCCCGGGAGGCTTCGGCGGCGGTGGCCTCGGAGGCGTCTCGCGCGGTGTCGAGGGACCCGGTGGCCTGTGTGGCGGCGGCCTTCGGTTCGGCCTGCTCGGGGCCGGAGCCGAGCGCGGCCCCGGTGACGGTCTCGGGCTCCGGCTCCGCCGTGTCGGTCTCCCGTTCGGCCTTCGCGGGGTCCGGGGCACGCGTGGCATCGGTCGTGTCGGGCGTCGGCTTCCCGGGGGTGGCCTCCGGCTCGGTCTTCGTGGGGCCGGGCCGCGCCGCCGCCTTCGCGGTGCCGTTCTTCCGCGGGGCCTTCGCCGTGCCGTTCTTGCGCGTGGCCTTCGTGGTGCCGGCCTTCCGGGACGGGCCCGTGGTCTGGGCGGGCTCCGTTTGCGCCGGGCCGGCCTGGTCCTGGTCCGTGGCCTCGGGCGTGCGGGCTCCGGGGACGCGGGGCTCGCCGGGTTCGGGGGCGGCCGGGGCTTCCTCGGGGCCTCGTTCGGCGAGGACGTCCTCTGTCCCTCCGGCCGTACCCGGTGGCTGGCGCGTGCTCGTGTGCTGAGGCAACCCGAAGGTCCTTCCGTGCGAGACCCGTGACGGACGGCGGGCCACGCTGGGGAGGCTGGACGGGACCGGAGACCCGGTCCGCCTGGCCCGCCGCCATCCCGTACGGCCCCTCACCCGCCCCTGTTCACGGCACTCGGCAAACACCCGGCAAACGCCTCGCCAACTGCTTCCCCGGAGGGGCTACGCGCCTCCCACCGCCGTCAGCAGCGCGAGCGGCGCCGCGGCCGAGCGGGACTCGCGGACGCACGCGTGCGGGTAGGGCACCGGCTCCGGGTGCGTGTCGCGGCCGTAGCCCGCCAGGACCTCGGGGAGCCGGTGGCCGGCGGCCGTCGCCGCGTCGACCAGCGCGTGGGCGACCGTACGGGCCTCGTCGTGCAGGCCGTAGCGGGCCAGACCCAGCGTGATCAGCGCGTTGTCGTGCGGCCAGACCGAGCCGCGGTGGTAGGAGAGCGGGTGGTACGCCGGCTGCCCGGAGGCCAGCGTGCGTACGCCCCAGCCGGAGAAGAAGTCCGGCTCCAGCAGTCTGCGGCCCACGAGTTCGCCGTACTCCTTGTCCAGCAGCCCCGTCCACAGCAGGTGCCCGGCGTCCGAGGCCAGCGCGTCGATCCGGCGGCCCTCGCCGTCGAGCGCCAGCGCCGGGAAGCAGTGCTCCGGCATCCAGAAGTCCCGCTGGAACCGGTCGCGCAGATCGGCCGCCGCCTGTCCGAGCAGCGCCGCGTACGTCTCGTCGGCCCACACCGTGCGCGCCATCCACGCCGTCCGGCGCAGCGCGTCGTACGCGTAGCCCTGGGCGCCCGCCGCCATCACCGCCCCGGTGGGCCGGGTGCCGTCGGCGCAGCAGATCGCGCCGGGGGAGTCCTTCCAGTTCTGGTTGGCGAGGCCGCCCTCGTCGGCGCGGTAGACGAGATACCCGCGCGAGGTCAGGCCGCCGTGGTCGAGCATCCAGCCGACGGCCGCGCGGGCGTGTCCCTCCAGCCGGCCGGCCAGGGCGGTGTCCCCGGTGCGCTCCACGTACGTGCCGAGCAGCACGAGGAACAGCGGGGTGGCGTCGACCGATCCGTAGTACCGCCCGTAGGGCACCTGCCCGAAGTGCGCCAGCTCGCCGTGGCGCACCTCGTGCACGATCTTGCCGGGCTGGGCGACCCGGGACGCGCCGGCGCCGGTCGCCTGCGTGGCGGCCAGCGCGAGGAGCGTGGCGGCGGCCGGCCGGGGACGGTACGGCAGCGCGAACAGGGACGTGA
Source organism: Streptomyces sp. NPDC037126 (assembly GCF_055605965.1). Taxonomy (NCBI): domain Bacteria; kingdom Bacillati; phylum Actinomycetota; class Actinomycetes; order Kitasatosporales; family Streptomycetaceae; genus Streptomyces; species Streptomyces sp. NPDC037126. The sequence continues at coordinate 286,987 of NZ_JBVJTD010000001.1, forward strand.
GCAGGGCGTCCCGGCCGAGCAGCGTGAGGAACCAGGGGGCGCCGCCGGCCGGCACCCGCAGCTCCTCGCCGTCGGGCCCGGTGGCCGGGATCTGGAGCGCCGCGAGGTCGGCGAGGCCGCGCGCGCAGGCCGCCGCCAGTTCCGGCCAGCCGGTCGGGAAGGCCACACCTTCCACGAACTCCTCCTCCAGTAAGAGGAGTTGACGGTTCACGGCGGCCGGGTCGCGGGGCACGCGCAGGGCGCGCCGGTCGCCGTGCGGGCGGGCCATCACGCGCACCACCAGCTCGCGCGTGCCGTGCGGCGGCAGCTGCAGCGCCCAGACCAGACGGCGGGCGCCCGTGCCCGTCTCCTCCACGGCGTCGGGAGCCGGGTCGGCCGTGATGGTCGTGCAGGACCGCCATTCGGCGCGCCGGTAGGTGAACTCGATGCCGTCGTCCATGACGACGCGGGAGCGCAGGGCGCCGGCCTTGACGTAGGTGCGGTGGTCCGCGCGGAGTTCGAACTGGTCGGTGAAGTCGGCGTCGGCGGTGATGGCCAGCCGGACGGTGGTCGGCACCGGGCGGTTGCTGGTCGCGCGCACGGTCTCCACGAAGGAGCTGTCGCCGACCGCCTGCTCACGGAAGAGGGTGTGCGCGGGGGGCTCCTGCCGGCCGCCGCGCGGCACGAGGACGCAGCGCGCGGTGTCGCCGTCCGTGACCGGGGTGAGCGCCTCGGGCACCGCGCCGTCGACGGTCAGCTGCCAGCGGCTGAGATGGCGGGCGTCGCGCACGAACAACCCGTCCGGGGAGTTGCCGCCCCGCACCCCGCTGATGTCGCCCCGGTCGCCCACGGCGGCGAAGGTCGCCCCGTGCACGAGCAGATGATGCCGGTCGGTCATCCCCGGTCGCCTCCCTTGTCACTCCTGTCGAACGTGCCGGTGCCCGTCCGGGACACGCCCTCGCCCGGGCGCTTGAGAAGGTCTTGGTGCAGCTCGTGATGGAGGTCCAGCGCGAGCGCGGCCGTCCAGCCGAAGCCGGTCGCGCCGCACGCCTCGCCGGTGTACGGGTCGACGTACTCCGCGAAGCCGGTGGCGTCGGCGAGCTCCAGCGCCGCCCCGCGCAGCGCGTCGGCCCGCGCCCGCTCGCCGTGCAGGCGCAGCCCCCGCTCCACCAGCCAGGCGGTGTTGAACCAGGCCGGGCCGCGCCAGTAGCGGTGCGGGTCGAAGGCCTCGCCGAGCAGGTCGTAGCTGGGTACGAGCCGGGTGCGGCCGCCGAGTCCGAAGTGGGGGCCGCACAGGGTGCCGACGAGCGCGCCGGCGACCTCCCGGGGCAGCCCGGGCAGCAGCAGCGGGACCAGGCCGGACACCCCCCGCTCGGGGACCGGCCCCCCGCCGCGCAGGTCCCGGCACAGGAACATCCCGGCCCGCCGGTCCCACAGCCGCTCCACCAGCGCCGCCGTCAGTCGCTCGGCGCGCGCGTGCCGGGCGGTGCCGGCCGCGCCCAGCTCCCCGGCGATCCGGGCGAGCGCGTGCTCGGAGGCGATGAGCAGGGCGTTGAACGCCGGGTCCTCGACGGCGAACTCCCCGCCGCCGTCGGCGTAGCCCGCGTCCCGGTAGTCGGCGGCCAGCCGCACGTACCGCCCGTAGTCCAGATCGGTCGGCCGGTCCTCGGGCGCGCCGTGGTCGAGGTCGGCGCGGCGGAAGGAGCGGGCCGGGGCCGGGGTGATCCGGGCGAGCGGGGCGTCCCAGCAGGGGCTGTTGTCCATGCCCTGCTCCCACGGGTGCACGACGGACACCAGGCCGCCGCCGCCCAGGTCCCGCCGGTGCAGCAGATAGCGGTGCCAGGCGGCCAGCCGCGGGTACACGCGGGCCAGAAAGCCCCGGGCCCGCGACAGGCCGGGGTCGGCGAGGTGCACCAGCCAGGCCGCCAGCGCGTGCACCGGTGGCTGCACGATGCCGGAGGTCTGTACGGTGCGCGGGGCGCCGGCGGCCCGTCCCGCGGTGGCCGAGCGCCAGAAGTCGGGGCTGGGGAAGTACGCGTCGAGCGGTACGGAGGGGTTGAAGACGATGTGCGGGACGCGCCCGTCGGCCCACTGGGCCGCGAGCAGCGTCTCCAGCTCGGTCTGGGCGCGGGCCGGGCTGACGTGCCGCAGGCCGATCGCGATGAACGCCGAGTCCCAGGACCACTGGTGCGGGTACAGGTTCCGGGAGGGGACCGTCGAGGCGCCCGTCCAGTTCGCGTCGAGCACCCGTGCCGCCCTGATGTGCAGGGACGTGCCGGAGGCCGGGCCGGGGCCCGGTGGGTCGTATGCGGTCCCGGGCTCCGTGGGGCGGGTGCTGAGCTGGGCAGTGCGATCCACTCGGGGCTCCCCGAAGACGAGGACGGCGGGCCGGCCGGCCGGGTTCGGCGGCGGCTACCGTTGGTTACGTCTATTTAACACGCAAAACCCAATATGTAATGCAAACTTGAGAAGCACAAGGGGGTGCGCATGGCCGGACGTCCGGGAAGAACCGGGAAGAGCGGGAGCCAGGCAGGCGCCGGCGATCTGCTCGAACTGGTGCGCAGTGGACGGGCCGTGACCCGCGGCGCGCTCCAGGAGGCCACCGGCCTGTCCCGCGCGACCGTCGGCCAGCGCCTGGACCGGCTGTTCCGGGCCGGCTGGCTGCGCGAGGGAGCGGGCGGCCCGGTCGGCTCACCGCTCGGCGGGCGCCCCTCCATCACCCTGGAGTTCGACGACTCGCACGCGGTGGTCCTCGCCGCCGACCTGGAGACCCGGCACGCGCGCGCGGCCGTCCTGTCGCTGACCGGCGAGATCCTGGCCGAGCACTCCGGCACCCTGGTGATCGAGGACGGACCGGAGTGCGTACTGGGCGAACTCGGCCACTGGTTCGCCGAGTTGCTGGAGAAGGCCGGCCACCGGGCCGAGGAGGTCTGCGGCATCGGACTCGCGGTGCCCGGCCCCGTGGACCTCGAGACCGGCCGGGTGGTCCAGCCCCCGATCATGCCCGGCTGGGACGGCTACGACATACGGGGCCGTCTGTCCCGCGCCTTCACCGACCGCACCGGCGCCCCGGCGGTCCCGGTCCTGGTCGACAACGACGCCAACCTCATGGCCTACGGCGAGCAGCGCACCGGCCACCCCGACTGCGCCGCCTTCGTGCTGGTCAAGGTGTCCACAGGCATCGGCGCCGGGGTCGTGGTCGACGGCTCGGTGTACCGGGGGACCGACGGCGGCGCGGGCGACATCGGGCACATCCGGGTGGGTGCGGACGCGCTGTGCCGCTGCGGTTCGCGCGGCTGTCTCGCCGCCGTCGCCAGCGGGCGTGCCGTGGCCCGGCGGCTGGCCGAGTCGGGGGTGCCGGCCGCCTCCGGCTCGGACGTGCGGGACCTGCTGGCCGCCGGGCACCCCGAGGCGGCGGCGCTGGCCCGGGAGGCCGGCCGCCGGGTCGGGGACGTGCTGGCGACGGTGGTGACCCTGCTCAACCCGGGCGTGCTGATGATCGCGGGCGATCTGGCCGGAACGCCCTTCCTCACCGGCGTGCGGGAACTGCTGTACCAGCGGGCGCTGCCCCGCTCCACGGCCCATCTGGACGTCGTCACGTCCCGGCTGGGGGAGCGGGCGGGGCTCATCGGAGCGGGGGCCCTGGTCGTGGAGCATCTGTACGCGCCGCGGCGGGTGGAGGAGCGGCTGCTCGCGATGGGCGTGTGACGTCGGGGTTTCCCGTCCGCGTAGGGGTCCGCATGGTGAAATCCGGCGCGCTGTGGCAGCGTGATTCTCGCCACCCTTGATAAGGGTTGCGCTCAGATGAGCGGATCAAGCGCGGCTGCACTTCTCCAAGGGGTGGCACTCGGTGCCACCCCTTGATCGTTCATCGATCGAACTCAGCCGTGCTGGAGGCCGCTCATATGAGCGGAATACTGCATCCTATGGCGCCCATGCGTTCAAGAAGTGAAAACATAACGGCGGCTTGGCTTGCCAAGCTTTGACTTTCGATCCGCTGGCGGACGAGTGGTTACAGGCGCATGACGCGCAAGTGGACGTACCCATGTGCCTTCGATCTGGGTATGTTCCTGGCCGTCAGGGCAGCCACCGTGGCCTCAAGGAGTCGAGACCCGTGTCGGAAAACAAAGAACCCCACGTAGCGAAGTTCGTTTACGACTTCACCGAGGGCAACAAGGACCTCAAGGACCTCCTCGGCGGCAAGGGTGCCAACCTCGCCGAGATGACCAACCTGGGTCTTCCGGTCCCTCCCGGCTTCACCATCACCACCGAGGCCTGCAAGGTCTACCTGGCCAGTGGCGAGGAGCCCGCGGCACTGCGTGACGAGGTGAGTGCGCACCTCGACGCCCTCGAGGCCGGCATGGGCAAGAAGCTCGGCCAGCCCGACAACCCGCTGCTGGTGTCGGTCCGCTCGGGTGCCAAGTTCTCCATGCCCGGCATGATGGACACGGTCCTGAACATCGGCCTCTCCGACAAGTCGGTGCAGGGCCTGGCCAAGCAGGCCGGCGACGACCGCTTCGCCTGGGACTCCTACCGCCGCCTCATCCAGATGTTCGGCAAGACCGTCCTCGGCGTCGACGGCGAGCTCTTCGAGGAGGCCCTCGACGCGGCCAAGGCGGCCAAGAAGGTCACGGTCGACACGGACCTGGAGGCCGCCGACCTCAAGAAGCTGGTCACCAAGTTCAAGAAGATCGTCAAGACCGAGGCCGGCCGGGACTTCCCGCAGGACCCGCGCGAGCAGATGGACCTCGCCATCAAGGCGGTCTTCGAATCCTGGAACGGCGACCGCGCCAAGCTCTACCGCCGCCAGGAGCGCATCCCCGGCGACCTGGGCACCGCCGTCAACATCTGCTCCATGGTCTTCGGCAACCTCGGCCCCGACTCCGGCACGGGCGTCGCCTTCACCCGCGACCCCGCCTCGGGCCACCAGGGCGTCTACGGCGACTACCTGCAGAACGCCCAGGGCGAGGACGTGGTCGCGGGCATCCGCAACACCGTGCCGCTCGCCGAGCTGGAGCAGATCGACAAGAAGTCGTACGACCAGCTCATGCAGATCATGGAGACCCTGGAGAACCACTACAAGGATCTCTGCGACATCGAGTTCACCATCGAGCGCGGGCAGCTCTGGATGCTGCAGACCCGCGTCGGCAAGCGCACGGCGGGCGCGGCCTTCCGCATCGCCACGCAGCTCGTCGACCAGGGCCTGATCGACGAGACCGAGGCCCTGCAGCGCGTCACCGGCGCCCAGCTGGCCCAGCTGATGTTCCCCCGCTTCGACGACGAGGCGAAGGTCGAGCAGGTGGGCCGCGGCATCGCCGCCTCGCCGGGCGCCGCGGTCGGCAAGGCGGTCTTCGACTCGTACACCGCCGTGAAGTGGTCCCGCTCCGGCGAGAAGGTCATCCTGGTCCGCCGCGAGACCAACCCCGACGACCTGGACGGCATGATCGCCGCCGAGGGCATCCTCACCTCGCGCGGAGGCAAGACCTCCCACGCGGCCGTCGTCGCCCGCGGCATGGGCAAGACCTGTGTCTGCGGCGCCGAGGAGCTGGAGGTCGACACCAAGCGCCGCCGGATGACCGTCCCGGGCGGACACGTCGTCGAGGAGGGCGACGTCATCTCCATCGACGGCTCCAGCGGCAAGGTCTACCTGGGCGAGGTCCCGGTGGTCCCGTCCCCGGTGGTGGAGTACTTCGAGGGCCGGATGCACCCGGGCGCCGACGACGCCGACGAGCTGGTCGAGGCCGTCCACCGCATGATGGCCTTCGCCGACCGCAAGCGCCGGCTGCGCGTCCGCGCCAACGCCGACAACGCCGAGGACGCCCTGCGGGCGCGCCGCTTCGGCGCCCAGGGCATCGGCCTGTGCCGCACCGAGCACATGTTCCTCGGCGAGCGGCGCGAGATGGTCGAGAAGCTGATCCTCGCCGACACCGAGGAGGAGCGCGAGGCCGCCCTGCGGGAGCTGCTGCCCCTGCAGAAGAAGGACTTCGTCGAGCTCTTCGAGGCCATGGACGGCCTCCCGGTGACGATCCGCCTGCTCGACCCGCCGCTGCACGAGTTCCTGCCCGACATCACGGAACTCTCGGTCCGCGTGGCCCTGGCCGAGTCCCGCCAGGAGCCGCACGAGAACGAGCTGCGCCTGCTGCAGGCGGTGCACCGCCTGCACGAGCAGAACCCGATGCTCGGCCTGCGCGGCGTCCGCCTCGGCCTGGTCATCCCCGGCCTGTTCACCATGCAGGTCCGCGCGATCGCCGAGGCCGCGGCCGAGCGCAAGACCGCCAAGGGCGACCCGCGCGCCGAGATCATGATCCCGCTCGTCGGCACCGTCCAGGAGCTGGAGATCGTCCGCGAGGAGGCCGACCAGGTCATCGCCGAGGTCCAGGCGGCCACGGGCACGGAGCTCAAGCTCGCCATCGGCACGATGATCGAGCTGCCGCGCGCCGCGCTGACCGCCGGCCAGATCGCGGAGGCCGCGGAGTTCTTCTCCTTCGGCACGAACGACCTGACGCAGACGGTCTGGGGCTTCTCCCGGGACGACGTGGAGGCCTCCTTCTTCACGGCCTACCTGGAGAAGGGCATCTTCGGGGTGTCGCCCTTCGAGACGATCGACAAGGACGGCGTCGGCTCCCTGGTGAAGGCGGCCGCGGAGGCCGGCCGGCGCACCCGCCCCGACCTCAAGCTCGGCGTCTGCGGCGAGCACGGCGGCGACCCCGAGTCGGTCCACTTCTTCCACGAGGCCGGCCTGGACTACGTCTCCTGCTCCCCGTTCCGCATCCCGGTCGCCCGGCTGGAGGCGGGCCGCGCGGCCACCAACTCGGCGGGCAGCGACCACCGGTAGGCCGCACCGCCCCCCGACCCCGGAGCCGTCGTCGGTCCCCGACCCTCAGACCGATCGACGACGGCTCCGGCGCACCAAGAGAGACGGCATCCTGTGCGGGGGTGCCGTCTCTCCGCGTAGCTGCGGCGGCTGTCAGCGCGGCTGGTCGCTCTTCGGCCCGATGTCCTCGACCCTGGCCGGAGTTCCCTCCGGGGCGAACGAGTGGTGGAAGGTGAAGGCGTGCGGCGCGGGGCCGTGGTCGTGGAGGTGTTCCAGCCTGGAGACCCCGTCCTGCCAGGTGGGTGTCACGCCGTCGGAGACCCACCAGATCACGTGATTCGGGTGCCCTGTCCTCTCGAACCAGTCGTATCGCCTGTTCAGCGCCTCGCGGTGCAGACCGGTGTAGACGGCGTCGAAGGCGGGGCGCAGGCCTGTCCAGAGGGAGAGGGTCGCGGCCAGGGCGGTGGTTTCCACCGTACGGCCCTTGTCGTACCAGGCCGGTACGGCGAACTCTCCCCACGCACCCCAGTCCGCCCCGAAGAGCATGCCCCGGTCACCGTCCGCCGCTTCGGCACGCGCGAGGTACCCGGGGTGCCGGCCGATCTTCCGGTAGACGGCCTCACCACGGTCGTAGAACTCGCGCGTGAGAGGTGCGGGATCGAGGAGAGGCGACTTCAGGACGCCGAACGTGTACAGCGCGAGATGGGGCATGCGTCTCCCTGGTCGGGGGGCCCGTCGCGGGTGGCTCGGCCCCGAGGAACTCCTGCGCGACCGTGGGCGATCGCCGAGGACCAGGTGAAGGTAGCCGCCTGCGCGGGCCCTGTCGAAGTTGCGTTTTCCCTGCCCAAGTGGCCTCTCGCACCGGCCGTTGCGGTGGCCGGGGCCAGGCGGGCCGCGGGTACGGTCAGCCGGTGGGCGTGGGGAACGCGGCGGGGCCGTGGTGGTAGACCACTCCCGGGCGCAGGCCGCCCGAGAAGGCGAACAGCCGGGGGACGGTGACCAGGTCGTAGCCGCGCGACCGCAGTGCACCGACGATGGTGGGAACGGCCGGCGGGGTGGTCGCGTACCGGTCGTGCAGGACGACGATGGCGCCCGGCCGCACCAGGGCCAGCACGTGCCGCTCGACGAAGCGGGGATCGTGGTGCTTCCAGTCCTCGGCGCTGACGCTCCACATCACCACCGCCAGGCCCTCCGCACCGGCCGCCCTGCGCACCCTGGCGTTCCACGCCCCGAACGGCGGCCTGAAGAGCGTCGGCCGACGGCCGGTGATCGAGGCGATCTCCCTCGCCGCGGTGCCGAGCTCGTAGTCGATCCGGGCGCGCGGTTCGAGGGTGAGGTGCGGGTGGGTGACCGTGTGGTCGCCGAGCGCGTCGCCGTCCCGCTGCTCCCGCAGGACGATCCGCCGGTACCGCAGCGCGTGCGGCCCGATCAGGAAGAACGTGGCGACGACGTGGCGGCGCTCCAGCGTGCCGAGGACGGCCGCCGTGTACCGGGTGGGCCCGTCGTCGAAGGTCAGCGCGACGCACTTGGCGACCCGGCAGTCGACGGCGGGAGCCGACGCCGCGGCGGTGGGCACGGCCGGTGCGCGGTGGAGCGCGACGGCGGCCGGTGACGGACCCAGGACGACCGCCACGGCGCCCAGGGCCGCCGCCGTCACCACGCGTCGCCGTCCTGTCCTCGGGGTCATGGCAACCACCTCGATCACGCACGGTGGTCCTGCGCCCAGGCTCACCCGTCCGAGGGTGTCCGGCACCCCGAACGGGGTGTGAGAAACGCCAGAGGAAGGCAAGTTCTCCATAAAATGCCTGGTGGGGGAGTCGGTGTGGATCTCCGTCTCACACCGGTTCCTGTCCTTCGCCCCCGGGGAGGAGCCGTCATGACCTGGACCACCGCCGACATGCCGGACCTCGTCGGCCGCGTCGCCGTCGTCACCGGGGCCAACAGCGGACTCGGCTACGTCACCGCGCGCGAGCTGGCCCGCAAGGGGGCCCGGGTGGTGCTCGCGTGCCGCAGCGAGCCGCGCGGGAGGGAGGCCGTCGACCGGATCGGCGGCGAAGTCCCGGTGGCCCGGGTCGAGTTCGAACGGCTGGACCTCGGGGAGCTGGCATCGGTGCGCGACTTCGCGCGCCGCCTGCCGTACGACCGGCTCGACCTGCTCGTCGACAACGCCGGGGTGATGGCGCCCCCGTACGGGAGGACCGCCGACGGGTTCGAGACGCAGTTCGGGGTCAACCACCTCGGGCACTTCGCGCTCACGGGGCTGCTCCTGCCGAGACTGCTGGCCGTCCCCGGCGCCCGGATCGTCACCGTGTCCAGCATGATGCACGCCCTCGCCAACATCGACCTCCGCGATCTCGGCGGCGAGCGCCGGTACCGCCGCTGGATCGCCTACGCCCGCTCCAAGACCGCCAACCTGCTGTTCACGCACGAGCTGGCGCGCCGGCTGGTCCGGCACGACTCCGCCGTCGTGGCGGCCGCCGCGCACCCGGGGTACGCCGCCACCAACCTCCAGACCGCCGGGCCGCGGGCCGAGGGGCGGCGGGTGGCCGAGCGGATGATGGAGATCGGCAACCGGGTCCTCGCCCAGTCGGCCGAGGCCGGCGCGGGACCCATCCTGTACGCGGCGACCGCGCCCGGAGTGCGGCCCGACGCCTTCTACGGGCCGGCGTTCGCGGGCTGGCGGGGCGCGCCCGCGCCGTCCTGGCGGGCACCCTGGACGCTCGACGACAGGGCCGGTGAGCGGCTCTGGGAGGCGTCCGTGCGGCTGACCGGTGTCGCCTACGACGCCCTGAAGGTGTGACCCGCCCGGAGGCGTGACGCACCGCTTGCGGGCGATGACACACAGCCGCAGTCCCTCTTTCGTAATCGCCGCGCATGGTTGATCGTTGGGCCGTGCATCGATGACGGACGTCAGGGGGCACTGATGACGATCAGCCGTAGGGCACTGCTGGTGGCGGGGGCGGGCACCGGGCTTCTCACCGCGTGCGGTTCGAACACCGGACGCGGGGGCGGGGGCTCGGGGACCCAGCTGTCGCAGTGGTACCACCAGTACGGCGAGACAGGCACCGAGCAGGCGGTCGAGCGGTACGCCGCCGCGTACCGGAAGGCGCACGTCAAGGTCCAGTGGCGGCCGGGGAACTACGACCAGCAGACCGCCGCCGCGCTGCTCACCGGGTCCGGACCCGACGTCTTCGAGGTCAACGGGCCCACGCTCGACCAGATCCAGGGCGGGCAGGTCGTCGACCTCACCGACCTGCTGGACGGGGTCAGGGACGACTTCAACCCGGCCGTGCTCACGCCGAAGACGTACGACGGGAAGGTGTGGGGGATCCCGCAGGTCGTCGACACGCAGCTCCTCTACTACCGCAAGAGCCTGCTGAAGGACGCCGGGGTCGCACCGCCCACCACCCTCGACGCGCTCGTCGACGCGGCGGGCAGACTCACCGGCGGCACGATGAAGGGACTGTTCCTCGGCAACGACGGCGGTGCCGGCGCGCTCGGCGGAACGCCCCTGTACGCGGCCGGGCTGGCGCTCGTCACCGAGGACGGCAAGGTCGGCTTCGACGACCCCGCCGCCGCCCGCACCCTCGGCAAGCTGCACCGGCTCTACGCCGACAAGTCCCTCCTGCTCGGCGCGCCCACCGACTGGTCCGACCCGTCCGCCTTCCTCCAGGGGCTGACCGCGATGCAGTGGTCCGGGCTGTGGGCGCTGCCGCAGGTGCAGAAGGAACTGGGCGACGACTTCGGGGTGCTCCCGTTCCCGGGGGACGGCACCGGCGGGGCGCCCTCCGTCCCCGTCGGCGCGTACGGCGCCGCCGTCAGCGCGCGCAGCGGGCACAGGGAGGCCGCCAAGGACTTCGTGAAGTGGCTGTGGGTCGAACGGACCGACTACCAGGAGGACTTCGCGCTCTCCTACGGCTTCCACATCCCCGCCCGGATCTCCCTCGCGAAGAAGGCCGGCCGGCTGAGGTCGGGCGCGGCCGCCGACGCCGTCCGCTTCACCACCGACCACGGGTACGCCCAGCCGCTGCTGTGGACCCCGGCCGGCCAGACCGCCTACCAGGACGCGCTGAGCAGGATCATCCGCGGCGGGGCGAACCCCGAGAGCGAACTGCGCACCGTCGTACGGAAGGTGTCCGCCGAGCTCGCTCGCGTGAAGAACGCGAGGAAGAACTCGTGAGGACGCGGTGAGGCGGAGAGGGACCCTGTGGTTCTGGGTCTTCGTCGGGCCGTTCGCCGTCGGGCTCGCCCTGTTCACCTACGTTCCGCTGCTGTGGAGCGTGGGCCTGAGCTTCTTCGACGCGCACAACACGGTCACGCCCACGCACTTCGTCGGCCTGGACAACTACACGGCGATGCTGAGGGACGACGCGTTCGTCGGCAGCCTGAGGACGTTCCTCGTCTTCACCGCCTTCATCGTCCCCGTCACCTACGCCCTGTCCCTCGCGCTCGCCCTGATGGTCAACCGCGTCCGGCGGGCGCGCGCCTTCTTCCGGTCGGTCTTCTTCCTGCCCGCCGCGTGCAGTTACGTGGTGGCCGCGCTGATCTGGAAGATGTCCCTCTTCAGCGGGGTGCGGTTCGGGCTGGCCAACACCGTGCTGAGGTGGTTCGGCGCCGACCCCGTCGCGTGGCTGTCGGTCACCGACCCGCCCTGGTACTGGCTGGTCGTCGTGACCGTACGGCTGTGGCTGCAGGCCGGGTTCTACATGATCCTGTTCCTCGCCGGGCTCCAGCGGATCGACCCGGTGCTCTACGAGGCGGCCGCCGTGGACGGGGCCCGGCCCGGCTGGACGGTGCTGCGGCACATCACCCTGCCCCAGCTGCGCGCCACCTCGGTCGCGGTGGTGCTGCTGCTCGTCGTCAACGCCTTCCAGGCCTTCGACGAGTTCTACAACCTGCTGTCCGACGCGCGGGGCTATCCGCCGTACGCCCGGCCGCCGCTCGTCTACCTCTACTACACCGCCCTCGGGCAGGGGCAGGACCTGGGGCTCGGCAGCGCGGGCGCGGTGATCCTGGCGCTGATCATCGCGGTGGTCACGGTCGGGCAGGCGCGGTGGCTGCGGCTGGGAAGGACGGACGCCGATGGATGACGCGCTGGTGCGGGCCGGGCGGGCGCTGCGGGCGGTGCTGCTCGTCGCGCTGGCCCTGCTCTTCCTGATCCCCTTCTACCTGCTGGTGCGCAACGGACTGGCGAGCGAGCGGGACATCACCTCGCCCGGCTGGACCTTCTTCCCGGCCGGGGTGAGGTGGGGCAACGTACGGGAGCTGTTCGACGACCCGTCCGTGCCGTTCGCCCGGTCCCTGCTCAACTCCGCCCTGATCGCGGTCGCCACGACCGCCGGCACCCTGCTGCCGGCGTCCCTCGCGGGGTACGGCCTCGCCCGCATCCCCTACCGGCACGCGAACAAGGTCTTCTACGGCATCCTCGGCACCCTGCTGGTGCCGGCCGCCGTGACCTTCGTGCCGAGCTTCGTGCTGGTGTCGTCGCTGGGCTGGATCTCCACGTTGCGGGGACTGATCGTGCCGACCCTGTTCTCCGCCTTCGCCTGCTTCGTGTTCCGGCAGTACTTCCTCGGCTTCCCGAGGGAGCTGGAGGACGCGGCGCAGGTCGACGGGCTCGGGTACTGGCGGACGTACTGGCTGGTGGTCGTGCCGAACGCGCGGCCGGTGTTCGCCGCGGTCGGCACGATCGTGTTCCTCGGCGCGTGGAACTCCTTCCTGTGGCCGCTGGTGATCGGGCAGGACCGCAGCGCCTGGACGGTCCAGGTGGCGCTGTCCTCCTTCACCACCGCGCAGGTCGTCCGGCTGCACGAGCTGTTCGTCGCGGCGGCCGTGTCGGTGCTGCCGCTGCTGCTGGTGTTCCTGTGCTTCCAGCGGTGGATCGTGGCGGGGGTGGAGCGCTCGGGCATCGACTGAGCCGGCCGCGGCTCACGGACGCGGGCCGCCCCCGACACTGCGCACCTCGTACGCCGTCACCCGCACCGAGGCGTCGTCCAGGCACTGCCCGCCGGCCAGGTCGAAGCGCTGCTTGAGCAGCGGGGACGCGACGAACGGGCGGCCCTCGTGGGTGCCGGTCAGACCGCGGGAGAGGACGGCCGCGCCGGTGAAGGGGTCGCGGTTGTCGATGGCGTACAGGCGGTCGGCGCGGTCGCGGAACAGCGCCACCTGGCGGCCGTCCGGCAGCAGGGCGGCCACCCCGCGGCCCGGGGCCAGGGCATCCAGGTCGCAGGCCGTGAACCAGCCCTCCGACAGTCGCAGCTGGACCTTCGTACCTGTGGTCTCGGGAGCCAGGGTCATCGCAGGGCACTTCCTTCCAGGACGTCGTCGGCGGGCCGGACGCCGATGGACAGCAGCGGCAGGTCGGGCTTGATCTGGTCGCGCTCGGGGACGAAGGCGACCACCGGGTCGGGGGTGTCCGGCGCGTTCACGAAGGACACGAACCGGGCGAGCCGCTCGGGGTCGCCCACGGTCTCGGCCCACTCGTCGCGGTAGTGGGCGACATGGGAGGCCATCAGCGCCTCCAGCTCGTCGCAGATGCCGAGCGAGTCGTGCACCACCACGTCCCGCACGTGGTCCAGGCCGCCCGGGATCCGCTCCAGCCAGGCCGCGGTGCGCTCCAGCCGGTCGGCGGTGCGGATGTAGAACATCAGGAACCGGTCGATCAGCCGGACCAGTTCGGCGTCGGACAGGTCCTTGGCCAGCAGGTCCGCGTGGCGCGGGGTCGCGCCGCCGTTGCCGCCGACGTACAGGTTCCAGCCGCCCGCGGTGGCGATCACGCCGAAGTCCTTCGACTGGGCCTCCGCGCACTCGCGGGCGCACCCCGAGACGGCGGACTTCAGCTTGTGCGGGGACCTCAGGCCCCGGTAGCGCAGCTCCAGGTCGATCGCCATGCGGACGGAGTCCTGCACGCCGTAGCGGCACCAGGTGGAGCCGACGCAGGACTTCACCGTGCGCAGCGACTTGCCGTAGGCGTGCCCGGACTCGAAGCCGGCGTCCACCAGGCGGGTCCAGATCAGCGGGAGCTGTTCCACCCGGGCGCCGAACATGTCGATCCGCTGGCCGCCGGTGATCTTCGTGTAGAGCCCGAAGTCCCGGGCGATCTCACCGATCACGATCAGCTTCTCGGGGGCGATCTCACCGCCGGGGATGCGTGGCACCACCGAGTACGAGCCGTTCTTCTGGAGGTTGGCCAGGAAGTGGTCGTTGGTGTCCTGCAGGGCGGCCTGTTCGCCGTCCAGGACATAGCCGCTCGCGCCGATCGCCGGGGCGAGGGAGGCGATGATCGAGGCGACGGCCGGCTTGCAGGTCTCGCAGCCGTCGCCGCCGCGTGCGCCCTCGCGGCCGTGCCGGTCGAGCAGCTCCCGGTACGACGTGACGCGCAGGGCGCGGACGATCTCGTACAGCTCCTCGCGGGTCCGGTCGAAGCAGCCGCACAGGCCCTTGTCCACCTCGACGCCGGACGCCTCCAGCTCGGCGTCGACCAGCTGTCCCAGCACCTTCACGCAGCTGCCGCAGCCGGTACCGGCCCTGGTGCACTTCTTCACCTCGGGCACCGTCGTGCAGTGGTGCGCGGTGACCGCGCCGCGGATCGTGCCCTTGCTGACGTTGTGGCAGGAGCAGACGACCGCCTCGTCGGGCAGCGCGGACGGGCCCAGCCGGTCCCCCGGGCCTGCCCCGGCGGGCAGGACGAGGGACTCGGGGGAGACGGGGGGCACCGACCCGGTGAGCGCGCGCAGGGTGCCGTACGCCTCCGCGTCCCCGACCAGGACGCCGCCGAGCAGCGTGCCGTCCTCGCCGACGACCAGCTTCTTGTACAGGCCGGCGCGGGAGTCGGAGTAGACGACGTCCAGGCAGTCGTCGGTGGTGCCGTGCGCGTCGCCGAAGGAGGCCACGTCCACGCCGAGCAGCTTCAGCTTGGTCGACAGGTCGGCGCCGGTGAAGGAGGCCGCGGAGCCGGCGATGGTGGCCGCGGCCGTCTCCGCCTGCTCGTAGCCGGGCGCCACCAGTCCGTACACCCGGCCGTCGGCCGCCAGCGCGCACTCGCCGATCGCGAACACGTGCGGGTCGGTGACGGTGCGGCACCGCTCGTCCACCGTGATGCCGCCGCGCTCGCCGACCGCGAGGCCGCAGTCCCGGGCCAGCTGGTCGCGCGGGCGGACACCGGCGCTGAACACCACCATGTCGACGGCGAGTTCGCTGCCGTCGGACAGCTTCATGCCGGTCACCGCGCCGTCGTCGCCGGTGACGATCTCCTGGGTGCCGGTGCCCGTGTGCACGGTCAGGCCCATGCCCTCGACGGTGCGCAGCAGGGCCGCGCCGCCGCCGGCGTCGACCTGCACCGGCATCAGGCGGGGCGCGAACTCCACGATGTGCGTGGCCAGTCCGAGTCCCTTGAGCGCGCCGGCCGCCTCCAGGCCGAGCAGACCGCCGCCGACCACGGCGCCCGTCACCGCCCGGGACCTCGCGTACTCCTCGATGGCCAGCAGGTCCTCGACGGTCCGGTAGACGAAGCAGCCCGCGGCGTCCTTGTTCGGCACGGGCGGCACGAACGGGTAGGAGCCGGTGGCCAGGACGAGGACGTCGTAGCCGACGACGAGCCCGGAGCGGGCGGTGACCGTGCGGGCCTGCCGGTCCACGGACCCGGCCGGGTCGCCGAGGTGCAGCTCGATGCCGTGCCGCTCGATGAACGCCGGGTCCGTCAGGGACAGGTCCTCGGCTGTCCGGCCCGAGAAGTACGAGGTCAGCTGGACCCGGTCGTACGCCGGGCGGGGTTCCTCGCACAGCACGACCACGCGGTGCGTGGCGGTCAGGCCGCGCTCGGCGAGCGCTTCGAGGAAACGCTGGCCGACCATGCCGTGGCCGACGAGCACGATCGTGGGGGTGGCCCCCGGGGTGGCGGTCATTCAGGAGCCTCCGTCGTTGGTGAGCAGGTGCAGCAGGGGGCCCTCGCCGGGGAGCGGCTCCGCTCCCTCCCAGGCGCGCGCCAGCGCGCCGACGGTGCCGAGTTCGCCGACGAGGACCCCGCCGACCAGGCGGTCGTCGCGGACGACGACCTTGCGGTAGGTGCCCCGGGTGGCGTCGGCGAGCCGCACGACGTCGTCCCCGGGGAGCGGTTCGGTCTCGCCGAACGCGGCCAGGTCGAGGGGGGAGTGCGGCCCGGTGAGGGTCAGCCGGGTCAGGGAGCGGGTGCCTGCGTAACGGGCACCGGTGCCGCCCGCGAGCGCCCCGGCCAGGTGGTCGGCCTGTTCCAGGGCCGGGGCGGCCAGGCCGTACACGGTGCCGTCGTGCTGGGCGCAGTCGCCGAGGGCGTGGATGCGCGGGTCCGAGGTGCGCAGTTCGTCGTCGACGAGGATCCCCTTGCCGACGGCGAGGCCCGCCTGTTCCGCGAGGCCGGTGCGCGGGCGCACCCCGCAGGCGATCACCACGAGGTCGGCGTCGAGCGCGTAGCCGTCGGCGAGTTCCACCGAGCGGACCGCGCCGCCGGCCGAGCGCAGGTCCCGCACCCGGCACTCGGTGTGCACCTCGACGCCCAGGTCGGTCAGGTGCCGCAGCACCAGCCGGGAGGCGTCCGGGTCGAGCTGGCGTTCCATGAGCCGCTCGGCCTGCTGGGCGAGGACCACCTGCGCGCCGCGCACCGCGAGGGCACGGGCGGCGGACACCCCGAGCAGCCCGCCCCCGACGACGACCGCGCGCACCCCCGGCCGGACGGCCGCGGCCAGTGCGAGGCAGTCGTCCATCGTGCGGAACGCGTGGACGCCGTGGGGGAGCCGGCGGTCGGGGGTGAACAGGCCGCGCAGCGGTGGCAGCACCGGGTTGGAGCCGGTGGCCAGGACCAGCGTGTCGTAGGCGATCGAGGTGCCGTCGGCGCAGCCGACGGTCCGGGCGTCCCGGTCGATGCCGGTGACCCGGGCACGCAGCAGCCCGTCGGGCACCGGCAGGCCGATCACCTCGGGGGCGTACCGGCCGGCCAGCACCTCGGCGAGCAGCACCCGGTTGTACGGCGGGTGCTCCTCCTCGCCGACGAGGAGTGCGGGCACGCCCAGCTCGCCGAGCCGCCGGGCGAGCCGGACGCCCGCGAGTCCGGCGCCGATCACCACCACACGCGTATTCGAGGTCATGCGACGAGCGTGCGGGGCGGACGTTACCCGGCGGCATCACGTCTGTTTCCCGTGCGGAACGCTGCCCTCAGCGCGGGTGCGCCGGGGGTGTGAGGGTCCCGTGCGTTTCCCGGACGGGCAGTGCGCGAGGGACCGGCCGGACCCGGGTTAGGGTCCTGACCATGCCCGACATACCCGTGACCGTCGTAGCCCTGCTGTGCGTGGCCGCCCTCGCGGCCGGCTGGATCGACGCGGTGGTGGGCGGGGGAGGGCTGCTGCTCCTGCCGGCCCTGCTGCTCGGCCTGCCGGCGGCCACCCCGGCCGCGTGCGCCCTCGGCACCAACAAGGCGATCGCGATCGTCGGCACCAGCGGCGCCGCGGTGACTTACGTGCGCAAGGCGCCGGTGGACGTGGGCACGGCCGTACGCATCGGGCTGGCCGCCCTCGCCGGTTCCTCGGCGGGCGCCTTCTTCGCGGCCGGCATGAGCACGGAGGTCCTCAAGCCGGTGATCATGGTGGTGCTGCTCGCGGTCGCCGCCTTCGTGATCCTGCGTCCCGCGTTCGGCACGGCTCCCGCGGCGGGCCCGGCGACCCGGCGCCAGAAGCTCGCCGCGATCGGCCTGGCCGGCCTGGGCATCGGCTTCTACGACGGCCTGATCGGGCCCGGCACCGGCACGTTCCTGGTCCTCGCGCTCACCGCGCTGCTGCCGCTGGACCTGGTCCGCGCCTCCGCCAACGCGAAGATCGTCAACTGCTGCACCAACGCCGGCGCCCTCGCGATGTTCGCCTGGCAGGGCACGGTCCTGTGGCGCCTCGCCGCGCTGCTGGCCGTGTTCAACCTCGCGGGCGGCACCCTCGGCGCCCGGACCGCGCTGAAGAAGGGCAGCGGCTTCGTGCGGGTCGTGCTGCTGACGGTCGTCCTCGCGCTGGTGGCCGACCTGGCCTACGAACAGTGGCTGGCCTAGCGGGTGTTCCCCGGGGCGGGTCTCAGCGGCTGCCCGTCAGGTGGGCGAAGACGACCACGTTGCCCTGGTAGCCGGTGGCCTTCGAGTAGCCGCCGCCGCAGGTGATGACGCGCAGTTCGGGGCGGTGGGCGGCGCCGTACACCTTCTGGTCGGGGAAGTCGCGGGCCGCGTAGACCTCCACCGCGTCCACCGTGAAGTCGGCGACGGTGCCGTCCCGGCGGTCGATCTCGATGCGGGCGCCCCGCTTCAGCGCGCCCAGGTCGTAGAAGACGGCCGGCCCCTCGGTGTTGTCGACGTGGCCGGCGACGATCGCGGTGCCCGTCTCGCCGGGCATGGTGCCGGCCTCGTACCAGCCGGCCAGGTTCTTGTCCTTGGCGGGCGGCACGTCCAGGCTGCCGGAGCGGGTGAGGGCGAGGCCCATCAGCGGGGCGTTCACCCGGATCGACGGGATCCTGATGCGCAGCGGCGGGGACGGCGGCAGCGAGGGCGCGGCGAGCCGCTCCTCGCCGGGGTCGGGGCGGCCCTCGGCGGCCGTCGGCTGCGGGGGCGTGTGCGTCCGGCCGCCCAGCAGCCACACCCCGGAGCCGAGGGCGACGACGGTGACGGCGGCTATCGCGGCGTCCCCGACCCTGCGCGTACGCATCCCGCGCGTTCGCGTCCTGCGCATACGAACCCCTCTCCCGGGGGCGAACCCCCGAACTCGGCCCGGGACGGGCCCGGTCGGTGCGGCCACGGCCGGGCGCGGAGCCCGGCCCGGCGCGCGGCGGCCCCCTCCCCCTCCGGGCCGCGAGGGGCATCGGACCCGGAAGGGGAGGGACGTGCGGTACCGGCGGACGGACAGCGGAGGGTGTCCGTCAGATCCCGTCGCCTCTCGCCCGGCGATGCAGGAGCCAGGTACCGCCCGCGGCGGCGACGGCCAGAGCCGCCACGCCCGCCGCGGTCTGCACGGGGTCGGGGCCGAGTGCGCCGCCGACCCCCGTCTTCACACTTCCCCGCGGCTGCACCTGCTCGTGCACCGCGCTCAACGCCACCACCAGGTCGCCCGTCACCTGCCGGTCGCCCTCGGCACACCGCGCGACGATCTCGTACGTGCCGGGCTGTGCGCTCGGCGGCACCCGGAACTCGCCGATCGACTCGCCCTCGTGCGTGCTGGGCGCCAGGGTGAAGACACCGGCGCCGACCGCGCCCGCGTCCCCGGTGGCGGCCCTGTCGCCGCACGCCGCGGTGTTCACCGTGACCTGTCCGCCGGGCACCGCCGTGGAGGGGAACACGTCCAGGCTGCCGGTGGCCGAGGAGGCGTGGTAACGGGCCGGTCGCGCCGCGCCGCCGTAGGCGGGCGCCGCGGCGAGGGCCGCCGTGGCCACGGCGAGCGCGGTACCGGTCAGCACACGGGCGGTGCGTCGCATGGTGCTCCCCAGAGCTCGGGATCCGACTCGTCCAGGGGCGCGCCCCTGCTCTTCCGAGGTAAGACGCAGTCACGGAGATCCGCTTCCTGATGGAGTGTCAGGAATGCGGTGAACGGGTGGCGCCGGCGGCCCCCGCACGGGCTAGCGGTGCCGAGTTCCGGCAGGTCATGGGTGTGCGCGGGGCCGGGTGCGAAGAGCACACGATTGGCCCTCAACCCACCGGGCGCACCGGCCCGGATCGTCACCCGTTCAACGAATTCAAGAGGAAGGTTAAGGACACGTTTCCGATGTCGCAATCAAGACAGGGCGGCCGCGCGTGGCCGATTCCATCCCTTGACTTTCTCAAGATCAACAACGTTATAGTGACGCGAAGTTGCGCAAGATCATCTGTCTTGTGAACACCAGAGGAAAAGTCCTCTTGTGTGGTGCGCGTAAAGCCGTCACATGGCTCAGAAATACGACGAGGGGAACCCCACATGCCCTCAATGCAGACAACAGATCCGAGTGCCCTCTACAGTCCGGTGACCGACACCCGCATGGTGCGGGGAGAGGGCGTCTACCTCTACGACGCGGACGGCCGCGCCTATCTGGACTGCGGCGCCGGGACGTTCAACATGAGTCTCGGCTACCAGCACCCGGCCGTGGTCGCGGCGATCAAGGAGCAGGCCGACCAGCTGATCGACACGGCTGCCCGCTTTCAGACCGACCAGGTCAACCGCCTGGCGCGGCGTCTGGTCGACCTCGCTCCGGCCCGGATCGCCAAGGCCCACCTCAACGTCTCCAGCGGGTCGACCGCGAACGAGGGCGCCATCAAGATGGCGCAGCACGCGACCGGGAAGCGTGACGTCGTCACCACGTTCCGCGCACATGTCGGACAGACGATGTGGATGCTGAGCCTGTCTGGAAACGCTTTCCGTAAAGAACCTTTCCCGATGCTGATGCCGGGCGGCCTCCAGGTCCCCGACCCGTATTGCTACCGGTGTTTCTACGCCCAGGAGCCGGGCTCCTGCCGGATGCTCTGCGTCGAGCGCATCAATGATTTCCTGGAATTCGCCAGCAGTGGCAATGTGGCTGCCGTTCTCGTGGAAGCGATTTCCGGAAACGGCGGAAACATCGTGCCGCCCCCCGGTTACTTCCAGCAGTTGCGGAGCCTGTGCGACGAGCACGGCATCATGCTGATCCTGGACGAGATCCAGACCGGCATCGGCCGCACCGGCCACATGTTCGCCGCCGAGCACTTCGGCGTGGAACCGGACGCGATGACCCTGGCCAAGGGGCTCGGCGGCTCCGGCGCACAGGTCGCGGCCATCCTGGCGAGCGAGCCGATGAGCGGTCTCGCGCCGACGGAGCACTCCTTCACCTACGGCACCAACCTCATGGCGTCGGCCGCCGCGCTGGCCACCCTCGACGTGATCGACGACCCGGGCTTCCTCGCCAACGTGCGGGCCACCGGCGCGCGCATCATGGAGCGGCTGACGGAACTCCAGGCCGCCTTCCCCGTCATCGGGGACGTGCGCGGCGTGGGCCTGATGATCGGCATCGAGATCGTGGGGGCGGACCGGTCCCCGAACGTCGAGCTGGCCAACCTGCTGGCCGAGCGCGCCATGGACCACGGCCTGGTCATCCGGCCCTCGCGCTCCGGCAAGGGCAACGTCCTCAAGATCAAGCCCCCGCTGGTCCTCACGCTCGCCGAGGCCGACCTGATCTGCGACCGGCTGGAGCAGCTGTTCCGCGCCCACTGCGGCTGAGCCGCCCCGCATCCGCTCGCACGCCGCCGCCCCGAAGGATCCACGCATGACGCTCACGGCACCCCACGCGCTGCCGCACTTCATCGGTGAACTCCGCCCCGAAGGCCTCGAAGCACGCATCAAGGAGAGCGACGGACTGCTGACGTTCTCCTGCCCGGACGACGAAACCCTGCTGCGCGCCGCGCGGTCGGTCGGCGAGATCATGCTGCACCGGGACAGCGACGCCCGGGGCATCACGCCGATCCGGCTGACCGAGGGAAAGACCGACGTCGGCCTCACCACGGGCGAACTGCTCGCCCACACCGACCGCCCGGCCATCGAGGAGCCGCCGCGCTACCTCTTCCTGCGCTGCGCCCAGGCCTCCGGAGAGGGCGGGGAGACCGTGCTCTACCGGGGCGCCGACGTCGCCCGCGAGCTGGCCGAGCGCGACCGGCCGACCCTGGAGGCGCTCACCGCGCCCGACGCGGCGATCTTCCGCACCGGGGGCCACGAGTACACCGGGCCCGTCCTCGGGATCGCCGACGGCGAAGTCGTGGACGTGCGCCTGCGCTTCGACCGGTTCGTGCACTTCTCCTGGGACGTCGCCCGCGCCCTGCCGGCGTTCCGGTCCGCGCTCGACGCCGTGGCGAGAACCTTCGCGCTGCGGCCCGGCGAGGGATACGTCCTCGACAACCGGACCTGGTTCCACGGCCGGACCGCCTACACGGGCGACCGGGAACTCTCGCGGATCATGGTCGCCTGATGCGCGTCCTGCTCGCGAGCCACACCCCGCTGGACGGCTCGGGCAGTGGCATCTACCTCCGCAAGGTCGCCGAACGCCTGCTGGCGCTCGGACACGAGGTGGCCACCCTGTGCCCGGCCGGCCGTACCGTCGAGGAACTGCCCTTCCGGCAGGAGGCCATCGGCACCCCGGACCGGCCCGGACGCTGGAACCTGCCCTTCCCGTTCCCGAGCTTCAGCGGCCACCGGGACAGCTCCCTGCTCTACGAGGAGCTCTCCCCCGACGACATCGCCGTCTACGCCGACGTGTGGACCACCGCGCTCCGTGACGTGGCCGAGGACTTCGGCGCCGACGTCCTGCACGTGAACCACGCGTTCCTCATCGCGTACGCGGCCGCCCGGCTCCCGGAGCTGCCCTACGTGGTGGTCTCCCACGGGAGCGAGTTCTTCCGCGACTCCGGCGCGGCGTTCGGCGCCCACCAGCGGGCCGGACTGCGCGGCGCACGCGAACTCGTCGCCATCACACCGGGCATCGGCGCCCTGATGAGCGAGGCGGCCGGCTGCGACCCGGGCCGCGTCCACATCGTGTCCCCCGGCTTCGACCCGGACGTCTTCCGGCCCCGGGACATCGACCGGGACACGGTCCTCGGATCGTACGGACTCTCCGGCGCACGGCCCTGCGTGGCCTACGTGGGACGGCACGTCCGGTACAAACGGGTCCCGGACATGCTGGCCGCGCTGGCCGCACTGCCGGCCGCCGAGCGCCCGCAGGTGCTCGTGGTCGGGGACGGGCCCGCGCTGGCCGAGGCGAAGGAGGCGGCGCACCGGCTCGGCCTGACCGAGGCGGTGTTCGCGGGACACGTCGGGGACCCCGACCGCATCGCCCGGCTGCTCAGCGCGCTCGATCTGCTGGTGCTGCCGAGCGAGAACGACCCCTACCCGATGACGGCCATCGAGGCGCTCGCCTGCGGCACCCCCGTGCTGACCAGCGACCGCTGCGGGGTGACCGACATCGTTGCCGACGTGGCCGGTGCCGTGTACCCCACGGGCGACACCGGCGCGCTCGCCGCGCTCCTGCGCGAGGCGGTCCACGACGACTGGAAGGCGGCGCGCGGGCCCGAGGGCCCCGCACGGGTGGCGGCCAAGACCTGGGAGGCCCTCACCGCCCGGCTGCTGGACGTCTACACCCGGGCCGCCGGCCTCCCCGTCGCGAGCGGCGCGACCCCCCACCACACAGACGAGGGAAAGCAGTGCACGACATAACGGTGCGCAGGGCGGGTCCCGAGGACCTCGCCGGCATCATGGAACTGTGGCGCGCGGCCGGGCACCGCCCGAGCGCGACCGACAACACCGAGAGCCTGACCACCCTCCTCCACCACCCCTACGCGGCCCTGTTCGCCGCGTTCGACGGCGACACCCCGGTCGGCTCGGCGCTCCCCGCCTGGGACGGCTGGCGCGCGACCTTCTACCGCGTCGTGCTCCACCCCCGGTGGCAGGAGCGCGAGGACGTCGGGCGGGAACTGATCACGGCCGGTACGGCATGGCTGCGGCAGCTGGGCGCCGAGCGGATCAGCGCCCTGGCCGACGGCTCGCCCCGGGCCCACCGGCTCTGGGCGGACGCGGGCTTTCGGCCCGACCCGGCGAGCCACCGGTACGTGTGGGAGGCCGCTCCGGCGACGGAGAGCCGGTCGTGAAGCCCGCGGCCCCTCCCGGAGGTCCGCAGGACGCGGCCCCGGCCGACCCGCTGGCCCGTCCCGCGGTCGAGCGCGCCGACCCCCGGCGGATGATCGACGACGTCGTCGCGCAGCCCGCCCACCTCCGCGACGCGCTGGACCTCCTGCGCGAGGTGGAGCTGCCCCGGGGCGATTTCCCGGGCGGACTCGTGGTGTGCGGGGTCGGCGGCTCCGGTCTCGCCGGAGACGTGACCTCCGCCGTGCTCGGGTCCCGCGCCCGGCGGCCGGTCCACACGGTGCGCGGCTACCGCCCCCGGCCCTGGGTCGGCGGCGACACCCTCGTGCTGTGCCCCAGCTACTCCGGCAACACGGACATCACGCTGGAGTACTTCACCGCCGCGCAGGAGGCGGGCGCGGCGGTCGTCGCCCTGGCCGGCGGCGGCCGGCTCGCCGAACTCGCCGAGCGGCGGGGCACCCCGCTGGTCCGGGTGCCGGCCGGGTACCAGCCGCGGGCGGTGACGTCGTACGCGATCGTGACCGCGCTCGCCTGCGCCGCCGCGGCCGGAGCCGGTCCGGACCTGCGCGAGGAGGTCGCCGACGCCGCCGGCTTCCTGGAGGAACTGGTCGAGGAGTGGGGGCCGCAGTCGCCGCCCGACTCCCTCGCCAAGCGGCTCGCCCGCGACCTGACCGGCACCACGGCACTCGTCTACGGCACCGGCCCCACCGCCGCGGTCGCGCACCGCTGGAAGACCCAGCTCAACGAGACCGGCAAGCAGACGGCCTTCGCCTCGGAGGTCATCGAGGCCGACCACCACGAGCTGTGCGTCTGGGACCACCTGGACCCGGCCCGCTGGTCGGCCGTCTTCCTGGCGGACCCGGCGGACCAGCATCCGCGTGCGCTGCACCGGCTGGAGCTCACCGCCCGGCTCGTCGCCGGCACCGGAGCGGCCACCCACTGGATCCCCGCCCGGGGCGGGACGCCCACCCGGCGCGTCCTCTCCCTCGTGCTGCTCGCCGACTTCGTCAGCGTGTACGCCGCGGCGCTGACCGGCGTGGACCCCTCCGACATTCCCCTGATCTCACGGCTGAACCAGCTGGTCGGGAGCTACCGCCCCCGGCACGGCGAGGAGGCCGGGCCATCCCAGAAAGCAGGACAAGAGTGATAAGGCGCAGGACCTACCCCTCGTTCCGCACCGTCCTCTCCCAGAACCACCCCGTGCGGGTCGCCGGCGCCCATGACGCGCTCGGCGCCAAACTCGCCGAGCAGGCCGGCTTCCAGGCCGTGTGGTCCTCCAGCCTGGAGGTGTCCGCCGCGCGCTGCCTGCCCGACGCGAGCCTGCTCAGCATGACCGAGTACCTCCAGGCCGCGGCCCACATGCAGAGCGCCATCGGCATCCCGGTGGTGGCCGACTGCGACACCGGCTACGGCAACACGCTGAACGTCGTGCACATGGTGCACGAGTACGAGGCCGCCGGGATCACCGCCGTCTGCATGGAGGACAAGCTCTTCCCGAAGATGAACAGCTTCGCGGAGGCGGCCCACGACCTGCTGAGCGTCGCCGACTTCACCGGCAAGCTCGAAGCCGCCAAGAAGGCGCAGAGCACCGAGGACTTCTTCGTCATCGCCCGCACCGAGGCCCTGATCAGCGGTCTCGGGGTCGACGAGGCGGTGACCCGGTGCACCGCCTACGCCGACGCCGGGGCCGACGCCGTACTGGTGCACTCCAAGCGGCCGACCAACGGCCAGGTGCTGGAGTTCCTGGAGCGCTGGGACGGGCGGGTGCCGGTCGTGATCGTGCCGACCACCTACCCGGACTGGTCCGTGGACGACGCCGCCGCCGCGGGCGTCTCCGTCGTCATCTACGCCAACCAGGGCATGCGCGCCACCGTCACCGCCCTGCGGGACACCTTCAACACCATCTACCAGCACGGCAGTTCGCAGCCGATCGAGGACGAGGTGGTGCCCGTCAAGGAGATCTTCTCGCTGCAGCGGCTGGCCGAGTGGACGGCGATAGGCGCGTGATCACCGCCCAGCGCTTCTGCGACGAACTGCACGAGCACGGCGTCGACTTCGTCACCGGGGTCCCCTGCTCCTTCTTCTCCGGCCCGATCACCCGGCTCACCCGCGAGGGCCGCTACGTCCCCGCGCCCAACGAGGGCTCCGCGCTCGCCCTGGCCGCCGGGGCCGCGGCGGCCGGCCACCGAACCGCCGTCGTCGCCCAGAACTCGGGCCTCGGCAACCAGATCAATCCGCTGACGTCGCTGAACATGACGTACCGGATCCCGACCCTGGTCTTCATGAGCCTGCGCGGCTGGCCCGACCCGGCGGGCGACGAGCCGCAGCACGAGGTGATGGGCGCGACGACCCTGCCGATCCTGGCCACCCTCGGGGTGCGGCACCGGGTGCTGACCTCCGACGAGACCAGCCTGAAGGACGTCCTCGCCGCCTCGCTCGACGCCGTCGACAAGGGCCGACCCGCGTTCGTGCTCGTCCAGCGCGGCGCCATCGGCCCGGAACCCGGCGAGGCGGCGGCCGACGACGACGCGCCGCCCACCCGGAGCGAGGTGCTGCGGCGGGTGATGCCCCGGCTCAGGGGGCTGCCGCTGGTCGCCACGACCGGCTACACCTCCCGCGACCTCTTCGCGGCCGGCGACGCCGACACCCACTTCTACATGCAGGGCTCGATGGGCCACGCCCTCGCCTTCGGGCTCGGCGTGGCCCGGGACCAGCCCGCAGGCCGGCCCGTCGTGGTCCTGGACGGGGACGGCGCCGCCCTCATGCACATGGGGTCGATGTCGATGGTGGGCGCGTCCGCCCCCACCCCGCTCGTCCACCTCGTCTTCGACAACCGGGCCTACGAGTCCACCGGCTGCCAGCTGACCACCTCGGGCACCACCGACTTCGCCGGGGTCGCCCGCGCCTGCGGCTACGCCACGGCGGCCCACTGCCGTACCGCGGACGAGGTCGACGCGGCGCTCGCCGCCGCCCTGGAGAGCCCCGGGCCGCACTTCGTCGTGGCCGATGTCGGGCCCAACCGCGGCGCCGCCCCGCCCCGGGCGACCTCCGCCGTCGGCGCGCCCGAGATCTTCCGGCGGTTCGCCGGCGCGCTGAACGGCGGACCCCGGTGACCGTGCCCGGGCCGGCGGCCACCGCGACCCCGGGCACGACCGCGCTGCACCTGGGCCCGGGGGCGATCGGCCGCCTGGGCGCGGTGCTCGACGGCCACGGCGCGCGCCGCGTTCTGGTCGTCGCCACGCCCCGGGCGCTGCGCTCGGTCCGGGTGGACACCCTGCTCGACGGCGTGGCCTGGCTGCCGTTCTCCGCGTTCACCCCGAACCCGCGGCTGACGGACGTCCTCGCCGGCTGCCGGGTGCGCGACGAGTGGCGGCCGGACCTGGTCCTCGGCATCGGCGGTGGCAGCGCGATGGACGTCGCGAAGGCGGTACGGGTGCTCCCGGCCGACGAGCCGGGCGCCCTCGCCGCCCTGCGCGGCGACCTCGCCGAACCGCCCGGCTCCGGCGTGCCGTTGGTGCTGGTCCCCACCACCGCCGGCAGCGGCAGCGAGGCCACCACCTTCGCGACGGTCTACGCCGGCGGACGCAAGCACTCCCTGGACCACCCTCGGGTCCGGGCCTCGGTGGCGCTCGTCGACCCGGAGCTGGCCGCGTCCTGCCCGCCCGAGGTCACCACCAGCTGCGCGTTCGACGCGCTCAGTCACGCGATCGAGTCGTACTGGAGCCGGCGGGCCACCGACGCCTCCCGCCGACTGGCGCGCGAGGCACTGGAGATCCTGGTCCCGCTGGTGCACGGCGACCTGACCGACCCCTCCCCGCAGGACCGCGAGCGGCTGGCGCTGGGCGCGCTGCGGGCGGGCCAGGCCATCGACCTCACGCGCACCACCGCGGCGCACGCCTTCGCCTACGAGCTGACGATCCGCCACGGTGTGCCGCACGGTGTCGCCTGCCTGCTCCAGCTGTGCTGGCTCTTCGACCACAACCGGGAACGGGCGGGCGCTGCGGGCCCGCGGATCGCGGAGCTGGCCCGGCTGCTCGAGGTCGAACACCGGCCCGCGGCCGAGTTGTTCACGGAACTTCTGCGGCGGCACGGCTGGTCCCCCCGGCTGCGTGACCACGGGGTGACGGCCGCCGGCCTCGACCCGCTCGTCCGGGCCGGCCTCGGCGCCGGCGCCCGCGCATGCAACAACCCGGTCGCCCTCGACCCGGACGCCGTCCGGGACGCCCTGGCCCAGGTCCTGTAGCGCGCAGGCAGCGCACACGACCATCCCGCAGAAAGGAGATCCCGTGGCCACTGACCAGCCCGAGCCGCGCCCCGTCGACGAGGACGGCTTCCGCGCCCGCGGCGGCGCCCTGCTCCGCAGCGCCGCCAACGACCTGAAACGCAACACCGAGGCGGCCGCCGCGGACCTCGGCCTGCCCGTGGACACCTACCTCGACCAGGTGGCGGGCAGGCGCCCGTTCTCCATGGACCTCGCGCACCGGGCGGCGGCCGTGTGGCCGCTGAACGAGCGCGACCTGATCCCGGTCCGCAACGACTGCCCCGACGGCGTCCGCGTCCACCGCGCCAAGGACTCCGTGGCCTCCGCCCGGATCTTCCGGCGCGGCGGCATGGACTACTACGAGTACCGGGACACCGCCATGTCCCGTCTCGCGTCCTTCCGCCCCGAGTGGATCAGAATGCTCTCGGTGGTGGACGACGACGACCCGCGCCACCCGAACGTGCACTGGAACAGCGGGCATCTGCTGTACCAGTTCACGTACTTCGTCGGCCCCGTCAACTACTACTACCGCTGGGCCGGCCGGGATCACGTCCTGCGCATGAACACCGGCGACTCGATCTGGGGCCTGCCCTTCTCCCCGCACACCTTCACCTCGCGCGACGCCGGCCAGGACGCCTACATCCTCGCCCTGACCTACGGCGGTGAGCTGATGGGCGACGCCCAGCACGAACTGTCGGCGCTCGGCAGCGAGGCGGCGGAGCGGTTCGCGACGGGCACGGCCGACCCCCGGGCCGCGCACGCGGCCCTCCTCGCGGCCGCACTCGACGCGGCGGCCCTCCCGGCCGACCGGCTCGCCGCCGACGCCGGCCTCGACCCGGTCCGCGTACGGGACCTGCTGGCCGGGCGGGACCTGCCGGGCGGGCAGGAGATCGAGGCGATGGCCGCGGCCCTGGGCGTCTCGCCGCGCGATCTGCTGCCGGTCGTCGACGACACCCGCGACGGCGTCCGCCACTGCCCGGCCGAGGGCTCCCGGCAGTGGTCGTACCCGGGCGGCGGGCGCGAGTCGTACCGGATCAGGGAACTCGCGGGCAGCAGGCTGCACCCGCACTCCCGGGCCCTGGAGATCACCCCGGGCGCCGGGCCCGCACCGGAACCCCTGCGCACGTACCAGCACCAGTACCTGTACAACGTCGGGGCCGGTCCCGTCGTGATGACCTGGCGCCGCGGCGACGAGGCGTTCGAGGCGGTGCTGGAGCCGGGCGACTCGGCCTATGTCACCCCGTTCGTCGAGACCGCCTTCACCCAGCGGGACCCGGAGGGCGAACCGGGCCGCGTCCTCGCGCTGCGCATCGGCGGACGCGTCACCCCGGAGGGCCGGGCCGCGCTCGGCGCCATGTACCCGGGGAGCCTGCGCCGGTACCTGAACGAGGACCGCCAGTGGTACGAGGAGCGCGGGTCCGCCGCCGGTCGCTGAATCCCCCGTACGACACCGCCACTTCCTACCTGCGAGGTTGTCCCATGTCCTCTGCCTCCCACCCGGTGCGGGTGCTGACCGTCGGCTGGAAACCGGACGCGGCCGCGACCGCGCTGCACGCGCACGGCGCGGAGGTCACCTGCGCGGCGGCGCCGGGCGACCTGGCCGCGGCCCGGGCGCACCCCGCCGTGCGGCGGGTCGTCCCGGTCGGGGACCCCACGGACCTGGAGAGCGTGCTGGCCGGCCTCGGCCGCGCCGGGCTCGCGCCCTCCTCGTTCGACGTGGTCTGCAGCGCGGGCGAGTTCGAGATGGTCACGGCGAGCGCGCTCGGGGAGCTGGCCGGACGGGCGGCCCTGCCGCTCGGCACGGCGGTGGCGCTGCGCGACAAGTTCGTGCAGAAGCGCCGCGTCCGGGCGGCAGGGCTGCCGGTGACCGACTGCCGGGTCGTCGAGGGCCTGGCGGCCGTCGCCGGCCTGTCCGACGCCTTCCCCTGCGTGATCAAGCCGCTGGCCGGTGCCGGGACCATGGACACGCACCGCGTCGACTCCGCCGCCGCTCTCGCGGACCTGATGGCGGCGCCGGGCACCTCCGGCGACGGGCTGTGGCTGGTGGAACGATTCGTCAGCGGCACGGAACTGCACGTCGACGGAGTGGTCCGGGACGGCCGGGTCCTCGGACTCGGCGTCGGCCAGTACCTGCACAACCTGATCGAGTTCCAGACCGGTGCGCTCGTCGGCTCGTTCACCCTCGACCCGGCCGGCCACGCCGGTCTCCACGAGGCCGCGCACCGGCTCACGGAGGCGGTGCTGGCCGCGCTGGACCACCGCGACGGCGTGTTCCACCTGGAGATGTTCCGCCAGGCCGACGGCGACCTCGTGTTCAGCGAGTGCGCGGGACGGGTCGGCGGCGGCAGGATCGCCGCGATGCTGCACCGGCAGTCCGGCATCGACCTGCACGACGAGTGGGCGAGAAGCGTGCTGTCGCTGCCCTCCGCGCTCCAAGGCCCCCCGCGCGAGGGCGGCGCGTCCGGTGGCAGCCACGGGTTCATCCACCTCATGGCACCCGCCGGCCGAGTGCACGACGTACCGACGCGGGAGGAACTGCTGGCGCGGCCCGGCGTGGTGGCCGCCGAGGTCGACCTCGCGGTGGGCCAGGTGGCACCCGAGGTCCGCGCCACCTCCCAGCGGGCCGCACGCGCCCTCGTCCGGGGCGCCGACGCGACCGAGACCGAGGCCCGGCTGCGGGCGCTCGCCGCGTGGTTCGCGGCCGCCGTGACCACCGCGCCCTCCCACCACCCCCAGCCCGTCTGACCCCCCGGCAGAACAGAGGTGACAGTGAATCCGAGCGAGAACCCGGCCGCGCCGGGCGGGCACCCGCGGGTGCTCCTGGTGGGCTGGCGGCCCAGGGCGGTCGCCGCACTGCACGCGCACGGCGCCGACGTGACGTGCGTGCACCGGCCCGGCGAGGACCGTGCCGCCCCGGCGCCCGCCGGCGCCTACAGGTCCGTGCCGGTGCCCGATCCGCGGGCCGTCGAGGACGTCCTCGCGGGGCTGCTGCGCGAGGGGCGGGTGCCGGGCGACTACGACATCGTGTGCAGCCAGCACGAGTTCACCCTGGTGACCGCGGCCGTGGCCGGTGGCGCGTCCCGCTGGATGGACCCCTCGACCGCGGTCCGGCTCCGTGACAAGGCCGTGCAGAAGGGGACCGTGCGGCGGGCCGGCGTACCGGTGGCGCGCTGCCGGGTGATCGGCGGCATCGGCGAACTCCCCGGCGCCGCCGAGCTGCCCGCCGTCGTCAAACCCCTCGCGGGAGCGGCGACCCGGCACACCTACGTCCTGGACTCGCCCGGGTCCGTCGAGCGCGCCGTACGCGCCGTCGAGGAGGAGGGCGTCGGCGGGCCCTGGCTCGTCGAGGAGTTCGTCTCCGGGGACGAGCTGATGCTGGACGGCGTGGTCCGCGAGGGCAAGGTCGTCTTCCTCTCCGTCTCGCGCTACCTGCACAACGCCATCCGCGTGCGCTCGGGCGCGATCGTGGGCGCCGTCGCCCTCGACCCCGACGTGCACGAGGACCTCTACGCCCGCGCGACGGACCTGTGCGACACCGCTCTCGGCGCGCTCGGCCACCGGGAGGGCGTCTTCCACCTGGAGGCGTTCCACCAGGCCGACGGCCGCCTCGTGTTCAGCGAGTGCGGGGGCCGGGTCAGCGGCGGCAAGGCCTTCGTCGTCATCCGCGAGAAGTTCGGCGTCGACCTGCACGACGAGTGGGCGCGAGCCGTCCTGGGCCTGCCCTCGCAGGCGCCGACCGCCGAGCGCTCGCCGCGCGACTACGGGCACGTGTTCCTCGCGGTGCCGGGCGGCGGCCGGCTCGTCTCGCTGCCGGACGCGGACCAGGTGACGGCCCGCGACGGGGTCGTCCTGGTGGACCTCGCCGCCCGTCCCGGCGACGTGCTGGCCGACCCCAGGCGCGCCTCGGACAGCGGCGCGGGCGCGGCGGTGGTGGCCGGCGCCGACGAGGAGGAGGTCGCCCGCCGGCTCACCGGACTCGCGCGCTGGTTCGCGGGCGCGGTGGCCGTGGAGGCCGGCGGGGATGCGTAGCCGGCTGCGGGCGCTGCTGCCCGAGACGCGCCCGGGCCGGCTCCTGGCGGGCGGCATCGGGGTCAGCGCGGCGGGCAGCGGCGCCTTCCTGGCGAGTTCCACCCTCTACTTCGTCGGCCAGGTCGGCATGCGGCCCGCGCAGGTGGGCCTGGCCCTGTCGCTGGCCGCGGTCTGCGGCATCCTCAGCCCGCTGCCGGTCGGCAGGCTCGCCGACCGGTTCGGGGCACCCCGCCTGTACCTGGCCCTGATGGTGGTGCGCGCGGTCGGCTACGCGGGGTTCGTGCTCGTCGGCAGCTTCCCGGCCTACCTCCTGCTGGCGGGCCTGGTGACGGCGGCGGACCGGGCCTGCTCGCCCCTGCAGCAGGCGGTCGTGGCCCTGGTGGAGGCGCCGGAGCGGCGGACCCGTGCGCTCGCGTCCGTCAACGCGATCCGCAACGCCGGCATGTCGCTCGGGCTGGTGCTGGCCGGCGCGGTCCTCACGCTGCCGGGACGGGGCGGCTTCGTCGCGCTGTTCCTCTTCAACGCGGCCTCGTTCCTCGTGGTGGCCGAGACCGCGCGCCGTGCGCTGCGGCTCGCGCCGGCCGCGCCCGCCCGGCAACGGCCCGCCGTCCCGCCCGGGTCACCGGAACCGCCCCCGGGCACACCGCTCGCCGGGCCGGCGGCTGAGGCCGGGCCGGGCAGCCCGTGGCGCGACCGCCGCTACCTCGCGCTCACCGCGGGCAACGCCCTGCTCGCCCTGCACGACTCCGTGCTCCAGGTGCTGGTCCCGGCCCAGGTGGCGACCCGGCCGGGCGCCCCGGCGAGCCTGGTGCCGGTCCTGCTCGGCGTCAACACCCTGATGACGATCTTCCTCCAGGTGCCGTTCGCGGGGCTGGCGGCGGACACCGCACGGGCCCGGCGCACCCTCGGCCTGGCGCTCGTCCCGCTGGTCCTGGCGTGCCTCGCCCTCATGGGGGCCGGCGGCCTGCCCGTCGCGTCGGCCGCCGCCCTGACCGCGGCCGGCGTGGTGCTGCTGACGCTCGGCGAGAACCTGCACGCGGTGGCCGGGTACGAGCTGTCGTACACCTTGTCCGCCGAAGCCCAACGGGGCCGCTATCTCGCCCTGTTCCAGGTCGGGCAGAGCGCCCAGCTGGTGATGGGCCCCGTGCTGATGACCGCCGTGGTCATGCCCGCCGGCGCACCGGGCTGGGCCTTTCTCATCGTTCTTCTCTGCCTCGGTGCATTTCTCGCCCGGGGCGGCGCAGCCGCGGAACGGAATCAGCGAATTCCCGTTGCGCATTGACCCGGGCAACCCGCCCGATGGATCATTGGAACCACTCAGAAGGACAGCGCGTGGAGATACTCCAGATACCCGACATGGAGAGGCGAGCGCTCAACGCGCTCATTCCCGCGGAATCCGCAGGATCCATCACACTCGGCACACTGGGACCGGAGGGAACCAGTAGCGAGTACGTCGCCCAGGCGGTGTCCCGGGCGCTCGGCGACCGCGGAGGATTCCGGATCCTCCTGGAGAACACGTACGAGCAGTGTGTGGCGTCCCTCACCGAAAAGCGCGTCGATCTCGTGCTGGTGGCGCACGCGTACCCCGGTATCAACGCCTTCTACATGAACCCGGAACTGAAACCCGCGATCGTGTTCCGGGGCAGCACACCGGAGTACGGCCTGGCCACCCGAACGGATTTCGCCTATCACGAGGAACTCCTCTACAGCGACACCGTCGTATCGCATCCGGCGCCCATTCCGCTGCTCCACCACCATTTCCAGCGGCCGGTGAAACTCGTCACCGCGACCTCCACGAGCAAGGCCGCCGGCGATGTCGCCGACGGGCGGTACAACATCGCCATCACGAACGAGGAGGCGGTGAAGCAGCACAACCTGAAGTTCGTCTACAAGTTCGCACGCATTCCCATGACATGGACTGTTTTCTCCCGCAGGAAGGACCGCGACCTCAATGACCGCGCACACGGCTGAACGGCTCTACTTCCCGTCCCCCGACCTCGTCCTCCACGACGACGGCATCCGCTTCGAGTCCTACCGGCGCGACGACACCGAGGTCCGGGTCACCTATCTGCCGCCCGGCGCGGCCCTCGCCGCCCACACCCGTGACGAGGCGCAGGTCGGCATGGTCGTGCGCGGTGAACTGACCGCGACCGTGGGCGAGGTGACGAAGCGGATGCGGGCCGAGCACGACGTCTACGTCGTCCCGCCCGGTGTCGCGCTCTCGGTCGAGAACCCGTCCGCGCAGGAGACCGTCGTCCTCGAGATCAGGCGGAACAAGCCGGGCGAGGCGTACCCGGCGCCCAGCGGCTACTTCCTCGAACCGATCGAGTCGCGGAAGTTCGTGAAGATGGACGTGACATTCTTCCTCGCCGACTGGATCGAGTTGATGATCGCCGACATTCCCGGCGGCGGCGAGATGCCCTACCACAAGCACTCCCACGAGCAGATCGGGATATGCCTCGAAGGGCGCTACGAGATGACCGTCGAGGAGACCCGCCACGAACTGCGGTTCGGCGGCACGTACTTCTGCGCCGGCCAGGAGGGACACGGCGCGGCCAACCCGAACCCGGACCTGGCCCGTTCCCTCAACATCTTCATCCCGCCCCGCTACCACCGGGTCCCGAAGCCGGGGCAGAACCAGGAGGACGAGTGACCCGGGTCGCCCTCGTCCTGGGCGCGGGCCGGGGAATAGGGCGCGCGGCCGCGCTGCGCCTGGGCGCACGGGGACACACCACGGTCCTCTGCGCCCGCACCCGAGACGACCTGGAGGAGGTCGCCCGGGAATCCGGTGGCGGGAACACCACGCACATCGTCCCGGGCGACATCACGGAACCCGGGTTCCGGGCGGAGCTGGTCGCCGGCGTGGAAAGCCGGTTCGGCAGGATCGACGTGCTCGTCAACAACGCGCCCGGCCCGCCGCCCGGCCCCTTCGACAGCGTCGGGCCCGGCGATGTGACCGCCGCGATGGAGCAGAAGCTCGTCCCGTACCTGGACCTCGTGAAATCCGTCGCGCCGGTGATGGTGCGCAACGAGTT
Source organism: Streptomyces sp. NPDC037126 (assembly GCF_055605965.1). Taxonomy (NCBI): domain Bacteria; kingdom Bacillati; phylum Actinomycetota; class Actinomycetes; order Kitasatosporales; family Streptomycetaceae; genus Streptomyces; species Streptomyces sp. NPDC037126. The sequence continues at coordinate 321,730 of NZ_JBVJTD010000001.1, forward strand.
CGGCCGGATCGTCAACGTCGTCGGCAACATCGGCAAGGAACCGGCCCCCGGCATGTTCCTGTCCGGCCTGGTCAACGCGGCCGTCGCCAACGCCGCCAAGTACCTGGCGGGCCAGTACGCCCGGCACAACGTGACGGTCAACTGCGTGCACCCCGGAACCATCCGCACCGACCGCTACGAACGGGCCGTGGAGCATCTGAGCCGGACCGGCGGAATCTCCCCGCGGGAGGCGGAGGACCGGCTGCGCCGGGCGATCCCCATGGACCGGCCGGGCAGCGCCGACGAGGTCGCCGCCGTCATCGCCTTCCTGGCGTCCGACGAGGCGTCGTACCTGACCGGCCAGCAGATCTCGGTCGACGGCGGACAACTGACATGCGTGTGAAAGGAGCAGTACCCGTGTCCGAGGAACACCTCACGGGCGGCACCGACTTCCAGGACAGGGTGGCCGTGGTCACCGGCGGCGCGTCCGGGATCGGCAGGCGCACCGCCGTCGAGTTCGCCCGGCAGGCCGCGGCGGTCGTCGTCGCCGACATCGACGAGCGGCGCGGCACCGAACTCGTCACCGCCCTGCGCGGCGACGGCCACGAGGCGCTGTTCGTGCGCACCGACCTGACGAGCGAGCCGGACTGCGAGAACCTCGTCGCCGCCGCCACGAAGACGTTCGGGCGCCTCGACGTCCTGGTGAACAACGCCGGCATCGAGATATCCACGCCCGTGCACGAGATGCCGGTGCACGAGTGGGACCGGCTGGTCGACACCAACCTGAAGAGCATGTTCCTGTGCTCGAAGCACGCGCTGCGCGAGATGATCCCGGCCAGGGCCGGGGCGATCGTGAACGTCTGCTCGGTGAGCGGGCTGGTGGCCTGGCCCGGCATCGCCGCCTACAACGCCACCAAGGGCGGCGTCATGATGCTGACCAAGTCCCTCGCCGTGGACTACGCGCAGTACGGGATCAGGGCGAACTGCGTCTGCCCCAGCATCATCGACACCCCCATGACGGATGCCTCGATCGGCCACGACCCCGCCGTCAAGGAGGAGAAGGCGAAGCTGAGCCCGCTCGGCCGGCTGGGCACGCCCGAGGACGTCGCCAACGCGATCCTCTTCCTGGCGTCCGGCAGGTCGTCCTTCGTCACGGGCGCCGCGCTCACCGTCGACGGCGGCTACACGGCCCTGTAGGGCCCGCCGTCACCTCCCCGCACCGAGAGAAAGGCAGACCGAGTGTCGGACCGTTGGAACGGCGACGACGACGCGGGCGGGTTCCCCCTGCTCACCGTCCTCGCCCTGATGGCGGGGATCTTCGCCGTCGGCTCTGAGGAGCTGGTGGTCTCGCCGCTGCTCGTGGACATGGCCCGGTCGTTCGACACGTCGGTGGCCGTGATGGCGCTCTCGGTGAGCACCTACGGCATCGGCACGGCCGTCGGCGCCCTGCTCTTCGCCCCGCTCGGGGACCGGGTGTCGCGCCGGCTGTGCCTGGTGGCCGGCATGGCGGCGTTCGTCCTGGGGACCGTGCTGGGCGCGAGTGCCGGCGGGCCCGGCGTGTTCTTCACGGGGCGGGCGGTGGCGGGCCTGGCCACCGGTGCCTTCGTGCCGACCGCGTACGCCTTCGTCGGCGACCAGATCCCCTACCGCCACCGCGCCCGGGCCATGGGCGTCCTGGTGTCGAGCTGGTCGCTCTCGCTCGTGCTGGGGGTGCCGCTCGGCTCCTTCGTCGGGCAGTGGTCGGGCTGGCGCTGGACCTTCGGGATGCTGGCGGTGCTGGGCGTGCTCGTGGCCTGCGTGCTGATCCGGGCCGGCGGCGGGCGCGGTGCGGCTCCCGGGGCATCGGCAGGACCCGCCGGGTCCGTGCCGGAGTCCGAGGAGACGGCCGGGGCGGCCGGCGGCCGCGGCTCGGCCGTCCGGGCCCTCCTCGCCCCGAAGGTCCCCGTGTACATCCTGGCGACCTTCCTGAACATGCTGGGCTTCTACGGCATGTACACCTACCTGGGCAGCGCCCTGCAGTACCGGTTCGGCACCGGCAGCTCGCTGACCGGCCTCATGATCCTGGTGTACGGCCTCGGGTTCTCGACGAGCTTCGTCACCGGCCGGTGGGCCGACGAACGCGGCAAGGAGCGGGTGCTCGTCGACCTGCTCGCCGGGCTGGTCCCGGCGCTGGTGGTGATCCCGCAGGTCACCCGGTGGACCGTGCCGCTGGCCTGCTGCCTGTTCCTGTGGGGCGCGATGCAGAGCCTGGTCGTCACCCTGCTCAGCACCCTGCTCAGCGAGTGCTCCCCGCGGCACCGCGGGACCGTCCTCGCCTTCTACAGCCTCGCCACGAACCTCGCGGTGGCGCTGGGGGCGGCCGTGCTCGGCCCGCTGTTCTCGGCGTACGGGTTCGGCGCCGTCGGCTGGGTGTGCGCCGCGATCACGGTCGTCGCGTGCGCCCTGGGCGGATGGTCCGGCCTGCGGGGCGGCCGTCCGGCCAAGGCCCCCGAACGCGGTCCCGCCGGGGCCCTGGAGACGAAGGCGGCCGCACATGAGGACTGAGTACGCACGCAGGCTCCTCGAACTGCCGAGGAGTTCGTTCGCGACGACCGTCGCCCGCATCGACGGGCTGGTCCGCGCGGGCGAGGACGTCGTCAACCTGTGCCAGGGCAACCCCGACCTGCCGACCCCGCCGCACATCGTCGAGGCGCTGCGCCGGGAGGTGCTGGATCCGGCCACGCACCGGTACACGTCCTTCTCCGGGCTGTTCGAGCTCAAGGCCGCGGTCGCCCAGTGGTACGCGACGCACCACGGCGTCACGCTGGACCCCGAGACCGAGGTCGCGATCCTGTTCGGCGCGAAGGCCGGCCTGGTGGAGATCAGCCAGTGCTTCCTGAACCCGGGGGACGTCTGCCTGATGCCGGACCCGGCCTTCCCCGACTACTGGGCGGGCGTGGTCCTCGCCCGGGCCCGGATGCACCCCCTGCCGCTACTGCGGGAGAACGGGTTCCTGCCCGACTACGGCGCCCTGGACCCGGCCGTGCTCGAACGGGCCAGGCTGATGTTCCTCAACTACCCCAACAACCCCACCGCCGTGACGGCCCCCCTCGGGTTCTACGAGGACACGGTCCGGTTCGCCGCCGAGCACGAGGTGATCGTGGCCTCCGACTTCGCCTACGGCGGCCTGGGCTTCGACGCGCAGACGCCGGTCTCCTTCCTGCGGGCGGAGGGCGCCAAGGAGGTGGGCGTCGAGTTCGTCTCGCTGTCGAAGATGTTCAACATGGCGGGCTGGCGGGTCGGCGCCGTCGTCGGCAACCGCGAGGTCGTCGCCGCGATCAACCTGATCCAGGAGCACTACTACGTCTCGCTGCCGCCGTTCATCCAGCGCGCGGCGGCCGAGGCGCTGACCGGCCCGCAGACCTGCGTCCAGGAGCTGACGGCGACCTACGAGCGCCGCAGGGACGTCTTCGTGGCCGGGGTCCGGGACATCGGGTGGGACATCGACCCGCCCCGCTCCGTCTTCGCCTGGCTGCCGATCCCCGGCGGCGGTGACTCCGCGGCCTTCGCCGACGAGCTGCTGACCCGTGCCCGGGTGGCGGTGGCTCCCGGCCGCTGGTTCGGGAAGCACGGCGAGGGCTATGTGCGGGTGAGCCTGCTGGCCCCGGAGGACCGGCTGGAGGAGGCCGTCGCCCGACTGGCCGACTTCTGGAACGACAAGAAAAGGAACTCTCGATCATGACAGACACGACCACGGCCGGCCCGGCCGGCGCCGGGGGCCGTATCGAAGCGGACCGCGGCGCGATCGACGCCCTCGACGGGCGCATCATCGAGCTGCTCACCGAACGGGCCGAGGTCTCCGCCCGGATCCAGCGCACCCGCGTCGGCTCCGGCGGCCCGCGCACGGTGTTCGCCCGGGAGATGGACATCCTGGCCCGCTACCGCGACGGTCTCGGCGCGGACGGCACCCGGATCGCGATGGACGTCCTCAAGCTGTGCAGGGGGGAGAGCCGGTGATACGCCATGTCGTGCTCTTCAAGTTCAAGCCCGGGGTCGACTGGCAGGACCCCCGCGCCCGGGCGGCGGAACACACCGCCGCCCAGGTCGGGCGCGAGGTGCCCGAGCTGCGCGAGTGGCGCTACGGCCGCAACGTGTCCCCGCGGGAGATCGCCTACGACTTCCTCGTCGAGGGCCTCCTGGACGACATGGACAAGGTCGACCGCTACCTCGTCCACCCCTACCACCAGCAGGCCATCCAGCAGTGGCGGGAGATCAGCGACTGGGTCGTGGTCGACGTCGAGGTGTGACCGGACGCCGGACGGCCGCCCCGGCGACCTCGCCGGGGCGGCCGTACCGTCGTGCGGCCGGGCTCAGTTCACGTTGACCGCGCTCCAGGCCGCGGCCACCGTGTTGTACTCCGTGCTGCCCGCGCCGTAGAGGTCCTTGGCCGCGTTCAGGGTCGCGGTGCGGGCGCCCGCGTAGTTCGTCGAGGACGTCATGTAGACCGTCAGCGCCCGGTACCAGATCTTCCCGACCTTGTCCCGGCCGATGCCGGTGACCGTGGAGCCGTTGTACGTCGGCGAGTTGTAGCTGACGCCGTTGACGGTCTTCGGCCCGCTGCCCTCCGCCAGCAGATAGGCGAAGTGGTTGGCGACTCCCGAGGAGTAGTGGACGTCGAGATTGCCGACGGACGAGCTCCAGTAGTCCGCGGAGCTGCCGTCCTTGGACGGCTGGTCCATGTAGCGCAGGGCGGTCTTGCCGAAGCCGGGCTTCACGATCTTCTCGCCGATGAGGTAGTCACCGGGGTCCGAGGGGCTGTTGGCGTACCACTCGACCATCGTGCCGAGGATGTCGGAGGTGGCCTCGTTCAGCCCGCCGGACTCGCCCGAGTAGGTCAGCGCGGCCGTCTTGGACGTCACGCCGTGCGTCATCTCGTGCCCGGCCACGTCCAGCGCCACCAGCGGCCCGAAGGTCGTGCCGTCGCCGTCGCCGTACGTCATGCAGAAGCAGCTGTCGTCCCAGAAGGCGTTGTTGTAGTTGCTGCCGTAGTGGACGCGGTTGTACGACCCCTTGCCGTCGCCCCCGATTCCGTTGCGGCCCTGGACGTTCTTGTAGTAGTCCCAGGTCTCGTTGGTTCCGTACTGGGCGTCGACGGCGGCCGAGGAGCGGTCGGAGTTGCTGCCGGTGCCCCAGTGGTTGTCGGCGTCCGTGAACAGGGTGGCGGGTGCCCGGCTGAAGCAGATGCCGAGGAAGCACAGGTCGGTCTTGTTGGCGGCGTCACCGGTGTAGGTGTTGCCCCGCGTCGGGTCCTTGAGCTGGTACGACGAGCCGGACTGGGTCGTCTCCAGCGGCACCGTCCCGCTGTAGAGCGACTGGCCGTCACCGGCGGCCGTCTCGATGCTGTCCCAGGCGTCGATCTGGGTGCCGGTGCGGGCGTCGGTCAGCACGGTGCGGGCGACCGGGTTGCCGAGCGAGTCCAGGGCGACGGCGTTGGTGCGCCAGGCCAGCCTGGGGGCGCCGTGCAGCGCGTCGACGATCAGCTGCGGCTTGGCCTTGACCTGCTGCAGCCGGTCGCCGAGGTTGGCCGCGCGCAGCGCGTTCACCGCGAGGTCGGCGGCCTTCGGGGCGAGCACCCTCGGGGCGATCGAGGTCAGGGATATCGCGCCCCGGGTGGCCCGGTCGGCGCTGCGGTAGCCGCCGTTCGGGGCGAGGTGGACGACGAAGTCGCCGCCCAGCACCGGGAGTCCGTGGTAGGTGCGGTCGTAGCGGACGTGCTGGGTGCCGTCCTTGTCCACGATCACGTCACGGACGCTGGTGTCCTGCGCGGAGGTGAGGCCCAGGCTCGCCGCGTGGGCCAGGAGCGCCGACGCCGCGTGCTCGATCGCGGTGGCACGGGTGGGTCTGGTGGCGGCGTGGGCGGCGGGGGAGAGGGTGACGGCCAGCAGGGTCGCGGTGGTGACGGCGACACCGGCGGTGGCGAGACGACGGGATCCTCGGACGTGCTGCCGTATCCGGCTCATCTGTCTCCTCGGGGAGGCGCCAGGCTAGGCGTGGGGAAGGCGCTGGATGTCCCTGAGATTTAAGAGGCCATGACATGTCATGTCCATAGCTCGTTCATGGAGATGTGTGAGGGGGCGGAGGGGGACCAGAATCGTTTCCGTGATCGCCACGGAACCCCGGGACCCGCTGCCCTTCTTCGTCTACGGCACCCTGCGCCCCGGCGAGCCGAACCACGAACTGTTCCTGCGCGGACGCACCCTCGCCGAGGAACCCGGACGCCTCCCGGACGCCGTGCTCTACGACGGCCCCGGCTACCCCTACGCCGTCGAGCAGCCGGGCGGCGAGGTGCGCGGAGAAGTGGTGACCGCCCGCCCCGACGCCTACGGCGAACTCCTCGCCGCCCTCGACCGGTTGGAGGAGTACGCGCCGGGAGACCCGCACAACCTCTACGAACGCGTCGCCCGCCCCGTCCTGCGGGCCGACGGCGGCACCGTCCGCGCCTGGGTCTATCTGGCCGCCCCAGGCGTCGCCGCCCGGCTGCGCGCCACCGGCACCCGCATCGGGGACGGCGACTGGCTCTCCCGCCGCTGACTCAGCCCAGCAGCGTCAGCCCCTCGGGCACGGCGATGCCGCCGCGCCTCCCCGTCCCCGCCTCGGCCCAGGGATGGGAACCCGGCCTACACCCGCGGATCGAGGACCTCCACCCGCACCGCGCACGACTTGAACTCCGGCATGCGGGAGACGGGGTCGAGGGCCGGGTTGGTGAGGGTGTTGGCGCGGCCCTCGCCCGGCCAGTGGAAGGGCATGAAGACGGTGTCGGGGCGGATGGCGGTGGTGATGCGGGCGGGCGCCACCGCGCGGCCGCGGCGCGAGATCACCGCGAGCGGATCGCCCTCGGCCGCGCCGAGCCGGGCCGCGAGGCGCGGGTGCAGCTCGACGAAGGGTCCCGGCGCGGCCGCGTTCAGCTCCGCCACCCGCCGGGTCTGCGCGCCCGACTGGTACTGCGCCACCACCCGGCCGGTGGTCAGCAGCAGCGGATACTCGCCGTCCGGCTCCTCCGCCGTCCCCCGGTGCCCCACCGCGACGAACCGTCCCCGCCCGTCCCCCGTCGCGAACCGCTCCAGAAAAAGCCGCGGCGTGCCGGGATGCCCACCACCCCGGGAGGCCCCCTCCGGCCCGGCCGCCGCACGTGGAGCACCGGCCGCGGTTCCCTCCGCGGTTGCCGGCGACGTGGCCCCTGCCGCTCCTCCCGGCCCGGTCGCCATGCGTGTGGCCCCTGTCGTGGCCTCGTCCGCCGGCGCCGGCGCCGTGGCCCCTGCCGCTCCTCCCGGCCCGGCCGTCACTCCCGCCCCCGTGGTGCCGGCCGTCGCCCGCGGTGGGTCCGCCGGTGCCTCGGCCGTCCCCGGCGCCCCGTCCGTGTCTCCCGGGCACGGCCAGAACAGGCCGTTCTCGGAGTCGAGCCGGGCGTACGTGATGCCGGAGTAGTCGGCCGGGCCGCCCGCGCTGGCCCGGCGGAGTTCCTCGAAGACCTGCTCGGGGTCGGTGGGGAAGCCCTTCTCCCAGCCGAGGCGGGCGGCGAGTTCGTGGAGGACGTACAGGTCGCTGCGGACGCCGGGCGGGGGCGCGAGCGCGCGGCGGCGGAGCAGGACCCGGCCCTCCAGGCTGGTCGTCGTGCCCGTCTCCTCCGCCCACTGGGTGACCGGCAGCACGACGTCCGCCAGCTCGGCCGTCTCGGACAGGACCACGTCGGCGACCGCCAGGAAGTCCAGCGAGCGCAGCCGCTCCTCGACGTGGGCCGCGCGCGGCGCCGACACCACCGGGTTGGAGCCCATCAGCAGCAGCGCCCGGACGTCCGTGCCGAGCGCGTCGAGGAGTTCGTAGGCGCTGCGCCCGGGGCCGGGCAGCGCGTCCGGGTCCACGCCCCACACCCCCGCCACGTGCCGCCGCGCCGCCGGATCGTCCAGCTTGCGGTACCCCGGCAACTGGTCGGCCTTCTGGCCGTGTTCGCGCCCGCCCTGCCCGTTGCCCTGCCCGGTCAGGCAGCCGTACCCGGACAGCGGGCGCCCCGCCCGGCCGGTCGCCAGGCACAGGTTGATCCACGCGCCCACCGTGTCCGTGCCCTTGGACTGCTGCTCGGGGCCGCGCGCGGTGAGCACCATCGCCGCCTCGGGCTCGCAGAACAGCCGTACCGCCTCCCGCAGCAGCGGCACGGACACCCCCGTGATCCGCTCCACGTACTCCGGCCAGTGCGCCATCGCCACGGCCCGCGCCTCCTCCCAGCCGCTGGTGCGCCCGGCGATGTACGCCTCGTCGGTCCGGCCCTCCGCCACCACCAGGTGCAACAGGCCGAGCGCCAGGGCGAGATCGGTGCCGGGACGCGGGGCGAGGTGCAGGTCGGCCTGCTCGGCCGTCCGCGTCCGGCGCGGGTCGACGACGACCAGCGTGCCGCCGTTCTCCCGCAGTTCCGTGAGGAACCGCAGCGCGGGCGGCATCGTCTCGGCGAGATTGGAGCCGACCAGGATCACGCACCCGGTCCGCGGGATGTCCTCCAGCGGGAACGGCAGCCCCCGGTCGAGCCCGAACGCCTTGGTCCCCGCCGCGGCGGCCGACGACATGCAGAAGCGGCCGTTGTAGTCGATCTGCGAGGTGCCGAGCGCCACCCGCGCGAACTTGCCCAGCGCGTACGCCTTCTCGTTCGTCAGGCCGCCCCCGCCGAACACCCCGAGCGCGTCCGGACCGTACCGCTCCCGCGTCGCCCCGAGCCGCCCGGCGATCCGGTCCAGCGCCTCCGCCCAGCCCGCCTCGACCAGCCGGCCGCCGGACCGCACCAGCGGCGAGGTCAGCCGCACCGCGGGCGACAGCACCTCGGCGGCGGTGCGGCCCTTGCCGCACAGCGCGCCCCGGTTGACCGGGAAGTCCGCCCGCCCGGTCACCTCGGCGCCGCCCTGCGGCAGCGGCGTGACGTTCATCCCGCACTGCAGGGCGCAGTACGGGCAGTGGGTGGGCGTCGAGGTGCTGTCCATGGGGCCCAGCGTGCCGCGGACGTGTTACGTCCCCGGCCGCCACCGGTTACGCGCCCGGCACGGCGGCCTCCCCGCGCGCCACCGGACGCCGTGAGGGCGCCGTGCCGGCGCCGGTCACCGCCCGGCGGCCAGCGCCCGCGCGACCCCGGTCTCCTTCGGCCCCAGGAACTGCGGGTCCGGCCGGAACACCATGTCCAGCACCGCCTTGCCCGCCGCGAACACCTCCCGCGTGCCGCCGTAGTACCAGGTCACGTCGTGCTTGTCGGCCACTCCGACGCCGTACGAGTCCACGCCCGCCGCCTGGCACAGCGCCACCGCCCGCCGGATGTGGAAGCCCTGGCTGACCAGCACGGCCCGGTCCACACCGAAGATCTTCCGGGCCCGCACACAGGAGTCCCAGGTGTCGAACCCGGCGTAGTCGCGGACGATCCGCCCGCCCGGCACCCCGTGCCTCGTCAGGTACGCGCGCATGGCGTCGGGCTCGTCGTAGTCCTTGCGGCTGTTGTCGCCGGTGACCAGGACGGCACGGATCCGCCCCGACCGGTACAGCCGCGCCGCCGCGTCCAGCCGGTGCGCGAGGTAGGGCGACGGCTTCCCGTCGAACAGCCCGGCCCCGAACACGACCGCGACCGGTGCGTGCGGCGCGTCCGCCGTGGTGCGCAGCCGGTCCGCCGTGGACACGTACAGCCAGGTGGCCGGCAGCAGCGCCAGCACGCAGACGGCCATCACGCCCTGCACCAGCCGCCGCTGCCCGGCGCGGGTGCGCGGCCAACGCGGTCGACGGATCCTCATGCGGCCCCCCAAGCGATCGCTTCCGTCCCTGGAGGACGCAGGCGGCGGCGATCCGGTTCGCCTCACATCGTGCATCCGTACGACGTGAAGCGGCGGAAAACCCCTGTGACGGCCCGGCAACGACGCCGCAACCTCGCACCGCCAGGATCGCTCCATGACGGCGTCGCATCCACCCGGCCCAGAGTCCCGCCCCCACCTCGACAGCACGGCGCACCTCATGAACAGCATCGGCACCCAGCTCGCCGGCCGGCTCCGGCTCCTCCCGCCGCCCGGCCGCCGCCCGGCCCCGCCCGCCCTGGTCCTCGTCGCCCACGGCAGCCGGGACCCGCGCGCGCTCGTCACCGTGCGGGCCCTCGCCGAGCGGGTCCGCGAGCTGCGTCCCGCCCTGCCCGTCCACCTGGGTCACATCGAGCTGAACGAGCCGCTGCTCCCGGACACCCTGTCCGCGCTCGGCGACGCCCCCGCCGTGCTCGTACCGCTGCTCCTGGGCCGCGGCCACCACGTCAAGCGGGACATCCCCGAGGCGGCGGCCGCGGCGCCCCGGGCGCGCGTGGCCGCCGCGCTCGGCCCGCATCCGCTGCTCGCGGAGACCCTGTACGACCGCCTGGTCGAGGCCGGCTGGCCCGCGGCCCCGGACCCCGCCGTCCGCCGCGCCGGCGCCGTCGTGCTGGCCGCCGCGGGGTCCCGCGACCCCGACTCCGCCGCCGACACCCGCCGCGCGGCCCGCCTGCTCGCCGAGCGCCTGGGCGTGCCGGTCGTCCCCGCGTACGCGTCGGCGGCCGCCCCGGACGTCCCCACGGTGCTGCGCGCCCTGGCGGCCCGCGGCCGGCACCGGGTGGCGATCGCCTCGTACTTCACCGCGCCGGGCCGGTTCGCCACGCAGTGCGCGCACCGGGCGCCGTGGATCGCCGCGGCCCCGCTGGGCGCCCACCCGGCGATGGCCCGCCTGGTCCTGCACCGCTACGACCAGGCACGCGCCACGACCGGGACGGAGCGGGCCTCGGCCTAGGGCCTGTCTGACAACGCGCGTCGTCGCCCGAAGCGCGGCAGACGGGAATGGTCAGACGGGGCCTGGCGGCGCACGGGCGCGGGAGGAGCGGGGGAGAGGACCCGGGAGACCCACGCGACCGGCGCGCCCGGCGGACGGCACGGCGCCCCCACCCGTCCTTTGTCACCGCCGACGCTTACTGTCGAATCATGGAAGGCACCGCAGGCACCCAGAGCGAGACCCTCACCGGCTACGACCCGTCGTCGGCGGCCCGTTGGGCCCCCGAACCGGACAAACGACCGGGCCGGACCGCCTTCCAGCGCGACCGCGCCCGCATCCTGCACTCGGCCGCCCTGCGCCGCCTCGCCGGCAAGACCCAGGTCGTCACGCCGGGCCAGCGCAGCGCCCGCGCCTGGGACGCCAGCCCCAGAACCCGGCTCACCCACTCCCTGGAGTGCGCCCAGGTCGGCCGCGAGCTGGGCGCGGCCCTCGGCTGCGACCCCGACCTGGTCGAGGCGGCCTGCCTCTCCCACGACCTCGGCCACCCGCCCTTCGGCCACAACGGCGAACACGCGCTGAACGAGTTCGCGGACGACTGCGGCGGCTTCGAGGGCAACGCCCAGTCCCTGCGGCTCCTCACCCGGATCGAGCCCAAGCGGTTCACGGCCGAGGGCTCCGTCGGCCTCAACCTCACCCGCGCCACCCTCGACGCCGCCACCAAGTACCCCTGGCCGCGCGGCGCCCACCCCAGCGACCCGGCCTCCCCGAAGTTCGGCGTGTACGAGGACGACCGCCCGGTGTTCGACTGGGTCCGCGAGGCCGCCCCCGGCACCCGCACCTGCTTCGAGGCACAGGTCATGGACTGGTCGGACGACGTGGCCTACTCGGTGCACGACGTCGAGGACGGCCTGCACGCCGGCCACGTCGACCCCAACTGCCTGCACGCCGAGCCCGAGCGGCAGGCGGTGTTCGAGGTGGCCGTCGGCCGGTACGTGCCCGCGGACACCGACCCGGCGGAGCTCGCCGCCGCCCTCGACCGCCTCCAGGACGAGGAGTGGTGGCCACACGGCTACGACGGCACGGCCGTCGCGCAGGCCCGGCTGAAGGACGCCACCAGCCAGCTCATCGGCCGGTTCTGCCTGGCCGCCGAGGGCGCGACCCGCGCCGCGTACGGCAACGGCCGGCTCACCCGCTACGGCGCCGCACTCGTCGTACCCCGGGCGACCCGGATGGAGTGCGCGGTGCTCAAGGCGGTCGCCGACCGGTACGTGATGCAGCGGGCCGAGCAGGAGCGGCTGCGCGCCGACCAGCGGGTGATCGTGGCGGAACTGGCGGAGGCGCTCACCGCCCGCGCGCCGGACGGTCTGGACCCGCAGTTTCGGGCACTGTTCGACGGGGCAGACGACGACCACACGCGCAAGCGGGTGATCGTCGACCAGATCGCCTCCCTCACCGACGCCTCCGCGCTCTCCCTGCACGCGAGACTGACGGGGCATATGTGAGGGGAAAGTGACCCCGGGTGGCCTGATCGGGTCACTCCCTCTTCCCGCAGCACGCCGCGTGCGGGACGCTCGCATGTGGCGGCACCCTTACGAGGAGGCATCAAGTGGTCGACGCGGATCAGACATTCGTCATCGTCGGAGGCGGCCTCGCCGGAGCGAAAGCGGCCGAGACGCTCCGCGCGGAGGGCTTCACCGGGCGGGTGATACTGATCTGCGACGAACGCGACCATCCCTACGAGCGCCCGCCCCTGTCCAAGGGCTACCTGCTCGGCAAGGAGGAGCGGGACAGCGTCTTCGTGCACGAGCCCGCGTGGTACGCGCAGAACGACATCGAGCTGCACCTCGGCCAGACCGTCGACCGCATCGACCGCACGGCGAAGACGGTCCGCTTCGGTGACGACGGCACCCTCGTCCGCTACGACAAGCTGCTGCTCGTCACCGGCGCCGAACCCCGCCGCCTCGACATCCCCGGCACCGACCTGGCCGGCGTCCACCACCTGCGCCGCCTCGCGCACGCCGAGCGGCTCAGGAACGTGCTGACCTCGCTCGGCCGGGACAACGGGCACATCGTGATCGCGGGCGCCGGCTGGATCGGCCTGGAGGTCGCGGCGGCCGCCCGCGAGTACGGCGCCGAGGTGACGGTGATCGAGCCGGCGCCCACCCCGCTGCACGGAGTCCTCGGCCCCGAGCTGGGCAACGTCTTCGCGCAGCTGCACCGCGAGCACGGCGTCCGCTTCCACTTCGGGCGGCGGCTCACCGAGATCGTCGGCCAGGACGGCATGGTCCTCGCGGCCCGCACCGACGACGGCGAGGAGCACCCGGCGCACGACGTCCTCGCGGCGATCGGCGCGGCGCCGCGCACCGGCCTGGCCGAGGCGGCGGGGCTGGAGCTGGCCGACCGGGCGCACGGCGGGGGCATCGTGGTGGACGAGCGGCTGCGCACCTCCGACCCGGACATCTACGCGGCCGGTGACGTGGCCTCCTTCCCGCTCTCCCTGTTCGACAGCCGGCTGCGGGTGGAGCACTGGGCGAACGCGCTCAACGGCGGCCCGGTGGCCGCCCGCGCCATGCTGGGCCAGGACGTCGTCTACGACCGCGTGCCCTACTTCTTCACCGACCAGTACGACCTGGGCATGGAGTACAGCGGCTGGGCGCCGCCGGGGTCGTACGACGAGGTGGTGATCAGGGGCGACGCCGGCAAGCGGGAGTTCATCGCGTTCTGGGTGCGGGAGGGACGCGTGCTCGCCGGGATGAACGTGAACGTGTGGGATGTCACAGAGCCCATCCAGCGGCTCATCCGTTCCCGGGCCCAGGTGAACGTCGAGGCGCTCTCCGACCCGCACGTACCGCTGGACAGTCTCATCTCCTGACGTCCGCGGACGCCGGAACTGTCACAGCGCCCCCGTAGAATTCATCCGTGGCAGGACGGATCAACGACGAGGACGTGAAGGCGGTACGGGACGCGGTCCCGATCGACGCCGTGGTCTCCGAGTACCTCCAGCTGCGCAACGCGGGCGGCGGCAACCTCAAGGGCCTGTGCCCGTTCCACGACGAGAAGTCGCCGTCCTTCCAGGTCAGCCCGAGCAAGGGACTCTTCCACTGCTTCGGCTGCCAGGAGGGCGGCGACACCATCACCTTCGTGATGAAGGTGGACCACCTCTCCTTCTCGGAGGCGGTCGAGCGGCTCGCCGCCCAGGCCGGCATCACCCTGCGCTACGAGGAGGGCGGGTACAACCCGGCCCACCAGCGCGGCGAGCGCATCCGCCTGGTCGAGGCGCACAAGATCGCCGCCCAGTGGTACGCCGAGCAGCTCGCCACCGGCCCCGAGGCCGAGACCGGCCGGGTCTTCCTCGCCGAGCGCGGCTTCGACCAGGCCGCCGCCGTCCACTTCGGCGTCGGCTACAGCCCTCAGGGCTGGGACCACCTCACCCGCTATCTGCGCGGCAAGGGCTTCACCGACAAGGAACTGCTCCTGTCCGGCCTCTCCCAGGAGGGCCGCCGGGGCCCCATCGACCGCTTCCGGGGCCGCCTGATGTGGCCCATCCGGGACATCGGCGGCGAGGTCGTCGGCTTCGGCGCCCGCAAGCTGTACGAGGCGGACAACGGCCCGAAGTACCTGAACACCCCCGACACGGCGATCTACAAGAAGAGCCAGGTGCTGTACGGCATCGACCTGGCGAAGAAGGACATCGCCAAGGTCAGCCGGGCGGTCGTCGTCGAGGGCTACACCGACGTCATGGCCTGCCACCTGGCCGGGGTGACCACGGCCATCGCGACCTGCGGCACGGCCTTCGGCGGCGAGCACATCAAGATCCTGCGCCGGCTGCTGATGGACAACGGCTCGGCCCGGGTGATCTTCACCTTCGACGGCGACGCGGCCGGTCAGAAGGCGGCCCTGCGCGCCTTCGAGGACGACCAGAAGTTCGCCGCGGAGACCTACATCGCGATCGCGCCCGACGGCATGGACCCCTGCGAGCTGCGCCTGGCCAAGGGCGACGAGGCCGTCGCCGACCTGGTCGAACCGCGCACCCCGCTGTTCGAGTTCGCGCTCCGCCAGATCGTCCTCCGCTACGACCTGGACACCCCGGCCGGCCGCGCCGCCGCCCTGGACGAGGCCGCCCCGATCGTCGCCCGCATCAAGAACAGCGGCGCGCAGCACGAGGTCGCCGTCGAGCTGGCCGGCATGCTCGGCATCCTCGACACCCAGTTCGTGGTCCGGCGGGTGGCCCAGCTGGCCCGCTGGGCCCGGGACCGCGGCGGCAAGGGCCCGCAGCAGGGCCCCGGCCCTGCCCGCCCGGCGGACCAGCAGTGGGCCGCGGCCCCGCGCCCCGGAACCTCGGGCCCGGCGCTGACCCTGCGCAATCCCGTCCACGCCGCCGAACGCGAACTGCTCAAGCTCGCCCTGCAGCGGCCCGAGCTGGTCTCCCCGGCCTTCGACGCCTACGGCGTGGACGAGTTCACCGCCCCGCCGTACGCGGCCGTGCGCCGGGCGATCGCCGAGGCGGGCGGCGCCGAGTACGGCCTGCCCGACCCGCAGGAGTACCTGGTCCGCGTCCGCGAGGCCGCACCCGACGACACCGTCCGCGCGATGGTCACCGAGCTGGCCGTCGAGCCGATCCTGCGCCGTACGGTGGACGAGACCTACGCGGGCACGGTCCTGGTGCAGATCCGCCGCCGTGCGGTGGAGCGCCGCATCCGCGACATCCAGTCCCAGATGACCCGGCTGTCCTCCGGCGGCGACCCGGCCCAGCTGGCCGCCGTGCAGAACGAGCTGTGGGTCCTCCAGCAGTACGACCAGACGCTGCGCGTACGGGGCGCGGAGGCGCTCTAGCCGGCAGCGGGCGGGAAGCCCGGTGTCACCGCCCGCACCAGCCGGTCCGTGAACTCCCGCTCGCGGCCGGCGAACCGGGGGTACTCGGTGACGAAGTGGTCCCACTCGACGTACTCGATCCCCGCCACCAGGTCCTCCAGCAGGACGCGCTCCCGGTTCGGGTCGGGCCATTCGCCCGACAGCCGGAACACCTCCTGCAGCAGCCCGTGGGGGAGCGGCTGCCGCTCGGCGAGCAGCACGGCGTCGTAGAGGTCCTTGCCCTGGGCGTGCACGTCGTTGACCAGCCACATGAGCTTCCAGGCCAGCGAGAGCGCGGGCGTCGCGCCGGACAGCACCGCCCCGCCGGGCAGCTCCACCGGCTCGGGCGCCTCGGGCAGCCGCTCGTTGAAGACGAAGTCGAGCTGCACCTGCCCGCCGGGCAGCCCGGGCGCCGACCAGGGCAGCACCATGCGCCGGCCGGGCACCCGGTCGTAGGTCCAGATGTCCTCCACGACCGCGTCCCGCGCCGAGAAGCGGATCGGGCCGCCGGCTTCCCCGGCCGCCCGCGCGATCCCTTCGAGCATCCGGCCGGTCCGCTCCTCCTCGATCCCCCAGTCGGCCGGTACGACGACGAAGTCCAGGTCGCCGGGCTCGCGGGCGGCCTCCCCGAACCACATCGACATCAGCACGCTGCCCCGCAGCACCAGCGCCCCGGCCCACTCCGAGCCGGCGATCGCCGCCGGCACCGTGAACAGGGCGTCGCGCCGGGCCCGGTGCCAGGCCGCACCGCGCTCCGGGTCGGCGAAGACGGGGTCGGTGGCCCGATAGGCGTTGCGGTACTGCTTGAGGGCCGGCTCGAACACCGGCCGCTGCGTGACGTCGTCGCCGGGCACCCGGTCCAGGGTGCGCGGCAGATCGTGCGCCCGCCGGGTCGCCTCGTCCAGCGGCCCGTCGGGGAACCGCCCGGCGCGCCACAGGGTCCCCCAGGTCTCGCTCATGCGGACACCTCCCGCTCGTCCAGCCATCCGTCGTCCACCGACTCGTCGCTGTCGTGGAGCACGAACTCCCGTTCCGCGGACAGCACTTCGATCCCCGTCAGGTCCCCCAGCAGCCGGGTCAGCGCCCGCCCGGCGGCCGCGCCCGCCACCCCTCGGCAGCGCTGCGTCACGAACCGCTCGTGCCGCCCGCCGCCGCGCACCCGCCGCGCGTTCCACGACAGATGGGCGCCGTGCGGCACGACCCGGGCGGCCAGCGCGCCGAGATCGGCGTCCGCGTCCAGCAGCAGCTTCACGTGGTGTTCGAAGTACTGCCCGCCGCCGCAGGGCCCCTCCGGCACCTCCGGCGCCCACGGCACCGACTCGGTCTTCACCCGCACCGGTTCGAAGCCGTCCGCCCGCAGCGCCGCCACGGTCCCGGCCGCCCGCACCGACTGCTCGGCCCAGGAGGCCGAGCCGGCGAGCGTCAGCATCGGCTGGTCCCGCATCCGGCCCCGGGCCAGCACGATGTGCGTGAGCTTCACGCCGGCCGTACCGGCCCAGTCGCGCAGCCGTTCGGCCTCATCCTGACCGGCACAGCGGACGGTGACATGGGTTTCGTACAGAAGTCCGGACACCGAGGGATCCTCCCAGATCAGCGCGGGGTCCGGCCCCTGGTTTTCCGGTCCCCGTCACCAGCGGGTCACGGACCGGACGCAAAAAGTCACCGCACGCCCCTCGTGGCGGGGATGTGTCTTACTCCACACTGTTGGCGGTGCCCGAGTCCTCGGAGCGCAGGCCGTCGACTCTCCGCTCCCGAAGTACCGCTGCCGCACACCTTCAGCAGCGATCATCCTGGAGGTCGCCCCCGTGCAGACCCAGACCCTCACCCAGTCCGACAGCAGCACCAGCGCCAGCCCGGAGGAGCCGGACGCGGAGACGGACGTACTCGTGGCCGTGCCCCCGCAGAGCCGTGGCCCCCTGCACCCGGAGACGGCGGACGCGACGTCCGCCGAGCCGGCGGAACCGTCCGCCGAGGCCCTCGCGGCGCAGTCCGAGGAGACCGCCGAGCCCGCCGAGAGCGAGGAGCCGGCCGAGCGCGCCGAGGCACGGGCGGCCGCCCGGGCCGACACCGGCGGCCCCTCGGCCGACCTGTTCCGCCAGTACCTGCGCGAGATCGGCCGCATCCCGCTGCTCACCGCAGCCGAGGAGGTCGAACTCGCCCGCCGGGTCGAGGCCGGCCTGTTCGCCGAGGAGAAGCTGGGCAACACCCCCGACCTGGACAGCCGGTTGGCCCATGACCTGGACCGGCTGGTCGTCATGGGCCGGATGGCCAAGCGCCGGCTGATCGAGGCCAACCTGCGGCTCGTGGTGTCGGTCGCCAAACGGTACGTCGGCCGCGGCCTGACCATGCTCGACCTCGTCCAGGAGGGCAACCTCGGGCTCATCCGGGCCGTGGAGAAGTTCGACTACGCCCGCGGCTACAAGTTCTCCACCTACGCCACCTGGTGGATCCGCCAGGCCATGTCCCGCGCCCTCGCCGACCAGGCGCGCACCATCCGGGTCCCGGTGCACGTCGTGGAGCTGATCAACCGCGTGGTCCGGGTGCAGCGCCGCATGCTCCAGGAGCGCGGGTACGAGCCCACCCCGGACGAGGTCGCGGCCCATCTCGAACTGCCGCCCGAGCGGGTCGGCGAGGTGCTGCGCCTCGCCCAGGAACCGGTGTCGCTGCACGCGCCCGTCGGCGAGGAGGACGACGTGGCCCTCGGCGACCTCATCGAGGACGGCGACGCGGCGAGCCCCGTGGAGTCCGCCGCGTTCCTGCTGCTCAGGCAGCACCTGGAGGCGGTCCTGTCCACGCTCGGCGAGCGCGAGCGCAAGGTGGTGCAGCTCCGCTACGGCCTGGCCGACGGCCGCCCCCGCACCCTGGAGGAGATCGGCCGCATCTTCGGCGTGACCCGCGAGCGGATACGGCAGATCGAGTCCAAGACCCTCAACAAGCTCAGGGACCACGCCTTCGCGGACCAGCTGAGGGGCTACCTGGACTGAGCGGGGGCCGCCGGTGCGGCGGCCCCCGGTGCGGCTAGTCCACCTCGGCCACGGCCTGTGCGAACTGGGCCTTGTACAGCCTGGCGTACGCGCCGTCCGCGGCCAGCAGCTCGGTGTGCGCGCCCTGTTCCACGATCGACCCGTTCTCCATCACGAGAATCGTGTCGGCGTCGCGGATCGTCGACAACCGGTGCGCGATGACGAACGAGGTCCGGCCCGCCGCCAGCTTGGCCATCGCCTTCTGGATCAGCACCTCGGTCCGGGTGTCGACGGAGCTCGTCGCCTCGTCGAGCACCAGGATCACCGGGTCGGACAGGAAGGCCCGCGCGATGGTGATGAGCTGCTTCTCACCCGCGCTGACGCCTGTGCCCTCGTCGTCGATCACGGTGTCGTAGCCCTCGGGCAGGGTCCGGACGAACCGGTCGGCGTGCGCGGCCCGCGCGGCCTCCTCGATCTCGCCCCGGGTGACCTCGCGCGAGGCGCCGTACGCGATGTTCTCCGCGATGGTGCCGCCGAAGAGCCAGGTGTCCTGGAGCACCATGCCGATGCCGGACCGCAGTTCGTCGCGGGACATCCGGCGGACGTCCACCCCGTCGAGGGTGATCCGGCCGCCGGAGACGTCGTAGAACCGCATCAGCAGGTTGACCAGCGTGGTCTTGCCGGCGCCCGTGGGGCCGACGATGGCCACCGTGTGCCCCGGCTCCACCTTGAGCGAGAGGTCCTCGATCAGCGGCTTCTCGGGGTCGTACCGGAACGACACGTGCTCCAGCTCCACCCGTCCGCGCAGCTCGGCCGGCCGCTCGCCGGGCACCGGATCCGCCTCCTGCTCCTCCGCGTCCAGGAGTTCGAAGACCCGCTCCGCCGAGGCGACACCGGACTGCACCAGGTTCGCCATCGACGCGACCTGCGTCAGGGGCATCGAGAACTGCCGCGAGTACTGGATGAAGGCCTGCACGTCACCGATGGACAGCGCGCCGGACGCGACCCGCAGGCCGCCGACGACCGCCACCAGCACGTAGTTCAGGTTGGACACGAACATCATCAGCGGCTGCATGACACCGCTGTTGAACTGGGCCTTGAACGAGGCCTCGTAGAGCGCTTCGTTCTGCTCGGCGAACTGCTTCGCCGACTCCTCCTGCCGCCCGAACACCTTCACCAGGGTGTGCCCGGTGTACATCTCCTCCACGTGCGCGTTCAGCTTGCCGGTGGAGCGCCACTGCTGCACGAAGTGCGGCTGCGAGCGCTTGCCGACGCGGGTGGCGACGACGAACGACAGCGGGACGGTGACGAGGGCGACCAGCGCCAGGATCCAGGAGACGTAGAACATCATCGCGAGCACGCCGACGATGGTGAGCACGGAGTTGATCAGCTGCCCCATCGACTGCTGGAGCGTCTGCCCGATGTTGTCGATGTCGTTGGTGGCCCGCGAGAGGACCTCACCGCGCTGGCGCTTGTCGAAGTACGACAGCGGCAGCCGGGACAGCTTCGCCTGCACGGCCTCCCGCATCCGGTACATCGTGCGGTTCACGGCCCGGTTGACCAGCCGGGTCGCGACGGCCATCAGCAGACCGGCGACCAGGAAGGTGCCGAGGGCGAGCAGCAGGACGTTCCCGACGGCGTCGAAGTCGATGCCCTTGCCGGGGGTGAAGTCGGTGCTCTTCAGCATGTCCGCGATGGCACCCTGGCCGTGCGCGTGCATCTGAGCGAGCACCTGGTCCTTGGTGGCCCCGGCGGGCATCCGCCGGCCGATGATGCCGGAGAAGACCAGGTCGGTGGCCTTGCCGAGGATCTTCGGGCCGATCACGTTCAGGGTCACGCTGATGACCACGCACAGCAGCAGCCCGTAGATGGTGACCCGTTCGGGCCTGAACTGGGAGACGAGCCGCTTGCCCGACCCCTTGAAGTCCATCGAGCGCTGGTCGGGGCCGCTCCCGGCCATCATGCGTCCCATGGGCCCGGCCATCAGGCGGCCTCCGCTTCCGTCAGCTGGGAGAGCACGATCTCCCGGTAGGTCTCGTTGCCCGCCATCAGCTCGTGGTGCCGGCCGCAGCCGACGACCAGGCCCTCGTCCAGCACGATGATCCGGTCGGCGTCCCGGATCGTCGCCACCCGCTGGGCGACGATGACGACGGTCGCCTCGGCGGTCTCGCGGCCGAGCGCGGCGCGCAGGGCCGCGTCGGTGGCATAGTCGAGCGCCGAGAAGGAGTCGTCGAAGAGGTAGATCTCCGGGCGCTGGACCAGGGTGCGGGCGATGGCCAGGCGCTGGCGCTGACCGCCGGAGACGTTGGTGCCGCCCTGGGCGATCGGCGCGTCCAGGCCGCCCTCCAGCCTGCTCACGAACTCCTTGGCCTGCGCCACCTCCAGCGCGTGCCACAGCTCCTCGTCGGTGGCGTCCGGATTGCCGTAGCGCAGGTTGGTGGCGACCGTCCCCGCGAACAGGTACGGCTTCTGCGGCACCAGACCGACCGTCTTCGCCAGCAGCTGCGGCTCGACCTCCTGGACGTTCACACCGTCCACCAGGACCTCGCCCTCGGTGGCGTCGAACAGCCGGGGGACCAGTCCCAGCAGGGTCGACTTGCCGCTGCCGGTGGAGCCGATCACGGCGGTCGTCTCGCCCGGCCGCGCGACCAGCTCGACGGACCGCAACACCGGCTCCTCGGCACCCGGATAGCGGAAGCCGGCCCCGCGGATCTCCAGGTGCCCGTGCCGGCGCAGCTCGGTGACCGGCGCGAGCGGCGGCACCACGCTGGAGTCGGTCCCGAGGACCTCGTCGATGCGCTCGGCGCAGACCTCCGCGCGGGGCACCATCATGAACATGAAGGTGGCCATCATCACGGACATGACGATCTGCATCAGATAGGCGAGGAAGGCGGTCAGGTCGCCGATCCGCATCCCGCCGCTGTCGATGCGGTGCGCGCCGAACCACACCACCGCGATGGACGACAGGTTCACGACCGTCATGACCATCGGGAACATCAGCGCGAGCATCCGGCCGGTGGCCAGCTGCATGTCGGTCAGCTCGCCGTTGGCCTTCCCGAACCGGCCCTGCTCGTACTCGTCGCGGACGAAGGCGCGGATCACCCGGTTGCCGCTGATCTGCTCGCGCAGCACCCGGTTCACCGTGTCGAGCCGGACCTGCATGGAGCGGAACAGCGGCCGCAGCCGGCGCACGATCAGCGTCACGCAGATGCCGAGCACCGGGACGACCGCGACGAGCACCCCGGACAGCGGCACGTCCAGGCCGAGTGCCAGCACGATGCCGCCGACGCACATGATGGGCGCCGACACCATCAGGGTGAACGTCATCAGGACCAGCATCTGGACCTGCTGTACGTCGTTGGTCGTACGGGTGATGAGCGTGGGCGCCCCGAAGTGGCCCATCTCACGGGCGGAGAAGGACTGGACCCGGCCGAAGACGGCGCGGCGCACGTCCCGGCCGAGCGCGGCGGCGGTGCGCGCGCCGAAGTACACGGCACCGATGTTGCACACGACCTGTACCAGCGAGATGCCGATCATCAGGGCGCCGAAGGACAGGATGTAACCCGTGTCACCCTTCACGACACCGTTGTCGATGATGTGGGCGTTCAGGGTGGGCAGGTACAGGGTGGCGCAGGTCTGCAGGAGCTGCAGCAGCACCAGCAGGAGTATGGGTTTCTTGTAGGGCCTGAGATAGGTCCGCAGAAGTCGTATGAGCACGCTACGTCTCTCGGGGTCGGCGACAGGGGCTGGTCGGTGTGCCCTTGGCCCCTATCGTCGGACACTCCACCCGCGTTACCTCAACCGATTAACCCAACAGCTGATACTCGTACGGCCTTACGGGTGCCAGGGGTCTCGATATGGTTTGGGTAGCTCTGTCGCCCTACGAGTGAAACGCCCCCGGGTGGGTCTGCTCCCGCACCGCCACGAACTGCTGCCGCACCGCCTGACCGACGGCCAGTTCGTCGCCCGGCTCCAGCACCTGCGCCGCCGCGCCCTGCCAGGCCGGCGGGGTGCGCGGGTCGAGCGTGCCCTGCGACACGCCCAGCGCCCAGGCCGCCTGCCGCGCCGCGCCGATCGCCGCGTAGTCCGCCGGCTGCGGTACGACGACCTGCGCGCCGAACAGCGCGGGCGCCGAGGCCTGCACGGCGGGCAGCTCGGCGGCCTGGCCTAGCAGGAAGATCCGCCGCACCTCCACGCCCCGCCCGCGCAGCACGTCCAGCGCGTCCGCGAGGCCGCACAGCATGCCCTCGAACGAGGCGCGTGCCAGGTGCTCGGCCTTCATCGACTCGCGCCGCAGCCCCGCGAGCGTGCCCGCGGTGTGCGGCAGGTTCGGCGTCCGCTCGCCCTCCAGGTAGGGCAGCAGGACCAGGCCGTGGGAGCCCGGCGTGGACTTCATCGCCAGCTCCGAGAGGCTCTCCAGGTCCGGCAGCCCGAGGAGTTCGGCGGTGCCGCGCAGGGTGCGCACGGCGTTGAGGGTGGTGACGACCGGCAGGTGCATGCCGGTGGCGTCGGCGAGCGAGGTGATCATCCCGGACTGGTCGGCGAGCGCCTCCGGGTGCACGGCCATCACGGAACCCGAGGCGCCGAGGGACACGACCGCGTCGCCCAGCCCGATCCCGAGCCCGAACGCGGCGGCCATGGTCTCCCCGGTGCCGGCGGAGATCAGCAGCCCCTCCGGGGTCGTGCCGGCCGCGTCCGACGGGCCGATCACCTCCGGCAGCATCGCCTGGTGCCCGAGTGCCAGCTCGACCAGTTCGGGCCGGTAGCCGCCGGTGGCCGCGGACCAGTAGCCGGTCCCGGACGCCCCGCCGCGGTCGGTGGTGCGGCGCACCGGCCGCCCGAGCAGCTGCCACACCAGCCAGTCGTGGGCCTGCAGCAGCACGGCGGTGCGCTGGGCGTTCTCGGGTTCGTTCTTGGCGAGCCAGCGCAGCTTGGTCACCGGCCGGGCGGCCTGCGGAACACAGCCGACCGCCTGCGCCCAGGCCTCCCGGCCGCCGAGCGCGTCGATGAGGTCCGCCGCCGCGACCTGGGCCCGCTTGTCCCCGCCGACCATCGCCGGGCGCACCGTGTTGCCCTGGGCGTCGAGCGGGATCAGCGCGTTCTGCTGGGAGGAGACACCGATGGCCTGCACGCCCTCCAGCAGACCGCCCCCCGCGGCCTCGCCCAGGGAAAGCAGCCAGGCCTGCGGGTCGACGTCGCTGGGCCGGGCGCCGTCCGGCGCCTCGAGCGGATGCGGCGCGTATCCCTGCCTGAGCACGGCACCGCTGTCCGTGTCACAGACGACGATGCGAGTGAAATCGGGCGAGCTGTCCAACCCGGCGACTATCCCCATACCGAGAATTTTGCAGCATGTCCGCGGCTGCTTCGGCCCTACGTGTTGCTCGTGCCCCAGTCGTCCTCGGGCGTGCCGTTGACGTTCCGCTCCCGCAGGGACCGCACCCGCTGCGCGACCGACTCGGGAACACGGTCGCCGACCTTGTCGCTGACGGTGTGGAACGCCTTGCCGGCGTAGACGCGGCCCTGCTGGGCGGCCGTCTCGGCGGTGTTGCGCACGGCGGGGTTCTGGGCGATCTGGCGAGCGGACTTCTTCAGCTGCTCGTAGCGCTCGCGTCCGGCCCGCGTCCCGAGTACGTAACCGAGGGCCAGTCCGGCGATGAACGTGAGCCGGTAGCGCATGGCTGCCACCCTTCCGTGCCTAGGTCTCTGGTGCTGCGCCGGTGCCGAGGGGAACCGATTGGCGGAGCACCCCCCTGCTTGCGCTAATGTATGTGTCGCAGCGAGCGCCCGCCCCCTGGCGAATACCCAGGTAGGTACGTTCGATGCAACGAGGCGATCCTCCGTAGCTCAATTGGCAGAGCAGCCGGCTGTTAACCGGCAGGTTACTGGTTCGAGTCCAGTCGGGGGAGCTTCGGTCCTCCGTAGCTCAATTGGCAGAGCAGCCGGCTGTTAACCGGCAGGTTACTGGTTCGAGTCCAGTCGGGGGAGCACGCTGAACGAGGACCCCGCAGGGGTCCTTTTTCATGTCCGGGGGAACCGCCGCGCCTGCGCCGATGTCCTCAGGATCATGAGCAGCGGCGTGGCCGACCATCCGAAGCAGGAGATCGTATGAGCGGCTATGCTGCGGCAGACGGCGCGCACACATGTACGCGACACGCCGCTATGGGGCGGTAGCTCAGCCGGTTAGAGCAGCGGACTCATAATCCGTCGGCCGTGGGTTCGAGTCCCACCCGCCCCACCAGCCCTCGCAGGTGCAGAAGCGTTTCTACCTGCGGGCCCGCGACAAGGAAGGCCGCCACGCCAGCGTGGCGGCCTTCGGTACTCCTCCCGGAGCAAGATCCGGGCATCGGCCGGGCGTACGAGGCCCCGTACGGTGCAGCGGGCGGCGCGCCCGTCCGGAGCGGACATGATCGGCGGGCCGCCATACTGGCCCCATGGAACGCATTGGGGGATACCTCGTCGAGCGCAGGCTCGGGGAGGGCGGGATGGGCACCGTCTTCCTGGGGCGGACGCGGGGCGGCCGGGCGGTCGCGCTGAAGGTCGCCAGGGCGGAGCTGGCGGGCGATCCGGTGTTCCGGGAGCGGTTCCGCAGCGAGGTCGAGGCGGCCCGGGCGGTCGGCGGATTCCACACGGCGCCGGTGGTGGACGCCGACGTCGACGGCGATCCGCCGTGGCTGGCGACCGCCTACATCCCCGGCCCCACCCTCGCGGAGCGGCTCGCCGCCGAGGGCGCCATGGACGAGCCGGGGCTGCGGGCGCTGGCCGCCGCGCTCGCCGAGGCCCTGGAGTCCATCCACTCCTGCGGACTGGTGCACCGCGACCTCAAGCCCGGCAACATCATCATGGCCGCCGACGGGCCGCGGGTCCTCGACTTCGGGATCGCCCGGGCGGTGGAGTCCACCCGGCTCACCGCCACCGGCACCGCCTTCGGCACCCCGGGCTTCCTCGCCCCCGAACAGGCCCTGGGCGACGACGTGACCGGAGCCACCGACGTGTTCGCCCTCGGTGCCGTCCTGGTCGCCGCGGCGGGCGGCAGCGCGTGGGGCGAGGGCACGCCCATGGGGCTGATGTACCGCTCCGTCCACGAACCGCCCGACCTGGCCGCCGTGCCCGCCGGACTCGCCGGACTGGTGTCGGCCTGCCTGGCGAAGGACCCCGCCGACCGGCCGACGCCCGGCGAGCTGCTGGACCGGCTCACCGGGGCGATACCCCAGCGGACACCGCCGCAGACACCGCGGCCGGCATCCCCCGCGGTGCCCCAACAGGCCCCGCCGCAGCCGTCGTACACCCCGACGGTCACCGCGCCCCCGCCGCCCGCGCTGCCCCCGGCGGCACCCCCGCGCCACACTCCGGCCCACCTGGCGCCGCCCCCGCAGCAGGTGCCCCAGGGGTTCGGGCCGCCGCTCCCGTACGGCAGCCCCGAGGCCGTGCTCGCCGACGGCGAGGCCCGGGTCGTGGTGAACGCCGCCGGGGTCGTGCTCGAAGTCGCGGGCGCCGCCGCCGACTTCGAGTGGGCCGAGATCGCCCGGGTCGAGCGCGTCCGGCGCGGCAGCCGCCTCACCGTGACGGTGCGGCTGTGGGACGGCGGCGTGTACCCGTGCGAGCTGAACGCCCGCCGGGCGGCCCGGCTCGACGCCTGGCTGGCGCGGCTCGACCCGGTCCTCCACCGGTATCAGGCCCGGTAGCGGGGCGGCTCCCGGAGTTCGCCGGGCCGCCGCGCCAACCGCCGAGAAAGCACGACGACTTGAGGCCGCCGGTGCTTGAACGTGCCGTTCGCTGGGCACGCACCACCTACCGGTGTGCACCGCCGGGCGGCATCGGCAGAAGGAGGCGTCATGGACCGTCGGATCCGGGTACGTGTCAACCGGCGGCCCGCCGCGCCGCGTGGGCAGGAGATCGACCGCAGGACGCCCTCGGGGCGCATCCTGCCGTACTGACCTCCACCGGCCCGGCGGTCAGCCGGCGTGCCGGGCCACCGCCTCGCGCAGCGCCGTCCGCAGCGGCTCGGGCGGGGGCGGGCCCTCCGGCTCCGCGCTGGCCGTGACCGCCGCGGCGACCTGGCGCAGCTTGGTGTTGGACCGCTGCGACGCCTCCCGCAGCACCTCCCACGCCCGGTCCGCGGTGCAGCCGTGGGCGGCCATCAGGACACCCCGGGCCTGGTCGATCACGGGGCGCGAGTCGAGCGCGTGCCGCAGCTGCTCTATCTCCAGGTGCAGCACCTCCAGCTGCTCGGCGCGCTCCCGGGCCACCGCGGAGGCGGTGCGGACGGGGGAGTCGGCGGGCAGCGCGCTGCGCAGCGGGTCGGTGGTGTCGAGACCCGCCAGCTCCAGGACCCGGCGCGGCTGGCCCCGCCATCCCGTGGTCGTGACATCTACGCCGTAGCGGCGGCCGTACTCGGACAGCAGGTCCAGGAACGTCAGACCGGTCGTGTCCATGAAGGACACCTCGGACAGGTCCAGCTCCACCGCGGTGACCTGGTCCGGAAGGGCCGCCAGGGTCCCCGCGAGGGTGTCCGTACAGCCGTGGACCAGCTCGCCGTGCGCCGTGAGGAGGGCGCGCTCGCCCTCCGTGCGGCCGTCGACGACCAGGGCGTCCAGCCTGAGCCCCCCGCGCGCTCCGCATCCCGCTGAGGTCATGTCTCCCCCCTGCCAGATCCATGGGGTGTCACGCGCATCGCCTGCCCTGGGCACAGGGGACCTACACCCCGTAGGGCCGAGAACGGCACGAACCGGCCACGCGTTCTCCCGTGCGACGGGGGGACTCGGTGGGAGGAGCCGGAAACCGCCGGGCGGGCGGACAGGATCGCTGCCGGGACCGGTGTCCAGGGAATCGAGGTGCGACGTCATGACCACGACGGCCGGGCCCGTCGAGCCCCCCGCCGAGCCCTTCGTGCATCCCGCGCTGTTCTACGGCGACACGCGGCAGTACCTGGCCGGCACCGTCCCCTTCGTCCGTGCCGCCCTGGCGGCGGGTGAGCCGGTCGCGGTCGCCGTGCCCGGCGAGAACCTGCGGCTGATCAGGGGTGAGCTGGGCGCCGACGGCGACGGCGTGCGCTTCGTGGACATGCGGGAGGCCGGGCGCAACCCCGGCCGGATCATCCCCGGCGTCCTGCGCCCCTTCGCCGACGCGCAGCCGCCCGGCCGCCGCGTGCGGATCATCGGCGAGTCGGTCTGGGCCGGCCGGGGCCCCGCCGAGTACGCGGCCTGCGCGCAGCACGAGGCGCTGATCAACACGGCGTTCCGGGGCCGCGGGATCACCGTGCTGTGCCCCTACGACACCGCCCGGCTGGACGACCGGGCGCTCGCCGACGCCCACGCCACCCACCCCGTCGTCATCCCGGAGGGCACCGGCGCCGCACGTCCCAGCCCGGCCTACGACCCCGAGGGCGTCGTCGCCCGCTACAACGAGCCGCCGGCGCCCGGCACCGGTCCGGACGCGCTCGTCCTCGCCTTCGACGAGGACTCCCTGACCGCCGTCCGGCACCGGGTCACCGAGCACGGCGCCGGGCTGGGCCTGGGGGGCGACGCACTGGACAACCTGGCGCTGGTCACCGCCGAGCTGACCACCAACAGCGTGGTCCACGGCGGCGGCACGGGCACGTGCGCGGTGTGGGAGCAGGACGGCCAGGTGCTGTGCGAGGTCCGCGACCGGGGCAGGCTCACCGACCCGCTGGCCGGCCGCCGGCCCGCCGCTCGCGGCCGGCGCGGCGGCCGCGGCCTGCTGCTGGTCAACCTGGTGGCCGACCTGGTGCGCACGCACACCGGGCCGGACGGTACCACCATCCGGTGCCACCTCGCCGGGTGAGTCCCGGCGGCCGGGCGCGGTTCAGGCGGCCAGCGGGTTCAGGACCAGCGGCTCGATCCGGCCCTCCAGCATCGCGCCCAAGCCCTGGGCCGCGCAGATGTCGGGCCGCTCGGCGATGTACACCGGCATCCCGGTCGCCTGCCGCACCATCTGGTCGAAGCCGGGCAGCAGCGCGGAGCCGCCGACCATGATGATGCCCCGGTCCGCGAGGTCGGCCACCAGATCCGGCGGGCACACGCGCAGCACCTTGCCGATGCCGTCCAGGACCGCCGTCAGCGGGGTCTGGATCGCGTCCCGCACGGCGGCGGTGTCGACCCGCACGCTGCGGGCGAGCCCGGTGGCGACGTCCCGGCCGTGGATCTCCGTCTGGGCCGGGCCGTGCGGGGTGAGGCCGTTGCCCGACAGGGCCAGCTGCAGCGGGCGTACGGACTGGCTGGGCAGCATCAGCTCGTGCTCGTGCCGCAGGTGCTGCACGATCGCGTTGTCCACGGCCTCCCCGCCCACCGGGATCCGCTCGGCGGTCACGATCGAGCCCAGCGACAGCACCGCGACCTGCGTGGCCGCCGCCCCGCACACCATGATCATGGTGGCCTCGGGACGCTCCACCGGCAGCCCGCACCCCACCGCCGCCGCGATCAGCGTGTCCACCAGCTCCACCCGGCGCGCACCCAGTCCGACCAGCGTCTCGATCGTCGCCCGCTGGGCCAGCGGATCGGCGTCGTGCGGGGTGCAGGCGGCGGCGCGCAGCCGGGGCTTGCGGCGCAGCGTACGGCGCATCTTGTCGCCCAGCAGATGCCGCAGCATGCGCTGCGCCATCTCGATGTCGACCACCGTGCCGCCGGAGATGGGCCGTACGACCCTGATGTAGTCCGGCGTCCGGCCCGTCATCTTCTCCGCGAACTCACCGACCGCGATGAGCGCGCCGGTGCGGGTGTTCACGGCCGCCACCGAGGGCTGGTCGACGACGAGACCGGTGCCCTTCACGTACACCCGGGTACGGGCCGCGCCCAGGTCGACGGCGAAATGGCAGCGGCGCAAGTGCTCCAGACTGACGGTCACGGCAGATCCTCCCGAGTGGCGCAGGCCTTGGGCGGCCGACCGGTTGGCTGGCCTTCTGTCTGCATCCTGCGCGGGGCGCGGCGGCGGTCGCCTTTTGAGGGGGGCCGGGCGGGGCGCCGCTGAACGGGGGTATTTCCGGGCCGTCCCGGAGTGTCGCCGGGTCAGAGCGCGCGGGCGGCCTCCAGCA
This sequence comes from Streptomyces sp. NPDC037126, assembly GCF_055605965.1. Lineage (NCBI taxonomy): Bacteria > Bacillati > Actinomycetota > Actinomycetes > Kitasatosporales > Streptomycetaceae > Streptomyces > Streptomyces sp. NPDC037126. The sequence goes on from NZ_JBVJTD010000001.1 coordinate 351,352, forward strand.
GCGGTTCGAGCGAGGGGACGGTGAGGTCACAGCCTCCCTCGCGCAGCCGCCTGCGCGCCGCGTCGGTGGGCGCGTAGCCGACGAAGCGGAGTCCGAGCGCCTGCGCGGCGGTGAGTTCGGCGACCGAGGAGCTGATCAGCACGCCGGTCCCCGCCGGTGCGCCGAGCACGCCCAGGGAGCGCAGGGCGCGCAGCAGGCAGTCCGGATGGGGGGTGAGCAGCGCGAGGTCGTCCCGGCGGCCGTGGACGCCCGCGAGGGGCAGGTGATAGGGCTCCAGGTAGCGCTGGACGGCCCGGCTGGAGACGTCCGTCACCACGCTGACGCGGCGTCCGGAGCGGTGCAGGGCGCGGACGAGCGCCGGGGAGCGGTGCGTGGTGGGCGCGTCGGGCACGGCCTCCAGCTCCAGTTCGTCGAGGCGCGCCCGCAGCAGCGGGCCGAGCCGGTCGTGGGCGAAGGCGCGCAGCAGGTCCAGTGGATGCGCGAACGCCTCCCGGCCTGCGGCGCTCACGGCGCCCGGCGGCCGTCCGGCGAGCGCGTCGGCGGGATCGCGCTGCTCGACCACGACGGACAGCAGGTCCAGGGCGGCCGCGCGTGCCGTGTGCGACGAGAACAGACGGGCGAGGGGGCCGTCGAAGCCGATCAGCACGTGCTCGGCCCCGGCCAGCAGGTCCGCCGGCCCGGGGTGCCCCGGGTCAGGCCGCTCCGGCTCCGGCGCGGGCGCCCCCTCCGGCACCAGCCGCACGGTGTACGACACCGTGAGGCCCGGCACCGGCCAGCCGTCCACGCCCGCGTTCACCGCGCGCTGGGCCGCGCCCGCCCGGCGCAGCGGATGGCCGCGGGTGATGCGGGCCGCCGCGCCGCGCAGGTGCTCCAGCAGGAGCCCGGGAACGTCGGTGCGCTCCCCGCGGACGAAGGCGACCGGATCGTGGACGTGCCAGGACAGTTCCACGGCGGCGGCGAACGCGCCCTTGCCGGAACTCGGCAGGGACACGGTGCGGCGGGCCTGCTGCGGGGTGAGGTCGACCGAGTAGTACGTCGCGGTACGCGGCGGTCGCGTGCCGTACGGCTGGATCGGGTCGAGCAGCGTGAGGGGGCCCTCGGGGCGGGTGTGCACGACGGCCGTGCGGCCGGGGGTGGGGATGCCCAGCTCGCGCAGGTCGTGGGTGATGAAGGGGCCCTGGACCAGGTCGCGTTCGGGTTCCGGCGAGGCCGGCGCGAGCGGGCAGTACCAGGCGGCCGGGGGGCTGTCCGGGGCGTCGTCGCCGTAGAGCGGCCTGAAGCGCGGGGAGCCCGGCGCGGCGGAGCTGGCGGCGAAGGCCTCGTACAACGCGGGCGGGACGACGACCGTGGCCGCCGCGGCCGCCACGGGCGGCGGGACGGGCGGCTGCCCGAACGTCACCCGCAGCCGCGGCCGGCCGGCCGGGCGGGCCGGGGCGTGCGAGAGTTCGCGCAGGACGGCGACCAGCAGGGGCAGCAGGTAGGCGCCGGGCTCGGTGCGCACGAGGTACCCGTCCGGGCGGACGTCCACCCGGTACTGGCGGGGGCCGAGCGAGCTGCGCGCGAGGATCTCGTGCACCGTCGCCTCGAGCGTGATGCGGGCCTCGGGCCTCCCGGTCAGCTCGCCGGCCGCGAAGTGGATCTCGGGGCGGTCGGTGGCGGCCGTCGACAGCAGGCGCGCGCTGTCCGGGGTGATCGTGGCGAACGGCTCGCCCTCCACGCCGTCGCCCGCGCCCTGCGCGCAGGGGACCGACGCCCGGAACTCGCCCGGCGCCCGGCCCGCGCTGCGGTCGATGAACTCGCCCATGCGGGACAGGAGTTCGGTGGTGCGGTTGCGGGCGGTGCGGGGCAGGCCGAGCAGCAGCAGGTCGCGCACGCCGTCCCGGAAGGCGTAGGAGCCCGAAGGACCGTCCGGGACGGTGGTGAGCAGGCCGCTGAGGATGACCTCGGCCAGGTGCCGGGGGCGGGGATCCGGCTCGACGGCGGCCTGCACCAGGCGCATCACCGGCAGGTCCGGCCGCCCCAGCGCGAGATGGCCGGCCAGCCGGAACGCCTCGGGCGAGGCGGACGCCCGGAACCGCAGCACCAGCTCCTGCGCGGACAGCAGGCCGACGTCCGTGCGGTCCTCGGCGTCCGCGGGCAGGGGGCGGCCCAACTCGGCCACGGCGGCCGGGAACCCGGTGCCGCCCGGGGCGGCGAGCAGCGCGGCCCAGTGCGCCAGCCAGCGCGGCCCGGGCTCCAGCACGGGCAGGTGGACCGCGCGGCCGGTCACGGCGGGATCCTCCCGGCCGAGCCGCTCGTGCCCCTCGTGCTCGTCCTGTTCCCCGTGCCGCTCGTACGGGGTGAAGGCGAGCGTCGCCGTGGGGGCCGCGGGGTGCGGGGCCGACAGCCTGCCGGGGGTGACGGGCAGGGCGGTGTCCCGCCACAGGTGCTCGGGAAGGGGCTGTACGACGGCCAGGGGCATCCGGCGCGCCCAGCGGTGCAGGGTGGCGTACCAGCGGGTGCCCGCGGGGCCCTGCCGCCACTGCGGGCCCATGCAGTCGCTGATCAGCAGGGTGACGGTACGGCCGTCGGCGGGGTCGTGCGCGTCGGCGCCGCGCACACCGCCGTCGGCGCCGGCGCGGTACAGGGCGACCGTGCGGAAGGCGCCCGACTGGGCGAGTGCCGTGTGCAGTTCGCGGACCAGGGGGCGCCAGACCGGCATCGTGGGCCCGGTGTCGTACACCAGGTTCAGGCGCAGCCAGCGCTCGCGCGCGGGGCGCATCACCGGCAGCCACCACTCGGGGGACGCGCCGAGGCGGGCGATGCGGTCGGCGGTCGCCCGCTCGTCCAGCTCGTGGCCGACGGGCGCGTCGATGCGGCGCTTGAGCGGGCGCAGCGAGCGCTGGAGGGCGAGCGGATGGCGCAGCATCGGGGGCGCCGGGACCAGCAGCGTGGTGTGGGGCCCGGCCGCCGCCGGGGCGGGATCGCGGGAGGGCAGGTGCAGGGGGACGCGGGAGGGCGGCTCGGGAGCCGGGTCGGGCTCCGGTCCGCGCTCCCCGGCCCGGGGCGGCGCGGGCGGCGGCTGTTCCGGGTGCGGTGGGGGTGCGGGCGGTGGGGGTGCGGGCCGGGTCTCCCGGTCCGGGAGTTCGGGACCGGGCTCGTCGGAGCTCATCTGCCGGGCGAGCCACAGCAGTTCCGCCAGCTCCAGCGGGGTCGGACGGGCTCCCCGGGCCGCCCCGGCCAGGACGTCGGCCAGGCGGACCAGGGGGTCCCGCGCGGCCGGGCGTTCAGAAGGCATCGGACTGCGCGGCCTGCCCCAGGTACGGCATCAGCTGCTCGGCCAGCCGGTCGAGGGACTCGCTGTCCAGGTCGACGGAGCGGGCCAGGTAGATCGCGTTGAGGAGCTGGTCGGTGGCCAGGTCGCCGACGCCCGTCCGGGACAGGAAACGCTCGATCAGGGTCCGCGCGTACGCGTCGGGTTCGCCCAGGTGGGCGCGGACGATCTCGGCGAGGTGCCGGTCGTCCGGCTGGCGCAGGTGCAGCGTGACGCAGCGGCGCAGGAAAGCGGGCGGGAACTCGCGCTCGCCGTTGCTGGTGAGGACGACGAAGGGGAAGGCGCGGCAGCGGATCCGGCCGCGTGCCACCGGGACCCGCTCGTCGGTGCCGTCGGCCAGCACCTCGGCGACGCCGTCCGGTGCGCGCCGGGACGAGCGCACCAGCTCGGGGATCTCGTACTGGCCCTCCTCCAGCACGTTCAGCAGGTCGTTGGGCAGGTCCAGGTCGCTCTTGTCGATCTCGTCGATGAGCAGGGCGCGCGGGCGGGGGTAGGGCAGCAGGGCCGTACCGAGGGGGCCGAGGCGCAGGTGGTGCTCGATGCCCGACTCGTCGGCCGCCTCCCCCGCGCCGTCCGGGCGGGCGGCCTGCTGCCGGGCCGCGTACAGCCGGGACAGCGGATCGTACTGGTAGAGGCCGTCGTGCAGGGTGCTGCGGCTGGTGATGTTCCAGCGCAGGACCGGGCCGAGCCGCAGCTCGCGGGCGACGGCGTACACCAGTGAGGACTTGCCCGTGCCCGGCGGCCCGGTGACCAGCAGCGGACGGCGCAGGTACAGGGCCGCGTTGACCAGCTGGACCGTCTGCTCGGTGGCCTGGTAGGTCTCGGCGCGGTGCATGCGGTCCGGGGAGACGGCGCGGACGCCGGCGGCCGCGTCCGGCGCGTCGAGCAGCGGGCCGCCGTCGAAGGCCCGCCAGGGCGGCGGCGGGGGCAGCCGGGTGATGCCGTCGTGCGGCTCGTTCGTACCGGTGTAGACGGGCCACAGGGGCATGGGCTCTTCTTCTCCGTGGGGGGCGCGGTCGGTCGTGCGGTCGGTCAGTCGACGGGTGAGCGCAGGCTCGCGGCGGGCTCGGGGAAGCAGCGTGGATCGTCCCAGAGCAGCTGCAGGTCCCTCGCCCAGTGCAGGTCCGGCTCGTCGTCGGCGTCCGCGGTCAGCCGTAACGACAGGATGTGGCGCGGGAGTTCGGCGAGCGGCACGTCGGCCACCGAGGCGGTGAGCCGGTCGAGGAACGTGCTGCCGGGGCACGGCGGGTCCTCGTGCCCGGGGCCGGGGCAGCCGGTCCGGGACCACAGCAGGACCGGGACGGGGACGGTGAGGCCGACCTCGAAATACTGCCGTGCCGCCGCGGGCGGGGCGGCGTATCCCGCCAGCCCGGCCTCGCCGTCCCACAGCCGCTTGCGCAGGCTCGGCGGCCGCTCCCGGGTGCCGCACTCGACCCGGTGCACCTCGGCACCCCGTCCGGACTCCAGCCGCTGCCACTTCTTGCCCAGCTGGTGGCGCAGCCGGCCGCTGTGGTGGCGCGCCCGGTCGGTCACCACCAGGGGATAGGCGCACCCCAGGGGCGTGCTGTCGTCCGCGCTGCACTCCCAGTGCGCCACCGCCTCGTTGAGCCACTCGCGCGGCAGGACGAACGTCACCAGCTCGTCGGCGTCCGGGGCGAGATGGGCGACGGCCTCGTCAATGCGGCCCTGGACGTAGGCCCGCACACCGGTGCGCGGCAGCCGGCGCGCGCCCACCGGGCGGCGCCGTCCGTCGCGGTAGGCGGACACCTCCACGGTCACCTGGTCGGGTCCGGCGCCGCTGTGGTCGATCTCGACGACGACCGGGGACCAGGCGGGCGCGGCCGCGGGCGCCTGCGGCCGGGCCGGGCCCCCGTCCAGCAGGTCGCGCAGCCGGCCGGCGAACCGGCCCACCGCCCCCGGGTCGGGGACCTCCCACTGCACGTACGCGGCGGCCGCCCACAGGGAGGGGAAGCCGCCCGGCGGCAGGGGCGGCCCGAAGTCGCCCACCGCGTCCACGTACAGCCGGTTCGGATCGCACTCCCGGCCGTCCGCCGCGGCCCGCCGCAGCAGTGCGTACATCCGCCGCAGGGCGTCGCCCGGGTGGCCGGGGGTCGGCACCAGCTCGCCCAGCTCGGGCCAGTACCGGGCCATCACGTCCAGCGGCAGCATCCGGCCCTTGCGCACCTCCGGCGTGCCCGAGGTCGCGGTGACCATGCCGACCACCCTGCCGTCCGGCAGGGTCGCCGCGGCCCCGCTGAATCCGGCCACGAGCGGTTGCCCGTGCCCGTTCCACGCGACCAGTTCCAGCCATTCGTCGGCGATCAACTGCCCCGACACCGCCTGGTACTCGGCGAGCGTGCCCTCGTCGTAGCCCTCGGGGAAGCCGTAGGCGACCAGTTTGGGGTACGGCTCGGTGCACGCGGTGTCGGGCGCCGCGAAGTCGGCCGGGGCCAGCGGGACGTCGTGGTCCAGCTGGAGGACGGCGACGTCCCCGGGGTCGGTCGCGTCACCCGCCCAGCCGCCGTGGGCGACGACCGACGCCGGCAACTCGCCCAGGTCCCTGGCGTGCGGGAAGACCACGGTCACCGACGCCCGGTCGCTCCCGCTGACGACATGGGCGCAGGTGAGCACCCGTCGGCCGGCGACCAGGAAACCGGCCCCCACCTCGTCGCCGCAGTGGATCCGGGCATGCCAGGCGGTGCTGTTCATCAGTGGCCGGCGGACCCCGCGTCCGGCACGGTCTGCCCCGGCACGGCCCGGTCGGCCGCGTCCCCGGGCGGCGGCTTGGGGGCCCAGCTGAGCTTGACGACCAGATGGCCCTCGCCCGCGGCCTTCGCGATGACGGCGCCGGCCTCCGCGGACATCCGCACGCCGAACTCGATCTCCACCGCGTCGGGTTGCAGGCTCCCGCCCCTGAAGACCCGCAGCGCGGCGGAGGCCGCCGCCTGCACGCTCTCCAGCGCTCCCTCGAAGGTGCGCGCCGCGAGCGCGGGTCCGTCGCCGCGCGAGACGAGCCGGGTGCCGGATCTGGTGGCCACGCCCTCGACCACCACCAGCGCGCCGTCCTCCGTCGTGAACTCCACCAGAGCGTCCATGGTGAGGCCCGTTCCCCCTTTGTTCACCCGACTCGTGTCCAACTCCCATGTTACGGACGGTGCTTCGGGTGTCACACCGCTGCCGGCGGGTGGCGGGACATCCGCCGAGGTTGGCGAGAACCCGCCACTGCGCCAACCCGCCACGTCCGGTCAACTGCCCTGTCGTACATACCACCTGACACTCGACGCAGCACGCGACACGCTCGACACGACACGAGAAGAGGCGTGGATGACCAGAGGACCAGTCAGAAGCGGGACGGCACTGCTGGCGGCGGCACTGGTGGGGGCCCTGGTGCCCGCCGGGTCGGTGGCGGCCCGCCCGGCCGAGGCCCCGCACCCTTCCGGTTCGGCCACCACCGTCACCCTCGTCACCGGGGACGAGGTGACCGTCACCGGCCTCGGGCACGGCAGGCGGACGGTCACCGTGCGGCGACCCCCGGGCGCCACCGGCGCGGTGCGCACGCGGTCGAGCAACGGCGACCTGACCGTCGTGCCCGACGAGGCGCTGCCGTATCTGCGGGCCGGCACGCTGGACCGGCGGCTGTTCGACGTGAGCGGCCTGATCAGGCAGGGGCTCACGGACGCGAGCACGGACACGCTGCCGCTCATCGTGACCTACGGCAGGGGCGCCCGGGCCGCCACCCCGGCCGGGACCGAGCGGACCCGGAGCCTGCCCAGCCTGCGCGGGGCCGCCCTGGAGGCCGGCAAGGGGCGCACCTTCTGGCGGTCGTTCACCCACGGCGACGGGATCGGCAAGGTGTGGCTCGACGGCCGGGTGAAGGCCGACATGGCCGAGAGCAACGCCCAGATCGGCACGCAGGCCGCCTGGGACGCCGGGCTGACCGGCAAGGGCGTCACCGTCGCCGTCCTCGACACCGGCGTCGACCTGGGCCACCCGGACCTGACGGGCCGGGTGAGCGAGACCAGGAGCTTCGTCGACGGCGAGGACGTCGCCGACCGCAACGGGCACGGCACCCATGTCACCTCCACCGTCGGCGGCAGCGGCGCCGCCTCCGACGGCAGGGAGAAGGGGGTCGCGCCGGACGCGACGCTCGCCGTGGGCAAGGTGCTCGGCGACGAGGGCTCGGGCAGCGAGTCCCAGATCATCGCCGGCATGGAGTGGGCGGCACGCGACGTGCACGCCCGTGTCGTCTCCATGAGCCTCGGCTCCACCGACCCGAGCGACGGCACCGACCCGATGGCGCAGGCCGTCGACACCCTCTCCCGGGAGACCGGCGCGCTCTTCGTCGTCGCCGCCGGCAACACCGGCTCCCCGTCCTCCATCGGCTCGCCCGGCGCCGCCGACGCGGCCCTCACCGTCGGCGCGGTCGACTCCGCCGACCAGGCGGCCTACTTCACCAGCGCGGGCCCCCGCTACGGCGACAACGCCCTGAAGCCCGACCTCGCCGCCCCCGGCGTCGACATCCTCGCCGCCCGCTCCCAGCTGGTGTCCGGCAGCGGCTACTACACCTCCATGAGCGGCACCTCCATGGCGACCCCGCACGTCGCCGGGGTGGCCGCGCTGCTCGCCGAGGAACACCCCGACTGGACCGGCGCGCGGCTGAAGGACGCGCTGATGTCCACCTCCCGGCAGCTCGACGCCTCCGCCTACACCCTGGGCGCCGGACGCGTCAGCGTCCCGGACGCCGTCAAGGCCGCCGTCACCGCCACCGGCAGCGCCGACCTCGGCTTCTCCAGCTGGCCCTACGACGCCGACAAGCCGGTCACCAGGACCCTCACCTACGGCAACTCGTCCGACCACGACGTGCGGCTGAGGCTGTCCGTCCAGGGCGCCCCGGACGGCGTCGCCTCCCTCGCCGACCAGGAACTCACCGTCCCCGCCCACGGCACCGCCTCCACCACCGTCACCGGCGACGGCTCCAAGGCACCGGTCGGCGAGACCAGCGGCCAGATCCTCGCCGCGGACGAGTCCGGCACCACGCTCGCGCACACCGTGTTCGGGATGGTCAAGGAGGACGAGCGGTACACGCTCACCGTGCACGTCAAGGACCGCTCGGGCGCGCCCGCGGCCGCCGACCTCACCGTGCAGCGGCTCGCCGCGGGCGAGGACGCCCAGCCCGCCCACGTCGGCGGCTCCGGCACTCTCAGGCTCCGCCTGAAACCGGGCACCTACGCCCTGGCCTCCTTCCTCGACGTGCACGGCAGCCACGGCGCCGACTCCCTCGGCCTCGGCTTCCTCTCCGCACCCGAGGTCACCCTCGACCGGGACCGCGAAGTGACCCTGGACGGACGCCGGTTGCGCGAGGTGCGGGCACGCGTCGCAAGGCGCACCGAGACCCACCAGCTCCTCATGGAGTACGACCGCGACGCGGGCGGCGCCGACCTGTTCGGCGCGGTCCAGGTGCCCCTCACCTACGACAGCGTCTTCGCCGCACCCACCCCGGAGGTCACCCGAGGCACCTTCGAGTACCGCACCGTGTGGCGGCTGGCCGAGCCCCAGTTGGAGGTCGGGGGCGTCGGCGAGGCGACCGTCCAGGCGGGCGGCACCCTGATCCAGGGCCGCACGAGACTGCCTCTCGTCGACGTCGGGGACGGCCCCATGGCCTCGGTGTCCGGCAAGGCCGTGCTGGCCCGCCTCGACGCCGGCGCCGACCCCGCCGCGCTCGCCCAGGCCGCCCAGGACGCGGGGGCCAGGGCGCTGTTCGTCACCGACGACGCCCCCGGCCGGCTGATGGCCTGGTGGGGCACGGACGACGACGCCGACCGCCCCCTGCAGATCGCCACGGTGAACCAGGCGGACGCGGCCCGGCTGCGCGCGGCGAGGAGCGTCGACATGACCGGCACCCGCAACTCGCCGTACGTGTACGACCTGTCCGAGGGCCACCGGGGCGCGATCCCGGACCGGGACCTCACCTACGCGCCCACGCCCCGTGAACTCGCCGCCGTGCACGTCACGTTCCACGCCGCGCAGCCGATGAGCGGCGACGAGTTCCGCTACTCGCTCACCGGCGCCTTCCCCGTGGGCCTCGGCTTCCAGGAACGCGTCGACCTGCCCGCCGAGCGCACCGACTACGTCTCCACCGGCCCCGGCCAGCTGTGGCACGAGTCCGTCACGGCCCGCGACGGCGCCCTGGAGGAGCGCAGCGGCCTGGTGCGCTACACCGGCGGCACGCACCCCGCGCTGCACTGGTTCCGGCCGGTCTGGCACCCGTGGCTCGGCACCGGGCTCGGCTGGGGCCAGCAACGCGCCGGGAACGAGATCCAGCTGAACACCCCCGGCTGGGGCGACTCCGGGCCCGACCACACCGGCTTCGGCGACGTGTGGAGCGGGGAGAGCGGCATGACCCAGACCACCGCCGCCTACCTGGACGGCACCCTCGTCGACCGGCGCACCGGCTCCGCCGCCTACGTGTGGGACGCGCCCGCCGACGAGCACACCTACAAGGTGGTCACCGACACCGCCCTCGACCCGGCCCGGTGGCGGCCCGGCACCCAGGGGCACACCGAGTGGACCTTCCGCTCGGCGGCCACCCCGGAGGACCACTGGACCACCCTGCCGCTGATCAACCTCGCCTTCGGCATCGACACCGGCCTCACCGGCACCGCGCGCGGCGGCCGGCGCACACCGGTCACGCTCGGCGCCCAGTACGTGGCGGGCGCCGCGGGCACCGGCACCCTCGGCGGGGGCCGGCTGGACGTGTCGTACGACGGGGGCGCGACCTGGCGGCAGGTCCGGCTCACCGCCGGTGCCGGAGCGTCCTGGCACGGCACGCTCACCGTGCCGCGCACCGCCGCGTCCGTCTCGCTGCGGGCCTCGGCCCACGACGACCGCGGCGGCTCGGTGACCCAGCGGATCATCAGGGCGGCCGGCGTGGAGTGACCTGGCTAGGGCCCGGGGTGGTGCGTGGAACCGGCCGGGCCCGCGGGGGCCACGACACCCCGGACCACCCCCAGCTCCACCAGGTCCCGCGGCCGGATGCGCAGCTGGCCCGCGGTCGCCTCGACCTCCTGGGGCGGCCGCTTCAGGATCGCGGCCGCGAGCTCCGGCGCGATCACCGAGAAGTAACTGTCCGGCGTGGCCCAGGTGTTGCCGGGCGCGGCCAGTGCAAGGGCCCCGCCGGAGCCGCCCTCGCCGATGACGAGGGTGGTGACCGGCACCCGGGCGGCGGCTATCGCCCCGAAGACCTCCGCGATCGCCGCCCCGGCGCCCTCCCGCTCGGCCTCCGCGTCGTTCGCGGCCCCCGGGGTGTCCACCAGGGTCAGCACCGGGATGCCGAGCCGGTCCGCCAGCCGGATCAGCCGCGCCGCGGTCCGGTACCCGGCGGGCCGGGTCGCCGTCCCGGTCTGTGCGGCGTACGCGACGGTACGGCCGGCGTGCTCCCCGAAGCCGCACAGCATCCCCGCGGAGTCGGTGCCGCCGCACCGGTCACCGTCGATGCGCACCCGGCGCGTGAAGTAGGCGTCCAGGTATTCCCCCGCCCGGGGACGTCCGGCGGCACGGGCGCGCCGGACGGCGTCCCACCCGGTGCCGGACGCCCCGCCGTCGCCCAGCGCGTCCGGCACGGGGGCGCACCCCGGGGAGTGCGGGCCGGCCAGCAGCCGCAGGAACTCGCCCAGCACGCCCTTGAGTTCCACTGCGGGCACCACCGCGTCCGCCGCTCCCGACGCCACCTGGGACTCCGCGGTGTAGGCGGCGGGGTCGGCGCCGGGCGGGCGGACGCGGGAGCCGGCGAAGCCCACCTGGGCGCCCGGCAGGGCCAGGACCACGTCGGCGCCCGCGCCGAGCGTGGCCCAGCCGCCGCCGGTGGTCGGGTCCCGCAGGACCGCGATCTGTGCCAGCCCCGCCTCCCGGGTGAGCGCCGACTGCCGTGCCACGCGCTGCAGCTGGGTCAGCGCGATCATGCCCTCCTGCATCCGGCTGCCCCCGGTCGCGATCAACGGCACCACCGGCAGCCGGTGTTCGCGGGCGTGTGCGTACGCCGCCTCCAGCCGGTCCCCGGTGCGCTCGCCCAGCGAGCCGCCGAGGAAGCCGAACTCGAAGACGATCAGCACGGCCCGGGTGCCGTCCACGGTCGCGGTGCCGGCGACCACCGACTCCGTCTCGCCGGTGCGCCCGGCGGCACGGGCGCGCGAGGCGTCGTAGCCATGCCAGCCCAGTGGCCCGTCCGGCGCCGACTCCCGCCCGGGGGAGGGGAGTTCGGCGAAGCTGCCGGCGTCCGCGACGAGTGCCAGGACCTGCCGCGCCGAGTGCCGCTCAGGCATCGGCCAGCGCCCGCTTCATGATCTTCCCCATGTCGTTGCGGGGCAGCGCCTCCAGGTAGCGGACGACCCGCGGACGCTTGTGCGGGGCGAGCCGCCGGGCCACGTGGTCGGCCAGCTCCCCGGCGGCGGGCGGCGCCTGCGGGTCCGCCGGGACGATCCACGCCACGATCCGCTCGCCCAGGTCCGCGTCCGGCTCCCCGGTGACCGCGGCCTCGCTCACCCCGGGGTGCTCCAGCAGCGCGTTCTCGATCTCACCCGCCCCGATCTTGTAACCGCCGCTCTTGATCAGGTCGGTGGCCTTGCGGCCCACGATCCGCACGTACCCGTCGGCCTCCCGCACGGCCATGTCCCCGGTGCGGAACCAGCCGTCCTCGGTGAACGCGGCGGCCGTCGCGTCCGGCCGGTTCAGGTACTCGGTGAACAGGTTCGGGCCGCGCACCTGGATCTCGCCGACCGTCTCCCCGTCGTACGCGGTGATCCGCGTGCCGTCCTCCTCCACCAGCCGCAGCTCCACACCCGGCAGCGGCACCCCGACCGTCCCGGCGCGGGCCTCGCCGTCGGCGCGCACGCTGGTGTTCATGAGCGTCTCGGTCATGCCGTACCGCTCGATCACCCGGCGTCCGGTGGCCGCCGCGATCCGCTCGTGGTCGTGGACGGGCAGCGCGGCCGAGCCCGAGACCAGCAGCCGGGCCCCGCCGAGCGCCTTCGCCAGCTCCGGGTCGCCCGGCAGCGCCTCGGCGATGCGGTGGTACATCGTCGGCACCCCGAACAGCATGGTCGCGCCGGCGGACAGCTCCCGGGCCACGCCCTCGGTGGAGAACCGCCCCAGGTGCCGCACCGAGCCGCCGCGCCGCAGCGGGCCGAGCGTCCCGAGCACCAGCCCGTGCACATGGAACAGCGGCAGCCCGTGCACCAGCACGTCCGCCTCCGTCCACCGCCAGGCGTCGGCGAGCGCGTCCAGGGTCGTGGCCAGGGCCCGGCGCGGGATGACCGCGCCCTTGGGCGGGCCGGTGGTGCCGGACGTGTAGACGATCAGCGCCGGATCGCCGTCCGCGGCCCGCTCCTCGGGCGCGCTCCCGGCGGCGGACGCGTCGACGTCGGCCCGCGGCAGGTCGCCGAGCACGGCGGGCAGTTGGGCGCCGGGCGCGGCGAGCACCAGCGACGGTGCGCTGTCGGCGAGGATGTGCGCCAGCTCCTTCTCGCCCGACTTCGGGTTCAGCGGCACCGCGGCGACCCCGGCGAGCAGCGTGGCCGTGACGGCGACGGCGGTCTCCAGCTCGGGCGTGGCCCACACGGCGACCCGGCGGTGGTCCCGCAGCCGGTCGGCGAGCGCGCCCGCCGCCCCCGCCAGCGCGCCGTACGTCAACGACCGTTCGCCGAACCGCAGGGCGACCCGCTCGCGCGGACCGTTCACCAGGGCGGGAAAGAGACAGGACACGCGGCGTACTCCTCGGGTCTCGGGGACGTCAGCACCCTTCCTACACCAGGAGCCTCGTGCCGACGACCGTGCTCAGGTCGGGCGCCAGCCGCAGTTCGGCCGCCCGGAGCGCCGGATGCTCCAGCCAGTGCAGCCGGGCCCGGTCGACCTCGCCCTCGTGCAGCGGCGGCCAGCCGGTCGCCGGAGTGAAGTCGTCCACGACGACCGTCCCGCCGGGCACGAGCAGCCGCTCCACCTCGGCCGGCCGGTCCCCGGCCGCCTTGCCCTGCCCGCCCCCGTCCAGGACGAGCAGGTCGAACGGGCCGTGCTCCTCGATCCGCCGCCAGTCGCCGGTGAGCACGGTGACGTCGGCGTGCCCGGCGAACACGTCCCGGGCCAGCCGCGCCCGCGCGGGATCCCGCTCGACGCCGTACACCCGCACCCCGGGCCCCGCCCCCGACAGCAGCCAGGCCAGCCCGACCCCCAGCCCGCTGCCGGTCTCCCCGATCCGCACCCGCGCCCCGCCCGCCAGCGCGTGCAGCAGGCGGCCCTGTTCGGGGCGGCAGGAGTACGGGAAGCGGTGGGCGCGGGCGGCGGCGAGGGCACGCCGGACCAGGGGCGGGAGGCCGTCGACGCCGGTGTACGCGTCGGTACCGAAAGTCGCCATGCCCGTTTCTACCGGAGTGCCGGGCCCCGGCGGGCGACTTCCGTCCGGTCGCGGGGCCCCGCTACCCGATCGGGGCGGCCGCCCGGTCCGGGGCGACCACGTCGGCGACGGTTGTTAGCCTCGCCGGTGCCGAACCCACGATCGAACGCCGATCGAACCGCCGTACGACAGGGAGTCCGCCGTGCCCCGCATCGCCCTCGCCACCTACGATCCCGGGGCCGAGCCCGGCAAGGACGCCGACCTGCCGGTGCTGGTGCGGGCGCTCACGGAGGCCGGCGCGCACGCGGAGGCCCGGTACTGGGACGACCCGGACGCGGACTGGGGCGGTTACGACCTGGTGGTCATCCGCTCGACCTGGGACTACAGCTGGCGCGCCGAGGAGTTCGCGGCCTGGGTGGAGCGGGCCGCGCGGGCGACCCGGGTCGCCAACCCGGCCGGCGTCGTGCGCTGGAACACCGACAAGCGGTACCTGGGGGAGCTGGCCGCGGCCGGTGTGCCCACCGTGCCCACCCGCTACATCGCGCCGGGCGAGCCGGCCGCTCTCCCGGCGGACCACGAGTACGTGATCAAGCCGACCTCCGGCGCGGGCGCCCGGTTCGCCGCCCGGTACACGCCCGACGAGCACGACACGGCGGTACGGCAGCTCGCGCGGATGCACGCGGAGGGCTTCACCGCGATGGTGCAGCCCTACCTCGCGGGCATCGAGGTCACCGGGGAGCGGGCGCTGCAGTTCTTCGGCGGCCGGCTGCTGCACGCGAGCCGCAAGGGGCCCGTCCTCGCGCCCGGCACGCCGTACGACGCCGAGAAGGTCGCCCACCCCGACCTGACGCCCTGGCAGCCGACGGAGGCCGAACTCGCCGTCGCCCACAAGGCGCTGGCGGCCGTCCCCGGCACGGCCGAGCCGCTGTACGCCCGGGTGGACCTCGTCGACGGGGAGGACGGCGCGCCCCGCCTGATGGAACTGGAACTGGTGGAGCCCAACCTCTTCCTGTGGCTGCACCCGCAGTCCCTGCCCCACGTCACCCGGGCGATCCTGGCGGCCGCGGCGCACTAGGACCCCTGCGGCCTCCCGGTCCGCCCGTGCGGCGGCACGCGACCGCACCGGGGTCAGGTCACGAGGGCCGTGCGCTGCAGCAGGCCCCAGGTGAACTCCGCGACCACCTCGTGGCGTTCGCCGTCCCGGTCGGGCGCGGTGAACGCCAGTCCCCAGCGGGTGGGCGCCGTGCCCTCCAGCGGGCGCGCGGGCGCGAAGGCGCGGGCCGCCTCGTCCACCGTGCAGGACCAGGGGACGAGGTCCTCCAGGCTGCGCAGCTCCGGGGCGGGCGCGCCCGGAGCGCGTACCAGCCACTCGTTCCACACGCCCCCGTCCGGCCCGACCAGCACCTCGAAGCGCAGGTCGGGCCAGAGGGGCAGGGCCCAGCGCCGGGCCTCGCAGTCGACGTCGCCCAGCCTGCGCGGCAGCACGGACTCCGGTTCGCCGAGGACCGAGCGGTACCGGGACGCGGCGGACCGTGACCTGGGGGAGCGGACCATCGCCTGCCACCGCTTGTTGGTCTCCCGCATGTCGGCGAGCGACGCGCCGAGGCGCCGCCGGGCGTCGTCGACCAGGTCCGGGTTGTGGTCGGCCATGCGCCGCAGCAGCACCAGCTGGAAGTCGAGGTTCATGACCCCCATGGTGCCGAGCGCGCTCCCGGGCCATTGCCCGCGCATCCGTCGGTGGCTAGCCTGTGTTCGCCATGCCGATCGTCTGTTGATATCTCGAACAGGTATCACGAGAACAGGCACTTAGACCCAAGGGAGGGGGCCGGACGTGGGACGCCTCGTGCCTGCCGTGACCCGGGCTCTCGACATTCTTGAGCTGTTCCTCGACGGGGACGGAACGCTCTCCGCCCCCGACATCGTGCGCAGGCTGCAGCTGCCGCGCACCACCGTGCACGAACTGGTCACCACGCTCGCGGCCCGCTCGTACATCGTGTCCGTGCCGGGACAGCCCGGACGCTACCGGCTCGGCGTGCGGCCCTACCAGCTCGGCAGCCGCTACGCCGAGCAGCTCGACCTCGCCGCCGAGGGCCAGCAGGTGGCCCGCTCGGTCGCCGAGACCTGCGACGAGACCGTCCACGTGGCCATCCTCGAGGGCACCGACGTCATCTACATCGCCAAGGTCGACTCCACGCACGCGGTGCGCATGGTCTCGGCCGCGGGGCGCCGCCTCCCGGCGCACTGCACCTCCGTCGGCAAGATGCTGCTGGCCTCGCTGCCCGAGCAGGAGCTGACCGCGCGGATCCCGGACGGCGCCGAACTCACCGCGATGACGCCGAACAGCATCACCGACCCGGCCGCCCTGCGCGAGTCCCTGGCCGAGATCCGGCAGCGGGGCGTCGCGGTGGAGAGCCGCGAGTCCAACCCGGACGTGTCCTGCGTGGCCGCGCCGGTCCGCGACCGCACGGGCCAGGTCGTCGCGGCCCTGTCCATCTCCGTGCCCATGATCCGCTGGAGCGAGGAGCGCCGGGCCGAGCTGGAGCAGCTGTCGGCGAAGGGCGCGGCGGAGCTGTCGGAGCGGCTCGGGCACCGGGGCGTGGCGTGAGCGCGTACGAGGTCGCTGTACGGGCCGAGGCGGCCCTCGGCGAGGGCCCGACCTGGGATCCGGCCACCGGGCGCCTGGTCTGGCTCGACATCCTGGGGATGCGCGTGCACACGTACGACCCCGGTTCGGGACGCCGTACGATCCGGACGACGGAACAGCACGTGGGCGCGGCCAAGCCCCGGGCGGGCGGCGGTCTGGTGCTGAACCTGAGGGACGGGGTCGGCCTGCTGGACCCCGACGACACGTTCCGCTGGCTGCACCACGAGCCGGTGCCGGGCCGCCGGGGCAACGACGCCGCGGTGGCCCCCGACGGCTCGCTCTGGGCCGGCACCATGCGGTACGACGAGGCGACCGGCGGCGGCACGCTGACCCGTCTGACGGCCGACGGTGCGGCGCGCACGGTCCTCACCGGCGTCACCGTCAGCAACGGCACCGGCTGGAGCCCGGACGGCCGCCTCATGTACCACGCCGACACGCCGACCCGCCGCGTGGACGTCTTCGACCACGAGGACGGACGCGTCGCCGACCGCCGTCCGCTGGTGGAGATCGAGGAGGGCGCGGGATTCCCGGACGGGCTCACGGTCGACGCCGACGGCTGCGTCTGGGTGGCCCTGTGGGACGGCGGAGCGGTACGCCGGTACACGCCCGCCGGCGAGCTGGACCGCGTGATCACGCTGCCGACCCCGCGCACGACGGCCTGCGCGTTCGGCGGCGCCACGCTCACCGACCTGTACGTCACGACGGCCCGCACGGGCCTGACCTCACCCCACCCCGTCGCCGGCTCCCTCCTGGTCGTCCCCGGCGCAGGCCAGGGCCTCCCCCAACCACCGTTCACCGGCTGACCGGAACACCCCCGAAGGCGCACGGGGAACTGCGCGACCAGCCCGACACACCCGCACCGGACGACGGCCTCAGCCGCCCCCCACCACACTCTTCGCCGCATCCCCCGCGCGGGAGCGCACCTCGGACAGGGCCTCCGGCCGACGCAGCGCACGTGACACCGCGGCGATGTCGCGAAGCAGACTCATCGCGTCGGCCTCGGACACCGGATCCGGCGCCCGCCCCTCCGTCCCGACCGCGTCGAGGAGCCCCACCGCCGCGCCCAGCGCCCGCGCCCGCCCCGGCGCATGCCCCAGGCCGAGCGCGGCCTCGTACGCCCTCCTGCCGAGGTCGGCGTCGATGCGCCGGGCCAGCGGCAGCAGCGCGTCCCGGATGAACGTCTCGCGCCGGGTCAGCCGCAGCTCGGGCGTGGCCCGCAGCGCGAACGGCACCCCCTCGCCGCTCACCGCGCACAACAGCCGGTACAGGGGCCCGAGTTCGCGATGCGCGAGCCGCAGCCGCCACTGGTCGTGCAGCCACTGGCCCACGTGCGGCAGGATGAAGCCGGCGGCGACGAGGATGGCGGACAGCGAGGCGACCGGCGGTGCCAGATCCGTGCTCAGCCAGTCCACCCGGCGCCCGAACCACCGCGCGACGACGGCGGTCAGCTTGGCCGCGTCGTAGATCAGGTTCAGCGCGTAACCGCCGCCCAGCAGCCGCAGCCCCCAGCGCAGCAAGGCGTCGAGGCCGTCGGCGTGCGCCCAGTTCCAGATCAGCCGGGCGGTGATCAGACAGGCCACGGTGTGCGCCAGCAGGTAGAGCAGGATCTCCTCGCGCATGAACGGCGTACGGGCGTAGTACGTGTCCAGGTCCCGCACCCGCTCCACCGGCACGTCCGCGAGCAGGAACAGCGCCCACAGCGCCACGATCACCGCGGCGTACGCCGAGACCACCCGGCGTCGGGCGCGCCGGGTGACGCCCGAGCGGTCGCACCGGCCGTTGCGCCAGGTGACGATGAGCAGCAGACAGGAGCCGGACATCGCGGTGATGAGCGAATAGCACCAGGGCGCCGAGAAGTTGGGCACGCCGGTCACCCGGTTCACCCGGGCGATCATGGACGGCGTGCAGAACACGAACACCGCGCAGGCGAGCAGCAGCAGCCCGCCGACCGCGCGCAGCAGCGGGTCCCGCCACAGCCGGATGATCGAGGGCAGCTTGATCAGCAGCGCGGCGGTGAGCAGCGCGGTGGGGATCCAGAAGGAGATGTAGAACTCGCCCAGCAGGCCCGAGGGGTCGAGCGCCAGCGCGTTCACCGCGCGGCTCCGCCCCGTCCGCGGTAGCCGAGGGCGCGTTGCAGCGCGTCCGGCGGGGCGTCGGCGCCCCCGGACACCTGGGACCGGAACAGCGTGGCCAGCCGGTGGCCGAAGTCGTCGGCCTCGGCCTCGTCGGCCTCCCGGGAGCCGTTGCGGGCGGCGACCGTGAGGGCGTCGCGCCAGCCGGGCGTGCCGGCGAACGCGCGGGCCGCCGCGGCCCCGGCCAGGTGGTGGTGCCGGTGCCCGGCGTGCAGATGCCACAACTCATGGCCCAGGATGACCAGTTGCTGCACCGACTCGGCCCGCTCCTCCACGATGACCAGGTCGAAGTCGGCGAACTCCACCCACAGTCCGGTGACCTCGATCTCGTCCGGGAAGCGCTCGAACCGCAGCTCCACCGGCCGTCCGCCGCGCAGCGCGCTCATCTCCTCGCACAGCGCCCGGCACAACTCCCGTACCCCGTCCGGCGGCCGGGGCCGGGCGCGGACCGCGGCGGCGAGGTCGCCGGCCAGGGTGCGCATCGCCGAGCCCGGGCGGGAGCGCCGCAGCCGTGCGGTCAGGCGTGCCGCCCGCTGTCGCGCACCCGCGATGCCCATCGGTCCCCCTTCTCACCGCCGGTGTGCGGCCGGTCCGAGCGTACGCGCCCGGATGCGCCCGCGTCATGCGATCCCGGCGAGCATCGTTCACCCCGCAACCATCTGTGCGCCCCGATCCGGCCACCCGGCGCGGCGGCGCGGCCGAGGACGCCGAACGGGACGGTCAGCGGCCGGGGGAGGCCACCTGGGTCAGCGGCACTCCGCCGGTGGCCCGGCCCAGCAGGGTCAGGCGCACCGACCCCGGCCCGGACAGCGTCGTGAACTCCGAGAGGACCGCCAGCGCCAGGGTGTTGTCGCCGCGGGGGCGCAGGATGCCGTTCGGCAGCACGAAGGTGTGCTGCGGCCCCACGTTGTTGATGTACTGGCCCATGTTCCAGCCGTTGAGGAAGATCTGCGCGCGGTAGGCCCGGTAGGGGTCGTCCTCCAGGGTCAGGCCGACCGAGGCGTCGATGCCGGCCGGCACCGACAGCCGGAACGTGGTCCGGTACCAGGTCACGCCCTGCCGTCGTACGGTCCGGGGGAAGCTCACTTCTTCCCAGTCCCGGTCCGGGAAGCCGGGCAGGTGCCAGCCCTCCCGCTCGCCGTGCAGGCCGCCGTTGTTCATCGGCCCGCGCACCGGGTCGGGGGCCGCCTCCCCCTGGATGCGCCAGGTGACGTCCGGCGCGGCCCCCTTGAACGAGGCGGCCGTCAGGCCGCGCGCCGCCTTGTGGGTGTCGAGCGCCTTGCCGTCCTCGTCGTGCTGCATGCGCCGCACCAGCACGGACAGCACGTGCCGGCCGGGGGAGCGCAGCCGCTCGCGCACCGGGAGCGCCGCCGTCCCGGCCCAGCTGCCCTTGCGGGCCGTGCCGTCCTTGTCCGGCACCGGCATCCGGTGCGTGCCCAGCGGCTCGCCGTCCAGCCACGCCATCAGCAGCCCCTGGGTGCCGGTGCTGTAGGCGAGCGAGACCTCCTCCAGGCCGGTGGAGTCCGTGAACGTGCCCCGGTACCAGACGTCCCCGTAGTGGAAGCCGTAGTCGTCGGCGAACAGCACCGGCTGCCCCTCGGGAACGGGGGTGGTGCTGTACGACGAGGTCCTGCGGGCGACCTGCCACGACGAGTCGTCGAAGCCGGGTCCCGCCTCCGGGTTCTCCGTCCGCGCCCGCCAGCCGCCCAGTTCGGGCAGCGGCACCTCGGGCACGGCGGGCAGCAGCCCGGTGGTCATCAGGCTGCCGGACAGGGTCACCCGGGTGGGCAGGGTGCGCCCGTTCCACACCAGGGTCTCGATGCCGCGCGGTCCCCACACCTCCACGCTGGTCGTCTCGGTGACGTCACCGGTCAGATGGACCTCGGAGCCGCGCAGCTCGACGTGCCGCAGCAGCGCGGGGCCGTACACCAGCAGGGTCCCGGACGGGGTGTCGTACGGGAACATGCGCACGGCGGTGGCGTCGTCGCCGAAGAGCAGCAGCAGCGGGGTGTCGCTCTCGCCCTTCTGCACCAGCACCCGGGTCAGACCGCCCTGTCCCAGCGGGGCGTTGACGTTCAGCTCGTCGTCGGTCAGCACCCAGGCGGCCTCCGGGTCCAGCCGCAGGACGTCCGGCTCGGCCGGGCACTTCAGCACCAGCTCGGCCATCTCGCCGTGCCGCCCGGCGAACACCGCGATGTCCTGCCGGCCGGCCGTCAGGCACATCGTGGGCTGCACGGTGGCGTACTTCAGGGTCCGCCTGCCCAGCGAGAGCCCGGCGGTCAGCAGCTTGGCGTCCTTGGCCGGCACGGTGACGCGCAGCGTGCCCTCGGAGGTCGGCAGGTCGGTGGTGACCGGGGCCGAGCCGTCGTTGCGGGCGACGTACACGTGGGCGCCGGTGTCCGGGTTGGTCAGGTGGTAGACCTTCAGCCCGGCGGCCTTCACGTCGGCCGCCCGGTCCAGCTTGGCGAAGTCGGGGACGCGCTGCACCAGATGCCCGATCTCGTGCATCGGCGCGATCTTGTCGGTGACGTTGCGGGCCTCGTCGATCGCCGCGCCGTAGTCGTACGACGTGTAGACGACGGGCGCGGGCAGCCAGCCCCAGGAGGTCCCGCCGAACGTCATGTACACGTTGTGCAGGGTGAGCCCGTTGGCGAGGTTGGTCAGGTAGAAGCGGCGCTCGTACGCCGAGTCCCGGGTGCGCCGCGACTCGGCGTACCCCTTGCCGTCGAACCAGGCCCCGCCCCACGGGTCGAACCAGCCGCCCCCGAACTCGGGCACGAACCCGGGCGTGGAGGGCGAGGCGCTGGCCCCGCCCCGCGGCCCGCCCGGCCCGAACGTCCCCCAGTCCGGCGGGGTCTGGGACGGCGACGGGTACCCGTCGAACCCGTACAGCCAGCCGCCGCGCTCCCCGCCCGTGTCGAAGGAGCCGGGGACCCAGTAGCCGTTGCGGCCCTTGTCGTTGTGGAAGAGCGGGACGTCGATCCCGTCGGCCCGCACCTTCCGGTACAGGTGGGACAGGTAGGCGCGGCCGCCGGCCTCGCCCACCTGGGCGTCGTACTCGTTCTCGATCTGGTACAGCAGGACCGTGCCGGTGCCCCGGGTGAACAGGTGCCTGCGGACGATCGCGTTGACCTGGGTCAGCCACTCGTCCACGTGCGACAGATAGACCGGGTCGTTCGAGCGGGCCCTGCCCTTCGTCGCGGTCAGCCAGCCGGGGAAGCCGCCGGCGTCGACCTCGGCGTTGATGTACGGGCCTGGCCGCAGCACGACGTACAGGCCCGTCTCGGCGGCCGTGCGCAGGAACAGGTCGAGGTCCCGGACACCGGTGAAGTCGTACCGGCCGGGCGCGGGGGAGTGGTAGTTCCAGGCCACGTAGACGCTGACGGCGTTGTAGCCGTGCGCCCGCATCTTCTGCAGCACGTCCCGCCACAGGGAGGGGCTCGGCAGCCGGAAGGGGTGCATCTCACCGGACCACAGGACCAGCCGCCGGCCGTCGACCAGCAGGGAGTAGCGGTCGTACCCGATGGTGTGCCGCTCGCCGTCCACGCGCGGCGGGGCGGGCGCAGGGCCGGTCGGCGCACTGCGCGCCGCGTACGCCGAGGGCGCCCCGGTGCCGCCACTGCCGCCGAGGGCGAGGCCCAGCGCGGTCGAGCCGGCCAGGGCACTGAAGGTACGTCTGCTGAGCGCCAAGGTGGATCCTCCCGGGCGATCTTACGGGGCGCGGGTCCGGCCATTCTCCAGGCAGGCACGCCCCACAATGGACCCATGAGGATCTCGGCACGGGCGGATTACGCGGTACGGGCGGTACTGGAGCTGGCCGTACGGCAGGGTAACGGCCCGGTGAAGGCAGAGGAAATCGCCGCCGCGCAGGACATCCCGCACAAGTTCCTGGAGGGGATCCTGGGCGACCTCAGGCGGGCCGGGGTCGTCGACAGCCGGCGTGGCGGGGGCGGCGGCTACCGCCTGGCCCGGGACGCCGCGGAGATCACCGTGGCGGACGTCATCCGGGGCGTGGACGGCCCGATCGTCTCCGTCCGCGGCGAACGTCCCACCGGACTCGCCTACACCGGCAGCGCCCGCCCCCTGCTGCCCCTGTGGATCGCCCTGCGCGCCAACGTCCGCCGCGTCCTGGAGGGCGTCACCCTCGCGGACCTGGCCGCGGACGCCCTGCCCGAGCCGGTACGCGCCCTCGCGGCGGAACCGGCGTCCTGGGAGAACCCCTGACGCGGCCGACCGGAATGTGAAAGCCCGAATGTGAATGGCCGGAGTTCGCCCTGCCGGGGCCCGGCGGGGGTTCCTACGATTCCCACGCCTCCTTTCCGGTTTCACAGTTGTCGCACAGTTTCTTCATTTCCGCACCGACGGACCGGAGGCACACCCCCCACTCGACAACCTGGAGAAACCATGGCTGGTGGACTCCTCCTGAGCGGCGCGGTGGCCGCTCTTCTGACGACGGCGCTGCCCACCCAGGCGTCGTCACCCGTGTTCGACAACCCGCCCCCGGACAAGATCGTCATCGACGTCGCGACCGTGAACGGCTCGGGCTGTCCGCAGGGCACGGCCGCCGTGGCCGTGTCCCCGGACAACACGGCCTTCACGGTGACCTACAGCAGCTACCTCGCCCAGGTCGGCGGCAACTCCGACCCCACGGCGTTCCGCAAGAACTGCCAGCTCAACCTGGTGGTCCATGTGCCCCAGGGCTTCACCTACGCGATCGCCAGCGCCGACTACCGGGGCTTCCTGTCGCTCCAGCCCGGCGCGACGGCCACGCAGAAGGCGTCGTACTACTTCCAGGGCTCCTCCAGCACGGTGCCCAAGACCCACCCGTTCAGCGGCGCCTACAACGACGACTGGCAGGCGACCGACAGCACGGACGTGGCCCAGCTGGTGTGGGCGCCCTGCGGGGTGCTGCGCAACTTCAACATCAACACCGAGCTGCGGGTGAACGCGGGTACCTCCGCCCCCGACAAGGTCAGCTTCATGACGATGGACTCCACCGACGGGGACATCAGCACGGTGTACCACCTGGCATGGAAGGAGTGCCCGCACACGTAGCGCGGGTCCCGCCGGTGGGCACCCGTCCACCGGCCGGCCTGTTACGGGCCGCTTCCCCCGCGAGGGGGAGGCGGCCCCGCGCTATCCCGCCGCCTGGCCCATCCCCGCCGCGTTCGGCCAGCTCTGGGCGTTGGGCCAGCCCGTCGCCGGGGCCGGGGTCAGACCCTGGGCGGGGGCAGGCACCGGGGCCGTCATGCCGCGGACCTGCGCCGCGGTGAGGCCCCCGCGGGCCGGGACACCGGGCGGGGTCGGAGCGATCGCGGCCGGAGCCACGGGCACCGGCACCGGGGCGGGCACGGGCACCGGGGTGGGCATCGGCGGGGGCGCGGGCAGCGGCATCGGCTGCGGCACCGGTACCGGCTGGGGCACCGGGGGCATGGGCGCCGGAGCCATGGGCTGCTGGGCCGGGACCGGCGCCGGGGCCAGTGCCGGCTGGGGCAGCTGAGGCACGGGCGCCGGTATGGGCTGGGGCATCGGCGGTACGGGTGCCGGCTGGGGTACGGGGGCCGGCTGGGCTGCCGCCGGCATCGGCATCCCGGCGCCGGGCTGCACGGCGGCGGGGAGCGGCATGCCGGTGCCGGCGGCCGGGGCGGGAGCGGCCGGGGCGAGCCGCATGCCACTTCCGTTGGTCTCGCTCATCAGGCGGTCAACCGCCGCCGTACCCGAGCTGTAGCTGGTCCCGTTGCCCAGCTCGGGTACGGCGGCTCCCCTCCTGGACCCGTAGAGCACCTGCTCCAGGCCGGACACCAGGCGACGCACATCGACCTGGGGGCGCACCACGAGTCTCAGGAAGCGGCTCGACGACCCGATCTTGTTGCCGCACTCGCGGACCAGGATCCGGTGCTCGGTGAGCATCCGGTCCCGGACCACCGTGCCCTCGGCACCGACGGGAAGCCGTACGAAGAGGAAGTTGCCCTGGGAGGGGTAGACCGTGAGGCCGGGGAGCGCGGAGAGCCCGCTGGCCATCTCCAGGCGGTCCCGGCGGACCTGCGTCAGGCTCTGCTTGTACTCCGCGCCGTGCTCCCTGAGCATGAACACCACGTGCTCGGCGAAGGAGTTGAGGTTCCACTTGGGCAGCATCGAGCGGACGCGGCCGGCCAGCGCCGGGTTCGCCACCAGATAGCCGAAGCGGATGCCGTGCAGGCCGAAGTTCTTGCCGAGGCTGCGCAGCACGATGACGTTCGGGCGGAGCATGGCCTCCTGCACCACGCTCGGCTCGGTCTCCGCGTCGGCGAACTCCAGGAACGACTCGTCCACGACCACCAGGTCCAGGTCCGCCATCGCGTCCATGAACTGCACCACCGACTGCTTGCGCACATAGCCGCCGTCGGGGTTGTTCGGGTTGCAGATCACGGCCACCCGGGTCTTGCGGGCCCGGATGAACTCGGCGTACTGGGCGAGGTCGAGGGCGAACCCGTTCGCCTCCTGGAGCGGGAACATGTCGACCCGCTTGCCCGTCTCCATCGGCTGGTCCGTCCAGCGGCCGAAGGTCGGCACGGGGACCGCAAGGGACTCGCGGACCAGCAGGTGGTCGATCCAGGTGATCAGTTCCGTGGAGCCGTTGCCCATCGCCACGCAACTCTGCGGCAGCCGGAGCAGTTCGCAGAGCTCCGCGGTGATCGCCTCGGCGCCGCTCGGGTAGTACGTGACGATCTCGCGCAGCCGGGCCGCCATCTCGTCGAACATGGCCGGGGTCGGGAAGTAGGGGTTGCACGGAATGCAGAAGTCCACCGGCCCGGTCCCGTCGCCGCCCTCCCGCGTCAGCGCAGCCATGGAGGGGCTGTGCGCGGCGGTACCGCGGAACAACGAGGTGACGTTGCCGGTCAAGGGGACCTCCGTTCGGGTGGCCCGCGCGGGGGAGCACGGGCCGCCCTTGGATACGGAGGCGGGCGGGGTGGTGTTCAACTCACGGAGCACGTGAGCCACTTCACGCCGGAGCCGCCCGGGTCACGCGCCGAACGAGTGGACCGTCGTCGTGCGGTACGTCCGGCCGGGCCTGAGCACGGTGGACGGGAACGACGGCTCGTTCGGCGAGTCCGGGAAGTGCTGGGTCTCCAGCGCCAGCCCGTCGCCCTGCCGGTAGGTGTGCCCGGACGTGCCGACGAGGGTGCCGTCGAGGAAGTTGCCCGAGTAGAACTGCACCCCCGGCTGGTCGGTGAGGATCTTCAGGGTCCGGCCGGAGCCGGGGTCGCGCAGGGTCGCCACGTGCTCCGGCCGGGCGGTCACCCCCTTGTCGAGCACGAAGTTGTGGTCGTAGCCCTTGGCCGTGACCAGCTGTTCGTGGCCGGTGCGGATGTCGCGGCCGATCGGCTTGGGCCGGGTGAAGTCGAACGGGGTGCCCGCGACCCGCGCCAGTTCGCCGGTGGGGATCAGGCCCGCGTCGGTGGGGGTGTAGCGGCCCGCGGCCAGCCAGAGTTCGTGGTCGTAACTACTGCCACTGCCCTCGCCTGCGAGGTTGTAGTACGTGTGGTTGGTGAGGTTGACGACCGTAGGCCGGTCGGTGGTGGCCTCGTAGTCGATCCGCCAGTCGCCGTGCGGGGTCAGCGTGAAGGTGACCTTCGTCCGCAGCGTGCCGGGGTAGCCCATCTCGCCGTCGATGCTCGTGCAGTACAGGTGCAGGCCGACGTCCGGGCCCGCGGTGAACGGCTCGACGTCCCACACCTTGGTGCTGAAGCCCTTGGCGCCCCCGTGCAGGCTGTTGACGCCGTCGTTGACGGACAGCTGGTACCGCCTGCCGTCCAGGGTGAACCGCCCCCTGGCGATGCGGTTGCCGTAGCGGCCGATGGTGGCGCCGAAGTAGGTGGTCCCGGCGACGTACGCGGCGAGGTCGTCGTATCCGAGCGAGACGTTCGCGTACCGGCCGTGCCGGTCCGGGATCTCCAGGGACTGGACGATGCCGCCGTAGGAGAGGACCTTCAGCCGGGTACCGCCGTTCTCCAGCGACCAGCGGTGCACCTTCGTGCCGTCGGCGAGCGTGCCGAAGAGCTCCCTCACCGGCTTCCCGCTCCCCGGGGCGGCCGCCTGTGCCGTCCCGGTGCCGAGGGCCGTCGCGGCGAGCCCCACGGCCGCCGCGCCGGCGATGACCGTGCGTCTGTTCAGTTCCATGTGCGGCTCCCTTTCCCGGGCGCTTACGAACCGGACCTGCGCTTGTTCCACACGTCGAACCCGACCGCCACCAGCAGGGCGAGGCCCTTGATGACCTGCTGCCAGTCGGTGCCGACGCTGAGGAGGTTCATGCCGTTGTTCAGCACGCCGAGGACCAGGCCGCCGATGATGGCGCCGAGGACGGTGCCGACGCCGCCGCTCATGGACGCGCCGCCGATGAACGCGGAGGCGATCGCCTCCAGTTCGAAGCCGTCGCCCGCCTTCGGCGAGGCCGCGTTCAGGCGGGCGGCCACCACCAGACCCGCCAGGGCCGCGAGCACGCCCATGTTCAGGAACACCTGGAAGGTGATCCGCCGGTCCTTCACGCCGGACAGCTTGGCCGCCGGCAGATTGCCGCCGATGGCGTAGATGTGGCGGCCGAAGACCGAGTTGCGCATGACGTAGCCGTAGCCGCCCACCAGGACGCCGAGGATGATCAGCACGATCGGCGCGCCGTCGTAGCTGGCGAGCAGCATCGTGAGGGCGAGCACCGCGGCGACCAGCGCGACGAGCTTGAGCAGGAACAGCTTCACCGGCACGACGTCGAGGGAGAACTCCCGCTGGCGGCGCCGGTCGCGCACCTCCTGCCACACCACGGCGGCGATCAGGACGATGCCGAGGAGCAGGGTGAGGTTGTGGTAGTTGGTGTCCGGCCCGACCTCGGGCAGGAAGCCGTTGCCGATCTTCTGCAGGCCGTCCGGGAACGGCCCGAGGGTCTGGCCCTTGAGCAGGATCTCGGTGAGGCCGCGGAAGAGCAGCATGCCCGCGAGGGTGACGATGAACGACGGTATGCCGAAGTACGCGATGAGGAAGCCCTGTACCGAACCCGCCACCGCGCCCACCAGCAGGCACAGCACCAGCGCGACGGGCCACGCCACATGGTGCTGCACCGTCAGCACCGCCGCGAACGCGCCCACGAACGCCGTGATCGAGCCGACCGACAGGTCGATGTGCCCGGCGATGATGACCAGCATCATGCCGATCGCCAGGATCAGGATGTAGCTGTTCTGCAGCACCAGGTTGGAGACGTTGCGCGGCAGCAGCAGGTCGCCGCCGGTCCAGAACTGGAAGAGGGCGACGATCAGGCCGAGCGCGATCAGCATGCCGTACTGGCGCATGTTGCGGCGCAGGCCGCCCAGGACCAGTCGGAGCAGGCCGTCCGCGCCGGCCGGTCCGCTCCTGCCCGGCGGCGCGGGGGCCGGGCTCTTGGCGGTCACATCCGTGCTCATCGGGTTACCTCTTTGTCCTTCGTCATATGGCGCATCAGCACTTCCTGCGTGGCCTCGGCGCGCGGCACCTCACCGGTCAGCCGCCCGGCGGCCATCGTGTAGATGCGGTCGCACATGCCGAGCAGCTCCGGCAGCTCGGAGGAGATGAAGACGACCGCCTTGCCCTGGGCGGCCAGTTGGTCGATGACCGTGTAGATCTCGTACTTGGCGCCCACGTCGATGCCCCGGGTGGGTTCGTCCAGGACGAGCACGTCCGGGCCGGCGAAGATCCACTTGCTGAGGACGACCTTCTGCTGGTTGCCGCCGGACAGCTTGCCCACCGGCTCGAACACCGTCGGCGCCTTGATGTTCATCGACGTGCGGAAACCCTCGGAGACCTGCCGCTCCGCCTGTTCGTCCACCACGCCCCGCCTCGCGACCTTCCTCAGCGCGGCCAGCGAGATGTTCCGGTTGATGGTGTCGATGAGGTTGAGGCCGTAGTGCTTGCGGTCCTCGGTGACGTACGCGATGCCGTGCCGCACCGCCTCCGCCACGGACTTCGTGCGGATCTCCACACCGTCCTTGAGGATCGTGCCGCCCGCGTACCGGCCGTAGCTGCGGCCGAACACGCTCATCGCGAGTTCGGTGCGGCCGGCGCCCATCAGGCCCGCGATACCGACGATCTCGCCCCGCCGGACACTGATCGACACGTCGTCCACGACCTTGCGCTGCTGGTCGATGGGGTGGTGGACGGTCCAGTTGCGGATCTCCAGCGCGGGGGCCGCGCCCTTCGCCGGCTCGTGCGGGGTGCGCTCGGGGAAGCGGTGGTCGAGGTCGCGGCCCACCATGCCGCTGATGATCCGGTCCTCGGTCGTGTCCTTCGACTTCACGTCGAGCGTCTCGATGGACCGCCCGTCCCGGATGATCGTCACCGAGTCGGCGACCCGGCGGATCTCGCCCAGCTTGTGGGAGATGATGATCGAGGTGATGCCCTGGTCCTTCAGGTCCAGGATCAGGTCGAGCAGCTTGCCGCTGTCCTCGTCGTTCAGGGCCGCCGTCGGCTCGTCCAGGATCAGCAGTTTCACCCGCTTGGACAGCGCCTTGGCGATCTCCACGAGCTGCTGCTTGCCCACGCCGATGTCGGCGACGCGGGTCTCCGGGTGCTCGTCGAGCCCGACCCGGCGCAGCAGTTCGGTGGCGTGGCGCAGGGTCTCGCGCCAGTCGATGAGCCCGCGCCGCGCGTGCTCGTTGCCGAGGAAGATGTTCTCCGCGACGGAGAGGTACGGCACCAGCGCCAGCTCCTGGTGGATGATGACGATGCCGTGCTGCTCGCTCGCCCGGATGTCCTTGAACCGGCCGGGCTGTCCCTCGAAGAGGATCTCGCCCTCGTAGGTGCCGTGCGCATGGACGCCGGAGAGCACCTTCATCAGGGTCGACTTGCCGGCGCCGTTCTCCCCGCAGATGGCGTGGACCTCGCCCTGCCGGACGGTCAGGGTGACGTCCGACAGCGCCTTGACACCGGGAAAGGTCTTGACGATCGAGCGCATTTCCAGGACGGGACCCGCCATGGTCGTGCCTTCCAATCAGTGTGGGTCGGGCAGGGGGACGGGACTACTTGAGCTGGGAGTCCGTGTAGTAGCCGCCCTTGACCAGGACGTCCTCGTAGTTGGTCTTGTCCACGCTCACCGGCTGGAGGAGGTAGGAGGGCACGACCCTGGCGCCGTTGGTGTAGGTCTTGGTGTCGTTGACCTGGGGCTTCTTGCCGTGCAGGACGTCGTCGACCATGGTTACCGCGACGGCGGTCTCCTTGCGGCTGTCCTTGAAGACGGTCTGGGACTGCTGGCCGGCGATGATCGACTTCACCGAGGCCAGCTCGGCGTCCTGGCCGGTGATGACCGGCAGCGGGTTGGACGAGGAGCCGTAACCGTCCGACTTCAGCGCGGAGATGACGCCGATGGAGATGCCGTCGTAGGGCGAGAGCACCGCGTCGACCCTGCCGCTCTTGTAGGCGGAGGTGAGGATGTCCTCCATGCGCTTCTGCGCGGTGGTGCCGTCCCAGCGCAGGGTGGTGACCTGGTTGAGCTTGGTCTGCCCGGACCTGACCACCAGTTCCTTCTTGTCGATGTAGGGCTGGAGCACCTTCATCGCGCCGTCGAAGAAGTACTGGGTGTTGTTGTCGTCGTTGGACCCGGCGAACAGCTCGATGTCGAACGGGCCCTTCCTGCCGGCGTCCAGGCCGAGCTTGTGGACGATGTAGGTGCCCTGGAGGGTGCCGACCTTCTCGTTGTCGAACGAGGCGTAGTAGTCGACGTTCTTGGTGCCGAGGATGAGCCGGTCGTAGGCGATGACCGGGATGTGGGCCTGGGCGGCCTCCTGGAGCACGTTGTTCAGGGACTTGTTGTCGATGGCCGCGATGATCAAGCCCTTGACGCCCTGCGTGATCATGTTCTCGATCTGCGAGACCTGGGTGCTCGGGTCGTCCTCTCCGTAGACCAGCTTGGTCTTGTAGCCCTTGGCCTGGAGGTTCTTGACCATGTCGTTGCCGTCGTTGATCCACCGCTCGGAGGACTTCGTCGGCATCGCGATGCCGATCGTGGCGCCCTTCACGTCACCCGTCTTCTCCTTGCTGCCGCCCGAGCCGCTCTGGCCGCAGGCGGTCAGGGCGAGGGCGAGCGAGGCGGTCGCGGATATCGCGGCGAGTGCGGCTCTGCGGTTGCGCATGGTGATCAGTCCTTGGTCGTCTCGTCGGGCGGGGTCAGGCGGTGGGGAAGCGGTCGAGGGGCCCGGGCAGCCGGGAGCCGAGCGGCGCCATGTCGCCGTCCGCGCCGTGCCGGGCGAGCAGGTCCAGGGCGAGCCGGCCGCGCCGCACCCGCTCCCGGGCGGTGTCCAGGGTCACGTCCCGCAGATGGGTGCCCCACGGGTAGATGCCGGGGGCCTTGGACAGGCCGAACTTCAGGTAGAGCGGGGCGCCGCGCCGGATCAGCTCGGCGACCTCGTACATCCGCACATAGCCGCCGAGGTCGTCGGGGGCCTCGACGTACATGTCCATGGGGGCGCCGGAGACCCGGCGGATCTCGGTGAGGTGGTCCAGCGTCAGATCGCTGGGCACGTTGATCGAGTCGGCGCCGAGCCGCTCGTAGACGGCGTACGAGGCCGGGTTGACGGGGCCGATGAGCGCCGAGACCTTCAGCGTGGTGCCGGCCGGGATGATCCCCCTCGCGCGGGCCCGGTGCAGGGTCCACAGCACGCCCTCGTCGGCCACCAGCAGGCAGGTGACGCCCAGTTCGGTGGCCCGTACGGCGTCCTCGACGCAGCCGGCGACGGCGTCGTGGCCCCGGGCGCGCGGTCCGGCCCCCCGTGAGTCGGAGCGCACCGAGCCGCCGGTGTCCCAGGTGCCGCGCGGGCCGGTGAACAGGCAGAGTTCGATGTCGCGTGCGGCGGTGGCCTCGACCATCTCGGTGATCTCGGCGTCGGTGAGCATCCACACGCCGCTGCCCTGGCTGATCCGGTGGATCGGCACGTCGAGCCGCGAGGACTCCTTGAGGACCACGGCCAGCGCTTCGGGACCCTCGCACGAGGGGATCTCGGTGCGCCAGCGGCCGCCGCCCGGGAAGCTGTGGGCGGAGGCGTCGGCGGGGTCGAGGGCGGGCGCGCCCAGGCCGAGCGTGGCGAGCAGTCGCTCGCCGGGCCTGCGGGCCGCCGGTGCGGAAGCGTTGGTCACTGGCTGTCCTTCGTGTGCAGAGGTTCGATATATCGAACGTGGTTCGTGACTCGGGGCAGAAAAAGGCCGTGGCGGTACGCCGACCCGGGCGCGGTCAGGTCACGCCCCGGCCGGCACGCCGAGAGCACGCACCTGACGCCGCGCGGCCGCCCTTCGGGCGACGACGCGCATGGTCGGATAGGCCCTAGGGGCGCAGCAGCACCTTGCCCACCTTCGGGTCGCCGGCCCCGACCAGCTCGATGGCCTGGGTGAACCCGGCCAGCGGCAGCTCGTGCGTGACGAGGGGCAGCGGGTCGAGCAGCCCGGCGCCGAACACCCGCACGGCGTGCGCCCAGGCGTCCGGCGGCGCGCCGAAGACCGTGTGCACCTCCAGCTGGCGTACGACGAGACCGGTCGGGTCGAGCCCGTCCGCACCCGGCGCCGGGATCCCGGTCAGCACCAGGCGTCCGCCGCGCCGGAGCAGCCCGGCCGCGGTGCGGGCCGCGTCCGCGGAACCGGCGGTCTCGATCACCACGTCGACGTCGTCGGGCAGGTCCTGGTCCCGCAGCCGGAAGTCGGTGGCCCCGAACCGCCGGGACAGCGCCTCCCGTTCGTCCCGCGCGCCCACCACCAGCAGCTCGGCCGGCGAGACGGCGCTCAGGAACTGCACGGCGAACATCCCGAGCGTGCCGGTGCCGACCACCGCGACCCGCTCGCCCGGCAGGGCGCGCGCCTTCAGCACGGCGGCCGCGACACAGGCGGCGGGCTCCAGCAGGGCGGCGGCGGTCAGGTCGGCGTCGTCCGGCAGGACGTGCAGCAGCCGGGCCGGCAGGGTGAGGGTCGCGGCCATGGCGCCCGGGAGGGTGAACCCGGTCTCCTCGTACCCGGCCGTGCACAGCGTGGTCTCGCCCGCGTGGCAGCGGTCGCACACCTGGCAGTTGCGGAAGCCCTCGCCGACCACCTTGCGGCCGACGAGTCCCTCCGGCACCCCGGCGCCCACCCGCGAGACGGTGCCCGACCACTCGTGGCCGGGCGTGAGCGGGTAACGCACGTACCCCTCGGGCCGGTTGCCCTGGTACACCTCGCGGTCGCTGCCGCAGACGCCGGCCGCGTGCACGGCCACCAGGGCCTCGCCCGGGCCGGGTTCGCGGGGGGTGTGCTCCGCGATCCGGTGCCAGCCGGGCGCCTCGACGACGACGGCGCCGCTCACCTGTTCCCCTTGGGCCTGCGCTGCTCCCAGCCCTCGGCCCACAGGTCGAACCGGGCCTGCTGCTGCGGGAACTCGGCGGCGGCGTCCACGTCCAGCTCCACGCCGAGGCCGGGCGCGTCGGAGAGGTGGAAGTAGCCGTCCACGACCTGCGGGGCTCCCTTGACCACCTTCTTGATCTCCGCGTCCGCGAAGTCGTTGAAGTGCTCAAGGATCTTGAAGTTGGGCGAGGTGAAGCCGACCTGGAGGGAGGCGGCGGTGAGCACCGGCCCGCCCACGTTGTGCGGGGCGACCAGCATGTAGTGGGTCTCGGCGGTCGCGGCGAGCTTGCGCGTCTCCCAGATGCCGCCCATGTGGCCGACGTCGGGCTGGAGGATGTCCGCCGCCTGGTTCTCGAACAGCTCCCGGAACTCGATCCGGTCGTGGACGCGCTCACCGGTGGCGACGGGCAGGTCCACCTTCTCGGCGACCTTCTTCAGCGCCTTCAGGTTCTCCGGCGGCACCGGCTCCTCCAGCCAGGCCGGCTCGAAGGGGGCCATCTCCCGGGCCAGCCGGACGGCGGTGGCGGGCGAGAAGCGGCCGTGCATCTCCAGCATCAGCTCGGCGTCCGGGCCGATGGCGTCGCGTACGGCCTCGATGAGCGAGACGGCGTACACGGTCTGCTCGTGGTCGAGTTCGAAGTGCCCGGTGCCGAACGGGTCGATCTTCAGCGCACGGTATCCGCGCTCCATCACCCCTTGGGCCGCCTTGTGATAGGCCTCGGGCGTCCGCTCGGTCGTGTACCACCCGTTGGCGTACGCCTTGACCCGGTCCGTCACCCTGCCGCCGAGCAGCTGCCACACCGGGACGCCGAGCGCCTTGCCCTTGATGTCCCAGCAGGCCATCTCCACCACGGCGATGCCGGACATGACGATCTCACCGGCGCGGCCGTAGTCGCCGTATTTCATCCGGCGCACCAGGTCTTCGACGGCGAACGGGTCCGAGCCGAGGACGTGGTTGGCCTCGGCCTCCCGCAGATAGCCGAGCAGCGCGTCGGTGTGACCGAGCATCCGGGTCTCGCCGACTCCCGTGATCCCCTCGTCGGTGTGCACCTGGACGTAGGTCAGGTTGCGCCACGGCGTCCCGACCACGTGCGTGCTGATTCCGGTGATGCGCACGGCAGTTGCCCCTCAGCTGTTCGAGATTTCGTCACACGTTCGAAATGTTGGCGTGACAGTAAGGACGGGGTGGTGGGGGTGTCAATGGGTCGAACAGGTAACGGTTCAGGCAAGCCGGTTGAGAACGCTTTCGGTCCCGCACCAAACCTTCACAGTGCCGCCTAGGAACGTGACCGGCGCGGACTCTAGTCTTCCCGCGTCATGGACTACTGCCTCCCGTGCCAACGGCACCTCAACGGCGCCCTGGCCTGCCCGGGGTGCGGAACACCCGCCGACCGGGTCGCCGTCCCCACGGGCGCCCCGGCCGCGCCCGCGTACGCGGGCGCGGGGCAGGCACCGGGGCACGGCGGCCGCGTCCCCGAGGGGTACGACACCGGATACGGCTCCGGACACGACGACCGGTACGGCGTGGCTCAGGGGTACCCGCAGGAGTACACCCGGGAGGAGTACGAGCCCGAGCGGCGGGGCGAGCCGGTGGAGCAGGGTGAGCCGGACGCCCCGGAGCCGTGGGAGGAGCCCGGGGCCGGCGGCCGGGCGGCCCGGCGCAGGGCGCGGGGCGCCGCCACGGTGAGCCCCGCCGAGGCCGACTCCAGCAGGCGCGACCGCAAGGCCGCCGCCCACCGGCGCCGTCGTCGCCGTACCGTCCTGATCGCCGCCGGTCTCGTGCTGGCCGCGGGCGGCCTCAGCGTCGCCGAACTGGGCACGGACGCGCCCTTCTCGCCCTTCTCCGGCGGCCGCCCGGCCATGTCGGGGGACACCGCGGCCGACGGCGGCGCGCCCTCGGCGACGCCCGGCCGCACGGCCGATCCCCTCCGCGACACCTCCGGCGCGGGCGCGACCGCCTCCCCGGACGCCCCGGCCTCCGCGTCCGCCTCCGGGACCCCGAAGCACAAGGACTCCGCCTCCCCGTCCGCCACGGACACGGGCGAGGTCCGGCAGTCGGCGGCGACCGGTGGCGGCGCGCCCACCAGGGCCCCGACCGCCCCTGCCGCCACCCGGCCCACCGCCACCCCGAGCAGCGCCCCGACGACCTCCGGACCGGCCCCGTCGCCCTCGCCCAGCAGGACCTGCACCCGCTTCCTGTGGTGGTGCTCCTGAGCCGGGGGACCGGCCTTCGCCTCGGTTGAGTCGAACAGGTGCGTCTCGCCGTACCGATCCCGGGAACGCCCGCCGTGTGCACACGGGCGTTGTCCGAGGGGGAGCAGCGAGCAGCGGCTCAGTTGAGGAGAGCGGATGACGCAGGACATCACCGTCCACGGCACGGTCGCCGAGGGCTTCGAGGCGGTGCGCGAGGAGTTCGCCGCCTTCGTCGCCGGGGAACGGGCCGACTACGAGGGACAGTTGTGCGCCCATGTGCACGGCCGCCGGGTCGTGGACCTGTGGGCGGGTGAGGGCGCGGCGGGCGACTCGCTGTACGGCGTGTACGCGGCGACCAAGGGCGCGGCCCACCTGGTGGCGGCGCTGCTGGTGCAGGACGGCACGCTGGAGCTGGACCGCAGGGTGACCTACTACTGGCCGGAGTTCGCCGCCGAGGGCAAGGGCGGGCTGACCCTGCGGGACCTGCTGGCGCACCGCTCCGGGGTGGTCGGCACCGACACCGGGTTCAGCCCCGCGGAGCTGGCCGACGACCGGGCGGTCGCCGAGCGGCTCGCCGACCAGCGGCCGTTCTGGCGGCCGGGCACGGCCTTCGGCTGTCACGCCCTGGTCATGGGCGCGCTCACCGGCGAGGTCGTGCGCCGGGCCACGGGCCGCACGACCCAGGAGGTCTACGAGGAGCGGGTCCGCGCCCCCTACGGGCTGGACTTCCACCTGGGCCTGCCGGCCGCCGACGAGCCGCGCTTCCGCGGCGTACGGCCACTGCTGCCCACCACCAAGCAGCAGGCGCTCCTCGACGCGCTGCCGACCGGCCCGCACACCCTCGCCTCGATCGCCTTCAACCGGCACGCGGCGCAGCCCACCGACCTGGAGCGGCTGTACGAGGAGCGGTCGGTCCGCGCCAAGGGCCCGGCCTCGGTGGGCGGCATCGCCTCGGCGCGCGGCCTCGCGGGGATGTACGCGGCGGCGATCAGCGAGGTCGACGGCAAGGCCCCGCTGCTGAAGGAGGACACGGTCGCGGAGTTCGGCCTGATCCACTCCGTGGGCCACGATCTGGTGGCCGGCGCCCACAGGGCCTTCGGCCTGGGCTTCCAGGCCACCGCCGAGGTCTGGCACCCATTCCTGGGCGCCGGCGCGATCGGCCACAGCGGGGCCAACGGCACCCAGGCCTTCGCCGACCCCCGCAGCGGTCTGGCCTACGGCTACACCCGGCGGCGCTTCGCCTTCCCGCCCGGTGCGGCACCGGAGAACCACCGGCTGGCGGCGGCGGTGCACAGGGCGGCGGCGCGCTGACCCGGGGCCCCACGGCACAGCAGCCGCACCCCACGTCCAAGGGTGCGGCTGCCGCCATGAGCAACGACGCGGATCAGACCAGCGTCACGCTGATGTTGCCCCGGGTCGCCTTCGAGTACGGGCAGACCTGGTGGGCCTTCTCCACGAGGGAGCGCGCCGTCGCCGCGTCGACGCCGGGAATGCTCGCCGAGATCTCCACGATGATCCCGAACCCCTCGTCGTTCTTGCCGATGCCGACCTTCGCGGTGACGGTCGAGCCGGAGATGTCGGCACCCTCCTGCCGGGCCACGACGCCGAGGGCGCCCTGGAAGCAGGCGCTGTAGCCCGCGGCGAACAGTTGCTCCGGGTTGGTGCCGGCACCGTTGCCGCCCATCTCCTTGGGCGGGTTCACGATGACGTCGAGCTTGCCGTCGTCGGTGGCGACGCGGCCGTACCGGCCGTTCTCCGCGGTGGCGACGGCCGTGTACAGAACGTCGGACTGGGTGATGGGCATGGGTTGTCTTCCTCCTCGGTCCGCCACGACTCGCGCCCACGATCGACGGCGGATTCGGAAAGAAGTTACCGCACAGCGGAAGAACCCGAAATCCCGGCCGTGGTCCTAGAGCTTGACGATCATCTTGCCGGTGTTGTCGCCGCGCAGCACACCGAGGAACGCCTCCAGGGTGTTCTCGACGCCGTCGACGACCGTCTCGCGGTACTTCAGCTGTCCCGAGGCGACCCAGGGGCCGACCTCCTGGACGAACTGCGGCTGCAGGTCGTAGTGGTCGCCGACCAGGAAGCCCTCCATGCGGCCGCGGGTCTGGATGAGGCGGGCGAGGTTGCGCGGGCCGGGGGCGGGCTCGGTGTTGTTGTAGACCGAGATCATGCCGCAGACGGCGATGCGGCCGTTCAGGTTGAGGGAGCCGACGGCCGCCTCCAGGTGGTCGCCGCCGACGTTGTCGAAGTACACGTCGATGCCGTCGGGCGCGGCCGCGCGCAGCTGCTCGGCGACGGGGCCGTTCTTGTAGTTGAACGCGGCGTCGAAGCCGTACTCGTCGACCAGCAGCTTCACCTTCTCGTCGGACCCGGCCGAGCCGATGACCCGCGAGGCGCCCTTGAGCCGGGCGATCTGCCCGACCTGGCTGCCCACGGCGCCGGCCGCGCCGGAGACGAACACGATGTCGCCCTCCTTGAAGGAGGCGGTGCGCAGCAGACCGGCGTAGGCGGTCAGGCCGGTCATGCCGAGGACGCCGAGGTACGTCGACAGGGGCGCGGCCGCGGGGTCGACCTTGACGGCGTGCTTCGCGTCCAGGACGGCGTACTCGCGCCAGCCGAAGAAGTGCAGGACGTGGTCGCCGGCCTCGATGCCCTCGGCGTTGGACTCCACGACCTCGCCGACCGCGCCGCCCTGCATGGCCTTGCCCAGCTCGTAGGGGGCGGCGTACGACTTGGCGGCCGACATCCGGCCACGCATGTACGGGTCCACCGAGAGGTACTTGTTGCGTACCAGCACCTGGCCCTCGCCGGGCGTCGGGACCTCGGTCTCGACGAGGGCGAAGTCCTCGGGCTTGGGCCAGCCGACGGGACGGCTGAGCAGGTGCCACTCGCGGTTGATCATGAGGGTGCCTTTCGATTTACTTCAGCATCTGAAACAACCGTGCACCTGAATATTTCATGATGTCAAGTAAGCGCGGTAGGATGGCGCCATGGCCGCGCCGCAGAAGACCCGTCCGGACGAACTGACCGTCGAGGTCGTCCAGCTCATCGCCGAGGTGGTGGCCCGCTACCACGCGGACTACGAGGAGGCCGCCGCCGGGCACGCCCTGACCGGCGCCCAGGCGAAGCTGCTCAGCCTGCTCGCGCTCGACCCGCTGCCGATGCGCAAGCTCGCCCAGAAGCTGAAGTGCGAGCCGTCCAACGTGACCGGGATCGTGGACCGCCTGGAGGCCCGGGGGCTGGTCGAGCGCCGTCCCGACCCGGCGGACCGCCGGGTGAAGCTGGCCGCCGCCACCGACGACGGCAGCCGGGTGGTGCGCGAGCTCAGGGACGGGCTGCGCTTCGCCCGGGAACCCCTTGCGGGCCTGTCCGACGAGGAGCGGCTGGTGCTGCGCGACCTGCTCCAGCGGATGCTGGATTCCTGACCACCCCGGGTAAAGTCCTGGCCATGCATGATCTGGGGGCGGGGTTCGGACATCTTCTCAGGGGCCAGCGCTGGGTGGCCCGGCACGGCCGCCAGTACGGCTTCGGCCTGCTGCCCGGCCTGATCACGCTGGTCCTCTACGCGGCCGCGCTGGTCGTGCTCGCCGTGTGGGGCGAGGACGCGGTCGGCTGGGCGACCCCGTTCGCGGACCACTGGTCCAGCCCCTGGCAGGGCCTGTTCCGCGGCTTCCTGACCGCCGTGCTGTTCGCCCTCGGCCTGCTGCTGGCCGTGCTCACCTTCACCGCCGTCACCCTGCTGGTCGGCCAGCCCTTCTACGAGAACCTGTCGGAGAGGGTCGACGCCGACCTGTCGCCCGACGGCACCGCCCCGCGGTCGGACCTCCCCCTCTGGCGGGAGCTGTGGACATCGGCCCGCGACAGCCTGCGGATCCTCGTCCGGGCCGGTGCGTGGGGCGTCCTGCTCTTCGCCCTCGGCCTCCTGCCCCTCGTCGGCCAGACCGTCGTACCCGTGATCGGCTTCTTCGTCACCGGCTTCTTCCTCACCGAGGAACTGGCCGCCGTGGCCCTCCAGCGCCGCGGGGTCGACCTCCGCGCCCGCCTCACCCTGCTGCGCTCCCGCAAGGCCCTGGTATGGGGCTTCGGCGCCCCCCTGGGCCTGGCCTTCCTCGTGCCCTTCGTCGCGGTGTTCCTGATGCCGGGCGCGGTCGCGGGCGCCACGCTCCTGGCCCGCGACCTGCTCGGCGAGGAGAGCGCCGCGGAGGAGACCGAGCAGGACCGGCAGGTCACCTCGTGACGAACGAGGCCTCCGCGGCCACCGTCAGGATCGACCGCACCTGGGCGACGATGTCCAGCCGGTTGCGCACGAACTCCGGATCGGTGACCGCCCCGGTCGCCGGGTCGGTGTCGCCGGCGCCGAACTGGAGCACCGGGGTGTGCACATGGCCGCCGGGCAGCGTGTCGTGCAGCCCGAGCCGGTCCCGCAGCAGCGTGGCCCGGTAGGCGATCTCGTTGGACAGGTAGTCGCCGCCGCCCCCGGCACGGGCCGTGGAGCCCGGGGTCGGGCCGTCGGGGCGTACGACGGGGGTGGTGCCCCCCGCCGGGATCTCGGTGACCTCCGTGTGGTCGTACACAGGGAACCGGCCCGTGTGCGCGGCCGCGATGGCGGCGTGGGGCAGTGTCGTGGCCGTCCACTGCGGCTGGGTGGCCGGGTCGGCGACCGGGACGGTCCCCGTCCGCGAGACGCGGTCGTTGTCCGGGAAGCCGCCCCGCCAGGCCCCGTTGGTGCGCTCGACGTCGAACCGGCCGACGCGGCCCTGGCTGACGGTCGTGAACAGGTCCACCTCGGGCAGGTACGGCCGCAGCGTCCGCTCCACCGTCCCCTCCGCGAAGTCCTGCCAGCGCACCGGGAAGACGGCCGTCTCCACGCGCGCCGGGCCCTTGGCCGTCTCGATCACCGTGCCGTCCAGCGCGAGCGCGGCCGCCCCCGAGGGGTTGGAGATGCGGATGTCCTGGTCGAGGGTGAACGGGTCGAAGCCGGTGAGGAGGATCCGCCCGAGGCGGGGGCCCGCCGGATACCGGATGTCCGTCTGCCCCCGCGAGGTCCGCTCCAGCCGGTCCAGCAGACTCCGCCGCCCGGCGTCCGTGAGCCCGAACCCGGGCTCCCAGGTCCGCACGTCACGCGTCATCGCCAGCCGCGCCCAGTACAGCGGCCGGTCGTCGTCCCGGCTCAGGTCGCCGCCCGCGGGACCGCGTCCCTGCGCCCGGTCCACGGCCCGCCGCCACAGTGCGGACCCCTCGCGCACGACGACGCCGCGGGCCTGCGCGTAGGAGCGGGCGCGGGCCAGGTCACGGCCGAACTCCGTTGTCACCCCGTCGAATCCGGAGCGCCGGAGGATCTCCTGCGGCACGGCCCGGTCGAGCCGCTGCTCCTCGACGGTGGGGGAGGGGGCCGCCGGTGCGGCGGCGGCCGTGGCGGCGGCACCGGGCGTGGACAGGCCGGCCAGCAGGGCCAGCGCGAGGACGCCGAGGCGGGCGCGTAGGGCGGTCAAGGCGGTCGGGTCCTTCCGTCGCGGTGGGGCGCGTGGTGCGGTGGACGGTGGAAGTATCCCGTGACGCGGGCGAGCCGCGCCATGGTGCCTCCGCGCGGCCGGGGGCGTGCCGTGGTGCCTCCACGCGGCCGGGGGCGTGCCGTGGTGCCTTCGCGTGGCAGCCGGGTGGTCGTGCCGTGGTGCTTCCACGCGTCCGGGGGGCCGTGCCGTGGTGTCTCCGCGAGGCCGGCGGGGCCGCGCCCGTGGTGACCCCTCGCGGTCAAGGGGCCGCGGCGGGGAGGGAATTCGTGGCGCGGGCGCCCGCCCGCGGGTGATACTGCCGCGCATGAGGACAGCGAAGGCCGCGAATCTGGGCGTGCTCTTTCTGGTCGAGCTCGGCGCGCTCGCGGCGGCCGCCTACTGGGGGCTCACCCTGGACACGTCCCTCGCCTGGCTGGTCAGTGTTCTCGCGCTGACCGTGATGGTCGCGCTGTGGTCGCTGTTCGGCTCGCCGCGGGCCAGGTTCAAGGTGCGGGGCGCGGTCCGCGTCGCCTTCGAGGTGCTCTGGTTCGGGGCCGGTGTCGTGGCGCTGTGCGCCGCCGGCGCCTACGGCTGGGCGCTCGCCCTGGCCCTGCTCTGCGCCGTCAGCAAGTCCCTGGCCGTCGCCTGGGACCAGTGACCGTCACTGAGCCGGCTCGCCCAGCAGCCGCAGGAAGTCCCGGAACGCGCCCGGCGTGTCGACCGACTCCGGGTCCAGCAGCCACTGGTACTGCAGGCCGTCCATCACGGCGACCAGCAGCGGGGCGGTGCGCTCGGGGGTGAGGCCGTTCGGCAGCCCCTCGCCGTACTCGGCGCGCAGCACCGCCGCCATGGACTCCCGGACGCGGGCGTAGCGCTCCGTGAAGTAGCCGCGGGCCGGATGGTCCTCCGTCACGCTCTCGCCGAGCAGCGCGGAGAACGTCTGGACGATCGCATGGGCGTTTGTGAAGGGTTCGTACGAGATCACCGCGAGCCGCTCGTTCGCCGACCACAGGCTGACCGCGCGGATTAACGTCTGATCCGGGACAAGTCCCCCTCGGCCGGGGACGCGTTCCCCACCAGCAGCCCCGGTCCGGGACCTGACCCCCGGACCGGGGCTCGTGCCGTCCGGGGCCGTATGGCAGACTCCCGGGCCGCGAACACCGGACACAACCGGGCACGGGGGAGACATCGTGTATCCAGGTCAGCAGCAGCAACAGCCGGGTCCCTACGGGCCGCAGTACGGCCAACAGCCGTACCCACAGCAGCCGTACCCACAGCAGCCCTACCCACCACAGCAGCAGTACCAGCCGTACCCGCCGCAGCCGTACCAGGGCCACCCGCCGCAGCAGCCGTACCCGCCCCACCAGGCGCACCAGCACCAGGCTCCGGCGCAGCAGGCCGGTGAGGGGCGCATGCGCCTCGACCCCAACCTCACCCCGGCCCAGCGCGAGCTGGCACTGAAGATCCAGGCCAAGGCCAAGCCGATGGCCTACGGCATGGTGCTCGGCCTCCCGCTCACCTTCGGCGGCCTCCACTACGGCGTCACACAGGGCCCCCTCGGCTTCGCCGGGGCGGCCGCGGGACTCGCGCTGCTCACCTTCGGCGTCTACTCGCTCCTGCAGATGCAGGGCCTCAAGCGGCAGCTGCGGCTGATCACCGCGGACGCCTGGCGCTCCCCGGCCGCGCATCTGCCCGGCGCCCGCAAGGCCGCCACCCAGGCCGCCTACCTCAACGGCCTGCTGGTCCTGCTGTCCCTGGCCGCGACCGGCTATCTGCTCTACAAGGGCGCCGGCTGGGGCGCCTACGGCAACTCCTTCGGCTTCGGCGCCCTGATGACCGCGGCCGCCCTGCCCCTCGGCATGGCGCTGGCCGCCGCGACCACCATCCCCCAGCTCCTCCGGGTGATCCCGGCGGGCGCGAAGGTCGGCCGGAGCCTGTACTCGATCATCTTCGCGCTCGCGACGACGGTGACCGGAGAGGGCGTCAAGGGCGGCGAGCCCGGCCCGATCCTGGCCGGCGGTGCCACCCTGCTCGTCTGCGGCGGCGCGATGGCCCTGCTGGGCAAGGCGGCCGGGCGCATGCGGGGCGAGCGGGCCTGACGCCCCGGCGCGGCGTCAGCGCACCGAGAAGCCGTACACCGTCTCGGAGCGGAAGACCCCGCCCGGCCGCAGCACGGTGCCCGGGAACTCCGGATGGTTCGGGGAGTCCGGGAAGTGCTGGGTCTCCAGGGCGATGCCGTCACCGGGCGCGAACGGGCCGGCCAGGTGGTCGGCGGTGTAGAGCTGGAGGCCCGGCTCGGTCGTCGCCACGGTCAGCGTCCGCCCCGAGGACGGGTCGTGCAGCTCGGCGACCTCCTCCGCCGTCCCGGTGACGCCCTTGTCCAGGACGTAGTTGTGGTCGTAGCCCGAACCGACCTTCCGGGCGGTACGGAAGTCGAACCGTGAGCCGGTCACGTCCTCCAGCGCACCCGTCGGGATCGAGTCCGCGTCGACCGGGGTGAACCGGGAAGCGGCGATCCGCAGTTCGTGGCCGCCCGCATGACCCGAGCCGGCCAGGTTGAAGTAGCTGTGGTTGGTGAGGTTGATCACCGTCGGCTCGTCCGTCACCGCCTCGTACGCGATCCGCAGCGCACCGGTGGCGTCCAGCGTGTAGGTCGCCGACAGCTCCAGCCGGCCCGGGAAGCCCTCCTCGCCGTGCGGGCTCACCCGGCTCAGCCGCACCCCGTGGTCGACGGGCTCCGCGTCCCACACCCGCTTGTCGAAGCCGCGCACGCCGCCGTGCAGCGAGTTCGTGCCCTCGTTGGGCTCCAAGGCGTAGACCAGGCCGTCCAGCGGGAAGCGGGCGCGCGCGATCCGGTTGGCGTAGCGGCCGACCAGAGCGCCGAGGTACGGCTCCGGGTGCGCGAGATAGCCGTCCACACCGGCGAACCCCAGCACCACGTCAGCCGTCCGGCCCGCCCGGTCCGGGACCTCCACCGACCGCACGATCCCGCCGTACGTCAGGACCTCCACCCGTGTCCCGGCACGCTCCAGGATCCAGCGGTGGACCCCGGAGCCGTCGGGAAGGGTGCCGAAGAGTTCGCTCATGCGCAAGACCCTAGGCGAGCAGTGCCCTAGGCCCCCGGATCCCGGGCCGTGATCGTCCGGTACGCGATCGCCGCGAGCCGCG
This sequence comes from Streptomyces sp. NPDC037126, assembly GCF_055605965.1. Taxonomy (NCBI): domain Bacteria; kingdom Bacillati; phylum Actinomycetota; class Actinomycetes; order Kitasatosporales; family Streptomycetaceae; genus Streptomyces; species Streptomyces sp. NPDC037126. Next base: position 395,036 of record NZ_JBVJTD010000001.1, read on the forward strand.
CCTGGCCGTCCTTGCTGGGGTGGAACCAGTCCCAGCGGCTGAGCTGGTCGGTGCCGAACCGGAAGTCGTAGACCGCGTTGCCGTCGAAGCGGCAGCGGCTGTCCCTGGCGCAGACCTCCTTCAGCACCGCGTTGTAGTCCTCCACCCGCCGCTGCACCCGCTCCCGGCGGGTGGTCGCGGCCCTGCCCAGGTCGTCGGCGTCCCCCAGCATCGAGGGGCAGATGCCGAGCTTCCAGACCTCCTTGCCCAGCGGATTGGTGCGGCCCTGCGACCACAGCCGCTTCAGGTTCGGCACGCTCGCCACGTACACCTGCGTCCTCGGCAGCGCCTCGCGCAGGGTGCGCAGCGCCTCCTCGAAGTCCGCGCGGAAGCCGGCCACCGAGGTCATCGCGCGCGCCGAGGACCGGCAGGCGTCGTTCGCGCCCACCATCACCGTCACCAGCTCCGGGTGCCGGGTGGCGGCCTGCGCCATCTGCTCCGGCAGGTCGGCGACCCGGGCCCCGGTCTCCGCGTAGTTCCAGCTGCGCCGGGCCGCACCGGTCACCCCGAGCAGCCGCACCGCCAGGCTGTCCACCTGGGCGTCGCTGCCCGTCGCCCAGGACACCTCGGGGCAGTCCGACAGCACCGTGCACGCGTCGAAGCCGCGGGTGATGGAGTCGCCGACCGCGGCGATCGAGGCCGGGCTGCGGTTCCACACGGGAGCCCCGGCGGCCCGCGCCTTCGTGGCCTTCGGCGCGGGCGAACTCCCGGCGTCGCACCCGGCGGCGCCCAGCACGGCCGCCGCCACGACGGCAAGGGCGGCCCGCGCACGGTGGCTTCGCTTCCGCATTCCTGCTGTTCTCCTCGCTCGACGGTCCGGTGCTCCCTCCCATGACAACGTGCGAGGGTTCCCGGTCCGGGCCGGTGGGAACGGACCGACCCCGTACAAGCGTCCCCCTGGGTGAATGGCGGCGGTTTCCTGGCACCGGGACCGACGGTACGTCACACTCCTTGCCGCGTCGCAGGGTAGCCTCGCCATCAACGCGGCCGTCGCGCCACTGCCGCCCAGCCAGTCCGCAAGATGTCCCGCTCTGCCCGGAGGTTCCGGTGACGACACGTGGAGTTCTGTACGTGCACTCCGCGCCGCGCGCGCTGTGCCCGCACGTCGAGTGGGCCGTCGCCGGGGTGCTCGGCACGCGCGTCAACCTCGACTGGATCCGGCAGCCCGCGGCCCCCGGCACCTGGCGCTCGGAGTTCTCCTGGAAGGGCGAGGCGGGCACCGCCTCCAAGCTCGCGTCGGCGCTGCGCGGCTGGCACCTGCTCCGCTTCGAGGTCACCGCCGAGCCCTGCCCGACCGCCGAGGGCGAGCGCTACAGCTGCACCCCCGACCTCGGCATCTTCCACGCCGTCACCGGTATCCACGGCGACATCCTCATCCCGGAGGACCGCCTGCGCGCGGCCCTGACGCGGTCCCAGCGCGGCGAGACCGACCTGGAGGCGGAGATCGCCAGACTCCTCGGCAAGCCGTGGGACGACGAACTGGAGCCGTTCCGCTACGCGGGCGAGGGAGCACCGGTGCGCTGGCTGCACCAGGTGGTCTGAGACAGGGTCTGCGGCGGGCGTCCGGAGCAGGCGCAGCCGCTACGCGAAAGGGCCCCCACCAGCCGGTGGGGGCCCTTCTCACACGTTCTCAGACGCTCCGGAACGCCAGCACCACGTTGTGGCCGCCGAAGCCGAACGAGTCGTTCAGCGCGGCGATGCGCCCCTCGGGCAGCTGACGCGCCTCGCCGGTCACCACGTCCGCGTTGACCTCGGGGTCGAGGCTCTCGATGTTGATGGTCGGCGGGGCCGTGCGGTTCACCAGCGCCAGGATCGACGCGACCGTCTCGATGCCGCCGGCACCGCCGAGCAGGTGACCGGTCATCGACTTGGTCGCGGAGATGGCCATGTGGTCGACGTCGTCGCCGAACACCTTCCGCAGCGCCTTGATCTCGGCCACGTCACCCTGGGGCGTCGAGGTCGCGTGCGCGTTCACGTGCACGATCTCGGCCGGCTTCAGGTCCGTGTTGTCCATCAGGTTCTGCAGCGCGTGCGCGATGCCGTTGCCCGACGGCTCCGGCTGCGTGATGTGGTGGCTGTCGGCGGAGATGCCCTGGCCGACCGCCTCGGCGTAGATCCGGGCGCCGCGGGCCTTCGCGTGCTCCTCGGACTCCAGGATGATCACGCCGGCACCCTCGCCGAGCACGAAGCCGTCACGGCCGGAGTCGTAGGGACGCGACGCGCCCTGCGGGTCGTCGTTGTTCTTGGACATCGCCATCATGTTGCCGAACGCGGCGATCGGCAGCGGGTGGATGGCGGCCTCGGTACCACCGGCCACGACCACGTCCGCACGCCCGGTGCGGATCATCTCGATCGCGTACCCGATGGCCTCCGCGCCCGAGGCGCAGGCCGAGACCGGGGTGTGCACACCGGCGCGGGCACCCAGCTCGATCCCGACGTTGGCCGCCGGGGAGTTGGGCATCAGCATCGGCACGGTGTGCGGGGAGACGCGGCGTACGCCCTTCTCCCTGAGCACGTCGTACTGGTCCAGGAGCGTGGTCACGCCACCGATGCCGGAGGCGATGACGGCACCGAGCCGGTCGGGGTTCACGGACGCGTCCTCACCGGCCTTGGCGGTGAAACCGGCGTCCTTCCAGGCCTCCTGAGCCGCGATCAGCGCGAACTGCGCCGAGCGGTCCAGCTTGCGGGCCTGCGGCCGGGGGATGATCTCGCCCGGCTCGACGGCGATCTGCGCGGCGATGCGAACCGGCAGTTCGGCCGCCCAGTCCTGGGTCAGGAGGCCGACACCGGACTTGCCGGCGACGAGGGCCTCCCAGAACGAAGCTGCGTCGCCACCCAGCGGTGTGGTTGCGCCGATACCGGTGACGACCACGGTGCGATTGGTCGGGCTCACGGGAATTCTTTCTCCAACGGATGCGGGATTCTACGGCGCCACCGCCGGGTGGCGGGGCCTTGCAGCCTGACGGCCCGTAAGGGCCTAGAGGATGGCTCAGGCCTGGTGCTTGAGGATGTAGTCGGTCGCGTCGCCGACGGTCTTGAGGTTCTTGACGTCCTCGTCCGGGATCTTCACGTCGAAGCGCTCCTCGGCGGCGACGACGACCTCGACCATGGACAGCGAGTCGACGTCCAGGTCGTCGGTGAAGGACTTGTCCAGCTGGACGTCCTCAACCGGGATGCCGGCGATCTCGTTAACAATTTCGGCGAGACCCTCGACGATCTCTTCCTGAGTGGCGGCCATGTCAGGCGCTCCTTCTTCGATGTTCCAGACGGTTTGTGGCAGTTGTCCCCCTGCCGGACCGCATGATCCGGCACGGAGTGCCTAGGGGAGGGTAACGACCGTGGCGGCGTAGACGAGACCCGCCCCGAATCCGATGACGAGCGCGGTGTCACCGCTCTTCGCCTCCCCGGTCGCCAGGAGCCGCTCCATCGCGAGCGGGATCGAGGCGGCCGAGGTGTTGCCGGTGGTGCGGATGTCACGGGCGACCGTGACATGCTCCGGCAGTTTGAGGGTCTTCACCATCGAGTCGATGATCCGCACGTTGGCCTGATGCGGGATGAAGACGTCCAGGTCGTCCGGGCTGATCCCGGCCGCGTCCAGCGCCTGCTGGGCGACCTTCGCCATCTCGAACACGGCCCAGCGGAACACCGCCTGGCCCTCCTGCGTGATCGCGGGGAACTTGACGTTGCCCTCGCTGTCGACCGGAAGCTCGGTGAGGTCGCCGATCCTGAAGCGGTCCCACGGCACGGTCTGCTTGATGGTCCCGGCCTTGTCGCCCTCGGAGCCCCACACGGTCGGGCCGATGGCCGGCTCCTGCGAGGGGCCCACGACGACCGCGCCGGCGCCGTCACCGAACAGGAAGGCCGTGGCCCGGTCCTCCAGGTCGGTCAGGTCGCTCAGTCGCTCCACGCCGATGACCAGCACGTACTCGGCGGAGCCTTCCACGACCATGCCCTTGGCGAGCGTCAGCCCGTAGCCGAAGCCCGCGCAGCCGGCCGAGATGTCGAAGGCGGCGGCCTTGTCGGTGCCGAGCTTGTCGGCGATCTCGGTGGCGACGGCCGGGGTCTGGCTGAAGTGCGAGACGGTGGAGACGACGACGGCGCCGATCTGCTCGGCGTCGATGCCGGCGTCGGCGATCGCCTTGCCGGCCGCCTCGACCGACATCGCGGCCACGGTCTCCTCGGGGCCGGCCCAGTGCCGGGTCTCGATGCCGGAGCGCGAGCGGATCCACTCGTCGGACGAGTCGATCTTCTCGAGGATCACCTCGTTGGGCACCACCCGCGTCGGCCGGTAGCCGCCGACACCGAGGATGCGCGCGTACGGGGCGCCCTTGCTGGGCTTGATCTTCGGCATGTACGGCTCCTTAGGCCCCGGCGTGCTCGGTGATGAGCGCGCGGGCCGCGTCGAGGTCGTCGGGGGTCTTCAGGGCCAGCGTCGCGACGCCGGGCAGCGCCCGCTTGGCCAGGCCGGTCAGGGTGCCGCCCGGGCACACCTCGACGAGCGCGGTGACGCCCAGCTCCTTGAACGTCTCCATGCACAGGTCCCAGCGCACCGGGTTGGCCACCTGGCCCACCAGCCGCTCCAGCACCTCGGTGCCGGACGGGACGGGCCGGCCGTCCTTGTTCGACACGTAGGTGACCTTGGGATCGGCGGGCGCCAGGTCCGCGGCGGCCTTGGCCAGCGTCTCGACCGCCGGGGCCATGTGACGGGTGTGGAAGGCGCCGGCGACCTTCAGCGGGACGACCTTGCGGACACCCTCGGGCTTGTCCTCGTTCAGCGCGGCCAGCTGCTCCAGCGTGCCCGCCGCGACGATCTGGCCCGCGCCGTTGATGTTGGCCGGGGTCAGGCCCAGCTTCTCCAGGTGTGCGACGGAGGTCTCGGGGTCGCCGCCGAGCAGTGCCGACATGCCGGTCTCGGTGATCGCGGCGGCGTGGGCCATGGCCAGACCCCGCTTGCGGACCAGGCCCAGCGCGGCGGTGTCGCCCAGGACACGCGCGAAGGCGGCGGCGGTGATCTCGCCCACACTGTGACCGGCCACGGCGTCCGGGGCGATGTCACCCAGTGCCGCGGCGGACAGGATCCCGGCGGCGACCAGCAGCGGCTGGGCCACCGCGGTGTCGCGGATGACGTCGGCGTCGGCCTGGGTGCCGAAGTGCACCAGGTCGAGGCCGATGGCGTCCGACCACGCGGCCACACGGTCCGCGGCACCGGGGAGTTCGAGCCAGGGAGTCAGGAAGCCGGGCGTCTGGGCGCCCTGGCCGGGAGCGACGAGTACGAGCACTCTCACACTCTCTCTTGGGGACGGCCACGGCCGCCCGTGGGGACAGGGACGAAGAACACGAAGGGCTTTTGTGGAGCCCCGACAAAACCCTATGCCGGGGCTTCGCCGTCGGCCAGACGCCCCAGGATGAGCGCGATCCGTAGCGTGAACGCGGATCGTACATCCGAAGGCGACCATCCGGTGACGTCTGTCACACGTCGGAGCCGGTAGCGCACGGTGTTCGGGTGAACGAAGAGCATCCGCGCCGCGCCCTCCAGGCTGCTCGCCTGTTCCAGGTAGACACTCAGGGTTTCCAGGAGTGCCGACCCGGCCTCCTCCAGCGGTCTGTAGATCTCCTCCACCAACTGCTCTCGCGCGCTCGGATCACCGGCCATCGCGCGCTCCGGCAGCAGATCGTCCGCCAGAACCGGCCGCGGCGCGTCCTGCCAGGCGGAACACGCCTTCAGCCCCGCGGCGGCGGCCTGCGCGGACCGGGTGGCCGCCAGCAGGTCGGGCACGACGGGCCCGGCGACCACCGGCCCGGCCGCGAACGGCCCGATCAGCGACCGGGCGACGGCCAGCGGATTGGGGCTGCCCCCGGCGATCACGACGAGGCGGTCGCCGAGCACCCCGGTGAGCACCTGCAGCTTCGCGTGGCGCGAGGCCCGCCGGATGGCCTCGACGGTCAGTTCGCTGTCCCCGTCGGGCGCGGTCCCGAGCACGACGCACACATGCTCCGGCGAGTTCCAGCCGAGCGCGGCGGCCCGGCTGACGGCGCCCTCGTCGGCCTCGCCGCTGAGCACGGCGTTGACCACCAGCGACTCCAGCCGCGCGTCCCAGGCACCGCGTGCCTCGGCGGCCTGGGCGTACACCTGGGCGGTGGCGAACGCGATCTCGCGCGCGTACACGAGCAGGGCCTCCCGCAGCACCCCCTCGTCCCCGGGCGCGGCCACCTCGTCGATGGCGCTCTCCATGACCTCGATGGTGGTCCGCACCATCTCCACGGTCTGGCGCAGCGTGATGGCCCGGGTCAGCTCGCGCGGGGCGGTCCCGAACACGTCCGTGGAGATCGCCTGCGGGGCGTCCGGGTGCCGGAACCACTCGGTGAAGGCCGCGATGCCCGCCTGGGCCACGAGCCCGATCCAGGAACGGTTCTCCGGGGGCATGGCCCGGTACCACGGCAGGGTCTCGTCCATCCGCGCGATGGCCTGCTGGGCGAGACTCCCGGAGGACTTCTCCAGCCGCTTCAGGGTCGCGGAGTGCGGGTGGACGTCGCGTGCTGCGAGTTCGCTGCGGTGGGATTCGGGTTCGGGCACGGGGACAAGACTGCCTTATCCGGACGGGACCGTGCGTAGCCGGGTCACGGCCGAGGTGCGCCGGAGCACCCCGGGCGGCCTGCGGAGGGCTCGGCGCGCGGTCTACGGTGGTGCCCGTGATGGACGTTCGGCGCGCCGGTGAGCGCTATCGCGGAGGGGACCCGCAGGCCGGGATCGAATCCCGCCACGCCTTCTCCTTCGGCCCGCACTACGACCCCGGCAACCTGCGGTTCGGCGCGGTGATCGCCTGCAACGAGGAGCGGCTCGCGCCCGGCGCCGGCTTCGGCGAGCACCCGCACAGCCACACCGAGATCGTCACCTGGGTGATCGAGGGCGAGCTGACCCACCGCGACTCCGCGGGCCACGAGACCCGGGTGGGCCCCGGCGACGTCCAGCACCTCAGCGCGGCGGCGGGCGTCCGCCATGTGGAACGCAACGACGGCTCCGCCCCGCTGGCCTTCCTGCAGATGTGGCTGGCCCCCCGCCGGCCCGGCGGCGAGCCCTCCTACGAGATCGTCCGCGGCATCGCCGACGCCACCCCGTACGCCCTGCCGGAGGCAGGCGCCATGCTCCACGTCCGCCGCCTGGCCCCGGGCGAGCGCACGGCCGTCCCGGACGCGGCGCACGTGTACGTCCATGTCGTGCGGGGACGGGTGTCGCTGGCGGGGGAGACCCTCGGACCGGGCGACGCGGCCCGGCTCACCGACGCGGAGGGCGTGGCGGCGGTCGCCGCCGTCGCGACGGAGCTGCTGATGTGGGAGATGGCGCCGTAGCGCTCGGGCGTCAGCCCCGCAGTTCCGCGAGGACCGCGTCCGTGAAGGCCGGCCACGCCTCGGCCGCCCAGGGCCCGAAAGCCCGGTCGGTGAGGGCGGTCCCGGCGACCCCCGCGTCCGGGTCGATCCACACGAACGTGCCGGACTGCCCGAAGTGCCCGAAGGTCCGCGGCGACGACGAGCAACCCGTCCAGTGCGGGGACTTGCCGTCGCGGATCTCGAACCCCAGCCCCCAGTCGTTCGGGTTCTGGTGGCCGTAGCCCGGCAGCACCCCCTTCGTCCCCGGGTACTGGACCGTCATCGCCTCCGCCACCGTCCGCGGGTCCAGCAGCCGGGGCGCCTGCACCTCCGCCGCGAACCGCAGCAGGTCCTCGACCGTGGACACGCCGTCCTTGGCGGGCGAGCCCTCCAGCGACGTGGCCGTCATGCCCAGCGGCTCCAGCACCGCCTGCCGCAGGTACTCGGCGAACGGGATGTCGGTGGCCTTGGCGACGTGGTCGCCGAGCTGCTCGAACCCGGCGTTGGAGTACAGCCGCCGCTCCCCGGCGGGCGCCATCACCCGGTGCTCGTCGAAGGCCAGCCCGGAGGTGTGCGCGAGCAGATGGCGGACCGTCGCGCCGGGCGGACCGGCCGGTTCGTCCAGCTCGATCGCGCCCTCCTCGTACGCGACCAGCACCGCGTAGGCGGCCAGCGGCTTGGTGACCGAGGCGAGCGGGAAGCGGTGCCCGACGGGGCCGTGCGTCCCGAGGACGCTCCCGTCGGCTCGTACGACACCCGCCGCCGCCAGGGGCACGGGCCAGTTCTCGATCGAGGCCAGGCTGTTCAACGACATGCCGCCGAGCCTATGCGGCTCACAGCAGCAGCCGCATCGACGGGTCGGGATCCCGGGTGAACCCGAGGGCCGCGTACAGCGGCTCGGCCTGCGGCGCGGCGTTCAGCAGCACATGACCCGCGCCCCGCTCCCGGAACCAGGCCAGCAGCGCCTCCATGCACGCCCGCGCGTACCCGCGCCGCCGGGCGTCCGGGTCGGTCGCGACGCTGAAGACGTGCCCGACCCGTCCGTGCGGATTGCCGGCCTTGCCGATGCGGTACTCCATCGTCCCGGCCACCAGCGCGGCCAGCGACCCCGGGCGGTCCGGGTGGTCCACGACGAAGGCGGCGAAGCCGCCGTCCGGCGCGGTAAGCCGCTCCCGCAGCGTCGGCAGGGACTCGGCGTGCCAGTCCGTGGGGCCGCCGGCCCCCGCGCTCCACAGGGAGTCGATCATGACCTGGCGCAGCCGCAGCACTTCTTCGGCATCCTCGGGCACGGCCCGGCGTGCAAGACTCATGCGCCGCACGCTAACCATCCGGCCCGGGTCCCGTCCCGCGGATTTCTTACGGATCTTTCTTACCGGATCCGCTTGCTTGGAGTGCACTCGAAGGTCATAGCGTGGAGGCCATGACGGTGATGCAGTCCACGCCAACGGCCACGGGGCGGACCAGCCCCGCCGACATCTGCTCCGCCCCACCGCCGCGCCACCCCCGCCCCGACGGCGAGGACCGCTACACGATCAGCGAGGTCGTCGCCTGTACCGGCCTGACCGCGCACACGCTGCGCTGGTACGAGCGGATCGGGCTGATGCCGCACGTCGACCGCTCGCACACCGGCCAGCGCCGCTACAGCAACCGCGACCTGGACTGGCTGTCCTTCGTGACCAAGCTGCGGCTGACCGGCATGCCGGTGGCGGACATGGTCCGGTACGCGGAGCTGGTGCGCGAGGGGGAGAGCACCTACGGGGAACGCCGGGCGCTGCTGGAGGCGACGCGCCGGGACGTGCTCGGCCGGATCGCGGAACTGCAGGACACGCTCGCCGTCCTCGACCGCAAGATCAGCTTTTACGCCACGGAGGGGACCACTCGATGACCGACGCCAGGATTCCGACGGCACGCCTCGGTACGCGGGGGCCGCAGGTCGGTTCGCAGGGGCTCGGCTGCATGGGGATGAGCTTCGGATACGGCCCCACGGACACCGACGAGGCGCGCGCGGCGCTGGAGCGGGCGCTGGAACTCGGCGTCACGCTCTACGACACCGCCGACGCGTACGGCGCCGGTGAGAACGAGCGCTTCCTCGCCCCGTTCTTCCGGGCCCACCGGGACGAGGTGGTCATCGCCACCAAGTTCGCCCTGGCCATCCCGCCGGACGAGCCGACGAAGCGGATCATCCGCAACGACGCGCCCTACATCCGCGAGGCCGTCGAGGCCAGCCTGAAGCGGCTCGACGTCGATGTGATCGACCTCTACTACATGCACCGCCGCGATGTGAACGTCCCCGTCGAGGAGACGGTCGGGACGATGGCGGAACTGGTCGCCGAGGGCAAGGTCAAGCACCTGGGCCTGAGCGAGGTCACCGCCGACGAGCTGCGCGCCGCGCACGCCGTCCACCCGATCGCCGCCGTGCAGTCGGAGTGGTCGCTGTTCAGCCGGGACATCGAGGCCCGGGTGGTGCCCGCCGCGCGGGACCTGGGCGTCGCCCTGGTGCCGTACTCGCCGCTGGGCCGGGGCTTCCTCACCGGCGCGTTCGCCAACGCCGACCAGGACCTCACGGCCGGTGACTTCCGCCGCCAGCAGCCGCGCTACACCGGCGACAACGCGGCCGCCAACCAGGCCCTGCTCCAGCCGCTCCGCGCGATCGCCGAGGCGCACGGCGCCACCCCCGGCCAGATCGCCCTGGCCTGGGTCCAGCAACGGGCGGCGATCGACGGCCTGACCGTGGTCTCCATCCCGGGCACCCGCAGGGCGGCCCGGGTGGAGGAGAACGTGGCGGCCACCCGGATCATCCTGACGGACCGGGAGCTGGACCTGCTGGAGCCGCTCGCGGGCAAGGTGGCGGGTGACCGCTACGCCGACATGACCTTCGCCTCGGGCGGCAGGGAGTGACGGGCGGGCGGTGAGGCACCGCCGGTGACTACAGCTCCGCCAGCAACTCGGCCTTCTTGCTGGAGAACTCCTCGTCGGTGACCAGCCCGGCCTGGTGGAGTTCCCCGAGATGCCGGATCCGCTCGGCGATGTCGGCGGGGTCGCGGCGCGACGGGGCCGGTACCACGGGTACCGGCCCACGTGCCCGTACGGCGGCCAGCACGGCCGCGGCGAACGGCAGCGACTCGTGCACCGGCCCGTACCCGAGCCCGAAGACCACGGCCGCCGGGTCCTGGTCCGGCTGCGCGGAGCCCGCCGGGTCGGCCGAGCGCCGCAGCAGCCGCAGGTGTCCCTCGTACACCTCCGGCGAGCGCCACTCCACCCCGCTCAGCTCGGTGACCGGGTAACTCTGGTCGCCTGCCTTCCACTTGGTGGAGGACGCGCCGGTCCACGACCAGCGGAACCGCACGGACGTCCCGTCGAAGGACGCCTTCCCGTCGTAGGCCTTGAAGTGCAGCGGCGCCTCGGGCGCGGCCACCAGGTACTCGTCCGCGGGACCGGTCCCGGTCCGCAGCTTCCTCAACTCGTCGGCGTAGTAGCCGGCGAGGGTCTCCCGCTCGGCCGGCACGACCAGCCGGTAGGGGTCGGAGCCCTCCTTCAGCTGCCCGTCCGCCGCCTCCATCAGCGGGTCGGCGCCGGGGCGGAGCACCAGCCGCAGCGCCACGCTGCCGCGCCTGCCCGTGGTGAGCGTCACATCCTGCAGCGCGGACAGCGGGATCCGCCGCTCCGAGAGCGCCTGGAACAACTTCGGTGTTCGAATCCCCCGTTCGTAGCGGATGAGCACGGAGTCGGACTCGAACTCCCAGACGGCATGAAATCCCGCCAGTACGTCACCCATGCGGCTCATCGTATGCGGCACGTGCTCCTCCGTCGCCACCCGCGCAGACCGCACTTCCTGCTGTTTCTACGCGCGTCCGGCCGTCGTCGTGCCGGGTAGACCGGCCCGGCACACATCGTTCTCACGGGCGCACGTCACCGCGCCGTACGCGCCCGTGCCGATGTCCGCGAGGTTGCGCAGGCTGTCCGTGCCCGGCTGGAAGTAGCCGGCGTGGCCCTGCGCGTCGTGCGCCGACAGCACCCGCGCGCCGAAGTCCGGGGCGACCGGGTCGGCGCCGTGCCCGAGCCCGCCCAGCTCCAGGTACGGCACGTCCTGGATCCAGTCGGTGGCGTCCCGCATGGCCCACACCCGGGCCGTCGTGTCCAGGTGGGAGGCGTCGGAGACCCGCATGCCGGGGCTCGCGGCCACCGCTATGTCGGCCACCCGGCGGGGCATGCCGGGCGCGGCCACCCCGCAGACCACGGAGCCGTAGCTGTGGCAGAACATCGAGACCGGGGCGCGGCCGGGCAGGGCCCGCAACAGCGCGTTCAGGCGCAGGGAGCCCTCCGCGGCGCGTGCTCCGGTGGCCGCGTCCACGCCGAGGCCGTCGGGGGCGGTGTAGTCGGCCCAGGCGATCACGGCCGTGCGGACCGAGGGGCTCGCCGCGCGCTCGGCCGCGTACAGCGCCCTGGCCATGCCGACCGGGGCGGTGTACTGGCGGTTCGTCTTCTGGAAGGTGAGCAGGTCGGTGTCGACACCGGGGACGATCACCGAGATCCGCTGTGCGGCGGAGAGGTTTCCGAACACCTCGGCGATCCGGCCCGTGCCCTCGGGATCGAAGGCCAGGATGTGCCGGCCGGGGGTCAGCAGCGCCTCGTAGCGGTGCATGCGGCGGCCCGCGTCCTGCTGTCCGGCCGCGCTCAGCCGGTTGTCGTGCATGCGCTTCAGCTCGACCTTGCGCTCCTGCTCCAGGGCGATGCGGTTCGCCTTGTAGCGCAGGGTGACCGGGGCGCCGTTCATGTTGCCGACCGCGAGGGGGTAGCGGTGGGCGAGGTCGTCGCGGTCCCGCGGGGTGAGCGACGCGAAGAACCCGGTGAGCCGCGCCGAGCCGCCCTCGGGGTCCGGGAGGCGGGCGCCGTGGAGGCTGTCGTGCTCCCACTCGGCGAGCGAGGCCTGCAGCGCGGACGGCTCCCGGTGGGTGTGCAGAGCGGTCCAGCCGGTTGTCGCGAGCATCACGAACACGACGGACAGCGCCAGCAGTGCGCGCCACACGTTGAGTTGCGGGGAGGTGTCGAAGGAAGTCACTGGGAGGACACACTAGGAGAACGAGAGGGTCTCGTGGTAACCGAGTGGCAGGGATCACGTTTCGGCAAATCTCGAACGCTCTGTGAACGATCTTTCGAACACCCGGGCGTTCATCTGCCCGACGCCGCGCGGACGATCAGCCGCCGCCCGCCCCGGACATCCGCCGGCCGCTGGGCCAACGCGCTCAGGCGGTCCGCCAGTTGCCCGTGAGGGCCGAACCCACCTGGTCGAGGTGCGACGCGGTGAGCGTCCGGACCGCCTCCACGCTGAAGTCCTCACCCGTGCACCACTGCCGCTCGGTGACCCTTATCACTCCGCCGAACACGGCCACGGCCAGCCGCGGACGCGGGTCCGTGTCCACGTCGACACCCTCCCGCTCGGCCAGCAGCCGCGCGATGGTCTCCTCGGTCGCCGCCGAGCGGCGCAGGTGGGCGGCGAGCAGCGCGGGCGTCGACTCGATCGTCCGGTACATGCGTACGTACAGCTCGACCGGCACCGCCGACTCGACGGTCTCGCGGATCGCGTCCCACCCCTCCAGCACCGCCTGGCGCAGCGCCTCCATCGGGGCCTCGTGCGGCGGACGCGCGCGCACGGCCTCGACGAAGTGGGCCTCCGTCATCTCCTGCACCGCGAAGGCCGCGTCCTCCTTGCCCGCGAAGTAGCGGAAGAAGGTCCGCTGCGAGACCTCGCAGGCCCCGGCGATCTCGTCGACGGTGGTGTGCTCGTAACCCTGGGTGGTGAACAGTTCGAGGGCGGCCCGCAGCAGGGCCTCCCGGGTGCGCTGTTTCTTGCGTTCGCGCAGTGTTTCCATACCTGTCAGTTACTGACTTGTGAAATGGTTTGTCAATTGTCAGCAGCTGTCACTAGCCTCGCACGCATGACTAGTCAGACCACCATCGACACGACGGGATCGGGGGACGGAGCCGCCGCGGCCGACGCGGAGCGGGTCCCGGCCGCGGGGCTGCGCGGCCATCCGTGGCTCACCCTGATCACCGTGGCCGTGGGGGTCATGATGGTGGCCCTGGACGGCACCATCGTGGCCATCGCCAACCCGGCCATCCGGGACCACCTGCACGCGACGTTCGCCGACGTGCAGTGGATCACCAACGCCTACTTCCTCGCCCTCGCGGTCACGCTGATCACCGCGGGCAAGCTCGGTGACCGCTTCGGCCACCGCCAGACCTTCCTCATCGGCGTGACCGGCTTCGCCGCCGCCTCCGGTGCCATCGGCCTGTCGAACAGCATCGTCGCCGTGGTCACCTTCCGGGTCTTCCAGGGCCTGTTCGGCGCCCTGCTGATGCCGGCCGCGCTCGGCCTGCTGCGGGCCACGTTCCCGGCCGAGAAGCTCAACATGGCCATCGGCATCTGGGGCATGGTGATCGGCGCCTCCACCGCGGGCGGCCCGATCCTCGGCGGTGTCCTGGTCCAGCACGTCAACTGGCAGTCGGTGTTCTTCATCAACGTGCCCGTCGGCGCGCTCGCCCTGCTCCTGGGCCTGCTGATCCTGCTCGACCACCGTGCCGAGAACGCCCCGCGCTCCTTCGACATCCTGGGCATCGCCCTGCTGTCCGGCGCGATGTTCTGCCTGGTCTGGGCCCTCATCAAGGCTCCGGCGTGGGGCTGGGGCGACGGCAGGACCTGGCTGTTCATCGTCCTGTCGGTGGTGCTGTTCGCGCTGTTCGCGTTCTGGGAGACCAGGGTCGCGGAACCGCTGATCCCGCTGAGCCTGTTCCGCTCGGTCCCGCTGTCCGCCGGTGTGGTCCTGATGGTCCTGATGGCCATCGCCTTCATGGGCGGCCTGTTCTTCGTGACCTTCTACCTGCAGAACGTCCACGGCATGACCCCGGTGAACGCGGGCCTGCACCTGCTGCCGCTCACCGGCATGATGATCGTCGGCTCCCCGCTGGCCGGCGCCGCGATCACCAAGCTCGGCCCGCGCATCCCGCTGGCCGGCGGCATGGCCGCGACCGCGATCGCCATGTACGGCATGTCGACGCTGCAGGCCGGCACCGGCAGCGGTGTGATGTCGGTCTGGTTCGCCCTGCTCGGCCTCGGTCTCGCGCCGGTCATGGTCGGCGCCACCGAGGTCATCGTCGGCAACGCCCCGATGGAGCTGTCCGGTGTGGCCGGCGGTCTCCAGCAGGCGGCCATGCAGATCGGCGGCAGCCTCGGCACCGCGGTGCTGGGCGCCGTGATGGCCTCCAAGGTCGACGGCGACCTGCCGGGCAACTGGACGCGGGCCGGCCTGCCTCCGCTGACCCAGGGTCAGCTGGACAAGGCCTCCGAGGCGGTCCAGGTCGGTGTGGCGCCGGTGACGAAGGGGATGCCGGAGCAGATCGTCGCGAAGATCACGGACGTCGCGCACCACACCTTCATCTCCGGGATGAGCCTCGCCTCCCTCGTCGCGGCGGGCGTGGCGGCGGTCGCGGTCCTCGTCGCGCTGCTCACCAAGCGGGGCGAGAACGCGGAGGCGGGCGCGGGCGTGGGCCACATCTGACCCGCGCCCCCGGGCGGGATTCGCCCATCAGGGTGACCGGCCCGGGGACCGCTCGCGCCCGGCGGGCGCCCCAGGTCACAGTGGGTCAAGCCCTCCGCAGGACATGGGAGGACGCCGGGCCGCGGCGCGCGCTGCTGGAGGGGGGCAGCGTGCGCAGGTCTGCCGGCGCGGAACCGGGGTACCCGCACACCGAAGCCGAACTGTCCACAGACCTCAGGGAGTTGATGATGGCTGGCTTCGGACACGGTACGCGCGGGTACCCCCGGTCACGTGGCCGGACGTGGCAACGGACCGGGCCGGACCGCGCGACGCTGGGGATCATCGGCACCATCTGCGCCGTCGCGGGCTTCTTCGCCCTCGGTATCGTCCTCGGACCGGTGGCGATGTTCTGCGGCTGGCAGTCCATGGGCCGCACATGGTCCAACGACCGCAACATCCCGGCGCTGGTGGCGCTGATCCTGGGTGCCATCGACACGTTGCTCGCCATCATCGCCCTGGCGGGCGCGGCCACCTGGGGCCACGGGCTGCTCTGAGCCCCTTCCGGGCCGGCCTACGGGACGATGCGGGCGACCGCACCGTCCTCGGGGTCCCCGTACTCGGCGATCAGCTGCGCGTCGCTCATGCGGTCGGTCTCCGCGCTGCGCTGGACGGGGAAGATCACGCGGACGTCCTTGTCGGTCCAGTACTCGACGACGCGGAGCGTTTCGGTGGCTCGGCTCATGGTGGTGCTCCCTTGTGGCGGGTGGGGTTCAGGGTGCGAGCCGGGCACCACGAGGGTCAAGAGGAATTGGGGCTTCCATTTCGCCGGGTGGCGGCGTAGTTTCCGGTTACCCCGCGTCGGCGCCCTCCGGGACGTCGGTCCGCAGTTCCCGGGTTGGCGGGCCACGCGGGGGCCAACTTCCCTGTCCGTACCAGACGCCGGGCGGCCGGCTCAGCGCGGCTGCTCCTCCCGTGCCGCGAGCCGCGCCACCTCGGCGCGCAGCAGCCGGACCTCCTCGGTCAGCGAGGCGATCGCCTCCGTCTGCCGCCGCTCCTCCACGTCGTCCTTCTCGAACCGGGCGATGAACCAGGCGGCGATGTTCGCGGTGACCACACCCAGCAGCGCGATGCCGGACAGCATCAGCCCGACCGCGATCATCCGGCCGAGCCCGGTGGTCGGCGCGTGGTCGCCGTACCCCACCGTGGTCATCGTCGTGAACGACCACCACACCGCGTCACCCAGCGTCCGGATGTTCCCGTTCGGCGAGTCCCGTTCCACGGAGAGCACCGCCAGCGAGCCGAACATCAGCAGCCCGATCACCGCGCCGCCGACGTACGTCGTCAGCCGGATCTGTGAGGCCATCCGGGCCCGGCGCCCCACCAGCAGCAGCGTCGACACCATCCGCAGCAGCCGCAGCGGCTGCAGGAGCGGCAGCACCACCGCGCACAGGTCCATCCAGTGCGTGCGCACGAACTCCCGGCGCCGCCCGGTGAGCGCCAGCCGCATCAGGTAGTCCACGGCGAACGCGCCCCACACCACCCACTCGGTGACCGTGCAGACGAGCGTCAGGGCCGGGGGCGCGGGGTTCGCCACGATCGGCACGGCATAGGCGACGGCGAACGCCACCGCCAGCGCCAGCAAAGGCCGTTGGGTACGTCCTTCCCAACGCGCCTGTGCCGACTGGTTCTTCATGCCCGCATCGTAAGCACGCGTTCCCGAAGGGGCGCGGGGGAACCGCGCGCCCAGCCCCCACGCACCCGCACCCGGCAACCGACCCGCAGCCCCCGCCCGGTCACCGTCGGCGAAGGCCGAGCGCAGCGGCTACGCGTCGCCGCCCGCCGCGCCCGGGTCCGCCGCCGAGACGTCCAGCAGCCGGTACCGGTCGATGGCCTGCTTCAGCGCGGACCGGTCGACCTTGCCCTCCCTGGCCAGCTCGGTCAGCACCGCGACCACGATCGACTGGGCGTCGATGTGGAAGAAGCGGCGCGCCGCGCCCCGGGTGTCCGCGAAGCCGAAGCCGTCCGCACCGAGCGACTGGTACGTGCCCGGCACCCACCGCGCGATCTGGTCCGGGACCGAGCGCATCCAGTCCGACACCGCCACGAACGGGCCCTCGGCGGTGCCGAGCTTGCGCGTCACGTACGGCACCCGCTGCTCCTCCTCGGGGTGCAGCAGGTTGTGCTCCTCGCACTCCACGGCCTCGCGCCGCAGCTCGTTCCAGGAGGTCGCGGACCAGACGCCCGCCTTCACGTTCCACTCCTCGGCGAGGATCCGCTGGGCCTCCAGGGCCCACGGGACCGCGACACCGGACGCCATGATCTGCGCGGGGACCGAGCCTCCGGCGCCCTCGCTGATCCGGTGGACGCCCCTGACGATGCCCTCCACGTCCACGTCCGCGGGCTCGGCCGGGTGCTGGATGGGCTCGTTGTAGACGGTCAGGTAGTAGAAGACGTCCTCGCCGTGCGGGTGCTCTGCCGAGCCGCCGTACATCCGGCGCAGGCCGTCCTGCACGATGTGCGCGATCTCGTACGCGTAGGCCGGGTCGTAGGCCACGCACGCGGGGTTGGTGGAGGCGAGCAGCTGCGAGTGGCCGTCCGCGTGCTGGAGACCCTCACCGGTCAGGGTCGTACGACCGGCGGTCGCGCCCAGCACGAAACCGCGCGCCAGCTGGTCGGCCATCTGCCAGAACTGGTCACCCGTGCGCTGGAATCCGAACATCGAGTAGAAGACGTACACCGGGATCAGCGGCTCGCCGTGCGTGGCGTACGCCGAGCCGGCCGCGATCAGGGAGGCCGTGCAGCCCGCCTCGGAGATGCCGTCGTGCAGCATCTGGCCGGTCGGCGACTCCTTGTAGGCCAGGAGCAGCTCCCGGTCCACCGACTCGTACTGCTGACCGAGCGGGTTGTAGATCTTCGCGCTCGGGAAGAAGGAGTCCATGCCGAACGTGCGGTACTCGTCCGGCGCGATCAGCACGAACCGCCTGCCGATCTCCTTGTCCCGCATGAGGTCCTTCAGGAGGCGCACAAAGGCCATCGTCGTCGCGATGGACTGCTGGCCCGTCCCCTTCTTCACGGTCGCGTACGCCTTGTCGTCCGGCAGCCGGAGCGGCTCGGACCGCACGACGCGCGTCGGGACGTACCCGCCGCACTGCTTGCGCATGTCGTGCATGTACTGGATCTCCTCCGTGTTCCGCCCCGGGTGGTAGTACGGAGGCAGGCCGGACTCCAGCTCGTGGTCGGTGATCGGCAGGTGCAGCCGGTCGCGGAAGCGCTTGAGGTCGTCGACCGTCAGCTTCTTCATCTGGTGCGTGGCGTTGCGGCCCTCGAAGTTCGGGCCCAGCGTCCAGCCCTTGACCGTCTTGGCCAGGATGACCGTCGGCTGGCCCTTGTGCTCCTTGGCCGCCTTGAACGCCGCGTAGATCTTGCGGTGGTCGTGGCCGCCGCGGCCCAGGTGCAGGATCTGGTCGTCGGTCATGTTCTCGACCATCGCGCGCAGCCTGCGGTCGTCGCCGAAGAAGTGCTCGCGGATGTAGGAGCCCGACTCGGTGGCGTACGTCTGGAACTGCCCGTCGGGGGTCATGTTCATCTTGTTGACGAGGATGCCGTCCCGGTCCTGCGCGAGCAGCGGGTCCCAGGAGCGGTCCCAGATCAGCTTGATCACGTTCCAGCCGGCGCCCCGGAAGATCGACTCCAGCTCCTGGATGATCTTGCCGTTGCCGCGCACCGGACCGTCCAGGCGCTGCAGGTTGCAGTTGACCACGAAGGTCAGGTTGTCCAGGCCCTCGCGTGCGGCGATGGACAGCTGGCCGAGCGACTCCGGCTCGTCCATCTCGCCGTCGCCGAGGAACGCCCACACGTGCGAGGCGGAGGTGTCGGCGATCCCGCGCGCCTCCATGTAGCGGTTCATCCGCGCCTGGTAGATCGCGCCCAGCGGGCCGAGGCCCATGGAGACCGTCGGGAACTCCCAGAAGTCCGGCATCGAGCGCGGGTGCGGGTAGCTGGAGAGTGCGTTCGGGTACTTCGACTTCTCCTGGCGGAAGCCGTCGAGCTGGTCGGCGCTGAGCCGGTCGAGCAGGTACGCGCGCGCGTAGATGCCGGGGGAGGCGTGGCCCTGGAAGAAGACCTGGTCGCCGCCCCTGCCGTCGTCCTTGCCGCGGAAGAAGTGGTTGAAGCCGACGTCGTAGAGCGAGGCGGAGGAGGCGAAGGTGGCGATGTGGCCGCCCACCCCGATGCCGGGGCGCTGCGCCCGCGAGACCATCACGGCCGCGTTCCAGCGGGTGGCGTTCAGGATCCGGCGCTCGATGTCCTCGTTGCCCGGGAAGAACGGCTCGCTCTTGGTGGGGATCGTGTTGACGTAGTCCGTGCTGCGCATCTCGGGCACGGCCACGCGCTTCTCGCGGGCCCGCTCGATCAGGCGGAGCATGAGGTAGCGGGCCCGCTCCCGGCCGCGCTCGTCCACGGCGGCGTCGAGGGAGTCGAGCCACTCCTGGGTCTCTTCGGGATCGAAGTCAGGAACCTGACTCGGCAGGCCGCCAATGATGATCGGGGTGCGATCGGATCCGGAAGCCACGATGTTCCTTACCTGTCGGAGGGCCACTTTTTCGCTTGTGCCTGGTGCTCGTGCCTACTGCTCGTGCCTGCGCCGTTCCCCATCGTGTACCTCGTGAAGACGTACCTCATCTCCACCGGCGGTAACCGGGGCACACGGCCGGTCAAAACGCAACGATACGCCCGGGGTGTGACGCGTCTGGCAAAGTTGTTCGATGGTCGTAGCGCCGGATGATTCCTAACGGCGCAATCCGGGCACATCGGTGTGATGTGGGTGGCGCGGAATCGAGATACGGTGCCAGGAGTTGCGTCGACACGGCCGGGATCGTCACCGTTGCGACGGTCCGGACGGCCGGGTACTTGCGCGATCCGTCCCGCCCGTGTGGACTACGGCCAATGCTTCGCGCACGCGCGTGGCTGAGATATTCATCAAGACATGATCAGGAGGCAACCCGTGAGCGCGACCGCGGACCACGCGGAGGAGCGGACGAACCCTGCCGCCAGGCTGGGGTTCCAGCCCGGGCAGGTGGTCCAGGAGATCGGCTACGACGACGACGTCGACCAGGAGCTCCGCCAGGCCATCGAGGAAGCCGTCGAGGGCGACCTGATGGACGAGGACTTTGACGACGTGGCCGACGCCGTTGTGCTGTGGTTCCGTGACGACGACGGTGACCTGACGGATTCGCTGGTGGACGCCACCACGTACATCGAAGAGGGCGGCGCGATCCTGCTCCTCACGCCGAAGACCGGCCGTTCGGGGTACGTGGAGCCCAGCGACATCCAGGACGCCGCGACGACGGCCGGCCTGACGGCCTCGAAGAGCGTCAGCGTGGGCAAGGACTGGAGCGGCAGCCGGCTGGCGACGCCCAAGGCGGCCAAGTCCAAGAAGTGACCGCCGCCCGGACGGGCCGGATCTCGCCCCGGCCCGTCCCGGTGCCCCGGTGATCGCTGCGTAGGGTGGACCCGAGCGTTTGCTGTGCTCTCACCCCGACAGCCCACCGAAGGGAAGCACGACGATGGCGATCCAGGTCGGCGACAAGGCGCCCGACTTCGAGCTCAAGGACAACCACGGCCGGACCGTGAGGCTCTCGGACTTCCGTGGCGAGAAGAACGTGGTCCTGCTCTTCTACCCCTTCGCCTTCACCGGCGTGTGCACCGGCGAGCTCTGCGAGCTCCGCGACAACCTGCCGAGGTTCGCGGACCGCGACACCCAGCTGCTCGCCGTCTCCAACGACTCCATCCACAGCCTGCGCGTCTTCGCCGAGCAGGAGGGGCTCGAGTACCCGCTGCTGAGCGACTTCTGGCCGCACGGCAACGCCTCGCGCGCCTACGGCGTCTTCGACGAGGACAAGGGCTGCGCCGTCCGCGGCACCTTCATCATCGACAAGGACGGCGTCGTGCGGTGGACCGTGATCAACGGCCTGCCGGACGCCCGCGACCTCGACGAGTACGTGAAGGCCCTCGACACCCTGTGAGCCGGCCGCACGGCCGACACCTGTGATCCTTCGGGTCCAGGGTCTGCGGGGGGCGGGAACCCGTCACTAGGATCGGTTCGTTGATCCCATATCCGTAGCACGACGGGGCTTCCCGCCCCTGGACACCACATGGAGGACTCGTGGGAGTCAGCCTCAGCAAGGGCGGCAACGTATCGCTGACGAAGGAGGCCCCGGGCCTGACCGCGGTCCTCGTCGGTCTGGGCTGGGACGCCCGCACCACGACCGGCACCGACTTCGATCTCGACGCCAGCGCGCTGCTGCTGAACAACTCGGGCAAGGTCGTCAGCGACCAGCATTTCGTCTTCTTCAACAACCTCAAGAGCCCCGACGGCTCGGTCGAGCACACGGGTGACAACCTCACCGGTGAGGGCGAGGGCGACGACGAGGTCATCAAGGTCAACCTCGCCGGTGTCCCGGCCGACGTCGAGAAGATCGTCTTCCCGGTCTCCATCTACGACGCCGACAACCGCCAGCAGTCCTTCGGCCAGGTCCGCAACGCCTACATCCGCGTGGTGAACCAGGCCGGCGGCTCGGAGATCGCCCGCTACGACCTCAGCGAGGACGCCTCCACGGAGACCGCGATGGTCTTCGGCGAGCTGTACCGCAACGGCGCGGAGTGGAAGTTCCGCGCCATCGGCCAGGGCTACGCCTCCGGGCTGCGCGGCATCGCCCAGGACTTCGGCGTCAACGTCTGACGTCCGTCGGGGCACGACCCGTCCGGCGCCGAACCGTTTACGGTCGGCGCCGGACGTGCAGGACAACAGGGAAGCACCGCTAGGGGAGGACCATCACCATGGGCGTCACGCTCGCCAAGGGAGGCAACGTCTCCCTCTCCAAGGCCGCACCGAACCTCACGAACGTCATGATCGGGCTCGGCTGGGACGCGCGCTCCACCACCGGCGCCCCCTTCGACCTGGACGCCAGCGCGCTGCTGTGCGGCGCCACCAACCGGGTGCTGGGCGACGAGTGGTTCGTGTTCTACAACCAGCTCAAGAGCCCGGACGGCTCCGTGGAGCACACGGGTGACAACCTCACCGGTGAGGGCGAGGGCGACGACGAGACCATCCTGGTGGACCTGGCCAAGGTCCCCGCGCACTGCGAGAAGGTCGCCTTCCCGGTCTCCATCCACATGGCGGACGAGCGCGGCCAGACCTTCGGCCAGGTCTCCAACGCCTACATCCGCGTGGTCAACCAGGCCGACGGCCAGGAGCTCGCGCGCTACGACCTCAGCGAGGACGCCTCCAGCGAAACGGCCATGATCTTCGGCGAGCTCTACCGGTACCAGGGCGAATGGAAGTTCCGTGCGGTCGGGCAGGGGTACGCGTCCGGACTCCGCGGCATCGCTCTAGACTTCGGAGTCAACGTTTCGTAAAGCCGGTCACGGCGCCGGGGAGACCCTCCCCCAGACACCGTCTGGGAGGTGCCCCCACAACACGATGGGGTAGCCAGTGCTTCTGAAAACCTTCGGCTGGTCGTTCGCGATCACCGCGATCGGCCTGGTCGCCGCGGTCTTCTACGGGGGCTGGGAGGCCTTCGGAGTCGTGGCGATCCTGGCCGTCCTCGAGATCTCGCTGTCGTTCGACAACGCGGTGGTCAACGCCGGGATCCTGAAGAAGATGAACGCCTTCTGGCAGAAGATCTTCCTCACGGTCGGCGTTCTCATCGCCGTCTTCGGCATGCGGCTGGTCTTCCCCGTCGTCATCGTGGCCATCACCGCGAAGCTCAACCCGTACGACGCGGTCCACCTCGCCCTCACCGACAAGGACCGCTACCAGCAGCTCGTCACCGACGCCCACCCGGCGATCGCGGCGTTCGGCGGCATGTTCCTGCTGATGATCTTCCTGGACTTCATCTTCGAGGACCGGGACATACAGTGGCTGCAGTGGATCGAGCGGCCCCTGGCCAAGCTCGGCAAGGTCGACATGCTGTCGGTCTGCATCTCCCTGATCGTCCTGCTGGTCACGTCCTTCACCTTCGCCGCCCACGCCCACCAGCACGGCGGCGTGCACGCCGACAAGGCGCAGACGGTCCTGATCGCCGGAATCGCCGGCCTGATCACGTACATGATCGTCGGCGGTCTCTCCGGCTACTTCGAGGACCGGCTGGAGGAAGAGGAGGAGCGCGAGCACGAGGAGGAGGAAGAGGCCGCCCGCGCCGGCCGGAAGAAGCCGGTGGTGCTGCTGGCCGGCCAGGCCGCGTTCTTCATGTTCCTCTACCTGGAGGTCCTGGACGCGTCCTTCTCCTTCGACGGTGTGATCGGCGCCTTCGCCATCACCAACGACATCGTGATGATGGCCCTCGGCCTCGGCATCGGCGCGATGTACGTCCGGTCGCTCACCGTGTACCTGGTCCGCCAGGGCACCCTCGACGACTACGTCTACCTGGAGCACGGCGCCCACTACGCGATCGGCGCCCTGGCCGTGATCCTCATGGTCACCATCCAGTACGAGATCAACGAGGTCATCACCGGTCTCGTGGGCGTCGTGCTGATCGCCCTGTCCTTCTGGTCCTCCGTGCGCCGCAACCGCGCGCTCGCGGCCGCGGGCGACGGCTCCGGCGAGAAGACCGAGGTCCCCTCGGGGGTGTGACACCCCGGGCGGTGAGGAACGCTTCGAACGGGGCGGCCGACGTGGTCGGCCGCCCCGTTCGCGTCAAGACGAGTACCTGGGGACCTGGGGGCGGGAATGGGCTTCTTCGACGGACTGCTGGGCGGGCGTGCCGCCGACTTCGACTCCGGCAGCGCCTCCTCCAACGCGATCGAACTCACCAGGCGACACCACACGGTGTCGCTCACCAAACAGGACGCGGCCACCGGCCACCTGCGCATCAACCTGACCTGGCGGATGCGCACCTCCGACTTCGACGGTGCCCAGCGCACCAGCCTGCTGCGGCACCCCTTCAAGGCCCTCAAGCCCCCGGAGGTCCTCGGACACGGGCAGAGCATGGTCAACGTCGACCTCGACCTGGGCTGCCTGTACGAGCTGACCGACGGCACCAAGGGGGTCGTACAGCCGCTCGGCGGCTACCTGGGCGAGACCAACTCACCGCCGTACATCAAGCTCAGCGGGGACGACCGGTTCGGGTCGGCGTCCGGCGAGACCATGTACGTCAACCTCGACCACCGCGACGCCATCAAGCGGCTGCTGGTCTTCGTCTACATCTACGACCAGACACCGGCCTTCGACCGTACGCACGCCATCGTCACCCTCTACCCCAGCAACGGCCCCCGCATCGAGATAGGCCTCGACGAACGCCACCCCCAGGCCCGCTCCTGCGCGGTCGTGCTGATCGAGAACGTCAAGGGCGAACTGACCGTGCGCCGCGAGGTGAAGTTCGTCTACGGCTTCCAGGGCGAGCTGGACCGGCTGTACGGGTGGGGTCTGCAGTGGGGCCGCGGCTACAAGACCAAGGCCGACCGCTAGCCCGGCTACCGCCCGACGAACTGCGGCCCCTGCGGGGGCATGCGGAAGTTCGGGTCCGGGGCCGTGAAGACCGGCTGGGGTCCCGGATAGCCGTAGGAGGGCTGGCCCGAGGCGGGCTGCGGGTAGCCGTACGCCGGCTGCGGATAGCCGTACGCGGGCTGCTGCGGCACCGCCGACGTCGGCTGCTCCGGAGGCAGCGGCTGCGCCGCGGGCGGCTCCTCCTCCGCCTCCGACTCGTCGACCGAGATGCCGTAGTCCGTGGCGAGGCCCTTCAGGCCGTTCGAGTAGCCCTCGCCCAGCGCCCGGAACTTCCAGCCCTCCCCGCGCCGGTACAGCTCACCGCAGATCAGCGCCGTCTCCGCGCCGGTCTGCGGCGTGATCTCGAAGGTGGCCAGCGGCTCGCCGCCGGCCACCGCGCCGTCGTACAGCGTGATGCTGAGGGCCGGCACCTGGTCGAAGGAGACACCGTCCGCCGAGGCCACCAGCAGGATCCGGCCGATGTCCGGCTCGACGCCGGAGAGATCTGACTGGATCGTGTCGGTCAGGCCCTCGGTGACGCGCTTCTTGCCCAGCCGCCACACCTTCCCCGAGGGGTGCCGGGGCTGGTTGTAGAAAACGAAGTCCTCGTCGGAGCGCACACGGCCCTCGGGGCCCAGCAGCAGCGCGGAGGCGTCCACGTCCGGGACCGACTGCCCGGGCGTCCAGCGCAGCACGGCGCGGACCGTGGTGGCCTCCAGCGGGACGTTCGACCCCTTCAGCATCGCGTGCGTCATGCGGTCATCCTGCCTTCTCGGTCCTGGCCACGACAATGCGGGGGGTGCCGACCGCCGACATGGGCGAGTTACCGGAAATTCATGCCCGAAGGGAACCCCCGACATGGATCCCTACGTACTATTACCGGCCACCCTTTACCGAATCCACAGGCTCGGCGCGCACCCCGAGGGAGTCCTATGCGTCATTTCGGGCACATCGCCCCCGAGGTGCGGCAGCGCCTCTTCCACCGGGAGCCGTGCGCGTTCACCGCCGACTCCCCGGCCCGGCTGCTCGCCGCGGCCCTGGGCGCCACGCTGTACAGTCCGGCCACCCGGCCGCGCCTCGCCGGCGACGTCCTCAAGCAGGCGGCCAACGGCGTGGTCTCCATGGTGCTGTGCCTGGAGGACTCCATCGACGACGCCGACGTGGCGGCGGGCGAGGAGAACCTCGTCACCCAGTTCGCCGACCTCCACTCCCGGGCGGGAGCGGAGCCGCCGCTGCTGTTCATCCGGGTGCGCGCCCCCGAGCAGATCCCCGACCTCGTACGCCGTCTCGGCGCGTCCGTGCGGCTGCTGTCCGGTTTCGTGCTGCCCAAGTTCACCGAGGAACGCGGCATCCCGTTCCTGGAGGCCCTCACCGCCGCCGAGACCGACAGCGGCCGCCGGCTCTTCGCCATGCCGGTGCTCGAGTCCCCGGAGCTGCTGTACCGCGAGTCGCGCGTGGACACCCTGGAGGGCATCTTCCGCGCCGTCGACAAGTACCGCGACCGCGTCCTCGCCCTCCGCCTCGGCGTGACCGACTTCTGCTCCTCCTACGGGCTGCGCCGGGCCCCCGACATGACCGCCTACGACGTCCAGGTCGTCGCCTCCGTGATCGCCGACGTGGTCAACATGCTCGGCCGCGCCGACGGCACCGGATTCACCGTCACCGGGCCCGTCTGGGAGTACTTCCGGGTATCCGAACGCATGTTCAAGCCGCAGCTGAGGCAGAGCCCCTTCCTGGAGGTGCAGGCCGTCGAGCTGCGCGAGAAGCTCATCGAACACGCCATGGACGGACTGCTGCGGGAGATCTCCCTCGACCAGGCCAACGGCCTGCTCGGCAAGACCTGCATCCACCCCTCCCACGTCCTGCCCGTGCACGCGCTCTCCGTGGTCAGCCACGAGGAGTTCAGCGACGCCCAGGACATCCTGCGGCCGGAACGGGGCGGCGGGGGTGTACTCCGGTCGGCCTACACGAACAAGATGAACGAGGTGAAGCCGCACCGCGCCTGGGCCGAGCGGACCCTGCTGCGCGCCGAGGCCTTCGGCGTCGCGCACGAGGACGTCGGCTTCGTGGAGCTGCTCGCCGCCGGAATACCCGGCTGATCCTTCCCACATCGTCCAAGGAACGCATGAACTACGCAGTGAACGACGGGGTCTGGTCCGGCAGCTGGGTCGCCGAGCGACTCGGCGTCGAACTCGAGGGCGACGACGGCCTGACGGCCCTGCTCGGGCTGGCGCTGCGCCGCAACCCGAAGCGGGCCCACCTGCTGGTCTCGCACGTACTCGGCAAGCACGTCCCGCAGTCACCGTCCGTGGTCTACGACCACGGCCACCGGCTCGGCCGCCGGGTCGCCGAGCTGCTCGGCGAGACCGGGACGGCAGGGGCGGTCGTCCTCGGCTACGCGGAGACCGCCACCGGACTCGGCCACGCCGTCGCCGACGGCCTCGGCACGGCGCCGTACCTGCACTCCACCCGCCGTCCCGTGGCCGGCGTCGCCCCCGCGGGCGGCTTCGAGGAGTCGCACTCCCACGCCACGTCGCACCTCCTGCTGCCGGAGGACCCCGCCCTGCTGGCCGGCGACGGTCCGCTGGTCCTCGTCGACGACGAGTTCTCCACCGGCAACACCGTCCTCAACACCATTCGTGACCTGCACGAACGGTACCCACGGCAGCACTACGCGGTGGTCGCCCTCGTCGACATGCGCGCACCCGAGGACGTCGAGCGCATGGAACGGTTCGCCGACGAGATCGGGGCCCGCGTGGACCTGATCGCCGCCGCCTCCGGCACCGTACGGCTGCCCCCGGACGTCCTGGAGAAGGGGCAGCGACTGGTGGCCCGGCACGAGCCCCGCCACGCGCACCCGGCCGAGACGCACGACGCCCCCGAAGAGGCCCCGCGGCCCGCGCGCATCGCACTCGACTGGCCCCACCGCCTCCCCGACGGCGGCCGGCACGGCTTCACCCCCGCCCACCGCGCCCGCCTGGAGACCGCGCTGCCCGCCATGGGCGCCCGAATACGCGACGCCCTGCCCCCCGGCACCCGCCGCGTCCTGGTCCTCGGCAACGAGGAACTCATGTACGCCCCACTGCGCCTCGCCCGCGAACTGGAACGGGCCACCCGGGCCGAGGTCCGCTTCTCCACCACCACCCGCTCGCCCGTCCTCGCCGTCGACGACCCCGGCTACGCCATCCGCACCCGCCTGGTCTTCCCCGCCCACGACGACCCCGCCGACGGCCCCGGCGAGCGCTACGCCTACAACGTCGCGGGCGGCCGCTTCGACACCGTCGTCGCCGTCGTCGACTCCACCGCCGACACCCCCGCCCTGCACGCCCCCGACGGCCTCCTGGCTCGCCTCGCCGAACACGTCCCGCACGTCCTGCTCGCGGTCGTCCCCTCCTACCTCCCCGCGCCCCCGCGCGCTCCCGAAAGGCCGGCCATGCTGCCCGAGCCCCTCCGCGGCCCCGCGTTCTCCTCGTACCCGCCCGAGGACGTCGGCTGGCTGCTCCAGGACCTCTCCGACGTCAGCCTGGAGGCACCCACCGAGGAACGCGAGGAGGCCATCCAGAGCGGCGGCGCCCACTACGCCGAGTCGCTGCCCGTCGAGTACCAGCCCAGCGACCAGTACCAGGAACTGTTCCACACGGCCCTCGACGCCTCCGCCGCACGGCTCGCCCATGCGGTCGGCGTGGTCACGGAGACGGTGATCACCGAACGCTCACCGCGCCCCGTCCTGGTCTCCCTGGCCCGCGCCGGCACCCCCGTCGGCGTCCTCATGCGCCGCTGGGCCCACTTCCGGCACGGCCTCGACCTCCCGCACTACGCCGTCTCCATCGTGCGCGGCCGGGGCATCGACGCCAACGCCCTGCGCTGGCTCGCCGCCCACCACGACCCCCGCGACGTCGTCTTCGTCGACGGCTGGACCGGCAAGGGCGCAATCACCCGCGAACTCGCCCAGGCCATCGAGGAGTTCGAGGCCAAGGAGGGCATCACCGGATTCGACCCGGAGATCGCCGTACTCGCCGACCCCGGCTCCTGCGTGCGCACCTACGGCACCCGCGAGGACTTCCTCATCCCCTCCGCCTGCCTCAACTCCACCGTCTCCGGCCTGATCTCCCGCACGGTCCTGCGCGCCGACCTCGTCGGCCCGGACGACTTCCACGGCGCCAAGTACTACCGCGAACTGGCCGGCGCCGACGTCTCCGTGGCCTTCCTCGACGCCGTCTTTGCCCGCTTCCCCGACGTCGCCGACACCGTCGACGAAGCGGTCAAGGAACTGCTGGCCGAGGACCGCACCCCCACCTGGGCCGGCTGGCGGGCCGTCGAGCGCATCAGCGAGCAGTACGGCATCCAGGACGTGAACCTCGTCAAGCCCGGCGTCGGCGAGACCACCCGCGTACTGCTGCGCCGGGTGCCCTGGAAGATCCTCGCCCGCACCGGAGCGGGCGCCGACCTCGACCACGTCCGGCTGCTCGCCGAACAGCGCGGGGTCCCCGTCGAGGAGGTCGGCGAACTGCCCTACACCTGCGTCGGCCTCATCCACCCCCAGTACACCCGCGGCGCCACCGGCGCCGACGGCAAGGCGGTGAACGGCTGATGCCCGTGCTCGTCGCCAGCGACCTCGACCGAACGCTGATCTACTCCTCGGCGGCCCTCGCACTGACCATGCCCGACGCCCGCGCACCCCGGCTGCTCTGCGTCGAGGTGCACGAGGCCAAGCCGCTCTCCTACCTCACCGAGACCGCGGCCCAGCTGCTGACCGACCTCGGCGACACCGCCGTCTTCGTGCCCACCACGACCCGCACCCGCAAGCAGTACCAGCGCATCAACCTGCCCGGACCGCCCCCCAAGTACGCGATCTGCGCCAACGGCGGCCACCTGCTCGTCGACGGCGCCACCGACCACGACTGGCACACGAAGGTCCTCACCCGGCTCGCCGACGAGTGCGCACCGCTCGCCGAGGTCCACGACCACCTGCTCCGCACCGCCGACCCCGTCTGGGTACGCAAGCACCGGATCGCCGAGGACCTCTTCAGCTACCTCGTCGTCGAACGGGAACTGCTGCCCGAGGACTGGGTCAAGGAACTCACCGTGTGGGCCGAGAACCGCGGCTGGACGGTCTCCCTCCAGGGCCGCAAGATCTACGCCGTACCGCAGCCGCTCACCAAGAGCGCCGCCGTCCGCGAGGTCGCCCGCCGCACCGGCGCGCAGCTCACCCTCGCCGCCGGGGACTCGCTCCTCGACGCCGACCTGCTGCTCGCCGCCGACCGGGGCTGGCGCCCCGGCCACGGAGAACTCGCCGACAGCGGCTGGACCGCCCCACACATCAGCGCGCTCCCCGAGCGAGGAGTCCTCGCCGGGGAGCGCATCGTGAGGGAGTTCCTGAAAGCCACCCGCCAGGCGGGCTAGCCGCAGCAGCCACCGCCGCAGCAGCCGCCGCCCCCGCCCGCCGCGGGGGCCGGCGCGCCGGCCGTCCCGCCCACGGCCACCGCCGACAGCAGCTTCACCGTGTCGTCATGGCCCGCGGGACAGCTCGCGGGATCACCGGACGCCGCCATCGGACGGCTCAGTTCGAACGTGTCGCCGCAGGTCCGGCAGCGGTACTCATAGCGAGGCATGGGCACAGACTAACCGGCCGGCGGCAGCGCGGACCCCTGCTCGGGCCGCTGCCGCTCCGCATCCGGATGGCGGGCCCGCCAGTACGGATTGTCGTGCGGCAACGTGGAACCGACCCGGCCGTACATGCCGAAGGTCATCAGCAGCAGGCCCACGACAAAGCTGAACAGCACGTTCGGCATCCGGAACGCCAGGAAGTTGCTCGCGGAGTCCAGCAGCCCCAGGAACAGGAAACCGTTCAGCAGGAACAGGATGCCGAGCACCATGTTCAGCGTCGACGCGACGTTCCCGCCGATCGCCATGCCGACCATCAGCAGCGCGCCGATGCAGATCGACAGCACACTCAGCGTGCCGTTGGTGTTCAGCCCGATGACCGTGGCGCCACCGATGCCGAAGAACCCGATGTGGTTGATCAGACCCAGGATGCCGAACGCGATCAGGAACGCGCCGATCAGTCCCGCGCCGATCCGGTAGACCGTGTTCAGCTTGTGGTCCACGGGCAGGTGCTTGTCGAACTCGATGCGCTGCCGCGGC
Organism: Streptomyces sp. NPDC037126; assembly: GCF_055605965.1. Classification (NCBI taxonomy): domain Bacteria; kingdom Bacillati; phylum Actinomycetota; class Actinomycetes; order Kitasatosporales; family Streptomycetaceae; genus Streptomyces; species Streptomyces sp. NPDC037126. The sequence continues at coordinate 425,603 of NZ_JBVJTD010000001.1, forward strand.
CGCGTGTGCTGTGCGTGTGTGGCCATGTCCGCCTCCCTCGGGCGCTAGCGGAGGCCATCCGTCCCGTTCAATATCCGCCTGCCCGCCCCCACCCGGCAACACGCACGACCCGGCACACGACCCGGCACCCGCCGCCGGACAGGGGCCCCGCCCCAGGCCAGACCCCACGGATCAGTGCCCGCCGCCGCGCTCCTCGCGGATCCGTGCCACCACCCGAGCGGCCGACTGCCGCACCGCGTCCGTCTCGGTCAGGAAGTGCCAGTAGTCCGGATGCCGGCCCTCCAGCGAGCCCACCGCCCGCTCCAGCCGCGCCACCGCCTCGTCCAGCGGCCCCGCATGCCGCGGATCCGGCGCCGCACGGCCCGTCATCGCCAGCCGCTGGGCGTCCCGGATCGCGAACCGCGTCCGCTCGATCTCCGCCTGCGGGTCCTTCTGCACCGCGTTCAGCCGGGACAACCGGTCACCGGCCGCCGAGACCGCATCGTCGGTCGCGTTCAGCAGCGCACGCACCGTCGACAGCGACGAGGTGGCGTCCGCCCACCGCTGCGCGTCCCGCGCCGCCTGCGCCTCGCGCAGCTTCACCTCCGCCTGCCGCACGTTCTCCGCGGCCTGCACCGGCACCTGCTGGAGATCCTGCCAGCACGCCGCCGCGAACCGCCGACGCAGCTCGCTGAGCACCGGATCCACCTGCCCCGCGCGCGTGGTCAGCGCCTGCGCCCGGGTCCGCAACGACACCAGCCGGTGATCGATCTCGGCCGCCTTCTCCGGCAGCCGCTCGGCCTCGGCACGGATCGCCCCGGCCTCCCGCTGCACCCGCTCGGCCCGCTCCACCGTCTGCTGCGCCCCGTGCTGCGCCGCTCCCTGGTTCAGCTTCGTCAGCTCCGGCGACAGGGCGGCCAGCCGCGCGGCCAGGTCGTCGGCCCGCAGACCGTGCTCCCGTACCGCGTCCAGCGCGTTGCTCGCGGCCAGCAGCGCCTGCCGGGCGCGCTCCACGGCGGGCGCCAGCTGGGCCAGCCGCGTCTCCGCCGAGCCCAGCAGCGGCCCGAGCGAGCTGGCGAAACGGTCCAGCTCCTGCTTGACCCGGACCAGTTCGTCCCGCGCCGCCGTCAGCTCACCGCGTGCCCGCGCGGCCGCCCCGGCCTCCAGGTCGACCCGGTCCAGGTCATGGGCGTCCACCGCCTGGATGTACCGCTGGCTGACCTCGTCGATCCGCAGCCCGAGCGCCTGGAAGTCGGACACGGCACGCCGGCCCGCCGGGGTGTCGTCCACCGCCGTGATGGTCTCGATCGAGATCCGCAGGTCCCGCTGCGCGGTGTCCAGCTCGTAGAACGCGGACGCGGCGGCGTCCTTCGCCGCCTGCGCCTCGGCCCGCTGACTCTCCGCCCGGCCGCCGAACCAGCGCCGCGTACCCCCGCCGGCGAACGCGGCGGGCAGCGCGAGCGCGGCCAGCAACGGCAGGCCCACCAGGGTGAGCGTGTCCCGCAGGGCCGTCGGCCCGCGCCGAGCCCTCGCGGTGGACGACGGCGGGTACGGCTGTGTCGATGGCGTGCCCGGTCTCGCCGTCACATCCCTCTCCCGTGCTGTGGTTCGCCCTGGGTGGTGTCATTCTCCCACCCGTTGAAGACGAACACACGAGCCGGTCAGTTCGCGGTGCGAACCGTGACTTTCCCGTTCGCGGAGCCCGCCGTCACCGAGTGCCCGCTCCTGTCGTCGCGGGGCACGGACACCGACACCGGACCGGAGTCCGCGTGCGCGTCCACGCGGTGACCGGCGCGGGGCAGCACCACCGTCACGTCGCCGTCGTCGCTGCTCGCCCGCACGAGATCGGGCACGCCGTGCAGTGCGACGTCCACTGAGCCGTTGACTCGGCCTCCCAGGACCGTAAATGATCAACAGCCCACCCCGTCATCGGGCTCACCGCCGGACGGGGGTGGGGGTAACCCCCGGTCGGGCCCGGATTCCGGCCGATTCGCGGTTGCCGTCCAGTGCCCCCGGCAAGGTAGGCTGTCGACTCGTCCTGGCGCGGTCCAGGTCCGGGGTGCGTAGCTCAGGGGTAGAGCGCCTGCCTTACAAGCAGGATGTCGGCGGTTCGAAACCGTCCGCGCCCACCGAACGGGGAGCCCCCGGCCTTTGTGGCCGGGGGCTTTGTCGTTCAGGTGGGGTCGTGGGCGTGTTTGAGGCCGCTGCGGGCCTCCATGCGCTGTTCGGCCGCGACCTCGGCCCAGAAGCGGTGGGTGCTGACGAAGACCGCCAGTTCGTGTTCGCGGCGCCGGAGCTTCTCCACCTCTGCCTGCTCGTCGGCCGTCCAGCCGGGGGACGCGGGCCGCTCCATCTTGCGCCAGCCGGTGTCGTCGCTGAGGGCGTCCATCGGCTCGACCGACCACGGCAGCCGCTTGAGCAGGGCCGACAGCTCGGCCCGGACCTGATGCAGCTCCTCCTGACCGGCGAGGAGGTCACTGGGGAATTGGTAGGTCGTAGCCACGCGGCAATGGTACGCCTGTTCGATTTTGGGAGGCGAGTTCTGCAGAGGGGTTCACGCGAACGGGTGTTCAGGGTCCGGACCGCCGGCCAGCCGCCAGCCGGGCGCGCTCGCCGCGGTGCATCTGGTCTCCGCCCAGTGGTTGTCGTCCCGCTGGGGCTTACTGCCCGCCAGGGCTGTCGACCCGTTGGGGTCGTCGACCCGCCGGGCTCCCGGGTCACCGTGGCTCCCGGGTCACCGGGACTCCCGAGTCACTGGGGCCCCCGGGTCGCCGGGACTCCCGGGTCGCCGGGACTCCCGGGTCGTCGGGACTCTCAGGTCACCGGGGCCCCGGGGTCGCCGGGGCCCTCGGGTCGCGGGGCCGGGCGTGCCTCAGTGGCCCGCGTCCCGCAGTTCCCGTACGAGCCGTGCCGTCACCGGGACCGGTACGCCGTGCAGCTCGGCCGCGCGCAGCAACGCCCCGCCGATGGCGTCGAGTTCGAGCGGCCGGCCCGCCTCGGCGTCGCGCTGCATGGAGGACTTGGCCGTGGGCGGGAAGGCGTCGTACCGGGCGAGGGCCCGGGCCGGGTCGGCGGGGGCGCCGCAGGCGTGGCTGACCTCGGTGGTCTCCGTGACCAGTGCCTCCAGTTCCGCGCGGTGGCGGGTGCGGGCCTCGCCGAGCGGTACGCCGTACCGGGTGGTGAGCAGGGCGAAGGGGGCCAGGAACGCCATCTTCGCCCAGAGTGCCGCCGTCTCGTCCTCGACCACTCGGGCGGTCGTGCCGGCGTCGGTGAGGACGGCGGCGAGCGCGTCGAGGCGGGCGCGGGGTACGCCGTCCCCGGCGAGGTCGATCTCCGTGAACGGGCTGCCGTGCTCGATCACGCCCGGCCGCAGCCGGGTGGACTCCACGCGGATCACCGCCGGGGCGACCCGGTCGGGGCGGTGGCCGGCGCGCAGCGCGGCGGGGTGTTCGACGCCGTTCAGGAGCGGTACGACGAGGGCGTCGCCGAGCGCGGCGGGCGGGACCCGGGTCAGGGCGGCGTCGAGCGCGGTGTGCTTGACGGTGATCAGGCAGGCGTCCACCGGTTCGCGCAGCTCGGTGTCCGCCTCGACGGGCGCGGTGAACTCGCCGAACTGCGCGCTGCGTACGGTGAGTCCGGTGCGGCGCAGGGTGTCGGCCGTGCCCTCCCGGGCCAGGCACACGACGCGGTGGCCGGCGCGGGACAGGAGGGCGGCGAGGAGGCCGCCCGTGCCGCCGGGGCCGAGGACGGCCACGGTGTACTGGTTCGCCATGAAGTTGTCCTTTCGACGGTCGGCCCCGGTGTCGGTGGCCGCCTTCGGATGGATCATCGCAGGAGTGCGCGGGGTGCGTGAGACTGGGGGCATGTGCCGGAGTATCAAGACGCTGCGTCCGCCCGTGCTCCCCGAAGAGGCCACGGACGACGACATCCACGCCGCCGCGCTGCAGTACGTCCGCAAGGTCTCGGGCTTCCGCGCTCCCGCCGCCCACAACCGCGAGGTCTTCGACGCGGCCGTGGAGGCCGTCGCCCGCGCCACCGCCGAACTGCTCGGCGGGCTGGAGGTGCGGGGCCAGGCCGTACGGACACGGCCGGTGGAAGAGGCCGGGTAGGTAGCGGCAGAGGGTGCCGGGGGGCGGCCGGAGGGGGAGGCGCCGCCCGAGTTGGGCATGCCCGGGGGTGGAGGGCGCCGCTCGGAATCTCATGCCGGGGGCGGAGAACGTCGCCCCCGGGTTCGTCGTGCCCGGTGGCCCCGGTTGGTCCTGCCCCGGGCTGCCAACTGGGCGGCGTGCGGCGGTCTCGGCGGCTGATCGGTCGTCAACGTGGCCCACGGACAGCTGTGTTCGGCTCGCGCCGCTCCCGAAGTGCGAGCGCCGCCCGGCGTGTTCGGCCAAGTGCGGATCAGGTCATCTTCCGTGGTGCCGGTGCGGTCGCGGGGGCCTTCCCACGTGCGGCCCGCCCCGGGGCGAAGCGGTGAGCGGAAGCGGAAGCATGGCCAGATGTTGAACTTGCAAGCACAGATTAGGTTCACCTAACCTGGGGTTCCCTTCGGTACCGCCGCCCCCACCGGCCCGCCTGTCCCCGCGGGCTCGACCGACACCGAGATGGAGAACCCCCATGCCGTCCCCGCGTCTCAACTCCGCTCAGCCCTATGCCCTCGGGCTCTTCCGCATCGTCGTCGGCCTGCTCTTCACGGCCCACGGCGCGGCCTCCCTCTTCGGCGTCCTCGGCGGCGCCATGGGCACCCACGGCGGCACGATCGAGACCGGCACCTGGCCGGGCTGGTACGCGGCCGTGATCCAGCTGGCCGCCGGTGCCCTGGTGCTCCTGGGCCTCGGCACCCGCGGGGCCGCGCTGCTGGCCTCCGGCTCGATGGCGTTCGCGTACTTCGACATCCACCAGAAGGCCGCGCTGTGGCCCATCCAGAACGGCGGTGAGCTCGCGGTGCTGTTCTGCTGGGCGTTCCTCCTGCTGGTCTTCACGGGCTCCGGCGCGTTCGGTCTCGACCGGCTGCTCGCCCGGCGTACGACGGTGGCGGCGGAGCCCGCCGCCGAGCAGGCCCCGATGGTGGCCTGACCCGACAGGCCCGCGCGTCACGGCACCCTTCCCCGGCCGTCCGGGGAAGGGTGCCGACGCGGTGCCGCCCGCTTCACGCTGTCCGGCGTCCGCGCTGTGCAGTCGGCTCGCGCGGTCGCCGCGTCGCCCTGCTCCGTGCGGCCCGGCGCCCGCGCTTGCGCCCGAGTCGTGCGGGCGTCGTGCCGAGCGCTTCGTGCCATGCGTGCGGGCCTTGCGCCGTCCGCGTCGTGCAGTCCCTACGGTCGTCGTGCCGTCCACTTCGTGCGGTCGTCGTGCCCCTGTCCTCCTCCTGTCACCCCCCTGTCGTCCCCCTGTGGTCCCCTGGGTCCCCGGAGCCCCCAGGGCACCCGCTGTCACAGGCCCGGCGTACGCTGTACGGCTGTCAACGGGGGACTGACGGGAGTTGTCGTGTTGGAGAGCGTGGGGTCGCTGGCGGCCGGGCCCTGGATCTATGCCGTGGTGGCCCTGTCCGTGCTGCTCGACGTGTTCGTGCCGGTGCTGCCGAGCGGTGTGCTCGTCATCGCCGCCGGTACGGCCGCCGCGGCGGGATCGGGCGCGGCGACCGGCCGGGTGCCGCACAACGTGCCGGACATCCTGGTCCTGATCCTCTCCGCGGCGACCGCCTCGGTCCTCGGCGATCTGGTGGCCTACCGTCTGGCCTGGCGGGGCGGGGAGCGGCTGGACCGGGCGATAGCCCGTTCCCGGCGGCTGACCACCGCGCAGGAACGTCTCGGCGAGGCCCTGGCCCGGGGTGGCGGCGCCCTTGTCGTGCTGGCTCGCTTCGCCCCCGCCGGCCGCTCCGTGGTCTCCTTCTGCGCGGGCGCGGCCCACCGCAGGGCCCGTGACTTCCTTCCCTGGTCCGCGCTGGCCGGTCTGTCCTGGGCCGCCTACAGCGTGGCCCTCGGCTATTACGGCGCCCGGTGGCTGGGCGCGACCTGGCTGGCGACGGCGGTGTCGGTGGGCGCGCTGTTCGCGGCGGGTGCGGTGGCCGGTTTCCTCATGCGGCGGCGGCCGGCCTGAGTCGGCCGGCCGCGTGCGGGTGCCCCGGTGTCAGCCGATGCCGGTGACCTTCAGCGCGGTGGTCCAGTTGGTCTTGATGGCGGAGCGGGCGGCGGACAGGGTGACCCGGCCGTCGCACACGGCGTTCTTGAGCTTGGTCTCGACGCCGTCCTTCGAGGTGGCCGTCGAGCTGCCGTAGCGCGGCTCGGGCCAGAGGTTCGTCGTGGCCTTCGGGGCGCCACCGAGTTCCAGGGGCACGAGGTGGTCCTCCTCGTAGTCGGACATGTTGGTGTCCGAGTAGCCGTAGTCGGTGATGCCCTGGGCCTTGAGGGCGTTGGTGTAGCTGGTGGAGGGCCGGACCGTGCTGGTCCACCCGGAGACGCAGATGGTGGAGCCGATGGTGGACTGCGTGACGTCCGGGTTGTACGCGCCGGGGGTGCAGGACGAGTCGGGCAGCGGCAGGCGGGCCTGGGAGCAGGTGCTGGCCTGCGCGGTGCCGGCGCTGACGCCGAGGATGAGACCGCTGATCGTCAGGGAGAGGGCGGACGCGGTGGCGGCGGACGTGCGGGTGATGGAGCGCATGAGGGGTCTCCTGGGGAGTCATGGCCATGACAGATGAGTGTCGGCTTCCGGCCTTCTGCGGCGGCGGGTAGGCTCCCTGCTCGACGCGCGTAGAGCCTTGGCACTCGAACTCGGTTGCGGGGGTCGGGGTGTTCGGTGGGAACGAGGGAATGCTCGCGGGGCCGCGTTGCCGGGAAGCGAGCGCCCGGTAAGAAGCTAGTGACGTGTTCATGTCACGGCAAGGTTCGGGGCGCGACTTTTGCGTCCCGTACTATGGGGGGCGCAGAAGGGGAGTAGCTCTTCGCCGGACCGTCGACATACTGCTCAGCCAGCCTGAGCCGGCGCCCGGAGGCGGACCCGTCAGGGCCGCCCAGCGAGACCTTCGGCAAGCAGTGCACGCCCGTGCCCCTCAGGCGCGGGGGCGAAGTGTGCTGCCGTGCCGAGGTGTCATCGCGCGATGTATCGCACTCTCGGTGGGGCGGCCCCGACCGATTGAGGGATCTTGATCAGCATCACCGTGACGGCGCTCGTCTTCGGCGTCATCTTCCTCGCCGAACTGCCGGACAAGACCGCGCTCGCCGGTCTCGTCCTCGGCACCCGCTACCGCGCCGGTTACGTCTTCGCGGGCGTCGCCGCCGCCTTCCTGGTGCATGTCGTGCTCGCCGTGGCCGCGGGCAGCGTGCTGACCCTGCTGCCCCAGCGGCTCGTGCACGCCGTCACCGGTGTCCTCTTCCTCGCCGGCGCGGCGATGCTGCTGTTCCACAAGGGCGAGGAGGAGGAAGAGATCAAGAAGCCCGCCGACCAGTCCTTCTGGAGGGTCGCGGGGACCGGCTTCATGCTCATCCTGGTCGCCGAGTTCGGTGACCTGACCCAGATCATGACCGCCAACCTCGCCGCCCGTTACGACGACCCGCTCTCCGTCGGCCTCGGCGCGCTGCTCGGTCTGTGGGCGGTCGCAGGGCTCGGCATCGTGGGCGGAAAGGCCCTGATGAAGCGGGTGCCGCTGCGGCTGATCACGCAGATCGCGGCGCTGCTGATGGTGGCGCTCGGCGTGTGGAGCCTGTGGGAGTCGGTCGCGGGCTGAGCTGAACGCCGGATGAACGCTCGCCGGGGGCGGTGGCGGGAACGCCGTACGGTTTTGTACCGTGGAGGAACAAAGTGGCTCCCGCCCGTTCTCCCTGACCGGCGGGCGGGGCCGCCTTGTCCCTCCCTGAGACCTCGGGGGGCCTCCAGGGACCGCCCGTACGACCCCTCTCCCGCGCCTTGGAGCTGCCGATGACGGCCACCGTCACACCCACCGTCCTGACCGCCCGCGCCCTCCTGCTCGACATGGACGGCACCCTCGTCAACTCCGATGCCGTGGTCGAGCGCATCTGGCGGCGCTGGGCCGAGCGGCAGGGGCTGGACGGCGACGAGGTGATGCAGGTCGTCCACGGCCGTCAGGGGCACGCCTCCATGGCCGTGCTGCTGCCCGGCCGGCCCATGGAGCAGAACCTCGCCGACAACGCGCGCATGCTCGCGGAGGAGACCGCCGACACCGACGGTGTGGTCGAGGTCCCCGGCGCGGCCGGCTTCCTCGCGTCCCTGCGCGGGCTGCCGCACGCCCTGGTGACCTCCGCGGACGTCGCCCTGTCCACCGTGCGCATGGCCGCGGCGGGGCTGCCGCTGCCCGAGGTCCGGGTCACCGCCGAGTCGGTCGGGGCGAGCAAGCCCGACCCCGAGGGGTTCCTCAAGGGCGCCGCCGAACTCGGCGCCGACCCGGCCGACTGCGTCGTCTTCGAGGACTCCGGCGCGGGCATCGCCGCGGGGCGCGCCGCGGGCATGACCGTGGTCGGGGTCGGGCCCCGTGCCGCCGTCCACGGTCCCGACGTGACCGTTCCGGACCTCACCCGGGTCCGTGTCGGGGCCCTGCCGGACGGCACCCTGCGCCTGCGCATCGCCTGACGGCGGGCAGCGCGGGGGTGCGGGCGGGGCCCCTTGACACCCGGCCGGGGCTCACGGGCCCGTGGTCTCCGACTCCAGGGCTGCCCGGGTGGCCGGGCCGTAGACGCCGAGGGGGTCGCCCTGGATGCCGCGGGCCAGTTGGTAGGTGCTCACGGCGTTCTCCACGGAGCGGGTGAAGACGCCGTCCGTCTGGCCGACGTAGAGGTTCAACTGCCACAGGCGGTACTGGAGTTCGGCGACCTCCGGGCCGGAGTCGCCGCGTCGGAGCACCGGCGCCGCGGCGGGGGTGGCGCGCGGGGCGGCGGTGAGCGTGACGGACGGAGAGGGGGCCGGGCGCGAGGCGTCGGGGGACGGCGAGGGGCTCGGCGACGGCGAGGCCGACGGGGTCGGGGTGGGCGACGGAGCGGGCGGGGGTACGGCCGGACGCGACGCGGTGGGGCCGCCGGGTGTCTTCGGGGACGCCGCAGCCGGTGAGCTGACGTTCGGGACACCCACCCGGACCTCCTGGGCCGCGCCGTCCCGGGCGGGCGCGTGGTACGACACCAGCGCGAACCCGGCCGCGGCCACGACCGCCACGCCCGCGCCCCCGGCCGCCAGCAGGGCCGCGCGCCCGGAGCGGCGCCGGAACCGCGTTCCCCCGGCCCCCCGCGGCGCGCCCTCGGCCTCCACCCCCTCGTCCAGGGCCGCCGCGACCTTTGCCGGCTGACTCCCAGCGGCACGGCCCCCGGGCGCCACGGTCGATACTGGGCGCGTCTCTCCTGCGCCGGTGTCTCCGGTCGGTATCGGGCGGGTCGCGTCGGTGCGGGCGTCCTCACTCGGCCCCGAGCGAGCCCCCGCTGCATCACCCTCGGCCCCGGCGCCCCCATCGGGCCCCCGGGGAGCAGCCTCCGCACCGCCCTCGGCCCCGGCGTCCCCACTCGGCACCCGGCTGGTAGCCTCCGCGTCGCCCTCGACCTGAGCCTTTGCACCCGCCCCTCGGGGAACAGCCGCCGCACCGCCCTCGGCGTCAGCGCCCGCCCCCGCCCCCGTCGGACCCCGCTCTCCCCCCTCCCGCTCCCCCTCTCCGGCCCCCACGTCGACGTAAGGCCGGATTCGCAGGGGGTCGAAGTCCTCTGCCGCTGCTGCCTCGGCCGTGCGGGCTTCGCGCAGGGCCTCGGAGGCGCGCTCGGCGCAGTCGCACGACGGTGTGTGGTCCGTGGTCCTCGGCGTACCGCACTGCGGGCACGCGGTGGACTGCTCCCCGTTCACGTTCGCCACCCTCCCCTCGGAAGTTTCAGAGACTATGCGGAACTCCTTCACATCCGCAGGACTCAACAGGCCATAAGTGGTGACACCGACCAGGATGGAACTGGTCCAACCGAGTCGAGCCCCGGGAGGTCTCCATGGCCCTGGACACCCACGGCACGGAGAAGGAGATGAGGGCCGCCGAGCACGTCCCCGGCAACGTGTTCGTCTCGATCGGCGCCCTGCTCCTCGGGCTCCTGCTCGCCGCCCTCGACCAGACCATCGTGTCGACCGCGCTGCCCACCATCGTCAGCGACCTCGGCGGGCTGGAGCACCTGTCCTGGGTGGTCACCGCCTATCTGCTGGCCTCGACCGCCGCGACCCCGCTGTGGGGCAAGCTGGGCGACCAGTACGGGCGCAAGCGGCTGTTCCAGACCGCCATCGTGATCTTCCTGATCGGCTCGGCGCTGTGCGGCATGGCACAGAACATGCCCGAGCTGATCGGTTTCCGGGCGCTGCAGGGCCTCGGCGGCGGCGGGCTGATGGTGCTGTCGATGGCGATCGTCGGCGACATCGTGCCGCCCCGTGAACGCGGCCGCTACCAGGGCCTGTTCGGCGCGGTGTTCGGCGCGACCAGTGTGCTCGGGCCGCTGCTCGGCGGGGTGTTCACCGAGCACCTGAGCTGGCGCTGGGTGTTCTACGTCAACCTGCCCGTGGGCATCGTCGCGCTCGCCGTGATCGCCACCGCGCTGCACATCCCGCGCCGCACCTCCCGCCACGTCATCGACTACCTCGGCACGTTCCTGATCGCCGCGGTCGCCACCTGCCTCGTGCTGGTCGCCTCCCTCGGCGGCACGACCTGGGCGTGGGGCTCGGCCCAGATCATCGGGCTCGTCGTGCTGGGCGTCGTGCTCGCCGTGGCGTTCGTCGCCGTCGAGCGGCGGGCCGCCGAACCGGTCCTGCCGCTGAAGCTGTTCGGCATCCGCACCTTCAGCCTGGCCGCCGTCATCAGCTTCATCGTCGGCTTCGCCATGTTCGGCGCGATGACCTACCTGCCGACCTTCCTCCAGGTCGTGCACGGCATCTCGCCGACGCTGTCGGGGGTGCACATGCTGCCGATGGTGGTCGGCCTGCTGCTGTCCTCCACGATCTCCGGGCAGATCGTCAGCCGCACCGGCCGCTGGAAGATCTTCCCCGTCACGGGCACCGCCGTCACCACCATCGGCCTGCTGCTCCTGCACCGGCTCGACGAGCACAGCTCGACCGCCGAGATGAGCGTCTACTTCTTCGTCTTCGGCCTGGGCCTCGGCCTGGTCATGCAGGTCCTGGTGCTCATCGTGCAGAACGCCGTCTCCTACGAGGACCTGGGCGTCGCCACCTCGGGCGCCACCTTCTTCCGCTCCATCGGCGCCTCCTTCGGCGTCGCCATCTTCGGCACGGTCTTCGCGAGCCGGCTCGGCGACAACCTGGTCGCCGCCTTCCGGGGCGTGCACCTGCCGCCCGGCGCCAGCGCGAACGCGCTGAAGTCCGACCCGCGGGGCATAGCCGCCCTGCCCCCGGCCCTGCGCCCGGCCGCCCTGCACGCCTACGCCTCGTCCATCACGGACGTCTTCCTCTACGCCGCCCCGGTCGCCCTGCTCGGCTTCGTGCTGGCCTGGTTCCTGAAGGAGGACCCGCTGCGCGGCTCGGTCACCGCGCCGGACGTCTCCGAGACCATCGCGCCCAACCCGGTGGAGCGCTCCTCCTACGACGAGGTCTGCCGCGCCCTGTCCCTGCTCGGCACCCGCGAGGGGCGCCGGGAGATCTACGTGGAGATCACCCGGCGGGCCGGGTACGACCTGCTGCCCGCCGCCAGCTGGGTACTGCTACGCATCCGCAGGTACGGCTCCGTCGAGCCGGGCGTGCTCGCCGAGCGCAGCCCCGTCCCGCTGGAGGCCGTCCTCGCCGCCGCCCGCCAGGTCGAGGAGCGGCGCCTGGCCGAACGCCGGGGCCTGGACCTGTATCTGACCGAGTCGGGCCGCGAGGTCGCCGAGCGGCTCGCCCGGGCCCGCGAGGAGTCGCTCGCCGAGCTGCTCGGCGACTGGTGGCAGCCCGGCCGGTCCACCGATCTGATGCAACTGGTCAAGGAGTTGACCGGTGAGATGTGCGGATCGGAGCGGGAGCGGCCGCACAACGGGACGGCGGCCCGGCTGGGCTGACCGCGGCCAGCTCCTTGCGGAACCAGTGCTCGGCGTACCGGTCGGTGTTGTGCGGGGCGGTCTCGGTGTAGCCGAGGCGGGCGTACAGGGCGCGGGCCTCGACCAGGTCGCCGCGGGTGTCCAGGACCAGCCGCCGGGCACCGAGGGCCACGGCGGCCTCCTCGGCGGCGCGGACGAGCAGCGCGGCGCCGCCCCGGCCGCGCATCCCCTCCGCCACGAACACCCGTGTCAGCTCGGCCGTGTCCGCGTCCAGCAGCCGCACACCCGCGCAGCCGGCCGGCTCCCCGGCGTACCGGCCGACCAGCAACTCACCGGCAGGAGGAGCAAGTTCGGCGCCCGTGGTGGCGGCGACCTCCCGCTCCAGCTCGTCCGGATCGGTGCGGTGCCCCTCGTGCAGCAGGTACCAGCGGTCGCTGACCTCGGTGTAGTAGGCCCGCCACAGCGCGGCGGCGGCCGGCGAGTCGTACGGCTCCGGGCTGATCGTCCACGTCATGCCGGTCATTGTCGGCCGCGGCCGCGGACCCGCCGCAACCGAATACTTCCGGGCGCGGATCACCGGACACTGGTCGTCGTGAACCGCACCGACCGTCTCTACGCCCTCGTCGAGGAGCTGCGCGCCGCGGCTCCCCGCCCCCGCAGCGCCCGTACCCTCGCCCGCCGCTTCGAGGTCAGTGTCCGCACCATCGAGCGGGACCTGGCCGCGCTCCAGCAGTCCGGGGTGCCGATCCACGCGGAGCCCGGCCGCACCGGCGGCTACGTCCTCGACCGGGACCGCACCCTGCCGCCGCTGTCCGTCACCCCGGCCGAGGCAACCGCCCTCGCCGTTGCACTGCACACCCTTGACGGGACGCCGTTCGCGGCGGACGCGCGCAGCGCACTGCACAAGGTGCTGGCCGTGATGCCCGCGAGGGAGCGGCGGGCGGCGGGCGAACTGGCCGGGCGGGTGCGGCTGCTCGTCCCGGCGGCCCGCCCGGCGCGGCCCGCCGGACCGCCGGTGCCCGCCGCCCTGCGCGAGGCGCTGACGGCCGGCCGGGTGCTGCGCCTGGAGTACGCCGACGCGGCGGGCCGGGCCACCGCGCGGGACGTGGAACCGCTCGGCTTCCTCGGCGGCGACGAGCACTGGTACCTGATCGCCTGGTGCCGGCTGCGGGACGCGGCGCGCGGCTTCCGCCTCGACCGCGTCCGCGCGGTCACGGCCCTCGCCGAGCGGGCCCCGCGGCGCACCGTCGACCTGGCCGCGCTGGACACCTTCGGCTCGGACCTGGTGCCGCTGGACGAGCTGTGAATGTGACGGCGAACACCGACACAGGGTTGTCGCCGAAGGGGCGCAGGCTGGTGCCCGTTCCCACCGGACCTCTCCGAAAGGCACGGCCATGACCTCGGCATCCCTGACGAACGGCACCCTCACCACGGCGACCGGCGTCGCCCTCTTCGACCGCTGGACCGCCCTGTGGAACGGCGACCTCACCGACCCGGAGACGTTCCTCGCGCCCGGCTTCCGCATCCGCTTCGGCAACGACCCGCTGAACGCGGCCACGGACGGGATCCACGGCCCCGACGGGATCACCGACTACGTCCGGGCCTTCCGCGAGAGGTACCAGGGGCTGCGGTACACCGCCGACGCCACGCCGCTGGTGGACGTCCCGGCGGCCCGGGTCGCGTGCGGCTGGTACGTCACCGCACCGGGCGGTGTGTGCAGGAGCGGCATCGACCTGTTCGAGGTGGTGGACGGGCGCATCGCCACGGTGTGGTCGGTGACCGGGCTGCGCCGCTTCGCGGACTGACGGCCGTTTGTGGACGGGTTTCCGGGTCACCCGAACGGAGAACCGGAGAACCGGCCGGTGCGGCCGGTCCGATCGGAAGGCAACCATGTCCACAGGCTTGATCATTCTGTTGATCGTGATCGTGGCGGTCGTGGTCCTCGGCGCGGCCGCCGCCATCCTGCTCGGCCACCGCGGTGGCTCGAGCCTGAAGCGGCGCTTCGGGCCGGAGTACGAACGGACCGTGGCCGTGCACGACGGGGACACCAAGGCCGCCGAGCGGGAGCTGGGCGAACGCCTGGAGCGCCACGGCGACCTGCGGGAACGGCCCCTGGACCGGGCGGACCGCGACCGCTACGCCGAGCGCTGGACCACCGTCCAGGAACACTTCGTGGAGTCCCCGCGGCAGGCGGTGACCGAGGCCGACCAGCTGCTCGCGGAACTCGCCGCGGTCCGCGGCTACCCCGACGGCGGGCGCTACGAGGAGCAGCTCGCCGCCCTGTCCGTGCACCACGCCGACCACGTCGACGGCTACCGGCAGGTGCACCGGGTCGCCCGGGCCGGGGCGAGCGGCACCCTGAGCGAGTCCGGCGCCGGCACCGAGGAGATGCGCACCGCCCTCGTCGGGGCGCACGCCCTCTTCGACGAGCTGACCGACACCAGCTCCCCGACGGGCCGCCACCGGGCGTCCTCCGGCGCCGGCTCCCACGAGCGCTCCCACCCCCAGTGGTCCCTGAACAAGGGCCGACCGAAGGAGAGTTGAGCGTCATGTCGGACAGGACGACCGGCTCCGGCGGCGAGCGGCGCCCCACCGGGCGCTTCGCACCCCCGCCGGACGACGAGTGGGCCCCGGACACCGTCTCCGAGGAGCGGAGGGGCAGGCGGCCCACACCGGGCGAGCGGCTGCCGGGCGAGCCGGGGGCGGCCACGTCACCGGACGCGCCCGGCGAGGAAGCCCCGCAGGCGCGGGTGCGCCGGCTGCCCGGCACCGTGGGCCCCGGCGCGGAAGGGCTGACGGCGGACGACCGCGCGCCCCGGGACACGGACCGGCAGCACGGCACGGAGGGCCTGCGCCCCGGGACCGAGGACCTCGGCGCCCAGGACACCTACCCCGAGCAGGGGCGCGCCGGCACCGGCCCGGACGGGCGCGCCGGCGTGCGGGAGACGTCGACGGGGGCGGGCGGCGAGCGGGACCTCGGCACGTCCGCCCCGGGCGGGAACGCCCTGGCGGCGGAGGACCCGATGCCGGAGGACGGACTGGGCGCACCCTCGCCCGAAAACGTGACCGGTCGCGAGGCGGGCAGCACCGAGGCGAGGGGCGCGGACGCCTGGCCGGCGGCCCCGTCCAGCCGGTCCGGTGCCGTCGGTGAGATGGGCGAAGCGCCCTCCGGAACCGGCGCCCCGCTGCTGGCGCACGACGAGACCGACCGCTGGGAGCAGCGCATACGTCAGGTGACCGCCGGGTTCGTGGACGAGCCCAGGGGCGCCGTCGAGGAGGCCGACCGGGCGCTGGAGGAGATCGCCGCGCGCTTCACCGAGGCCGTGACCCGGCGCCGCCGCACCCTGCGCATGTCCTGGGAGGGCACCGAGTCCCGGGGAACGGGTGCCGCGACCGACACCGAGCAGCTGCGGCTCGCCCTGCGCGACTACCGGGAACTGGCCGGACGCCTGCTACACATCTGACGCCCCCGTCCTGAGCCGCCGCCACTCCCGTACGACCTCCTCGACGTCGTACGGCTTCTTCCCCAGCGGAGGACCCGGCGGCGGCTTGAACATCATGTCGCGGATCCTGACGTTGACGTCCTCGATGATCTTCCGGGCCATCCGCTCGGAGGGTGCCGCGTACGCCGCCGTCAGGGCGTCCTCGGCCTCCTTGCGCAGGGCCAGCGCGGGGGGCAGCACCGCCAGCCCCTCGCGCGCCATCTTCCGCTTGACCCACCACAGTTCGTCATAGGTGTGGTCGAGGTCGGCGGGCAGCGGCTCGCCCGCCCCCGGCAGCCGCTCGAACTCCCCGCGTGCCTGCGCCTCCCGGATCTGCTTGTCGACCCAGGACTCGAACGACACGCCCGGTGGCTTTCGCTCGGTCATGAGCCCCATTGTGCCGGACGCGGCCCCGCCGGGCGTTTTATCATTCGGCGGCGGGACGTACGGCAGACCGCCGGCCGCGCAGCATGTTCTCAGGGGGAACGCACGTGCTCGAACTCACCATGGCCACCGTCTCCGGTGCCGACGCGGGCGCCACCGCCGGCATGACGATGGCGGACGCGCCGAGCGAGCCGGGCGCCACGCTGATGGTCGGCCGGGACGCGTCCCTGTGCCGGCTGGTCACCCCCGAGGACTGGCTGTTCATCTCCCGCGTCCACCTGGAGTTCCGCTGCGCGCCCGACGGCGGCTGGCACCTGACCTGGCTGCGCGGCTCGCAGGCCGACCCCGCCTCCGAGGTGCGGCTGACGGTCGGGGAGTACGCGCAGCCCCTCGCCTACGGCGCGACCGTGGCGCTGCCGTACGGCGGGGCCGGGGAGATCGTCGTCCAGGACCGCACCGCGCCGCGCAGCGTCAACGTCGGCTTCTACCACGAGGCCTGAGGCGGCCCCTGGGACCGTTCAGCCCAGCACCCGGGCCAGCGCGAAACCGTCGTGGCCCTTCTGGCCGACCGTCTGGATCGCCGTGCCGGTCAGCCTGGGGTGCGACGCGATCAGCTCGATCGCGGCACGGGTGCCGACCACGTCCGGCTCGGTGCTGTCCGCCTCGGTGACCCGCCCGCCGCGCACCACGTTGTCCACGACGATCAGGCTGCCCGCCCGGGTGAGCCGCAGCGCCCACTCCACGTAGTGCCCGTTGTTGGCCTTGTCGGCGTCGATGAAGACCAGGTCGAAGGGGGCCGGGTTCTCGTCGGCCAGCTTGGGCAGCGACTCCAGGGCCGGGCCCACCCGCACCTCCGCGATCCGGTCCAGGCCCGCGCGGGCCAGGTTGCGGGTGGCCACCTCGGCGTGCTTGGCGCTGTACTCCAGCGAGATCAGCCTGCCGTCCTCCGGCAGGGCACGGGCCAGCCAGATGGTGCTGTACCCGCCCAGCGTGCCGATCTCCAGGATGTGCTGCGCGCCCTGTACCTGCGCGAGCAGCTGGAGGAGCTTGCCCTGCGCGGCGGTGACCCCGATGGGCGGCAGCCCGGCGGCCTCGTTGTCCGTCAGGGCCGCCCGCAACGACTCGTCGTCGGGCGAGAGTTGGCTGATGAAGTAGTCGTCGACGTCGTCCCAGAGCTGCGACCCGCTCATGCGCCTGCTGCCTTTCCCGAGTGTCTGCCTCAATGCCCCATGGCCTGCGCTCCTCGATCATCCCTCAGCCGGGCGGCGCGGAGGGGGAGATCGGCGGCGTTTGCACCGGCGGCGGGGGAGTCACCGGCCGCCGTGAGCGGCGCCCGGCGAGCACGGCGACGGCTCCGGCGGCGACCAGTGCGCCCCCGGCGGTCAGCAGCCAGGCCGGGATCCCGGCGACCTCGCGCAGCTCGTCGTCGTAGATCACCTGCCGCACCGGCGTGTCCGCGGCGGCCCGGCGCAGCTCGTGGTCGCCAAAGATCCGGCCCGGCTCCGGGAACTGCTGGGTGAGGGCCGTCAGGTACGGGGTGCCGTGGGCCAGCGCGCCCAGGGCGTCGTGCCGGGTGCCGAGGCGGCCCGCGAAGACCGTCTGCGGCGGCATGCCGCCGATCGCCGTGCGCGTCTCCATGCGGTGCGCGGCGAGCACGTACAGACCGAGCGACTGCGGGGTGCGGGCCAGCCGGGACAGGCGCATGGGGTAGACGGCGCGGTCGGCGGCGAAGGTGAGGTGGAGCGGGTCGAGGGCGCCGTGCAGCGCGGTGCCCCTGGTGTCCGGGGCGAGGCGTACGGCCACGTACTCCCAGTGCTGCTCGACGTACGGCGCGAGGGCGGTGCGCAGCCGGGACGGAAGGGAGAAGCCGTGGGCGTGCAGCCAGTTCTCCAGGGCGGCCGGGTCGGTGGCGGTCAGCCGGGCCACGTCGAACGGGCCGAGCCGCTGCCGGCCGACCACGCCGACGGCGCCCGCGGGGGGCGGGGCGCCGACGGTGTCGCCGGATCCGGCGAAGGGCCAGTCGCCGCTCCTCGGCCAGAAGTGGTACCGGGTGCGGTGCACCGGGGCGACGGCGGACCGCAGCTGGTCGAAGAGGGCCGGGTCGCCGAGGCGGACGGTCGCGCGGTGCGGCACCGGCATGATCCAGGCCGCCTGGTCGGCGTCGCCGTCGACGGTCAGGCGCATCACGATCTGCTCCTGGCGGCCGTCCCAGCGCAGGATCGACTGCTCGGCGGCGACGGCCAGCCGGGAGGCGGGGTCGGTCACCATGGCGCCGCAGCCGCAGGCGTACGCGGGGGCGACGAGCCAGGCCAGCTGGATGCCGAGCAGGGTGAGCACGACCCCGAGTACGCGTGTGGCGTGCAGCTTGCGCATGAACCGTCCCCCGTGTCGCCGGTGTCAGGGCAACAGACGGCGCCGATGCGGGAACGGTTCCGGTGCGGTGCGGCCCGAAGGGGCGCGGGGAACTGCGCGAAAGGGCACGACGGGCCCGCGGCCGGGGGACGGCCGCGAGCCCGGAGGCCCTAGCCCTGCTCGACCGCCGGGGCCGAGCCGGGGAGCGGGCGGCCGGCGGACTCGGCCATGCGCCAGACCGCGAAGCCGCCGATGACGGCCGCGGCCATCATGTAGTAGGCGGGCATCATCATGTTTCCGGTCAGCCCGATCAGCGCGGTGACCACCAGCGGGGTCGTGCCGCCGAAGAGGGACACCGACACGTTGAAGCCGATCGACAGGGACCCGTAGCGGACCCGGGTCGGGAAGAGCGCGGGCAGCGCGGCCGGCATGGCGGCCGTGAAGCAGACCAGCAGCAGGCCGAGGGCACCCATGCCGAGCGCGACGGCGAGCAGGCTCGACTCGCGGATCAGCAGCAGGGCCGGCACCGACAGCAGCAGGAAGCCCGCGCAGCCGGCCGCGATCATCGGGCGCAGGCCGATGCGGTCGCTCAGCAGGCCGGCGAAGGGCTGCACGATCATCATCAGGGCCATCACGCCGAGCACCACCAGCAGGCCGTGCGTCTCGTCGTACTTGAGCTCACTGGTCAGGTAGCTCGGCATGTACGACAGCAGCATGTAGTCGGTGACGTTGTAGACCAGCACCAGGCCCATGCAGACCAGCAGCGCCTTCCACTGGGCCCCCACCATGTCGCGCAGCGGGACCTTCGGGCGGGCGGCCTCCGCCTTCTCGACCTCGGCCGCGAACGCCGGGGTCTCCTCCAGGCGCATCCGCAGGTAGAGGCCGATCACGCCCATCGGGCCCGCGATCAGGAACGGGATCCGCCAGCCCCAGGACAGGAGGTCGCCGGAGGACAGCAGCGCCGTCATCAGGGTCACCAGGCCCGCGCCGCCGACGTAGCCGGCGAGCGTGCCGAACTCCAGCCAGCTGCCGAGGAAGCCGCGCTTCTTGTCGGGGGCGTACTCGGCGATGAACGTGGTCGCGCCGGCGTACTCGCCGCCGGTGGAGAAGCCCTGCACCAGCCGGGCGGCCAGCAGGAGCAGCGGGGCGCCGACGCCGATCGAGGCGTACGACGGGATCAGGCCGATCGCGAAGGTGCCGACGGCCATCATGATCATGGTGACGGCCAGGACCTTCTGGCGGCCGATGCGGTCACCGAGCGGTCCGAAGACCATGCCGCCGATCGGGCGGACCACGAACGCCGCCGCGAAGGCGCCGAATGTCGACAGCAACTGCGCGGTCGGGTTGCCCGACGGGAAGAAGACCTTGCCCAGGGTGACCGCGATGTAGCTGTAGACACCGAAGTCGAACCACTCCATGGCGTTGCCGAGCGCGGCCGCCGTGACGGCCCGCCGGACGAGGGCGGGATCGGTGACGGTGACGTCGCGGGCCTTCGCGGCCCGTCGGCTCTTCGGATACGGGGTGACGGCAGTGGCGCTGGCCAAAACGGGGCTCACCTACCTTTCGACGGGGACAGGACACGGCCCGGACGGCGGCGATGACGTGCGACGGGCCGAAAACCGACCATAGGCAGTTCCGTGCCGGTCACGTCCCGCACACACATCGATGCATAGTGCAGCTAAAGGGCGCGTATGCAGGTACGTCTGCCCGTTCGGGCAGCGGCAATCCTGTCCCGTGCTGTGATGCTTCTCGCGCCCGCCGGGGGCAACCGGACCCCCCTCGCACTATCGTCTTCCGGACAAAAGGAGAGCGGACGTCAGGTAAATCCACGGTTGCCTGCGTCCCTCTCCGGGGGTCTGCGAGCCTCTTAGGGTTTGTGGGGAGGGAGCCCGGTGCGGATCACGCCCGGGCGGACGGGGCGGGAGGCCGACCAGGCGTGGCGAACGTTGAGCACAGCGGGCGACCGGCGGATGCCTTCGGGGCCAGGGGAGCGGGAGGACGCCTGCGCGCGGCCCGGCTCGGGCTCTGGGCGGTGGCGGCGGTCCTCGCGATCCGGCAGGTGGCCGTCGTCCTCAGCACCCCTAGCGGGGAACGGCTCACCGACCTGGAGACCTGGGTCGGCCCGCACGGCGTGCTGCATGTGAAGGGCTCGCTCTACGACTCGACCCGGTTCACCGGCACCCCCTTCGCCGGCCTGGTCCTCAAACCCCTCACCAGCTCCGCCCAGCAGGCGCTCGGCTGGGGCTGGACCTTCGGCACCCTCCTGCTCGTCGTCGCCCTCGGGCTGGTCGCCGCCCGGGCGCTGCCCCAGCCGGTCAGCCGCCGCACCTCCCTGCTGGCCGCGCCGGTCGCGATCAGCCTGCTCATGCTGTCGCTGCCCGTGCGCAACACCCTGTGGCTCGGCCAGACCAGCATCATCCCGGTCCTGCTGGTGCTGGTCGGCTGCTTCACCGTGCGCGGGGAGCGGGCCAGCGGCCTGTGCATAGGCCTGGCCGCGACCCTCCAGCCCACCGTGCTGCTCTTCGCCCCGCTGCTGTGGTTCACCGGCCGCCGCCGCGCCGCCCTCACCACGACGGGCACCTTCGCCGCCTGCACCGCGCTCGCCTGGGCGGCGCTGCCGCACGACTCCTACACCTACTGGGTGCACCACATGGCCGGTGTGGGCCTCGGCGGCAACGCCGACGCCCTCGGCAACCAGTCGCTGCACGGCGCGCTGCTCCGCACGGACCTGACCGGCCCCCTGGAGATAGCCGTCTTCTTCCTGCTGGGCGCCGCCGTCACCGTCCTCGCCCTGCGCCGCGCCGTCCGCTACGCGCACGACGGACAGCTCCTGCTCGCCGTCGCGATCACCGGCTGCGCCGCCGTGGCCGTGTCGCCCACCACCTGGCAGCACCAGCTGCTGTGGCTGCTGCTCGCGGTGGTCGGCCGGGTCGGCAGGCGGGCCTCGGACCGCTACGTCTGGCCGGTCGCGGTGGTCCTGGTGACCTCCCTGCCCGCGAAGATGATGCTGCCGAACATGCCGGTGGTGTACCCGCTGCGGGACAACCTGGTGCTGCTCGCGGCCCTGGCCGCCGCCACGGCCGTCCCCTTCCTGTCCCGCACCTCGCCGCACTACCAGGTCCCGGTCCCGGCCGAGTACGCCCCCGCGGTCCCCGCCCGCTTCCGCCGCGTCCCCCTGCTGCCCTTCCTCCGCCGGGTCCTCAGCCGCCCGAACCTGCTGCTCGAACTGCTGCTCATACGGGTCGTGTACGCGGCCTACTCCCAGGTCCGGCTGGCCGCGACCGGCGGCAGCAACTCCAAGGGCCGGCTCACCGCCGAGCACCACGGCCGGATCGTCCTCGACACCGAACGCTTCCTGCACATCGACATCGAGCACGCGGTCAACCACGCGGTGGCGAAGATCGACTGGCTGCGGGACTTCTTCGGTTTCTACTACGAGTCCTTCCACTTCGTCGTCCCGCTGACGGTCCTCGGCGTCCTCTACTGGCGCCGCCCGGTCGACTACCGCTGGGCCCGCGCCTCCCTCGGCTTCGCCACCTTCCTCGCCCTGATCGGCTTCTGGCTCTTCCCGCTGGCGCCGCCGCGCCTGATGCCCACCCTCGGCATCATCGACACCGTCCACGGCGTCCAGGACTTCTCCAAGCCGGACTACGGCACCCTGACCGCGCTCACCAACCAGTACGCGGCCATGCCCTCCCTGCACTTCGGCTGGGCCCTGTGGTGCGGCGTGGTCATCGCGGTCATCGCCCCGAAGTGGTGGATGAAGACCCTCGGCCTCCTGCACCCCCTCTTCACCGTCTCGGCGATCATCGCCACCGGCAACCACTGGGTCCTCGACGCCGTCGGCGGCGCGGCCGTGGTGAGCGCGGGCTTCGGGCTGTCGTACCTGTTCCAGGGGCCGCGGGCCCGGCTCGTGACGGCGCAGGCGGCCCGCGAGGAGGCCGCCCTCCCGCTCGCCGTGCAGGAGGGGAAGCCATGACGAAGCTCGTGTCGCTGCCCTCGGGCGGCTCGGGGGAGAACCTCACCTGGTTCGCCACGTCCGCGCTCTTCGACGACGTGGCCGCGTTCATCCTGCGCCAGGTGACGGACGAGCGGGTCAGGCGTGACCTCGTCGCGGGTGCCGCGTCCGGCCACGTGTTCGTCGGGGACCTCCCGGAACCCGACCGCTCGGCCGTCCTGACCGCGTTGCGCGACGCTCTCCCCGCCCACGTGGACGCCGAGATCTACCCACCCGGGGTGACGGCGAGGATGGACGACCCGGAGACCTTCGTCGCGCGCGCCAAGTCACTCGCGACGATGGCCGGCAGAAGCATCGCGCTGAGCACGGCACCCGACTAGCCGGCCCCGCACTCGAACCAGACCGTCTTGCCGCCCCCGGCGCCCGGTGACACGCCCCACTTGTCGACCACGGCGTCGAGCAGCGCGAGCCCCCGCCCGCTCTCCGAGTCGTCCCCGACCTCGCCTCGGGGGCAGGGGAGTTGGGCCGCGCCGTCGGTCACCTCGGCCCGGACCCCGGCCGCCCGCCGGGCCAGCACCACCGTGCAGCGGCGGTCCGGGACGTGCCGTACGACATTGGTGACCAGCTCGCTCACGCCCAGCTCCACGGCGAAGGCCAGCTCGGTCAGTTCCCACTCGCGCAGCAGCGAGCCGACGACGCGGCGGATGTGGCCCACCGAGTGCTCGGCGACGACGAGGTGCATGCGGTACTGGGGGGTGTGGGGAATGTTGAGGTTCACGGTACGAGGCTGACCTGGTGTCACTACGCTGGGCTACGGGACGAATACAACGGGTCCCGCTGTGGACCGAGTTGCCTGAGAGGGGACCGACCGTGGCCCACATCAACACCCTCGACCCGGGCGCCTCACCGCTCGACTACTACGGCTTCGAACTCCGCCGCCACCGGGAGGCGGCCGGCCTGACACAGCGGCAGCTCGGGGACATCATCAACTACACGGGGTCGCTGGTCGGCCAGATCGAGACGGCCAGGAAGGTACCGACGCCGGAGTTCAGCGAGCGGGTGGACGCGGCGCTGGGCACGGGCGGGTTGCTGTCACGGCTGGTCGACCTGGTGCTTCGCAGCCAACTTCCGTCCTGGTTCAGGGAGGTGGCGGAACTGGAGGCGGGGGCGGTGGAAATCTGTACGTTCCAGACGCATGTGGTCCACGGACTACTCCAGTCCCCGTCCTACGTAGGAGCCGCACTCGGAGTTCTGGGCCAGGACAGACTCGGGGATCGCGCCGCCGCTCGGCTGGCTCGTCAGCGCATCTTCGAGAAGAGGGAGCCGCCGGTCTTCTGGATGGTGCTCAGCGAGGCCGCACTGCATCAGGAGATCGGCGGTCGGGAGACGATGCGCGAGCAACTGGTTCACCTGTTGTCCTTCGAGGAGGACGCACGGATCAACGTGCAGATTCTGCCGTACGAGGCAGGTGAACACCCGGGACTACAGGGCTCATTCAACATCTATCGCTTCGCCGGCGACCCGAGCATCGTCTACACGGAGGGATACAGCAGCGGACATCCGACCGCGAACCCGGACACAGTCAAAGACTGCTCGCTCCGTTACGATCATCTTCGAGCCGCCGCGCTCTCGATCAAGGACTCGGCGGGGCTGATCCGACGGGTGATGGAGGACCGCTATGGAGAGCAACTGGCGTAAGTCCAGCTACAGCGGCGACCAGGGCGGTGATTGTGTCGAGTGCGCGCCCCTCGGCCCACTCGCCTGGCGAAAGTCGTCCTACAGCAGTGACTACACCGGCAACTGCGTAGAGATCGCCGACATCCCTTGCGCCAACGTCGCCGTGCGGGACTCCAAGAACCCGGCGGGACCGGTCCTCACGCTCGGCCCCGCCGCGTTCTCCGGCTTCGTGGACTGGGCGGCTACAGCCGCTGGATGATCGTGCCGGTGGCCAGTCCGCCGCCCGCGCACATCGTGATCAGGGCGAACTCCTTGTCCGCGCGCTCCAGTTCGTGCAGCGCGGAGGTGATCAGGCGGGCGCCGGTCGCGCCGACGGGGTGCCCCAGCGCGATCGCGCCGCCGTTGACGTTGACCTTGTCCAGGTCCTGCTCGAAGACCTGGGCCCAGCTCAGCACGACCGACGCGAAGGCCTCGTTGATCTCCACGAGGTCGATGTCCTTCAGGGACATGCCGGCCTTGCCGAGCACGGCCTTGGTCGCGTCGATCGGGCCGTCCAGATGGAAGTGCGGGTCGGCGCCCACCAGCGCCTGGGCGACGATCCGCGCCCGCGGCCTCAGCTTCAGCGCGCGGGCCATCCGCTTGGACGCCCACATGATCGCCGCCGCGCCGTCGGAGATCTGGGAGGAGTTGCCCGCGGTGTGCACCGCCTTCGGCATCACCGGCTTCAGGCCGGCCAGCGCCTCCGCGGTCGTGTCGCGCAGGCCCTCGTCCTTGTCGACCAGCCGCCACATGCCCTGCCCGGCGTGCTGCTCCTCCTCGGTGGTGGGGACCTGCACGGCGAACGTCTCCCGCTTGAAGCGCTCCTCGGCCCACGCGAGGGCCGCCCGCTCCTGGGAGCGCAGGCCGAGCGCGTCCACGTCCTGACGGGTCAGTCCCCGGTGCCGGGCGATCCGCTCGGCGGCCTCGAACTGGTTGGGCAGGTCGACGTTCCACTCGTCCGGGAACGGCTTGCCGGGGCCGTGCTTGGAGCCGGAGCCCAGCGGCACCCGGGACATGGCCTCGACGCCGCAGCTGATCCCGACGTCGATCACGCCCCCGGCGACCATGTTGGCCACCATGTGCGAGGCCTGCTGGGAGGAACCGCACTGGCAGTCGACCGTCGTCGCGGCCGTCTCGTACGGCAGGCCCATGGTCAGCCAGGCGGTGCGCGCGGGGTTCATGGACTGCTCGCCGGCGTGGGTCACCGTGCCGCCGACGATCTGCTCGACCGCGTCGGCGGGGATGCCGGTGCGGCCGAGGAGTTCACGGTAGGTCTCGCCCAAGAGGTAGGCGGGGTGCAGGTTGGCGAGCGCGCCGCCGCGCTTGCCGATGGGGGTCCGTACGGCTTCGACGATCACGGGTTCGGCGGCCATGGGTGCGGATCCTCTCCGAGGCTCTCCTCCAGAACTAGTACGCGTTCTAGTTCTGTGGTGCAGTCTGCTGACGTGACGTCCATCACCGCAAGGGTCTTGCAGGCGCCGAAGTCGCGATCTGCACGAATTCCGCACCGATTGGGGGTGCTGTGCCTCTTGCCAGTTGTAGAACCGGTTATTACGTTCACGGCACTCGCTGATGCTCCGTCAGATGGCTGGAGTCGCCGATGCACTACCCAGCGCTGCCCGACGGGTTCGACCTCACCGACCCCGACCTGCTGCACCACCGCGTGCCCCTCCCGGAGTTCGCCGAGCTGCGCCGCACCGAGCCGGTCCGCTGGATCCCGCAGCCGCACGGGATCGCCGGGTTCGCCGACGACGGGTACTGGGCCGTCACCCGGCACGCGGACGTCAGGTACGTCTCCACGCATCCGGAACTCTTCTCCTCCTCCCTCAACACCGCGATCATCCGCTTCAACGAGCACATCGAACGCGACGCGATCGACGCCCAACGTCTGATCCTGCTCAACATGGACCCTCCGGAACACACCCGTGTGCGCCAAATCGTGCAGCGCGGTTTCACACCGCGGTCCATCCGCGCCCTGGAGGAGCGGCTCCGGGCCCGCGCGCAGGGGATCGTCGCCGCGGCCCGCGCCCGCTCGGGGCCCTTCGACTTCGTCACCGAGGTCGCCTGCGAACTGCCCCTGCAGGCCATCGCCGAGCTGATCGGCGTGCCCCAGGAGGACCGGTCCAAGATCTTCGACTGGTCGAACCGGATGATCGCCTACGACGACCCCGAGTACGCGATCACGGAGGAGGTCGGCGCGCAGTCGGCCGCCGAGATCATCGCCTACGCGATGAACATGGCCGCCGAGCGCAAGCGGTGCCCGGCCCGGGACATCGTCACGACCCTGGTGGCGGCGGAGGACGAGGGCAACCTGAACTCCGACGAGTTCGGCTTCTTCGTGCTGATGCTGGCGGTCGCGGGCAACGAGACCACCCGCAACGCCATCACGCACGGCATGCACGCCTTCCTCACCCACCCCGGCCAGTGGGACCTCTTCAAGCGCGAGCGCCCGGCGACCACCGCCGAGGAGATCGTGCGCTGGGCGACCCCGGTCAACTCCTTCCAGCGCACCGTCACCCAGGACACGGAACTGGGCGGTGTGCAGCTGCGCAAGGGCGACCGGGTGGGCCTCTTCTACGCCTCCGCCAACCACGACCCGGAGGTCTTCAGCGACCCCGACGCCTTCGACATCACCCGCGACCCCAACCCCCATCTGGGCTTCGGCGGTGGCGGCCCCCACTACTGCCTCGGCAAGTCCCTCGCCGTCCTGGAGATCGACCTGATCTTCCACGCGATCGCCGACGCCATGCCGGGCCTGACCCTCGCCGAGGCCCCGCGCCGGCTGCGCTCGGCCTGGATCAACGGCGTCAAGGAACTCCGGGTCACGACCGGCTGACCCGCGCCACCGGCGCACCCCGAGGGAGGCAGGAGCACCCCTACGCCCCGGTTCCTGCCTCCCCCGGGGTTCGCCCGCTCACTCCCGTCCGGACGCCGTCACCGCCAGCACCCCGGAGACCACCGCCGCGAGCAGCAGCGGGATGCCCAGGCCGTGGTGCAGGACCAGCCATGCGCCGAGGCCCGCGCCGACGAGCATCGCGACCACGGAGGCGGTGCGGCGCGGGGAGCGGTGCCCGGTGCCGTCCCCGAGACGGGACTCGGCCGCCAGGCCGGTCAGCGTCATCGTCAGGACGGTGGTCGTCAGGTCGGGGACGCCCAGTTTGCGGACCGTCGCGTTGCGCAGGCCCATCGCGAAGGCCGTGAGGGCGATGAGGGCGTAGACCGTGCCGGTGTCGCCCGGCCACACGAAGGCCGCCGCCGCCGAGGCGCCCACCAGGGCGGCCTCGGCCGCCAGCGTCAGCCGCGCCCACCTGCGGCGGGAGCCCCTGCCGAGGCGGGCCGCCACCCGGCCGCCCACCGTCGCGCCCAGCAGGAAGCAGACCAGTGAGGTGGCGGTGTGGGGGACGGAGAACCCGGGGGCGCCGGCCGCCGCGAAGCCCAGCACGACCACGTTGCCCGTCATGTTGGCCGTGAAGACCCGGCCGAGGCCCAGGTAGCTCACGGCGTCGATCAGGCCGCTCACCACGGTCAGCGCGAGCAGCACGACCACCAGCCGCAGCCCGTGCGCCTCCGGGTCCGGCGGGTCCGGTGCGGTCGTCGGCTGCGGCGTCGTCATGGGGACAACTCCACCACGCGCGCGGGGAAATCCAGGATCTCCGGGTGGAGCGTGTCTCCGTGCACGCTCCCGGATGCGGCGCGGGGAAGGCGCAAGTCCGGTCGTCGGCAGCCGTGTTGAGGGGGAGGCCGGGGGCGGCAGCCGGGTCGGGGTGGGCCGGGGTCTGCCGGGCGGCAGTGCCCGGGCATGCGCGCGCACCCTCGCCGGACGCGGGGCGAGGGTGCGGGTGCTCGTGTGGGGCCGTCGACCGTCAGGGGTCGTACCGGGCGGCCCTGCCCGGAGCGCGCGCTGGTTCAGCGGCGGTGGGGCACAGCGTCGGCCGGCTCAGTACCAGCCGTTGGCCTGCCAGAAGCTCCAGGCCTTCACGGGGCTGCCGTAGCGGGAGTTCATGTAGTCCAGGCCCCACTTGATCTGGGTGGCCGGGTTGGTCTTCCAGTCGGCACCGGCCGAGGCCATCTTCGAACCCGGCAGGGCCTGGACCAGGCCGTAGGCGCCGGAGGACTTGTTGGTGGCGGAGGGGTTCCAGCCACTCTCGCGCGAGACGATCTTGCTGAACGCGTTGAACTGCGCGGCGTCCGGGATCATCTTGTGCGCGATCGCCTGAGCGGAGGAGGCCGTGGCGGGGGTGGCCGCCTGGGCGGGCGCCGCGCTCAGCGCCAGACCGGCAGCGGCGGCGGCCACGGCGGCGGTGCTGAGAGCCTTCTTCGGGGAAGCGATGCGGCGGATGAAGGAGACGGACACGGAGAACCTCTTGCGTCGGGGACAGGGGGTCGCCCGCATCGTGTGGACCACGCGCTGTGGCCGGTATGCGTCGGCGCCGCGGCCCGGGTGGGCCTGTGGCGCCTGGCGACGTCGTCCAGATAAGCAGCCGCAAAACCCGTCCGCAATGACCCCTTTTACTAGTTGTGGCCGGATGGAGGGGATACGTCTTCTCTGTGACGTGGGTCGCAAACCGCAGGTCAGCGGGGGTACCACGACGGACATATCGGACAAGTCGCTCTACGAACGCACATCGTAGGTGATGTGGGTCATGTGGGGTGCTTCACCGCCCCGCTCGCGTGGCGGATACGAGCACTCACACAGCGGTGCCGACGGATGTGCCGCCGGTCACGCGGCGGGGTCCTCGAATGTGACCGCGGTCTCGAAGGCGGCCCGCCGGGTGGCCCGGCGCAGCGCCCGCAGCACCGCCGGGCCCAGCGCCACGGTCAGCACCACCGTGCAGACCGCCCGGCCCAGGTCCCAGCCGAGCGACGTGGCCAGGCAGTAGGCGACGAAACGGGCCAGGTTCGCGGGGACGGAGGCGTGCGGGTGGAAGGAGATGTCCGAGGCCGCGGCGCCCAGGAAGGGCCAGCCGGCCATGTTCATGATCGTGCCGTAGGCGAGGGCCGCCACGAAGCCGTAGCCCGACAGCAGCAGGACCTCGGCCTTCCCGCGCAGGCGCACCGGGCCCGGGAGCAGACCCGCGCCCATCGTGAACCAGCCCATCGCCAGCATCTGGAACGGCAGCCACGGCCCGACCCCACCGGTCAGCAGCGCGGACGCGAACATCGTCACCGAGCCCAGCGCGAAGCCGAAGCCCGGGCCGAGCACCCGCCCGCTGAGCACCATCAGGAAGAACATCGGCTCGATGCCGGCCGTGCCCGCGCCGATCGGGCGCAGCGCCGCACCCGTCGCGGCCAGCACGCCCAGCATGGCCACCGCCTTCGGGCCGAGGTCCGACTCGGAGATCGTCGCGGCCACGACGGCCACCAGCAGCACCAGCAGGCCCGCGAACAACCACGGCGCGTCCTGGGCGTGGGCGCTCAGCTGCGAGGTGGGCGGGGCGAGGAAGGGCCAGCCGAAGGCGACCACCCCGACCGCGCCGACCAGGGCCAGGGCGGCGACGGAGCGGGGGCCGAGGCGGACGGCCCGCACCCGTGCGGAAGCGGTCACGCCAGGGCCTCCCTGACCTCGGCCACCGTCAGCCAGCGCTGCGGGGCAAGGATCTTCGTCACCTGCGGGGCGAAGGACGGGGAGGACACCACGATGTCCGCCGTCGCGCCGTCCGCGATCACCTCCCCCTCGGCCAGCAGCACCACCCGGTGCGCGATCTCGGCGGCCAGCTCCACGTCGTGCGTGGCCAGCACGATCGCGTGCCCCTCGGCGGCCAGGCCGCGCAGCACGGTCGCCAGGCGGGCCTTGGCCGCGTAGTCCAGGCCGCGCGTCGGCTCGTCGAGGAGGAGCAGGGGCGGGCGCGCGGTCAGCACGACGGCCAGGGCGAGCGCCAGGCGCTGGCCCTCCGACAGGTCCCGCGGATGCGTGCCGTCGGTGATCCCCGGCAGCAGCTCCGACACCAGCGCCCGGCAGGTGCCGGGTGCCGCGCCCGCGTCACGGTCGGCCGCCGCGCACTCGGCCTCGACCGTGTCGGCGTACAGCAGGTCCCGCGGTTCCTGCGGGACCAGGCCGACCTTGCGGACGAGGTCGGGGGGCGGGGTGCGGTGCGGGGCGGCTCCGCCGACGTGCACCGTGCCGGAGGTGGGGGTGACGAGTCCGACCAGTGAGCCGAGGAGGGTGGACTTGCCGGCGCCGTTGCGGCCCATGAGGGCGATGGTCTCGCCGGGGGTGACGGTGAGGCCGACCTCGCGGAGGGCGTCGACGCGGTCTCGGCGGACGGAGAGGGAGGTGGTTTCGGCGATGTGCGTGTGCGGGGTCTCTTTCGGGGGGCGACGGCGGAACAGGCGCCGCTGTGAGGGTGCGGGGTGCTGTCGCTGGGCGGGGGTGGGCTCCGCCGGCCCGCGCTCGCGGGGTGCCCCGTCGCCCACCCCTGCCGCCCCAGCGGCAGGACTGCCCGCTGCCGCGGAGGCGTTGTCGCTGCCCGCAGTGGCGGCGGCGCGGGGGGGCGTGGTGGGGGTGGCGCCGGTCGCGGTGAGGCGTTCTCTCAGTGGGGCTGCTTGGCGCCGGGCGTTTCTTATGGTGAGGGGGAGGGGGGTCCAGCCGGCCAGGCGGCCCAGGGCCACGACCGGGGGGTAGACCGGGGAGACGGCCATCACCTCGGCCGGGGTGCCGATGACCGGGGGTTCGCCGGGGGCCGGCAGCAGGACGACGCGGTCGGCGTACTGGACCACGCGCTCCAGGCGGTGCTCCGCCATCAGGACCGTCGTGCCGAGGTCGTGCACCAGCCGCTGGAGCACGGCCAGCACCTCCTCCGCCGCGGCCGGGTCCAGCGCCGAGGTCGGCTCGTCGAGGACGAGCACCTGCGGGTGCGGGGTGAGGACCGAGCCGATCGCGACCCGCTGCCGCTGCCCGCCGGACAGCGTGCCGATCGGCCGGTCCCGCAGCCCGGCCAGGCCCAGCAGGTCCAGCGTCTCCTCCACCCGGCGCCGCATCACCTCCGGGGCGAGACCCAACGACTCCATGCCGTAGGCGAGTTCGTCCTCCACGGTGTCGGTCACGAAGTGGGCCAGCGGATCCTGTCCCACCGTGCCGACCACGTCGGCGAGTTCGCGCGGCTTGTGGGTGCGGGTGTCGCGGCCGGCCACCGTGACACGGCCCCCGAGCGTGCCGCCCGTGAAGTGCGGGACCAGCCCGCTGACCGCGCCCAGCACGGTCGACTTGCCGACCCCGGACGGCCCGACGAGCAGCACCAGTTCGCCCTCGGGCACCTCGAAGTCGACGCCGCGGACGGACGGCCCGGCCGCGCCGTCGTACGTCACGCTGACATGCTCGAAGCGGATCACGACGGCTCCTCGGGTACGACGAACGCGGGCAGCAGCGCCAGCAGGACGGCCGCGGCCGGCCACAGCGGCAGGGTGGGGGCGACCAGCGGGACGACCCCCGGGTGCAGCGCCTCCGGATCACGGGCCGCGGCGAGCGTCAGCAGCGCGGCCACCGCGACCCCCGAGCCCGTGACCAGCCAGGCGCGCAGGTCCCACGGGTCGGGCCGGTACCGGGTGCGCAGCGAACGGCGCCCGCCCAGCCGCAGCCCGGCGAGCGCGGCGGCGACCCCGGCGAGCAGCAGCGGCACGCCGTACGTCCCGCCCTCCGCGGTGAGCAGCCCGTACGTGCCCGCGCACACGCCGAGCAGGCCGCCGAGCGTGAGCGCGGCCGTCGTACGGCGGACCCGGGCGGGCACCTCGGCGCCGCGGCCGTAACCGCGGGCCTCCATCGCGGCGGCCAGCGCGACCGAACGCTCCAACGCGCCCTCCAGGACCGGCAGTCCGACCTGGAGCAGGCCCCCTACGCCCCGGTCCGGGCGGCCGCGCAGCCGGCGGGCGGCGCGCAGGCGCTGGACGTCGGCGATGAGGTGGGGGGCGAAGGTGAGGGCGACGACCACGGCCACGCCCGTCTCGTACAGGGCGCCGGGCAGGGACTTCAGCAGCCGCGACGGGCTGGCGAGGGCGTTCGCCGCGCCGACGCAGATCAGCAGGGTGGCCAGTTTCAGGCCGTCGTACGCGGCGAAGACGAGGGCTTCGGCGGTGACCGCGCCGCCCAGCCTGATGCCCTGCGCCCAGTGCGGGAGCGGGACTTCGGGGAGGGTGAGCAGGACGTGGGTGCCGGGGATGGGGGAGCCGAGTGCCACCGCGAAGAACAGGCGGATGAGGAGCACGGCGAAGGCGAGCCTGGCGAACGCGGTGTAGGAGCGGGACCAGGGGGCCGAGGAGCGGTGGGTGGCCACGACGTAGGCCGACGCGGCTATGAGGAGCGCGAGCAGCAGGGGGTTGGTGGTGCGGGTGGCCGCGGTCCCGAGGGAGATCGCCCAGATCCACCAGGCGCCCGGGTGCACCCGGGCCCGGTACCGGTGGCGCACCGGGGCGGCGCCGGGAACCCCGCGGCCGGGCGCGGACGGTGCGCCCTCACGCATCGCGGCGCCGCCGGGCCTGCCACACCGCCGCTCCCGCCAGGAGGGCGACGACTCCCGCGCCGATCGGCAGGCCCAGCGAAGGCCCGCCGTGGGAGCCGGACTTCGCCGGGGCCGCACTGCTCCCGCCCCCGGCCGAGACCTGCTCCCCGCAGCCCTTGTGCGGATACCCGGCGATCGCGCACAGCAGGGCGTTGGTGTCGTAGCGCAGGGGCTTGGCCACGGCGGCCACGGCGTCCGCCGACGTCGCGTCCGTACCGACCCTCGCGCAGGCCGTGCGCGGCGCGGGCGGGGTCTCGCCGGACGGCGCGTCCGCGGGCGTGCCGAAGTCGAGGACCAGGGCCACCCGCTTCGTACCGGACCTGGCGGGCGTGCCCGCGCAGATCGTGCCGAAGTCCGCCGTGCCGCGCGGCCGGGTCGCGTCCGAGGAGTCGGCGCTCACCGCGAAGCGGAAGCCCTCCACGGAGCCGTCGTCGGGCTGGACGCTCGACGGGCCCTGGGTGGCGTACGTCCAGTGGCCGCCGGAACGCTCCCAGAACGACCAGTAGCGGTAGCCGGTGGCCCGCGCCGGCCCGGCGCAGAGCGCCAGGGCGAGCGCGGCCACGAGCAGCGGAACCGCACGGCGGACGGCGGTCACGGCCGGCGCTTCTTGCGGCCGCTGAGCAGGAAGCCGACGCCGATGCCCGCGACGAGGCCCACGCCGACGATCCACCAGACCGCGGTGCCCGAGTCGCCGTCGGACGCCTTGGCCTTGTGCTCGGCGGTGGCGTCCATGTGCGGGGCCGGGCCGAGGTCGTTGAGGGAGCGGACCAGGCTGGTGCCGCCGAAGTCGCCCGGCTGCGCGCCGATCGCGTGCGCGGCGAGGATCAGCTGGGCGTAGGCGGCCGGGCCGCTCTGGGTCGCCCACTGGGTGGCGTTCTTCTCCAGCCAGGCGTACGCCTTCTTCGCCGGCTCGGTCCGGCCGTCCGCGGCGAGCGCGACGACCGTGTCCGCCGTGTTGCCGAAGTCGGGCTGGTCCTTGGCGCCGGGCAGCGCGGACTGGAGGTGGCCGCTCTTGGCGACGGCCGCCGCCAGGTAGGCGCCGGCGTTGTCCGCCACCTGGGCCGGGGCCGGGTGGCCCGCCTTGGCGCAGGCGTCCTTCGCGGGGGACTTGCCTGCCTCGGCCACGAAGCCCTTGCCGAGCGCGCCCAGCACACCGGCCGCCGTGGCGTCCGCGTTGGCGACCAGCTTGCCCTTCTTGTCCGGCTGGTAGGCGAGGGCGCCGCCGCCGTCCTGGTCGCAGGGTATGGACCAGGTGGACAGCAGGTCGTAGGGGGACTTGCCGGACTTGCGCAGCCCCGCCGGGTCCGTGCCGGCGGCCGTCAGCGCGCCGATCACGACGGAGGTGGAGTTGGTGTCGCTGGGGCTGCCGGGGGAGTAGCCCCAGCCGCCGTCCTTGTTCTGCACGGACTTCAGCCAGCCGACCGCCTTGCCGACGGTGCCGGCGTGTCCGCCGACCGCCCGCAGGGCCTGGACGGCGGCGGCGGTGCTGTTGGTGTCCACCATGGTCTTGGCGTCGCAGGCCTTGGCCGGCTCCGCGCGGAAGGCGGCGAAGGAGCCGTTCGCGCACTGCTGGCCGGTGAGCCAGTCCACGGCCTGCGCGGCCGGGCGGTAACCGAGGGTCCGCTGGGCGACCAGGGTCAGCGACTGGCGCCACACGCCGTCGTAGGTCGGGTCGGACTTGCCGTACAGCCCGGCCGGCAGCGTCACCTTCGGGGAGGCCGACGGGGACGGTTCGGCGGCCGTGGCGGGCGCGGCTGCGGCCACCACGCCTATGGCGGCGAGAGCCGCGGCACTGCGGCGGACGTTCATGGTCGGCGACTGCCTCTCCCTGCAGGGGGGCCGGGCAGCGCGCGGGAGGACCACGGGCGGCTCGGCTCCGTATACCTCGACGGTGCCGTGCGCGGCCGGCGGCCGGGCACGCGAGCCGGTCAACTTACCGTCCGGGGCAGTCCGGCTCACCGCCCGGGGGACGGTTCACGGTTGCGGGTCAGCGCCGGAATTGCACCGGCTTCCCCCCGTACGGGTGTGATGACGACTCCGCCACTTTACCGGCAGCCCGGCGCGGCCCGAGGGGTGGCCGTGCACACAGCGGGACGGTGACGCGGGTCACGCGTGCGCTGCGCCTACGTGCGGACGATCCGGCCCCTGTGCAGCGGACCCTGGACGCCCTGGAACTCCAGGTCGAGGCCGAGCCCGTCGCGTTCGGCGTGGATGTGGAGGTGGGGCTCGGTGCTGTTGCCGGAGTTGCCCACCTCGCCGAGCACCTGACCGGCACGCACCCGGTCGCCCTTGGCCACGGTCACGGTGCCGGGGCGCAGATGGGCCAGCTTGACGATCTCGGAGCCGGTGTCGATCCACACGTGGTTGCCGTAGACCGGCTGGTAGCGGACGGTGCGGGGGTCCTGGTCGGCGATGTGGTCGGCGGCGGAGACGACCGTGCCGTCGCAGGGGGCGTACAACGGCTGTCCGTGGATGAGGTAGCTCTCGTTCCTGCCGGACACGTCCTTGGTCCGGGCGCGCCGCCGGCTGCCGCCGGGGCCGACCTGGATCACGTCCAGGGCGCCGCGCTGTTCGGGGAAGGGCACGTGGTGGTTCAGGCTGCGTCCGCCGCCCTGGACGATGAACCAACTGCCGCCCCGCAGCGGGAACACGAGGGGCCGCGACACGGGCACGCCCCAGCGGTGGCGCCGTGCCCGCACCAGGAGCACACCGAGCCCGGCGGTCAGCAGCGCGCCCACCACCAGGTCGCCGGCGGCGCCCCCCGACGTGGGCAGGCCGGGCAGGCGCCAGGCGGAGGCGAGGGCCACGAACGCGCCGGCCCCCAGCGGACCGCGCACCCACCTGGGCTCCGCGGTGGTGGCGCGCCAGCCCGCCAGGAACAGGTAACCGGCCGCGACGACCAGCAGCCGGCCGAGCCACGCGAGCCGGGACGGGGCGTCCCAGCAGGCGTGGATCCGTAGGGCGAACAGAACGGCCAGCACGGTCCACGCGAGCGCCGACCGGACGCCGACGGGAATCCGCACCCGCGGCGGCCGGTGCGTGCCCGGAGCGATCAGGAGCCCGCCGAGTTCACGGCCGTCCCGGGTGGCGGCGAAGGCGAGAGCCCGCCCCTCGGTGCCCTCGATGACCAGTCCCTCGGGGCTGTCGCGCACACCGGTGACCTCGCCGACGCGGCCGAGCGTCGCGTTCACGACCTCGTCGAGCCGCTCCCGGCCCACGGCGGCGACCACGCGCGGCGCCAGACGCTCCCGCTCCGCGGGGTCGGCGGTGAGGAACCGGTACAGGACGTCCGCCTCCGCACCCTCCGGCACCGTCCGCCGGCCGTCCGCCGGTTCCCTGGTCGTGTCGGGCATCGGGAGGAACTCCTTCGTGGACGGACCTCCAGGGGCCCGGGCCGCTCCGGGCGCGGCGTCTGGAGGGGCACGGACGCGCGGTGCACAAGTGTATGGAATGCACTTTTGACCGAACTTCCGCCCCCACGAGCCGAGTTGTCAGGCAGCCCGGGCCGGTGGTGGTGTGACGGCGACGGTCAGGCACCGCGTCAGGCGGTCGAGCGCCTGCCCGCACTCCGTGGCGTCCTCGCCCGTCACCAGCCAGTGCGCCAGCCGGTCGGCGACGCCCGCGTACGGGGCCGCCGTCACCAGGTCGCCCGCCCGCCGGGTGAGGACCAGGCGCTCCAGGGCGGGCTCCTGTGCGGCGGCGGGGTGCACGTCCAGCCGGGCGACCCGGCCGCTCGCCGCCGGATAGGCGAACTGGACGGCGGCCGCCCGCTGCCGGGTCGGTGTGACGTCCGCGGGCGCGCCACAGGCCAGGTCGGCCGCGGCCCGCGCGAGGTCGACGCCGGTGGCCCGCTCCACGAGCAGCGGGACGAGGTCGCCGGGCAGGTGCGGGGCGACACCGGCGACACGGGGGCCGCGCTCGGTGAGGCGCAGACCGATGTGGGCGACGGTGTGGCTCAGGCCCAGGGCACGCACGGTCCGCCGGACGGTCTGGCGCAGGAACGGGTTGTGCAGCAGCCCGTCGTGGGCGTGGACCGAGTGCCGCAGGGCCTGCTGGGCGGGCGGCGGGCCCGGGTCCGTACGGGTGAGCGCGGCGATGCGGACCTCGTCGTCCAGGACGACCGTCTCGGCGGACACCAGCGGTGCCGCCAGGTCCTCCGGCCCCGCCGGCGGCACCTTGTGCCGCAGTAGCAGGTCCGCCAGCGCCGCCGGGTCGGCGCAGGCCGCGGCCGTCCCGTACGGCGGGCCCGGTAACCCCAGCCGGCCGGCGATCCGTGCGGCGGCCGGCAGCTGCCGGGCGGACCAGGTGAGCACGCCGCCGACGCCGTGCCGGGCCGCGTACCGCGCCACCGCCTCGGCCGTCTCCGCCTCCCGGTCGGGGTCGGCCGCGAGATGGCCGGCCAGGAAGGGATGCGCCCAGCGGGGCGGTGCGGTGCCGACGAACAGCACCGGGCGGGCCGCGGCGATCCGGGCCAGCGCGAACCGCCCGTACGACGCCCTGCGTTCGACGCCGAGCAGGAGCACGGGCTGCGGCATCGGGGCCTGGACCTTCCGGGAGAACGCGGACGGGGGGCGCCCCGGATGCCGCTCCCCCGTAGCCGGCACCCGGGGCGGTCGGCTTGCTCTCTGTGCCGCGATCCTCACCCACCGCACTGTCGACTGTCAACGATTGCTGCCTATTTGGGCAGGAGGTGTTGCCACGTCTGGTCGGCGTCCGGGGGACCGGGTAGCCTCGCGTCCGTCCAGTCACCGATCAGGACGACACGCCCAGGGGGGGGACCTCGGTGAGTGACGCCCACACCTCGCTGGCCGAGCTGCTCGTCCGGCTGGGCGAGTTGACCGGCCGGCCCGGACGGCTGCCGGAGGCCCTGGACGTGGCCGACCTCTCGCACCGCACCGGCATCCCGGTCGGCATCGTTGTCGACCTGCTCGGCGGCGGCCGCGCACCGGAGGCATGCCTGGCCCAACGGGTGCGTCAGCGACTGGACTTCATCCGCGAGACCCGCCGCAGACCCGACGGCAAGCGGTACTCGCTGGACGAGCTGGCCAGAATCGCCGGAACCAGCCGGCAGTGGCTGAGCGAGTGGCGCAAGAGCGGCATGCCGGGCCTGGAGCACACCGACCGGCTGCGCCGGCACTTCGGCCTGCCCGCGGGCTTCTTCACCGCCGACGAACCCGAGGCGCTGTACGAGGCGTTGCGGCCGGTGGCGCAGAGCCTGCAGGCCCAGACCGACCCGCTGCTGCGGCTGCGCGAGAGCGGACTGGTACGGCTCGCCGCCCGCGCCCCGCAGATGAACGCACGCCAGCTCGCCACCCTCGCCGACCTGGCCGAAATGATCATCTCCTCGGAGCCCGCCGGCAGCTGACGGCACCGCGGAGGGCATGTGTTTTGGCCACCCCACGGCCCCCTCGGTACCCCGTTTCCGCGGTACGTCCCTTTCGTTCCGCGCACACGCCCCGGAGCAAGGTGGCCCGAGCGGCGGGGACTTGGCATATTGCGATCAGACGTGACCGCTTGCAGCCCCCGGGGGAATGGTGCGTACAACCAGGAAGATGCGCCGGTTCGCCAACGCGCTCACCGACCCCCTCAGGGTGCCGATCCCCGCCGACCCCGGCGACCTCCTCTCCGCGCTGGTCGACTCCGCCTCCCGCTGGCGTGGCCGCCCCATCGTCGTCCACCTGGCCAACTTCCCGCCGCACTCCTCCGCCACCGGCCTCTGGATCGAGCGCGGCACCCGCGACGACATCGTCATCGAGGCGGACGCCCCACCCTGGATGAAGCTGGTGATCCTCGGGCACGAGCTGTGGCACATGGCCGACGACGACCCGTCCCACCTGGCCGCACACGCCGACGGCCGCACGCCGGCCGGCGGTGACGGCGCCCGGCCGACCGCGGCGCGCACCCGGTTCCTGGAGGCCGCGGAACAACGGGCCGATCTGTTCGGCATGCTGATCGGCGACCGGCTGCGCCCCTGGCTGAAAGCATCCCCCGATTCCGTCTACGCGGCGCACACCTCCGGCACCGACGACCTCGCGGGGCGCATCGGGGCGGCCCTCAACTACCGCGGGGCCGAGAGGTGAGTGACCTGATCAACTACGCCAGCTGCGGCCTGCTGTGGCTGGGGCTGCTGGCCAAGGCGCCCGATCTTCTGCGCCGGTGGCGCGACCCCTTCCTGCTGGCCCTCAGCAGCGTGCTGGCCTTCGCCTCGCTGTGCTTCCTGTTCGGCGCGCCCCACACGATCGGGTTCATCAACGGCGTCAGCGGCGTGCCCAACCTGGCCGCCCCGCTGACGTACGCGGCGATCACCGCCTACGGCGCCGCGTCCCTCGTGCTCGTCCTCGGCTGGCGCGGCGGACCCGGCACGGCCCGCGCCATACGGTGCTGGACCCTCGGCTACACGGCCGTCCTCGGCTGCGTCGCCGTCCTGTTCACCCTCGGCGACGCGCCGGTGGAGCGCCGGCGGGACTTCGACACCTACTACGCCACCACGCCGTACATCGCCGAGATGATCGTGCTGTACCTCGTCGCGCACCTGACGGCCGTGCTCGTCACCGCCTGCCGGTCCCTGTCCTGGGCCCGGCACCTGCACGGCTCCCTGCGCGCCGGCCTGGTGACCATGGGACTCGGCACCATGGTCAGCGGGGGGTACAGCGTCTCGAAGCTCGTCGCCGTCGCCGCCCGCTGGTGCGGGTCCGACTGGTCCGCCATCGGTACGACGTTCTCGCCGGCCTGCGCCGGGCTGAGCGCGGCGCTGACCGTCGTCGGCATCGTGATCCCGCTGGTCGGCCCCTATCTGGCGACCCGCGCCCGCTACTGGCGGCAGTACGCGCGGCTGGGCCCGCTGGAGCAGGAACTGACCGAACTCCTCACCCGCGAGTACCTGCGCGTCCCGCGCCCCTTCTGGCCCTCGCCCGCCCGCCGGCTGACCTGGCGGCAGAGCTCCATCTACAACGGCCTGCGCTATCTGGAGCGGTACTTCGACGAGGGCCTGTACCGCCGGACGTACACCGACCGCCTGCGCACGACGGGCGATCCGCGCGGGGCGGAGGCCGCCGCGTGGGCCGCCGCGATAGCCGCCGCGACCCGGGCCGTGCGCGAGCCCGGCACCGGGCCCGTGGCCGCCGGGGCGCACGGGGCGTTCCCGGGACGCCCCGACCTCCCGGCGCTCCTGCGCATCGCCGACGTCCTCGCCGACAGCACCGGCGAGCCTGTCCTGGCCATGTGCTGAACGGAGCCGTCGACCCATGAGTCTCGTCGTGTACTCGGCGGCAAGCCTGTTCGCCGTGACCGCCCTGCTCCTCTTCCGCAGGCCGCGCGTCGCCCTGCGGGACCCGCTGACCGCCTCCACCTGTGTCTCGATCTTCCTCGGCGGACTGTGCTTCTTCTGCTCGGCCCCCGTCACCCTGTCCGCGGTGAACACGCTCACCCGGACCCCCAACTTCGGCGCCCCGATGACCTACAGCGTCATCTCCGCGTACAGCGCCTCCCTGCTGATCCTGCTGATCAACTGGCGCGGGGGGCCCGCCGACCAGGTCCGGCGCTGGGTGGTGCGGGTCGCCACCGTGTACAGCCTGCTGATCGCCGCCATCATCACGCTGTTCGCCCTGGCGTGCGCCCCGGTTGAACGGCTGCGGGACCTCGACACGTACTACGCGAACACGCCGTACATGCGCGAGATGATCGTGCTCTATCTGCTGGGGCACGGGGCCTGTGTGGTGATCACGTGCTGGGTGTGTCTGCGATGGTCGCGGGAGGTGACCGGCATTCTCAGGGTCGGCCTGCGCCTCATCATGGCGGGACTGGTGGTCGACGTGATCGGCTTCGAGTGCGCCAAGATCACGGCGGTCGCCGCCCGCTGGACGGCGCACGACCTCGACCACCTGTCCACCGACCTCGCCCCGCCCGCCTCCGCCCTGGGCGCCCTCGTCTGCAGCGCGGGCTTCGTGCTGCCCCGGCTGCTGCCCGCGGCCCAGGCCCAGTGGCGGAGCATCTGGGACTACCGGGAGCTGGCCCCGCTCTGGGCGGAACTGCGCAGCGTGCCGACCGCGCCCAAACCGGCGCCCCCGCGCTGGCAACTGCCGCGCGGCCGGCTGTACTACCGCGAGATCCGCATCCTCGACGCCCTGCTCGCCCTCCAGTCCCGCTGCGACGGCCGGGTGCGCGAGACGGCGTACCGCCAGGCCCGGACGCAGGGCAGCCCGCCCGGCGAGGCCCACATCATCGCGGCCGCCGCCATGGTCGTCGACGCCGCGCACCAGGCCCGCCGGCCGCAGCAGCCCGAGAGCCCGGAACCGGCCGGCACCT
This sequence comes from Streptomyces sp. NPDC037126, assembly GCF_055605965.1. NCBI lineage: Bacteria > Bacillati > Actinomycetota > Actinomycetes > Kitasatosporales > Streptomycetaceae > Streptomyces > Streptomyces sp. NPDC037126. The sequence continues at coordinate 466,248 of NZ_JBVJTD010000001.1, forward strand.
CCCGCCTGCACACCGCCGTCTTCTCGGACACCGGCGAACTGGTCCAGCTGGCCCGGGCGCTGGCCGGGTCACCCGTCGTCAGGGCAGCTCGCGAAGACGCGGCCAGAGCCACCCAGAGCTGAAGGAAGAGAACCGTGATGTCGCACAGAGCCGTTGTCATAGGCGCCGGACAGGCCGGCCTGCTCGCCGCCGCGGCGTTGTCGCCGGCCGTGGACCACGTGGTCGTGCTCGACCGCGACGAACTGCCCGACGCGCCCGGGCACCGCAAGGGCCTGCCCCAGGCCCGCCACGCCCATCTGCTGATGCCCGGCGGCCTGGAGGCGATGGAGAGGCTCCTGCCCCAGGCGGAGGTGCGCAAGCACCTGCTGGCGGCGGGGGCCAGGGAACTGGCGCTCAGCTCCGGCATGGTGGCGCTCACCCCCGCGGGCTGGTTCCGGCGCTGGCGGCACCACGAGTACGTCACCATCACCTCCAGCCGGCCGCTGCTGGACTGGGTGGTGCGCAGGGCGGTCCTGGACAGCCACCCCAACGTGGAGGTCCGCCGGGCCCGGGTGACCGGACTGCGCGGCAGCGGCCGCCGGGTCGACGGCGTGCTTCTCGACCGCGACGGCCGGGCGGACGAGCTGGACGCCGACTGGGTGGTGGACGCCGGCGGCCGCGGGACCCGGGTCGTGCCCTGGCTCGACGCCCTCGGCGTCCGCGGCATCCGGGAGAAGAACGTCGACAGCGGCCTCGCCAACGCCACCCGGGTGTACCGCACTCCGCCCGGCGCGCGGGACTGGCCGCTGACGCTGGTGCAGGCCGACCCCTTCAGCGGCCGGCCCGGACGCAGCGGCATGATCGTCCCCATCGAGGACGACCAGTGGATGGTCAGCCTCGGCGGGATGCGCGGCAGCGAACCCCCGAGCGACCCCGACGCCTTCCTGCGCTACGCCCTCGGCCTGCCGAGCCCCCTGGTGGGCCGGCTCATCGCCGACGCCGAGCCGCTCACCCCGGTCTTCACCAGCCGCAGCACCAGCAACTCCCGCCGCTACCTGGAGCGGGCCCCCCTCTGGCCCGAAGGCTTCGTCGCGCTCGGCGACGCCGTGGCCACGTTCAACCCGCTCTACGGCCAGGGCATGTCCGTGGCCGCGCTCGGTGCCCTGGCCCTCGCCGAGGCGCTGCGGGACAGCGGCGTCGACGCGCCCGGGCTGGCCCGCCGCGTCCAGGGCGCGGCGGCCCGGTACGTGGAGGCGGCCTGGACCATGGCCGTCAGCACGGACGTGCTGTACCCCGGGGTGGTGGGCGGCAGCCCGACCGCCGCCGACCGCATCGCCGCGAACTACTCCAGGCGCCTGACGAGGGCGGCCACCGGTTCCTACACGGCGGCGTCCGCCCTGTGGGACGTCACCAGCCTGCGCACCGGACCGGACCGGCTGATGCGGCCGGGCGCGCTCCTCGCCGCCCTGGCGGGACCCGCCCTGCCGCCGCTCGCCGGACCACCCCTCACCGCGGCGGAACACGCCTTCCTCGCAACCCTCAACTGACCCCGGCCCGGGGGGTGGGACCGCCGACGGGAGGTGCAACATCCGAGAGACCAGCGGCCAGTTACCGCCGACCCGGTCCCGTGACGGGCGTTCCGACCGCGAGCGGCCCACGGCGAGCGGCCCACCACGACGCGACCGGTCCCACCGCGGCCCCTCTCACACCGCCGCGTACACCACCGGGTCGGTTCCCGGTATCGGCTCGGCGCGACCCTGTTTCACCAGTCGGCGCAGGTGGGACTCGGCCTCCGACACCGCGATGGTGCGCGAGCCGTAGGGGATGTCGGCCCAGGGGCGGTTCCACTCCATCCGCTCCGCGAGCTGCCAGGGCGTGAGCGGCTCGGCGAGCAGGGCGAGGAGCCCGGCGAGCCGCTCCTCGTGGTGCGCGAGCAACTGCCCCACCCGGGCGGGCGCGTCGGTGAAGGCGTGCTGGTGGGCCGGGAGGACCTCGGCGGGCGTGAGGCGGCCCACCCGCTCCAGGGAGTCCAGGTAGTCGCCGAGGGGATCGGTCACGGTCGCGTCGTCGGGGTCCTCGTACAGACCGATGTGCGGGGTGATCTCCGGCAGCAGGTGGTCGCCGCTGAACAGCCGCCCCCGGCCCGGCAGCCGCCCCGGATGCTCCTCCTCCAGGTGCAGGCAGACGTGGCCGGGCGTGTGGCCCGGGGTCCAGACGGCGCGCAGCCGGCGGCCGGGCAGGTCGAGCAGTTCGCCGGGGACGATCTCGCGGTCCGGCAGGGCGGGGGAGAGGCCGGGCACCCCGCGCCGGCTCCGGGCGGCCCGCAGCGGAGCGACGTGGTCCTCGGGCGCACCGGCCGCGCTGAGTTTGGCGGCCATGTACCCGTACCACCGCTCGGGCCGCGTCTCCCGCGCCCGCCGCACGATCGCCGCGTCGGCCGCGTGCATCGCCACCCACGCCCCGGACGCCTCGCGGACCTGGCCGGAGAGCCCGTGGTGGTCGGGGTGGTGGTGGGTGACGACCACCCCGTACAGCTCCCGGACCGCCGTACCGCAGGCTGCGAGCCCCGCCACCAGCGTGTCCCAGGAGGCCGGATCGTCCCAGCCGGTGTCGACGAGCACCGGGCCCCGGTCGGTGTCCACCACGTACACCAGCGTGTGCCCGAGGGGATTGTCCGGTATCGGCACCTGAACCGACCGCACGCCCCCGCCGTGATCGAACGTCCGCGCCATCTGACCACCCCTCCGCCCGCCGTCCCCGCGACCTTTGCCCACTATAGCCAGAACTGATGAGACGTCAGATCCGTCTGCGCGAGGTGGCCGGGCGGGCCGTCCGCCCACGATTTGCGTCAGACTAATGGGCCATTAGGGTGGAAATATCCCATATAAGCATATCTGGGGAGATCTCATGCGGCGAAGGACCATCAAGAGGGCCGCCGCCCTCAGCTCTGTCCTGGTGGCGACGGGTGTCGCCCTCATGCCGCTGGGCGTTCAGCCGGCGTTCGCGTCCTCTCCCGCGGCGCAGGTGAGTTCCGCCTCGGTCCTCCCGGGGCAGAACGACTTCCGGCTGGGCTTCCGGCAGGGCTTCCGCGACGGCTTCGCCGACGCGCGCACGGACTGCATTCGCCAAGGCTACGGAGCCGGCTACGCGAGAGGCCACGATTCTCCGTGGGCGCGCGGCTACGTCCAGGGCTACACGCAGGGCTACAACGCGGCCTACAACCAGTTCTGCGACTGAGGCCGCCGGGAGTTCCACGACCGCGGCCGTCGACACTCCGCGACCAGGGCCGTACCAGCGGTGAACCCGCCGGTGCGGCCCTGAACGGCATCGCCCATTGCCCCCCGTAACTAGAACTGGTATCAGTTCTGAAACAGCGTCAGATGCGGTGCGGCGGGAGGCAGTCGGCCATGACCGAGCTCGTGGAACACGGACAGCTGTTCATCGGCGGGGAGTTGACCGACCCGTCGGGCGAGGACGTCATCGAGGTGATCTCGCCGCACACCGAGGAGGTCATCGGACGGGTGCCGCACGCCTCCCGGGCGGACGTGGACCGGGCCGTGGCCGCCGCGCGCCGCGCCTTCGACGCGGGCCCCTGGCCGCGCGCGTCCCTGGCGGAGCGGATCGAGGTGGTCACCCGCATCAAGGACGGTATCGCCGCCCGGCACGAGGAGATCGCCCGGGTGATCTCCGCCGAGAACGGCTCCCCCTACTCCTGGAGCGTCCTCGCGCAGGCGCTCGGCGCGATGATGGTGTGGGACTCGGCGATCCGGGTGGCGCGGGACTTCGTGCACGAAGAGCGCCGGGACGGCGTCCTCGGCCCGATCCTCGTGCGCCGTGAGCCGGTCGGCGTGGTGGCCGCCGTGGTGCCGTGGAACGTGCCGCAGTTCGTCGCCGCCGCCAAGCTCGCGCCCGCGCTGCTGACCGGCTGCGCGGTCGTCCTCAAGCCGTCCCCGGAGTCCCCGCTGGACGCCTATCTCCTCGGCGAGATCGCCCGCGAGGCCGGTATGCCCGAGGGCGTCCTCTCCATCCTCCCGGCGGACCGCGAGGTCAGCGAGTACCTGGTCGGCCACCCCGGCGTCGACAAGGTGTCCTTCACCGGGTCGGTCGCGGCCGGCCGGCGCGTGATGGAGGTCGCCGCCCGCAACCTCACCCGGGTCACCCTGGAACTGGGCGGCAAGTCGGCGGCGGTCGTGCTCCCGGACGCGGACCTCGCGGCCGCGGTGGCCGGGATCGTCCCGGCGGCCTGGATGAACAACGGCCAGGCGTGCGTGGCCCAGACCCGCATCCTCGTCCCGCGCGCCCGCTACGACGAGTTCGCCGACGCCTTCGCCCAGGCCGCGGGCGCCCTGAAGGTCGGCGACCCGCTGGACCCCGCCACCCAGGTCGGCCCGCTGGTCGCGCGGCGCCAGCGGCAGCGCAGCCTCGACTACATCCGCATCGGCCAGGAGGAGGGCGCCAAGATCCTCACCGGCGGCGGCCGTCCGGCGGCCCTGGAGCGCGGCTGGTACGTCGAACCGACCCTCTTCGGCGACGTCGACAACTCCATGCGGATCGCCCGCGAGGAGATCTTCGGGCCGGTCATCTGCCTTCTGCCGTACGGCGACGAGAGCGAGGCCGTGAAGATCGCGAACGACTCCGAGTACGGCCTCTCGGGCAGCGTGTGGACGGCCGACACGGAACGCGGCGTCGAGGTCGCCCGGCAGGTCCGCACCGGAACCTACTCCGTCAACACCTTCAGCCTGGACATGCTGGGTCCGTTCGGCGGCTACAAGAACTCGGGCCTGGGGCGGGAGTTCGGACCCGAGGGCTACGGCGAGTTCCTCGAGCACAAGATGATCCACCTCCCGGCGGGGGCGTAGCCCATGGGCGACCGCTGGCACGTCGAGGTCGACCGGTCCGTGTGCATCGGCTCGGCCCAGTGCCTCCACCGGGCCCCGGACGGCTTCCGCCTCGACTCCGCCCGCCAGTCCCGGCCCGTCGAACCGGACACCGACGCGAGCGAACACGTCCTCGCGGCAGCCGAGAACTGCCCGGTGGAAGCGATCACGATCACCCTCGCGGGCACCGGCGAACCGGTGTTCCCACCCGAGGAGTAGCCCTACCGGAGCCGCGGGCCACACTCCCGGCCGGACCGGCGGCGGCGCGCCGCCCGAGAGGGCGCGCATCCGGTCGTTCGGTCTCATCCCCGGCCTTCCCGGGCCTCAGGCCGAAGGCCCCGGCTCCGTCAGGTCGATGAGGCGGCAGACCGTTTCTATGTCTATCTTCACCTGCGCGATGGAGGCCCGGCCGGAGAGCCAGGTGATGAGGGCCGAGTGCCAGGTGTGCTCGATGACGCGGACCGCGGAGAGCTGCTCGGGGGTGGGGTGTTCGAGACCCACCGCGTCCAGGATGATCGCCGTGGTCTGGCGGGAGACCTGGTCCGCCTCGGGGGAGACGCTGCGGTCGGCGAAGGTCAGCGCGCGGACCATCGCGTCGGCCAGGTGCGGCTCGCGCTGCAGGGCGCGGAAGGCCCGCATCAGGGTCTCCGCCACCCGTTCGGCCGCCGTGTCACCGGACGGCGGCTTCTTCCGCAGCGTGCCGTGCATGTGCTCCAGCTGGTCCTGCATGGTGGCGACCAGCAGATGCACCTTGGACGGGAAGTAGCGGTACAGCGTGCCGAGGGCCACCTGGGACGACTCGGCGACCTCGCGCATCTGCACCGCGTCGAAACCGCCCCGGCTGGCCAGCTGCGCGCTCGCGCGCAGGATCCGGCGGCGACGGGCCTCCTGCCGCTCGGTGAGGGGCGGCGGTGGGGGTCCCCCCGCTCGAGCGGAGCCGAGAGTGGGGGACGGACGCGACGTACTGGCTTCCGCTGGCATGGGTCCCGCTCCGTGACAATCGGTGAGGGCGTCTGTAGGGCACGTGATCAAACAGCATGACAGGGCTGCGCGCCGTGGCGCGAATCACCTGATCCACTGCTCACAGCGCCCCTACCTGCCGGTAGATTCAGAGCCTCTTGAACGATCAAGTCTGAAACTTGTTCTAGATTACCGTCCCGTCGTAGTCTCGCGGGACAGTGCAGGCAGAAGGGGGCACAGAGTGACCGCTGAGGCCCGGGAAGCGGGTGCCCGGGAGCACTCCGCCGCCGACGGCGAGCGACCGCTCGACATCGCACTCCTCACCTATAAAGGGAACCCGTTCTGCGGCGGGCAGGGCGTCTACGTACGGCATCTCTCGCGTGAGCTCGCCCGCCTCGGCCACCGGGTGGAGGTCATCGGCTCCCAGCCCTACCCCGTCCTCGACGAGGGCCACCCCGGTCTCACCCTGACCGAGCTGCCCAGCCTCGACCTCTACCGCCAGCCCGACCCCTTCCGCACCCCCGGGCGCGGCGAGTACCGGGACTGGATCGACGCCCTGGAAGTGGCGACCATGTGGACCGGCGGCTTCCCCGAGCCGCTGACCTTCTCCCTGCGCGCCCGCCGCCTGCTGCGGGCCCGGCGCGGCGAGTTCGACGTCGTCCACGACAACCAGACCCTCGGCTACGGCCTGCTGGGCGACATCGGCGCGCCCCTGGTCACCACCATCCACCACCCCATCACCGTCGACCGGCAGCTGGAGCTGGACGCGGCCGACAGCCGCAAGCGCCGCTACTCGGTGCGCCGCTGGTACGCCTTCACCCGCATGCAGAAGCGCGTCGCCCGCCGCCTGCCCTCGGTCCTCACCGTCTCCGGCACCTCCCGGCAGGAGATCGTGGACCACCTCGGCGTCCGGGACGACAGCATCCACGTGGTCCACATCGGCGCCGACACCGACCTCTTCTCGCCGAATCCCGGCGTCCCCGAGGTGCCCGGCCGGATCGTCACCACCTCCAGCGCCGACGTGCCCCTCAAGGGCCTGGTCTTCCTGGTCGAGGCGCTCGCCAAGGTGCGCACCGAGCACCCGCACGCCCACCTCGTCGTCGTCGGCAAGCGCCCGCAGGAGGGCCCGGTCGCCCAGGCGATCGAGCGCTACGGCCTCGGCGGCGCCGTCGAGTTCGTCAAGGGCATCTCCGACGCCGAGCTGGTCGACCTGACCCGCTCGGCCGAGGTCGCCTGCGTGCCCTCGCTGTACGAGGGTTTCTCGCTGCCCGCCGCTGAGGCCATGGCCACCGGCACCCCGCTGGTCGCCACCACCGGGGGCGCGATCCCCGAGGTCGCCGGCCGCGACGGCGAGACCTGCCTGGCCGTGCCGCCCGGCGACGCGGGCGCGCTGGCCGCGGGGCTCGGCCGGCTGCTCGGGGACCCGGAGCTGCGGGCACGGCTCGGCCGCGCCGGGCGCGAGCGGGTGCTGCAGAAGTTCACCTGGGCCCGCGCCGCGGAGGGCACGGTGGCCCGCTACCGCGAGGCCATCGCCCGCTCCGCCGCGGCCACCGGCCTCCCCGCGGGCGCCGGCGCCCCCGCGCCCCAGAACCCCGGCCGTACCGCGGCCCCTGCGAGCGTCGCGTCCGCGGCCTCGACGAGTGACACCGGCGTCTACACCGAAAGCAGGGCCACGTGCTGACCGTCGACTTCTCCCGGTTCCCGCTCGCCCCCGGCGACCGAGTCCTGGACCTCGGCTGCGGGGCGGGGCGGCACGCCTTCGAGTGCTACCGGCGCGGGGCGCAGGTCGTGGCCCTCGACCAGAACGCCGAGGAGATCCGCGAGGTCGCCAAGTGGTTCGCGGCGATGAAGGAGGCAGGGGAGGCCCCCGAGGGCGCGACCGCCACCGCCATGGAGGGCGACGCGCTCGCGCTGCCGTTCCCCGACGAGTCCTTCGACGTCGTCATCATCTCCGAGGTGATGGAGCACATCCCCGACGACAAGGGCGTCCTCGCCGAGATGGTCCGCGTGCTCAGGCCGGGCGGGCGGATCGCCGTCACGGTGCCGCGCTACGGGCCCGAGAAGGTCTGCTGGGCGCTGTCCGACGCCTACCACGAGGTCGAGGGCGGCCACATCCGCATCTACAAGGCCGACGAGCTGGTGGCGAAGATCCGCGAGGCCGGCCTGAAGCCGTACGGCAGCCACCACGCGCACGCCCTGCACTCGCCGTACTGGTGGCTGAAGTGCGCCTTCGGCGTCGACAACGACAAGGCGCTGCCGGTGCGGGCGTACCACAAGCTGCTGGTCTGGGACATCATGAAGAAGCCCCTCGCGACCAGGGTCGCCGAGCAGGCGCTGAACCCGGTCATCGGCAAGAGCTTCGTCGTCTACGCGACCAAGCCCCACCTGCCCCGTCTCCCCGAGACCTCCGAGGCGGCCGCCAAGTGACCACCCCCCGGACAGAACACCTCGTCCTGCCCGGGGTCCTCACCGCCGAGCAGGCCGCCGCGACCGTCCGCGGCATCCTCGCCGTGCAGCGGGAGGACGGCGCGATCCCGTGGTTCCGGGGCCACCACCTCGACCCGTGGGACCACACCGAGGCGGCCATGGCCCTGGACGCGGCCGGCGAGCACGAGGCCGCCGAGCGGGCCTACCTCTGGCTCGCCCGGCACCAGAACGAGGACGGCTCCTGGTTCGCGGCCTACGCCGACGGAGCCCACGACGAGGTCACCGACCGCGGACGCGAGTCGAACTTCGTGGCGTACATAGCCGTCGGCGTCTGGCACCACTACCTCTCCACCGGCGACGACACGTTCCTGGACCGCATGTGGCCGTGCGTCCACGCGGCCATGGAGTGGGTGCTGCGCCTCCAGCAGCCCGGCGGCCAGATCGGCTGGCGACGCGACGACGACGGCACGCCCGCGTCCGACGCCCTGCTCACCGGCAGCTCCTCCGTGCACCAGGCGCTGCGCTGTGCGCTCGCCATCGCCGAGCAGCGCGAAGAGACGCAGCCCGACTGGGAGTTGGCGGTGGGCGCGCTGCGCCACGCGATCCGCCGGCACCCCGAGCGCTTCCTGGACAAGGACCGCTACTCGATGGACTGGTACTACCCGGTCCTCGGCGGCGCCCTGGCCGGGGCCGAGGCCGAGGCGCGCATAGCGGAGTCCTGGGACCGGTTCGTCGTCCCGGGACTCGGTGTGCGCTGTGTCGTGCCCAACCCGTGGGTGACCGGCGGCGAGTCCAGCGAACTCGCGCTCGCCCTGTGGGCGGTCGGCGAGTCGGATCGGGCCCTGGAGATACTCCAGTCCATCCAGCACCTGCGGGAGCCGGAGTCCGGCCTGTACTGGACGGGCTACGTCTTCGACGACCAGGCGGTCTGGCCGCGCGAACTCACCACGTGGACCGCGGGTTCGCTGCTGCTCGCCGTGGCCGCGCTCGGTGGTCACGAGGCCACCTGCGCGGTCTTCGGCGGCGACCACCTGCCGGCCGGCCTGGCCCCCGACTGCTGCCGCTAGTGCTGCGACCGGAAAGGTTCACCGGCTCGCGACGCCCGGCACGGCACCAGCCGGGGGCCCGCCGGGTCAGTGCCGGTGGACGCGGTTGGCGATGGCGTGGCCGATGAAGAGGTAGACCACGGCTGCCAGACCGTAGCCGGCGACCACCCGGGCCCAGGCCTCGTGGAACGTGAAGAGGTCGTGGGACCAGCCGGCCAGCCAGGCGGCGGCGTCGTGCACGAACTGGACCAGGCTGTTGGCTCGGTTCGCGTCCAGCAGATACATGAGGATCCACAGGCCGAGGATCAGCGCCATGATGTCGGCGACGACCGCGATGACCGTCCCGGCCTGATTCGCATTGTTGCGATATCGAGGGGACATACTCTCCGGATTGCCGGACCGCGCACGCTGAAACCCGAACGGCGTCCCCCGAGTGGCGCAGCCGCCCGCACCGGGTGAGGCTGCCCGAGGAAGCCAACCGCTCGGGGAGACACGTCCGGAGGGAACTCGTGCCCGTACCGATACGACGCCTTGGCGTGGCGCTCACCCTGTGCTGCGCCCTGCTGGCCGGTTCCACCGCCTGCGGAAGCGGCGACTCGACGACCACCAGTACGAAGGACACGGCGGCGGTGCAGGCGGCGACGGCCGCCAAGCCCAGCCCGACCACGTCCGCCGAGAAGCAGAAGTTCGCCAAGACCCGCTTCGTGGCGAACGCCGGTCTCGCGGCCGGTGCCACCTACCAGTGGATCGTGAAGCCCCTGAAGGCGGGCACGTTCAAGAAGGGCGCGCACGGCCGCAAGACGGCCCTGCTGAAGGCGGGCCTCGCCGGTGCCTTCACCTACAACCGGCTCAAGGCGGCGGAGAAGAACGCCAAGGGCGACCCGCTGCTGTCGAAGGCGCTCGCCCCGCTGAGCTCCGGCATCGAGAGCCTGAAGGGCCTGCCCGCCAAGCTGCGCAGCGGTGACGCGAACGCGGCCGGCTCCTTCGACGACGTCATCAACAAGGTCAAGGGCGCGGGCGCGAGCGCCGGTGCCCCGGTCAAGGACCAGGTGCCGTCGGCGGCCCAGCTCAAGAGCGGCTCCTAGGGCCTGTCTGGCCATTCCCGTCTGCCGCGCGACGCCATGCACGCACGCTCGCCGCGTCGGCCCCTGACCCGAGTACGTCCGGTACGAGGGCCTGGGGCCGGCACGCCGAGAGCACGCACCCGACGCCGCGCGGCCGCCCTTCGGGCGACGACGCGCATGGCCAGACAGGCCTTAGCAGTTCAACTCCGCGAGGACCCGCAGGGTGGCCGGGTCCGGTGACAGGACCAGCAGGTCCGTCACCGGACCCTTGCGCCACAACTCCAGCCGCTCCGCGATGCGTTCGCGCGGGCCGACCAGGGAGATCTCGTCGGCGAAGGCGTCCGGCACGGCCAGCACCGCCTCCTCGCGGCGGCCCGCGAGGAACAGCTCCTGGACGCGGTGGGCCTCCTCCGCGTAGCCCATGCGCGCCATGAGGTCGGCGTGGAAGTTGCGGGAGGCGTGCCCCATCCCGCCGATGTAGAAGCCCAGCATCGCCTTGACGGGCAGCAGCCCCTCGGCGACGTCGTCGCACACCTTCACCCGGGCCATCGGAGCCACCAGGAACCCCTCCGGCAGCTCCCGCACCACCTCGCCGTACGCGTCGGGCCGGCTCGGCGACCAGTACAACGGCAGCCAGCCGTCGGCGATCCGGGCCGTCTGGGCCACGTTCCTCGGCCCCTCGGCGCCGAGCAGCACGGGCAGGCCGGGGCGCAGCGGGTGGGTGATCGGCTTGAGCGGTCTGCCGAGACCCGTGCCGTCCGGGCCCCGGTAGGGCAGCGGGTGGAACCGGCCGTCCGACTCCACCGGCGCCTCACGCCTGAGCACCTGCCGTACGACGTCCACGTACTCCCGGGTCGCGGTGAGCGGCGACGCGGGGAACGGGCGGCCGTACCAGCCCTCCACCACCTGCGGCCCGGACAGCCCGAGTCCGAGCATCATCCGCCCGCCGGAGAGGTGGTCCAGGGTGAGGGCGTGCATCGCGGTGGTCGTCGGTGCGCGGGCGGCCATCTGGGCAACGGCCGTACCCAGCTTGACGGTCGAGGTCTGTGCGGCGATCCAGGTGAGCGGGGTGAAGGCGTCCGAACCCCAGGACTCCGCCGTCCACACGGAGTCGTAGCCGAGCCGCTCCGCCTCCTGCGCGAGCGGGACGTGGTCCCTGCCCGGGCCGCGTCCCCAGTAGCCGAGTGCGAGACCGAGCCGCATGCGCCTGCCTCCTGACGGTACGTCAGTTCACAACCGGGGGGCGACTGTACGGCAACGGCCCCCCGCCCGGAAGGGCGAGGGGCCGAAGGCGGCGGGGTGCGCGGTTCAGCCGCGCTGGATGCCGGAGGTGTCCTGGAGGACGCCGCGGCGGCCGTCCTGGGTCTGCGCGACCAGCGCGGGCCCGCGCTGCTCGACGGCCAGGTACCAGGTGCCCGGCGCCAGTTCGGCGATCGGGTTCGGGGAGCCGTCCTCCGCGAACAGCGGGCGGGTCGCCGGCACGGCGAACCAGAACGGCGAGAAGTCCTGCCCGGCCGGGCCCGGAGCCGGAGCGCCCTGCGCCGCCGGCGGCTGCTGCTGCCCGAACGGCTGGCCCTGCTGCGGCTGGGCCCCGTACGGCTGCTGCGGCTGGGCGCCCGGGTAGCCGTAACCGGCGGGCGGCTGGGCGCCGTAGGGCCCGGGGGCGGCCGGCTTGGGAGCCGGGACCAGCGCGGCCTGCAGGGCGGGGACCATGGGGGTGGCAACGGCGGCGGCGGCGAGGACGAGGGCCGCGATGAAGCCGAGGACGAGGCCGGCGCCGGCGTCCACGCCGTCGGGCACGTCGATCAGCGTCCACAGCAGGGACCAGGCGGCGAGGATCGCGAACGCGGTGCCGGTGGCGCCGAGGTCGAGCCCGAGCACCTTGCGCGGCTGCGGCGTGCAGCGGTTGACGACGATGAGGACGGCGCCGATCACCGCGCCCATGTAGATGCCCAGTCCGGTGCCCAGGTCGTCCCAGGCGTTCTGCGTGTGCGTGGCGCCGAAGCCGGAGTAGCTGTAGAAGGTGAGGAACGACGCGATGAACAGCAACACCGCTGCTCCGATCACCGCGCCGTCGCCTCTAGTGAGGGAGCGGATGTTCACTTCAGGTCCTTCGTAAGTCGTCACGTCGTCGGTAGACACTACCGTCAGCAAGATCCGACCGTACGGCCGGTTCCGCCCGCCGGTCACGACTCGCGCAGGAAACTCACGATTCCCTCAGAGATCCCCTGCGCGGCCTTCTGCCGCCAGGCGCCGCTGGTCAGCAGTGCCGCGTCCTTGCTATCGCGCATGTTGCCGCACTCGATGAACACCTTGGGAACCGTTGACAGATTGAGACCGCCCAGGTCCGTGCGCGTGACGAGACCGGTGCCGTCGCCGACGTAGTTGGAAGGCGGCTCGCCGGTCTCGCGCAGGAACGTGCCCGCGATGCGCGTGCCGAGCGCGCGGGAGGGCCCGACGATCGGCCGGGTGTCGGCGGCACCGGCGTGCACGGAGCCCGGCAGGATCACGTGGAAGCCGCGGTCGCCCTCCGCGGAGCCGTCGGCGTGGATGGAGATGGCCGCGTCGGCGTGCGCGGTGTTGCCGAACCGTGCCCGCTGGTCCACGCACGGTCCCCAGGGCGGGCTGTCGCCGTCGTGGGTCAACCGCACGGTGGCGCCCTGCTGTTCCAGGATCGTGCGCAGCCGGTGCGCCACGTCCAGGGTGAACCGGGCCTCGGTGTAACCGGCGTTGGTGGACGTCCCGGTGGTGTCGCACTCCTTGCGGTTGGTGCCGATGTCCACCTGACGGTTGATCTCGGCCGTGTGCCGGAAGTTGCCCGGGTTGTGCCCCGGGTCGATGACGATCACCTTGCCGCTGAGGGGGCCGGTGCCCAGCGGCGTCGGCTTCCCGGCGGGCGCCTTGGCGTCGTCGGAGGGCCGGGCGGACCGCGCCGGGGGCGAGGAGGAGGCCGCCGAGGTCCGCGCGGCGGGGGCGGCGGAAGCGGTGTCGGAGCCCTGCGGGCCGCCGCCGCCCACCGTCTCGTACACCAGCCAGCCGAGCAGTGCGCCCGGCACCAGCGCGGCGAGGGCCACGGTCAGCGGGCCGCGCCGGGACCGGCGCGGCTGCGGGGGTTCGAACTCAGGGCCTAGGTACGACACGTCTGCGACTCTAACCGGGACCTCAGATCCCCGCTCCCGTTCGCCGCAGGACACGCAGCGAGCCCGTCACTCCCACCTCGGTGAACGCGCCCGACTCCAGGGCCCGCAGGTACACCCGGTAGGGCGCCTGCCCGGTGAACTCGTCCTCGGGGTGCGGGAAGACGTCGTGGATGACGAGGAGGCCCCCCTCGGCCACGTGCGGGGCCCAGCCCTCGTAGTCGGCGCCGGCGTGCTCGTCCGTATGGCCGCCGTCGACGAAGACGAGGCCGAGCGGGGACCGCCAGATGGCCGCGATCTGCGGGGAGCGGCCGACGAGGGCGACCACGTGGTCCTCCAGGCCCGCCCGGAACAGCGTCCGGCGGAAGGTGGGGAGCGTGTCCATCAGGCCGACCTCGGGGTCGACGGTCGCGGGGTCGTGGTAGTCCCAGCCGGGCTGCTGCTCCTCGCTGCCGCGGTGGTGGTCGACGGTCAGCGCGCTCACCCCGGCCGCACGGGCCGCGTCGGCGAGCAGCACGGTGGAGCGCCCGCAGTACGTGCCGACCTCCAGCAGCGGCAGCCCGAGACGCCCGGCCTCCACGGCGGCCGCGTACAGCGCCAGCCCCTCGTCCACGGGCATGAACCCCTTGGCCGCCTCGAAAGCGGCCAGGATCTCGGGCTTGGGGGCGGCGGGGGCCATGGAGCGCCTCTCTGTCGTACGACTGTCCGACCGCCCATGCTGCCGCACCCCCGGCCACCTGGGTGACCGGGGGTGCGGTGTGAAGGGGGCGGCCGCTACGCGCTGACGGTCTCCCCGGGCAGCGAGAGGTCGAGGTCGACGGCCCGCTCCTCGCCCGAGTGCGTCGCGGACGAGGCGCGCGGCCCATGGCCGGAGGCCTTCGCGGCGAGGACGTACGCCCCCTCGGCGGGCACGGCGAGCGCGTACGTGCCGTCCTCGCCGGAGACGGTGGCGCCGGCCTGGCGTCCGCGCCGGTCGATCAGGGTCACCTTGGCGCGGGCGACCGGGAGTCCGGAGGCGTCCAGCACCCGGCCGCGGAACCCCCGCAGCACCTGCTCGGCCCGCTCCAGGTTGGCCTCCTCCTCGCTGCTGGCCCGCAGCTGCGTGTGCTGCTCGGCCGGGCGGGGCGCCTTCGGCAGGAACAGGGCGAGCACCAGGCCCACGGCCACGGCGCCCGTGGCGATCAGGAAGGAGACCCGGAAGCCGTGCATGGTCGGGATCGCCAGGCCGCCCACGTCGTTCGCCGTGTTGGCCAGCACCATGCCGATGACGGCGCTGGAGACGGACGTGCCGATGGACCGCATCAGGGTGTTGAGGCCGTTGGCCGCGCCGGTCTCCGAGGCCGGGACCGCGCCGACGATCAGCGCGGGCAGCGAGGAGTAGGCGAGTCCGATGCCCGCGCCGAGGATCACGGAGGTGACGATCGTCTGCCAGGCCGCGTCCATCAGGCCGAGGCCGCCGCCGTAGCCGACGGCGATGATCAGCAGGCCGATGAGCAGGGTGACCTTGGGGCCGAAGCGGGCGGACAGCCGGGCGTAGACGGGGGCGGTGAACATCATCGTCAGGCCCAGCGGGGCCACGCACAGACCCGCGACGACCATCGACTGGCCGAGGCCGTAGCCGGTGGCCTTCGGCAGCTGGAGCAGCTGGGGCAGGACCAGGGAGACGACGTAGAAGGCGACGCCGACCATGATCGACGCGAGGTTGGTGAAGAGCACGGCGGGGCGTGCGGTGGTGCGCAGGTCGACCAGCGGCGCCTTGGCGCGCAGCTCGAACAGGCCCCACAGGAGGAGCACGACGACGGACGCGGCGAACAGGCCGAGCGTGGTCCCCGAGGACCAGCCCCAGTCACTGCCCTTGGTGATGGGCAGCAGGAGCAGCACCAGGCCGGTGGACAGGCCCAGGGCGCCCAGCAGGTCGAAGGAGCCCTCGGCGCGCATCGGGGTCTCGGGCACGGTGAGGAGGGTGAGGGCGATGGCGAGCACGCCGAGGCCGGCGGCGCCGTAGAACAGCACGTGCCAGTTCGCGTGCTCGGCGACCAGCGCGGCGGCGGGCAGTGCGAGGCCGCCGCCGACGCCGATGGAGGAGCTCATCAGGGCCATCGCCGAGCCGAGCCGCTCGCGCGGCAGCATGTCCCGCATCAGGCCGATGCCGAGCGGTATCGCGCCCATGGCGAAGCCCTGCAGGGTGCGGCCCACGATCATGGTGAGCAGCTGGCTGGTGAGCGCGCTGACCAGGGCGCCGACCACCATCACGGCGAGGCTGAGGATCAGCATCCGCCGCTTGCCGTAGAGGTCGCCGAGCCGGCCCATGATCGGGGTGGCGACGGCGCCGGACAGCAGCGTCGAGGTGAGCACCCAGGTGGCGTTGCTGGGGGCGGTGGCCAGCAGCTGCGGCAGGTCCTTGATGACCGGCACGAGCAGCGTCTGCATCACCGCGACCACGATGCCCGCGAAGGCGAGCACCGGGACGACGGCCCCGCTCGCCGGCCGGGCCGGTTGGTCGGTCGTCGAGTGGGTCATTGAGTGAGGCCTCCCGTAAGACATAAGTGGCGGGTAAACCTCGTATGCACAGGCAACTATTCCGTTGCTTCGAGCGTCTAACGAATTCTTGACCATCCCATGGGTTTCTGATCCTGCGTCAGGGGATGGCACCCATGCTGGAAGCCGCCGACACCTCGCCCCTCATATCCCGCCGTACGGCGCCCCCCACCTGGCTGGTGGTGGCCCTGGCGTGCGCCGGGCAGTTCCTCGTCGTGCTCGACGTGTCCGTCGTGAACGTGGCCCTGCCGTCGATGCGCGCGGACCTCGGGCTGAGCGCCACGGGACTCCAGTGGGTGGTGAACGCGTACGCCATCGCCTTCGCCGGCTTCATGCTGCTCGGCGGCCGGGCCGGCGACCTCTACGGCCGCAAGCGGATGTTCCTGGTGGGGCTCGGCCTGTTCACGCTGGCCTCGCTGGGCGGCGGCCTGGCCCAGGAGGGCTGGCAGCTGCTGCTGGCGCGGGCCGTGCAGGGCCTCGGCGCGGCCGTGCTGGCGCCCGCCACCCTGACGCTGCTGACGGCGGCGGTGCCGGAGGGGGCCGCGCGGGCACGGGCGATAGCGACCTGGACCGCGGTCGGCGCGGGCGGCGGCGCCGCGGGCGGACTCGTCGGCGGGGTCCTCGTCGACGCGCTGTCCTGGCGGTGGGTGCTGCTCATCAACGTGCCCGTCGGCGCGGTGGTCCTGGCCGGCTCGATCCGGTGGCTGACGGAGAGCCGGGCCGGCGACCGGCGGCGCCTCGACCTGCCGGGCGCGCTGCTCGTCACCGCGGGACTCGGCACACTGGCCTACGGCATCTCGCAGACCGGGGCCGAGGGCTGGACCGCCCCGGCCACGCTCGCCCCGCTGCTCGCCGGACTGCTGCTGGTCGCCCTGTTCCTGCTCACCGAGGCGCGTACGGCGGCCCCGCTGATGCCGCTCGGCCTGCTGCGGGTGCGCCCGGTGGCCTCGGCGAACGCGGCGATGTTCGTCTCCGGCTCGGCGATGTTCTGCATGTGGTACTTCATGACGCTGTACGCCCAGAACGTCCTCGGCTATTCGCCGCTGCAGGCCGGCGCCGCCCTCGTGCCCAGCTCGCTGTCCGTGGTCGTCGGCTCCAAGCTCGCGCCGCGCCTGATGCGGAAGGTGGGCGCGCGGACCGTCGCGGTGCTGGGCACGCTGGTGGCCGCGGCCGGCTTCGGCCGGCAGTCGACGATGAGCGCGCACGAGGCGTACGTCACCGCGATCATGATCCCGGGCATGCTGATGATGTTCGGCGCGGGCCTGGCCACGACCCCGCTCGCCGCCCTGGCCACCTCGGGGGCCGCCCCCGGCGAGGCCGGTGTGGTGTCGGGGCTCGTCAACACCTCCCGCACGATGGGCGGTTCGCTCGGGCTCGCGGTGATGTCCACCGTCGCCGCGACCGGGACGGGCTCCGGCCACGGCCCGGAGGCGCTGACGGACGGCTACGCGCTGGCCTTCCGGGCGAGCACGGCGGTGCTGCTGGGCGGGGCGCTGCTGATGCTGCTGTGGCTGCCGCGCAGGATCTCCTCGAAGTGAGGCAACGGTCCGGCCCGCTCGTGGACTCCTTCTGACATCTAGGAGGTGCCCATGGGGGACGGGAAGCAGGCTCGGAACGAGGAGTTCCAGAGCTTCGTGGTCGGCCGCTGGCCGCGGCTGATGCGTACGGCGTTTCTCCTCACGGGGGAGCGGCACGCCGCGGAGGACCTGGTCCAGACGACGCTCGAACGGGTCTACGTCGCCTGGCGCCGGGTCCGCACGGCCGACGACCCGGAGGCGTACGTGCGACGCGTGATGATCAACGCGCACGCGCGCAGACACCGAAGACGACTCAAGGAGTTCCTGGCCCCGAAGGACGACGCGGGCCTGGTGCGCGAGGTGGCCGACACGGGGGACCGGATCGCGCAGGCCGACGACCGCGGCGCGCTGCTCGGGGCGCTCGCCCAACTGCCCCCGCGGCAGCGGGAGGCGGTGGTGCTGCGCTACTGGGAGGACCTGACGGAGACCCAGGCGGCGGAGGCGATGGGCTGCTCGGTCGGCACGGTGAAGAGCAACGCGGCCAAGGGGATCGCGAAGCTGCGGGCCGTGCCGGGGCTGGCGGAGACGGCGACGTACGGAGGGCGGAAGTGATGAGCGCGGACCGGGAGAACCACGACATGGCGCCGACGGACATCGCGCTCCTCCTCGCGGACGCGGCGGACGGGGTCGAGATCGGCACGGCCCCCGTCCAGGCGGTCGTCCGCGGCGGCCGCAGACGCCGGGCCCGCCGCTGGGCGACGGCGACGGCCACGGCCCTGACGCTGGTGGGGGCGACGGGGGCGGCGCTCGCGGTGACGGGCCTGCCGGGGCAGGGGCACTCGGGCCGCACGGAACCGGTGGCGCCCCGTCCGACGCAGGTGCGGGCCCGGCATGTGGACGAGCCGCAGCGCACGGAGCTGGCCAGGGGCCTGTACCAGGGCAAGGAGTGGCGCGCGGAGCTCCAGGTGTGGGATGCCCCGCGCGACCGGGCGGAGGCCGTCCGGCAGTACGACGCGATGAGCAGAGCGGGACTGCAGCCGGCGGCGACCCGCAAGGCGGCCGACCTGATCGGCCGGGGCTCCTTCTTCGTCACCCGTGCCTGGGGCGGCCACCGCCCGCAGCAGAACATGTACGACACCACGGAGGAGTGGACCCGTCCGAGGGGCACCGACATGGAAGCCATGGCCACGCGTCTGGGCTACGGCCCGGAGAGTTCCGGACGGCTGGTGATCGGGCAGGTGGCCCGGACCGCGGGCCGGGTCAGGTGCGGCTGGGACGACGGCACCAGCATGGTGGCCGTGCCCCGGGCAGTCGCCGGACTTCCCTCCGACTGGTTCGTGTGCGTGGCTCCCGAGGGCAGGCACTACCGGAACGCCGAGGTGGTCCAGTAGCTCACAGCCAGCCCTGGCGGCGGGCCTCGCGTACCGCCTCCGCGCGGTTGCGGGTGCCCGTCTTGCCGATCGCCGAGGACAGGTAGTTGCGCACGGTGGACTCGGACAGATGCAGCCGCCCGGCGATGTCGGCGACCGTCGCACCGTCCACCGACGCCGTCAGCACCTCGCACTCACGGGCCGTCAGCGGGTTCGGACCGGCGCTGAGCGCGGCCGCGGCCAGCGCCGGATCGACCACGGTCTCCCCGGCGAGCACGCGCCGGATCGCCACCGCCAGTTCCTCCACCGGGCCGTCCTTGACGAGGAACCCGGCGGCCCCGGCCTCCATGGCCCGGCGCAGATAGCCGGGCCGGCCGAAGGTCGTGAGGATCAGCACCCGGCAGCCGGGCGCCTGCTCGCGCAGCTCGGCCGCCGCGTCCAAGCCGCTGGTGCCGGGCAGTTCGATGTCCAGCAGGGCGACGTCCGGCCGATGGGTGAGCACGGAGTCCACGATCGCGTCGCCCGAGGACAGCTGGGCCACCACCTCGATGTCCTCCTCCAGGCCGAGCAGCAGGGCGAGAGCGCCGCGCATCATGCCCTGGTCCTCGGCGAGCAGTACCCGGATGCACTTGGCGGCCCGACCGTCCCGGGGCATCTCGTTCATGGCCTCAGCGTACGGCCGCCGGCCGGGCCCACCGGCCGCTTCCCATGCCTCCACATCCCCGACACGGCGTCTCCGCCGGCCATGCCGTCTCCGCCGGTCGCCCCGGCCTCGCGGGCCACCCCGGCTTAGCCGGGCGCGGCCGCGCTGTCGGCGGCGGTGTCTTCGCCTCCGCTTCGGGATCCCGCCGTGCGCCACGACCGCCCGCTGCACCCCCGACCACGTCCGCCACCAGAACGGCCCGGCCGCCGCCGGACGGTCAGCGTGCCCCGGGTGCCGGGGCCCCTGCCGCCGTCAACTCCTCCGCGTCGACCGGGAGTTCGGCGCTCACCGTGAAGCCGCCGCGTGGTGACGGGCCGGCCGTGAGGGAGCCGCCCGCCGCCGCGAGCCGTTCGGTCAGCCCCGTCAGGCCCGTGCCGCCGATGCCCTCGCTCGGGCGGCTGACGGCCTCGCCGGTGCCGTTGTCGGTGACCGTCAGCCGGACCCGCTCGGGGGCGCTGTCCACGGTGATCTCGCAGCGGCTCGCGTCGCTGTGGCGCACCACGTTGGTCACCGCCTCGCGCACCACCCAGCTCAGCAGCGCCTCGGTCTGCGGCGCGAGCGGCGTACCGGACTGGCGCACCACGGGCTCCACGCTCCCCGCCGACAGCGCGGACCGGGCGCGGGTCAGCTCGGTGGCGAGGCTGCCCTCGCGGTAGCCGGTCACCGCCTCGCGGATCTCGGTCAGCGCCTGCCGGCCCACCGACTCGATGTCCGAGATCTGCCCGAGCGCCGCGTCCATGTCGCGCGGCGCCAGCCGCCGGGCCGCCTCGGACTTCACCACGATCACCGACAGGGTGTGCCCGAGCAGGTCGTGCAGGTCCCGGGAGAACCGCAGCCGCTCCTTCTCCACCGCGCGCCGGGCCAGCTCCTCACGGGCGGCCCGCAGTTCCCGCACGGCCTCGGACAGGCCGAGGATCGCGGCGGTGACCATCGTGGACAGGAACGTGGCGTAGCCGATGTTCGTGGCGTCCGACCAGTCGCCGCGCCCCCCGGAGACCACGGCCGAGTAGACGGCGAGCAGTATCCCGGCCCGGCCCAGCCAGGGTCCGCGCAGCGCGGCGCCCGTGGCGAGGCCGAGCAGCGGGAAGAACATCAGCCAGCTGCCGCCGTAGCCGAGCGCGAGCCCCGTGGTCAGCAGGCCCATGACCAGCAGCGCCAGCCGGGTGGACCGCGCCTTCCGCTTGCCCCGGTCGAAGGAGCGGAAGGTGACGTAGATGTACAGCGTGTTGAACAGGAACAGGCCGAGGCCCCCGACCAACGGGTTCGTGGTCCTGCCCTGGAGCAGGTTGGAGAAGGCCCCCATGCCCATCAGCAGCCACGGCAGCAGCGCGAAACCGGTGGGCGGCGGCCCGGGGTCGTCCACGGCCGGGGCCCCGCCCCGCTTCCGGGCCTCGCGCTGCGCCGCCTTGTAGCGCCGGGTCTCCGCCTTCCAGTGCTCGTGCTCCGACTTCCACGCGAGCCGGGTGTCCTGCCAGGCCCGCGCCTGGCAGGACACGGTCTTCCACCACGCCATCTTCCTGATTCCCCCGATCAGACGGTCCCCGCACCGCGGCGGTACGACACCACAGCGTACGAACCGAACAGCAGCAGCCAAGCCGTCAGCACGATGATCGCACCGGCACCCGGGGCGTGTCCGTCCGCGACGGAGGTTCCCAGCTGGGCGAACCGGTGGGTGGGCGTGTACGCGGACAGCGTGCGCAGCCAGCCGGGGAACAGGCTGACCGGGAACCACAGGCCGCCCAGCACGGCGAGCCCCAGGTTGCACACCATGTTCGCCACCCCGGTGGCGGGTCCGGTCAGCCGGTAGCCGTTGCCGAGGCCCAGCAGCGTGAAGGGGAGCGAGCCGAGCCACAGCAGCAGCGTGATCGCCGCCCACTGCCAGACCGCGAGCCGCACCCCGTTCACCAGACCGCCCGCCGCGAGCACCGCGACGATCGCGGGCAGCACGGTCACCGCGCCGGTCAGCGTCCGCCCGGCCACCACCTCGCGCGGGGTCATCGGCGTCACCCGCAGCTGCCGCAGCCAGCCGACCGCCCGGTCCTCGGCGACCGCGCCGCCGGTGTTCAGCGCCGAGCCGACCGCGCCGTAGGCCGCCATGCCGACCATCGCGGCCGTCCGCCAACTTCCGTCGTCCTCACCCAGGTTGGTGAACAGCAGATACATCATCACCGGCATCGCGATGCCGCCGATCACGAACCCGGTGTCCCGCAGGGTGCGGCGGACCTCCAGACGCACGTAGGCGAGCATCACACCGCCTCCGGGACCCGGTCGCGGGAGGTGAGCGCGAGGAACGCGTCGTCCAGGGAGGCCGCCGCGACCTCGAGGCCCCGGATCGCGCCGAGCCCGGCGAGCGCGATCACCGTCGCGTCGGAGTCGTCGGTGCGCAGCCGGGCCCGGTGGCCGCGTGTCTCCACCGAGCGGACGCCGGGCAGCAGGGCGAGCGCCTCCGCGTCCAGGCCGGCCAGGTCGACGCAGACCAGGCTGCCGCCCGCCGCGCGGCGCAGCTGCTCGCCCGTGCCGTCGGCGACGATCCGCCCCCGGTCGAGGACCACGATCCGGTCCGCGTGCGCGTCCGCCTCCTCCAGGTAGTGGGTGGAGAAGAGCACGGTGTGCCCGCGCCGGGCGTAGGCGCCCATGGCGTCCCAGAAGGCGTGCCGGGCCTCCACGTCCAGCGCCGCCGTCGGCTCGTCGAGCACCAGCAGCGCGGGGTCCCCGGACAGCGCGAGGGCGAACCGCACGCGCTGCACCTGCCCGCCGGACAGCCGGTCCACCCGCCGCCCCGCCAGATCCGCGATCCCGGCCAGCTCCAGGGCCCGCGCCACCGGCATCGGCGCCGGATAGCGGGAGGCCATGAAGCGGGCCAGCTCCCCGACCGTGACCCGGGGCACCGGCCGGGCGTCCTGGAGCATCGCGCCCACCCGGCCCGCGCGGACCGACCGCCCGGGTGCGTCGCCGAACAGCTCCACGGAGCCTGCGTCGGGCTCGTACAGCCCGAGCAGCAGCCCGATGGTGGTCGACTTCCCGGCGCCGTTCCTGCCCAGCAGGGCCACGGTCTCGCCCGGCGCGACGTCCAGGCCGACGCCGTCCACGGCGCGCACGGCGCCGTACGTCTTGACCGCCCCCGCGAAGGACACGGCGGTGTTCTTCGTCTGTGTCATGCCTACGACGCTAGGGAACGCGGCCCGCGCCGGGCAGATGCGCATGTACGGACTCGGGCAGTACAAATGTCCCGGCCGACCGGAGCTGACGCGCCGTCAGGAGCCTTCACAACTGCGGGGCGCTGGGTTATACAAGGGGCGCTGGACTGGAACGCGTTCTAGATCCGCCCCGTGGACGACCTCGGTGCGGCCGACGGTGCGGACGGCCGTGCCGGGGTCTTGAGACCTCTCAGGAGCCCCATGCCCATCGACGCAGCCAAGGCGCTCGCCGCCGAACCCCGTTCCGGCGAGATCACCTGGACCGCCAAGGACGTCCAGCTCTACCACCTCGGCATCGGTGCGGCCGCGAACCCCGACCGCCGGCACCCCGCCACGGACCCGGACGAGCTGCGCTACACCCTTGAGTCCCGGCTGCACGTCCTGCCGAGCTTCGCCACCGTCGCGGGCGCCGGCTCGCCCGGCGTGATCAGCGGGCTGTCCATGCCCGGCGTCGACGTCGACCTGGCCAGGGTCCTGCACGGCGGCCAGAGCCTGCGACTGCACCGGCCCATCCCGGTGCGGGGCACCGCCACCGCCACCTCCCGCATCGCCGCCGTGTACGACAAGGGCAAGGCCGCCGTCCTCGTGCTGCGCACCGACGTCGGCGACGACGACGGCCCGCTGTGGACCAACGACGCCCAGATCTTCGTACGCGGCGAGGGCGGCTGGGGCGGCGACCGGGGCCCCTCCGCCGCCCGGAAGGAGCCCACCGGCCCCCCGGACCGCACCGTCGAGCGGCCGGTCCGCGCCGACCAGGCCCTCCTCTACCGCCTCTCCGGCGACTACAACCCGCTGCACGCCGACCCCGAGTTCGCCAAGCTCGCCGGTTTCGACCGGCCCATCCTGCACGGCCTGTGCACCTACGGCATCACGCTCAAGGCGGTCGTCGACACGCTGCTCGGCGGCGACGTGAGCCGGGTGCGGTCGTACACCACCCGGTTCGCCGGGGTCGTGTACCCGGGCGAGACCCTGCGCATCCGCATGTGGCCCGAGGCGGGGCGGGTGCGGGTGGCGGTGGCCGCCGTCGAACGGGACGAGGCGCCGGTCCTCGCGGACACCGTCGTAGAGCACTCCTGAACCAGCATCCCGAGGGGAGCCGCACCATGCGCGCAGCCGTACTGCACGAGATCGGCCAGGAGAAGCTGGAGGTCCTCGACGACGTCGAGGCGGTGGGCTTCGGCCCCGGCCGGGTCAGGGTCCGGGTGCGCGCCACCGGGCTGTGCCACTCCGACCTCTCCGCGATGAACGGCGTCCTGCCCCAGCCCGCGCCGTTCGTGCCGGGCCACGAGGGCGCGGGCGAGGTCCTCGAGGTCGGCGAGGGCGTGAAGCACCTGAAGCCCGGCGACCGGGTCGTCATCTGCTGGCTGCCCGCCTGCGGCGCCTGTCCCGCCTGCCGGCGCGGGCAGACCGAGCTGTGCCTGGCCGGGTTCATGAACGCGGGCACCCCCAACTTCCGGCGCTCGGGCGGTGACGTCTTCGGCTTCGCGGGCACCGGCACCTTCGCCGAGGAGGTCGTGGTCGACGCCGGCTGCGCCGTCCCGATCCCGGACGACGTGCCCTACGACATCGCCGCGCTCATCGGCTGCGGGGTCACCACCGGCCTGGGCGCCGCGCTCAACACGGCGGACGTGGAAGCCGGTTCGTCGGTCGCCGTCATCGGGTGCGGGGGCGTCGGCATCTCGGCCGTCCAGGGCGCGCGGCTGAAGGGCGCCGCCGAGATCGTCGCCGTCGACCCGGTCGCCTCCCGGCGCGAGTCCGCGCTGCGGTTCGGCGCCACCAGGGCCGTCGCGCCCGGGGAACTGGCCGACACCAGGCAGCAGGTCACCGGCGGCGAGGGCTTCGACTACGTCTTCGAGGTCGTCGGCCGCTCCGCCACCGCCCGCACCGCCTACGAGAACACCCGGCGCGGCGGCACCCTCGTCGTGGTCGGCGCCGGCGCCATGGACGACTTCCTGCAGCTCAACATGTTCGAGCTGTTCTTCGACGAGAAGCGCATCCTGCCGTCCATGTACGGCGGCGGGGACGTGCTGCGCTCCTACGAACGCACCATCGCCCTGTGGCGGGCCGGCCGCGTCGACCTGGCCGGCCTGATCACCCACCGGGTGCAGCTGGCGGAGATCAACGAGGCACTGGACCAGATGCGTACCGGGACCGCCCTGCGTACGTGCATCGAGATCTGAGGACGCCCCCATGTCACTGCCACTCGATGGACTGTCCGCCGTCGTCACCGGCGCCGGACGCGGACTCGGCCGGGCCGAGGCACTGGAACTGGCCCGGCTCGGCGCGGCCGTCGTCGTCAACGACTACGGGCAGCCCGGCCGGGACGGCACCGGTGAGGCGTCGGCGGCGCCCGCCGAGCGGGTCGCCGCCGAGATCCGGGAGGCCGGCGGCAGGGCCCTCGCCCACACCGGGGACGTCGCCGACCCCGCACAGGCCCGGGAGCTGGTCGGCTCGGCGATCGCCGAGTACGGCAAGCTGGACGTCCTCGTCAACAACGCGGGCATCCTGCGCGACCGCATGGTCTTCTCCATGACCGAGGACGAGTGGGACTCGGTGATCCGCGTCCACCTCAAAGGGCACTTCAACACCACCCGCATCGCCGCCGCGCACTGGCGGGAGCGGTCCAAGGCGTCCGGGGGGCCGGTGTACGGACGGATCGTCAACACCTCCTCCGAGGCCTTCCTCGCCGGGTCCGCCGGGCAGCCCAACTACGCCGCGGCCAAGGGCGGGATCGTGGGCCTGACCACCTCCACCGCGCTCGCCCTCGCCAAGTACGGCGTCACGGCCAACGCCATCTGCCCGCGCGCCAGGACCCGGATGACCGAGGACGTCTTCGCAGGCTTGCGGGCACCGGACGAGGGCCTCGACCCGCTCGCCCCCGAGCACGTCGCCCCGCTCGTCGGCTATCTGGCCGCACCCGCCGCCGCCGGGGTCAACGGGCAGCTGCTCGTCGTCCACGGCGGCATGGTCGCGATCGTCGACCGGCCCCGGGTGCGGGCCAAGTTCGACAGCAAGCAGGACACCTTCACCTACGACGAACTCGACGCGCTGCTCACCCCGCACTACGCGGACCGGCCGCCGGGGGAGACCTTCGCGGCGGCGGAGGTGCTGGGCCTGCGCCGGGAACAGGGCTGAGAACGCAGAAGAGGGGGCGCCCGGCCGGGCGCCCCCTCTCGTTCTACGACCGTCAGGCAGCCGCCTCCATGGTCTCCTCGGCCGGCTTGCGATGCTTGCCGTGAGGAGCCGCTTCACTCTCCTGGGCCGCGATCGCGCCCCGGTGCCGACCGTGGCCGGCGGTCTCCTGAGAGTCGGCAGACAGCTGTTCCGTCGTGCTGGTGTCGCTCATCGGACGTATTCACCCCGTCAACATGATCTTTCGTACAGCCGGGCGAGTGTAACCGGCACACCACGGGCCGAATCCAGGCGCACACGCCAACCGGCACTACTTCGTTACAAGACGTCCCAGAGGCGCCTGCTGCAACGGCACCGGACGCGTCACCGCGGGCCCCGGAGGATCCGGTTCCGCCGCCCGCCGGGGCGCCTCGGGCGCCCGGTCGGCCGTGCCGTCCCGGACCGGGCCCCGCGGACCCGCGTCCCCCGCTCCCCCCGCCCCCGCGGTCCCCCTCCGCGGCGCGGCCCCCGTCTCCCCCGTGGGCCCCGGCAGCTCCGCCACGCCGCACGGAGTCCCCTGCGTGGCGTACGGCAGCCGCAGCACCCCGTCCCGTGTCCACACCCCGGCCCCGGTCAGCCATCCCTCCGGCGCCACGAAGTGCGTGACCTGCCGCCCGGCCGGCCGCCAGGTGCCCACCCAGGTGCCGAAGGAGCCGTCGAGGCGCAGCGCCACCGCGCAGTGCTCCGGGGTCAGCACCTGCTCCGGCTGGATCGCGAACGGCGTCACCGTGCACTCCGGCAGCCGCAGGCACTCCGGGAAGCGCACCGGCAGGGTGCTGCCGAGCACGCCCCAGCCCAATCGTTCCTGCCCCGGCGAAGGGGCGTCGGAGGAGATCAGCAGCAGCCCGCTGTCCAGGTCGGCGAGCAGCAGCCGGTCGTCGCTGGCCTCCGTGATCTGCAGCAGCGGCGAGACCTCGCCCCGCTCCAGGTCCACCACGACCGTCTTGGTGCGCCCGTCCAGCTCCCGGTCCAGCGCCAGCAGCCGCCCGGACCGGTCCAGCCAGACCCCGCCCGAGCAGCGCCCCGGAACCTCGGCGAGCCGCTCCGGGCCGAAGGCGCCGCCCGCCACCTGCCACACCACGCTGGAGCGCGCTCCGGCGGCGACGGCGTACGCCCGGGCGCCCCCCGGAGCCGGCGGCAGCAGGGAGAGCCGGGTGCCGGGCCCGGGGCACTCCAGCGCGCCGAGCGGCAGCTCGCCGGTGCCGGGTCCGGTCGGGTACAGCAGGGCGAAGACGTGCCGCCGCTCCACCAGCCGGTGGATCAGCACCCGGCCGTCCCCCATGGGCTGCACCTCGGTGCCGGGCTCCTCCGGCTGGTTGCCGGGCAGCGGCACCGCGTACGGCTCGGGGCCGTCCAGCGTCCAGCGCTCCGGGAACCAGCTCTCACCGTCCAGCGCGAGCCGGGCGGCGTACGCGCCGTCCGCCGTGAGGGTGCACCGGGACCCCGGGGCACCGTCGTCCTCGCCGGCCGACGGGGGTTCGATCGCACAGGCCGTCATCGCTCGACCACCTCCGGCGACGAAGCTAGTTTTCGTACGCACGGGGGTGGGACGGCCGACTCCCGCTTCACACATACGGGTGGCGCAGAAGCGATTCCTCTGAGGAAGGGGCGTTGATTGTGCTGAACGGTAACGGGGTGCCGGATGCGGTACGGCCCCACGGAACAGCCAGGTAGCCTTTTCCCGTGCCCCGTCTGTCTGAAGTCATCGCCGCGCTGGAGAACCTGTGGCCCGCCGAGCGGGCCGAGTCCTGGGACGCGGTCGGCACGGTCGTGGGCGACCCCGGCCAGGAGGTCACCCGGGTCCTGTTCGCCGTCGACCCCGTGCAGGAGATCGTCGACGAGGCGGTGAAGCTCGGCGCCGACCTGCTGGTCACGCACCACCCGCTCTATCTGCGGGGGACGACCACGGTCGCGGCGACGCACTTCAAGGGCCGGGTCGTGCACACGCTGATCAAGAACGACATCGCGCTGCACGTCGCCCACACCAACGCCGACACCGCCGACCCGGGCGTCTCCGACGCCCTCGCGGGCGCGCTCGACCTGCGGGTCGTACGCCCGCTGGTGCCGGACCCCACCGACCCGCAGGGCCGCCGGGGCCTGGGCCGCGTCTGCGAACTGGACCACCCCGTGACCGTCCGCGAGCTGGCCGCCCGCGCCGCCGAGCGGCTGCCCGCCACCGCGCAGGGCATCCGGGTGGCCGGCGACCCCGAACGGCCCGTCCGCACGGTCGCCGTCAGCGGCGGCTCCGGCGACAGCCTCTTCGACCAGGTCCGCGCGGCGGGCGTCGACGCCTTCCTCACCGCCGACCTGCGCCACCACCCGGCCTCGGAGGCCGTGGCGCACAGTCCTCTCGCGCTGCTCGACGCGGCGCACTGGGCCACCGAGTGGCCCTGGTGCGAGCTGGCCGCGAGCCAGCTCGACGAGATCTCCGACCGTCACGGCTGGGACCTCAGGGTCCACGTCTCCACGACGGTCACCGACCCCTGGACCGCCCACGCGGCGTCCTCCGCCACCACTAGCTAATGGGAGCCCCCAACTGAACGCCGCGCCCGCCGACCAGATCCGACTCCTCGACGTCCAGGCCTTCGACGTGCGCCTGCAGCAGCTCGCGCACAAGCGCAGGTCCCTGCCCGAGCACGCCGAGATCGAGTCGCTGACGAAGGACCTCACGCAGCTGCGCGACCTGCTCGTGGCAGCGCAGACCGAGGAGAGCGACTGCGCCCGCGAGCAGACCAAGGCCGAGCAGGACGTGGAGCAGGTGCGCCAGCGCGCCACCCGTGACCAGCAGCGCCTCGACTCCGGCGCCGTCACCTCGCCCAAGGACCTGTCCAACCTGCAGCACGAGATCGCCTCGCTCGCCAAGCGGCAGGGCGACCTGGAGGACGTGGTCCTGGAGGTCATGGAGCGCCGCGAGGGCGCGCAGGGGCGGGTGACCGAGCTGACCGAGCGCGTCGCCTCCGTCCAGGCGAAGATCGACGACGCGACCGGGCGCCGGGAGGCGGCCTTCGAGGAGATCGACCGCGAGGCCGCCTCGGTGACCAAGGAACGCGAGGTCGTGGCGGGTTCGGTCCCGGCCGACCTGCTCAAGCTCTACGACAAGCTGCGCGAGCAGCAGGGCGGCATCGGCGCGGCCAAGCTGTACGCGCGCACCTGCCAGGGCTGCCGCCAGGAGCTGGCCATCACCGAGCTGAACGAGGTCCGCGCGGCGGCGCCGGACACGGTGGTCCGCTGCGAGAACTGCCGCCGCATCCTGGTGCGCACGGCCGAGTCGGGTCTGTAGGAGGCTTCAGGGGTGCGGGAGTTCATCGTCGAGGCGGACGGCGGGTCGCGGGGCAACCCGGGGCCCGCGGGCTACGGCGCGGTGGTGCGTGACGCGGCGACGGGGGAGACCCTGACCGAGGCAGCGGAGTACATCGGGATCGCCACCAACAACGTGGCCGAGTACCGGGGCCTGCTGGCCGGCCTGCGCTCTGCGCTGGCCCTCGACGCGACCGCCGCGATCCACGTCCGCATGGACTCCAAGCTCGTCGTCGAGCAGATGTCGGGCCGCTGGAAGATCAAGCACCCCGACATGAAGCCGCTGGCCACCGAGGCGCGGGCGATCTTCCCGGCCGACCGGGTCAGCTACGAGTGGATCCCCCGCGCCGAGAACAAACACGCCGACCGCCTCGCCAACGAGGCGATGGACGCGGGCACGAAGGGCCTCCAGTGGTCCCCTTCGACCTCCCGGGCGGACCTGGCCGCACCCGCCGCATGCGAAGCTTCGGGCAGTGGCGCCGCCGACGATGTGGCTGCGGGCGACGACGCCTCCGCGGCCGCGGGCGGCGGCGGTGCTTCCGTAGCCGCGGGCAGTCGTGCCGCTGGGGCGGCACGGGTGGGCGCAGGGGCGCCTCACAGCGAGCAGCGCCCGAGTGCCCCCGCCGAGCCGAGCCGCACGACCACCCCCGGCTGGAGCGCCGCCCCCGACCTCGGCGCACCCGCCACCTTCGTGCTGCTGCGACACGGGGAGACCCCCCTCACCCCCCAGAAGCGCTTCTCCGGCAGCGGCGGCACCGACCCCTCCCTCTCGGACGCGGGCCGCGAGCAGGCCCACCGGGTCGCCGAGGCCCTCGCCCGGCGCGGCACGATCCAGACCGTCCTCGCCTCCCCCCTCACCCGTACCCGCGAGACCGCCGCCATCGTCGCCGCCCGCCTGGGCCTGGACGTGGCGATCGAGGAGGGTCTGCGCGAGACGGACTTCGGCGCCTGGGAGGGCCTGACCTTCGGCGAGGTCCGCGAGCGTCACCCGGACGACCTGAACGCCTGGCTCGCCGACCCCACCGCGCACCCGACCGGCGGCGGCGAGAGCTTCACCGAGACGGCCACCCGCATCGCGGCCACCCGGGACAAGCTGGTCGCGGCCCACGCGGGCCGTACGGTCCTGCTGGTCACCCATGTGACCCCGATCAAGCAGTTCGTCCGCCTCGCCCTCGGCGCCCCGCCCGAGTCGCTGTTCCGCATGGAGCTGTCGGCCGCCTCCCTGTCGGCGGTGGCGTACTACGCGGACGGCAACGCGAGCGTCCGGCTCTTCAACGAGACGTCCCACCTGCGCTGACGCCCGCCCCCGCGGCGCCCCGCCCGCGCAGCAGGTCCGTCAGCACCGCGAACGCCGTTTTCGCCGCGACGAGTTCACCGCGCGGCCCTGGGGCCACTCGGCAACCACCCGACACCAGCAGCGCGTTGCACGCGGGGCCTCCTTCGGCAAGGTCGTCATCCGGGTCGGCTGAGCCCCGCCGCCTCCCGGGCCAGTGCCTCGATCCTTGCCCAGTCCCGGGCGGCCACCGCGTCCGGGGGGACCATCCAACTGCCGCCGACACAGCCGACGTTGGGGAGGGCGAGGTACTCCGGCGCCGTCTCCGGGCCGATCCCGCCGGTGGGGCAGAAGCGGGCCTGGGGCAGCGGACCGGCCAGCGACCTCAGATAGGCCGTACCGCCCGCCGCCTGGGCAGGGAAGAACTTCATGTCCCGCACCCCGCGCTCCAGCAGCGCGACCACCTCGGAGGTGGTCGACACCCCGGGCAGGAACGGCACCCCGGACCCCCGCATCGCCTCCAGCAGCGCCTCGGTCCAGCCGGGGCTCACCAGGAACCGCGCCCCGGCCGTCACGCACGCCTCCGCCTGCTCCGGTGTGATCACCGTGCCCGCCCCCACCACGGCCCCGGGCACCTCGGCGGCGACGGCCCGGACGGCGTCGAGCGCGGCCGGGGTCCTGAGCGTCACCTCGATCGCCGGCAGCCCGCCCGCGACCAGCGCCCGCGCCAGCGGCACCGCGTCGGCCGCGTCGGAGAGGACCAGCACGGGCACGACGGGCGCGAGGTCCAGCACGGAGGCAGCCGGAAGCGGGGGCACGGGCGAGGTCATGCCCTCATCGTGCCCAGCCGCTGCAGCATGCGCAATGATCGTTGCACATGCTGCAATGCCCTTGCCGCGCCTTACGTAGGCCCAGCCGCCCAGCCGCCCAGCGGCCCAGCGGCCCAGCGGCCCGGTGGTTCAGTGGATCTCCTCCACCAGCACGTCCAGCGACCAGGCCTTCCCCGCCCGGTCCGGCGCCTCCGCCTCCACGACGTAGCCCAGCTCCCGCAGCGCCTCCACCAGTTCGGCCGGGTCACGCGGCGCGGCCGCGGCCGACAGCAGGCTGCGCACGATCCGGCCCTTGGTCGCCTTGTTGAAGTGGCTGACGACCTTCCGCGTCGGTGCGTGCAGCACCCGCACGGTCGCCGTCCGGCCCGCGAGCGCGCCCTTCGGCTTCCAGGCCGCCGCGTAGGCGGCGGAGCGCAGGTCGAGCACCAGGCCCTCCCCGGCCGCCTCGGGCAGCACCTCGGCCATCGGGGCCCGCCAGTGCCCGGCCAGCGCGCCGAGCCCCGGCAGCCTGACCCCCATCGAGCAGCGGTACGAGGGGATCCGGTCCGTCACCCGCACCGCGCCCCACAGTCCGGAGAAGACCAGCAGCGAGCGGGCCGCGCGGCGTTTCGCGGCCGGGTCCAGGGAGGCCAGGTCCAGGGCGTCGTACAGGACGCCGGTGTAGATCTCCCCGGCGGGGCGGGCGCCGGCCGTCCGCAGCCCGGCGTTCTTCGCGACCTCGCCGCGCAGCCCCTCGCTGAGCCCGAGCACCTCGCGCGCCTTCTCCTCGTCGGCGCCGCACAGCTCCACCAGCTCACCGAGCACGGCCTCCCGCGCGGCGGTCAGCCCCGGCAGCGACAGGGACTCCGGCTTCAGCGGGGCGCCCTTGCCCGAGCCGGCCTTTCCTTCCGAGGGTGGCAGCAGGACAAGCAACACGTACTCCTTCTCTCGGGCTCTGCGCCAGGGTACGGGGTGCTGCCCGGGCCCCCTCGCCCTACGCTCGACACATGCCCCGCCGCAGGATCCGTGTGACCGGCGCCCCCGAGGCCCCGCTCAACGCCGCGCTCGCCGCGCTGCGCACCGAGCTCGGCGTTCCGGAGGACTTCCCGCCGGGGGTCCAGGAGGAGGCCGAACGCGCGGCGAAGGCGCCCACCCTGCCGTCGTACGACGCCACGGACATCCCCTTCTTCACCCTCGACCCGCCCGGCACGACCGACCTCGACCAGGCGACCCACCTCTCCCGCCAGGGCACCGGCTACCGGGTCAGGTACGCCATCGCCGACGTCGCCGCCTTCGTCGTACCCGGCGAAGCCCTGGACGCGGAGGCGCACCGGCGGGTGAACACCCTGTACTTCCCGGACCAGAAGGTCCCGCTGCACCCCACCGTGCTCAGCGAGGGCGCGGCCAGCCTGCTGCCCGACCGGACCCGGCCGGCCGTGCTGTGGACGGCCGACCTGGACGCCGAGGGCCGGACCGTCGCCGTCGACGTGCGCCGGGCCCTGGTCCGCAGCCGCGCCAGGCTCGACTACGCGGGCGTGCAGCGGTCGATCGACGCCGGGACGGCTGAGGAACCGGTCGCGCTGCTCCGGGAGATCGGCCGGGCCCGGGAGCGGCAGGAGGCCGCGCGCGGCGGCATCTCCCTCGGCGTGCCGGAGCAGGAGATCACCCAGCAGGACCACAGCTACCGGCTGTCCTTCCGCGCCCCGCTGCCCGTCGAGGGCTGGAACGCCCAGCTCTCCCTGCTCACCGGCATGGCCGCCGCCGACCTGATGCTCGCCCAGGGCACCGGCGTCCTGCGCACCCTGCCGGCCGCCCCGGACGGTGCCGTGGCCCGGCTGCGCCGTACCGCGACCGCCCTGCACATCGACTGGCCGCACCATGTGTCGTACGCGGCCCTGATCGGCTCCCTCGACCCGCGCGACCCCCGCCACGCGGCCTTCCTGCAGGAGTGCACCACCCTGCTGCGCGGCGCCGGGTACACCGTCTTCCGCGACGGCGCGCTGCCCGCGATCACCACCCACGCGGCCGTCGCCGCCCCCTACACGCACTGCACCGCGCCGCTGCGCCGCCTCGCCGACCGCTACGCGTCCGAACTCTGCCTCGCCGCCGTCGCCGGGCAGTCCCCTCCCGGCTGGGTGCTCGCCGCGCTCGACGCGCTGCCCCGGCAGATGGCCGACGGCGCCCGCCGCGCCGGCACCGCCGAGCGGGAGTGCGTCGACATCGTGGAGGCGGCCCTGCTCAGGGACCGGGTCGGTGACGTCTTCGACGGCTGTGTGGTGGACGTCGACGAGCACCGGCCGACCTCGGGCACCGTCCAGTTGACGTCCCCCGCGGTCATCGGCCGCGTCGAGGGCGCCCCGCTGCCGCTGGGCGAACGCCTGCGGGTACGGCTCGTCCGGGCCGACCCGGGCGCGGCGAAGATCCTGTTCACCCCCGCGTGAGGGCCCCTGCGCCGCGCGGCGGCCGCCGTGGGGCGTGCGTCCGCCGTCGTCCAACCGGGCCGGTGTGCCGCCGGCTCCGGTTCCCGGACGCCGAGCCAGCGCTCCAGGGCCTCAGTCAGCTCCGGTGAGCCGTCCGGCCCGTCCGCCGCCCACGCCACGAAGCCGTCCGGCCGTACGAGCAGCCCCGCGAGCCCCGGCCGGTCCGGGCAGGAGGCCGTGACCACGTCCAGCCGGTCGCCGTACCCCTCGGCGCGGGCGCGCAGCCCGGGGTCGTCGGCGAGGTCGAGCAGCAGGGCGCGACCGGTGCGCAGGCGTTCCCCGAGCCGGGTGCCGTCGGCGAGTTCCAGGTCGGGCGCGCTCGCGCCGGTCAGCGGGTGGCCGCCGGGCAGGTCGTAGCGCTGCCAGATGCCGGAGATCCTGGTGACGAGGTACGTCGTGCCCGTGGTGGTCAGGGCCAGGTCGGTCATCACCCGGCGCAGGGCTCGGGCGTGCCGGTCCGGGCGCGGGTCCAGTCCAGCACCCAGGCGCCGATCGGATGCCGCTCGGCGGTGTAGGTGTCGAGCAGCGACGCGGGCGCGTGCCCCCGTACGACCGCGGCCAGCTCCCGGCCGAGGTTCATGGCGTCGCCGATGCCGAGGGAGAGTCCCTGCCCGCCGAACGGCGAGTGCACGTGGGCCGCGTCGCCCGCGAGCAGCACCCGGCCATACAGTTAACTGTAGTCACTAAAAAATTTGGTTGGCTATAGTTTTCTGTATGAGTGAGAAACCTGGCGGGAAACCGGGCGCGGAGCTTCCGCTGAGGGAGCGCAAGAAGAGAGCCACGCGGCAGCGGATCTCCGACATCGCCACCGAACTGTTCCGCGAGCGCGGCTTCGACGCCGTGACGGTCGCCGAGGTCGCCCGGGCGGCGGGCGTCTCCGCGATGACCGTCTTCAACTACTTCCCGCGCAAGGAGGACCTGTTCCTCGACCGCATCCCGCAGGCCGCCGAACTCTTCGCCGCCGCCGTGCGCGAGCGCGCCCCCGGCGAGACCCCGCTGGCCGCCCTCGCCCGCCTCACCCTCGGGCTTCTCGACGAGCGGCATCCGCTGGGCGGCGTGGGGGAGACCTTCGCCCCCTTCTGGCGGATCGTCGCCGACTCGCCCGCCCTGCGCGCCCGCGCCCGCGAGGGCCTCGACGAGGTGGAGGCGGCCCTGGCCGCGGCCCTCGCCGAGGCCGGCGCGGCGGACCCACGGCTCCTGGCGGCCCTGACCGTCGCCGCCTACCGCGCGGTCTACGTCGCCTCCGCCCGCCGCCTCCTCGCCGGCGACCCCGTCGACGAGGTGGCCCGGGACCACCGCTCCCGCCTGAAGTCCGCGTTCGCCGCACTGGAACGAACGGACCTGGACGGCTGACGCCAGCCGCCGCACGGCGCCGGGCCGGGTGACGGCTTACGCCACGGGCCGTACGGTGCCGCGCCCGGTGACGGCTGACACCATCGGCCGTACGGCGTCCGGCCCGGGCACTGCAGGGAAGCGCGGCCGTGCTTCCTGGCCGCGTTCGCCCGCATCCTGACCGACTCGGTCCTGGCGGCGGCCGCCGGTCCGTGGCGCCGCACCCGACCGGTACCATGGTCGACACGGCAGACGAGCCGGGCGGGCGGCCGCGTGGAGTCCCCTAGGGGGCTTCCCGAGGAACGTCCGGGCTCCACAGGGCAGGGTGGTGGCTAACGGCCACCCGGGGTGACCCGCGGGACAGTGCCACAGAAAGCAGACCGCCGGGGATCTCGGTCCTCGGTAAGGGTGAAACGGTGGTGTAAGAGACCACCAGTGCCCAGGGTGACCTGGGCAGCTAGGTAAACCCCACCCGGAGCAAGGTCAAAAGGAAACACCCCGGTGTTTCTGCGCGGACGTTCGAGGGCTGCCCGCCCGAGTCCGCGGGTAGACCGCACGAGGCCGGTGGCAACACCGGTCCTAGATGGATGGCCGTCGCCGAGGGCTTCGCGAGAACCCTCGGAACAGAACCCGGCGTACAGCCCGACTCGTCTGCCCCTTCGGGGGGACCCCCGGTGGACCCTCATGGCTCCACCGAGGCGATCATCGGCTCCCGGGCTTCTTGCGCACCGTCCGTGTCATCCAGGACTGGCAGGACCATCGGGCCAGCCCGCCCACGACGAGGGCCGCGAGGACGGCTCCCCAGTCGATGACGTGCGGCAGTCCGGGAAAGAGGACGAAGAAGGCCAGCGCCACGACGAACCCCACGATGAACGCGATGATCCCCACTCGGTGGCGCCGCGCCTGCCAGGCCTGTTCCGCGTTCCTGCCCTGTTGCTGCTCGATCATGAACGGCTCACTTCGTGATGTTGTGGCACTGGCTCACGCGGCGCACTCCGTTGACGTAGAGGTGGGCGCAGGCCTTTCCGTAACGGGGGAGTGTCTGTGGAGAGTTGCCCCGCATCGGGTCGATCTTGCACTCATTGTGGGTCTTCCCGCGTGACGTGCGGTACGTGCGGTTGTTGGTGTCGGCGTAGCTGAAGTCGATGCGCCAGTTGCAGAATCCGCTGCTGAGGGCCGCTACGAAGGCGCAGTCGACGCCGGCGTTCTGGTAGGTGATCCTGCGGCCGCTGCCGCGGACGATGTGCGTGAACATGCATCCCGTCGGGATCTTCATGGTCACGCCGCCGACGCTGTACTCGAAGGAATGCACGGGCGTCGTGCCGATCGCGGTGGCGTGCGCGCCCGTTGGTGCGGCGAGCAGCAGCGCCCCCGCCGCCGTCACGGTCGTGGCGAGGCGAGTGAAGTACTGCAGGGGCATGGCGGTCCCTCCCGGTGATCTCTGACGAGGACCTGGGACAACGGGATATGCGCCGGGCAGTTGCAGGTTTCCGCTCGGGTCACCGCGATTGAGTGATCAAGAAACAAGCAGACTGACGTGCAGAAACGTTCTCAGGCCTCCGCGGCTGCATCACTCCGTCGGCCGGAGCGGGCGTTCCCGCACCCGCCGCAAGTGGGTCTCGAAGACCTCCCGTGCCTCCGGGGTCAGGGTGCGCAGGGCCACCAGGGCCGTGATGACGACGTCGCAGAGTTCGGCCTGGACGTCGTCCCACGTGTGGGTGACGCCCTTGCGGGGATTCTGGCCGGTGGCTCCGATGACCGCTTCGGCCACCTCGCCGACCTCTTCCGAGAGTTTGAGGATGCGCAGCAGCAGGCCCTCCTGGCCGGCGTGTGCGCGGGTGGCCTCCAGGCGGGACCAGAGTTCGTCGACGGCGGGCCAGAGGGCGGGACGCTGATCGGTCATGCAGGGGAGGGTGTCACGCGCGGAGGGACTCGTACCGCCGCTCCCGGAGAACCCGTGCGCTCACCGGGGGCCGCGCCGGTGAACCGTCGTTACTCGCCGAACTCCTCGAACAGCGCCTCCTGTTCGCCCTGTCCCTTCGCCCGTACCCGCTGGGCGCGCAGGCCCACGACCACCGCCGTTCCCGCCGCCGCGGCCCCCAGGGCCGCCGGGACCATCCAGCCGCGGTTGAAGACGTGGCCCATGGCGTGGTCGAGGGAGAGGCGCCCGGGGCCGGTGACGGCGAGACCGATCGCGGCCAGGCCGAGGCTCGCCGCGTACTCGTAGCCGCCCTCCTGGGCGAAGAAGCCGTTGGGGGAGTGGACCGCCGCCGCGCCCGTCATCGCGCCGGCCGCCGCCGCGCCCGCCGCCGGGGTGGCCAGGCCCAGCGCGAGCAGCGTGCCGCCGCCCGCCTCGGCGAGACCGGCGGCCGTGGCGCTCGCCTTGCCGGGGGCGTAGCCGACGGACTCCATGAACTGGCCGGTGCCTTCCAGACCGTGTCCGCCGAACCAGCCGAACAGTTTCTGCGCGCCGTGCGCGGCCAGCACCCCGCCGGTCCCCAGCCGGAGCAGCAGCAGGCCCAGATCGCGTCGGTCGTAACAGGTCACGGTGACTCCCAAGCCAGGCGGACAGGTCCCTCTCGCGTTTCCACCGTCGCAGCTCTCACACCACCGGGCCCGTTCTCGATGCCGTTCGGGTGGCGGACCCGGGGGAGCGGTGTGAGCCTGACGCCATGACGATTCAGCCAGCCAGACTCAGCGACCCGGCCGTCCGGGCCTTCGTCAACGCCGTCAACTCCCATGACCGCGAGGGCTTCCTGGCCCTGCTGTCGCCCGACGCGACCATGTCCGACGACGGCTCCGACCGGGACCTCGCCGAGTGGATCGACCAGGAGATCTTCTCCTGCCACGGCCACATGGACGTGGAGAACGAGTCCAACGGCGGCCGGGCCGTGATCGCCCGCTACCGCAACGACACCTGGGGCGAGATGCGCACCGCCTGGCGCTTCGTCATCGAGGACGACGGCCGGATCTCCCGCTTCGAGACCGGCCAGGCCTGACCCCGGCCGGAACCGACCCCGGCCGGAACCGACCCCGGCCGGGACCGACACCCGCCGGACCGCTCAGTGGCCGTGACCGCCGTACCCCTGCCGCGCGTACGCCGGGGCGTCCCGCTCCGTCAGCGTGATCCGCCCCGCCCTGATGGTGGCGAGGCGCGGGGCGCGGCGGGCGATGGAGGAGTCATGGGTGACCATGACGAACGTCAGGCCGTGTTCCCGCCACAGCCCCTCCAGCAGGGCCATGATGTCGTCGCGGGTGCCCTAGTCGAGATTGCCGGTCGGCTCGTCGGCGAGCAGCACCTTCGGCCTCTTCACCAGGGCGCGGGCGATCGCGACCCGCTGCTGCTGTCCGCCAGACATCTCCGAGGGGACGTGCGCGCGGCGTTCGCCGAGGCCCACCGAGCGCAGCGCCTCGGCCGCCCGCTCGCGCCGCTCGGCGGGCCGCACCCTGAGGGGCACCAGGGCCGTCTCGACGTTCTCCTGGGCGGTGAGCGTCGGGATGAGGTTGAAGGACTGGAAGATGATGCCGATCTTCTCGGCGCGCACCCGGGTCAGCCGAGCCTCGCCGATCGTGGCGAGGTCGACGCCGTCGAGCTCGACGTGGCCGGAACTGGGCCGGTCCAGGCCGCCGATCATCTGGAGCAGCGTGGACTTGCCGCCGCCCGTGGGGCCCTGGATGACGAGCTGGTCGCCGTCGGCGATGGTGAGGTCGACGCCGCGCAGGGCCTCCACCGTCTCCTTGCCCCGCGTGTACCGCTTGGTGACGCCGGTGAGTCCGTACATGGGTTCTCCACAAGAGGCCGCCGCCGCTGCCCGGGCCGCCCTGCTGCTGGGAGCCGCCGGACGAGCGGGCCTTGCCCTGGGTGAAGGAGCCGTCGACCTTGGTGACGTTCAGGGAGAGGGCGCCGACCGCGGCCGCCACGCCCTTCTGCGCGGCGACCTCGTGGACGAGCGAGGACTTCAGGGCCTGACCGCCCTGTGTCGTCAGCCGGTCGCTGCTCTGCGTGGACTTGCCGCTCTGCTTGGCGTCGAACTTGAAGTCCGGGCCCCGCGTGCCGCCCGCCGAGGGCGCCGCCGAGCCCGTACAGCGACTTCAGGACCGTGTCCTGCGCCTGAGTCAGGCCGGCCGACACCGAGTTGACGGTGATGACCAGCGCGATACCGAGCGCCAGACCCATCGCGATGACCAGAGCGGCCTTCCTGCGGCGGCTCAGCTCGCGCTTGAGACAGATGCCAAACATCCCGTTCGTCGAAGGTTCTGGGCGCCCGCTGTGGGCGCGGCCACAAGCTAGGGAGGAACCTTTGAGAGGCCCTGGGTAAGGGATGTGTAAGAGCTGAGAAGCCCGGGTGACTCATCAGATTCTCATAACGTGGCAAATTCACTGACTGTGACCAGCATCCCGTGCGGGGTCCGCCGCCGGCCTCGGTGTACCGTCCCCAGGTGCGCGAAAGTTCCCGGCTCAGCAGGCGTGCCGTCCTCGGACTGACGGCCGCCGCCCTCCCCCTGTCCACGGCCGCACCGGCCGCCGCCGAGACCGTCGTGATCGGGGGCGAGCGGCTCGCCCGTGGCGGCGTCCAGGTGAGCGGGGCGACCGGGCTGCCCGGGAAACTCACCGCCCGCTCCTGGCTGATCGCCGACTTCGAGAGCGGTGAGGTGCTCGCCTCGTTCAACGCGCACCAGCGCCTCGCGCCGGCGTCCACGCTGAAGATGCTGTTCGCGGACACCGTGCTGGCGAAGTTCGACCGCGCCCAGCGGTACACCGTGAAGGACTCCGACCTCGCCGACATCCCGGCCGGCTCCAGCCTCGTCGGCATCAAGGCCGGCATCTCCTACACCGTCGAGCAGCTGTGGCAGGGCGTGTTCCTGCGCTCCGGCAACGACGCGGTGCACGTCCTCGCGCACATGAACGGCGGCGTCGCCAAGACGGTCGCCGAGATGCAGGCCAAGGCCGACGACCTGCAGGCCCTCGACACGCACGTGGTCAGCCCCGACGGCTTCGACCACCCGGGCCAGCAGTCGTCCGCGTACGACCTCACGCTCTTCGCCCGGCACGGCCTGAAGGACGCCGACTTCCGCGGCTACTGCGGCACGCGGACCGCCGACTTCCCGGCGGGCGGCAAGAAGACCTTCCAGATCCAGAACACCGACCGCCTGCTGACCGGCGCCTGGGGACTGAAGACGTACGACGGGCTGATCGGCGTCAAGAACGGCTACACCAGCCATGCCGGCAACACCTTCACCGGTGCCGCGACCCGCGACGGCCGCACCCTGCTGGTCACGGTCATGCACCCCGCCGAGGGCAGCAACGCCGTCTACGAGCAGACCGCGGCGCTCCTCGACTGGGGCTTCGGACACGGGCGTTCGGCGCAGTCCGTGGGAACCCTGGTCAAACCGGTCAGCGAGGGCGGCGCTGCCGCGAGCCCGGCCCCGGAGGGCAGCGGACGGGCGGCGGGCGCTCCCGGCGCGGCGGCCAAGGGGCCGTCCACCGGACGGCTGGTCGAGGGCGCGGGCGGTACGGCGGCGCTGCTCGCGGTGGCCGCGGCGCTCCTGGTCAAGAAGCGGCGGCGCCGGGCTGCCGCGGCGGCGCACGAGGACCGTCCCGAGCCGGTGGAGACGGTGGAGGCGACGGACCCCGGCGGGCGGCACCGGCGCTGAGCGGTGCGGCGGCCGTTCCAGCGACCGGTGTGTACCCCGCGGTCCCGCGCGAGGTCCACCCCCAACTCCGGTCCGGTGGAACGACCGCCGCCTTCCCCCCTCGGTGTGGCTCCGGAATCCACGTGCTCCAACTGTGAAGCTCTCGTGGAGGAAAGTTGAGCATATGGGCTCGACCGGCCGCAATAGGGCGGATGTTCAAATTCCGTTTGTGTGAGTAGGGTCCGTTCGGCCCGTCGGCCGGGTCAGCCGCGCCCGATGTACGGCATCGCCGTCGCCAGCACCGTCGCGAACTGCACGTTCGCCTCCAGCGGCAGCTCGGCCATGTGCCGCACGGTGCGCGCCACGTCGGCCACGTCCATCACCGGCTCCGGGGCCACCTCGCCGTTCGCCTGGAGCGCGCCGGTCTGCATCCGCGCCGTCATGTCGGTGGCCGCGTTGCCGATGTCGATCTGCCCGACCGCGATGCGGTACGGCCGTCCGTCCAGCGAGAGCGACTTGGTCAGGCCGGTCAGCGCGTGCTTGGTCGCGGTGTAGGCGACCGAGAGCGGCCGGGGCGTGTGCGCCGAGATGGAGCCGTTGTTGATGATCCGGCCGCCCTGCGGGGCCTGTTCCTTCATCCGCCGGTACGCCGCCTGCGCGCACAGGAACGCCCCGTTGAGGTTGGTGTCCACCACGTGCCGCCAGGCGTCGTAGGGCAGTTCCTCGACCGGGACCCCGCCGGGCCCGAACGTGCCCGCGTTGTTGAACAGCAGGTCCACCCGCCCGAACCGGTCCACGGCCGCCGCGAACAGCGCCGCCACGTCCTCGGGCCGGGACACGTCGGTGCGCACCACGAGCGAGTCGCCCCCGGGCGCCAGTGCCGCCGTCTTTGTGAGCGGCTCGGTGCGCCGGCCGGCCAGTGCCACCGACCAGCCGGCGCCGAGCAGTTCCACCGCGACCGCCCGCCCGATCCCCGAACCGGCGCCCGTCACCACCGCGATCTTCGATTGCCTCTCCGTCATGGCACCGCAGCGTAGGCGGAGGGTCCGCCATGCGGAATCGGGCGTCCGCCATACGGCTAGACAGTCGCCGTCGGTGCTCCCCCGGGCTGGACGGCCGCCGTCGGCGCTTCCCCGGGGTAGCGCACCCCTGTCCGCTCCCGCACCGCGTCCAGCGTCCGCAGCACGGCCAGCGTGCCCTCGAGCGGCACCAGCGGGGACTCCTTCTCGCCCGCCCGCAGCGCCCGCATGACCTCCCCGGCCTCGTGCCGCAGGCTGGTGCGCGGCCCGTCGGCCGGGTCGGCGGTGAACTCCTCCGGATCACGGCCGTCCCGGTGCAGTACGAAACGGTCGGGGTGGAAGAAACCGGACGGGACGTCGATCCGGCCCCGGGAACCGGTCACCGACGCGGTGGCCCCCGTACCGCCCACGATCGAGCAGTGCAGCGTGGCCAGCGCGCCGCTCTCCCAGGACAGCAGCGCACCGGTCTGCAGGTCGACACCCTCCCCGGACAGCACCGCGTTCGCCGCGACCGCGTCCGGCTCGCCCAGCAGCAACTGCGCGAACGACACCGGGTACACCCCGAGATCCAGCAGCGCCCCGCCGCCCAGCGCCGGGTCCCGCAGCCGGTGTGCCTGCGGGAAGGGCCCGGCCAGCCCGAAGTCCGCCTGCACGGTGCGCACCTCACCGATCGCCCCGTCGTCCACCAGCGCCTTCAGCCGGCGCACCAGCGGGCTGCAGTACATCCACATCGCCTCCATCAGGAAGCGGTCCTGCTCCCGCGCCAGCGCGACGAGTTCCTCGGCCTCGCGCAGGTTCAGCGTGAACGGCTTCTCGCACAGCACGTTCCGCCCGGCCTCCAGGCACAGCCCGGCCGCCGCCCGGTGCGCCACGTGCGGGGTGGCGACGTACACGACATCGATGTCCCCGTCCGCCGCGAGGGAGGCCCAGTCGCCGTAGGCCCGCGTGACCCCGAACCGCTCCGCGAACGCCTCCGCAGACCCCTGGCTGCGCGAGGCCACCGCCACGATCTCCGCGTCCGGCAGATCCACCAGGTCCGCCGCGAACGCCGCCGCGATCCCGCCCGTCGCCAGAATCCCCCACCGCACGCCCTGCTCCGCCATCGCCCCGCCCTCGCTCATGTGTGCCCCGGCAGTGTGTACGAGCTGAGAGCATAGGTGCCGGCCGTTTCACAGAGGGAGGGACACATGACCGAGCACGCGGCGGCACCGACACCGAAGACGGAGCACACCTGCGCCCCCGCACCGGCCGCCACCCGGCGCACCGGCCTGCTCGTCACCCTCGTCCTCGGCGGCCTCACCGCGACGCCCCCGCTCGCGATGGACATGTACCTCCCCTCCCTGCCGGAGGTCACCGGGGCCCTGCACGCGCCCGCCGCCACCGTCCAGCTCACCCTCACCGCCTGCCTGCTGGGCATGGCACTCGGACAGCTGGTCGTGGGCCCGATGAGCGACCGCTGGGGCCGCCGCCGCCCGCTGCTCACCGGCCTCGCCGTCTACCTCCTCGCCACCGCCCTGTGCGCCCTCGCCCCGAACGTCGAGACCCTCGTCGCCTTCCGGCTGGCGCAGGGCCTCGCCGGCGCGGCCGGCATCGTCATCGCGCGGGCCGTCGTACGCGACCTGTACGACGGCGTGGCCATGGCCCGTTTCTTCTCCACCCTCATGCTGATCTCCGGGGTCGCGCCGATCGTGGCCCCGCTGATCGGCGGCCAGATCCTGCGGGTCACCGACTGGCGGGGCGTGTTCGTGGTCCTCACCGCGGTCGGCGTGCTGCTCGGCGCGCTGGTCTGGCTGCGGCTGCCCGAGACGCTGCCGCTGGCCGGGCGGCACGGCGGGGGAGTCGGGGAGGCCCTGCGCTCCATGCGCGCGCTGCTCGCCGACGCGCCGTTCACCGGCTACACGCTCGCCGGCGGCTTCGCCTTCGCCGCGCTGTTCGCCTACATCAGCGCCTCTCCGTTCGTGATCCAGGAGATCTACGGCGCCTCCCCGCAGACCTTCAGCCTGCTGTTCGGCCTCAACTCGGTGGGCCTGGTGGCCGCCGGGCAGATCAACGGCAAGGTGCTGGTCGGCCGGGTCGCCCTGGACAAGGTGCTCGCCACCGGCCTCACGGTGATCGTGCTCGCCGCGACCGCCCTGCTGCTGATGTCCACCGGCGCCCTCGGCCGGGTCGGACTCGCCCCCGTCGCCGCCGCGCTCTTCGTCCTCATGTCCGCCATGGGCATCACCCTGCCCAACGCCCAGTCCCTCGCCCTGCTGCGCACCCGGCACGCCGCCGGCTCCGCCTCCGCGCTGCTCGGCACCTCCTCCTTCCTCGTCGGCGCGGTGGCCTCCCCGCTCGTCGGCATCGCCGGCGAGCACACCGCCGTGCCGATGGCCGTTGTCCAACTGGCGGGATCACTGGTGGCAGTGGCCTGCTTCGTGGGAATGTGCCGTCCCTGGGACACGCGGGTGACCACCCGTGCGGGGTCGGAGGGAGACGAGAACTGAGCGCACCGAGACTGCGCGCCGACACACCGGAACGGGCCGGGCTCGACCCCGCCGCACTCGGGCACCTGGTCGGCGAGGTGCACGCCCTCACCACCGGAGAACGCCCCTGGGCGGCCGGTGCCGTCGTGCT
Organism: Streptomyces sp. NPDC037126; assembly: GCF_055605965.1. Taxonomy (NCBI): domain Bacteria; kingdom Bacillati; phylum Actinomycetota; class Actinomycetes; order Kitasatosporales; family Streptomycetaceae; genus Streptomyces; species Streptomyces sp. NPDC037126. The sequence continues at coordinate 510,694 of NZ_JBVJTD010000001.1, forward strand.
GGCCGGCCGCGGCCCCGTGATCGCCGTGGCCGAGGCCGCGGGCTGGGCCGTGCGCTACTCCGCCCACGACCCCGACACCGGAACCGGCATCGAACTGCCGCCCGACGCCCGGGTGCCGGTCACCGTCGACACCCCCTTCGACCTGGCCTCCCTCACCAAGCTGTTCACCTCGGTCGCCGCCGTGCAGCAGATCGAGCGCGGCACCCTCGGCATGGACGCCCGGGTCGGCGACTACCTGCCCGACTTCCGCGCCGCCGCCGCGTACGGCGTCACCGTACGGCAGCTGCTCACCCACACCTCGGGCCTGCGCCCCGAACTCCCGCTCCACGACTGCCCGGACGACCGCGCCCGGATGGCGATGCTGCGCGCCGAGGCACCGACGAGCGACCCCGGCGAGTACCGGTACTCGGACCTGAACATGCTGCTGCTCCAGTTCGCGCTGGAGCGCGTCACCGGCCGCTCCCTCGACGTCCTCGTGCGCGACGGCATCACCCGGCCGCTCGGCATGACCGCGACCGCCTTCGGGCCCTGCCCGGGCGCGGCGGCCACCGAGGACCAGCGGCGGCCGTGGGCCAAGGCGGACCGCGGGATGCTGCGGGGCGTCGTCCACGACGAGAACGCCTGGGCGCTCGGCGGGGTGGCCGGGCACGCGGGCCTGTTCTCCACCGCCCACGACCTCGCCGTCTTCTGCCGGACCCTGCTCGCGGGCGGCTCCTACGGCCCCGCGCGCATCCTCGGCCCCGACTTCGTGGAACTCGTCCTCACCCCGCCGGGTCTTGGCTTCGCCGTCGACCAGCCCTGGTTCATGGGCGAGCTGGCGGGCCGGGGCGCCGCCGGCCACACCGGCTTCACCGGCACCTCCCTCGTGCTGGACCCGGCGACCGACACGTTCCTGGTGCTGCTGGCCAACACCGTGCACCCCAGGCGCAGGCCCCCGGACAGCCGGCCCCGGGCGTCGATCGGGACCCTGCTGGCCAGGGCGGTACGCGACGCCTGACCGCCCGGGCACCTGAGAGAATCGCACGGTGAACGACCCCGAACGCCCCGCCGGGCGACTGCGCTCCGCCCTCGACGACGTGCTCGCCGGGCTCCCGCCCTCCCAGGCCGCGGGAGCCGTCGAGCGGCTGATCGCCAACTACCGCGGAGCCACCCCCACCGACGCGCCGATCCTGCGGGACCGCGCCGACGTGGCCGCGTACGCCGCCTACCGGATGCCCGCCACCTTCGAGGCGGTGCGCTCGGCGCTGGCCGCCTTCGCGGACGCGGTGCCCGGCTGGACGCCCGGCAGCCATGTGGACGTCGGCGGCGGCACCGGCGCGGCGACCTGGGCGGTGACCGCCACCTGGGCCGGGACCCGGCCGGTGACCGTCCTGGACTGGGCCGAACCCGCGCTCGCCCTCGGCCGGGAGATCGCCGCCGCCAACCCCGCCCTGGCAGACGCCCGCTGGCAGCGGGCCCGGATCGGCTCCGCCCTCACCCTCGACAGCACCGACCTGGTCACCGTGTCGTACGTGCTCAACGAACTCGCCGAGGCCGACCGCGCCGCCCTCGTCGACGCCGCCGCGGACGCCGCGCGTGCGGTCCTCATCGTGGAGGCCGGCACCCCCGCCGGCTACGCCCGCGTCATCGAGGCCCGCGACCGGCTGGTCCGGGCCGGATTCCGGATCGCCGCGCCCTGCCCGCACAGCGCCGCCTGCCCGATCGTGCCCGGCACGGACTGGTGCCACTTCGCCGCCCGGGTCGGCCGCTCCTCCCTGCACCGCCAGGTCAAGGGCGGCTCGCTGGCCTACGAGGACGAGAAGTTCTCCTACGTCGCCGCCACCCGGCTGCCCGCCGGGCCGGCCCCCGCCCGGGTCGTGCGCCGCCCGCAGATCCGCAAGGGGCAGGTGCTGCTCGACCTGTGCGAGGCCGACGAGCAGCTGCGCCGCACGACCGTCACCAAACGCCACGGCGACCTCTACAAGGCGGCCCGGGACGCCGACTGGGGCGACGCCTGGCCGCCCGCGGACGGACCCGCCTGAGGGCGGGGCTTGTTAGCGTCGCGCCATGGTCGACAAGCCTGCCCCCGACGCCGCCCGCCGCAGCGAGAAGTCCCGCCGGGCGATCTACGCCGCCGCCCTCGGCCTCGTCGCCGAGGTCGGGTACCCGAAGACCACCGTCGAGGGGATCGCCGCCCGCGCCGGGGTCGGCAAGCAGACGATCTACCGCTGGTGGCCCTCGAAGGCGGACGTGCTCCTGGAGGCGTTCCTCGACCTCGGCGAGCAGGCCGCCCGCGCGGCCGGGCAGGAGCCGCACGCCCTCCCGGACACCGGCGACCTCGCCGCCGACCTCAAGGCCGTGCTGCGGGCCACCGTGGACGAGCTGCTCGACCCGCGCTTCGAGGCGCCGGCGCGGGCGCTGGCAGCGGAGGGGGTGGTCAACGAGCAGCTCGGCCGTGAGGTCGTGGGCAAGCTGCTGGAGCCCTCGCTGCGGCTGTACGCCGACCGGCTCGGCTCCGCCCGGGACGCGGGGGTGCTCCGGGCCGACCTGGACCCCAGGATCGCCCTGGAGCTGTTCGTCTCGCCGCTCGCCCAGCGCTGGCTGCAGCGCACGGCCCCGATCTCCCACGCGTACACGGACGTCCTCGTCGAGTACGCGCTGCACGGGATCGCGGCGCACCGGCCCCCCGCGGCCGGTCTGTGAGGCACGTCTCGCCCGGATGCCCCGTATCCGCCCACAGGCACCCCGAAGCACAGGAAGGTGGGAGGATGAGGCATGCTGTCGGCACACCAGCGAGGCGACCACCAGGCTGAGGGGACAGATGAGCGCGACGTTCGGCGGCCGGTCCGGCCGGCAGGGCAGACTCTCCCGGTGGCTGCGTGGACGACGCCCGGAGGAGACCGCCGACACCGGCGGCCGTGAGGCCCTGCTGCTGGCCGCAGCCGGCGCGGGCCTGCCGCTGGCCCCCGCCGCGCACCCGGCCCCCGGCTACGGCTGCTCCTGCGACCGCGTCGGCTGTCCCACCCCGGCCCGGCACCCGGTGTCGTTCGCCTGGCAGACCCAGTCCACCACCGACCGCGCCCAGATCGAGCGCTGGGCCCGGCACCAGCCGCAGGCCAACTTCATCACCGCCACCGGTATGGTCCACGACGTCCTGGACGTACCCCTGGAGGCCGGGCGGGAGGCGCTGGAGCGGCTGCTCGGCGCCGGGGTCGCGGTCGGACCGGTCACCGAGAGCGACGACGGCCGCATGCTGTTCTTCACCCTCACCCGCGGCACCCCCGAGGACGAGGACGAGTGGTGGCCCTGCGAGCTGGACTGCCACCCCGAGACCATGGACGAGCACCCCGGCCTGCGCTGGCACTGCCGGGGCTCCTACGTCCTCGTACCGCCCGCCCGGCTGCCCGGCGACGACGGCCGGCAGGTGCGCTGGGCGCGCGGCCCCGAGCACGCGCTGCCCGACCCGCTGAGCCTGCTGGAGGTGCTCACCGACGCCTGCGCCCGGTACGCGGGCGCGGGGACCGGACACCCGGGCGCGGCCTGGCCGCTGCGCCACTGAGCCGCGCGGATCACTCGCCCTTCGCGGCGGTCAGGCCCTGCACCCGGCCCAGGACCGACACCGCACCGGAGCCCGCCGGGTCCAGCGCGACCTGGTTGGCGACGGACTCCAGGGTCAGCGACTGGCTGATCTCGCCCGTGGTCAGGGCCTGCACGTCCTTGTTCGGGGCCGGCACGGAGGCGCCCGCGGCGGCGGTCTGCTTCTCGTAGTGGTGCGTGGTGAAGAACACCAGCGCGCCGCCGTCCGCCGTGCTCAGCGCGAGCGGCGCGTAGTCGCCGCGGTTCAGCGGCTGGTCGATGTACTGCCGGACCAGACCCGGCTGCTCGGCCCGCTTCTTGCGGTACGCGCGCAGACCGCTGGTGTCGGCGCCGTCGGCGAAGGTCTTCCCGCCGCTCTTGAGGTAGGCCGTGTAGTCACGGCTCAGGGCGTCGGGCCGGGCGGCCAGTCGCGCGGAGTCCGCGGGCACCGCCTCGGCCCAGCCGTCCTTGTCCTTCTTGAACTCCGGTACGGCACCGGGGGCGACCAGCGTCAGATACGCCACCCGCCAGTGCCGGCCCACGTCGCTCCGCGTGAACACCAGCAGCCAGCGGAAGTTGCCGCCCTTGTTGCCCTTGGCGTCCACGACGAACCAGCGCGGCCAGCCGGCCTTCTCGGGAATGGTGAACCTGACGTCCGTCAGCTTCAGCGGGGTGTGACTCGCGTTGCCGGACGGGCTGTTGGCGTGACCCGCTTTCAGCCGGGCCGAGTCGATGTCGGCGAGGGCACCGGTGACGTAGGGCGCGTCGAGGGAACTGTCGTACGCCTTGTCGGCGCTGTTGTAGGCGGCCGTGAACGTGGCCAGTGCCCTGGCGGCCTCCGCCCGGGTGGCGGCCGGGACCACCTCGCGCTCCCCGTGGACCACCACGCATCCGCTCGCCGACAGCGACAGGGCGGCCAGCGTGGCCGCCATCAGTGCGTTCCGGTCACGCCGACGAAGCCGTCGAGGGCCGCGTTCCCTGGTCATCCGGCTCCTTCACCTTCCCCTTCCCGGAGGCGAACCCTACCGGGGCGAGGAACACCGCGAGTACCGGGACCAGATACAGCGCCCACACCGTGATCTGGACGACCGTCGGATCCGGCTGGAAGTTGAGGACGCCCTTGAGCAGGGTGCCGTACCAGCTGTCCGGCGGGACGGTGCCGCTGATGTCGAAGGCCAGGTGGTTGATGCCGGGGATCCAGCCGGCCTCCTGCAGGTCGTGGAAGCCGTACGCCAGCACGCCCGCCGCGACCACGACCAGCATGCCGCCGGTCCAGGTGAAGAACTTCGCCAGGTTGATCCTGAGGGCACCCCGGTAGAACAGCCAGCCGAGCAGCACGGCCGTGGCGAGTCCGAGGGCGACGCCGACCAGCGGGCGCGGGGTGCCGTCGGAGGCCGCGTGCACGGACGCCCACACGAACAGCGCGGTCTCCAGGCCCTCCCGGCCCACGGCGAGGAAGGCGGTGGCGACCAGCGCGCCGGTGCCCATCGCGAGGGCCGCGTCCAGCTTGCCGTGCAACTCCCTCTTCAGGTGCCGGGCGGTGCGCCGCATCCAGAACACCATCCACGTCACCAGGCCGACGGCGACGACGGACAGCGACCCGCCGAGCCCCTCCTGGGCCTGGAACGTCAGTTCCTGGGAGCCGAATTCGAGGGCGCAGCCGAAGCCCATGGCGATGAGCACGGCCACGCCGATGCCGAGCCAGACCGGCTTCAGGGCCTCCCTGCGCCCGGTCTTGACCAGATAGGCGATCAGGATGCAGACGACGAGGGAGGCTTCCAGACCCTCGCGCAGACCGATCAGGTAGTTGGAGAACACGGATCACGCCTCCTCGGAGAACAGCGTCCGGCCCCACCAGTCGTCCTTGTCCCGGACTCCGGGCGGGACCGCGAAGACCGCCGAACCCACGTGCTGGATGTACTCGTTGAGCGCGTCGGACGCCGACAGCCTGCGCTGCAGGGGGATGAACCCCTCGCGCACGTCGCGCTGGTAGGCGAGGAAGAACAGGCCCGCGTCGAGCCGGCCGAGCCCGTCGGTGCCGTCGGTGAAGGAGTAGCCCCGGCGCAGGATGGTGATCCCGCCGTTGGAGTCGGGGTGCGCGAGGCGCACATGGGCGTCCGGCTTCATCGCCTTCAGGAACGGCTCGTCGTGCTCCCGGGCCCTGCCGACCGGGGCGCCCTCGCCCTTGTCCCGCCCGAAGACGTCCTCCTGCTCCTGGAGCGACGTGCGGTCCCAGGTCTCGATGTTCATCCGGATGCGGCGGGCGACGAGGTACGACCCGCCGGTCATCCACGCGGGGCCGTCCCCCTCTCCCGCCCACACGAACTTCTCCAGCCGGCCGGTCTCGGTGCCCGCGATGTTGCGGGTGCCGTCCTTGAACCCCATGAGGTTGCGGGGGGTCTGGGCGTCCGGGGTGGTCGACGAGGTCTTGCCGAAGCCGAGCTGCGACCAGCGGATGGCGACCTTGCCGAAGCCGATGCGGGCCAGGTTGCGGATGGCGTGCACGGCTACCTGCGGATCGTCGGCGCAGGCCTGGACGCACAGGTCGCCGCCGGTGCGGGCCCTGTCCAGGTTGTCGCCGGGGAACCGGGGAAGGTCGGCGAGCGCCGCCGGCCTGGCGTCCTTCAGGCCGAACCGCTCGAAGAACGAGGGCCCGAAGCCGATGGTGAGCGTCAGCCGTGAGGGCCTGAGGCCCAGCGCCTCGCCCGTGTCGTCCGGCGGCGCCTCGGCGAGTCCGCCGTACGCGCCCCCGCCGACGGGGCGGCCCGCGGTCATCCGCCGGGCCGCGGCCGTCCAGTCCTTCAGCAGCCGGACGAACTCGGCCCGGTCGTCGGTCTTCACGTCGAACGCGGCGAAGTGCAGCCGGTCCTGGACCGGGGTGGCGATGCCGGCCTGGTGGGCGCCGTGGAACTCCACCGCGCCGCCCGCCCCGGCGGCGTCCGGGGCCGCGTCGTCGTCCGCCCCGGCCGCCGCCACCGCGCCCCCGGCCAGGGCGGCACCGAGCGCGAGCCCGGCGCCGCCCCAGCCGATCAGCGTCCGGCGCGAGGGGCTGCTCCCCTGGATGTCGGTCATCGCGCTTCCCCCGGCTGCTTCACGACCGCGGCGGCGAGCTTGGAGAGGGGCTCGGCGAGCGCGTTCACCGAGTCCGACAGCTCCTTGCGCTGCTCCTTGGTGACCTTGTCGTAGGAGACGAAGTCGTAGGAGCCCTTGTCCGCGCGGTACTTGTCCAGCACGCCGTCCAGCGCGGTGAACTGCTTGTCCAGTTCCTTCGTCAGCGCCGGGTCGTTCTTGGCGGCGACCGGCTTCAGCAGCTCGTACGCCTTCTGCGCGCCCTCGACGTTGGCCTTGAAGTCGACCAGGTCGGTGTGCGAGTAGCGGTCCTCCTCGCCGGTGACCTTGCCGGTGGCGACCTCGTCGAGCAGCTCTTTGGCGCCGTTGGCCATGGAGGATGGGGTGATCTCGGCCTTGCCGACCCGCTTCTGCCAGTCCTCAAGGTCGCTCACCAACTGGCCGGCGAGGGCCTTCTCCTCGGGTCCGGCCTTCTCGTCGGCCCACAGGGCCTTCTCCAGCCGGTGCCAGCCCGTCCACTTCTGGCCCTTCTCCAGGCCGTCGGCGCGGGTGTCGGTCCGGGGGTCGATGTCGCCGAAGGACTCGGCGACCGGCTCGGTGCGCTCCCAGCCGAGGCGCGAGGGGGAGTAGGCCTTCCGGGCGGCATCGAGGTCGCCGGCCTCGATCGCGTCGGCGAACTTCCGGGCGAGCGGCACGGTGGCGTCGGCCTGGTCCTGGGCGTACTGGCGGTAGGCGGCGACGGCCCGGTCGAGCCTCGGGTCGTGGGCGGCGGTGCCGCCGGCGCCGGTCACGTCGAGCTTCTGCCGGACGCCGTGGCCCTTCATGCCGGGGCGGCAGGCGATCTCGTACGACCCGGCCTTCACCTCGGCGGTCAGCGTGTACTTGGTGCCGGGGCCGATGTTCTCCTTCTCGGAGACGATCCGGTCGTCCGGGAACAGGATCTCGACCTCGGTGGCCTTCGAGCCCTTGTTCTCTATCTTCAGCGTGACCTGCCCGGCCGGTGTCGACGTGGCGGAGGTCTCGCACTTCGCGTCGGCCGCGGTGACCCGGATGACGTCGCCGTCCCTGGCATCGCTCTTCGCGGTACAAGCCGTGAGGGCGGTCAGAGCGGCCGCGGTGGCGGCGGCGGTGACGGTCAGTCGGGCGGCGTGCATGCGGGCTCCAGACGGCAGCGGTGCGAACGGGGCTGATTTGGTGAGGCTGCCCTAACTTACATGAGCCTTACCTTCCTCATACCTTCTGGGTCCGTGATCCACCTCTCATCCCGCTGTGGGAGGGTGGCGGGCATGGGGAACGCGCGCAGGGAACCGCTGGGGCCCGGGCGGCTGGTGCTGGACCTCGGGGACCGTCCGGGGCAGCCGCACCTGCGCTTCGAGACCGCCGACGACGGCCGGTTGCTGCTGCGGCAGGGGGAACGGCCGCTGCTGCTCGGCCGCTCGGTCGCCGGGAGCGCGCCCTGCTGCCCCGAGCTGTGTCTGCACCGCCTCGACGGCTACCGTTCGCCGCTCCCGCCCCCGAGTGCGGCGAAGTCGCGGTCGTCCGTCAACTGGCCGCACGCGTACGCCCGCCGGCTGGAGGCGGCCGAGGGCACCCCGCTCGCCGCCGGCCGCTGGGAGCTGGCCCGGCGCACCGGCTTCCCGCCCGGCATCTGGACCGAGGACCTCGTGCGCGAGTGGCCCGGCGGCCGCCTCGAACTGTCCTGCGGCGGCGGCTGGCACGGCGTCGTGCCCCTGCGCCCGCTCTCGCCGCCGGACGCCGGGCGGGTGAAGGCGTACCGCAGACAGGTCCGCGAGGGCACCGCCGCACCCGTGCTGCTGTGGTGGGTGACCTTCCTCGACGGCTGGCTCCTGCTGGACGGCCACGACCGGGCGGTGGCCGCGCTGGCGGAGGGGCGGACGCCGGAGTGCGTGGTGCTGACCCGGCTGCCGGACGCCGACCGGCAGTGGGAGGGCGCCGAAGAGGTCGCCAAGGCCCACGAGTACCACCTGGAACGGCTCGCCGCCCGTCCGCCGGGACCCGGCGCGGAGCGCCAACGGGCCGCGCTGGAGGAGGGTTACGGCGACACCCTCGCCGAACTGCCCTACGCCGTGGTGCCCACCGGGACCTCCCCGCTCCCCGGCGGAGCCCCCGCCTGGGACGCGCTCGCGCGGGACGCGGTGTTTCAATTCCCGGGTGACTGACTACGACGTCCTGCGCGTCTTCTGCGGCCCCGACGGCGGCTACGGCAACGAACTCGGTGTCGTCCGCGACGGCTCGGTCGTGCCCGAGCGGAGCGACCGGCAGGAGACGGCCGCCGAACTCGGCTTCAGCGAGACCGTGTTCGTGGACGACCCCGAGCGCGGGGTGATCGACATCTACACCCCCACCCTGCGTCTGCCCTTCGCCGGCCACCCCTGCGTCGGCACGGCCTGGCTGCTGGACGTGCCCGAACTGGTCACCCCCGCGGGCGTCGTCGGGACTCGTCTGGACGGCGAGTTCAGCTGGATCGAGGCCCGCGCGGAGTGGGCCCCGCCGCGCACCCTGCGCCAGTACGCCACCGCCGCCGAGGTCGACGCGCTCGACGTGCCGCCGCCGGGGGAGTGGATCTACAGCTGGGCCTGGGAGGACGAGGCCGCCGGCCGGATCCGGGCCCGCGCCTTCCCGGGGCGCGACGACGGCATCGAGGAGGACGAGGCGACCGGCGCCGCCGCGCTGCTCCTCACCGACCGGCTCGGCCGCGCGCTGAACATCACCCAGGGCAGGGGCTCCCAGATCCTCACCGCACCGCAGCCGCACGGCTGGGTGGAGGTCGGGGGCAGGGTGTTCCTGGAGCGCTAGGGCCTGTCCGGCCATTCCCGTCTGCCGCGCGACGGGCCAGACAGGCCCTAGGCGCTCAGCGGGAACTCCTCGTCCAGCGCCCGGAAGACGGCCGTGTTCAGGGCGAACGCCCGCCCGCACTCGGCCACCACCCGCCGCCTCTCCAGGTCGCCCGCCGGGATTCCGTCCAGCAGTTCCCGGTAACCCCGCTTGAACGCGGCCGGGTTGGGGATGCCTTCGAAGACGTAGAAGCGGACCCCGTCGCCCCGCCTGGCGAAGCCCCAGGTCCGCTCCGCCCGGTCGCGGATGATCTGGCCGCCGGAGAGGTCGCCCAGGTAGCGGGTGTAGTGGTGGGCGACGTAACCGCCCGGCCAGCGCTCGGCGCACGCGCGCACCCGGTCCGCGTACGCCCGGGTCGCGGGCAGCGCGCTCAGGCCCGCCCGCCAGTCCGGCCCCCTCAGATGCGCCAGGTCCCGCTCCAGCTCGGGCAGCCGCAGCAGCTCCGGCCGGATGAACGGCCCGGCCACCCGGTCCGCCGCCAGCCGCCCGGCCGCGCCCTCCAGCGCCTCGTAGACGAACCACAGCTGCTCGGTGTAGCGCGCGTACGCGGACACGCCGAGCTGGCCGCCGAGCAGACCGGTCAGGAAGGCCGAGGTCTCCGCGGCCGTGTGCTGCTCGCGGGAGGCGGTGCGGATGAGGGTCGAGAAGGAGTCCATGGGCCCGTTTTCCAGACTTTTGCCGACGCCTTGTCGGTAAAAGTCTACAAGAAAGGGCCCGCCCTCTGCGCAGAGGGCGGGCCGTGCGTCGGTGGCCGTGCGCTACGGCAGGGTGAGGACGTCCGCGCCGCTCTCCGTGACCACCAGGGTGTGCTCGAACTGGGCGGTCCGCCTGCGGTCCTTCGTCACGACCGTCCAGCCGTCCTCCCACATGTCGTACTCGTGGGTGCCCAGCGTCAGCATCGGCTCGATCGTGAACGTCATCCCCGGCTGCATGACGGTCGTCGCGTGCGGGCTGTCGTAGTGCGGGATGATCAGCCCGGAGTGGAAGGACGAGCTGATGCCGTGGCCGGTGAAGTCCCGGACCACGCCGTAGCCGAAGCGCTTGGCGTACGACTCGATGACCCGGCCGATGACGTTGATCTGCCGGCCGGGGCGGACGGCCCTGATCGCCCGGTCGAGGGACTCACGGGTGCGCTCCACCAGCAGCCGCGACTCCTCGTCCACCTCCCCGACGAGGTAGGTGGCGTTGTTGTCGCCGTGCACCCCGCCGATGTACGCGGTCACGTCCAGGTTGACGATGTCGCCGTCCCTGAGGACCGTCGAGTCGGGGATGCCGTGGCAGATGACCTCGTTGACGGAGGTGCACAGGGACTTCGGGAAGCCGCGGTAGCCGAGCGTGGACGGGTAGGCACCGTGGTCGCACATGTACTCGTGGGCGACCTTGTCCAGCTGGTCCGTGGTGACGCCGGGCGCGATGATCCTCGCGGCCTCCTCCATCGCCTGCGCGGCGATGCGGCCGGCGATCCTCATCGCCTCGATGGTCTCCGGGGTCTGCACCTCCGGCCCGGTGTACGGGGTCGGCGCGGGCTTTCCGACGTACTCGGGGCGGCGGATGTTTCCGGGGACCGAACGGGTGGGAGACAGCTCCCCTGGTACGAGCAGCGACTGGCCAGACATGCCAGCGAGTCTATCCAGCGGACATGGGGGAACATGTCGTTGGCGAGAGGAGCTGGTCATGCCCCTGTTCAAGAAGCGCACCGTCGGCAAGCCGGGCGAGTGGTACTACTGCCTGGAGCACAAGAAGGTCGAGGAGGGTCCGGACTGCCCCGGCAAGGACCGTTTCGGGCCGTACGCCTCACCGCAGGAGGCGCAGCGCGCGATGGAGACCGCCGCCGAGCGCAACCTCCAGTGGGAGAACGACCCGCGGTGGCACGACGCCGCCGCCGGCGGGAGCGCCGACGAGGAGTGATCACACCTTCGCGGGCACGGCGGCGGCGCGCCGCCCGCGCATCCGCACCGCGTGCTCGTTGGTCCGGGCGTCGTACGCCATGAGCCCCGGCAGGCACAGCGCGAGCAGGGCCATCGCGCCCGCGCACGCCAGCCCGCCGGACCAGACCGAGGCCCGGACCCCGGCCCAGGCGGCGACACCGCCGGCCCGTACCTGGCCGAGCTGGGGACCCACCGAGTAGGAAAGCAGTTCGATCCCGGCGAGCCGGCCGCGCAGCTCGTCCGGGATCGTCTGGTTCCACATGGCGGCCCGGAAGATGCCGCTGACCATGTCGAAGCCCCCGCCGAGGGTGAGGAACAGCAGGACCAGCCAGACGTTGCCGCAGACGCCGGCCGCCGCCACCGCGAGGCCCCACCCGGCCGCCGCCAGCACCACCATCAGCCCGTGCCGTTGGATCCGCGAGGCCCAGCCGCTGGTCAGGCTCACCAGCAGGGCCCCGGCCGGGATGCTCGCGTACATCAGCCCGAGCGCCCAGTCGGCGTGCAGGTCGTCGGCGAGGAACGGCAGCACCGCCAGCGGCATGGCCAGGAACATCGCCGCGAGGTCCACCCCGTAGGTGCCGAGCAGCTCCTTGCGGCTCCAGGCGTACCGGGCGCCCTCCGCGATGGCCCCGAGCGAGGGCGCGGCGGCCTCGTGCGAGGCGGGGGAGGGCGCGATGCGGGCGAGGTACGCCAGCGAGACGGCGAAGGTCAGCAGGTCGGCCGCGTACGCCCAGCCGAGGCCCGCGTAGGCCACGACCACGCCGGCGACCGCCGGGCCCGCGACACCGCCGACGGTCCACCGCAGCGAGTTCAGCGAGGCCGCGGCCGGCATGTCGTCATGGGCGACGATCCGGGGCCACAGGGAGTCGAGGGCCGGGCGCTGGACCGAGCCCAGGGCGGAGGAGAGCGCGGCGACGGCGTACAGCGGCCACACCGCGGGGTGCGGGAGCAGGGCGTCGAGCAGCAGGGCGGCGCTGAGCAGGCCCTGGCCGGCCTCCGTCCACACGATCAGCTTCCGCTTGTCCAGGGCGTCGGCGAGAGCGCCGCCGTACAGGCCGCACACGATCAGCGGCAGCAGCTCCACGGCGCCGATCGCGCCCACCGCCGCGGTGGACTCCGTCAGTCGCTTCAGCTGGACGGGGAGCGCCACGAGGGTGAGGAAGCTGCCGAAGTTGCTGATCAGGCCGGACTTCCACAGGCGGCGGAAGTCGGCGGAGGCCTTCCAGGGGGCCAGATCGGGCAGGAGCGCTCGGGTCACTGAGGCATGCTCGACCGGCCGGCGTCACCGGGCAACCGCTTTTCCGGCCCCCCGGAGCGCGGCCCGGACCTCGACTCCCGCGTCCCGCGGGCGGGTCACCAGGGCGCGGGCGGCGGTGCCGTCAGGATCTCCGCCAGCCTGGACAGGCGGTCCCGGAAGCTTCGCCGGACCCGCGGGGAGCCCCCGCCCACGTTCTCGCCCGCCGCCGCGCTGACCAGGTGCTGCACGCTGTCCAGGTCCAGCTCCGCCCCCTCGGGCACGGGAAGGGTGTCGTGCGCCATGGCGGCCAGCTCGCCCCCGCCGGCGCCCAGCGCCAGCACCGTCACCCCGGCACGCCGGGCCGAGTGCACGTGCTCCAGCAGCGGCGCGGGTTCCTCGGGAGCCACGACCAGCAGCGTCTCCCCGCGCCGCGCCGCCGCGATCCGGCCGGGCCCGACGGCCAGGTGCGCGGGGTCGGAGGGCCGCGCGTGGTGCCGGACCAGTGTCGGCGCCAGCTCCGGCGTACCCGACCACGCGGCCTCGTCCACCAGGTGCGCCGCCAGGTGCCACGGCTCGTACTCGGGCGTGCCCACCAGCAGCAGCCCGCCCCCGTGCGCCACCACCGATCCGCGCAGCACCCCCGCGAACCTCCGGGTGGCACCCAGCCACTCCGTCCCGGCGAGCACTTCCCGCAGCAGCGCGACCCGTACGGCGTCCATGGGCCCGCATCCTGCCGCAACCGGCCACTCGTGACGCGGAGTTCACCCCGAATTCGCCCAACCTGGGGATGAAGACGGCTCCGTCCCCGCACTCGGGGATCCGCATCCGGGGATCCGAATCCGGGGATCCGAACCCGGGGACCCGCATCCGGGGATCCGAACCCGGGGATCCGAACCCGGGGATCCGAACCCGGAACCCCCACCCGCAGACTCGAACCCGGGATCCGCACCCGGACCCGAACTCGGGATCCGCACCCGGGACCCGCACCCGGGACCCGCACCCGTGAGGAGCCGCCTCCATGACCGAGGTGACCGTCCCCTTCCGCGCCGGCCGGGAGGGATACGCCAGTTTCCGGATCCCGGCCGTCGTCGCCACCGGCTCCGGTGCCCTCCTCGCCTTCTGCGAGGGCCGGGCCGGATCCGCCGCCGACCACGGGCACATCGACATCGTGCTGAAGCGGTCCACGGACGGCGGCCGCACCTGGGGCCCGCTCCAGGTCGCCGCGGGCAACGGGACCGGCCTCGCCGGCAACCCCGCCCCCGTCGTCCTCGACACCGGCCGGATCCTGCTGGTCCACGTCCGGGCCGCCGCATCCGCCACCGAGGCCGGCATCGTGCGCGGCCGGGTCCCGGAGGCCGACGGGCGCCGGGTGTGGGTGGTGCACAGCGACGACGAGGGGGCGAGCTGGTCCGCACCGCGGGAGATCACCGCGCAGGTGAAGCGGCCCGGCTGGCGCTGGTACGCCACCACCCCCGGGCACGCCCTGCAGCTGAGCGGCGGACGGGTCCTCGTACCGGCCAACCACACCCTGCCGCCCACCGGCACCGACACCGGCGCCGAGGCGAGGTACAACGGCGGCCACTGCCTGCTCAGCGACGACCGCGGCGAGAGCTGGTACCTCGGCTACCTGGACGAGAACACCGACGGCCGCGTCAACCCCAACGAGACCACCGCCGCCGAACTCCCCGACGGGCGGGTCTACTTCAACACCCGCAACGACTCCCCCTCGCCCGGGAACCGCGCCGACGCCCACTCCGCGGACGGCGGGCGGACCCTCGTCGAACCCTTCCGGCCGCAGACCGGGCTGACCGCGCCGGTCTGCGAGGCCTCCGTCCTGCAACTGCGCGACCCCGACCTGCTGCTGTTCTCCGCCCCGGCCGACCCCGCCGCCCGCGCCCTCATGACCGTCCGCGCCTCCCGCGACGGCGGCACCACCTGGCGCGCCGCGTACACCGCCGACGGACTGCCCGCCGCCTACTCCGACCTGGTCCGCGTCGACCCGGACACGGTCGGACTCCTCTTACGAGACCGGTGACTTCGGCGCCTACGAGACCATCGCCTTCCGCAGGGTGCCCGTGCGGCTTCTCACCTGAGCCGGTGCCGCCCCCGGCACGGACGTAGAGTCGCACCATGACCTCTACCGACAGCGCACAGAAGGCCCCCGCCAAGGACCCCTGGGACCTGCCCGACGTCTCCGGGTACGTCGTCGGCGTGCTCGGCGGCACCGGACCGCAGGGCAAGGGCCTCGCCTACCGGCTCGCCCGGGCCGGGCAGAAGGTGATCATCGGCTCCCGGTCCGCCGACCGCGCCCGGGCCGCCGCGGACGAACTCGGCCACGGAGTCGAGGGCGCGGACAACGCCGAGGCCGCGCGCCGCAGCGACATCGTGATCGTCGCCGTACCGTGGGACGGGCACGGCGACACCCTGAAGTCGCTCGCCGCCGACCTGGCCGGCAAGCTCGTCGTGGACTGCGTCAACCCGCTCGGCTTCGACAAGAAGGGCGCCTACGCGCTCAAGCCGGAGGAGGGGAGCGCCGCCGAGCAGGCCGCTGCGCTGCTGCCGGACTCCCGGGTCGCCGCCGCCTTCCACCACCTGTCCGCCGTGCTGCTGCAGGACCCGGAGATCGACGAGATCGACACCGACGTGATGGTCCTCGGCGAGGAGCGGGCCGACGTGGAGATCGTCCAGGCGCTGGCCGGGCGCATCCCCGGGATGCGCGGCGTCTTCGCGGGCCGGCTGCGCAACGCCCACCAGGTCGAGTCGCTGGTCGCGAACCTGATCTCGGTCAACCGCCGCTACAAGGCACACGCAGGGCTCCGCGTCACCGACGTGTGAGCCGTCCCGGGCGATGGGGGACACTGGTCGTCGTAGCAGTGTCCCCCGACAGGAGCCACCCGTCATGCCCCGCATCGCCCTCTACACGCTCGTCGTGTGCGTGCTCTCCCTCGCCGCGGCCGTCGTCTCCTTCGTCCAGGGCAGCTGGCTGGGGATCGTCTGGGTGCTGCTGGCGGGCCTGTCGTCCAACATGACCTGGTACTACGTCAAGCGCGCCCGCACCGCCGCGCGGGGCGGGTCCGTCACGGGCTGACCAGGCAGCCCTCCGGGGTGCCCCGCCAGAAGCGGTACAGGGCCTCGCCGCAGGCACGCTGGTCGACGGTGATGCCCAGGCCGTCGAGAATGCCGTCGATCATGTGGAAGAACGCGATGTTGACGGACGGCAGCCACAGCAGCGCGAACACGAACATCAGGCCGAACGGCGCGAACGGCTCCACCTGGCGCTTCACCCCGCGCGACAGCCACGGCTCCAGCACGCCGTAGCCGTCCAGGCCCGGCACCGGCAGGAAGTTCAGGATCGCCGCCGTCACCTGAAGCAGCGCCAGGAACGCCAGCGCGTCCCGGAAGCCGGGGGGCACGCCGTCCAGTGCGTGCAGCCAGAACGGCGCGGTGCACACCGCCGCGAACACCGCGTTCGTCAGCGGGCCCACCGCCGAGATCAGGCTGTGCCGCCAGCGGCCCCTGATCCGGCTCCGGTCGATGAACACCGCACCGCCCGGCAGCCCGATCCCGCCCATGATCACGAACAGCAGCGGGAGCCCGATGCTCAGCAGCGCGTGCGTGTACCTCAGCGGGTTCAGCGTGAGGTAGCCCTTCGCGCCGATCGTGATGTCCCCGCTGTGCAGCGCCGTGCGCGCGTGCGCGTACTCGTGCAGGCACAGGGAGACGACCCAGGCCGCGGTCACGAACAGGAACACCGCGATGCCCGGCCGGGCCGCGTACCCCGTCCAGGTGGCCCAGCCCGTCACCGCCGTCACGGCCAGGATCCCGAGGAACACGGGACTGATCCGCCGGTCGCTCCGGCGGGTGGTGACGGTGCTCATCGGCAGGCTCCTGGGGCTGCGAGGGGGCGCGTGAGGATCCGCGAGGACCCGAGAGGATACGGGGAAAACGTCTCGCGGTCGCCCCCGGGTTCCGGGAGGGTGGGGGAATGACACGGATGAGGGTGTTCTACGAGCACTGGCAGCTGGGATGCTGCGGGGCGCCCTTCGCCGTGGGCGACGAGGTGGCCTGGAAGCTGGTCGCCTACGACGAGCGGGACCTGCGGGAGAACACCGGGTACGGCGCGGCGGCGTGGGTGGAGAACCACGGCGGCCTGGACCGGGAGACCACCGGACGCGTCCTCGCCGTCGACCTGGTGCACCAGGAGTACACCGTCCACCCGGCCGCCCCCGCCCTCGCCGGGCCGGAAGGGGGAGTCGTCCTGCGGGCCTCGGGGCGCGCCCTCGAACCGGTGCCCGGAGCCGTCACGCTCCAGCCCGCCGCCGACTGCCCGCGATGGTTCGCGGAGGTGGACCTCGGCACGGTGGACGGCTCCCGGCGGATCCGCGGCACCCGGGGCGCCCTCGTCACCCTGGACGTTCCGGACGGCGCGCCGCCGCAACCCGGTGACCTCCCCTGACCGCTCCGGAGACAATGGATCCCGTGCGCTATCGCCTCCTCGGTCCCACCCAGGCGCTCCGCCCCGACGGCACGGCCGTCCCGGTCGGCGGGGCGCGGCTGCGTGCCCTGCTCAGCGTGCTGGCACTGCGGGCCGGACGGACCGTACCCGTCGGCGTCCTCGTGGACGAGGTGTGGGGCGCCGACCCGCCCGCCGACGCCGCCGGCGCCCTCCAGGCCCTCGTCGGCCGGCTGCGCCGGACCCTCGGCCCGGACGCCGTCGCCTCCGCCGACGGCGGGTACCGCCTCGCCGCCCCGCCCGACGACGTCGACCTCGTCCGCTTCGACCGGCTGACCGGCGACGGCCTGAGCGCCGTCGCCGACGGCGACCCGGCCAAGGCCGCCGCCGTCCTCGACGACGCCCTCGCGCTGTGGCGCGGCCCCGCACTCGCCGACCTGCCCGGCCACACCGCCGAGGCGGCCCGCTGGGAGACCCGCCGCCTGGACGCCCTGCGCGCCCGGCACACGGCGGCCCTCGCCCTCGGCCACGCCGAGCAGTCCCTGCCCGAGCTGACCGCCCTGTGCGACGGCCACCCGCTGGACGAGCCGCTGCAGGCGCTGCGGCTGCGCGCCCTGCGCGACCTCGGCCGCACGGCCCAGGCGCTCGCCGCCTACGAGGACGTGCGCCGGCTGCTCGCCGACCGGCTCGGCTCCGATCCCGGCGCCGAGCTGCGCGCCCTGCACGCCGAACTGCTGGCCGCCGGGCCCCCGGAGCCGGGGCCGGGACCGGCCCTGGGCAACCTGCCCGCCCGGCTCACCTCCTTCGTCGGCCGGGAGGCCGACATCGCGGCCATCGGCGCGGACCTCGCCGCCGCCCGGCTGGTGACCCTGCTCGGGCCCGGCGGCGCCGGGAAGACCCGGCTGTCCCAGGAGGCCGCCGAGGCGGCCCGGCACAACGCCCGCGACGGGGTGTGGCTCGCCGAACTGGCCCCCGTGGACGATCCGGCCGCCGTGCCGCAGGCCGTGCTCACCGCGATCGGCGCCCGCGAGACCGTGCTGCACGGCGCGGGCGCGGAGAGCATGCGGGCGGTCGGCGACCGGCACGACGACCCCCTCGAACGGCTCGTGGAGCACTGCGCCCGGCGCCGGATGCTGATCATCCTCGACAACTGCGAGCACGTCATCGAGGCCGCCGCCCGCCTCGCCGAGCACCTGCTGGCCCGCTGCCCCGAGCTGACCGTCCTCGCCACCAGCCGCGAACCCCTGGGCGTCCCGGGGGAGTTGGTGCGGCCGGTGGAGCCGCTGCCCGAGCCGGTCGCGCTGCGGCTGCTCGCCGACCGGGGCGCGGCCGCCCGGCCCGGATTCCGCGTCGCGGACGATCCCGGGGCCTGCGCCGAGATCTGCCGGCGGCTCGACGGACTTCCCCTCGCGATCGAGCTGGCGGCCGCCCGGCTGCGGATGCTCGCTCCCCGCCAGATAGCCGACCGGCTCGACGACCGGTTCCGGCTGCTCACCTCCGGCAGCCGCACCGTGCTGCCCCGCCAGCAGACCCTGCGGGCCGTCGTGGACTGGTCCTGGGACCTGCTGGACGGCGGCGAACGGGACGTCCTCGCCCGGCTGTCCGTCTTCGCGGGCGGCTGCGACCTGGCCGCGGCCGAGGCCGTGTGCGGCCCGGCCGCCCTGGACGCGCTCGGCTCGCTCGTCGACAAGTCCCTGGTGGTGGCGGCCCCTTCGGCCGACGCGGGAATGCGCTACCGGCTCCTGGAGACCGTCGCCGAGTACGCCGGCGAACGGCTGGCGGAGGCCGGACGCCGCCCCGAGGCCGAGCGCGCCCATCTGACGTACTACCGCGAACTCGCCCGCACCACGGACCCGTTGCTGCGCGGCCCCGAGCAGCGCGCGGCCATCGACCGGTTCCAGCTGGAGTACGAGAACCTGCGCACCGCCCTGCGGCACGCCGTCGCGGCGGGCGACGAGCAGGAGGCGCTGTGCCTGGTGCTGTCCATGCTGTGGTTCTGGCAGATGCGCGACCAGCGCATCGAGACCCGCACCTGGTGCCAGGAGGCCATGGCGCTCGGCCCCGACCCGTTCGCCGAACCCGTCCGGCCCGCCGAACCGGTGTGGCGGCGCTGCACCGACGCCCCGCCCCCGTACGCGGGCGAGGTGCTGGCCGAGGCCCGGCGCGGTGTCCACCTGGCCCATCTCGCCTGCATGGACACCGAGCTGGAGGCCTGGCAGACCCCCGAGGCACAGGCCAAGATGCGGGCCATCACCCGGGCCTACGAGCCCGGCCTGCCGCAGGTCTGCCGCGCGCCCGGCATGCTGTGGTTCTTCGCCGTGATGCTGACCGGCGGCGTGGACATGATGCGGACGGTCATCGACGCCGGCGTACGGACCTGCCGGGAGACCCCCGGATTCGAGTGGGAACTGGCCGGGTCGCTGCAGATGCGCGCCAACATCTTCGCCAACCGCACCGCCTGGGCGGACAGCGCCGCCCGCGACGCGGACGAGTCGCTGGAGATCTACCGCGGCCTGGGCGATGCCTGGGGCACCGCCGAGGCGCTGTCCGCCCGCGGTGAGGCGCATGAACGTCTCGGCTCCTACCGGGAGGCCGCGGCCGACTACCGGGAGGCCCTCGAATGCGCCGAACGCCTCGGTGCCCGCGGGCAGATGGCCATCCTCCGGGCCCGCCTGGGCAGCGTGCTGATGGAGGCCGGGGAGACCGAGCGCGGTGAGCGGCTGCTCCGGGACGTCATCGCGGCCCAGGACGGCTCCCGCAACGAGGCGATGCCCTTCGCCCGGCTGTTCCTCGCCTGCTGGCTCGGCCTGACCGACCGCACCACCGAGGCGCGTCGGCAACTGGTCCTGCTGCGGGAGGAGTTCACGATCTCGCACTTCGCCGTGTTCGACGTCATGATCCTCTCGCAGGAGGCCTGGCTGGACGCCCTCGACGGCCGGCCCGAGGACGCCCTGGAGCGGATCGCGCGGGCGCTGGGCCTCGCCCGCGACCCGTTGGTCACGGTCATCGCCCCGCAGACGGACTCCCTCTGCCTCGGCGTCGCGGCCATGGCCCTCGCCCGTCTCGACGGCGGCGGTCGCGCGGCCGACGCCGCCCGCTGTCTGGGCGCCGCCGACGCGCTGCTGCCGCCCGGCCACATCCCCTCGGGCGTCGAGCGCCGGTGCCACGACCTGGTCGAGGAGCGGATCAGGGAGTCCCTGGACGAGCCGGCCTACCGGGCCGCGTACACCGAAGGCGGCGGCCTCTCCCTCGTGGAGGCCACCGCCCTGGTCTGAGCCGTGAACGTCAGTTCTTGGTGCGGAACTTGTGGATGGCGACCGGTCCCATGACCGCCGTGATCGCCACCGACCAGCCGATCGTGACCCACAGGTCGTGCGCGACCGGGCCGCCCACCATCAGCCCGCGGGCCGCGTCGGCGAGCGTGGACAGCGGGTTGTAGTCGGTGAAGTGCTGCAGCCAGCCCGGCATCGACCTCGTCGGCGCGAAGATCGAGGAGCCGAACTGCAGCGGGAACAGCACCAGGAAGCCCATCGCCTGCACGGACTGCGCGTTCTTCAGGATCACACCGAGGGTGAGGAACACCCACATGATCGAGGAGGCGAACAGCGCGGACAGGCCCACGGTGGCGAACAGGCCGGGCCAGCTGGTGATGTGGAACCCGACCAGCACGGCGACGACCATCAGCACGGCCGTGGCGAACAGCATCCGCCCCAGCTCCACGGCGATCTTCGCGAACAGCACCGAGCCGCGCCCGATCGGCAGCGATCGGAACCGGTCCATCACACCGCTGTTGAAGTCCTGGCTGAAGCCGGTGCCGACGCCCTGGGACAGGGTCATGCTCATCATGGCGATCATGCCGGGGATGACGTACTGCACGTACTGCCCCTGGCCGCCGCCGAGCGCCTGGCCGATCGAGCCGCCGAAGACGTACACGAACAGCAGGGTGAAGACGACCGGCATCAGCAGCGCGTCGAACATCGACTCCGGGTCCTGGCGGATCCACAGCAGGTTGCGCCGGATGAGGGCGCCGGTGTGCCGCAGGTGCCCGCGCAGCGGGATACGGGCGTCGGGGGTGGGGGCGGTGACGGCGGCGGCGCTCATACGGCGACCTCCTCGCGGGTTTCGGCGGGCGTGGTGTCCTGCGGGGCACCGGCGCGGTGGCCGGTGAGGGACAGGAAGACCTCGTCCAGGCTGGGCAGTTCGGTGGTGATGGAGGAGAGCGTGATGCCGCGCGCGGTGACCGCGCCGACGACGGCCGTCAGCTGCTCGTCGCTGAGGATCGGCACCAGCAGGGTCCCGGACTCGTGGTCCACGGTGGTGGCCGCCAGGCCGGTGATGCCCAGCTCGTCCAGCATGCCGGCGAGCGGGCGCAGCTCCAGCGGGTCGGCCGGGCGCACGCGCAGGGTGCGCCCGCCCACCCGGGCCTTCAGCTCCTCGATCCCGCCGCCCGCGATCACCTTGCCGCGGTCCACCACGGTCAGCTCGGAGGCGAGCTGCTCGGCCTCCTCCATGTACTGGGTGGTGAGCAGCACGGTGACGCCCTCGCCGACCATCGCCTTCACCTCGTCCCACACCTCGTTGCGGGTGCGGGGGTCGAGGCCGGTCGTCGGCTCGTCCAGGTAGAGCACGGCGGGCCGCCCGATCATGGAGGCGGCGAGGTCGAGGCGGCGCCGCATACCGCCGGAGTAGGTGCTCGCGGGCCGCTTGGCCGCCTCCGTGAGCGAGAACCGCTCCAGCAGCTCGTCGGCGCGGGCGCGGGAGTCCTTGCGGGACAGGTCGAGCAGCCGCCCGATCATGTACAGGTTCTCCCAGCCCGGCAGCTTCTCGTCCACCGAGGCGTACTGCCCGGTCAGGCCTATCACCCGGCGCAGCTGCCGGGGCTGCCGTACGACGTCGTAGCCGGCCACGGTGGCCCGGCCGGAGTCCGGGGTGATCAGGGTGGACAGGATCCGTACGAGGGTGGTCTTGCCGGCGCCGTTCGGCCCGAGCACGCCCATCACGGTGCCCTCGCGCACGTCCAGGTCGACCCCGTCCAGGGCCTTGGTCTCGCCGTAGTGCTTGACCAGTCCCCGTACCGTCACGGCGTGGCGTCCGCCGGCGGGGTTGTCGTCGATTCGCGTCATGGCCAAGACAGTGCCAGGCCCCACCGACAAACCACCGACAGGCCGCCGACGCCCACCGACAGGGCGCCTGCGGGCCCCGTACACACCCGTACACAGGGGCAGCCCCGCTGACGGGGGAAGATCAGCGGGGCTGCCGGGGTGTTGCCGCAGTGGCTCGGTGGCCGTGCCTAGTGGACGGAGTGCTCCTCCAGCGGGAAGGTCCCGCCGACGACGTCCTCGGCGAACTCCTTCACCGCGTCGCCCATGACCTCACGCAGATTCGCGTACTTCTTGACGAACTTGGGCACGCGGCCGCCGGTCAGGCCCAGCATGTCGGTCCACACCAGCACCTGCGCGTCCGTCTGCGGACCGGCGCCGATCCCGACGGTCGGGATCTGCAGCACCCGCGTCACCTCGGCCGCCAGCTCGGCCGGCACCAGTTCGAGGACGACCGCGAAGGCGCCCGCGTCCTGCACGGCCTTCGCGTCCCGCAGCAGCTGCGCCGCGGCCTCCTCGCCCCGGCCCTGCACGCGGTAGCCCATCGCGTTGACGGACTGCGGGGTGAGGCCGATGTGGGCCATGACCGGGATGCCGGACTCCACCAGGAGCCGGATCTGCTCGTGCGAGCGCTCGCCGCCCTCCAGCTTGACGGCGCCCACGCCCGCCTCCTTCACCAGCCGGGTCGCCGAGCGCAGCGCCTGCACCGGGCCCTCCTGGTAGGAGCCGAAGGGGAGGTCCCCGACGATCATGGCGCGCTGGGTGCCGCGCACGACCGCGGCGGACAGCACGGCCATCTCGTCGAGGGTGACGGGCACGGTCGTCTCGTACCCGAGGTGGCAGTTGCCCGCCGAGTCGCCGACGAGGAGCACCGGGATCCCGGCCTCGTCGAACACGGACGCGGTCATCGCGTCGTAGGCGGTGAGCATGGGCCACTTCTCGCCCCGCTCCTTGGCGAGGGCGATGTCGCGCACGGTGATGCGGCGGGTGCCCTTCCCCCCGTACAGCGCCTTGCTGCCGTCGGAAGGCTTGTTCTGGGCAGCCGAAAGCTGCGTCATGGCAACGGCTCCTTCAGTCATCTCGAGGCGCCCTGACGGCGTCCCCGGATCGTCTCCATGGTGGCACCTCGTGCCATTCAGGGCCAGAGGTGCCCCCTGTGATCCCTTCCGTGTCCGATCGATCCCCGGTTGTGTAAGGCCTGAGTAAAGAAGATAAGATACGAGACGGTTCCGTATCGGAATGGCCGTAGGCTCGGACGCATGACAACCTCCGTCCCTGCCTCCCGAATACCGGAAGCGGTGCACCGGCGCCGCTGGGCGATCCTCGGCGTCCTGATGCTGAGCCTGCTCATCGTGGTGCTCGACAACTCGATCCTGAACGTCGCGATCAAGACCATCTCCACCCCGGCCCCGACCGGCCTCGGCGCCACCCAGAGCCAGATCGAGTGGGCGATCAACGCCTACACCCTGGTCTTCGCCGGCCTGCTGTTCACCGCGGGTCTCGTCGGCGACCGCCTCGGCCGCAAGAAGGTGCTGCTCGGCGGCATCGCCGTGTTCGGCATCGGCTCGGCCCTGGCCGCCGAGTCCGGCTCCCCGGGCCAGCTGATCGCCTACCGGGCCCTGATGGCCCTCGGCGCCGCCTTCGTCATGCCCGCCACCCTCGCCGTGCTGATGAACGTCTTCGAGCGCGAGGAGCAGCCCAAGGCCATCGGCATCTGGGCCGGCGGCGTCGGCCTCGCCATCGCCATCGGCCCGATCACCGGCGGCGCGCTCCTCGACCACTTCTGGTGGGGCTCGGTCTTCTTCGTCAACGTGCCGATCGTGATCGTCGCGCTGGTGCTGATGCTGTGGCTGGTGCCCGACTCCCGCGACCCGAACCCGGGCCGCCTCGACCCGATCGGCGTGGTCCTGTCCGTCGTCGGCCTGGTGCTGCTGGTCTACGGCATCATCAAGGGCGGCCAGCTGGCCGACTTCACCGACGCCAAGGTGCTGGCGACGAGCATCGCCGGTCTCGTCGTCCTCGCCGCCTTCGTCGTCTACGAGAAGCGCAGCGACCACCCGTCGCTGGACGTCACCTACTTCAAGAACAAGGTGTTCTCGGCCGCCATGGCCGCCATCGCGCTGGTCTTCTTCGCACTGATGGGCGTCACTTTCTTCTCGGTCTTCTACATGCAGAGCGTGCGGGGCTACTCGCCGCTGCAGTCCGGCCTGATGATGCTGCCGCTGGCCGCCGCTCAGATGATCTTCGCGCCGCGCGCCCGCCTGGTGGTCGAGCGGTTCGGCAACAAGGCCACGACCACCGTGGGCCTCGTGGTGATCGCCGCCACCCTGGCCGCGTTCGCCACCTTCGAGGCCGACACGCCCATCTGGCTGCTGGAGGTCGTCTTCTTCCTGATGGGCACCGGAATGGCGCACATCATGACGCCGACCTCCGTCGTCATCATGCAGGCCCTGCCGCGTGAGAAGGCCGGCTCGGCCTCCGCCCTCAGCAACACCTTCCGCCAGGTCGGCGGCGCCCTCGGCATCGCCGTCCTCGGCTCGGTGCTCGCCACCGCCTACCGCAACGGCATCGAGGGCAAGCTCGGCCTGCTGCCGCCCGCGCTGCGCGACAAGGCCGGCGAGTCCATCGAGGCCACCCTCGGCATCGCCGGGAAGCTCGGCCCGCAGGGCAGGGCCCTGGTCACCCCCGCCGACGACGCCTTCCTGCACGCGATGCATGTCACCGCCCTGTGCGGCACGGGCGTGGCGCTGATCGGCGCGGTCGTGACGGCCCTGTTCCTGCCGGGCAGCCGGCCGGCCGGCCAGGAGGGTAAGAAGGAACCGGAGTTGGTGGCCGCTTCGGACTGAGTCCGTGGCGGCTCCACGGGGGAAGGAGGCGGCTGCGGGAGAATTCCCGCAGCACAGCGAGAGGACGGATTGACGTGAGCCTTGCCGACAGCCGGCCGCGCCCGGCCGGTCCCGCACGGGGCCGGCCCCGCAGCGAGGCCGTGGAACAGGCCATCCTGGAAGGCGTGATGCGGCTCCTGGAGGAAGGCGTACCCCTCGCCGAACTCTCCATCGAGCGCATCGCCCGCACCGCCGGGGTCGGCAAGGCCACCATCTACCGCCGCTGGAGCGGCAAGGAGGAGCTGTTCGTCGACGTCATGCGCGCCGCCGAACCCGCCGACCCCGAACTCCCCGGCACCTCCATGCGCGACGACCTGGTCGTCCTGCTGGAGACCCTGCGCCAACGCGGCCTGATGAGCCGCTCGTCGGCGATCCTGCACAACGTCTACGTGCAGATGAAGTCCAGCCCCAAGATCTGGACGGCGTACCACGCCGCGGTGGTCGCGCCCCGGCGCGCCCTCGGCCTGGAGGTGCTGCGCCGCGGACAGCACGACGGCGAACTGCGCACCGACATCGACCTGGAACTGGCGAACGACATGTTCGTCGGCGCCATGCTCGTCCGCACCGTCATGCGCCCGGACGCCGATCTGCCCGAGGGCCTGTCGGAACAGATCGTGGACACCGTCCTGGCCGGCCTACGCCCCGTCAGCTCGACAGTCGCGTAGCACTAATGTGCACGTTTCGTCACAGACACGGTCCACCGCGGGGCTAACCGGAACTCCGGGCCCCGCCTCGTTCGTCCTCGTCTTCCGTACGGCCGTCATGGGACGGCGAGATCGGAGCCGATCATCCCCTAGGGTCGGAACAGCACGGGGGATCGAACGGCGTGCACGGTAGGCAGTGAGGCAGACGGTATGGCGCAGCAGGCGTACATGACGGAGACGGACCATGGCGGCTCGGGGCCCGAGCGACCCGGATCCCGGCTTCGGCGCCTGGTGCACAGACTGCTGGACGGCTGGCGGGGCGACTCGCGCATCTGGCGCCGCGGCATCGTGCTCGCCGTGCTGGCGCTGCTGCTCGCCCTGGTGATGCTGATGCACTCGCACGTGCCCAACACCCTGGGCAACCTGGGCAGCCTCACCGAGACGTTCCTGCCCTGGCTGGGCCTGGCCGTCCCCGTGCTGCTCGGGCTCGCGCTGCTGCGCAGGTCGGCGACCGCGCTCATCGCCGTGATCCTCCCGGCGGTCGTCTGGCTGAACCTGTTCGGCGGGCTGCTCAGCGACAAGTCGGCCGCCGGCGGCGACCTGATGGTGGCCACGCACAACGTCAACGCGGACAACCCCGACCCGGCCGCGACCGCCCGCGCCGTGGCCGGCTCGGGCGCCGACATCCTGGCCCTGGAGGAGATCCCCGGCTCCGCCGTACCCGTCTACGAGAAGGCGCTCGCACCGACCTACCGGCACCACGCGGTGGTCGGCACGGTCGGCCTGTGGAGCAAGTACCCGATGACCGACGTCCGGGCCGTCGACATCAAGCTGGGCTGGGAGCGGGCGATGCGCGCCACCGTGGCGACCCCCAAGGGCCCGATCGCGGTGTACGTCGCCCACATGCCCTCGGTGCGGGTGAAGCTGAAGGCCGGTTTCACCGCCCGGCAGCGGGACAAGAGCGCCGACGCGCTCGGCGACGCCATCGCGGACGAGCCCCTGAAGCGGGTCGTCCTCCTCGGCGACCTCAACGGCACCATGAACGACCGTTCGCTCAACGGCGTCACCTCCCAGCTGCGGTCCACCCAGGGCGCGGCCGGCAGCGGCTTCGGGTTCAGCTGGCCGGCGTCGTTCCCGATGGCGCGGATCGACCAGATCATGGTCAGGGGCGTGGCGCCGGAGAGCAGCTGGACCCTGCCGCGGACCGGCAGCGACCATCTGCCGGTGGCCGCCCGTGTGAACCTGGACACGCCCTCGTAACCTCGCGGAACAAAGGGTCTGAGAGACTTTGTTCCGAAGCTGAACATTAGCTGTCCGGAACTCCGCTCTCCCCCGAAAGGCACAGGCCCTTCATGCCCCTGGCCCTGCTCGCACTGGCCGTCGGCGCTTTTGGCATAGGTACCACCGAGTTCGTGATGATGGGGCTGCTCCCCGACGTCGCGCGCGACCTGCACGTCTCGATCCCCGCCGCGGGCCACCTGGTCTCGGCGTACGCGCTGGGCGTCGTCATCGGCGCCCCGCTGCTCGCCGCCCTCACCGCGCGGATGTCCCGCCGCACGGTCCTGATGGGCCTGATGGTGCTGTTCGTCGCGGGCAACGCGCTCTCCGCGCTCGCCCCCGGCTACGACTCCCTGCTCGCCGCCCGCTTCCTCAGCGGCCTGCCGCACGGCGCCTTCTTCGGCGTGGGCGCGGTCGTCGCCACCACCATGGTCCCGCCGGAGCGCAAGGCACGCTCGGTGTCCCTGATGTTCCTCGGCCTGACCGTCGCCAACGTCGCGGGCGTGCCCGTGGCCACGCTGACGGGCCAGGACCTGGGCTGGCGGGCGACCTTCCTCGGCGTGAGCGCGATCGGCCTGGCCGCCGTCGCCGCGCTGGCCCTCCTCGTCCCCCACGACCGGGCCGAGGCCCCCTCCACCGGCCTGCGCGGCGAACTGGCCGCGCTCAGGTCGCTGCCGGTCTGGCTGGCCCTCGGCACCACGGTGGCGGGCTTCGGCGCGCTCTTCGCGGCCTACAGCTACGTCACGCCCATGCTCACGGACTCCGCCGGCTTCGCCAGGACCGATGTGACGCTGCTCCTCGGGCTGTTCGGCGTGGGCGCGACGGCCGGCAACCTGCTGGGCGGCCGCCTGGCGGACCACGCGATGCGCGGCACGCTGTTCGGCGGGCTGGCCTCGCTGGCGGCCGTGCTCCTGCTCTTCCCCCTGCTGATGCGCGCGGAGTGGAGCGCGGCCCTGGGGGTCGCCCTGCTCGGCATGGCGGCGTTCGTCACCGGCTCCCCGCTCCAGCTGATGGTCATGGAGAAGGCCGCCGCGGCCCCGTCCCTCGCCTCCTCGGCCAACCAGGCCGCCTTCAACCTGGCCAACGCCGGCGGCGCCTGGATCGGCGGCCTGGCGCTCGCCGCGGGCTTCGGCGCGACCTCTCCCGCGGTCGCCGGCGCGGCCCTTGCCGTCCTCGGACTGGGCGTGGCCGGCGTGGCGTACGCGGTGGACCGGCGCCGCGAGATCGCCCACCTCGGCCGGGTGGTCGCCGCTCATGTCCCGCAGCAGGCGCGGACGTTCACCCGCTGAGGACCCGCCCGCGCTCCCGTCCGCACGACGAAGGGGCACCCGGTGTGCACCGGGTGCCCCTTCTCTGCGCTCAGCCCAGCGGCGGATCAGCCGATCCGCGCCGGCTCAGTGCTTGCCGTACGACTGGACGTAGCCGTCGGCGGGCGAACCCACGCCGGTGACGTCGTCGTAGCCCTTGACCGCGGACAGCGAGCTGTCCTTGCCGAGGCTGCGGACCGAGTACAGCAGGCCGCCGGAGGCGTCCAGGCCGTTGGCGAAGTCCACACGGGCGACCGCCAGGCCGGAGCCCGTCGGGTTGTCCGTGACGTCGTGGAAGACGCCCTTCTTGCCGTACTCGGCGTAGATCGCCGGGTTGGCGAAGCCGATCGCCTTGCCCTTGGCCTCTTCGGCCAGGGCCTGGATCGCGGCGATCGTCGGCGCGGCCAGCGAGGTGCCGCCGATGCGGTACTCGCTGTACTTCTGCGACCCGTCCGGGAAGGACTGGGTCTGGCCGACCAGGAAGCCGGTGTTCGGGTCGGCGATGGCCGAGATGTCCGGGACGACGCGGTTGCCGGCGGCGTTGTTGGCCTTGGCGAGCGAGTCCGGGACGATGCCCTTCTGGTAGTACGGCTCGGCGACCGTGCCGCTGGTGCCGCCGCCCGCGCCCGAGGTGAAGGCGCCGGGGAAGTTCGTCCAGCTCTTGCCGTCGGCCGACAGCGAGGCCTTCTCGGTGCCCCAGCCGGTCTCCCACTGGTACTTGTCGCCCTTGCCGACGGCCAGCGAGGTACCGCCGACCGCGGTCACCCACGCCGAGTTGGCCGGGGTGTCGACCTGCTTCGTACCGGTGTGGGCGACCTCGTCGCCGTTGTCACCGGAGGAGAAGTAGAAGCCGATGCCCTGGATCGCGCCCAGCTGGAAGACCTGGTCGTAGGCGGCCGCGAGGTCCGGCGTCTGGTTGGCCTCGATGTCGCCCCAGGAGTTGGAGACGATGTCGGCCAGGTGGTTGTCGACGACCTTGCTGAGCGAGTCGAGCAGGTCGTCGTCGTAGCAGGACGCGGCACCCACGTAGGTGACGTCGGCCTGCGGCGCCACGGCGTGGACGGCCTCGACGTCGAGGGTCTCCTCGCCGTACCAGCCGGCCGCGCCGCACTCCGTGGTCTTGGTGTAGCTGTTCGGCAGCGCCTGGTGCAGCTGGCTGGTCTTCCAGGCCGCGTCACCGTGCTTCAGCGCGTACTTGCCCGCGTCGTAGGCAATGGTCGGCGAGGCGTAGGCGTCGGTGATGGCGACGCGGACGCCCTTGCCGGTGTACTTGCCCGCGCCGTAGGCGGCGCGCAGCTGCTTGCCGGTGTAGCCCTTGATCGCGTACGGGATCTTCTGACCGTACGCGTCCGGCAGGGTGCTCGCGACGTTCGAGCCGTAGTACGAGGAGAACGGCCCGGCGTTCTTGAACACGGCGTCCGGCGGCGGCAGCTGGTCGTCGTGGTTCGCCTTGTGCGGGGCGCTGTCCAGACCGGTGACGGTCAGGATCGCGGACTTCAGGGCCGCCGGGACGGAGGCCGTCTGCGCCGGGGCGCGGTAGGTCTTCGAACCCTTGGCGAAGTTGTGCATCTGGGTGCCGAACGCCTTCTCGGCGGCGGCCACGTCACCGGAGACGGCGACGTAGTGCTGGGTGACCTCGGTGACCTTCAGGCCGGCCGAGCGCAGCCAGGACTTCACGGCGTCCACCTGGGCCTTGGTGGCTCCGAAGCGGGCCTGGGCGGTCTTGGCGCTCAGGTACTTGCCGTACTGCGGCGAGCTGGGGTCGGACACGGCCTTGGCATAGGCGGCGAGGCCCGCCGCGTCCTTGCCGGCCAGGTAGACCCGGGCGTTCACCTGGGCGCTGTTCGAGGTCGCGCCCTTGTCCGCCTTGGCCGTGGCCCAGAGCGGCTTGGTGCCCTTCAGTGCGTCTCGTGCGGGGCTGTCCGCGGCGTGTGCCGCGGGTATGCCCAGCGCCAGCGCGCCGGCGATCATGGGCAGTGTCGCTGCCATGCTCACACCGGCACGCATCGTGGCGCGGTTGGATCTCATAGAACCCCCTGCGATGCGGTTCGCATGCATGTAGTGGTAGGTGCCACGCGACTTGGCGCGCCGACCCGCGGCGGTTCGGCCGGCGAATGGATCACGTGATGGGGGCCACTCTTGCGATGAACCGTTCATGCCAGGGGAACGTGTTGGTCAAGAGAAGCTCAAGTAACCGTCAGCTAGGGAGAATTGCCCTTTTTGCCGTCACGGCCGCATAACGAAGCCTCACGAACTGTTCACGAACGGGGCTTGGCTCCGCGCTCCTTGAGCATCCCCGACATCACTTGCAGCTCCGACTGCTGCGCGTCGACCATGCCCTGCGCGAGCCGCTTCTCCACGCCGACCGTGCACGTGGCGACACAGCTCTCGGCCATGTGGATCCCGCCCTTGTGATGGTCCGTCATCAGCTGGAGGTAGAGGATCTCCGACTGCTTGCCGTTCAGGGTCTGGAGCCTCTTCAGCTCCGTGTTCGTCGCCATGCCCGGCATCAGGGAGCCGTCCCCGCGCTCGGGCATGTCGCCCATGCCCATCCAGGACATCGGCGGATCGGCCGACGTCTTCGGCAGGTTCCAGAGGTCCAGCCAGCCGAGCAGCATGCCGCGCTGGTTGGCCTGCGTCTGCGCGATGTCGTAGGCGAGCCGCCGCACTTCGGCGTTCTTCGTGCGGTCCCGGACGATGTACGACATCTCGACGGCCTGCTGGTGGTGCACGGCCATGTCCCGCGCGAAGCCGGCGTCCGCCGAGTTCGCGGCGGGCGTCCTCGTCCCGGAGCCGCCGCCCGGGCCCTCGGCGGCCGCGTAGGTGACCGCGCCGGCGGCGACGAGCACCGCCGCCGCGGCACCCGTGACCCAGCCGACGTGCTGCCTGCGCACTACATCGCCCCGCTGGTGCAGGGCGCGCCCGGCTCCGGCGTCTGCGGGCCCTGGACGTAGTCGGCGAAGAACTTGTTCACCTCGGGGTCCTTCGCGCTCTTCACGGTCACCTGGTGGCCCCACGCCGACAGCACCAGCGGCGCGGACTGGTTCTCGTACGGGCTCATCAGCGAGTACGACGTCTTCTTCACCTTGGCCGCGAGCGCGTCGACGTCCGCCTTGGCGGCCTTGGACGTGTACGTCACCCAGACAGCGCCGTGCTCCAGCGAGTGCACCGCGTTCTCGTCCTGCAGCGGCTTGGTGTAGACGGTGCCGTCACAGGTCGCCCAGACCGGGTTGTGGTTGCCGCCGACGGGCGGGTGCATGGGGTACGACACCTTCGTCGTCACGTGCGTCCGGGACAGCTTGCCCGTCCAGCTGCGCACTCCGTCCTTGCCGGTGGCCCAGTGCCCCGGGGCCCCGGGGTTCTTGCCGTCGGCGCTCGCCGTCGAGTCCTTCTTGCCGGACTGCGAGTTCACGAGGACCACACCGCCGACGACGAGCCCGGCGACGACCACCGCGGACGCGGCGACGACGAGCACCCGGCCCCGGCGCTCGCGGGCACGCTCGGCGCGCCGCATCTCCTCGATGCGCGCCTTGCGCGCCGCGTTGCTGCTGTTCTTGGCGGAACCCATGAGGTTGTTGTCCTTCTGGGGGAAATGACGGACAGGAGTGGGGCTCGCTGATCGTAGTGGGGGAGAGGGGGCCCTCCGTAGGGAGGGCGCGGCAAGGGCGCGGCAAAGGAAAAGTTGAACCCGGGATGCGCATTATCTAGGCTCGTGGTATGCGGCTGCTGCGTTCCACCGACCTCGCCCTGCGCGTCCTGATGCGACTGGCCGTCGCCGACCATGCCACGCCCACGACGCGGCAGGTGGCGGCGGACATGGACGTGCCCTACACGCATGCCGCGAAGGTCGTCGCCGAACTCCAGCACCTGGGCCTGGTCGACGCCCGGCGCGGCCGCGGCGGGGGACTCTCGCTCACCGGCCGGGGCCGCACGGCCTCGGTCGGCTCGGTGGTCCGCACCTTCGAGGGCGAGGGCGACGTCGTCGACTGCGAGGGCGCGACCCCCTGCCCCCTGAACTCCGGCTGCCGCCTGCGCGGCGCCCTGCGCAGGGCCCAGGAGGCCTTCTACGCGGCGCTCGACCCGGTCACGGTCTCGGACATCGTCACCGGCCCCACGGGCCCCCTCCTGCTGGGCATCGCCCGCGGCCCGGCCGGCGACGGCTGAGGTCTCCCGGCGCCGGGCGCGTCGACGCCCCCGCCGCAGCCGCGGGGGCGGCTGCCCCCGCGGTGCACGACGGACGCCCGCCGCACCGGTGGTGCGACGGGCGTCCGTCTCCGTTCCTCGCCTCCCTCCCCGGTTCGCTCTCCGGTTCGGGCGGCCGGGGTGCTCAGCCCTGGGCCAGCCACAGGTCGGGGCCGAAGACCTCGTAGTGGATGTCGGCCGGGGCGACACCCTTCTCGATCAGCTGGCCGCGGACCGCGCGCATGAAGGGGAGCGGGCCGCACAGGTACGCGCGCGTGCCGGGCTCCACGGTGACGCCGGACAGGTCGACCAGTCCGGTGCGGGTGCCGGGCTCGGCGTCGCGCTCGTAGAAGAAGTGCACGGAGGCGTCCGCGAGCTTGGCCGCGTAGGCCGCGTGGTCGTTGCGCAGGGCGTGGTCGGCGGGGGAGCGGTCGCCGTGCACCACGGTGACCGGGGCGCCGTGGCCGTCGGTGGCGAGCGCGCCCAGCATCGCGACCATCGGGGTCACGCCGATGCCCGCGGAGGCGAGCAGC
Source organism: Streptomyces sp. NPDC037126 (assembly GCF_055605965.1). Taxonomy (NCBI): domain Bacteria; kingdom Bacillati; phylum Actinomycetota; class Actinomycetes; order Kitasatosporales; family Streptomycetaceae; genus Streptomyces; species Streptomyces sp. NPDC037126. The sequence goes on from NZ_JBVJTD010000001.1 coordinate 543,720, forward strand.
AGGGGGCGGCCGGCGACCTCCTCCAGGACCAGGTCGCCGTACGGCTCCGACAGCTGGACCACGTCACCCACCCGCACGTGCGCGTGGAGGTGGTTGGAGACCTCGCCGTCGGGGGCGCCGGCGCCCTGCACACGCTTGACGCTGAACTGGCGCACCGTCTCGCCGTGGGCTCCGGAGAGGCTGTACTGCCGGGTCTGCCGGGCGCCGTCGGGCAGGGTCACGCCCACGGAGACGTACTGGCCCGCGCGGAAGTCGCGCACCGCGCCCCCGTCGACCGGGCGCAGCCGGAAGGTGACGACGTCGGCGGTCTCCTCGACGCGCTCCACGACCTCCCAGTCGCGCCGGCCGTCGGTGCCGCTCTCCTCGTACAGCCGCTTCTCGATGGCCATCAGCGCGTTGGCCATCAGCCAGTAGACCTCGTCCCAGGCGGCGGCGACCTCGGGCGTGACGGCCTCGCCGAGGACCTCGACGATGGCGGCGAAGAGGTGCTGGTGGACGACGTCGTACTGCTCCGGCGCGATGCCGAGCGAGGCGTGCTTGTGGGCGATCCGGTTCAGCATGGCGTCCGGCCGCTGCTCCGGGTGCTCCAGCAGGTGGGTGGCGAAGGCGGCGATGGAGCCCGCGAGCGCCTGCTTCTGCGCGCCGGAGGCCTGGTTGCCCCGGTTGAACAGGTCCCGCAGGAGCTCGGGGTGGGCGGCGAAGAGCCCGGCGTAGAAGCGCTCGGTGATCTCGCCTATCGCCGCGCCCACGGCGGGAAGGGTGGCGCGGACGGTGCCTGCGGACTGCTCGGTCAGCATCGGGACTCCTTGCAACTCGACTGATCCAAACGGTAGGAAAACTTGCATCTGAGATGCAAATTAAATGACCGTGGCGTCCCTCACGTCGGCACGAGACCGGCCATTACGGATGTCGGTCCGAGCAGGCAAGATGGGCGACAGAGCAGTACACCTGCCGTACGAGAGGCGTTCAGGCCGAGGACGCTCGGGCGATCAAGGTCCGCAACGCGCACGAAATGCTGTTGTGGTGGGATGCTCAGGTGCCCGACCGCCTCCTGCGGGACCCGGGACAGGCGGCCTGACCAGCAAGGATGGGGAAGCGGAAGATGGACAAGCAGCAGGAGTTCGTGCTCCGGACCTTGGAGGAGCGCGACATCCGGTTCGTACGCCTGTGGTTCACGGACGTGCTGGGCTTCCTCAAGTCCGTCGCCGTGGCCCCCGCCGAGCTGGAGCAGGCCTTCGACGAGGGCATCGGCTTCGACGGCTCCGCCATCGAGGGCTTCGCCCGCGTCTACGAGTCCGACATGATCGCCAAGCCGGACCCCTCCACCTTCCAGGTGCTGCCCTGGCGCGCCGAGACCCCCGGCACGGCCCGCATGTTCTGCGACATCCTCATGCCCGACGGCTCCCCGTCCTTCGCCGACCCGCGCTACGTCCTCAAGCGCGCCCTCGCCCGCACCTCCGACCTGGGCTTCACCTTCTACACCCACCCGGAGATCGAGTTCTTCCTGCTGAAGGACCGCCCGCTCGACGGCACCCGCCCCATCCCGGCCGACAACTCGGGCTACTTCGACCACACCCCGACCAACGTCGGCATGGACTTCCGCCGCCAGGCGATCACCATGCTGGAGTCGATGGGCATCTCGGTCGAGTTCTCCCACCACGAGGGCGCGCCGGGCCAGCAGGAGATCGACCTGCGCTATGCCGACGCGCTCTCCACGGCCGACAACATCATGACGTTCCGCCTGGTCATGAAGCAGGTCGCGCTGGAGCAGGGCGTGCACGCGACCTTCATGCCGAAGCCCTTCTCCGAGCACCCCGGCTCCGGCATGCACACCCACCTCTCCCTCTTCGAGGGCGACCGCAACGCCTTCTACGAGTCGGGCGCCGAGTACCAGCTGTCCAAGGTGGGCCGCTCCTTCATCGCGGGCCTGCTCAAGCACGCGGCCGAGATCTCCGCGGTCACCAACCAGTGGGTGAACTCCTACAAGCGCATCTGGGGCGGCTCCGAGCGCACGGCCGGTGCCGGCGGCGAGGCTCCCTCCTACATCTGCTGGGGCCACAACAACCGCTCGGCCCTGGTCCGCGTGCCGATGTACAAGCCCGGCAAGACGGGCTCCGCGCGCGTGGAGGTCCGCTCCCTGGACTCGGGCGCCAACCCGTACCTGGCCTACGCCCTGCTCCTCGCGGCCGGCCTCAAGGGCATCGAGGAGGGCTACGAGCTCCCGCCGGGCGCCGAGGACGACGTCTGGGCCCTCTCCAACGCCGAGCGCCGCGCGATGGGCATCGAGCCCCTGCCCCAGAACCTCGGCGAGGCCCTGACCCTCATGGAGTCCAGCGACCTCGTCGCCGAAACCCTCGGCGAACACGTCTTCGACTTCTTCCTGCGCAACAAGAAGTCGGAGTGGGAGGAGTACCGCTCCGAGGTCACCGCGTTCGAGCTGCGCAAGAACCTGCCGGTGCTGTAGGGGCAGGTCGGGGCCGGTTTCCGGCGAAACGATCCCTTGGGGCCGACGGTCGCGGACCGCCGGCCCCGAGGCGTCTCACGACCCCTGGGGTGGTCCCGGGGCCGCCCACGCCGCTTTCCGTGGGTAGCGAGTCCGGTTCATCGTCTCGTTCCACCGGTCGGCCCCTCTTGGAACCGATCATCTAGGCTGGCGCGGTGACTGATGAGCAGGAGCGGGTGCGGCCATCGGGTGTGTGGGCCACGGCGGTGGGCGTGGCCAGGGTGCGGGCGCTGGAGACCGAGCGGGAGAACGCGCTGTTCCGCGACCCCCTGGCACAGGCCTTCGCCGCCGCCGGCGGCCTGTGGCCCTCTTCGCCGCCGCCCGGTGACGAGGCCGCGCGACGCCGTCGGGCGGCCGTGTCGTTCTCCATCGTCATCAGGACGAAGTTCCTCGACGACCTGTTGCGGCAGGCCTCCGCGTCCGGGGTCCGGCAGGTCGTCCTGCTCGGCGCCGGCATGGACAGCCGGGCCTTCCGGATGGACTGGCCCGAGGGCACCCGGCTGTTCGAGGTCGACACCGCCGCGCCACTGGACTTCAAGGCCTCGGTGCTGCGCCGGGAGCGGGCCGTCGCACGCTGCGAGCGGATCACCGTCGCGGCCGATCTGCGGGAGGACTGGCCGGGCGCGCTGGCCGCCGCGGGGCACGACCCGGCGGCGCCGACCGTGTGGATCGCCGAGGGACTGCTGATCTACCTGCCCGAGGACGCGGTGGAACTGCTGCTGGCGCGGATCGGCGCGCAGTCGGCGGCGGGCAGCCGGATGGGGCTGACGCTGGGCTCGCGCGGCGTGATCGAGCGTTTCGGCGCGGACGCCGTGCCGGGATCGGCGGCGTCCATGTGGGTGTCGGAGACGCCCGACGACCCGGTGGGCTGGCTGGCCGGGCACGGCTGGGAGGCCGAGAGCCACACCCTGCGCGAACGCGCCGCCGCCTACGGCCGCCCGATCAGCACTCCGCCGCAGCGCGAGGAGCGGCCGGGCGGACTGATCTCGGCGGTCCGCCGGTAGGACGGCTCCCGGTTCCCCGGATGATCGACCGGGTGGATCGCGCGGTTCGGGACGTGCCGGACCGTCAGCCGGCCCCGCACCCCCCCACAGGCCCCGCCCCACGCGGTCGAGGGGCGCCGTCGTTCGCCGGGCCGTCGCCGGTGTGCTGGGTTACGCTGGGCGAAAGTGCCGTGCCGCTCCCGGAGGAGGCGGCCGGGGTACTGCTGGAGTCCGGCGGCCGAGCGTGCCGTGTACGCCGGGCCGGACGTCCGGGTCATCGACTCGAAGCGCGCCACGGGACGGTCGTCCTCCCGGGCCGGTTCTCCCACAGGTCGGTTCTCATGGACCTCAACACCATCACCGAAGTGGTACGGCGACCGTCCGAGCGGCCGGGCACGGACTGGCACGAGGGCGACGCCTGGCTCGCGGGCGGAACCTGGCTCTACTCCGTCGAGCAGCCGGAGCTGCGCCGGCTGGTCGACCTGACGGCGTTGCGCTGGGAGCCCCTGGTCCTGAGTGACGACGGCCTGGAGATCGGCGCCACCTGCACCGTCCGCGAGCTGTACGCCCGCGGCTGGCCTGCGGACTGGACCGCCGGCATCCTCTTCCGCGCGAGCTGCGAGGCGTTCCTGTCCTCGTTCAAGGTCTGGAACGCGGCGACCGTCGGCGGCAACATCTGCATGTCCCTGCCCGCCGGTCCGATGATCACGCTGACGGTGGCGCTGGAGGCACGGTACGAACTGTGGGCCCCCGACGGTTCCGTACGCGTCGTCGACGCCCTCGACTTCGTCACGGGCGACCACCGGAGCATCCTCGCGCCGGGGGAGATCCTGCGGCGCGTCACCGTACCGGCGCACGCGCTGCGCAAGCGCACCGCGCACCGGCGCTTCACCCTCACCCGCCTCGGCCGTTCCACGGTGTTCCTCATCGGCACCCAACGGCTGGGCACGAACGATCTGTTGCTCACCGTCACCGCCGGCACCACTCGGCCCGTCCGCATCGCCTTCGACGCCATGCCCGACGCCGGGACCCTGCGGGAGAGCGTCGACGCCGTGCCGGCCGACGTCTGGTTCGCCGATCCCAACGGGACCCCCGACCACCGACACCATCTGACCCGGCACTTCGCCGAAGAGATCCGCCGCGAACTCCTGGCTGGTGACCTGGTATGAGCTACACCGTCAACGGTCGCGGATCCGACCGGGAACCGGCCCCCGGCCAGTGCCTGCGCACCTTCCTGCGCGAACTCGGCCACTTCGGCGTCAAGAAGGGGTGCGACGCTGGCGACTGCGGCGCCTGCACGGTGTGGCTCGACGGCGAACCGGTGCACAGCTGCATCACCCCCGCCTTCCGCGCGGACGGCCGTGAGGTCACCACCATCGAGGGCCTCGGCCGGCCCGGCGCCCCGCATCCCCTGCAGCGGCGGTTCGAGGACGCCCCGGGGTTCCAGTGCGGCTTCTGCACGGCCGGGATGATCATGACGTCGGCGACCTTCACCGAGGAGCAGAAGGCGGACCTGCCCCGGGCGCTGAAGGGCAACCTGTGCCGCTGCACCGGCTACCGGGCGATCGAGGACGCCGTGAAGGGCGTCGGCGCGGTGGAGACGGCCGCGCCGGGCCGGGCCGTCGGGACGAGCGTCGGCGCGCCCGCGGGCCACGACGTGGTCACCGGTCACGCCGAGTTCACGATGGACACCCACGTGGAGGGCCTGCTGCACCTGAAGGTGCTGCACTCGCCCCACGCGCACGCCCGGATCGTCTCCGTCGACAAGCGGGCCGCGCTCGCCGTGCCCGGCGTCCACCGGGTCTACACCTGGCAGGACGCACCCCGCAGGCACTTCAACACCGCCATCCACACCGACCACCTGGTCGACCCGGACGACACCCTCGTCCTCGACGACACGGTCCGTTTCGCAGGCCAGCGCGTCGCGGCCGTGCTCGCGGACACGATCGGGGCGGCGGAGGAGGGCTGCCGGCGGCTCGTCGTCGAGTACGACGTGCTGCCGGCAGTGTTCGACCCCGAGCAGGCGATGGCCGAGGGAGCGCCGCAACTGCACGGCTCGGACGACCCGTTCGTCCGCGACCCCGTCCACAACATCCTGCTGGAGCTCCACTCGCACATCGGCGACGTCGACGCGGGATTCGCCGCGGCCGACGTGATCCACGAGGGCACGTACTTCTCGCCCCGGGTGCAGCACGGGCACCTGGAGACCCACGGCTCGATCGCCTGGCTTCAGGACGGCCGGCTGAACGTCCGCACCAGCTCGCAGTCCCCGTCGATCGCCAAGACCAAACTGGAGTACCTGTTCTCGCTGCGCCCGGACCAGGTGCGGGTGTTCTGCAAGCGCGTCGGCGGCGGATTCGGCGGCAAGCAGGAGGTGATCGCGGAGGACCTGGTCGCGCTCGCCACCCTGGACACCGGGCGGCCCACCTGCCTCGAGTACACCCGCGAGGAGGAGTTCACCACCGCCTCCCCGCGCCATCCGATGACCCTCACGGTCAGGCTCGGCGCGAAGGCGGACGGCACGCTCACCGCGCTCCAGGTGCGCAACGTGTCCAACACCGGCGCCTACGGCAACCACGGCGGCGAGACGGTGTACGCGGGCGGCGCCGCCGTCATGATGTACCGCTGCCCCAACAAGAGGTACGACGCGTACTCCGTCTACACCAACACCGTGCCGAGCGGGGCACTGCGCGGGTACGGGATGACACAGCCCGCGTTTGCCGTGGAGTCGGCGATGGACGAACTGGCGCGCGCCCTGCACCTCGACCCGCTCGAACTGCGCCGGCGCAACATCGTGCGCCCCGGTGAGCCGCTGGTCGGCCTGGACGACGGCCCCGACGACGTGATCTTCACCGAGGACGGGCTCGCGAAGTGCATCGACCTGGTGGGCGAGGCCCTGGCCCGTACGGCCGGGCAGCCGCCCCCGGGCCCCGAGTGGCTGGTCGGAGCGGGCGTCGCCGGCTCCCTGCACGAGACCGCGCCCCCGACCGAGCACCTCTCCGAGGCCTGGGTCACGCTGGGCGACGACCTCGTCTACGAGCTGGCCGTCGGGACGGTCGAGTTCGGGGAGGGCACCTCCACGGCCCATGTCCAGATCGCGGCCGACCAGCTGGGCACCACGCCGTCGCGGATCCGGCTGGTGCAGTCCGACACCGACCGCACCGGCTTCGACACCGGCGCCTTCGCCAGCGCGGGCCTCTTCGTGGCGGGCAACGCCGTGCTGCGCGCCGCGGGCGCGGTGCGCGACCGCGTCCTGGAGTTCGCCGCGGCGCACACGGGCGTCCATGTCGTGCTGTGCTCCATGGACGACGACGGTGTGGTCTGCGGGGACCGGCGGGTGTCGCTGGCCGAGCTGGTCGCGTCGGCCCGGGCGCGCGGCATCAGGTTCACGGCCGCGCGCAAGGCGTACGGCTCGCCCCGCAGCGTCACCTCCAACACCCACGGTTTCCGGGTCGCCGTCCACCGGGTGACGGGTGAGATCCGGATCCTGTACAGCGTGCAGGCGGCCGACGCCGGGGTGGTCATCAACCCCGCGCAGGTCCGTGGACAGGTGGAGGGCGGGGTCGCCCAGGGGATCGGCTTCGCGCTGACGGAGAACCACCACGTCGACGGGAACGGCGTGATGACCAACCCCAACTTCCGCAACTACCGCATGCCCACCTACGCGGACGTCCCCCGCACCGAGGTCCTCCTGGTCGGCTCGTCGGACTCGGTGGGGCCCGTGCGGGCGAAGGGCATGGCGGAGTGCTGCATCAACCCGGTGGCCCCCGCGCTCGCCAACGCCGTCCACGACGCGACGGGCGTCCGCTACCGCGCCCTGCCGCTGACCCCGGAGCGCGTCTACGCCCGGCTCCAGGCGCGGCAGTCCGTACCGGCGGGCCGGGCGCCATGACCACCGGAGGGAACCTGGCCGCCGCGGCCACGGCCATCATCGGCCAGAAGGTCCTGCCCGGGACGGAGAAGGACTTCGAGTCGTGGCAGGGGGACCTCAACGTCGCGGCCTCCTCCTACCCCGGTTTCCTCGGCGCCGAGGTCTCCCCGCCCACGGCCCTGCAGCCCGACTGGGTCGTCGTCTACCGGTTCGACTCGGTGGCGCACCTGCAGGCGTGGATCAACAGCGCCACCCGTCAGACGTATCTCGACGCCGGCGCCAGGTACTTCGACGGCCCCGCGACCCAGCAGGTGGTCAGCAGCGGCACCCAGGCGCTGGATCCGCTGGTGACCGTGGTGGTCACCCACCGCGTCCACCCGAACCAGGTCGACGACTTCCTCGACTGGCAGCACCGGATGGTCGAGGAGGAGAGCAAGTTCGAGGGGTACCGCGGGACCGAGCTGTTCCGCCCCGTCGAGGGCCTCCAGGAGGAGTGGACGACGCTCTACCGCTACGACTCCGCCGAGCACCTGGACGCCTGGCTGACGTCGCCGCAGCGGCGGGAGGTCCTGGCCGCGGGCGAGAAGTTCGACGACTTCGGACTGCGCACGATCGACAACTCGTTCGGCAGCTGGTTCGCCTTCGAGGGCAACGGCAGGCAGGCACCGCCGCCGCCCTCCGAGACCAGGACGTCCCTCGCCGTCTGGGTCGGCCTGTACCCGACCGTCGTCCTGCTGACGCTCGCCCTGCTCCCGCTCGGACTGCCGCTGTGGATCGGCCTGCTCGTGGGCAACCTGCTGTCCAGCTTCATCATGAGCTTCCTGACGATGCCCTACTACGTGAACCCGCTGCTCGGGAGGTGGCTGCGCCCGCCGCCCGACGAACCGGCGGTGCGGACCAACGTCCGGGGCCTGGGCATCGTCGCGGTGCTGATGGCCTTCTGGGCCCTCGTCTTCTACCTCGTCACGGTCCGCTTCTGGACCCTGCCCTGACCCGGGGCCGCCGCGGCGGTCAGCCGGGGAACGCCGGGGACACCGCGGCGGACGCGATCCTGCGCGGCGCGCCCGAGCCGTCGGCGGGCACCGTGTACAGGTCGGCGCCGTAGTCGCCCGGCAGGGCGTAGACCAGCGTGCGGCCGTCGCGCCAGACCACCTGGTCGTCCACGCTGCGCCGCTCGGCGAGCGGGGTCTCCCGCATGGTCCGCAGATCCAGCACGTACAGCCGCCAGGGGGCGTCCTTGGAGAGCCCCTCGACCCGCTTCTTGTAGGCGATCCGCGTGCCGTCGGGGGAGAGGGACGGGCACTCGACGTTCCGGTGCAGGGTGGTCACCGTACGGGCGCGCAGGTCGCCGCGGACCAGATAGGTCCGTCCCCCGGTCGCCAGGGTGGCGTAGAAGGTGCGGTCGTCCGCCGCGAACGTCACGCCCCAGAAGTTGACGTCCGAGGCCCGGTACGGCCGTCCGTCCCTGACGATGCGGAACGCCTCCAGCGACGGGACCAGCGCCCCGGTGCGCGTGTCCACGATCGCCGTGCGCGTGGAGAAGTCCGTCCCGGCGTACGAGTCACCGCCCACGAACGCCGTCCAGGCGGCGAAGTGCCCGCTGGGGGAGACCCGGGCGCGGGAGGGGATGCCCGGCACGTCGTAGTGGGCCCTCGTCCGCAGGCGCGCGTCCAGGATCAGCGCGCGGTAGGTGTCGGAGACGGGGCCGTGCACGGCCTGGAGACACACGCCCGTGCCCGAAGCGGCGTAGAAACGCAGGCACTTCACGCCGGAGGCGGTCCGCGGGCCCGAGGGGGCGTCCGACGGGACGGACGTCAGCTCGTCGCGGTGCGGGCCCCACGCCATGTTGCGGAACACCATGCGCCCGTGGTCGCGCAGCGTCACCGTCCCCGGCGTCACCTTCGGGCCGCCCGCCTGCGTGTGGTCGCGCCGGTCGGCCCGCGCCGAGGCGTGCAGCACGGACGCCAGCCCGACCGCCGCCAGCACGGCGACGGCGGACAGCAGGATCAGGATGCGGGTGCGCACGGTCATGCGGTCACCGGGCCTTTCGGGCGCAGGGTGGAGGAGAAGAGCGCGCACGCGGCCAGCGCCACCGCCGCGCCCGTCAGCGCCGCCCGGTCGCCCCACACCGTCCAGGCCGCGCCGAACAGCAGCGAGCAGGCGAACCGGGCCAGCGCCTGCCCGGTCTGCACCAGGGCCAGTCCCGAGGATCGCAGCGCCTCCGGCACCCCGTCCGAGGCGGCCGCCATCAGCACGCCGTCGGTCGCCGCGTAGAAGGCGCCGTGCAGCGCGAGGACGACGTACGGCAGGCCCGAGCCGTGCCAGGAGGTGAGCAGCAGTCCGTAGGCGGCCAGCAGGGCGCCGTGCCCGGCGAGGAAGACCGCCCACCTGCCCACGCGGTCCGCGAGCCGGCCCAGCGGCACGGCCAGCAGCAGGAACGCGCTCGCCGTGCCCAGCGGCAGCAGCGCGAACCAGCGGTCCGGGACGCCGAGCCGGCGCTGCAGCAGCAGGTAGACGAAGGAGTCGCTGACCGTGGCGAGGCCCAGCAGCAGCGCGCACACCGTGATGCGCCGCAGATCGCGGCCGCGCAGCAGCGCAGCGGCGTTGCGCAGTCCGGGCCGCTCGGCCGGGACCGCGGCACCCCCGCCGCGCCTGCCGCCCGGTACGAACAGCACCAGCACCAGCACACCGAGGACGGCCACGCAGAAGCTGACCGTGAACACCGCGTCGTAACCGTCCACGGTGGCCCGCAGGATCAGGAACGCGACGAGCGGCCCGAGCAGGGCGCCGGCCGTGTCCATCGCCCGGTGCACCCCGAAGGCCCGGCCCCGGGACTCGGCCGTGCCGGACAGGGAGATCAGCGCGTCCCGCGGGGCGGTCCGCAGCCCCTTGCCGGTGCGGTCGGCGGCCAGGACGAGCCCGATCGGGGTGAGCGAGTGGGCCACCAGGAGCAGCGGCTTGCACAGGGCCGAGATGCCGTAGCCCACCCCGGCGACCCACTTGTGCCGGCCGCCGCCCCGGTCGGCCAGGTGCCCGCCGACGAGCCGGACGAGCGCCGAGAACCCGTTGTAGATGCCGTCGAGCAGGCCGAAGCCCAGCGGGGACAGGCCGAGGCCCGTCACCAGGTACAGCGGCAGCACCGCCGTGACCATCTCGGACGACACGTCGGTGACCAGGCTGACCGTCCCGAGCGCGAGCACGGTCGGGGCGAGCGCGGCACGGCGCCGCCCGGCCTGGGGCCGGACGGCACCGTCCGCGGACGCCGGCTTGGCGGCGCGGCTGTCCGCTACGTACACGTCAGGACGCCCAGATGCCGGTGATGTCCTGGGCGGAGGCCGCGTTGCCCGCGTGCGTGGTCACGCCCTGGCCGTCCTCCAGGGTGCGCAGCAGGTCGTAGTGGTCGTACGTGGTGGAGGAGCTGGACCCCGGGGTGACGGGCTGCCCGTAGAGCACGGTCGGGATCCGGTTGCCGCTCAGCCTGTTGTCCTCGTCGAAGGTGACGACGAGCAGGCTGTTGTGCGTCTTGGCCCAGGTCGCGTACGCGCCCAGGTTGTTCTTCAGCCAGGTGTCACCGGTGGACACCGAGCAGTCGTGCATGTCGCTGCACAGGTTGGGCGTCACGAACGACACCTGCGGCAGTGTGGAGTAGTCGGTCGGGAACTGCGCGAACGTCTTGGCGCTCGACGTCGGCACATTGCTGAAGCCGAACCAGGGGTTGTGCTTCTGGGCGTACTTGCCGCTGCTGCACGTGGTGGAGCCCTGGCTGGGCAGCGACTCGTTGTAGCTGGCCCAGGTGCGGCCGGCCGCGATCACCTCGGACGCCAGGTTGGGGGCCGAGGAGAAGCCGGGCGTGACGCAGCTGTCGTCCGTCACGCCCTGGGTGGAACCGGAGAAGAGGGCGTAGTAGTTCGGCTGGCTCGGGTGGGTCTCGGCGTACGACTGGGTCAGGTTGGCGCCGCCGGACTTGAGCGAGTTGATGTACGGGGCGCTGGAGGAGCCGATGACCTGGCTGTACGCGTGGTTCTCGAGGACCACGACGACCACGTGGTCCGGGCTGGGCACGGCGCTCGCCGCATGTGCGGACTCGCCACCGAGCCCGGCCCACAGCCCGGCCGCGGCCGCGGTGAGAGCCGCTGCTGACGCCACCACGGTACGGGCACGGCGGTACACGGAACTGCCGGACACATCAACCTCCGAGTGGGGGTGGAACGGGGCTGGCGGTGCGGACAGAGCATGCACACGCCAACATTCCCACGGCCCACGGAAGCCAACCCCTCGCATGAAGAGCGGATGAACTACTGGGTACTCGCGCCCACATGGCGAACATCCTCATCGGCACCTGCGGCTGGACGGACCCGGCGCTCCTCGCCAGCGGCTGGTACCCGCCCGGCCACCGCGACACCGAGGGCCGGCTGCGCCACTACGCCTCCCGCTTCCCGCTGGTGGAGGCGGACTCCCCGTACTACGCCCTGCCGGACCCGCGCACCACGCGCCTCTGGGCCGAACGCACGCCCGACGGCTTCCGCTTCGACGTCAAGGCGCACGCCCTCCTCACCGGCCACCCCACCCGTCCCTCCGCCCTGCCCGGGGACCTGCGGGGCCGCCCCCACGACGAGGGCCTGCTGGCCGAGGTCTGGACCCGGTACGCGGCGGCCCTGGAGCCCCTGCGCCACGCGGACCGCCTCGGCACGCTCCTGTTCCAGTACCCGCCGGCGCTCGCCCCCGGCCCGGACGCGGAGGCCTTCGTGCGCGCGGCCCGCGAACGCGCCCGAGACTGGCCCTTCGCGGTGGAGTTCCGCCATCCGGACTGGTGGCGCGGCGGGCGCACCACCGCGTTCCTCAGGGACCTGGACGCCACCGCGGTGGCGGTGGACACCGCCCGGGGGCTGCCGGCCTCCCTCCCGGCGGCCGTGTCCGTCACCACGCCCCGCCTCTCGGTCGTCCGCTTCCACGGCCGCAGCCCGCACTGGGGCACGGGCACCAAGGAGGACCGCTTCCGCCACCTCTACACCCGCCCGGAGCTGAGGGGGTGGCTGCCCCGCGTCCGCGCCCTGGCCGCGGCCACCGACGAACTCCACCTGCTGTTCAACAACTGCTGCGGGGACGCGGCGGTCCGGGCGGCGCAGGCGATGCGGGACCTGCTGACCACGGGGGTGCCCCACCAGACCGGCGAGGACGGCAGGGGCCGCGGCGGACCGGACCCGCGTCCCACGACCCGACACCGGGACCGCCCCGACCCCACCCCACCGGCACGGCGCGCCGCGGGCGGCTAGGCTCTGGCCAGGAACCTTGAGCCGAGGGGAGGCCGCGGATGACGCCGGGGCGCAGAAGCAGCACCTTCACGCGACTGCTCCGGCACGGCTTCACGGACGCCTCGTCCGCCGAGCGGCTCCTGGACGGCCCCGAACTCGCGCCGATAAGGGACGACCCGGTCCTGCTGGAGGCCCTCGGCGCCACCGCCGACCCGGACCTGGCGCTGCACGGCCTGGTCCGTCTCCTGGAGGCGCAGCCCGCCCCCGCCGCCCACCGCGAACTGCTGGACACCCTGATCGCGGCCAAGCCCCTGCGCGACCGGCTCCTCGGAGTCCTCGGCGCCTCCGCCGCCCTCGCCGACCACCTGGCCCGCCACGCCGGCGACTGGCAGGCCCTGGTCACCTACGAGCCGCAGGACCTCCACCCGGGCGTCGCCGAGTTCGAACGCGGCCTCGCCGGGGCCACCGACCCCGTCTCCCTGCGCGTCGCCTACCGCCGCTGCCTGCTCTCCATCGCCGCCCGCGACGTCTGCGGCACCAGGGACGTCGCCGAGACCGCCGCGGAACTCGCCGACCTCGCCACCGCCACCCTCCGCGCCGCGCTGGCCATGGCGCGGGCCAACGCCCCCGAGGACGCCGCCGCCTGCCGCCTCGCGGTGATCGGGATGGGCAAGTGCGGCGGCCACGAGCTGAACTACGTCTCCGACGTCGACGTCATCTTCGTCGCCGAGGCGGCCGAGGGCGCCGACGAGGCCAAGGCGCTGAGGTCCGCCACCGCGCTCGCCTCCCACCTGATGCGGATCTGCTCCGAGACCACCGTCGAGGGCTCCATCTGGCCGGTCGACGCCAACCTCCGCCCCGAGGGCCGCAACGGCCCCCTCGTGCGCACCCTCAGCAGCCATCTCGCCTACTACCAACGCTGGGCCAAGACCTGGGAGTTCCAGGCCCTGCTCAAGGCCCGCCCGGTGGCCGGCGACGCCGACCTCGGCCAGGCCTACATCGACGCGCTCGACCCCCTCGTGTGGAAGGCGGCCGAACGCGAGAACTTCGTGACCGACGTGCAGAAGATGCGCCGCCGGGTGGTCGAGAACATCCCCGTCGCCGAGATCGAGCGCGAGCTGAAGCTCGGCCCCGGCGGCCTGCGCGACGTGGAATTCGCCGTCCAGCTCCTGCAGTTGGTGCACGGCCGCACGGACGCCACCCTGCGCAGCGGCAGCACCCTGGGCGCCCTCCAGGCCCTGGCCGCGGGCGGCTACGTCGGCCGCGAGGACGCCGCCCGCCTCGACGAGGCGTACCGCTTCCTGCGCTCGATGGAGCACCGCATCCAGCTCTACCGGCTGCGCCGCACCCACCTCGTCCCCGAGGCGGAGCCGGACCTGCGCCGCCTCGGCCGCTCCCTGGGCCTGCGCACCGACCCCGTCGCCGGGCTGACCCGCGAGTGGAAACGGCACTCCACGGTCGTACGACGGCTGCACGAGAAACTCTTCTACCGGCCGCTGCTCGACGCGGTCGCCCAGCTGGCCCCCGGCGAGGCCCGGCTCAGCCCCGAGGCCGCCCGCGAACGCCTGGTCGCGCTCGGCTACGCCGACCCGGCGGCGGCCCTGCGCCACCTGGAGGCGCTGGCCTCCGGCGTGACCCGCAAGGCGGCCATCCAGCGCACCCTGCTGCCCGTGCTCCTCGGCTGGTTCGCGGACTCCGCCGACCCGGACGCGGGCCTGCTCAACTTCCGCAAGGTCTCCGACGCGCTCGGCAAGACCCCCTGGTACCTGCGCCTGCTGCGCGACGAGGGCGCCGCGGCCGAGAACCTGGCCCGTGTCCTGTCGGCGGGCCGCCTCGCCCCGGACCTGCTGATGCGCGCCCCCGAGGCGGTGGCCCTGCTGGGCGACGGCGGCGGCGGCCTCGCCCCGCGCGAACGCGTCCCGCTGGAGCAGGAGGTGCTGGCCGCGGTGGGCCGCGCGGAGAACGCCGAAGACGGCGTCCGGGCGGCCCGGGGGGTGCGCCGCCGCGAGCTGTTCCGCATCACCGCCGCCGACATCGTCGGCTCCTACGGCACCGAGACCAGCCCCGCCGAGGCCGACCAGGGCGCCCTGGTGGACCGGGTCGGGGCCGCGGTCTCCGACCTCACCGCGGCCACCCTCGCCGGCACCCTGCGCGCGGTCGTCCGCGACGGCTGGGGCGACACCCTGCCGACCCGGTTCGCGGTCATCGGGATGGGCCGCTTCGGCGGCCACGAACTGGGCTACGGCTCGGACGCCGACGTGCTGTTCGTGCACGAGCCGCAGGACGGCGTGGACGAGCAGGAGGCGTCCGCCGCGGCCAACAAGGTCGTCGCCGAGATGCGCCGGCTGCTCCAGCTGCCCAGCGCCGACCCGCCACTGCTCATCGACGCCGACCTGCGCCCGGAGGGCAAGTCGGGGCCGCTGGTGCGCACCCTGAAGTCGTACGAGGCGTACTACCGCCGCTGGTCCCTGGTGTGGGAGTCGCAGGCGCTGCTGCGGGCCGAGCCGGTCGCGGGCGACGAGGACCTCGCCCGCCGCTTCACCGAGCTGATCGACCCGCTGCGCTACCCGGCCCGGGGCCTGACCGAGGACTCCGTCCGCGAGATCCGGCGGCTCAAGGCGCGCATGGAGTCCGAGCGGCTGCCGCGCGGCGCCGACCCCAGGCTGCACACCAAGCTGGGCCCCGGCGGCCTGTCCGACGTCGAGTGGACGATCCAGCTACTCCAGCTCCGGCACGGCCACCAGGTGCCCGGACTGCGCACCACCCGCACCCGCCGGGCCCTGGCCGCCGCCCAGGAGGCCGGGCTGCTCGGCGCCGAGGAGGCGGCGATCCTGGACGAGGCCTGGGTGCTGGCCACCCGGGTGCGCAACGCCGTCATGCTGGTGCGCGGCAGGGCCGGGGACACCTTCCCCACCACGCCCCGCGAGCTGGCCGCCGTCGGCCGCTACCTGGGCCACGGCGCCGGCCACGCCGGGGACATGCTCGACGCGTACCGCCGTACCACCCGCAGGGCGCGCACCGTGGTGGAGGAACTGTTCTACGGCGACGGAGGCTGACGCCCGGCCGAGTACAGCCGGCGCGCGGGCGCCTCGGCCGGCTCGGGCGACCGGGCCGGCACCAGCCTGGGCAGGGTGTACGGCAGCGCGCCGTACCACACCCGGGCCGTCGTGAAGCCGAAGGCCAGGCACAGCACTCCGCCCACCGCGTCCAGCCAGAAGTGGTTGGCCGTGGCCACGATCACCACAAGGGTGGCCACCGGATACAGCAGGCCCAGCACCCGCGCCCAGGGCACCGACGCCAGCGCGTAGATCGTCAGCCCGCACCACAGCGACCAGCCGATGTGCATGGACGGCATCGCCGCGTACTGGTTGGACATGTCCTTCAGGTCGCCGGAGGCCATCGAGCCCCAGGTGTGGTGCACCATCACCGTGTCCACGAAGCGCCCGCCGAGCATCAGCCGCGGCGGGGCGAGCGGGAACAGGTAGTAGCCGAGCAGGGCCACGCCCGTCGTCGCGAACAGCACCAGCCGGGCCGCCGCGTAACGGCCGGGATGCCATCGGTACAGCCACACGAGGACACCGATCGTCATGACGAAGTGCAGTGTGGCGTAGTAGTAGTTCATGCCGATGATCAGCCAATCCACCGCATTCACGGCGTGGTTGACCGACTGTTCGACGGCGACGCCCAGATGGTTCTCGAGGCCCCAGATCCGGTCCGCGTTGCGCAGCGCCTCGCCCTTCTGCTCCGGTACGGCGTTGCGGATCAGCGAGTACGTCCAGTAACTCACCGCGATCAGAAGGACCTCGAACCACAACCGCGGCCTGCGCGGGCGCCGCAGCCTGCCGAGCGGACCCCGTCTGCGCTCGCCCGTGACCGCTCCCGGAACGGCCAGTTCCTCGCGACCTTCCGACTGTGTCACGGTCGAGTCACCCATAGGCACAGAGTCTGCCAGAAAAGGCTGCTTCGCCCGATCATCCCAAGGTCGGGTCCGTGCCGCACGTTCTACGACGTTCGGAGGAGTTCCTCCCCCGAACGCCCGTTATGGGTTGCGATCAACCGCGACCGCGGTCACCCCGGTCACCCGGCGCCGAAGCGGTCGAGCCGCGCACCACCAGCTCCGGCATGAACACGAACTCGCTGTGCGGCGCCGGCGTCCCGCCGATCTCCTCCAGCAGCGTGCGCACCGCCGCCTGCCCCATCGCCGGGACCGGCTTGCGGATCGTGGTCAGCGGCGGGTCGGTGAAGGCGATCAGCGGGGAGTCGTCGAAGCCGACGACCGACACGTCCCGGGGCACCTCCAGGCCCCGCTGCCGCGCCGCCCGTATCGCCCCCAGCGCCATCATGTCGCTGGCGCAGACCACCGCCGTGCAGTCCCGGTCGATCAGCGCCGTGGCCGCCGCCTGGCCGCCCTCCAGCGTGTACAGCGAGTGCTGGACCAGCTCCGTCCCGACGACCTCGGCGGCGAGCCCCAGCTGCTCCTGCATCGCCCGCAGGAAGCCCTCGATCTTGCGCTGTACCGGCACGAACCGCTTCGGGCCGAGGGCGAGGCCGATGCGGGTGTGGCCCAGCGACGCCAGGTGCGTCACCGCCAGCGCCATCGCGGCCCGGTCGTCGGGGGAGATGAACGGCGCCTGCACCTTCGGCGAGAAGCCGTCCACCAGCACGAACGGCACGCCCTGCGCCCGCAGCCGCTCGTAGCGCTGCATGTCGGCGGTGGTGTCGGCGTGCAGTCCGGAGACGTAGATGATCCCCGCGACACCGCGGTCCACGAGCATCTCGGTCAGCTCGTCCTCGGTCGACCCGCCCGGGGTCTGCGTGGCGAGCACCGGCGTGTAGCCCTGGCGGGTCAGCGCCTGGCCGATGACCTGGGCCAGGGCCGGGAATATCGGGTTCTCCAGCTCCGGCGTTATCAGGCCCACCAGACCCTCGCTGCGCTGCCGCAGCCGCACCGGGCGCTCGTAGCCCAGCACGTCCAGTGCGGCGAGCACGGACTGGCGGGTGGTGGCGGCGACGCCCGGCTTCCCGTTGAGGACCCGGCTGACGGTCGCTTCGCTCACCCCCGCCTGCGCAGCGATGTCCGCAAGCCGTGTGGTCACGGCACTGGACTGTACCGGTCGTCTCCCCCCTTGCACACCGGCCGGACGCCGGGCACGGGGCGTCGAACGGCTCGCCGCGGGTTGCTGCCTCATCGCGCTCCCTCGAAATCCTGGTGGCAAGAGCTTGCAGAGTCTTGCACAAGTGTCCCCGTCACCGCCCCACCGGCTCCGATATGCGGTTGCGGAGCGGTCGAGCCAGGGTCACGGGCGGGTAACCATCGTGTTCCCTTGCACTTTTTTTCTGCAAGGTCTTTCGCAACGCTTACATCGCTGTTACGTTCCGTGTCGCCCGGCGGCCGCAAAGGCGCAGTCGGCAAGACGGCGGGGACGGCGGACGGGACCGCTCCCTGCATCACACGGGCTTAACCCTCAAGGAGAACTCATGCGGCGTGGCATAGCGGCCTCCGCGCTGGTGGCGTCCCTCGCCCTCGCGGCGACGGCCTGCGGCGGCGGGAGCAGCGACAGCGGCAAGTCGGACGGCCCGGTCACCATCACCTGGTGGGACACCTCCAACGCGACCAACGAGTCGCCGACGTACAAGGCCCTGGTCCAGAAGTTCGAGGCCGCCAACAAGAACATCAAGGTCAAGTACGTCGACGTCCCCTTCGACCAGGCACAGAACAAGTTCGACACCGCCGCCGGCGCCAGCGGTGCGCCGGACGTGCTGCGCTCCGAGGTGGGCTGGACCCCTGCCTTCGCCAAGAAGGGCTACTTCCTGCCCCTGGACGGCACCGAGGCCCTCGCCGACCAGGCGAAGTTCCAGCCGAACCTGATCAAGCAGGCCCAGTACGAGGGCAAGACCTACGGCGTGCCGCTGGTCACCGACACCCTCGCACTGGTCTACAACAAGGCCCTGTTCAAGAAGGCCGGCATCACCGAGGCCCCCAAGACCTGGGACGAGCTGAAGGCCGACGCCGCCAAGATCGACAGCAAGGACAAGGTGTACGGCTACTGGGGCTCCACCCAGGCCTACTACGCCCAGAGCTTCCTCTACGGCGAGGGCACCGACACCGTCGACGCCTCCGCGAAGAAGATCACCGTCGACTCCGCCGCCGCCAAGAAGGCCTACGGCACCTGGCTGAGCACCTTCTCCGGCCAGGGCCTGCACAAGGCGGACATCACCGCCGACGCCTACGCCCACATCCAGGACGCGTTCGTCAACGGCAAGGTCGCCGCGATCATCCAGGGCCCCTGGGAGATCACGAACTTCTACAAGGGCAGCGCCTTCAAGGACAAGTCCAACCTCGGCATCGCCACCGTCCCGGCCGGCTCCGCCGGCAAGGCGGGCGCCCCGACCGGCGGCCACAACCTCTCGGTCTACGCCGGCTCCGACAAGGCCCACCAGGCCGCGGCGCTGAAGTTCGTGAAGTTCATGACCTCGGCGGCCTCCCAGGAGACCATCGCGCTGAAGAACTCCACGCTGCCGACCCGCGGCGACGCCTACACGGCGAAGGTCAAGGCCGACCCCGGCATCGCCGGCTACCAGGGCGTCCTCTCCGCCGCCCAGCCGCGCCCGGCCCTGCCCGAGTACAGCTCCCTGTGGGGTCCGCTGGACACCGAGCTGCCGAAGATCGCCGGCGGCAAGGAGTCCCTGGACCAGGGTCTGAACAACGCCGAGGTCGCCATCGCCAAGCTGGTGCCCGACTTCAGCAAGTGAGCCCGTGTGGCCGCCGGATCCTCCCTGTAGAAGAGGGGGAGCACCCGGCGGCCACCGCCTGTGCCCGGCCCAACCCTTGATCCTTTGAAGGTGTCGAACCATGACAGTCGCCATCGACCGCGCGACCGGCAAGCGCCGCGGTGACCGCGCGCCTCGGCCCGGGCTGGGGCAGCGCATCAGGCACGGCTACCAGAAGCACTGGTACGCCTACGCGATGATCGCCCCGGTGGTCGTCGTGCTGGGGACCATCGTGGGCTACCCCCTGGTGCGGGGCGTCTACCTGACCCTGACCGACGCCAACAGCCTCAACTCGGCCCGCACCATCGGCGTCAACCACATCGCGGCCACCTACAAGTTCATCGGGCTCGACAACTACAAGGACATCCTGTTCGGCCCGACGGCGTACGACCGTTTCTGGTCCCACTTCCTGTGGACCGTCGTCTGGACGGCCGCCTGTGTGTTCCTGCACTACACCATCGGTCTCGGCCTCGCGCTCATGCTCAACCAGAAGCTGCGCGGCCGCACCGTCTACCGGCTGCTCCTCGTCCTGCCCTGGGCCGTGCCGACCTTCGTCACCGTCTTCTCCTGGCGGATCATGCTCGCCGACTCCGGCGTGCTCAACCAGATCCTCCACGGCCTCCACCTGCCCCAGCCCCAGTGGCTGGAGGACACCTTCTGGCAGCGGTTCGCCGCGATCATGGTCAACACCTGGTGCGGTGTGCCGTTCATGATGCTCTCGCTGCTCGGCGGCCTGCAGTCCATCGACCCCTCCCTCTACGAGGCGGCCGAGATGGACGGCGCCAGCTCCTGGCAGCGCTTCCGGCACGTCACCCTGCCCGGGCTGCGCTCGGTCAGCTCCACCGTGGTCCTGCTCGGCATCATCTGGACGTTCAACCAGTTCGTGATCATCTTCCTGCTGTTCGGCAAGAACTCCGCCCCGGACGCGCAGATCCTCGTCACCTGGGCCTACCAGCTGGGCTTCGGCCAGCAGCCGCGCGACTTCGCCCAGTCCGCCGCGTACGGCGTGCTGCTGCTGTCGATCCTGGCCGTCTTCACCTCCTTCTACTTCCGCTGGCTGAAGCGCAATGACCAGCTCGCCGTCTGACGCCGCAGGAGCCGCCGCCATGAGCACCACGACCCTCGAAACGACGAAGCCCGAACCGGCCCCGGCCGCCCCCCGGCCGCGCCCGACGCGCCGGCGCGGCGAACGCGGCCCGCTCGGCACCGGCCTGCTGCACGGCGGCCTCGTCCTCGCGAGCCTCATCGCCCTCGCCCCGGTGGCCTGGCTGTTCTACCTGTCGCTCGGCCCGGACAAGGAGGACTACCTGCACCCGGGCGGGATCGCGGGCAAGCTCTCCTTCTCCAACTACACCTACGTGCTGGAGCACACCGGCTTCTTCGACTGGTTCAAGTCGACGATGATCGTGGCCCTCGGCACCACCGTGATCGGCGTCTTCGTCGCCGCCACCACCGGCTACGCGGTCTCCCGCATGCGCTTCCCCGGCTACAAGCAGCTGATGTGGGTCCTGCTGCTCACGCAGGCCTTCCCGATCGCCATCCTGATCGTGCCGATGTACGAGATCTTCAGCCGGCTCGGCCTCATCGACAGCTACTGGTCGCTGATCATCATCAACTGCACCACGGCCGTGCCGTACAGCGCCTGGCTGCTCAAGGGGTACTTCGACACCATCCCCTTCGAGATCGACGAGGCCGGGCGGGTCGACGGGCTGAGCCCCTTCGGCACCTTCTTCCGGCTGATCCTCCCGCTGGCCCGCCCCGGCCTGGCCGTCGCCGCCTTCTACAACTTCATCACCGCCGTGGGCGAGGTCGCCTTCGCGACCACCTTCCTGCTGGACGACTCGAAGTACACCTTCGCCGTCGGCCTGCAGACCTACGTCAGCGAGCACGACGCCGAGTGGAACTACATGGCAGCGACCGCGGTGCTGATCGCGATACCGGTGTCCGTGTTCTTCTACCTCGTGCAGAAGAACCTCGTCACCGGTCTCACCGCCGGCGGCACGAAGGGCTGACGCCCGCCCCGGAGCCCGACTCCCGCGCGCCTGTCCGCGCGGGTCGGCGGCCGCGGTGCCCATCCGACCCCGCTGACACCGCGGCCGCCTCGCACTCCCGAGGGCCGCCCCCGCCGCCGTACCCACGCCCATGACCCGAACCGAGTCACGTATCAAGGACGCCATGAGCCAGCAGCACCCTGCCGCACCGGCCCACCACTCCGCCGTCGCCACCGTCGCCACCGCCCGCCGCGACTGGTGGCGGGACGCGGTCATCTACCAGGTCTATCCGCGCAGCTTCGCCGACGGCAACGCCGACGGCATGGGCGACCTGGCGGGCGTACGCTCCCGCCTGCCGTACCTGCGCGACCTCGGCGTCGACGCGGTGTGGCTCAGCCCCTTCTACGCCTCCCCGCAGGCCGACGCCGGCTACGACGTCGCCGACTACCGCGCCGTCGACCCCATGTTCGGCACCCTGCTGGACGCCGACGCGCTCATCCGCGAGGCCCACGCCCACGGTCTGCGCATCATCGTCGACCTGGTCCCCAACCACTCCTCCGACCAGCACGAGTGGTTCAAGCGCGCCCTCGCCGAGGGCCCGGGCTCCCCGCTCCGGGACCGCTACCACTTCCGCCCCGGCAAGGGGAAGAACGGCGAACTCCCGCCCAACGACTGGGAGTCCATCTTCGGCGGCCCGGCGTGGACCAGGGCCGAGGACGGCGAGTGGTACCTGCACCTCTTCGCCCCCGAGCAGCCCGACTTCAACTGGGAGCACCCGGCCGTCGGCGACGAGTTCCGCTCCATCCTGCGCTTCTGGCTGGACATGGGCGTGGACGGCTTCCGCATCGACGTGGCCCACGGCCTGGTGAAGGCCGAGGGCCTGCCCGACCTCGGCTCCCACGACCAGCTCAAGCTGCTGGGCAACGATGTCATGCCGTTCTTCGACCAGGACGGCGTCCACGAGATCTACCGCCAGTGGCGCCGGGTCCTGGACGAGTACGCCCCCAGCCTTCGGCCGGGGGTACCCCCAGAGCGCATCTTCGTGGCCGAGGCCTGGACCCCGACCGTCGAGCGCACCGCCAACTACGTCCGCCCGGACGAGCTCCACCAGGCGTTCAACTTCCAGTACCTGTCGGCGGAGTGGGACGCGGAGGAACTGCGCGCCGTCATCGACCGCACTCTGGAGGCCATGCGCCCCGTCGGCGCCCCCGCCACCTGGGTGCTGTCCAACCACGACGTCACCCGGCACGCCACCCGCTTCGCCAACCCGCCCGGCCTCGGCACCCAGATCCGCACCGCGGGCGACCGCGAACTCGGCCTGCGCCGGGCGCGGGCGGCCACCCTCCTCATGCTCGCCCTCCCCGGCTCGGCGTACATCTACCAGGGCGAGGAGCTGGGCCTCCCGGACGTCGTCGACCTGCCCGACGCGGTGCGGCAGGACCCGGCGTACTTCCGCGGCGCCGGCCAGGACGGCTTCCGCGACGGCTGCCGGGTGCCGATCCCGTGGACCCGCGAGGGCACCTCGTACGGCTTCGGCGACGGCGGCAGCTGGCTCCCGCAGCCGGACAGCTGGGGCGAGCTGAGCGTGGAGGCGCAGACCGGCGCCCCGGACTCGACGCTGGAGCTGTACCGGTCGGCGCTGAGCGCGCGCCGCGACCGGCCCGACCTCGGCGCGGGCGAGGCGGTGGAGTGGCTGCGGGCGCCCGAGGGCGTACTGGCCTTCCGCCGCGGCGACTTCGTCTGCGTCACCAACACCACGGGCGAGTCGGTGCGCACCCCGGCGTACGGCCGGGTGCTGCTCGCCAGCGGTGAGGTGGCCGAGACCGGCGGCGAGGCGAAGGTGCCCGCCGACACCACCGTCTGGTGGACGGCCGTGGACTGACCGTCCCTCTGAAAGTTCTTGCATCAACTTCACTCCGGCCCGCTGCCATTCCGGCAGCGGGCCTTTAACATCTGCGTCACCGCAAGTTTGCTGAAACATTGCAGCAAGCGCCTTCAAAGACGAAGGAAACCCCCACATGGCACGCAGAACCCTCTCGGGGGCGCTGGCCCTGGCCGCCGCCGCCCTTGTCATGACCCCGACTGCCGCGGACGCCTCCCCACCCGGCGCCAAGGACGTCACCGCCGTACTCTTCGAGTGGAACTACGCCTCGGTGGCACACGAGTGCACCACCACCCTCGGCCCCGCCGGCTACGGCTACGTGCAGGTCTCCCCGCCCGCCGAGCACATACAGGGCCCCCAGTGGTGGACCTCGTACCAGCCGGTGTCGTACCGGATCGCCGGCCGGCTCGGCGACCGCGCCACCTTCAAGAACATGATCGACACCTGCCACGCGGCCGGGGTGAAGGTCGTCGTCGACACGGTCGTCAACCACATGTCGGCGGGCAGCGGCACCGGCACCGGCGGCTCGTCGTACACGAAGTACGACTACCCGGGCCTGTACTCGTACCCCGACTTCGACGACTGCACCTCCCCGGTCACCAACTACCAGGACCGCTGGAACGTGCAGCACTGCGAACTGGTGGGCCTGGCCGACCTGGACACCGGCGAGGAGTACGTCCGCAAGACCATCGCCGGGTACATGAACGACCTGCTCTCCCTCGGCGCCGACGGATTCCGCATCGACGCGGCCAAGCACATCCCCGCCGAGGACCTGGCGAACATCAAGTCCCGCCTGACCAACCCGTCCGTCTACTGGAAGCAGGAGGTCATCTACGGCGCCAACGAGGCCGTCCAGCCCTCCGAGTACACCGGCAACGGGGACGTCCAGGAGTTCCGCTACGCCTACGACCTCAAGCGGGTCTTCACCAACGAGAAGCTGGCCTACCTGAACAACTTCGGCGAGGGCTGGGGCTACCTCGGCAGCTCGGTGGCCGGCGTGTTCGTCGACAACCACGACACCGAGCGCAACGGCTCGACCCTGAACTACAAGGACGGCGCGAACTACACCCTGGCCAACGTCTTCATGCTCGCCTGGCCCTACGGTGCCCCCGACATCAACTCCGGCTACGAGTGGTCCGACGCGGACGCGGGCCCGCCCAACGGCGGCAAGGTCAACGCGTGCTGGCAGGACGGCTGGAAGTGCCAGCACGCCTGGCCGGAGATCAAGTCCATGGTCGCCTTCCGCAACGCGACCCGCGGCCAGTCGGTCACGAACTGGTGGGACGACGGCAACAACGCGATCGCCTTCGGGCGGGGCGCCAAGGGCTACGTGGCGATCAACCATGAGACCGGGAGCCTCACCAGGACCTACCAGACGTCCCTCCCCGCCGGGACGTACTGCGACGTCCAGAACAATTCGACGGTGACGGTGAACGCCGCCGGGCAGTTCACCGCCACCCTGGGCACCAACACGGCCCTGGCGATCTACGCGGGCAGGCCGTCCTGCTGAGCCGGCCCTACTTCCAGGTGTCGCACGTCGTGTAGCCGGACGAACCGCCCGTCGTGTACGAGCGGTTCGTCCCGGACTCCCAGGTCACGTTCCCGGAGCCGTCCTTCTTGACGTACCTGTACTCGAAGGACGTGTTCCTGGGGAGGACGGCCGGTCCGGCCCAGACCGGGTAGGACGCCGAGGAGCGCGGGACGGCGTCGGCCGGGTTCCAGGAGCCGAGGGAGGGCAGGGAGCCGACGACGTAGACGTCGGTCCCCCAGTCGGTCGTGGCGCTCTCGTGGAAGGTGACGTCGGTGGCGTCCGTGTCCGCCACGTTCCAGGAGTCGTCCAGCGGGAGCGCCGATGTGCCCGTGGACGCCGACCGGTTGGCCTTCGACTCCGCGTTGGGGCAGGGTTCAACCTCCCGTGAGCGTGGGGGAGTTGAGAAAGACACGTCAAGATTGGCGCTGAAACTTCTTGCTATGAGTTTCAAGACTCTTGCTGCAACCCTTTCGGCAGCGGTACGGTCGCGCGGGGTCGGACCCAAGAGAGCCGTATTCGCTAGGAGTTACCGCCTGTGATACCGAGATGGCCGGCGCCCCCGACGCGCCGTACTCCCCAGCGCAGAAGGGCCGCGGCCGTCGCCGTCGCAGCCCTCGCCGCCGCGTTGATCCAGCCTCTGGCCGCCCACGCGGCCACCCCGCCCGCACCCCCCTCGGACGCGGCCCTCGCCGCCCAGCCCGCCCGGCACGACGACACCCGCGAGCAGTTCTACTTCGTCATGCCGGACCGCTTCGCCAACGGGGACAGGTCCAACGACAGGGGCGGGCTCACCGGATCCCGGCTCAGCACCGGCTACGACCCCACCGACAAGGGCTTCTACCAGGGCGGCGACCTCAAGGGCCTGACGAAGAAGCTGGACTACATCAAGGGCCTCGGCACCACCGCCATCTGGATGGCGCCGATCTTCAAGAACCGCCCGGTGCAGGGCACGGGCAGCAACGCCTCGGCCGGGTACCACGGCTACTGGATCACCGACTTCACCCAGGTCGACCCGCACTTCGGCACCAACCAGGACCTGAAGACCCTCATCTCCAAGGCGCACGCCAAGGGCATGAAGGTCTTCTTCGACGTCATCACCAACCACACCGCCGACGTCGTCGACTACAAGGAGAAGGCGTACGACTACCTCTCCAAGGGCGCCTTCCCCTACCTGACCAAGGACGGGCGGCCGTTCGACGACGCCGACTACGCGGACGGCGGCAGGAAGTTCCCGGCCGTCTCCAGCGCCTCCTTCCCGCGCACCCCCGAGGTCACGAGCGACAGCAAGGTCCCGGCCTGGCTCAACGACCCGACGATGTACCACAACCGGGGCGACTCCACGTTCGCCGGCGAGTCCGCGACCTACGGCGACTTCTCCGGCCTCGACGACCTGTGGACCGAACGGCCCGAGGTCGTGCGGGGCATGGAGAAGATCTACGAGCGGTGGGTGCGGGACTTCGCCGTCGACGGCTTCCGGATCGACACCGTCAAGAACGTCGACATGGGCTTCTGGACCCAGTGGGCGACCGCGCTGGACGGATACGCGGCCGCGCACGGGCGGAAGAACTTCTTCATGTTCGGCGAGACCTACGACACCGACACCTCGGTCACGTCCCCGTACGTCACCCAGGGCCGCCTCGACGCCACCCTCGACTTCCCCTTCCAGGACGCGGCGCGCTCCTACGCCTCCCAGGGCGGCAGCGCCCAGAAGCTCGCGGGCGTCTTCGGTGACGACTACAAGTACACGACCGACAAGGCCAACGCGTACGAGCAGGTCACCTTCCTCGGCAACCACGACATGGGCCGCATCGGGTACTTCCTGAAGCAGGACAACCCGAAGGCGACGGACGCCGAGATCCTCGCCAAGGACAAGCTCGCCAACGAGCTGATGTTCCTCAGCCGCGGCAACCCGGTGGTCTACTACGGCGACGAGCAGGGCTTCACCGGCTCCGGCGGCGACAAGGACGCCCGCCAGACCATGTTCGCCTCCAAGGTCGCCGACTACCTGGACGACGACGAGATCGGCACCGACCGCACCCACGCCAGCGACTCCTACGACACGAAGGCACCGCTGTACCGGGACATCGCCGCCCTCTCCCGGCTCCGCAAGGCCAACCCGGCCCTGACCGACGGGGTGCAGACCGAGCGCTACGCGGCCGACGGCGCCGGGATCTACGCCTTCACCCGCACGGACGCCAGGACCGGCCAGGAGTACGTCGTCGCCCTCAACAACGCGGGCGACACGAAGACGGCGGACTTCGCCACCGGCTCCGCGGGGATGTCGTACCGGGGGATCTACGGGGCCACGGACACCGTGAAGTCCGACGGCGACCGCAAGGTCACCGTCACCGTCCCGGCCGGCTCCGCCGTCGTCTACAAGGCCGCCGGCGCCCTCGCCGAGCCGGCCGCGGGGCCGACGGTCACCCTGCGGGCCCCGGCCGCCGGCGCCACCGGCACCGTGGACCTCACCGCCGGCGTCGACGGCGGGCAGCTGAACCGCGTCGTCTTCGCCGCCCAGGTCGGCGACGGGAAGTGGCAGGTCCTCGGCTCCGCCGACCACGCCCCGTACAAGGTCACCCAGACCATCGGCAAGAAGGTCCCCGCCGGCACCGCCCTGCGGTACAAGGCCGTCGTGGTCGACACGGCCGGGCACACCGCGAGCGCCACGGCGAGCAGCACCACCGGTACCCCGCCCGCGCCCGCGGCCCCCACGGCCTCCTCCCGGGACTACGCGGTCGTCCACTACAAGCGCGCCGACGGCGACTACGCCGACTGGGGCCTGTACGCCTGGGGCGACATCGCCGACGGCGAGGCCACGAACTGGCCCGCCAGCCACCCCTTCACGGGCCGGGACGCCTATGGCGCCTTCGCCTACGTCAAGCTCAAGCCGGGCGCCTCGAACGTCGGGTTCCTGGTCATCGACAAGGACGGGAACAAGGACGTCTCCGCCGACCGGAGCATCGACGTCACGAAGACGGGTGAGGTCTGGATCGAGCAGGGCAAGGCCGACGTGCTGACCCAGCGGCCCGACTACCCGCCGCAGGACACCACCAAGGCGGTCATCCACTACCACCGCGCCGACGGCGACTACGACGGCTGGGGACTGCACGTCTGGACGGGCGCCGCGAACCCCACCGACTGGTCGAACCCGCTGAAGCCGGTGAAGACTGATGCCTATGGCGCGGTCTTCGAGGTACCGCTCACCGAGGGTGCCACCAGCCTCAGCTACATCATCCACAAGGGCGACGAGAAGGACCTCGCCACCGACCAGTCCCTGGACCTCAAGTCCGACGGCCACGAGGTGTGGCTGTTGAACGGCCAGGAGAAGTACCTGCTGCCGCAGCCCGCGGGCAGCGCCGCGGCCCTCGACCTGACCACGTCCAAGGCGGTCTGGATCGACCGGGACACCGTCGCCTGGCACGGCGCGGACGGCGCCGTCTCCACCCAGCTGCTCTACTCCCACGACGGTTCCATCGCCGTCAAGGACTCCACGCTGACCAGCGACGACGAGCGCTGGATCCGGCTGTCCAGGACCAGCCTCACCGACGCCCAGAAGGCGAAGTTCCCCTACCTGAAGGACTACACCGCCTGGTCCGTGGACCCGCGGGACCGGGGACGGGTGCGCGAGGCCCTGACCGGCCAGCTGGTCGCCTCCCAGCGCACCGCGGGCGGCGCGGTGCTCGCCGCGACCGGGGTGCAGACCGCGGGCGTCCTCGACGACCTGTACCCGGGCGCGACGAAGGCCGCCCTCGGGCCGGTCTTCCACGGCGGGAGGCCCACCCTCTCCGTGTGGGCGCCCACCGCGCAGAGCGTCCGCCTGGAACTGGCCGGCTCCACCGTGCCCATGCACCGCGACGACAGCACCGGCGTCTGGTCCGTGACCGGCCCGGCGTCCTGGAAGGGCAAGTCCTACCGGTACGTCGTGAAGGTCTGGGCACCCAGCGTCCGCAAGATGGTCACCAACAAGGTCACCGACCCCTACTCGGTCGCGCTCACCGCGAACTCCGAGCGCAGCCTCGTCGCCGACCTGGACGACCGGTCGCTGGCGCCCAGCGGCTGGTCGGCGCTGCGCAAGCCCAAGGCGGTACCGCTGCGGGACGCGCAGATCCAGGAGCTGCACATCCGGGACTTCTCGGTCGCCGACAAGACCGTCCCGGCCGGGGACCAGGGCACCTACCTGGCGTTCACCGACAAGAACAGCGACGGCTCGAAGCACCTGCGCCGGCTGGCGAAGTCGGGCACGTCGTACGTGCACCTGCTGCCCGCCTTCGACATCGCCACCATCCCGGAGAAGAAGGCCGACCAGGCGACCCCCGGCTGCGACCTCGCCTCCTACGCGGCCGACTCCGACCAGCAGCAGGCGTGCGTGGCGAAGACCGCCGCCAAGGACGCCTACAACTGGGGCTACGACCCGTACCACTACACGGTCCCCGAGGGCTCGTACGCCACCGACCCGGACGGCACCGCGCGTACCGTCCAGTTCCGCAGGATGGTGCAGTCGCTCAACCAGGACGGCCTCAGGGTCGTCATGGACGTCGTCTACAACCACACGGCGGCCAGCGGCCAGGCGGACACCTCCGTCCTGGACCGGATCGTGCCCGGCTACTACCAGCGGCTCCTCGCCGACGGAAGCGTCGCGAACAGCACCTGCTGCGCCAACACCGCGCCGGAGAACGCGATGATGGGCAAGCTGGTCGTGGACTCCATCGTCACCTGGGCGAAGGAGTACAAGGTCGACGGGTTCCGCTTCGACCTCATGGGCCACCACCCGAAGGCCAACATCCTCGCCGTCCGCAAGGCGCTGGACGCGCTGACGCTGGAGAAGGACGGCGTCGACGGCAAGAAGATCATCCTCTACGGAGAGGGCTGGAACTTCGGCGAGGTCGCGAACGACGCCCGGTTCGTGCAGGCCACGCAGGCCAACATGGCCGGCACCGGCATCGCCACCTTCTCCGACCGGGCCCGTGACGCGGTGCGCGGCGGCAGCCCCTTCGACTCGGACCCCGGCGTCCAGGGCTTCGCGTCCGGTCTGTACACCGACCCCAACGGGTCGGCGGCCAACGGCACCCCGGCGGAGCAGAAGGCCCGTCTGCTGCACTACCAGGACCTCATCAAGGTCGGGCTGAGCGGCAACCTCGCCAAGTACCGCTTCACGGACACGGACGGCAAGGAGGTCACCGGCGCCGAGGTGGACTACAACGGCTCGCCCGCCGGGTACGCGGACGCGCCGGGTGACGCGCTCGCCTATGTGGACGCGCACGACAACGAGTCGCTGTTCGACGCGCTGACCTACAAGCTGCCCGCCTCGACGAGCGCCGCCGACCGGGCCCGGATGCAGGTCCTGGCGATGGCCACGGCCGCCCTCTCGCAGGGCCCGTCGCTGTCCCAGGCGGGCACCGACCTGCTGCGCTCGAAGTCCCTGGACCGCAACTCCTTCGACAGCGGTGACTGGTTCAACGCCATCCACTGGAACTGCGCCGACGGCAACGGCTTCGGGCGGGGACTGCCCATGGCGGCCGACAACCAGTCCAAGTGGGAGTACGCCAAGCCGCTGCTGACCACGGTGAAGGTGGGCTGCCCGCAGATCACCGGCACCTCGGACGCCTACCAGGACCTGCTGAGGATCCGTACGACGGAGAAGGCGTTCTCGCTCGGTACGGCCGCGCAGGTGCAGGACCGGATGTCCTTCCCGCTCTCCGGCAAGGACGAGACGCCCGGCGTCATCACCATGAGGCTCGGGGACCTGGTCGTCGTCTTCAACGCCACCCCGCAGCGGCAGGAGCAGAAGATCGCCGCTCTCGCCGGGGCGCACTACCGGCTGCACCCCGCGCAGGCGTCCGGCGCCGACCCGGTGGTGAAGACCTCCTCCTACGCGGCCGACTCGGGCACGTTCACCGTCCCGGCGCGGACCGTGGCGGTGTTCACCGGGGCGGCGAAGTAGGGTCGGGCCGTCACCGTGGAACAGGAGTGCTCATGCCGCAGATCACCGTCGACCACAGCGACGCCTGGGAGGAGGCCTTCGAGGCGGAGGACTTCGCCCGGGCGCTGCACGAGGCGGTCGTCGAGATCGCGGCGGCCAGGCCCGAGTCCTGCAAGACGGTGTTCCGGGAGGGGTTCGCGGCGTACGG
This sequence comes from Streptomyces sp. NPDC037126, assembly GCF_055605965.1. Classification (NCBI taxonomy): domain Bacteria; kingdom Bacillati; phylum Actinomycetota; class Actinomycetes; order Kitasatosporales; family Streptomycetaceae; genus Streptomyces; species Streptomyces sp. NPDC037126. Next base: position 574,632 of record NZ_JBVJTD010000001.1, read on the forward strand.
GTACGAGGGGATCGAGGGGCGGCGGCACGCCGTCGTGCACGTGACCGTCGGTCTCCTCGCCGGACGCAGCGAGGAGACCAAGGCGAAGCTCACGGAGACCGTGCTGGAGCTGTTGGAGCGGCATGTGTCCCCCGAGGAGGGGGTCACCCTGCACGCCTCCGCCGAGGTCCGCGACCTCGACCCGTCGTACCGGAAGTTCGACCGGTGACGGCCCGCTAGGGCCTGTCCGACAATCCCGTCCGCCGCGCGTCGGGCGACGACGCGCATGGTCAGACAGGCCCTAGGAACCGAGGGAGATCAGCCGGCCGACGAGCTCCGCGAAGGGGCCGTCGGCCGGCTCGCCCTTGACCATGGTGCGCAGCAGCACGGCCATGTCCTGGTCGTAGGCGGCGCTGACGGCGGCCAGCGCGGCGAAGTCGTGCACGAGCTGCAGTTCCAGCTCGGCGCGCGGGACGCGCCGGCCGTCCAGCCAGATCAGGGCCGTGGACTCGGCGAGCGAGATCCAGGAGCGGACGACCAGTTCCAGCCGGGCGGGCGCCTCGGTGACACCCAGGTGCTTCAGCATCTGGTCGTAGGCGGCCTGCCGCACGGAGTCGATGAGCGCGTTCGTCGTCGAGGAGCCGACGGCCGGGCCGCCCCGCATCAGCGCCGAGAAGCCGGGCCCGTGCTCGTCCACGAAGTCGAAGTAGCGGCGCATCACGCGCAGCAGCCGGGCGCCGAGCGGCCCCTCGTGGGGCTCGGCGAACCGGCCCGCCAGATCCTCCGAGGCACGCTTCAACGCCGCTTCGTACAGGCTGTGCTTGCCGGGGAAGTAGTGGTATACGAGCGGGCGCGAAATGCCCGCGGCCGACGCTATCTCGTCGATGGAGACCTCGTCGGGCGAACGTCGGCTGAACAGTTCGAGGGCGACGCCGATCAGCTGCTGCCGCCGCTCCTCGACGCCCATCCTGCGGCGAACCCCGGTACTCATGCGAACACCTTACCGATCGAATCCGGCCGCCAACGGCTCGGACCCGCACCGGCGTTTACACCGTTCCGTCACAGGTCGAGCACGAGACGTTCACCTCTGGCCCGGGATACACAGATCAGCATCGAGTCGGCACGCTCCGCATCCGTCAGCAGCTCGTCCCGGTGGTCCACCTCGCCTTCCAGCACCCGCTGCCGGCACGTGCCGCAGAAGCCCTGCTCGCAGGAGTAGACGGTGTCCGGGAGCTCCCGGCGCACGGCCGCCAGCACGGTGGAGCCGGCCGGCACGGCCACCGTCCGTCCGCTGCGCCGCAGTTCCAGCTCGAACCCGGTGCCGTCGCCCGCGGACGCGCGGGGCGCGAACCGCTCCAGGTGCAGCGCGGCCCCCTCGGGCAGCCGGGCCTCGACGGCCGCCGTCAGGCCCTCGGGGCCGCAGCAGTACACGGCCGTCCCGGCCGGCAGCTCCGCGAACAGGGCGTCCAGGTCCGGCCGCCCGTCCTCGTCCTCGGCGACGAGCGTCAGCCGGTCCCCGGCCAGCCCCCGCACCTCCTCCAGGAAGGGCATCGAGGCCCGTGTTCGGCCGCAGTACAGCAGCCGCCACTCGGCGCCGTCCGGCAGGGCCCGCAGCATGGGCAGGACCGGGGTGATGCCGATGCCGCCCGCGACGAAGACGTACGACGGCGCCCCGGTCAGGGGGAAGCGGTTCCGCGGACCGCGGACCTCCAGCTCCATGCCCTCCACGAGCTGCTCGTGCACCTCCCGCGAGCCGCCCCGCCCGTCCTCGACCAGCCGTGCGGCGACCGTGTACGACGAGGTGTCCTCCGGGTCGCCGCACAGCGAGTACTGCCGCACGAGGCCCGAGGGCAGCACCAGGTCCAGATGCGCGCCGGGCTCCCAGCGGGGCAGCCCCCGCCCCTCCAGGCGCAGTTGCACGACGCCGTCCGCGATCGTCTCGTGCGCGGCGAGCAGCAGCCGCCGGGCCCGCGAGCGCGGCCGGCCGGACAGGGGCGGGTCCAGGGCGGGCAACGGCCACAGCGGCGACGCCTGGACACGGCGGCGCAGGGCCCTGCGGGTGAGCAGGGCGGCGCCCGCGACGAGCGCGACGGTCCGCAGCCCCGGCATCACGACACCGCCTTCTCGGCGGCCAGCGCGGCGGGGGAGGAGGCCAGGTAGGCGACGGCCTGCGCGGTGGAGCCCTCCTGCGAGGGGTGGTAGCCGCGGCTGAGGTAGCGCGGGATGGACCTGAGCATGGCACCGGTCGTGGGCAGGGTGCCGCGCCGGCCGCTGAGGCGGAACTCCCTGAAGGAGGCCTTGGCGTCCACGAGTGTCGGGTCGTTCTCCATGAAGAACCGCGTCCCGCGCTGCCACAGGAACACCAGGGCCGAGAAGGCCAGGGCCCAGGTGCGCGCCCGGCGCCGGTAGCCGCCGTCGACGTGCAGGAAGAGGTCGAAGGCGACCGAGCGGTGCTCGACCTCCTCGGCGCCGTGCCAGCGCAGCAGGTCCAGCATGGTGGGGTCGGCGCCGCGCCGGTCCAGCTCGGCCGCGTTGAGCACCCAGTCGCCGAGGAAGGCGGTGTAGTGCTCGATGGCCGCGATCAGCGCGACCCGCTCCAGCAGCCACCAGCGGCGGGCCCGGCCCGGTGGCAGCGTGCGGTCGCCGAGCAGCTTCTCGAAGAACCAGTCGACCTGCGCGGTGTACGGCGTCGGGTCGAGCCCCAGCTCGCGCAGGTGCGGCAGCACCTCGTCGTGGGCCTGGGAGTGCATGGCCTCCTGCCCGATGAACCCGATGACGTCCTCGCGGAGCCGGTCGTCCCGGATCAGCGGCAGCGCCTGCTTGTACACGTGCACGAACCACCGCTCCCCGGCCGGCAGCAGCAGGTGCAGCACGTTGATCGTGTGCGTGGTGAACGGGTCGCCGGGCACCCAGTGCAGCGGTGTGTCCTCCCACGAGAAGGACACGTTGCGGGCCTTGAGAGCCACGTGCCCGGACTCCACCGGCCGGGCCTGCGTGTTAGACATGGCGTCAATGTACTGATGGGTAGGGCGTCTGAGAACCCCTGCGGAAGGTCTTGTTTACGCGGATGTCAACAAGCCTCGTGCCCCGCCTACCGCAGCGCGCCGATCGTCCGCCCGCCGGCCAGCGCGGCCTTCAGGTCCGCCTGCGCCCCCTGCTTGGCCCGGGCCACCAGCAGCGGCCCCCGCCCGGCGGCGACGACCCCACCCGTCGCCCGGATCGACGTCGTGCCCTCGCTGCCTGCGGCGAGCAGGTACCAGTGCCCGCCGTGGGACTTCCACAGCACCCCGGCCAGCACGTGCGGGTCGCGCGGACCGCACGCGGGAACGTCCGTGGCCTTCGCCGCGACCGCCCCGTACGGCCCGCCGGGGGTGCGGAACTGCGCCAGCGCGGCCGTGCCGTCGCCGCGCCAGGTCTCGGCCCGGGTGCACACCCACTCGCCCGCCCCGCTGCCGTCCGGCAGCGGCTGCTGGGCGTAGGCCCAGGCGTTGACGCTCCTGACGCCCGCCGAGCGCTCGGCCGTCAGCGAGCAGGCGAACGGCGCCCAGGCCCGCAGCCCCCCGGCGTCCGCGGCCTCGCCCGGCGAGCCGGGACGGCCGGCGGTGAGGTGGGCCGGGACCAGTTCGCCGAGGTCCGTGGACAGCTCGGTGCCGGAGGCGGCGGTCAGCTGGAGCACGGTCCACGAGGTGCAGGTGCCCGGCCGCAGCGCGGGGCTGGCCAGCGGGGCGGTGACCCCGTCGGTCACGGTCAGCGGTGTCGCGGCCGCGGTCGGCTTCATCAGGTCCCGCGCCGCCGCCTTCTTCACCCAGGGGGCGGTCAGATAGCGGACGTTGCCGTCGGCGCGGCCCAGCACCAGCGCGCTCGCCTCGGCGCCGGTCGCGCCGTCGGCCCGGGCGAAGTCCAGGGCCGCACCCTGGGTGCCGTCCCTCGGCTCGGCGTAGCGGGCGATGCGCAGGCCGTCGTAGAGGATCACCACACGTGCGTTGTCGACCTCGCCCGCGTACAGCAGCTGGGGCGGGCCGGCCGGGCCGCCGGTCTGGGTGCCGGGGGTGGCCGAGACCCGGACGGACCCCCCGGGCCGGGCCCACGCGGCCAGGGCGCGCCGCAGCAGCGCCTGGTCGCCGGTGAGCGGGCCACGCGCGGGCCACACGGAGAAGTCGGTGCGGGCCGAGGACTCCCAGGCGGCGGGTGAGACGCGGATCAGCCTGGCGGGGTCCAGGGCGGCCGCGGCGGCCGGGTTCCCGGTGGAGGTGGGCGCGGCGGCGCCGTCCGGGCCCCAGCCGCCGCCCGGCAGGGCGACCAGCGTCCCGCACACCACGAGGGCGGCCGCGGCGGCGAGGACGGCCTTGGTGTGCTGCCTGCGGCGCATCAGGTCGGTGGGCCGGACCTGGAGCGAGCAGGCGTCGAACTCGGGCGAGGAGAGCAGGCCCGGCTGCGCGGGCACGCCGTTCGCCGAGGCCAGCGCGCCGCCCGGGTCGCCGACCCCGGCGGCCTTGAGGATCTTGCGGACTTCGGCGTCGGGCAGCTTCTCCAGGCCGCGCAGCACATAGGCGGCGCGGGCCGGTCCGGAGAGGGTGGACAGCCGCTGGTCCAGGGCGAGTTCGTCGGCGCCGCCCGAGCGCGGGAACAGCCGCAGCCCCCACACCTGGGGCAGCAGCGGCGGCAGCTGCGAGAGCCGGGGCAGGCCCCGGCGCGGGCGCGCGGCCTCCAGGGCCGTGCGCAGCACCCGCTCGCGGAGGTAGGCGTACCCGGGGTCGCGCTCCCTGCCCGAGGACTGGGCCGGGATCACGGACGTCCGCTTGCCGCCCCGCGGCAGGGCGCGCTGGGCGAGGGCGTGTGCGGTCAGCACCCGGCGGCCGCGGCCGAGGCCCGGCGGCAGGACGAGGTAGGCGATCCGGACCAGCCGTGGGTAGTGCTCGACGAGCGAGGCCTCGGCCTGCTCGACGTCGACCGGTCCGTCGGAGGCGGGTGCGTGACGCTGGGCTACATCCTGTGACTGCACATCCTGGAGAACGAGCGACCCCTTGGTTGGTCACCGTCAAACGGCGGGCTCGTGCCTCCCGATCGGCAAGGGCGCACGCGTAGTTGGCCGTCCACGCAGGGCTTCCCCCGCACCCGCGTGCACCATCGGTCACCGGATTTGAGCGCTCCGCGCGCGGGAGCCGTATCCGAGGGAGCTGAGGCATGCTCGGCCCACCAGGACCGGAGGAACAGATGAGGTTGACCAAGGCGGTGCTCTGCGCCACAGCCGTACTGACGCTGGCGGGGTGCGGCTCCGGCGGGGACGCCAAGGCGGTGCCGCCCGCCGCGACCGGCAGCCTGGAGAGTCTCGCCGCCCAGGTGAAGTGCAAGCCCGACATGCAGACCGACGCCGACGAGATCCGCCAGGCCATCTGCGACAACCACGACGGCAAGTTCATCCTCGCCACCTTCGCCACCGACCGCGGCCAGCGCGAGTGGATCAACGACGCGAAGGACTACGGCGGTTACTACCTCGTGGGCCGCAAGTGGGTCGCCGTCGGCGCCGACGGGGTCGTCAAGGCGCTGCGCGGCACCCTCGGCGGGGACGTGGAGATCGGCACCGACCACTCCGCGCACACCGGCTGAGCGGTCCGCGCGCACGGCGAAGGCCGGTGACGGGAGGGGGTTCCGTCACCGGCCTTCTGTCTGCGGCGGTTCAGTGGATCACGGGGTGATCACGCGCAGTTCTGACCGCGGTTGATGCAGTTGGCGATCCGGTTGGCCAGGCCGCCGGTCGTGACGCTGATGAAGTCGTCGTGGTCGGTGATGGCCTTGTGCAGCTCCTCGGGGAAGCCGTCGACCGCGTAGGCGTTCTTCACCGTGCCGTCCGCCTGGACGACGGGCTGCGGCACGTTGTAGACGAGGCGCATCGTCAGCTGCGGGATCGCCTTGAAACCGTTCGGGCAGACACCGCTCGCGGGATCGGGGAAGGCCACGTGCGTGCGGTGGTTGGCGCTGTCGATGTTCTGCCCGTCCCAGCAGCTCTGGAAGGCGAACGAGCGCACCACGTTGCTGCCCTGCGGACAGATCGGGTACTTGTCCGTCAGCTGCACCCTGTTCTCGAAGCCGGTGCAGCTCCAGTGCGCGTTGGCGTTGGCCGGCCCGTTGACGAAGGCCTTGGCGTCACCGGTGATGATCCGCAGGAACTGCGGCATCGCGACGACCTGGCTGGCCGGGCTACCGACGTACTTGATCTGCGCCTGCTGGGCCACCAGGATCTTGCCGACGTTGAGGTCCTTGCCACCGCCGTCCGCGTTCGCGTCCTTCTCCTGGGTGCCGTCCTGCTCGCGGATGACCGGCCAGTAGTACGCCGAGAGGTCGTTGCGGTTCTGGCAGCTGGTACCGCCCTGCAGGAAGGTCTGGTTGCTGGCGAACGCGTCGATCTTCTGGTTGCCGACGTAGTCGTGCACGTGGTGGGCGCCGTTGGTCACACCGGGCGCGACGATCACGTTGTCGCTGTTGTGGACCTGGTTCGCGTTCACACCGCAGCGCGTGGTGAACGTGCCCGTCGAGGCGCTGCCGGTCCTGTTGGGCTTGGACAGGACGTTGGGCGCGACCTTCGTGATGTCCACGAAGTCCGCCGCGGACGGGCCGTCACCGCCCTGGCCGCCGTTGTTGCCCTGCTGCTGACCACCCTGCTGCTGACCGCCGTTGCTCGGCTGACCGCCGTTGGTCGGCTGGCCGCCCTGCTGCTGGCCGCCGGTGTTCTGCTGCTGGCCACCGCTGTTCCCCCCAGCGGTGGTCTGGTTGGCGGACTGCGTCGTACAGGCGGCGAGCTGCTTCAGCGAGTTGTCGAAGGACCCGCCGACGCGCTGGATGTCGATCCTGATCCGGTCGATCGTCGCCGCCCGCTTGGCCTTCAGCGGCCCGACGATCGCGTTCTGCACGAAGTTCGGGTCGTTCGCCTGCGACTGCCGGGTGGAGGCGAGCCGGGTGTAGGCGTCGGTGATCTGCTTGTCGAGGTTCGACAGCTCCCTGGCCACCCCCCAGCGGGCCCTCCTCGGCACGTTGGTCAGCTTCTGCTGGACGTCGGGGCAGGAGATGGTCGCGACCTGCGCCGTCGCGGCCTTCGTCTGGTTGCCTCCCCACGTCTGGTTGTTCGACTCGTGCGCCGAGGCGTAGAAGTTCGCCCAGATCAGCCCGCCCCCACCGAGCGCTAGGGCCGCCGATGCGGCTATGGCCTTGGCGGCCAGCGGCGTACGGCGTTTTCGTGTGTTGCGTCCCATGGAACTCCTCTGACTTCCTTGCGGGGCAGCATCGAGGCGCCCGACAGGAGTGAAGCGGCGCCCTTCCATACGCACGCCGCACCAGGGGTGTTCAGCGGTCTCACGAATTCATCACAGGATCGCCCCGCCCCAAGGGCCTCAACCGTCCTCTGAGCAGCGGAAGTTCGGAAAAAAATCAACGCTCTCGGTCGAGGTGGGCGAGCACCGCCAGAACGCGCCGGTTGTCATCGTCCGACACTTCCAGTCCCAGTTTGCCGAAGATGTTGGAGGTGTGCTTGGCGATGGCCCGTTCCGTCACCACGAGCTGGGCCGCGATGCCCGCGTTCGAACGGCCCTGCGCCATCAGCTCCAGCACCTCCCGCTCGCGCGGGGTGAGATTGCCCAGCGGCCGGTCGCCGGCCGCCCCGCGGGACAGCAGCTGCTGGATCACCTGGGGGTCCATCGCCGTGCCGCCCGCCGCCACCCGGCGCACGGCGTCCACGAACTGCTCCGCGTCGAACACCCGGTCCTTCAGCAGATAGCCGACCCCGCCCGCGCCGTCGGCGAGCAGCTCGCGCGCGTACAGCTGCTCCACGTGCTGGGAGAGGACCAGCACCGGCAGCCCGGGCCGCGCCCGCCGGGCCGCGAGCGCGCACTGCAGACCCTCGTCGGTGTGCGTGGGCGGCAGGCGTACGTCCACCACGGCCACGTCCGGCGCCGACTCGGCCAGTGCCCGGGTGAGTTCGGGCCCCGACTCGACGGCGGCGGCGATCTCGAAGCCGTAGGCCTCCAGCATCCGGACCAGCCCGTCGCGCAGCAGGAAGAGGTCTTCGGCTAGGACAACGCGCACGGGATCTCCATGGTCACCAGGGTGGGACCGCCCGCGGGGCTGCTGACGGCCAGGACGCCGTCGAACGTACCGAGCCGCCGCTCGATCCCGGCGAGCCCCGAGCCGGCCCCGGCCACGGCGCCGCCCCGGCCGTTGTCGGTGACCGACATCCGCAGCATCCCGCCCTCGTGGTGCAGGTCGACCCAGATCCGTTCGGCGCCCGAGTGCTTGACGGCGTTGGTGAGCACCTCGCTGACCGCGAAGTACGCGGCCGACTCCACCGGCGCCTGCGCCCGGCCGGACAGCTCCACGGTGACCTCGGCGGGCAGCGGCATCCGCAGCGCCAGCGCCCTGACGGCGTCGCCGAGTCCGCGTTCGGCCAGCACCGGCGGATGGATGCCCCGGACCAGGTCGCGCAGTTCCTCCAGGGCCTCCACGGAGTTCCGGCGGGCCTGGGACAGGAGCCGCTTCGCCTGCTGCGGGTCCCTGTCGAGCAGCATCTCGATCGTGCCGAGGTCCATGCCCATCGCGACCAGCCGGGCCTGGGCGCCGTCGTGCAGGTCCCGTTCGATGCGGCGCAGTTCGGCGGCCGAGGTGTCCACGGCGTCCCGGCGGGTCTCGGTCAGCACCCGGACGCGCTCGGCGAGTTCGCCCCGCCCCGCGCCGAGGACGGCCCCGGTGAGCCGGAAGTGCGCGGCCAGCAGGCGCGGAGCGAAGCGCCAGGCGGCGACGAGGAGCACGGCGCCGAGCGCGCCGGCACCGAGGGCCGACGCCTGGCCGGTGACCGGGACGAACGCGTACCAGTACGTGTCGCCCGGGCCGCGCACGTACGCCCGCCACAGCCCGGCCGCCAGCAGGAACCCCTCGACCGGGAAGAACACCACGACGGCCGGCAGCAGCGCGGTGAGGAAGCCCGCCGTGACGTCCACCGGCAGCCACCGCACGTCCCGCAGGGTCTGCGGGTCGCGCAGCATCGCGAAGGTGCGGGTCCAGGGGTTGGCGCCCGCGGGCAGCGGCCGGTAGGCGGACCGGATCCGCACCCCGCACCACCGCGCCGCGAGCCCCCTGCGCGTGTCCGCCAGCGCCCGCACACCGGTCAGCACCCACGGCGTGGTGACGAGCCCGACGCCGACCGGGACGAGCGCGACGGACACGAGGGTCAGGGCGAGGAACGCCACCCCGAAGGGCAGCACCACCAACGCCAGCACCAGCCCCCGTACGAAGGCCAGCAGCGCCTCCCGTGCCCACGCCCGTACCGGGCCGCTCTTCATGTCCGTGTTCATGACCGCCAGTCTCGCCGAGTCCCGGTCGCCGGGTCACTGGCCCGGGCCCCCGTTCAGGGGGTGGTGCCAGGTACACCCCCGGCCGCGGCCAGCACCTTCGCCTCCAGCGCGGGGTCGAGGCCGGGCGGCGTCCGGTCCGGCCGCCGCGGTGCCGCTCCGCCGATCGCCGTGAGCCAGCGCCAGGTGTCCTCGACCGTCTCGCCCACCGGCCGGCACCGCAGCCCCGTCGCCACCGCCCGCGACACGTCCGCCCGGTGGGCTGCGTCGTACAACTCGCCGCCCGGCGGCGCCCACACCGGCAGCTGGGTCCACGGCTCGATCCCGGCGGCGAGGATCGCCTCGGGGTCGGTCCAGCGCAGCTCGGCGTGCCCGCCGGTGACGTCGGCGCAGGCCTCCAGCAGCTCGCCCATGGTGGTGTGGCCGGGCGGACCGACCAGGTTGTACGGCCCGCTCGACGCCCGCTCCACCGCGCCGAGGACCCACTCGGCGAGGTCGCGCGCATCGATGTACTGGAGCGGCAGTTCACGTGGCCCGGGGGCCAGGACCGGGCCACCCCGGGCGATCCGGGTCAGCCACCAGGGCAGCCGGCCGACGTTCTCGTACGGGCCGAGGATCAGCCCGGCCCGCACGAGCAGCGAGTCCCCGGCGCCGAAGGCCTCCACGGCGGCCAGCTCGCCGCCCCGCTTGTCCCGGGCGTAGTCGGTCTGTCCGGCACCGGCCGACGCGCCCTCGACCAGCGGGCCGTCCTCGCCGACCCCGGACGGCCAGGGCCAGGCGTACACGGAACGGCTGGAGACGTACACGTACCGCCCGGCGCGGCCCCGCAGCAGCCGAGCCGCCTCCTGGACCGCGCGGGGGGCGGCCGACCAGGTGTCCACCACGGCGTCCCAGGTCCCCGCGTCCCGCGCGAGCGCGGCCAGACCGTCCGGGGCGGTGCGGTCGCCGCGCAACGCCCTCGCCCCGGCGGGGGGCCGGTGCCGTCCCCGGTTGAGGACGGTCACCTCCCAGCCGCGCCCGAGCGCGGCCTCCACCACGGCCCGCCCCACGAACTCCGTACCGCCCAGCGCCAGAAGTCTCATGCCGGCCAGCCTGCCCGCTTTCGGCGCGGTCCGGTACGGGACTCTGCCGAGGGCAGAGCGGGTCAGCGGCCGGCGGGCGGGGCGTACTTGTAGCCGACCCGGCGCACCGTCTGGATCGTCTGGCGGTGCCGCGCGCCCAGTTTGCGGCGCAGCCGGGCGATGTGCACGTCGACGGTGCGGCCGTCGCCGACGTGGCCGTACCCCCACACCGTGGTGACCAGCTGGTCGCGGGTGTGGACCCGGTTCGGGTGCGCCACGAGATGCGCGAGCAGCTCGAACTCCAGGTAGGTCAGGTCGAGTTCGCTGCCCTCGACGCTCGCGGTGCGCTGCACCGGGTCGATGCTGACGAGGGCGTCTTTGGGCGCCGGGGCCGGGGCCTGCTCCGGCACGGCGACCGGCAGGAACGGCGGGTGCTGGTCCGCCGGGACGAGCACCAGGTAGCCGACCATCGGCGGCTGTCCGGGCAGGGCGGGCAGGGTGTGCTGCGGCGCGGGCAGCCAGGTGGCGCCCGGCGGCAGGAAGTCCGCGACGTCCACCACCTCGTCCCGGTCGACGGCGCGCAGCCGGTGCCGGACGGGGGCGGTGAGCGTGGGGGCGGGGGAGAGGGAACGAGTGGTCGCCATGAGAGGTCAGCTCTTTCGCGCGAGGAGTTCGTCGGAAGGTGCGGCGGCCGCGATTCGTGGTCGGGCGCGCCGGAGGACGTACGTCGTTCCGCGCTGGCCGAAGGCCGGGGTGTACGGCTTTAGAGGGCCCGCGCGTTCGCCGCGCGGCAACACACCCGGTCGAAGTCGTGGTGCTGACGGGAGGGCCAGAAGGGCTCGAGGTCATGGCGACCCGTCGCGGTGGTCTTCCGGAAGCTGGCCATGCGCCCATTGAAGCAGACGGGGGCCGCCCGCAGGAGCCCTCTCTCACTGCTTGGACGGTGTTCGCCCGGACCGGCGGCCCGGGCACACGCGAAGGGGGCGCCCGCCGAGTGGCGGACGCCCCCTGTCGGGTGGGGGGAATCAGGCCTGGCCGGCCTTCTCCAGCGCGGAGCAGCAGGTGTCCACCAGGAGGCGGGTCACCACGTACGGGTCGACGTTGGCGTTCGGGCGGCGGTCCTCGATGTAGCCCTTGCCGTCCTTCTCGACCTGCCACGGGATGCGGACCGAGGCGCCGCGGTCGGAGACACCGTAGGAGTACTCGTCCCAGGGGGCGGTCTCGTGCAGACCGGTCAGCCGCTCGTCGATGCCCGCGCCGTAGTTCTTCACGTGGTCCAGCGGCTTGGAGCCCTCGCCGAGCGACTCGCAGGCGGTGATGATCGCGTCGTAACCCTCGCGCATCGCGCGGGTGGAGAAGTTGGTGTGCGCGCCGGCGCCGTTCCAGTCGCCCTTGACCGGCTTGGGGTCGAGGGTCGCGGAGACGCCGAAGTCCTCGGCGGTGCGGTACAGCAGCCAGCGGGCCACCCACAGCTGGTCGGAGACCTCCAGCGGGGCGAGCGGGCCGACCTGGAACTCCCACTGGCCGGGCATGACCTCGGCGTTGATGCCGGAGATGCCGAGGCCCGCCTTCAGGCAGTTGTCCAGGTGGGCCTCGACGACGTCCCGGCCGAAGATCTCGTCGGCGCCGACACCGCAGTAGTAGCCGCCCTGGGGGGCCGGGAAGCCGTTCTCGGGGAAGCCGAGCGGACGGGTGCCCTCGAAGAACGTGTACTCCTGCTCGATGCCGAAGATCGGCTCCTGGCCGGCGAACCGCTCGGCCACCTCGGCCAGCGCGGCACGCGTGTTGGACCGGTGCGGGGTCATGTCGATGTCGAGGACCTCGCACAGCACCAGGATGTCGTCGCCGCCGCGGATCGGGTCCGGGCAGGTGAAGACCGGCTTGAGCACGCGGTCCGAGGCGTGGCCCTCGGCCTGGTTGGTGGAGGAGCCGTCGAAGCCCCAGATCGGGAGCGCGTCGAGGCCGGCCGGGGGACCCGTGATGATCTTCGTCTTGGAACGCAGCTTGGCGGTCGGCGCGGTGCCGTCGATCCAGATGTACTCAGCCTTGAAGGCCACGGGGCCACATCCTTCGGGGTGGGTCGGGCGCACCCGGGGGTGCTGCGGCGCTGCGGCACGGGGGCGCCGCTCGATCTGCCGCGCAGCCTGTCAACAGGCGGTTTCCCGGTCATTGCTCGAATGTGAACCCCGTGTTACCTGGCGTTCGTGTGTCACGACTCACGTGGCGGGGCCGATCGCGGGCCGGGCTGTCGCGCCGCGGCCTCGCGCACCCCGTCGAGGAAGTCCCGGATCGCGGCCCGCTGGTGGTCGTCGTAACCGCGCAGCAGTTCCACCGAGCGCTCGATCAGCGGCCCGAAGAAGGCCCACCCGAGTTCCACGGCGCCCTCCTCCACCGCGACCACGACCCTGCGCCGATCGGTCGTGCCGCGCTCGCGGCGCACATGGCCGGCCCGCTCCAGCCGGTCGAGCAGCGCCGTCGTACCCGCCGAGTTGAGGCCCAGCGCGGCCCCGAGCCGTCCGGCGGTCAGCTCCTCGCCCGCGCGCCGAGCGTCCATGAGCGCGATCAGGGCGCGCACGTCCGTCGCGTGCATCCCGTGGCGGTCCGCGAACCGGGCGCTGTGCAGGCCGAGTTCGACGGTGGCCGCGCGCAGCAGATGGACGATCTCCAGTTCGGGCTGCATCCGAGGCCTCCGGGGCTATCATCTCGTTCGGCGAACATCTCGCTCAACGAGATGATAGGAGGCGACACGTGACCGGATTCGACCGCGGCGCCTTCCGGATCGCGTACGACCGGGTGCTGGCGAAGTGGCCCGCGGACCGTGAGGCGCTGACCGTGCGCACCCCGTTCGGCGACACCCGCGTCAACGCCTGCGGGCCGCGCGACGCGCCCCCGCTGCTCCTGCTGCCGGGCGGCGGCGGTGCGACCTCCGCCTCCTGGTACGCCCAGGCCGGCGAACTGGCCCGGATCCGCCGGGTCTACGCGGCCGACCTGTTCGGCGCCGCCGGCCTGAGCGCCCCGGCCGCCGACCGTCACCCCCGTACGGTCGCCGACCTGGTCCGCTGGCTGGACGCCCTGCTGGACGGGCTGGGCGCCGACCGCGCCGATGTGGGCGGGCACTCCTACGGCGGCTGGATCGCCCTGCAGTACGCCCTGGGCGCCCCCGCGCGGGTGCGCCGCCTGTTCCTCCTGGACCCGACCCTGTGCTTCGCCGGGTACAAGGCGGCGTACCTGCTCCACGCCCTGCCGATGCTGCTGCGGCCCTCGCCCCGCAGGGTGCGTGCCTTCCTGGAGTGGGAGACCGGAGGATCCCCGGACCCTGGCTGGCTGCGGCTCCAGGAGGCCGCCGCCGGTTTTCCCGCCGCGCGGCCGGTGACCGGCCCGCGCCCGGCGCCGGACGCGCTGCGCGCGCTCGGCGTGCCGGTCCTGCTGCTCGTGGCCGCGAACAGCAGGACCCACGACCCGACGGCGGTGGCGGCCGGGGCCGGTGCCACGCTGCCGCGCGTGCAGACCGCCGTACTGCCCGGCGTCTCGCACCACGCGCTGCCGCAGGCGGCACCGTCGGCCCTGGCCGCCCGGCTCACGGGCTTCCTGTCGGCCTGAGTCTCACCCCACCTTCTCGATCACCGCGTGCCGGATGAGGAACTTGCCGGGCTCCCGCACCTGTTCGAAGGCCGCGTTGTTCAGCAGGACGCAACTGCCGGACACCGAGGTCACCTTCACCGTGGTGGACTTGTTGTTGTCCAGGTTGGTGACCTTCAGGGTGGTGCCCGCCGGGAACTGGCTGCTGGACGCGGCCGGGGCGCCGGCCTCGCCGGACAGGGTCACGGTGGAGCCCTTGCAGACCTGCTGGCCGGAGGCGGCACCGCCGGCGGCGGACTGCGAGGGCTGCGCGCCCTGCTGCCCCGCGCCCTGCTGTCCCGCCTGCTGGCCGTTCTGCTGGCCCGCGCCCTGCTGTCCCGCCTGCTGGCCGTTCTGCGCCTGCTGTCCGGACTGGGAGCCCTGAGCCGACTCCCCAACCGTGCAGCCCGCGGCCTTCTGCTGGACCTCGATCTGCTTCAGGACCGCCTGGCGGTTGGCGATCCGGGCGGCGGACTGGGAGTCCGGGTGCGCCCGCTGGTCCGCGATGAAGCTGTCGTTGTTTCCGTGGGCGGTGGCGAGTCCCTGGCAGACGGTCGAGTCCGCGGCGGACAGGGTCTTCGCCTGCTGCGCGGGCTGGGCGGCGTTGGACGTGGTCGCGAGCGCGAAGGCCCCGCCGCCCGCCACCGCCGCGGCACTGACGAGCAGCGCGACCTTCTTCTTCGTGCCGAGAGTTCTCCTGCGCGACATCCGCGCCTCCTGAAGAGGTAGGGGAGCGTACGCCGCTATGTACGAGATACCGAACGGGGTTGCTCAGCGGTCGCCGAAGTCAGCCAAGTAACCTGCGTCACACAGGAGTTGATCTTCGTTCAGCTCTTGTTGTGGGAGATGGCCTCCCGTACGGCCTCCTCGCTGCGGGCGACCAGGGCGGTGCCGTCGTCGGCGGTGATGATCGGGCGCTGGATGAGCTTGGGGTGCTCGGCGAGCGCCCTGATCCAGCGGTCGCGCGTACTCGCGTCCCGGGCCCACTCCTTGAGCCCCAGCTCCCCTGCGGCCGCCTCCTGGGTCCGGGTGACGTCCCACGGCTCGAGGTCCAGCCGTTCGAGCACCGCCCTGATCTCGTCCTCGCTCGGCACGTCCTCCAGGTAGCGCCGCACGGTGTAGTCGGCGCCCTCGGCGTCGAGCAGGCTGATCGCGCTGCGGCACTTGGAGCAGGCCGGATTGATCCAGATTTCCATGCGCCACACGGTACGCGAACACCGTCTTCCCCCTGAGTCACGGGGGCCTCGAAAGCCCTTGTGGCCAGGGGCTTTTGTCAGTGGGGGGTCGTAGAATAGAAGCAGTGTTCGAGGGCGTCGCCGGACTGTCCGGCCGGTGCCCTGACCGCGACAGGAGGATGCCCGTGCCCGCTGCCGCCCTGAAGCCGAAGCCGTCGCCGACCCAGTCCACCGCCAAGCGTTCCGTGCTGTTCGACTCGCCCTACGAGCCCGTGGCGAAGCGGCCGTTGCCGGCCGGACGGCCCCGCGAGTGGTACGTCACCCACAACCGGCGCCTCAAGGCCATGCGCCTCGCCATAGCCCTGCTCGACTCCGGCGTCTACCTGCCGGACCAGGCCCGCGACGACACCATCCGGCGCACCGCCGAGAGGATCGGCATGCGCCCGCCGTCCGACACCACGTGCCGCATGGTGCGGGCGTTCATGCGCTACAACCGCTGACCCCACCACCGGGCCCCGCCCCGAACGGGCGCCCGGTGGACCGCGCCGCCCTCCGGGCCGCCGGGCCCCCCCACCGCGCGGGCGCCCGGCGCGCTTCACCGGCCTCGGGGTCCGCGCCGGGCTCCCGAGCCTAGTGCGTGCCCCACCGGCCTCCGGTGCGCCCGGCGTCTCTCCATCGGGCGGGACCACCGGCCTCGGGATCTGCGCCGCGCTCCCGAGTCCAGTGCGAGCCGTGCCGGCCTCAGGGGTGCCTCGGGCTCCCGAGCCGAGTGCGTGCCGTGCCGGCTTCCGGGGCGCGCCGGACTCCGGCACCGAGCCGCTGCCCGGCGGGCCCGGCGGCCTCCGGGGCATCGTCGGCCCCTCCACCGAGCGCGTGCCCGGCGTGCCGGGTCGGCCGCGTCACCCGTTCGCCGGGTTCCGCGTGCGCGGGGGTGGTACCTCCGCCTTGACTGCGAGCAGGAGGTGACGGGAGCAGCGGGAGACCGCGGAAAGGGGTCGCCGTATGAGTTCCCCCGAGGACCGCTCCGGGCGCGACGCCCCCGTGGAGCGCGCCCGGCGCGGCAAGCAGGCCCGCAAGCACGTCTCCCGATCGGCGCACGCCTTCTGGCTGCCGTCCGTCGGGCGGCCCGATCCCGTCGGCGTGCTGGAGCGGCAGGGCCGCGACCGGCTGCCCGAGCTGCTGCCGGTGCGGTACGGCAGGATGGCCGCCTCCCCGCTCGCCTTCCTGCGCGGGGCCACCGCCGTGATGGCCGCCGACCTCGCCGCCCAGCCGCACACCGGGCTCACGGTCCAGCTGTGCGGCGACGCACACCTGCTGAACTTCGGGCTGTACGGCACCCCCGAGGGCGGGCTCGTGTTCGAGCTCGACGACTTCGACGAGACCTTCCCCGGGCCCTTCGAGTGGGACGTCAAACGGCTCGCGGCCAGCGTGGCCCTGGCGGCCCGGGAGAACGGGCACGGCCGGGCCGGGACCCGCGCGGCCGCCCAGGCCGCCGCCACCGGGTACCGCACGGCCATGCGCCGGCTGGCCGGACTCGGCGAACTGGCCGTCTGGTACGAGCGGGCCGACACCGCGAGCCTGCTGCCGCTCGTCCGCTCCGGCCGGCCCGGGCGCCGCTCGGGCGCCACTCTCACCCGCCCCCGCCGCCGCACCCGTCCGCACACCCTCGGCAAGCTCAGCGAGGTGGTCGACGGCCAGCGGCGGATCATCCACGACCCCCCGCTCCTGGAACCGGCCGGGGCCTCGGACACCGCCTCGCTGCGCAAGATCTTCAGCGACTACCGCTCCACCCTCCCCGAGGAGCGCCGCCGCCTCCTCGACCGCTACCGGTTCGCCGACGCGGCCCGGGAGGTCATCGGCGTCGGCAGCGTCGGCATGCGCTGCTTCGTCGTGCTGCTCGCCGGGCGGGACGCCGGCGACCCGCTGTTCCTGCGGATCAGGGAGGCGCGCAAGTCGGTGCTGGAGGAGCACCTGCCGAACGGGCCGTACCTGCATCCCGGGCAGCGGGTGGTCGCCGGGCAGCGGCTGCTCCAGTCCGCCCCCGACCTCTTCCTCGGCTCGATGACCGGCCCGCAGGGCCGCGCCTTCTACTGGCGCCAGCTGAGGGACGCCAAGGACGCGGCGGACGTCGCCGGCATGGGCCCGGCGGCCCTGCTCCGGTACGCGAGGCTGTGCGGCACCGCCCTGGCCCGGGGCCACGCCCGCTCCGGCGACCGCATCGCCGTGGCCGCCTACCTCGGCGGTTCCGACACCTTCGACCGGGCCGTCGCCGAGTTCGCGCTCGCCTACGCCGAACAGACCGTCACCGACCACGCCACCCTCGGCGCGGCCATCGCGGCGGGCGTGGTCCCGGCGGCCCCGGAGGTCTGAGACCGGCGCCCGGCCTCCGCCGGGCGCCGACGGCAGCCGCCGCGCCCCGCCGTCGTACCCGCGCCGGAAAACGGGATGCAGCCCCGGGAGCGCCCTCCCTACGCTGAAAACGGCACGAAGCCGACCCATCCCACCCCGGCACACCCACCCCGCGGAGGTCCGTCATGCGTGGCGTCGTCGCGACCGGGACGGTCGTCCTGGTCATCCTCGGATTCGGAGACCACCTCTGGTGGCTCGCCGCCGTCGCACTGCTGTGTCTGTACACGAGACCCGGTCGCGGTTCGCCCGGCACGGCGCCGCCCGCCGCAGGCCCGCCGCCCGACAGCTACCGGGCCTACCGGGAGCGCCGGGACCGGCAGGCCCGCTGGGAGCGCCGCTACCGGCGCGAACGCCCCTTCGAGACCCGCCGGCAGCAGCGTGAGAAGAGCGGGTGAGCACGGGTGCCCCCGGTCACAGACCGGGGGCACCCCACACCGGGAACCACCGGCCCAGGTCCGGCTCGACCCGCAGATCGCTCGCGAGCAGGGACTTCACCTGGAGCTCCAGCGGGTTGTCCCGCCGCTCACCGGCCCCGGGCAGCGGCGCGAACGGGTAGAAGGTGCCCCGCTTGTACAGGTAGACGAGCGCCAGCCGGCGGCCGCCGTCGTCGGTGAACACGGCCAGCGAGCACAGCAGCTGCGGGCCGAAGCCGTTGACCTCCATGGAGCTGTTCACCGCGTGCAGATCGTTGACCAGCTGCGGCAGCTGGTCGGGGGTCCGCTCGGACACCAGCCAGGAGTACCCGTAGCCGTCCCGGCGCAGCTCCACCGGCGGCCCCGAGCGCTCGGCGTCCGCGTCGAGCAGCGCCTGCACCTCCCGGTGGGTCTGCTCGAAGGCCGCGCCCTCCACCGTGGCGAAGCACACCGCGCCGCCTCCGGTAGGCGTGAACCCGGCCGCCGCCTGGAGTGTCACGGCCGCCGAAGGCAGCGCGAACAGCTGGTCCAGGTCCGGGGCGACCGGTTTGGTGCGCCCCAGCAGGATGTCCAGCAGCCCCAACGCTCAGCCCGCCTTCCGTCGCAGTGTCATGTTCAGTCCGCCGCCCCCGGAAGGGCGGCCTCGCCCAGCTCGGCGGAGATCCTGCCGAGCTGGTCCAGCCGCTGTTCCAGGGTCGGGTGGGTGGAGAAGAAGCGCTCGATGCCGGGCTCCTTGCCGGTCGCCGGCGTGAAGTAGAAGGCGTTGAAGGCCTGGGCCGTGCGCAGGTCCTTGGTCGGGATCCGGGCGATGTCCCCGGTGACCTTGGTGAGCGCGGAGGCCAGCGCCGAGGGCCGGCCGGTCAGATGCGCGGCGGCGCGGTCGGCCGCCAGCTCCCGGTACCGGGACAGCGCCCTGATCAGCAGGAAGCTGATCGCGTACACCGCGGCCGAGACACCCATCACGGCGGCGAAGACCGCCGCGGTGTTCTGGTCCCTGCGGCCCCCGCCGAAGATCTGGGAGTAGAAGGCGAACCGTACGAGCAGTCCCGCGATCACGCCCAGGAAGGAGGCGATCGTGATCACGGCGACGTCCTTGTGCGCCACGTGCGACAGCTCGTGCGCGAGCACGCCCTCCAGTTCGGCGGGCTCCAGCCGTCGCAGCAGGCCCGTGGTCACACAGACCACGGCGTGGTCGGGATTGCGGCCGGTCGCGAACGCGTTCGGCATGTCCATCGCGGACACGGCGACCACCGGTTTGGGCATGTCGGCGATCGCGCACAGCCGGTCGACGACCGCGTGCAGTTCGGGATACTCCTCCCGCTCCACGACCCGTCCGTGCATGGCGAACATCGCGATCCGGTCGGAGAACCAGAACTGCGCCACGAACATGGCACCGATCAAAACGACGACCAGCAGCCAGGACTTCAGCAGCACGATCAGGGCGGCGACGAAGCCCACGTACAGCAGTCCCAGCAGGAACATGGTGACCGTCATCCGCACGGTCAGCCGCCGGTCGCTCCTAAAGCGGCTCTGCATCTTGCATCACCCCGCAGTCAGGCACTCGTCCCGCTGTCCAGTGTGCACCTGCCGCCTCCCATGAACAGGCCCGGATCGGCCCTGCTGCGGGCAAAGCTTCCCGGTGGGAGCGGGTCCGGTCGTCCCCGGCCCACGTCACGGCCCCGCCCCCCACCTCGCCGGCGGCCGGCGGCCGGCGGCCCTTTGGCCTCAGTACCCCGATCGCACCTGGGCGTACCCCAGCAGGACGATCACCACGGCGACACAGCCCAGCACGACCGCCGTCGACACCCAGGACGAGCGGCGCGGCTCCCGGGTGTCCGGGTCGGCTCGGAACGGCGCCGGGTTCGGCGGGTTCTCCTTCCAGCGCGCCGCGAGCATCCGTGCCCGGGCCGAGGGCTCCTTGTGCTGGGCGGAGTTCGCCCACCTGTGATCGAACTCCCGCTCCCAGTCGTCCAGTTCAGACATCCCCGTTCAACCTCTCTCGTCCGGCGGAGTGCAGGAGGATGATCCCCCGAGAATAGGAAGCATGGGAAGCGGCAAAGGTTGCCCAGGATGCCGGGGTGTCGGCGGGCGCTTAGCATCGAAATGAAGCCGCACCGAGGGGTGCCCGATGATGTATGCCCCTCCTTCTGGTACTCGTGCGGCGCCCTACGGCCGCGCCGGACTCTCACTCCGAGGTCGCGGGCCATCCGACTCGTGCCCGGAAACCGCACGAGGGTGGAAGGAAGGTGGATCCATGAATGCACATCGCGCGAGGCGACTCGCCGCAATGTCCGCCGTCGGCGTGCTGATGGCCGGTGGAGCCGCGATCGGCTCCGCGGGCGCCGCGTCCGCGGCCACTCCGACCCAGCACATCACCAACCGTGGCTGCTACTTCAACAACTGGTGGGGCGGCAACTGCTTCAACCGCGGCAACTTCTTCCGCAACAACTACAACAACGTCCCCGTCGTCGTGATCGTGGTGTGACGGCGCCCTGACGGCGGTCCCACACACACGGCCGAGGGCCGCCACCCGGAACGCTCCCGGTGGCGGCCCTCGGTGCTGCGGACGGCGCCGGACCCGCCGGGTCCCTGCCCCGGCGGGTCCGGCGCACCGACCCTAGACTCAAGGGGACGGGCTCACCGCGAGACCGCCCCGCCGGTGGCTCGACCACCCATTCGTGCGCAGGGCAGGGGATGCGCATGTCAGGTCCACGAAAGAGACGCGCGCGTGGGGGGCTGGTGCCCCTCGCCGCCGTCGCCGGTGGGCTGCTCGCCCTGCTGATCGGGCTCGCCTTTGGGATGCTGCTCTGGACGATCATCGGACTCGGCCAGTCGACGGCAGCCGACCACCGAGCTCAGATGGCGCTCGCCCAGGCGCGAACGGTCGACGGACTCGTCGTCGACCTGGAGACGGGCCAGCGCGGCTTCGTCATCACCGGGGAGAAGCAGTTCCTCGAACCGTGGCAGAACGCCCGGACCGCGTTCGCCGGCCAGGCACGGCAACTCGAGCGCCTCAGCACCACCCCCGGCCAGAAGGCGCTGGCCCGGCAGATCAGGCAGGCCGGCGAGTCCCTCATCCACGACTACTCGATCCCGCTGGTCGCGGCGGCGAGCCGGGGGGATCCCCGCGCCCGCGACGTGGGGGCGACGCTGGAGGGGAAGCGGCGCGTCGACGCGCTCAGGAAGCAGTTCGACCGCTACGATTCGGCCCAGGAAGCCCTGGTCGCCTCGCGTGAACGCGCGGCCAGCGGTGACGTCCGGGAAGCGGTCGTGGCGGCGTCGACCGGCCTCACCGGCTCGATGCTCCTCATCGCGATCTTCGCCGGGTATCTGATCCGGGCGGTGGTCTGGCCGGTCCGCAAGGCGGCCGGTGTGGCGTCCCGGCTCGCCGGCGGCGACCTCGCCGCACGGATGCCGGAGTCCGGCAGGGGCGAGATCGGGCAGCTCGGGGCGGCGTTCAACACCATGGCCCGCTCGCTGCAGGAGAGCCGTGAGCAGGCACGCCACGCCCACGAGCGCCTCGGACTGCTGTACGAGGCCAGCACCGTCATCGGCACGACTCTCGACGCGGAACAGACCGCACGGGAACTGGTGCGCGTGCTGGTCCCGCGCTTCGCCGACTTCGTCACCGTCGATCTGGCCCTGCCCGTCCTGCTCGTCGACGAGCCGCACGCCGACCAGGGCGCATGGGCTCGCCGCGTCGCACTGGGCGGGGTCCGCGACGGCCCCCCGCTCGACCCCGTGGGCTCACAGATCGCTCTCGCGGCCGCTACCGCGACCTTCGTGCCGGACCTTCGCAGCTCCTTCGTGTGGCAGGCCCGTCACGGACAGCAGGCGGGCAAACTGCTGGCCTACGGCATGCACTCGCTGATCAACGTCCCGCTGTCCTCACGGCGCACGCTCATGGGGGCGGTCGGCCTCTGGCGAGCGGACAACCCCAGCCCGTTCGCGGAGGACGAGCTGTCCGACGCCCGGGAGATCGCGGCCAGGGCCGCCGCGGCGATCGACAACGCCCTCCGCTACGCCCGCGAGCACGACACGGCACTGACGCTGCAGCGGAGCATGCTGCCCCGCAGCTTCAGCCCTCCCCGCGGCATCGAGATCGCCCACCGCTACCTGCCCGCCTCCGACGCGGGTGAGGTGGGCGGCGACTGGTACGACGTGGCGGCCATGACCCTCGACCGGGCCGCCCTGGCCATCGGCGACGTCATGGGGCACGGCATCCCCGCTGCCGCCGTCATGGGGCAGATGCGCAGCACACTGCGCGCCCTCGTCCGCCTGGACCTGCCCCCCGACGAGCTGCTGCACCACCTCGACCAGGCGATGCAGGACCTCGACGGCCCGATCCTGGCCACCTGCCTGTACGGCGTCTGCGACGCCGCGGCCAACCGCTGCCGGCTCGCCCGGGCCGGGCACCCCCCACCCGCCCTGATCACCCCCGACGGCACCGCCCGCCTCGTCGACCTGCCCTCGGGCGCACCGCTCGGCATCGGCGGCATCCCCTACACGACCACCGAGATCCCCGTAGCTCCCGGGACCGTGCTCGTCCTCTACACCGACGGCCTCGTGGAAGCCCGGGAGCACGACCTCGACGACCGCCTGGACGAGCTGGTCCGTCTCCTCGCCGGTACCCATCCGTGCCTCGACGAGCTGGCCGACACCCTCATCGACCGCCTGGCCCCGACCCCCGCGCAGGACGACATCGCCCTCCTCATCGCCCGCGTCGGGGCCCCGGCACCCCGCTGAACGGCCCCGGGGCCCGGAGCCGGAAAAGCCGCCGGCCGGCTCTCCCGTGCTGGGAGAGCCGGCCGACGGCCCACACACGGCCCGGGGGAGCGGTCACCCGCTCCGGCCCGGGGCCAGGTCACACGTCGAAGTAGAGCTCGAACTCGTGCGGGTGCGGACGCAGCTGCAGCGGCGCGATCTCGTTGGTCCGCTTGAAGTCGATCCAGGTCTCGATCAGGTCGGACGTGAACACGTCGCCCTGGAGGAGGAACTCGTGGTCGGCCTCGAGCGCGCCGAGGACGGCGTTCAGCGAGGTCGGGACCTGCGCGACGTTCGCGTGCTCCTCGGGAGCCAGCTCGTACAGGTCCTTGTCGATCGGCTCGGCCGGCTCGATCTTGTTCTTGATGCCGTCCAGGCCCGCGAGCAGCAGCGCCGAGAAGGCGAGATACGGGTTGCCGGAGGAGTCGGGCGCGCGGAACTCGACGCGCTTGGCCTTCGGGTTGGAGCCGGTGATCGGGATGCGCATGGCCGCGGAGCGGTTGCGCTGCGAGTACACCAGGTTGATCGGCGCCTCGAAGCCCGGCACCAGACGGTGGTACGAGTTCACCGTCGGGTTGGTGAAGGCGAGCAGCGACGGGGCGTGCCGCAGGATGCCGCCGATGTAGTAGCGGGCGGTGTCCGACAGGCCCGCGTAGCCGGCCTCGTCGTAGAACAGCGGGTCGCCGTTGCTCCACAGCGACTGGTGCACGTGCATGCCCGAGCCGTTGTCACCGAAGATCGGCTTCGGCATGAAGGTCGCGGTCTTGTTGTTGCGCCAGGCCACGTTCTTCACGATGTACTTGAAGAGCTGGAGGTCGTCGGCGGCGGCGAGCAGCGTGTTGAACTTGTAGTTGATCTCGGCCTGGCCGGCGGTGCCGACCTCGTGGTGCTGGCGCTCGACCTTCAGGCCGGACTTCTCCAGCTCCAGGGAGATCTCGGCGCGCAGGTCGGCGAAGTGGTCGACCGGGGCCACCGGGAAGTAGCCGCCCTTGTAGCGGACCTTGTAACCGCGGTTGTTCTCCAGGGCGCCGGTGTTCCAGGCACCCGCCTCGGAGTCGATGTGGTAGAAGGACTCGTTCGCGGTGGTCGAGAAGCGCACGGAGTCGAAGACGTAGAACTCGGCCTCGGGACCGAAGTACGCGGTGTCCGCGATACCGGTCGACGCGAGGTAGGCCTCGGCCTTCTTCGCCACGTTGCGCGGGTCGCGGGAGTACTGCTCGCCCGTGATCGGGTCGTGGATGAAGAAGTTGATGTTGAGCGTCTTGTCCCGGCGGAACGGGTCCACACGGGACGTGGACAGGTCGGCACGCAGCGCCATGTCGGACTCGTGAATGGCCTGGAAACCGCGGATCGACGATCCGTCGAAGGCCAGCTCCTCGTCCGGGTCGAACGCATCGACGGGCACCGTGAAGTGCTGCATGACGCCCGGCAGGTCGCAGAATCGGACGTCGATGAACTTGACGTCCTCGTCCGCGATGAACTTCTTGGCCTCGTCGGCGTTCTGGAACATCCAGCTCCTCCTACTCCCGACCGTCCTCGCCGGGGTGGTAGATCGTTCGTGCGGCCAGTGCGGTGGCACACGCTCGGCACGACCCTAGGGACGGGTGATTTCTCGGGCGTGACCCGTTTGTTTCGCAGAAGTTAACCGGTCAGGCTTCCACCCTAGCCCCGGGACACCCCGGCGTCCCGGGGTCGTTCCGGGACGCAGTACCGTGTTCGGG
Organism: Streptomyces sp. NPDC037126; assembly: GCF_055605965.1. Classification (NCBI taxonomy): domain Bacteria; kingdom Bacillati; phylum Actinomycetota; class Actinomycetes; order Kitasatosporales; family Streptomycetaceae; genus Streptomyces; species Streptomyces sp. NPDC037126. The sequence goes on from NZ_JBVJTD010000001.1 coordinate 599,107, forward strand.
TGGACAACAGGCAGGCAATCGGATCGTGGCTCTCCGGGCCGCGCGCGGCTATGGAAGACGCCGGCGCGGACCTCGGGTACCGGGGAGAGCAGCTGGGTCTCCCCGAGGACGGGCCGAACTCGATCGCCCGGCCCGGCAGGCGGCTCGGCGCTCTGGCCGTGGACTGGGGGCTGTGCGTCCTGATCGCATACAGCTTGATCACGGACGGCTACCGGCAGGCCAGCACGAGTAACTGGGCGCTCGGGGTCTTCTTCGTCATGAGCGTCCTGACCGTCGGCACGATCGGCTTCACCCCGGGCAAGCGCCTCTTCGGCCTCCGGGTCGTGGCCCTGGAGACCGGCACGGCCAACCCGCTGCGCTCGGTGCTGCGCACGGTCCTGCTGTGCCTCGCGATCCCCGCGCTGGTCTGGGACCGGGACGGCCGCGGCCTGCACGACCGGATCGCGAAGACCGTCGAGGTCCGCGCCTGACGCCGTCGGCGCCGCGGCACGGCACGGAGGTCCACGGCACCGACGCTGAAGGAAGCGCCACGGCGACGACGCCGAAGGGGGCGCCCGGAGTGATTCCGGGCGCCCCCTTCGGCGTAGGACGAGATCAGGGGCGGAACGGGGAGGACTAGCGGCCCCGCTGGCCGCCCTTCGGCAGCTTCATGCCCCTCGGCATCGGTCCCTTGGGCACCGGCATGTTGCTCATCAGGTCGCCCAGGGCCCGCAGCCGGTCGTTGGTGGTGGTCACCTGGGGGCCGGTCAGCACGCGGGGGAGCTTCAGCATGGTCGTGCGCAGCTTCTTCAGCGCGACCAGGCCCTCGCCGTTGCCCACGATGACGTCGTGCACCGGCACGTCGGCCACGATGCGGTTCATCTTCTTCTTCTCGGCGGCCAGCAGGCTCTTCACCCGGTTCGGGTTGCCCTCGGCGACCAGCACGATGCCGGCCTTGCCGACGGCCCGGTGCACCACGTCCTGGCTGCGGTTCATCGCCACCGCCGGAGTCGTCGTCCAGCCCCGGCCGATGTTGTCCAGCACCGCCGCCGCGGCGCCCGGCTGGCCCTCCATCTGACCGAAGGCGGCCCGCTCGGCCCGCCGGCCGAACACGATCGCCATCGCCAGCAGGGCGATCAGCAGACCGAAGATGCCCAGATAAACCGGGTGGCCGATCAAGAAGCCGATCGCGAGGAACACACCGAGGGTGCCGATGCCGACGGCCCCGAGTACCAGACCGATCTTCTTGTCGGCCTTGCGGGTCATCTTGTACGTGAGGGCGATCTGCTTCAGTCGCCCGGCATTCGCGGCGTCCGCCGCGGTTTCCTTCCTCGCCATGCCACGAAGTCTACGTGGCCCCGGGAGTGCCGACGACGGCAGTGCCCGGTGAGCAAGGACTCAGGGGCGGCGGGCGGCCTGCTCCATGAAGTGCTGCGCCTCGACCCTGTCCTTGGCGCGACGGCGGTCCTCCAGGACGGAGGTCCAGGCGTTGCGGCGAGCGGTGCGCTGACCGCCGCTCATCAGCAGCGACTCTACGGCGCGGAGTGCGTCGGTGAAGGACGGGATGGCGTTGGCGCGAACCGGCGCGGCCTGCATGATCGAGGTCCCCCCTCGGATCGGGTGGTGTACGAGGCGTGATACCAGAGTCACTGATTGGTGTTACCAGGGCGTGACCGACCGGTCAAACACCAATGAAGCCTTGATGCGGAGCCCGCAAACACTGACGCGGCCCTGACGTGTGCCCTCATCAGCGAGGACGGTCAGGACCGCGTCGACTCGGCCATTACTGGCCAGTAGCTCCTTGTGCGTGAATTCACACGGTTTGCTCACACCGCCTGGGTGGCGATGTAGGCGCCGCGCTTCTCGACGGCCATCCGGTACAGGCGCCCGGCCCGGTACGACGACCGCACCAGCGGGCCGGACATCACACCGGAGAAGCCGATCTGCTCGGCCTCCTCCTTCAGCTCCACGAACTCCTGCGGCTTCACCCAGCGCTCGACGGGGTGGTGGCGCACGGACGGGCGCAGGTACTGGGTGATGGTGACCAGCTCGCAGCCGGCGTCGTGCAGCTGCCGCAGCGCCTCGCCGACCTCCTCGCGGGTCTCGCCCATGCCGAGGATCAGGTTGGACTTGGTGACCAGGCCGAAGTCGCGGGCCTCGGTGATCACCTTCAGGGAGCGCTCGTAGCGGAAGCCGGGGCGGATCCGCTTGAAGATCCGGGGCACCGTCTCGACGTTGTGCGCGAAGACCTCGGGCCGGGACTCGAAGACCTCGGCCAGCTGCTCCGGGACCGCGTTGAAGTCGGGGGCGAGCAGCTCCACCTTCGTACGGCCGTCCCCGCGCCCGGCGGTCTGCCGGTGGATCTGGCGCACGGTCTCGGCGTACAGCCAGGCGCCGCCGTCCTCCAGGTCGTCGCGGGCGACGCCGGTGATGGTGGCGTAGTTCAGGTCCATGGTGACCACGGACTCGCCCACGCGGCGCGGCTCGTCGCGATCGAGCGCCTCGGGCTTGCCGGTGTCGATCTGGCAGAAGTCGCAGCGCCGGGTGCACTGGTCGCCGCCGATGAGGAAGGTCGCCTCGCGGTCCTCCCAGCACTCGTAGATGTTCGGGCAGCCGGCCTCCTGGCACACCGTGTGCAGGCCCTCGCTCTTCACGAGGCTCTGCATCTTGGTGTACTCGGGACCCATTTTCGCCCGGGTCTTGATCCACTCGGGCTTGCGCTCGATGGGGGTCTGGCTGTTGCGGACCTCCAGGCGCAGCATCTTGCGTCCGTCGGGTGAGACTGCGGACACGACCGGCTCCCTGTGACTTCGATTCTTCGGCGCACACCAGGGTACGCCCGTGCTAACTGAGCCCTTCCGGTGAGGCCAACCTGGCTGCCGCAGGGCGCATTCCCCCGATCAGGCGGAGGCCCGCTCGATCTCGCGCGGCCTGAGGTCGGCGTTCTCCAGGATCTCCGTCAGGTGCTTCTCCGCCACCGGCAGCACGTCCTCGACCGTGATGTCCCGGCCCAGCTCGTTGGCCAGGGAGGCCACCCCGGCGTCCCGGATCCCGCAGGGGATGATCCGGTCGAACCAGCGGTTGTCCGGGTTCACGTTGAAGGAGAAGCCGTGCATGGTGACGCCCTTGGCGACGCGGATGCCGATGGCGGCGATCTTGCGGTCCTCGCGGCGCTGGCCCGCGTTGGAGGGGGCGTACTCGGGGCCGTTCAGCCGGGGGTCGAACTCGTCGTCGGTGAGCCGCGGGTCGAAGTCGAGGGAGAGCCCTCCCCCGGCCGGACGCCGCTCGACCGGGTCGCCGAGCACCCACACCCCGCTGCGGCCCTCGACCCGGGTGGTCTCCAGGCCGAACTCGGCGCAGGTGCGGATGAGGGCCTCCTCCAGGCGCCGTACGTGCGCGACCACGTCGACCGGCCGGGGGAGCTTCTGGATCGGGTAGCCCACGAGCTGGCCGGGGCCGTGCCAGGTGATCTTTCCGCCGCGGTCCACGTCGATGACCGGGGTGCCGTCCAGCGGGCGCTCGCTGTCCTCGGTGCGCCGGCCGGCCGTGTACACCGGGGGGTGCTCCAGGAGCAGCACGGTGTCCGGGATCTCGTCGGCGAACCGGGCCGCGTGCACGCGGCGCTGCTCGTCCCAGGCCTCCTGGTAGTCGACGGCATCCGCGCCGAATCCCATGCGGACGAACCGCAGCTCACTCACGGCAAGCGCCTCCCTCGCGATGTCAGGCATGTAAAGCGCCCACGCCACTGTACGTCCGTCCGGGCTACGTCAGCCCTAGGGGCGTTCCTCACACGATCGGATGAATGAACTCCGAAATGTGCGATCGGCTGCTCACTCTCCGCTACATTCGCGCCGTTCGTGAGGCCAAAAGGGCTGCTCACAGGCAATCCCGGCACTTCAGGGGCCCGGAAGGCAGGAGACCGCACCACAGATGACGGACCGACCCGCGCAGCGCACCCCCAACCGCCAGCTCGCCGCGCTCATCGCAGAGGCGGGGTTCTCCAACGCGGGTCTGGCCCGTCGCGTCGACCAGCTCGGCCTGGAGCACGGGCTGGATCTCAGATACGACAAGACATCGGTCACCCGCTGGCTGCGCGGACAGCAGCCGCGGGGCACGACCCCCGCCCTCATCGCCGAGGTGTTCACCCGCCGGCTCGGGCGCCGCCTCACGGCCCAGGACCTCGGCCTGGACGCCTGCGCGCCGGTGTACGCGGGGCTGGAGTTCGCGGCCACCCCGGAGGAGGCCGTCGACATCGTCAGCGGGCTGTGGCGTAAGGACTCCGGCAGCCACGCCGAGCTGCGCAAGATCGCCTTCACCCCGGCGGGGCTCGTCGTGCCCAGCCGGGACTGGCTGATCGGCAAGCCCGACGACAGGGTGGCCCGGGAACCGGCAGCCCGGGTGCCCGCGCAGGGCCGCCCGGTCACCGCACGGCCCCCGGTCCAGCCACGGGCGCGCGGGCACGCCGAGCGGGCCCCGGGGCACCGGGTCTCCGGCGGCGACATCGCGGCGCTCCGCTCGGTCGGCGAGCTGTTCCGCACCCTCGACGACCGCTTCGGCGGCGGCCACGCCCGGCAGGCCCTGGTGCGCTACCTGGAGCACGAGTGCGAGCCGATGCTCCGCGGCAGCTACGACGAGCAGAGCGGCCGCCGCCTGTTCGCCGCCGCCGCCGACCTGACCCGGCTCGCGGGGTGGACCTCGTACGACATCGCCGCGCACGGACTCGCACAGCGGTACTTCGTGCAGGCCCTGCGGCTCGCCCAGGCGGCCGGCGACCGTCCCTACGGCTCCTACGTGCTGGTCACCATGAGCCGCCAGGCCGTCTACCTCGGGCACGGCCGGGAGGCCATGCAGCTCGCCCGGGTCGCCCAGCAGGGGGTCGGCGCCGGAGCACCGCCGGCCGTGCAGGCGCTGCTGCACGCCGCCGAGGCCCGCGCACACGGCGTGCTGGGGGAGGTGCGGGCGTGCACGGGGGCGCTCGTACGGGCCGAGCGCGCCCTGGAGACGGCCCGGCCCGGGGACGAGGTGCCGCACTGGGCCAGGTTCTTCGACGAGGCCCAGCTCGCCGACGAGCTGGGCCACTGCCACCGGGACCTGCAGCAGTTCCGCGCGGCCGCCCAGCACGCCGAACGCTCCCTCCAGCTGCGCGCCCCGACCTACGCCCGCAGCCGCCTGTTCTGCCGGGTCGTGCTCGCCACCGCGCGTCTCGGCCTCGGCGAACTCGACCAGGCCTGCGCGCTGGCGGCGGAGGCCGCGGGCCAGGCGGCCGAGATGCGCAGCGCCCGCGCCGTCGAGTACGTCAGGGACTTCGAGCGGCGCCTGGAGCCCTACAAGGACGCGGCGCCGGTGCGGGGCTACCGGGAGAAGGTCGCGGCGCTGGGCTGATCCGAACGACAGCCCTTAGGCCGCTCGCGGCAGGCTCGGGGCCGGGTCGGCCCGGTGCATCGAGCCCGCCGCGCCCAGGTCCGCGAGGATGGCCGAGGCCGCCCGGTGGGCCGAGTGCAGGGCGCCCTGGACGGTGCTGGTGTCGCGGTGGTCGCCGCAGACGTACAGGCCGGCCAGGAGCCGCACCGGCCGGCGCAGGTCGTGCGGCGGCCGCATCGCGGGCACGGCCTCCGGCGTGTGGTGCACGGCCAGCGTCTCCCAGCGGCGGGTGGAGGTGCCGTAGAGGCGGGCGAGATGGATGCGGACGGCGGTGTCGACGCCCTCGGGCGGTGTGCCCAGCACCGTCGAGGAGATCAGCACCCGTCCGGCCGGTGCCCGGGTCGGGTCCACGCTGCTGAGCACCGCCGTGTGCGCGACCGGGCCGCCGCGGTCGGAGTCCAGGAGCAGCGAGGTGCCGGTGGCGAAGACCGGCGCGAGGTCGTCGGTGGTGTGGTGGACCACCGTCACCGGGTGGAAGTCCGGGATCCTCAGGCCCGGCAGCAGTTCCGCCGCGGCGCGCGCGTCGGTCGCGAGGAGCACCGCCCGGCAGCGGATCGCCCCGTGCTCGGCGGTGGTCACCGAGGTCGTGGAGACCGAGGTGACCCGGACCCCGGTGTGCACGGTGCCGGGCGGCAGCGCCCGGGCGAGCGACTCCGGCAGCACGTCCGCGCCGCCCTCCGGCACGCACAGCCGGCCGCCCGCGAAGGCGCGCAGCGCCAGGTCCGCGCACCGGCTGGACGTGGTCAGCTCCGGGTCGCACAGCAGCGCGGCGAGCAGCGGGCGCAGAAAGCCCTCGACGGTGCGGGCGGGCACCCCGCGGGCCGCGAGGGCCTGTGCGGCGGGCAGTTCGGGACGGGCCAGCAGGCGCTCCACGGGCATCGTGGCGATCCGGCTCAGGGCCGTGCCGAGCCGGGCCTGGTCGACCGCGCCGCCCAGCGGCGCGCCGACCCTGCCGGGCGGCGCCGTCGCGCCCCTTGGGGCGCTTGCCAGGGCGCGCACCACATGGAGTGCGCCCCTTGCGCTCCCTCCGGCCGCCGGCGCGCCCGCGCGCTGCCTGCGCCCGTCGCGGTGCAGCAGGACGCCCGGCGCGAAGCTGCGCAGGGCCAGGGAGTCCAGCCCCGGGGTCAGGCGGAGTTCGGGATAGGACGTGGACAGCAGTTGTCCGATGCGGTCGAGCCGGAAGCCGTCGACCTTCTCCGTCGACATGCGGCCGCCCACGTAAGGGGCGGCCTCCAGGACTGCGGTCGTTACTCCTGCGCTGGTCAGCCGATGAGCCGCCGAGAGTCCGGCGATTCCGGCTCCCACGATGACGACGTCCACCTGGTACACGGGCTCAAGCACGAGGCCCCTCCTGTGGTTGCGCGGCCGGTGGAGACGTCATGCCCCCAACAGGCTCCGGGGATACCCGAGTTCGGGTCGAGTATCGGGGCCGTGATCGGTCAGAAGCAGTCGCGCATCAACAGGGCACGGTCGCATAGAGGTCGCATACGGTCACATCCGTTCCGCCGGACGCAGGGCTTCCCGGGCGTACGGCTGTGCGGCCGCACGGCTTACCGGCCGTACGGCGGCCCGCGGGACCGGAGCGGAAACCCTTTGGGACGCGCACGCGGGCCGTTCTAGGGTGACCGCCATGCCAGAGCCGCACATACGCACCGCCCTGCCCGCCGACGGGGAGGACCTCGCGTTCCTCGACCGGGCCACCTGGTCCACCCTGCACGCGGTGATGCCCGAGCCCCAGCCGCCGTACGAGCCGTTCTTCGACGAGCGCCACACCCCCGGTCAGTACCTGGTCGCCGAGCTGGAGGGGCGTGTCGCCGGGTACATCCGCCTCGTCCCCGCGACCCCCCTCCCCTCGAACGCGCACGTCCTCGCGGTCCAGGGCTTCGTCGTCGCCGAGGAGGCACGCGGGCGGGGGCTCGGGCGCGCGCTCGTCCGGGCCGCCGTCGCGCACGCGCGCGGACGCGGCGCCCGGCGCCTCACCCTGCGCGTGCTCGGGCACAACACCCCGGCCCGGGGGCTGTACGCCTCCGAGGGGTTCGCCGTCGAGGGCGTCCTGCCGGGGGAGTTCCTGCTCGACGGCGTCTACGTCGACGACGTCTGCATGGGCCGCGCCCTCTGACCCCCGGGCCCGCGACCCGGCTCCGGCCCCCGGCCGCTAGGAACTGACCAGTTCGCCCGTGTCCACCGCCTTCGTCGCCGTGGCCGCGTGCTTCCCGTCGCCCGTCACCTCGGACGCCGTGAGCGCGTACCCCGTCTCGGCGTCCGAGGTGGAGCGGGCGAAGACCACCCCGAACACCCGGCCGTCCGTCGTCAGCAGCGGGCCGCCGGAGTTGCCCGGGCGGACCGTCGAGCGGATCGAGTAGATCTCCCGGGTGACCGCGCCGTCGTTGTAGATGTTCTGCCCGGTCGCCCGCACCAGGCTCCCCACGGTCGCGGCCTGCAGGTTCAGGCTCCCGTCCTGCGGATAGCCCGCGACCACCGCGGAGGCCCCGCGCCTGGCCCCGGTGTCGAAGTGCAGCAACGGGGCGTGCAGCCCGGGCACGTACAGCACCGCCACGTCCCGGTCGGGGTCGAAGAGCACCACCCGGGCCGGGTACATCCGCCCGACCCCGCCCACCCGGATGCTCGGGTCGTGGATGCCCGCCACCACGTGCGCGTTGGTCATCACGTGCTCGCGCGCGTACACGAAACCGCTGCCCTCGCGGCCCTCGTCGCCCGAGGCGCCCTCGACCTTCACCGTGCTCGCCTTCGCGGCGTTCGTCGCGGCGGGCGTGACGTTGTCGCCGGTGGGCCGGGCCACCTGGGCCGTCGACTCGTTCTCGAACGGGTTGAAGACCTGTGGGAAGCCCGCCTCGGTCAGCGCGGACGTCGCCCGGGAGAACCACGCGGGCGTGGTGTCCGGCATCGCCTGCTGCACCGCGCCCAGCAGCGTCGAGTTCCGGATCGCCGTCGTCAGGGCCGGCGACGGGGCCGCGCTCAGCACGCTCGCCGCCACCCAGGCCACGATCAGCACCGCGACCGAGTTGGCCGCCGCGCCCCCGATGCCGTCCAGCACGCGCACCGGACCCCGGTCCAGCTCCCCGCGCAGCCGCAGGGCGAGCCGGCCCGCCAGCTCGTGCCCCACCACGGCGGGCACCAGCACCGTCAGCAGGGCGAGCACCGTCGCCGTCGCCGTGCCGCGCGCCACCAGGCCCGTGACCCAGGGCAGCGCCCACACACCGACGACCGCGCCGCCGACGAACCCGGCCAGAGAGACACATCCGGCCACCAGCCCGCGCCGGTAACCGGACGCCGCGTAGACGAGGACCACCAGCACAATCACCAGGTCGAGCAGGTCCACCGGAGCCGCCTTTCTCTAGGACTCCTCAGTACGGACGGGAAGGGCCCGCTGATCAGTCACAGTCCGGGGGGCGGCCGCCGGGAGGCGAACCGGCCACGTACGTGTGTACCCGCATAAACGTCCCGGACCAGGACGATGGTTCCACCAGGTGGCACAACGCACATCGCGGGCGGCGAGAATCGGCCCGAGAGTGGGACCATGTCTGTCCTCCGAAGATCGCCGGGAGCGCGCGGACCGCGTACCCCCCGGATACCGCGGCTCCCCGGTCCCGTGCTGATCGTGCTGGGGGCCCTGCCCGGCCTGATGGCCCTGCTGGCGCTGGCCCTGTGGGTGCAAGGAGGGGAGCGGCGCACCCCCGCCCCCCCGGACCGGGCCGCCGCGCTCGGCCTGGACCGGCCCGGCACGTCCCGGCGGGGGGCCGCCCACACCGCCGCCCGTCCGCGCATCGTGCCCCGCTCCGCCTGGCTGGACTCCACCAGCGGCCACACCCAGCCGCCCCCGCGCTACGACGACAGGGTCATCGCGGTCTTCATCCACCACACCGACTCGCCCAACGGCTACAAGTGCGCCGACGCGCCGAGCATCATCCGCCACCTGTACGCGGGGCAGATCGGGGCCCGGCGCTGGGACGACATCGGCTACAACTTCGTCGTCGACCGCTGCGGCACCATCTACGAGGGCCGTGCCGGCGGCGTCGACCGGCCCGTCACCGGCGCCCACGCCCAGGGCTTCAACCACCGCACCGCGGGCATCGCCGCCCTCGGCACGTTCACCGCGGGCGTCCCCGTACCGCGCGCCATGACCGACGCGATCGCCGCCCTGGCCGCCTGGAAGCTGGGGCTCGCCGACATCGACCCGCGCGGCCACGTCCGCCTGGTCTCCAGCAACGGCCACAGCCGCTACAAGGCGGGCACCGTCGTCACCATGCCCGCCGTGGCGGGCCACAACGACGGCTTCATGACCAGCTGCCCCGGCGCGGCCCTCAGCGCCCGCCTGCCCCAGATCAGGGAGGCGGCCGCCCGGCTGCAGGGCCGTACGTCCACAGCGACGCCACAGGTCGGTCCCAGCCCGCACCCGACCCCGAGCCCTACGGTCGTGCCCCACAGCACCCGGCTGGGGCTGAGGACGGGGAAGCGATGAACGGACGTACACAGCGGCACACCGACACGGCCCGGCGGTCCGCGCCGGGCTCCTCGTGGGCGCGGGCGCTGCGCGGCCCCTGGACCGTGGTCCGTGTCCTCGCCGCCGTCGTGGTGGGGTCCGCCGCCGGTACGGCCTCGGCGCTCGCCCGGGCCAACGCGGCGCCGCCGCTGCGCGTCGCGGAGCCCGAGGCCCCGAGGCCCGGGGCGTGACGGGGATCAGCCCCTGAACCGCTCCCAGAGCCTCGGGCAGAGCTGCGCGAGGGCCGCCTCGTTCTCGAGGTCGATCGGTGTGCCCTCCGGTTCCGAGGGCGCGGGCGCGATGCCGAGATCCGGCGCGACGGTGCCGGTGAGCTGCTCGTACGCCTCGTCCGCCGCGTACCCGAGCTCCTCGCCGTCGCCGTCGATCTCCTCGTCGAAGTCGCCGAGCAGCTCCGCCAGCGAGTCCGGATCGTGCAGGGCGCCCTCGAACACCTCCCGGCCCTGGCCGATCAGCCAGCAGCGGAAGAAGTCGAACGCGTCGTCGCTGGCCCCGTCGAGGAGCACCCAGGCGGCGCCCCACAGATCCCAGCGGTAACTGCGGTTGTAGCGGGCCTCGAAGTGCCGGGCGAAGTCCAGGACCATCTCGGGGTCCAGCTGGAGCAGCCGGTCCACGAGCAGATCGGCCTGCTCCTCGGGGTCGCCCTCGGCGGCCTCGCGGGTGGCGTCGACCAGGTCCCAGAACTCCGTCTCGTCCATCACGGCACCAGCATCGGGCCTCCACCGGTGGGGCGCACGCGGAGTGCGACGGACAGCGGCGGATCGTTATCAGGCGTTATCCGGCGTCCGTCGGCCGATGCCCGGAGTCCGGTCGCCGGTACAGCCGCGCGAGCCTCGCCGCGTCCCGGGCGAACCGCTCCCGCAGCCCCTCCGGCGCCAGCACCTCCGCCTCCGGCCCGAGCGCGGTCAGCTGGGAGTGCGCGACCTCCTCCGACTCCACGGGCAGGGTCACCGTCACCCACCCGCCCGCATCGGTCCCGCCCGCCCCGCCGAGCGCCTCGCGGGCCGACAGCGGATCGACGGCGCCCGGCAGCCTGCGCACGCCCTCCGGGGACAGCCGCAGGACGACCTCGGTGCGCAGGATCGACCGCGCGAACCGCTCGGCCCCGGCCGCCCAGTGGCCGGGCAGGTCGAAGTCCTCGTCGCGGTGGAAGCGGGTGTCCGCCGGGGCCACGGCGGTGAACCGGTCGATGCGGTACGTCCGGAAGACCCCCGCCTTCGGCACCCGTGCGCACAGGTACCAGGCGCCCGCCTTCAGCACCAGCCCGTACGGTTCCAGCCACCGCTCCGCCTCCCCGTCCCCGCGCCGGTACCGGGCGGTGACGCACCGGTCGTCCCACACCGCCCCGGCGATCACCGACAGCAGCGCGGGGGTGTCCGGCTCGCTGAACCAGGCGGGCGCGTCCAGGTGGAACCGCTGGGTCGCCGCACGGGGAGCGTCCCGCAGCGACGGCAGCAGCGCCGCCGACACCTTCAGCCGGGCCGCCGACGCCGCGTCCGCCAGCCCCATCTCCCGCAGCGCCCCCGGCACCCCGCTCAGGAACAGGGCCTCCGCCTCGCTCCTCGCCAGCCCCGTCAGCCGCGTGCGGTACCCGCCGACCAGCCGGTACCCGCCGGCCCGGCCCCGGTCCGCGTACACCGGGACCCCGGCCTCCGACAGCGCCTGGGCGTCCCGCGTCACCGTCCGCTCCGACACCTCCAGCTCACGCGCCAGCTCGGAGGCGGTCATGGAGGGCCGGGACTGGAGCAGGAGCACCATCTTGATGAGGCGGGCGGCACGCATGCGCTCATGATGCCGGGGGGCACCGACAGAGCCCGCCGGGGAAAGCCCGCCGGGGAAAGGGAGAAGGGGTACGGCCCGCGGCCGTACCCCTTCCCGCCTCACCGGACCGTGAGCGTCACAGCCCGTACTTCTCGCGCGCTTCCTTCACGGACGTCGCCTTGACCTCGCCGCGCCGGGCCAGCTGGGCCAGGGCCGCGACGACGATCGACGGGGCGTCGACGCCGAAGTGGCGGCGGGCGGCCTCACGGGTGTCCGACAGGCCGAAGCCGTCGGCGCCCAGCGAGGACCAGTCCTGCTCGACCCACTGCGCGATCTGGTCCGGGACCTGGCGCATGTAGTCGGAGACGGCCAGCACGGGGCCCTCGGCGCCCTGCAGCGCCTGGCGGACGAACGGCACCCGCTCCTCGCCGCGCAGCAGCGCCGCGTCGGCCTCCATCGCGTCCCGGCGCAGCTCGCCCCAGGAGGTCGCGGACCACACGTCGGCGGCCACGCCCCACTCCTCGGCGAGCAGCCTCTGGGCCTCCAGGGTCCAGTGGATGGCCGTGCCGGAGCCGAGCAGCTGGATGCGCGGGGCGTTGGCCGGGACGGTCAGGCCCGCGGACTCCGCCGTGTTGAAGCGGTACAGGCCCTTGACGATGCCCTCGTCGATGCCGAGGCCCTGCGGCTTCGCGGGCTGCGGCAGCGGCTCGTTGTAGACCGTCAGGTAGTAGAAGACGTTCTGGTCCTCGCCCGGCCTGGCCTCGCCGTACATCCGGCGCAGACCCTCACGGACGATCACCGCGATCTCGTAGGCGAACGCCGGGTCGTAGCTCAGCGCGGCCGGGTTGGTCGCGGCGATCACCGGGGAGTGGCCGTCGGCGTGCTGCAGGCCCTCGCCCGTCAGCGTCGTACGGCCGGCCGTCGCGCCGACGAGGAAGCCGCGGCCGAGCTGGTCGCCGAGCTGCCACATCTGGTCGGCGGTGCGCTGCCAGCCGAACATCGAGTAGAAGATGTAGAACGGGATCATCGCCTCGCCGTGCGTCGCGTACGCGCTGGACGCGGCGATGAAGTCGGCCATCGAACCGGCCTCGGTGATCCCCTCGTTGAGGATCTGGCCGTTCTTGGCCTCCTTGTAGTACATCAGCTGGTCGCGGTCGACCGGCTCGTACGTCTGGCCCTTGGGGGAGTAGATCCCGAGCGACGGGAAGAGCGACTCCATGCCGAAGGTGCGCGCCTCGTCGGGGACGATCGGCACCCAGCGCTTGCCGGTCTCCTTGTCGCGGACCAGGTCCTTGACCAGGCGGACGAAGGCCATCGTGGTGGCCACGTTCTGCGCGCCGGAGCCCTTGTCGAAGGAGGCGAAGGCCTTCTCGGCGGGGGCGGGCAGCGGGGCCAGCGCGTGGGTGCGGCGGGCCGGGGCCGGGCCGCCGAGGGCCGCGCGGCGCTCCTGGAGGTAGCGGACCTCGGGGGAGTCGGCGCCCGGGTGGCCGTAGGGCACCACGCCGTCGGCGAAGTCGCTGTCCTTGATCGGCAGGCCGAGCAGGTCACGCATCGTCTTGAACTCGTCCACCGACAGCTTCTTCATCTGGTGGTTGGCGTTCTTCGACGCGAAGCCCTCGCCGAGGGTGTGGCCCTTGACCGTCTGGGCCAGGATCACGGTCGGCGCGCCCTTGTGCTCGACGGCGGCCTTGTACGCGGCGTAGACCTTGCGGGCCTCGTGGCCGCCGCGCGAGAGGTGGAAGCACTCGAGGATCTTGTCGTCGCTCAGCAGCTTCGCCATCTCGGCGAGCGCCGGGTCCTTGCCGAAGAAGTCCTCGCGGATGTAGGCGGCGCCGCGGGTCTGGTACGTCTGGATCTGGGCGTCCGGTACCTCGCGCAGCCGGCGTACGAGCGCGCCGGTGGTGTCGAGGGCGAACAGCTCGTCCCAGGCGGTGCCCCACAGGGTCTTGACGACGTTCCAGCCGGCGCCGCGGAACTGGGCCTCCAGCTCCTGCACGATCTTGAAGTTGGCGCGCACCGGGCCGTCGAGACGCTGCAGGTTGCAGTTGATGACGAAGGTGAGGTTGTCCAGCTCCTCGCGGGCGGCGAGCGCGAGGGCCGCCGTCGACTCGGGCTCGTCCATCTCGCCGTCGCCGAGGAACGCCCACACGTGGGAGGCGGAGACGTCCTTGATGGCGCGGTTGGTCAGGTAGCGGTTGAAGCGCGCCTGGTAGATCGCCGAGAGCGGGCCGAGGCCCATGGACACCGTCGGGAACTCCCACAGCCAGGGCAGCCGGCGCGGGTGCGGGTACGACGGCAGGCCGTTGCCGCCGGACTCCTGGCGGAAGTTGTCGAGGTGCGCCTCGTCGAGGCGGCCGTCGAGGAAGGCACGGGCGTAGATGCCCGGGGAGGCGTGGCCCTGGATGTACAGCTGGTCGCCGGAGCCGTCGCCCTCCTTGCCCTTGAAGAAGTGGTTGAAGCCGGTCTCGTAGAGCCAGGCGGCGGAGGCGAAGGTGGCGATGTGGCCGCCGACGCCGTGCTTCGCGCCGCGGGTCACCATCGCGGCCGCGTTCCAGCGGTTCCACGCGGTGATGCGGGCCTCCATCTCCGGGTCACCGGGCAGGCCCGGCTCGGCGGAGGTGGGGATGGTGTTGACGTAGTCCGTCTCGAGGAGCTTCGGCAGCGCGACGCCGCCCGCCTCGGCGCGTTCCAGCGTGCGGCGCATCAGGTACGCGGCGCGGTGCGGCCCGGCCTCCCTGGCGACGGCGTCGAGGGAGGCCTGCCATTCGGCGGTCTCCTCCGGGTCGCGGTCCGGGAGCTGGTCGAGCGCGCTCGGCTGGATGGCGTGGGGGTCGGTCATGTCGCCGCCTTCCTCAGTCGAAGGGGGTTCCCTCATCGGTAAGGGGTTGGGGTTGCCCTAGGTCTTTGGCAGGACAGGGCTGGACTTCGGTGGAAGTCCGTCGGCGACTGTAACTCCCTGATCGATGATCGATCAAAGGGTTGAGCTTGAAAACCTCTCGATTTCGAGAAAGTCGGCACCCGGTGCCTGCGAAATGGGCACCGGGTGCCGTGTTCGATCAGGGTTTTCGCAGGTGAGCGGGGGGACGCTCGACTGCGTCAGGGGCGTGGGGCGCAGCCCAGGACGTGCGCCTTCACCAGCTCCGCGATCCGCGGGTCGCGCCGCTTGAAGGCCTGCACCAGCTCCTCGTGCTCCTCCGCGTACGACTGCTGCACCGTGCCCAGCCAGCGGATCGACAGGGCCGTGAAGACCTCGATGCCCAGGCCCTCCCAGGTGTGCAGCAGCACCGAGTTGTCCGCCGCGCGGACCAGTTCCCGGTGGAATCCGACGGTGTGGCGCACCTGGGCCGTACCGTCGGCCTCGCGGTCGGCCTCGTAGAGGGCCAGGACGTGCGGCTCCAGGGCCGAGCAGTCCAGCGCGAGGCGGTCCGCCGCCAGCTCCGCGGCGATGGCCTCCAGGCCCGCCCGGACGGGGTAGCTCTCCTCCAGGTCCGCCGCGGTCAGGTTGCGCACCCGGACGCCCTTGTTCGGTGCGGACTCGATCAGCCGCAGGGTCTCCAGCTCGCGCAGGGCCTCCCGGACCGGTGTCTGGCTGACCTCCAGCTCGGTGGCGATCCGCCGCTCCACGATCCGCTCGCCCGGCTGCCAGCGCCCGCTGACGATCCCCTCCACGATGTGCTCGCGGATCTGCTCGCGCAGCGAGTGGACGACGGGCGCGGTCATGAGGGCTCCTCCCGGGGGCTGACGTTTAGACAATACGGCGGGTTCGCTCCGCCGGTAGGGCGCGTGGGGGTGCTTCGGCGCAGGTGAGACGAGACTTACACGGCGTAGAGCAGGGCAAAGAGCGCCAACGGCGTGGTTCTGTGCGCAGTCGGACGGGTTGCGGGCCGCCGGTGGTACCCCGCGCGTACCGCCGCGCCCCGGACGCAACGGTGCCCTTGCCGGAGGGTTCCGGCAAGGGCACCGACGTGTCGCGGCGGGGCGGGTGTTACAGGCCGAGCTCGACCTCGAACTCGCCCGCCTCCAGGATCGCCTTGACCGCCGTCAGGTAGCGGGCCGCGTCGGCGCCGTCGACCAGGCGGTGGTCGTAGGAGAGGGTCAGGTAGGTCATGTCGCGGACGCCGATGACCGTGCCCTCCTCCGTCTCGATGACGGCCGGACGCTTGACCGTGGCACCGATGCCGAGGATGGCGACCTGGCCCGGCGGCACGATGATCGTGTCGAACAGCGCGCCGCGCGAACCGGTGTTGGAGATGGTGAAGGTCGCGCCGGACAGCTCGTCCGGGGTGATCTTGTTGGCGCGGACCTTGCCCGCCAGCTCCGCCGTGGCCTTGGCGATGCCCGCGATGTTGAGGTCGCCGGCGCGCTTGATGACCGGGGTCATCAGGCCCTTCTCGGAGTCCACCGCGATCCCGATGTTCTCGGAGTCGAAGTAGGTGATCGTGCCCTCGGCCTCGTTGATCTTGGCGTTGACGACCGGGTGGGCCTTCAGCGCCTGGGCCGCGGCCTTCACGAAGAACGGCATCGGGGAGAGCTTGACGCCCTCGCGGGCCGCGAACGAGTCCTTCGCCTTGCCGCGCAGCTTCATCAGGCGGGTGACGTCGACCTCGACGACCGACGACAGCTGGGCCTGCTCGTGCAGCGCCTTGACCATGTTGTCGCCGATGACCTTGCGGATGCGCGGCATCTTGACGGTCTGGCCGCGCAGCGGGGAGACCTCCAGGGCGGGGGCCTTCTTCGCGGCGGGCGCGGCGGCAGCGGCGGCCGGAGCCGGCGCGGCGGCCTTCGCGGCCTCGGCGGCGGCGATGACGTCCTGCTTGCGGATGCGGCCGCCGACGCCGGTGCCCTTGACGGTGGCCAGGTCGACGCCGTTCTCGGCGGCGAGCTTGCGCACCAGCGGGGTCACGTACGCGCCCTCGTCGGTCGCCTGGGTGGCGGTCGGGGAGGTGGGCGCGGTGGCCGGGGTGACCGGAGCCGGGGCGGGCGCCGGGGCCGCGGGCTGGGCCGGGGCCGGGGCCGGGGCGGCAGCGACGGGCGCGGCCGGAGCGGCGGGGGCCGGAGCCGGAGCGGCCGGAGCCGGAGCGGCCGGAGCCGGGGCCGGGGCGGCCGGGGCAGCTGCGGCGGGGGCCGGGGCGGCCGGAGCCGGCGCGGCGGCCGGGGCGGCACCGGGCGCGCCGATGACGGCGAGCTTGGCGCCGACCTCGGCGGTCTCGTCCTCGCCGACCACGATCTCCAGCAGCACGCCGGAGGCGGGCGCCGGGATCTCGGTGTCGACCTTGTCCGTGGAGACCTCGAGCAGCGGCTCGTCGGCCTCGACGGAGTCGCCGACCGACTTCAGCCAGCGGGTGACGGTGCCCTCGGTGACGGACTCACCGAGCGCGGGCAGGACCACGTCGGTGCCCTGGGCGCCACCGGCGGGGGCGGCGGCCGGAGCGGCGGCCGGAGCGGCGGCGGGGGCCGGGGCGGCAGGGGCCTCGGCGGCCGGGGCCGCGGCGGGCTCGGCGGCCGGAGCCGGGGCGGGGGCCTCGGCGGCGGCGGGGGCCGGGGCGGCCGCGGGGGCGCCGGAGCCGTCGTCGATGACGGCCAGCTCGGCGCCGACCTCGACGGTCTCGTCCTCGGCGACCTTGATGGAGGCCAGCACGCCGGCGGCGGGCGAGGGGATCTCGGTGTCGACCTTGTCGGTCGAGACCTCGAGCAGCGGCTCGTCGGCCTCGACGCGCTCGCCCTCGGCCTTCAGCCAGCGGGTGACAGTGCCCTCGGTGACGCTCTCACCGAGCGCCGGAAGGGTTACGGAAACCGCCATGGTTTCGGTTGCTCCTAACGAATTGCGGAAGTCTGTGTCGTCGCGCCCGTTGACCGAAGGCTCAGTCGTGGGAGTGCAGCGGCTTGCCGGCGAGCGCCAGGTGCGCCTCGCCCATCGCCTCGTTCTGCGTCGGGTGGGCGTGGATGAGCTGGGCGACCTCGGCCGGCAGCGCCTCCCAGTTGTAGATCAGCTGGGCCTCGCCGACCTGCTCACCCATGCGGTCGCCGACCATGTGGACGCCGACCACGGCACCGTCCTTCACCTGGACGAGCTTGATCTCGCCCGCGGTGTTGAGGATCTTGCTCTTGCCGTTGCCCGCCAGGTTGTACTTCAGAGCGACGACCTTGTCCGCGCCGTAGATCTCCTTGGCCTTGGCCTCGGTGATGCCGACGGAGGCGACCTCCGGGTGGCAGTACGTCACCCGCGGGACACCGTCGTAGTCGATCGGGACGACCTTCAGACCGGCCAGACGCTCCGCCACCAGGATGCCCTCGGCGAAGCCGACGTGCGCGAGCTGGAGCGTCGGGACGAGGTCGCCCACGGCGGAGATGGTCGGAACGTTGGTCCGCATGTACTCGTCCACGAGGACGTAGCCGCGGTCCATGGCGACCCCGGCCTCCTCGTAGCCCAGGCCCTGGGAGACCGGGCCGCGGCCGACGGCGACGAGGAGGACCTCGGCCTCGAACTCCTTGCCGTCCGCCAGGCTGACCTTGACCCCGTCCTGGGTGTACTCGGCCTTCTGGAAGAAGGTGCCGAGGTTGAACTTGATGCCGCGCTTGCGGAACGCGCGCTCGAGGAGCTTCGAGGAGTTCTCGTCCTCGACCGGCACGAGGTGCTTCAGGCCCTCGATGACCGTGACGTCCGCGCCGAAGGACTTCCACGCCGAGGCGAACTCGACGCCGATGACACCGCCGCCGAGGATGATCGCGGACTTCGGCACGCGGTCCAGGACGAGGGCGTGGTCGGAGGAGATGATCCGGTTGCCGTCGATCTCCAGGCCCGGCAGCGACTTCGGCACGGAGCCGGTCGCCAGCAGGACGTGGCGGCCCTGGACGCGCTGTCCGTTCACGTCGACGGAGGTGGGGGAGGACAGCCGGCCCTCACCCTCGATGTAGGTCACCTTGCGGGACGCGATCAGACCCTGCAGGCCCTTGTACAGGCCGGCGATCACGCCGTCCTTGTACTTGTGGACGGCCGGGACGTCGATGCCCTCGAAGGTGGCCTTGACGCCGAACTGCTCGCTCTCGCGGGCCTGGTCGGCGATCTCGCCCGCGTGCAGCAGGGCCTTGGTGGGGATGCAACCCCGGTGCAGGCAGGTGCCGCCGACCTTGTCCTTCTCGATCAGGGCGACGTCCAGGCCCAGCTGCGCTCCCCGCAGGGCCGCGGCGTAACCACCGCTACCACCGCCGAGGATCACTAGGTCGAAAACGGTGCTGGCGTCGTTCGCCACGTCACGTCCTCCATGCATGTGCGCCTTGCGCCGATCTCCAGTGACCGGCGGGCGGCTGGTGTCCGGCCGCTTGATGCTTCGGCCCTTCGGTGGGGGCCCTGTCCTGCCGGGCTCCATCTTTGCACTTGTTCGAGGCGTACGAGACGCCGGGCTGGAGTGTGAGACACCCCACGTGCGCACGGAATCGAAGGTGTGCACAGGCAGGGGCGCGGGGAACTGCGCGAACAGCCCCCGCGCCCCTGTGGCCGCCCCGCCGCGGAAGCGGCCGGGCCCCCGGGCGACTCAGCCCAGGTCCCCCGCGGCCGTCAGCTCGGCGAGACGCACCAGCGTCCGCACGGCGGAACCGGTGCCGCCCTTGGGCGTGTAGCCGAACGGCCCGCCCTCGTTGAACGCCGGCCCGGCGATGTCGAGGTGTGCCCACGTGATGCCCTCGCCCACGAACTCGCGCAGGAACAGGCCGGCGACCAGGCCGCCGCCCATGCGCTCACCCATGTTGGCGATGTCGGCGACCTGGGACTCCATGCCCTTGCGCAGGTGCTCCGGCAGCGGCATCGGCCACGCGGGCTCGCCGACCTCCTCCGCGGCCTCGTGCACCGCGGAGCGGAACGCCTCGTCGTTGGCCATGACGCCGAACGTCCGGCTGCCGAGCGCCAGCACCATCGCGCCGGTCAGCGTGGCGACGTCCACGATCGCGTCCGGGTTCTCCTGCGAGGCCGCCCACAGGGCGTCGGCGAGGACCAGCCGGCCCTCGGCGTCGGTGTTGAGGACCTCGACGGTCTTGCCGCTGTACATGCGCAGCACGTCGCCCGGGCGGACGGCGGAACCGGAGGGCATGTTCTCGGCCAGCGCCAGCCAGCCGGTGACGCTGACCTCCAGGCCGAGCCGGGCGGCGGCGACGACGGCGGCGAGCACGGCGGCGGCGCCGCTCATGTCGCACTTCATCGTCTCGTTGTGACCGGCCGGCTTCAGCGAGATGCCGCCCGAGTCGTAGGTGATGCCCTTGCCGACGAAGGCCAGGTGCTTGCCCGCCTTGGGGTGCGTGTACGACACCTTGACCAGGCGCGGGGTCGCGGCCGAGCCGACGCCGACGCCGAGGATGCCGCCGTAGCCGCCCTTGACGAGGGCCTTGTCGTCGAGCACCTGCACCTTGAGGCCGTGCTCCTTGGCCGCGGCCTGGGCGATCCCGGCGAAGATCGCGGGGGTCAGGTCGTTCGGCGGGGTGTTGATCAGGTCGCGGGCGCGGTTCAGCTCCTCGCAGACCGCGACGGCCCGGGCGACCGCGCCCTTGTGGGCGGCGTCGCGCGGCTTGCCGCCGAGCAGCGCGGCCTCGGCCAGCGGGGCCTTGCCGTTCCTGGCCTTGGCGTCCTTGCCGTTGTCCTTGTAGGAGTCGAAGGAGTAGGAGCCGAGCAGCACGCCCTCGCCGATCGCCTCGACGGCGCCGGGGCTGTCGACGGGCAGCGCGAACGCCGCCTTCTTCGAGCCGGCGAGCGCCCGGGCGGCCACGCCGGCGGCCCTGCGCAGCGCCTCGGCCTCGTAGCCGGCGTCGGTGTCCTTGGCGTCGGGCTCCGCGCCCAGGCCCACCGCCACCACGAGCGGGGCCTTGAAGCCGGCCGGGGCGGGCAGCTTCGTCAGCTCGCCCTCGGCACCCGAGGCGCCGAGGGTCTCCAGGACGCCGGCCAGCTTGCCGTCGTACGCCTTGTCCACGGCCTCGGCGCCCGGCGCTACGACGGGCCCCTTGGTGCCCTTGGCGACACCGATCACGATCGCGTCGGCCCGCAGGCCGGGCGCCGCGGCGGTGCTGAGAGTCAGAGCAGTCACGGTGGTGAGTTCTCGCTTCCGATGTGAAGTTGCTGTGGCCGATGTGGGGTGGGTCGACCGGGCCCGAGAGCCGACCCTAGGCCCAGGCCTGGGGACAGGTGGCAACCGGGGCCTTCACCCTGTCGGCGAACACCCGGGACGAGACTACGCGCGTGTGCCCGTTCGCTCATTCCTGCGGGTGTTCACCTGTGCGTGGCGCCGTGGCCACTTCTCGCGCCCGGGCGCCGCGGTTCCGTCACGGATCCGGCACCGGGGACCTTCCGGGCGCTCACCCATGGCTCGGCCTCCATGCGCCGGAGCACCCCCTCGACCGAGGTGCCGGCCAGCCGGTCGGCGAGGGAGCGGCGGCCGGCGAGGAACACCGGCAGGGCGTTGACCAGGAACAGCACCACCGCGACCGCCCACACCAGCACCGACAGCACCAGCCGGCCCTGGACCAGCAGCACGCAGGCCAGCGCGTACACCGCGACGTCGGCGGCGGTGGTGACGGCGGCCCGGCGCAGGGCGTGCCGGGACAGCCGCGGGGTGACCCGCAGACCGAGCAGGCCCTTGCCGAGCGTGCGGCCGAGCAGCGCCAGACAGGCCCACTGGTAGAGGAACGTGACGACGACGAGCGCCCCGAAGGCCTCCTCCACGTCCAGCACCACGCTGCCCCACAGCGACAGGCCGAAGGTCCTGGAGGCGCCGACGACGTCGCCGCGCGAGGTCAGCAGGTCCAGCCCGCCGCGGGTGGCCAGGTCCGGCACGTCCGTGACGAGCGCGGTGATCCGGTGGAAGGTGAGCACGGCGAGCAGTGCCGCCACGCTCGCCACCAGGCCGAAGTCGACGCACCAGGCCATGGCGCGGCGCAGCTTGAGCACGGAGTCCCCCGATCACACTTCATGTCCGTGTACGGGCGAAGAGCCTAGCGTCCGGTTGATCACCGGCCGAACGACAGCACCACCAGCGCCGTCGTCGCGGCCGTCTCCGCGAGCGCGCCGAACACGTCGCCCGTGACCCCGCCGAAGCGGCGGGTGCAGCGGCGCAGCAGGAGTTCGGCGACGGCGAGGGAGAGCAGCACCGCGGCCGCCGCGCGCGGCCCGCCGTACGGGCCGAGGAACGTGCCCCAGGCGGCGGCGCCGGCCGTGCACAGGGCCGCGAGGGCCAGCGCCCCCGGCACCGGCACCACCCCGGCGACGGCCGCCCCCAGTCCCTCCGGCCGGGCGGCCGGCACCCCGCCGCGCGCGGCCAGGGTGAGCGCGAGCCGGGCGGTCACCGCCGAGGTCACCGCCGCCGCCGTGCCCCGCGCCCACGAGTCGCCGAAGAGCTGCGCCAGCACGGCCACCTGGGCCAGCAGTACGAGCACCAGGGTGAGGACGCCGAACGGCCCGATGTCCGACTGCTTCATGATCCTCAGCGCGTCCTCGGCGGGCTTGCCGCTGCCCAGCCCGTCGGCCGTGTCGGCGAGCCCGTCGAGGTGCAGCCCGCGGGTCAGCGCGGCCGGTACGGCGACGGAGCCGACGGCGGCGAGCAGCGGGCCGGCGCCCAGCAGGAGCAGCAGCAGCGCGAGCCCGGCCGCGAGGGCGCCGACGACCAGCCCGACCGCGACGGCGCTCAGCATCCCCCCGCGCGCGGCGTCACGGTCCCAGCGGTGCACCCGTACGGGCAGCACGGTCAGCGTGCCGAAGGCGAAGCGGAGGCCGTCGAGCGGGGAGGACTTGAGCACCGGCGCAGGTTACCCGGCGGCCCGCGGGCCGCCCCCGGGTGCCGGGGATAAAGTGCGCACATGGGGCACTGGTGGGTGCGGAACATCGTCGAACCGGGCAAGCTGCCCCTGCTGCTCGCCCTCGCCGCCTTCGTCGCGACGTTCGTGGTCACCCGGGTGATCACCCGTCTGATCCGGGCCGGGAGAGGCCCGTTCCACAACGTCAGCGCGGGCGGGATGCACATCCACCACGTCGTCCCCGGGATCGCCCTCACCATCGCCGGCGGCTTCGGCGCCGTCGCCAGCGACCGGCACGGAGCCGGCGCGGTCGTCGCGGCCGTCCTGTTCGGCACCGGCGTGGGCCTGGTCCTGGACGAGTTCGCGCTGATCCTGCACCTGGACGACGTCTACTGGACCGAGCAGGGCCGCAAGAGCGTCGAGGTCGTCGTGCTCACCGCCGCCCTCGTGGCCCTGCTGCTGGCCGGGTTCGCGCCGTTCGGCGTCAACGACCTGTCCCAGCAGGAACTGGCCGACCGGGGCACGGTCATCTCCAACATCGCCGGCAACTTCCTGCTCTCCCTGGTCGCCCTCAGCAAGGGCAAGGCCCGGACAGCGGTGTTCGGGGTGATCGTGCCGCTGGTCGCGCTCGTCGGCGCGGTCCGGCTCGCCCGCCCCGGCTCGCCGTGGGCCCGCCGCTTCTACGGCCGCCGCCCCCGCGCCCGCGCCAAGTCCGCCCTGCGCGCCTACCGCCACGACCGCCGCTGGGCCGGGCCCCGCCGCGCCCTTCAGGACTGGATCGGCGGCAAACCCGACCCGCGCCCGGTCCGGCTGCCCGGCCGCCGGTGAACCAGCCGGGTGCCGTGGCCGGACGCCCGGCGCAGCCCGTGGCGCAGCTGGTGCCCGTACCGGTGGCGCACCGCCACCCCCAGGCACAGCACCCCCACCGCCATCAGCGCCGCCAGGTGCTCCTTGCCCGCCAGGTTCTCCTTGACCAGCACCTCCGCGACCATCGCCAGGGTCACCGCGCCCGCCGTCAGGTAGGCGCCGTACCGCCAGGCGGCGAACACGGCGAGCCCCACCACGGCCGCCGACGGTCCGGTGTCCACCACCTGCGCGTCCGTCCACGGCAGCCCGAACAGGGCGTGCTGGCCGAGACCGATGCCGATGCGCGCGTACAGCGTCCCGGCGAGCGTGGCGACGTACGCGATGGCCAGCGTCCGCCACCAGCCGAGGCACGCCTCGGCGATCCCGAACACGAACAGGATCTGCGCCAGCGCCCCCCACACCGGCAGGTCGAGCGCGGGCACGAACAGTGACAGGGGAGTGCGCAGCAGCGCCGGCCACAGCGAATCCTGGGCCCGCACGGCCCCGAGGTTCTGCACCAGCTGGTAACCCCAGGACCGGTTCTGCACGTACTGCAGCAGGGCCGTCAGGCAGACCGTCGCGACGGTCATCGGCACCGCCCGCAGGCGCAGCTTCAGCAGGGGCTCGCGCACCGTGACGTACAGCAGCCCCCACTCGGCGCGGGCCCAGCGGGCGAGCCTGTTCATCCAGCGTTCCTCACCGTGCGGCTATCTGTGGGTGCCGAGGTGCCTGCGGTGCAGCCACTTCGGCAGTCCCGGCGCCTCCAGGAAGCCTTCCGCGCGAGCCGACGCGAGGCCGATGCGCAGCAGGTCCGCGCTCTTCTCGAAGAGCAGGAAGCGCGGCTCCCAGATGGGCCGGTACTTGGCGTTGGCGCGGTACAGCGACTCGATCTGCCACCAGCGGGAGAAGAAGCTGAGCAGCGACCGCCACAGCCTCAGCACCGGACCGGCGCCGAGGCGTGCGCCACGTTCGAAGACGGACCTGAACATCGCGAAGTTGAGCGAGACCTGGGTGATCCCGATCTCGTCCGAACGGCGCAGCAGTTCGATGACCATGAATTCCATCAGCCCGTTGTCGGAGTCCCGGTCGCGCCGCATCAGGTCCAGCGAAAGACCCTGCGGCCCCCACGGCACGAAGGACAGCAGCGCACGCAGTCTGCCCTCGGCGTCCGTACACTCCAGCATCACGCATCCGCCGTCCTCGGGGTCACCCAGCCGGCCCAGCGCCATGCTGAACCCGCGCTCGGTCGCCCCGTCCCGCCAGTCGTCCGCGCGCTCGACGAGATACGCCATCTCACCCACCGGGATGTCCTGGTGGCGCCGGATGCGCACCTCGTAGCCGGCCCGCTTCACCCGGTTGTAGGCCTGCCGCACGGTCCGCATCGCGCGTCCGTCCAGGGTGAAGTCGGCGACCTCCACGAGCGCCTCGTCACCGAGTTCGAGGGCGTCGAGGCCGTGCCGCGCGTAGACGGTGCCCGCCTCCTCGCTCGCCCCCATCACCGCCGGGATCCAGCCGTGCGCCCGCGCCTCGGCCAGCCACGGCGCGATGGCCCCGGGCCAGGCCTCCGGATCGCCGATCGGGTCGCCGGAGGCGAGGCTCACCCCGCCGACCACGCGGTAGGCGACGGCCGCCTTCCCGGTCGGCGACCACACCACGCTCTTCTCCCGGCGCAGCGCGAAGTACCCGAGCGAGTCCCGCTCGCCGTGCCGCTCCAGCAGCGCCCGCAGCCGCTTCTCGTCCTCCTCGTCGAGCGCGTCGACGGCACGCCGGGAACGGAACGCGGCGTAGAACACGGCGAGGACGAGGAGGGTGCTCAGCACGTTGATGGCGACGTTGGCCCAGTTGGGCGGGGCGACGCCGGGGAACCTGGTCTCGTCGGCGGCCACCGAGACCAGGCGCAGGGCGCCGTAGTGCCAGCGCTCCGCGAAGGTCGAACGGCGCGCGTCCGGCGCCTGGTTGGTGACCGTCACCAGCAGCACGGCCAGCAGGCTCGCGACCAGCCCGCCGACCACGGCGACGGTCGCCGCGAGCCGCGGGTTGGACCGGTCGCCCTTGGCGTAGAACTCCCGGCGGCCGACCAGCAGCGCCCCGACGAAGCCGGCCGTGAGCGCCAGCGAGACCCAGTTCTGCGCGTACCGCCGGATCTCGGGGAAGGCCATGGCGAACGCGAACAGGGCCAGGAAGGCGCCGCTGAGCACGAGGTTGAGGATCCAGGCGGCCCGTTTGCGGCGCCGCATGGTGATCGCCAGGAACGTGGTGAACACCCCGGAGGCGAAGCCCGCCGTCAGCAGGTACGGCGTGAAGAAGTCGTCCTGGTTGTGCCGGCGTACGTCCTGGTAGAGCGAGACCCACACCGCGCTGAGGAAGTTGATGAAGGCGACGGTCCGCAGGTACCAGACGGCGAAGGCGGCGGCTCGCCGGGAAGCCCCGGCCGACCGCCGCCCCTCCTCGCCGGGGCCCTCCGCCTCGACTCGCTGCGGCACCGCAATTCGGGCATCTCCCATGAGGAAGGATCATATGGGGGCCGCCCTGGTGAACCGCACTCATCCGGCCGCGGTGGCCGGTGGTCTCACCATCACCGCGCCACCCGCCCGGCCGGCTACTCCTGCTCCTCGGGCTCCTTCCCGGGCTCCCGCGCCGGCTCCTTCTCGGGAAGCTCGGCGGACAGCGCGGCCGCGGCCCGCACCAGTGGCAGGGCCAGCAGCGCGCCCAGGCCCTCGCCGACCTTCACCCCCTGGTCGAGCAGCGGCTCCAGTGCCATCCGGTCCAGCGCCTTGGCCTGTCCCGGCTCCCCGCTGTCGTGCCCGGCCAGCCACCAGTCCGGCGCCCGGAAGGCGACCCGCTGCCCGACCAGCGCGCACGCGGAGGCCACCAGCCCGTCCAGGATCACCGGCAGCTTGCGCACCGCGCACTGGAGCAGGAACCCGGTCATCGCCGCCAGGTCCGCCCCGCCCACGGCCGCGAGCAGCTGCAGCTGGTCCCCGAGCACCGGCCGCGCCCGGCGCAGCGCGTCGCGGATCGCCGCGCACTTGCGCATCCACGCCAGGTCGTCGATCGCGAGCCCGCCGCGCCCGGTCACCACCGAGGCGTCGGTGCCGCACAGCGCGGCGACCAGCACCGCCGCCGCCGTCGTCCCGCCCACGCTGACGTCGCCCAGCACCACCAGGTCGGTACCCGAGTCGGCCTCCTCGTCGGCGACGGCGACGCCCGCCCGCAGGGCGGCCTCGGCCTCGTCCAGGGTGAGCGCGTCCTCGATGTCGATACGGCCGCTGCCGCGCCGCACCCGGTGCCGCACGACGTCCTCGGGGAAGGCGTCCGGCGGGCAGTCCAGGGCCATGTCCACGACCCGTACCGGCACCTCGAGCCGGCGTGCGAGCACCGCCACCGGGCTCGCGCCCTCCAGCACGGCCCGCACCAGCTCCGCCGCGCCGCCCGCGGGCCGCGCCGAGACGCCCAGCCCGGCGACGCCGTGGTCACCTGCGAAGAGGATCACCCGAGGCCGTTCGACCGGCCTCACCGGCACCGCGCCCTGCGCGGCGGCCAGCCACTCACCCAGCTCGTCCAGCCGCCCCAGCGCCCCGGGCGGCACGATCTGACGTTCCCGGCGGGCCTCGGCGTCACGGCGCACGCCCCCGTCCGGGCGCTCGATCAGATCGGTGAAGTCGTCCAGATTAAGCCTGCTCATTCGCCGAACAGTACCGCCAGCGAACGAACGTCTCGGCGCCACGTGGCCACCACGCCCGCACGACGTCATTGCACCCAAGATCGGGATCCCATACGTTCCGGTTTGCAGTGGAATGTCACACAGGGAGTCGCCCATGTCGACCTCGCCCCTCACCCCGGAGACCCTCCCGCGGTCCGCCGACCCGTTCCTCGAACCGCGCCGCGAGGACTGCCCCTGGTGCGGCTCGGCGCGCCTGCGGACCCGGGTGCGGGCGGGCGACCCGCTGCGGCACCGGGCGGGCACGTTCGTCCTCGACGAGTGCGGCGACTGCCGGCACACCTTCCAGAACCCCCGGCTCACGGCGGAGGGACTCGCCTTCTTCCACCGGGACTACTACGAACGGGAGTTGGCGGAGTTCGCCGCCCGCGTCCTGTCGCCCCGGGCGGTCCGCCGCCGGCACCGGTCCGCCGCCCGGCGGCTCTCGTCCCTGCCCGAGCCGGAGAGCTGGCTGGACGTGGGCACGGGCCGGGCCCGCTTCCCCCAGGCGGCGAAGGAGTTCTTCCCGTACACCAGCTTCGACGGCCTGGACCCGACCGCCCGGGTCGAACAGGCGCTCCTGGAGGAACGGATCGAGGAGGCCCACCGCGGCTACCTCACGACCCCCGGCACCGCGGCCCGGCTGCGCGCCCGCTACGACGTGGTCAGCATGTTCCACCATCTGGAGCACACCCCCGACCCGCGCGCCGAACTCCGCGCGGCCCTCGCGGTGCTGCGCCCCGGCGGCCACCTCGTCGTCGAGGTCCCCGACCCGCGCTGCGCGTTCGCCGCGCTGCTCGGCCGCTGGTGGCTCCCGTACGGCCAGCCGCGCCATCTGCACCTGCCGCCGCTCGCCAACCTCCGCGCGGAACTGCGGGACCAGGGCTGCACGATCCTCGTCACGGACCGGAGCGACCCCCACGTCCCCTACGACCTCTCGGCGGCCCTCACCCTGGCCCTGGCCCCCGCGCACCCCGTGCTGAAGTCCCTCGCGAGCCCCCTGCTCGACGTCGCCTGGGCCCTGGACCAGACCCTCGCACCCCTGCTCCGCCACACCCCGTTCTCCAACGGGTACCGCGTGGTCGCCCGCAAGGACCCGGCGTAGCGGTCAGCCCCGCAGCACCAGCGCCTGCCCCGCCACGACCAGCAGCACCTGCTCGCACTCCGCCGCGAACGCCGCGTTCAGGCGCCCGAGTTCGTCCCGGTACCGGCGGCCGGACGCGGTGGCGGGGACGATGCCCGACCCCACCTCGTTCGACACGGCCACCACCGTGCGCCGGGCACCGCGCACCGCGTCGGCCAGCTCCCGCACCCGCTCGCGCAGCGCCTTCTCCCCGCCCCCCGCCCACTCCGCGTCGTCCCACGCCCCGACCGAGTCCATGACGTCGGTCAGCCACAGCGACAGGCAGTCGATCAGCAGCGGCGGCCCGTCCCCGGCGAGCAGCGGCACCAGATCCGTCGTCTCCGTCGTGCGCCACGACCCCGGCCGCCGCTCCCGGTGCGTGGCGACCCGCGCCGCCCACTCGGTGTCCCCGCCCCGCGTCCCGCCGGTCGCCACGTACAGCACGTCGGGGAAGGACTCCAGGCGCCGCTCGGCCTCCACGGACTTGCCCGAGCGGGCCCCGCCCAGCACCAGCGTCCGGCGCGGCACGTCCGGCACGTCCTCGTACGCCCCGACCACCAGCGTCGTACCGTCCGGCACCGCACGTGCCCCCGCGGCGGCCAGGCGCCGCCGCAACTCCGGGCCGGGCGGCACGTCGTGGTCGAGGTGGACGGCGACGACGTCCGTCGTCGGGCCGGCGGAGCCGACCGCCCGCAGCCGGGCCAGCGCGTCCGGGCGGCCCACGACGTCCGCGAGGACCATGTGGTACTCCTCGGCCGTCGCCTCCTCCAGACCGGCCGGCGCCCCGCCGGGCGGCAGGTACAGCAGCCGCTGCCCGTCCGGCCCGGTCACCGCGTACCCGGTGCCGCCCGTGTCCATCGCCACGGCCCGCACCCGATGCCCCGTCAGCAGCGCCAACTCCCGCCCGTCCGGCACCCGGCCGGGCTGCGGCAGCCCGGCCGGCACCTCCACCGCGGGACCGTCGTGCGGATGCGACAGCAGTACCTGCCGCACCCCGGCCAGCGAATGCCCGGCCCGCGCCGCCGCGAACGCCGCGCCCGGCGTCAGGTCGAGCAGCACCGCCCCGTCCACGAGCAGCGCGGTAGCCGCCCGCGCGTCCGGCCCCAGCGCGGCCGCACAGCAGGCGCAGGGGCAGTCGGGCCGGGGCAGCCCCGCCGGGGCGCCAGTACCGAGCAGAGTGATTTCCACGGGTCGATTTTCGCCTGTCTGATCAGGTCTTGCGCTTCCGGCTAGTCTTCCAGCAGGTGTTGGATCACAAGGAGGCCCACATGACGGCATGGACGTGGCGGTTCGAGAAGGCCGACGGGACGGAGGTCCAGCCCGCCGTGCAGCCCGAGGAGTTCACCACGCAGGGGGATGCCGAGTCCTGGATCGGGGAGCACTGGAAGGCGCTCCAGGAGGGCGGCGCGGACCAGGTGCGGCTGTTCGAGGAGACCGCCGAGATCTACGGGCCGATGAGCCTGCACGCCGACGCCTCCTAGCCCGGCCCGGCGGTGAGGAGGGCCGGACGCCGTACCCGCAGAGGGCCCCGGGGCCGCACCCCTCCTCACTGTTCGCCGAGCGTCACCTCCGCCGTCCTGTCCGCGCCGCCCCGCAGGTACGTCACCGACGTCCGCTGCCCGGGACTGATCGCGGCCAGCGCCTCGGACAGCGAGGTGATGGTGGTGACGGGCCGGTCGCCGAGCCGGGTGACGACGTCCCCGGGGCGCAGACCCGCCGCGGCGGCCGCGCCGTCGCTCCTGACCGTGACCAGGGCGGCCCCGGCCGGCCGGTAGCCCTCGTCCACCACGGTCCGCCCGGTGATGCCGAGCGCGGCCCGCCCCGAGTCGAGGACCTTGCCCTCCTTGACGATCTGCCCGGCGACGGTCCGCACCATCGACGCCGGGATGGCGAAGCCGATGCCGGCCGCCGCAGCCCCGCCGAGGCCCGGGTCGCCCGCGGCGAGCGTCGGGATGCCGATGACCCGCCCGTCCAGGTCGACCAGGGCGCCGCCGCTGTTGCCGGGGTTGATGGCGGCCGACGTCTGCACCATGTTCGCGATGGTGGCGCCCGTGCCCCCGTCGCTCTGCCCCTCGCTGACGGTCCGTCCGGTCGCCGAGACGATGCCCTGGGTCACGCTGGAGGAGAGCCCGAGCGGCGAGCCCATGGCCAGGACGATCTGGCCCACCTCCACCTTCGCGGAGTCGGCGAGGACCGCCGGCTTCAGCCCGGGCGGCGCCTTGTCCAGCCTGATCACGGCGAGATCCTGGTCGGGGTAGGAGAAGACCAGGCGCGCGGTCAGCGGCTCCTCGCTGTTCGCGGTGGTCACCCTGAACGTCCGCTCGGAGCCGACCACGTGCGCGTTGGTGACGATGTGCCCCCGGTCGTCGTACACCACCCCGGAGCCCAGGTCACGGCTCGCCTCGATCTGCACGACCGACGGCAGGACCTCCCTGATGACCTTCTGGTACGCGCTCTGCAGGCCGCCCGCGGTCACCGGCACCGCCGTCCGGGCGTCCGCCGAGGTGCCGTCGCCGGCGGGGGCGGGCGGCCCGGCGCAGCCGGCGGCGAGCGCGGCGCAGCACAGCAGCGCGGCGACGCCCACGGCCCTCAGCGCCGCACGGGGGCCGGATCCGCGGGGGACACGGGTACGGAAAGCGTCCATGCCCCGAGTCTCACCTCGGGATGATCACCGGGCCCGCCGTGTTCCCCTGAACGGGCTCAGCCGCGTACTCCGCACAGATGCAGCAGCGCCGCCACCCCGCGGTAGGGGTCCGTGCGCCCGGCCCGCTCCTCGGCCGCGAGCAGGGTCTCCAGGTCGCCGGGTATCGCGGCGCCGTCCGGCGCCGTGTCCGTGAAGACCCGGACGCCGTACCAGGCGTGGAGGGGGGCGTTGATGCCGGCGAGGGTGGCGGTGAGCGCCGACAGCCGGTCGGCCCGCACGTCCAGGCCCAGGCGGTTGCGGTACGAGGTGGTGTCGAAGGCGGCCAGCGCGCCCGCCCAGTCCCCGGCGAGGCCCGGCCGCACGGCGAGCGCGTCGCCGTTGCGCACGAGGAGCGACAGCAGTCCGCCCGGGGCCAGCATCCGGGCCAGGCCCGCCACCAGCGGGTCGGGCTCCTCCACGTACATCAGGACGCCGTGGCACAGCACCACGTCGAAGCCGCCCGGCAGGAAGTGCACACCGGTGTCCCGCCCGTCGCTCTGCACCAGCCGGACCCGCTCCCGGATGCCCACCGGCTCCCCGGCCAGGGCCGCACGGGCCGCGGCGATCATGGTCGCGTCCTGTTCCACCCCGGTCACCTGGTGGCCGAGCCGGGCCAGCCGCAGCGCCTGCGTGCCCTGGCCCATCCCCACGTCGAGCACCCGCAGCCGCTGCCCGACCGGGAACCGCCCGGCTATCTGCTCGTCCAGCTGCCGGGCCACCAGCTCCTGCCGTACGACGTCACGCAGGCCGCCCAGCCTGTTCAGCCAGGCGTCGGCCGCGCCCCCGGTGAAAGCGTCTGCGCTCAGGGCCGCTCTCCGCGCTTGACCTGCGGCTTCGGCAGCCGGAGCCGGCGCATCTGCAGGGACCGCATCAGGGCGTAGGCGACCGCGCCACGCGTGTTCTGGCCGGGGAAGCGCTCCGCGAGCCGCTTGCGCAGGCGGAACCCGCTGAACGCGGCGTCGGCCACGATCAGCACGATCACGACCAGCCAGAGGAGCAGCGCGACGGTCTGGATGGAGGGCACCCGCACCACGCTCAGCACGAGGATCACCACGGCGAGCGGCAGGAAGAACTCCGCCACGTTGAACCGCGAGTCCACCCAGTCACGGGCGAACCTGCGGACCGGGCCCTTGTCCCGGGCCGGCAGATAGCGCTCGTCGCCGCCGGCCAGCGCCTGGCGCTGGCGCGCCAGTGCCTGACGGCGGTCCTCGCGCTGACGCTTCGCGGCGTCCTTGCGGTTCGTGGGCGTGTTGGCGACGCTGCGGCGCTGGGACTGGGCCTCACTGCGCTTGGGCGTGGGCCTGCCCTTGGGGGCCTGCGGGTCACGGGTCTGCTTGGAGAAGTTCACCGCCACCTTGTCGGTGGGGCCCTTCTCTTCCTTGGCACGGCTACGGAACACAAAACCCAAGGGTAAGGGCATCCACGGCATGGACCACAGTCCCGCTGGGAACGATCCGGCAACGCCGGACGTCTGTAGGGGGACGGAGGGGGCGTTCCGGAGGGGTTCCCGGTGGGGGTTCACCTACTCCTCACGCCGGAGCGGTACCGTCCGCAGTCGTCCTCGGGGATGAGCGCATCAGCCCCCGGACGGTGCGGTAATGGATGCAGGGCCCGTACTGTGGGTTCTGTCGCAGGATCTGTGAGCTGGAGTCCGTCAGAAGGGGGCGCGCGAAGCCCATGAGCGGTGTCATGAAGCGTATGGGGATGATCTTCCGCGCGAAGGCGAACAAGGCCCTTGACCGGGCCGAGGACCCGCGCGAGACCCTCGATTACTCGTACCAGAAGCAGTTGGAGCTGCTGCAGAAGGTGCGCCGCGGAGTCGCCGACGTGGCGACCAGCCGCAAGCGCCTCGAACTCCAGCTCAACCAGTTGCAGCAGCAGTCCTCCAAGCTGGAGGACCAGGGCCGCAAGGCGCTCGCGCTCGGCCGCGAGGACCTGGCGCGCGAGGCGCTGTCCCGGCGTGCGGCCCTGCAGCAGCAGGTGACCGACCTGGAGACGCAGCACGCGACCCTCCAGGGCGAGGAGGAGAAGCTCACCCTGGCGGCCCAGCGCCTGCAGGCCAAGGTGGACGCCTTCCGCACGAAGAAGGAGACCATCAAGGCCACCTACACGGCCGCCCAGGCCCAGACCCGGATCGGCGAGGCCTTCACCGGCATCTCCGAGGAGATGGGCGACGTCGGCCTGGCCATCCAGCGCGCCGAGGACAAGACGCAGCAGCTCCAGGCCCGCGCCGGGGCCATCGACGAGCTGCTCGCCTCCGGTGCCCTGGACGACCCGACGGGCACGGCGAAGGACGACATCGCGGCCGAGCTGGACCGGCTCTCCGGTGGTACGGATGTGGAGCTGGAACTGCAGCGCATGAAGGCCGAGCTGGCGGGTGGCACCCCGCAGCAGGCGATCGAGGGCGGCACCGGACAGGGGCAGTCCCAGCAGCAGCCGCAGGACACCCCGCGCTTCGACAAGCAGTAGTCCGTCGCCGGGACCCGAGCCGAGGAGGCCGACGTGATCGTACGGATCATGGGGGAGGGCCAGGTCAGGCTGGACGACTCCCACTTCGTCGAGCTGAACAAGCTGGACGACGAGCTCCTGGAGCAGGTGGAGAGCGGGGACGAGGAGGGCTTCCGCCGCACGCTCGGCGCCCTCCTCGACTCCGTCCGCCGGCTCGGCACTCCGCTGCCGGACGACGCCCTGGAGCCCTCGCAGCTGATCCTTCCGTCCCCGGACGCCTCGCTGGAGGAGGTCCGGGGGATGCTCGGCGACGAGGGGCTGATCCCGGGCTGAGGCCCGCACCGGGATCAGCCCGGGCACACGCTCCGGGTCAGTTCAGGGTGAACCAGGTGGTGCGGGACTTCTGCCACTCCGGGTGGCTGAGGTCCTTCGCCTCGGTGCCGTCGCCGTAGAGGTCGGCGGAGCCGTCGTCGGTGATCAGCTGTGCCCGGGCGCCGGCGGCGGTCAGGTCGGGCACGGTCACGACCGACTCCCAGGCGCCCGCGTCCGTCGTCGGCAGGTCCATCACCTTGGTCGGCTGGTGCCCGGCGATGCCGTCCCAGGAGTAAAGGGCCTGCGGGTCGCTGTTGTCGTCGGCGGCCCACGACCCGGCGACGATCAGGTACTGCCCCTGGTCGTTGCGGCGCAGGTCGCGGACGGACAGCCCGCCGAGGTCCAGCTCGATCGGGGTGCCGAAGGACGCCTTGGTGCCGCGCGCCACCTGGTCCATGTTGGTCACCGGCACGATCAGCGCCCTGCCGCCGTTCTGCGGGGGCACCAGCGGGGCGCGGAAGCCGACGTACGCGGTGGTGGAGGAGCCCGGCGCGAACTCCAGCCCCTCCACGTTGAAGCCGTTGATCTCCTTGGGGACCTGGCCGTCGGCGGTCCCGGCGGCGAAGCCGTACCGGTCGCCGTTCGCCTCGTCCCAGGCCACGAGGTCGTCGCGCAGCCGGTGCCCGGCGGTGCCGAAGGCGAGCTGGGTGGCGGCGCCCGACCCGGAGACGGTCGTGGTGAAGACGGTGTTGCGGTCCGCCTTGTACACGCCGTCCTTGTTGTTGCCCAGCGACCCGGTCCAGTAGATGGTGTTCCCGACCCGCGTGGCGCCCTCGATGTCGACCTCCTTGTCGGCACCCAGCGCGCTGTCCATGTCCCAGGTCCGCACCGGCGCCCCCGAGGCGGAGCCGTCGTAGAGGCGCAGGGTGTTGTCCTCGTCGTTGCCGACGACGAGGTACCCGCCGCCGACGTCCACCGCGGCGGAGGCGTCGGAGGCGCCGGTCAGGTAGCGGGCGTCGGCGGAGTGCTGGACCGCGGGGGAGGCCGCGTAGTGCAGCGTGGTGGTGGCCGTCCTGCCGCCGAGGCCCGTCACCTTCAGGGTCAGGTCGGCGTAGCCCTGGGCGTGCGCGGTGACGGCGACGGTGCGGCTGCCCCCGGTGCCGGTGACCTGGACGTCGGAGGTGCCCGCCACCGTGGCCCTGCTCGTCCTGCTCGCCGTCACGGTCAGCGCCGAGGCGTCGGCGCCGCTCTGCGCCACGGTCACGATGACCGTCGGGTCACCGGTGCTGCCGACGGCCCCCGACAGGTAGGCGGCCGACAGCTTGATCGTCGGCGTGCCGTAGGTGACCGCGTGCGCGGAGGCGGCCGGACCGACGGCCGACAGCAGGGAGAGGGCGGCGGCGGACCAGATCACACGCAGTGAATGAGGGCGCACGGTGTGCCTTTCGTCGACGGGGGCGAATGCCGTCGAGAAGGCTGAGCAGTTCCGGCCAACACTGGTTGACTGTGGACGATCAATCTGGTGGCCGGGTGCCCAACAGTCCGGAAGCGCCGGGGAACGGCCGGGGGACGGGCGGCTTGCCGCCACACCCGGACGGAACCGTACTGTTCGACGTGTGAGCACTCTCGACCGCGCCCGCTGCAGCCTCAGGGCACACCCCCTGGCCCTGGACGCGGCCCTCGCGGCAGGCGTCCTGGTGTGCATGGTCGCCGGCTCCTTCGTGGTGCCCCGCGGGACGAACGGCGTCACCTGGGGCATCCGCAGCCCCGACCCCCTCAGCCTGCTGCTGATGGTCCTCGGCGCGGCGGCCCTCGTCTTCCGCCGCCGCGCGGCCATGACGGTCCTCGCCGTCACCGGCACCGTCTCCCTGGTCGAGTGCGTCACCGGCGACCCGCGCGCCCCGGTCGCGATGTCCGCCGTGGTCGCCCTCTACACCGTCGCCTCGACCACCGACCGCACCACCACCCTGCGGGTCGGCCTGCTCACCATGACCGTGCTCACCGCCGCCGCCATGCTCGGCAGCCCCCTGCCCTGGTACGCGCAGGAGAACCTGGGCGTGCTCGCCTGGACCGGCATCGGCGCCACCGCCGGCGACGCCGTGCGCAGCCGCCGCGCGGTCGTGCAGGCCATCCGGGAACGCGCCGAGCGCGCCGAGCGCACCCGCGAGGAGGAGGCCCGCCGCCGGGTCGCCGAGGAGCGGCTGCGCATCGCCCGTGACCTGCACGACGTCGTCGCCCACCACATCGCCCTGGTCAACGTGCAGGCCGGGGTCGCCGCCCATGTCATGGACAAGCGGCCCGACCAGGCCAAGGAGGCCCTCGCGCACGTCCGTGAGGCCAGCCGCAGCGCGCTCAACGAACTCCGGGCGACCGTCGGCCTGCTGCGCCAGTCCGGCGACCCCGAGGCCCCCACCGAGCCCGCCCCCGGCCTGAGCCTCCTGGACGAGCTGGCCGCCACCTTCCGCAGCGCCGGGCTCCGCGTGGAGGTGGCCCGCGCCGACCACGGCACGCAGCTCCCGGCCGCCGTGGACCTCGCCGCCTACCGGATCGTCCAGGAGGCCCTGACCAACGTGCAGAAGCACGCGGGCACCGACGCCCGGGCCGAGGTCAGCGTCGTACGCGTCGGACCGAACATCGAGGTCACCGTCCTGGACGACGGCTCCGGCGAGGCCTCGGCCCCGGAGGCCGGCGGCGGGCACGGGCTGCTCGGCATGCGGGAGCGGGTCACCGCCCTGCGCGGCACCCTCACCACCGGACCCCGCTACGGCGGCGGCTTCCGCGTCCATGCGATCCTGCCCGTCAAGACCCGCACCGAGACCCGCACGCCGGCCCCGGGAGAGCCCGTATGACGATCCGTGTCCTGCTCGCCGACGACCAGGCGCTCCTGCGCAGCGCGTTCCGGGTGCTGGTCGACTCCGAGCCGGACATGGAGGTGGTGGGGGAGGCCTCCGACGGCGCCGAGGCGGTCCGGCTCGCCGGGGAGCGGGCCGCCGACGTCGTCCTCATGGACATCCGGATGCCCGGCACCGACGGCCTCGCCGCCACCCGTCTGATCAGCGCCGACCCCGCTCTCGCCCAGGTCCGGGTGGTCATCCTGACCACCTTCGAGGTGGACGACTACGTGGTCCAGTCGCTGCGCGCGGGCGCCTCCGGCTTCCTCGGCAAGGGCAGCGAGCCTGAGGAGCTGCTGAACGCCATCCGGATCGCCGCGGGCGGCGAGGCCCTGCTCTCCCCGGCCGCCACCAAGGGCCTGATCGCCCGCTTCCTGGCGCAGGGCGACGGCGACGACGGCCGCGACCCGGCTCGCTCCGAACGGCTCGACGCCCTCACCGGACGGGAGCGCGAGGTGCTCGTCCAGGTCGCCGGCGGGCACTCCAACGACGAGATCGCCGAGCGCCTGGAGGTCAGCCCGCTGACCGTGAAGACGCACGTCAACCGGGCCATGGCCAAGCTGGGCGCCCGGGACCGGGCGCAGCTCGTCGTCATCGCGTACGAGTCGGGGCTGGTCCGCCCGCGGATGGACTGATCTCCACCCGCGTGTACTGCGCGCGGAGTAGGCCCCGGATAAGGAAATGGACCTGGGGCCTACGGATCGGCCCTCCGGGATGGCCCAGGGTGGTGGGGTGGGCGCTCACCTGCGCGTCCCGCCGCCGCTTTCTCCGTGCCCGGGCCTCCTCCGGGCAGGGAAGCGCTTCTGCCGCTCACAGAAGAGAGACCCTGACCCATGTCCTGGCTGTCCAGATTCAGCCTCGCGCAGCGAGCCCTCATCGGGCTCATGTCGATCGTCGCGCTGGTCTTCGGGCTGATCGCGATACCCCAGATCAAGCAGCAGCTGCTGCCCACCATCAACCTGCCCATGGTGTCGGTCCTCGCGCCGTACCAGGGCGCCTCGCCCGACGTGGTCGAGAAGCAGGTCGTCGAGCCCATCGAGAACAACCTCCAGGGCGTCGACGGCGTCAAGTCGGTCACCTCGACCGCGAGCGAGGGCAACGCCGTGATCATGGCGTCCTTCGACTACGGCAACGACACCAAGCAGCTCGTCTCCGACGTCCAGCAGGCCGTCAACCGGGCCCGCAACCAGCTCCCGGACTCCGTCGACCCGCAGGTCATCTCCGGCTCCACGGACGACATGCCGACCGTGGTCCTCGCCGCCACCTCGGACCAGGACCAGCAGGCCCTCGCCGACGAGCTCGACAAGACGGTCGTCCCCGGCCTGAAGGACATCGACGGCGTCGGCCGCGTCCAGGTCATGGGCGTGCGCGACCTGCAGGTCACCGTCACCCCGGACGACGCCGGGCTCGCGCGGGCCGGACTCACCCCCGCGGCCCTCGCCCAGGCCCTGCAGGCGGGCGGGGCGACCGTCCCGGCCGGCTCCTTCGACGAGGACGGCGCCAGCCGCACCGTCCAGGTCGGCGGCGGTTTCACCTCCCTGAAGCAGATCCAGGACCTCACGGTCACCGGCGAGGGCGCCAAGAAGCCCGTACGCCTCGGTGACGTGGCCGCCGTCAAGGAGCAGCCCGCCCCGGCCGACTCCATCACCCGCACCGACGGCCGCCCCAGCCTTGCCGTCAACGTGACGATGGACCACGACGGCAGCGCGGTCTCCATCTCGGACGCGGTCAAGGACAAGCTCCCGGGGCTGCGCAAGGACCTCGGCTCCGGCGCGAAGCTCACGGTCGTCAGCGACCAGGGCCCGGCCGTCTCCAAGTCCATCAAGGGCCTGACCACGGAGGGCGCGCTCGGCCTGCTCTTCGCGGTCCTGGTCATCCTGGTCTTCCTCGCGTCGATCCGCTCGACGCTGGTCACCGCGGTGTCCATCCCGCTGTCCGTCGTCCTCGCGCTGATCGTGCTGTGGACGCGCGGCCTGTCCCTGAACATGCTCACCCTCGGCGCGCTGACCATCGCGATCGGCCGGGTCGTCGACGACTCGATCGTCGTCCTGGAGAACATCAAGCGGCACCTCGGCTACGGCGAGGAGCGCAGGCAGGCCATCCTGGACGCGGTGCGCGAGGTGGCCGGCGCGGTCACCTCCTCCACCCTCACCACGGTCGCCGTGTTCCTGCCGATCGGCCTGGTCGGCGGCATGGTGGGCGCCCTGTTCGGCTCGTTCAGCATCACGGTGACGGCGGCCCTGCTGGCCTCCCTGGTGGTCTCGCTGACGGTCGTGCCGGTGCTGTCGTTCTGGTTCCTGCGCGCCCCGAAGGGCACCCCCGAGGACGCCGTGGAGGCCCGCCGCCGGGCCGAGGAGAAGGAGGCGAACAGCCGCCTCCAGCGCGCCTACGTCCCCGTCCTGCGCTTCGCCACCCGCCGCCGCCTCACTAGCGTGCTGATCGCGATCGTGGTCCTGGTCGTCACCTTCGGCATGTCCGGCCTGCTGAAGACCGACTTCTTCGACCAGGGCGAGCAGGAGGTCCTCACGGTCAAGCAGGAGCTGAAGCCCGGCACCAGCCTGGCGGCCACCGACGCGCAGGCCAGGAAGGTGGAGAAGCTGCTCGCCGCCACCAAGGGCGTGAAGGACTACCAGGTCACCGTCGGCTCCTCCGGCTTCATGGCGGCCTTCGGCGGCGGCACGGACACCAACCAGGCCTCCTACCAGGTCATGCTGAAGGACTCGAAGTCGTACGACGACGTGCAGAAGCACCTCGAGGACGGCCTGAGGAAGCTCGAGGGCATCGGCACGACCACCGTGTCGGCCGGTGACGGCTTCGGCAACCAGAACCTGAGCGTCGTCGTGAAGGCGGCCGACCCGCAGGTGCTGCGCACGGCCGCGGAGCAGGTGCGCTCCACGGTGGCCGGCCTCGACGGCGTCACCGACGTCACCAGCGACCTCGCCACCAGCGTGCCGCGGATCTCGGTGACCGCCAACGCCAAGGCGGCCGCGGCCGGGTTCGACGACCAGAAGCTGGGCCTCGCGGTCACCCAGGCCGTGCGCGGCACGACGGCGGCGAAGGCGATCCTCGACGACACCGAGCGCGACGTCGTCGTGAAGTCGGCCAAGCCCGCCACCACCCTGGCCCAGCTGAAGAACCTGCGCCTCGGCCCGGTGAAGCTCGGCGACATCGCCACGGTGAAGCTGGTCGACGGCCCGGTGTCGCTGACCCGGATCGACGGCCGGCGCGCCGCCACCATCACGGCCAGGCCGACCGGTGACAACACGGGTTCGGTGAGCACCCAGCTCCAGTCGAAGATCAAGGCCCTGAAGCTCCCGGCGGGCGCCGAGGCGCAGATCGGCGGTGTCACCTCCGACCAGAACGACGCGTTCAAGAACCTCGGCCTGGCCATGCTGGCGGCGATCGCCATCGTGTTCATGCTGCTGGTCGCGACGTTCCGCTCGCTGGTCCAGCCGCTGATCCTGCTGGTGTCCGTCCCGTTCGCGGCGACGGGAGCGATCGGCCTGCTGGTCGCCACCGGTACCCCGATGGGTGTCCCGGCCATGATCGGCATGCTGATGCTGATCGGCATCGTGGTGACCAACGCGATCGTGCTGATCGACCTGATCAACCAGTACCGCGCGCAGGGACACGGCGTCGTGGAGGCCGTGATCGAGGGCGGCCGGCACCGGCTGCGCCCGATCCTCATGACGGCCCTGGCGACCATCTTCGCCCTGCTGCCCATGGCCCTGGGCGTCACCGGCGAGGGCGGCTTCATCGCCCAGCCGCTCGCCGTGGTCGTGATCGGCGGTCTGATCTCGTCGACCCTGCTGACGCTGCTGCTGGTCCCGACGCTGTACGCGATGCTCGAACTCCGCAAGGAGCGGCGCGCGCGCAAGCGGGCGGCGAAGCGGGAGACGAGGGCGGAGCAGGTGCTGGAGCCGACCGGAGTCTGACGGCATGACGAAGGGGCCGGGTCTCGCACCACGAGACCCGGCCCCTTTCGTGTGCGCTACGGCAGTGCCAGCATCCGCTCCAGCGCCAGCTTGGCGAACGCCTCGGTCTCCTCGTCGACCTCGATCCGGTTGACCAGGTTGCCCTCGGCGAGGGACTCCAGGGCCCAGACCAGGTGGGGCAGGTCGATGCGGTTCATGGTCGAGCAGAAGCAGACCGTGCGGTCGAGGAACACGATCTCCTTGCCCTCGGGAGCGAAACGGTTCGCCAGGCGCCGGACCAGGTTCAGCTCCGTGCCGATCGCCCACTTGGAGCCGGCCGGGGCCGCCTCCAGGGCCTTGATGATGTACTCGGTCGAGCCCACGTGGTCGGCCGCCGCCACGACCTCGTGCCGGCACTCGGGGTGCACCAGGACGTTCACGCCCGGGATGCGCTCGCGCACGTCGTTGACCGAGTCCAGGCTGAAGCGGCCGTGGACCGAGCAGTGCCCCCGCCACAGGATCATCTTCGCCGCGCGCAGCTGCTCCGGCGTGAGGCCGCCGTTCGGCTTGTGCGGGTTGTAGACCACGCAGTCGTCCAGGGACATCCCCATGTCGCGGACGGCGGTGTTGCGGCCCAGGTGCTGGTCCGGCAGGAACAGGACCTTCTCGCCCTGCTCGAAGGCCCAGTCGAGGGCGCGCTTCGCGTTCGAGGAGGTGCAGATCGTGCCGCCGTGCCTGCCGGTGAACGCCTTGATGTCGGCCGAGGAGTTCATGTACGAGACGGGGACCACCTGGTCCGCGATCCCGGCCTCGGTCAGCACGTCCCAGCACTCCGCCACCTGCTCGGCCGTGGCCATGTCGGCCATGGAGCAGCCGGCCGCCAGGTCGGGCAGGACGACCTTCTGGTCGCCTGAGGTGAGGATGTCGGCCGACTCGGCCATGAAGTGCACACCGCAGAAGACGATGTACTCGGCCTCCGGGCGCGCGGCCGCGTCCCGGGCCAGCTTGAAGGAGTCGCCCGTGACGTCGGCGAACTGGATCACCTCGTCGCGCTGGTAGTGGTGACCGAGCACGAAGACCCTGTCGCCGAGCTTCTCCTTGGCGGCGCGGGCACGCTCGACCAGGTCGGGGTCGGACGGCGAGGGCAGGTCACCGGGGCACTCGACGCCCCGCTCGCTCTTCGGGTCGGCCTCGCGGCCGAGCAGCAGCAGGGCGAGCGGAGTCGGCTGCACGTCGAGCTCCGGGGTCTGGGCGGTGGTCACGACACGCACCCTTTCTACTTTTCGTCTAACTGACGCTATCTATCATAACCGGTTCACGTCAGTTTGACGATGGCCATAGCGTCCATGTGACGTGAATCCCGCCCGGGCCCGCGCGGACCGCTGTCCGCGTCCGCGGCCATGTGCGAGCATGAAGAGAGAAGCAGAACCGCGACAATGCGACCGCACGGCCCGGAATGAATCCGTGCGAGTGCCGGTTGCACTCGTCGGCAAGCAGTCTCCGTACAACCCGGGAGAGATGTAGATGTCCGTATCGGACGAGACCACAACCGTCAGCGACGGCATCATCCTGACCGACGCCGCGGCGGCCAAGGTCAAGGCCCTGCTCGACCAGGAAGGCCGCGACGACCTCGCCCTGCGCGTCGCCGTCCAGCCGGGCGGCTGCTCCGGTCTGCGCTACCAGCTGTTCTTCGACGAGCGCTCGCTCGACGGCGACGTGGAGAAGGACTTCGGTGGCGTCAAGGTCGTCACCGACCGCATGAGCGCTCCGTACCTGGGCGGCGCCACCGTCGACTTCGTGGACACGATCGAGAAGCAGGGCTTCAC
Organism: Streptomyces sp. NPDC037126; assembly: GCF_055605965.1. Lineage (NCBI taxonomy): Bacteria > Bacillati > Actinomycetota > Actinomycetes > Kitasatosporales > Streptomycetaceae > Streptomyces > Streptomyces sp. NPDC037126. The sequence goes on from NZ_JBVJTD010000001.1 coordinate 641,300, forward strand.
GATCGACAACCCGAACGCGACCGGCTCCTGCGCCTGCGGCGACTCCTTCAGCTGAGCCGCGCACGCCGTGACGCGAGAGGCGGCGGTCCCCCGCGGGGGGCCGCCGCCTCTTTTCCGTCCCGGATCCGGCGCCGCTAGGGCCTGGAATGGCCAGACAGGCCCTAGCGCGCCCGCGCCGACGCGTCCGGCCGTAGCGCTCCCGGCTTCGCCCGCGGGATCCGCCGGCCGTCCGCACCGAGCACCGTCCGCCCGTCGAGCGGCGCGTCCAGCCGTACGGTCTTCGCGTACTCCTTGGCGATCAGTACGCACACCTTGTCCGGCCAGGGCTTCTCGGTGACCGTGACGGTCACGCTGCCCCCGCTCTCCTTCGCCGCCGCCCGGTAGTCGGCGCACACCCCGCCGTAGAAGCTCACGGTCAGCGTCCGGCCGTCCGCCGTGTAGCCGTTCACCTTCACGTTCCGGGTCGCGGGCGCCCCGGACGCGGGCGGCGCCGAGGGCGCCGAGGGTCCCGAGGGCGTCGCCGCGGGCGCCAGGTAGCGGGGGTCGACCGCCGGGTACGCCACCGTGGACGCGCTCTCGTCCGCCGGTCCCCGCACCTCGAACAGCCAGGACGGCACCAGCGTCTGCCGTCCGCCGACGGCGTGCGAGGCCAGCCCGAACACCGCCTTGCGCACGGTGACGGTGCCCGCCGCCCGCTTCGGCGCCCCCGTGGACGGCGCGCACGGCTGCTCCAGCCGGTCCTTCAGTGGCATCGGGCCTGCGCAGCCGCCGATGCCCATCCGGTGGTCTCCCGCGGGCGCCGCGTTCATCAGCCGCAGTGTCTTCGCCGCGTCCAGGACGGGGTACGTGGCGCCTTTCACCGGCGTCGCGAGCAGCCCGTGGCCGCCGACCACCTCGCCCTGCCGGTCGACCGTCAGACCGGTCGTCCAGCCGTACGTGGGCAGACGACCGACCACCGGATCGGCATCGACCACCCGCTGGGCACCCATGATCCGGCCCGCGTCGACCTTTGCGCCGTCGAGCCCGGCGGCCCTGAGCACGGGCGCCGCCGCCTTCTCGGCCGCGGCCACGCTCACCGGGGTGGCGGCGGGGGCCATCGGGTCGTGCGCGCACAGCACGCCCTTCTTGCAGTCGTCGGTGCCGGGCGCGTACCGGCTGAAGGTCCAGCTGCCCGGCGCGTCCCGGTTCACCTGCAGGCTCGGCCCGGAGCCGTCCTTGCCGCCGACCCGCCAGATCCGCCCCTGGGCCACGGGCGTCCCGTCGACCCCGAGCGCCTTCGCCAGCCGGGCCACCCGGTCCTTGCCGACCTCGGCCCCCGGCCCGTACACCGGCGCCGAGCCGGGACCGGCCGGCAGTTCGCCCTGCGCCACGTAGTGGGCGCCGTACGGATCCGGCTCCCCGGACGCGACGCCGTTCGCCCCCGTCCACCCGTCCAGCGCGAGCGGCGGGGGAGTGGCCCTGCCGCCGGCCGCGCCGGGACCCGTGCGGCCGCCCGCGTCGCTGCCCGCCGCGAGGTACGCGCCCCCGCCGCCGACCAGCAGCACGGCGGCGGCGACGGACAGGACGACGGCGCGGGAGCGGTGCCGGCCGGACCGCTCGGCGGGTTCCCCGCCGGCGGCCTCCGGCTCCTCGGCCGCACGCTCGTGTGATACCTCGGGAACCTCCGCATCCCCGGAGTCCTCGGGCCGCTCCGTGTTCACCGCATCGCTCCTCGCTGGGTCGTATCCCGCATCCCCTGTGCGGGGGACGGCGATGGGACGCGGGAGGGGAGCGCGCGGTTCCCGGGAGTGCGCCCCTTGCGTCAGTCGCCGTATTCGGACATCGCGTCCAGCAGCCGGGCGGAGCGCGTCGGAACGTTCACGCCGTGGATGAGGGACGGCGGCACCGGCCGCGACGCGGCGTGCTTCGGAGCCTTCCAGTGGTGGGCCATCCGGGCGCAGTCGCCGCGCAGTGAGGCGAGACCGCCCTCGAGGTCGGCGGGGGCGGGGGAGAGCCTTCGGGCGTGGGAGGTGGCCTTGAGGTTCGTCATGACGGCACCGTAGGCATGCCGGACCCGGCGAAGAAAGATCTACTATCGGGTAGTTTTGCCAGCTTCAGCGGTGGCTCCGGACCGGGTAGCGTGAACTGTCAATCCAGCCTCCCGCAGGAGATTCCCCGTCGTGCGCATTGCAGTCACCGGCTCCATCGCCACCGACCACCTCATGACCTTCCCCGGCCGCTTCGCCGACCAGCTCGTCGCGGACCAGCTGCACACGGTTTCGCTCTCCTTCCTCGTCGACAACCTCGACGTGCGCCGCGGCGGCGTCGGCGCCAACATCGCCTTCGGCATGGGCCAGCTCGGCACCGGGCCCGTCCTGGTCGGAGCCGCCGGCTTCGACTTCGACGACTACCGGTCCTGGCTCGACCGCCACGGCGTCGACACCGAGTCCGTCCGCATCTCCGACACCCTGCACACCGCCCGCTTCGTGTGCACCACCGACGCCGACCACAACCAGATCGGCTCCTTCTACACCGGCGCCATGAGCGAGGCCCGGCTGATCGAGCTGAAGACGGTCGCCGACCGGGTCGGCGGTCTCGACCTGGTGCTGATCGGCGCCGACGACCCGGAGGCCATGCTCCGGCACACCGAGGAGTGCCGCTCCCGCTCGATCCCCTTCGCGGCCGACTTCTCCCAGCAGATCGCCCGGATGGGCGGCGAGGAGATCCGCATCCTGCTGGACGGCGCGACCTACCTCTTCTCCAACGAGTACGAGAAGGGCCTCATCGAGTCCAAGACGGGCCTCGGCGACGCCGAGATCCTGGCCAGGGTCGGCCACCGCGTCACCACGCTCGGCTCCCGGGGCGTGCGCATCGAGCGCGCCGGCGAGGACCCGATCGAGGTCGGCTGCCCGGACGAGGACCGCAAGGCCGACCCCACGGGTGTCGGCGACGCCTTCCGCGCCGGCTTCCTCTCCGGCCTGGTCTGGGGCGTCTCCCTGGAGCGCGCCGCGCAGATCGGCTGCATGCTGGCGACCCTCGTCATCGAGACCGTGGGCACGCAGGAGTACCAGCTGCGCCGGGGCCACTTCATGGAGCGGTTCACCAAGGCGTACGGCGACGAGGCCGCCGAAGAGGTCCGCACCCACCTGGGCTGACCGGTCGTACCTGCACGAAGGCGCGGGGACCGGCCGCCCGGTCCCCGCGTCCCCGGCGCGCGCGGTCAGCTCACCCGGCGGACCAGGTACGCCGTGCCCCGCTCCGCCGGCTCCTCGCCGACGTACTCCTGGCCCCGCATCTCGCACCAGGCGGGAATGTCCAGCCGGGCCGCCTCGTCGTCCGAGAGGACCCGCACCGTGCCGCCGACCGGCACCCGGCCGAACACCTTGGCCAGTTCGATGACCGGGAGGGGGCACCGCTTGCCGAGGGAGTCGACGAGCAGTTCCCCGGGGCCCGCTCGAGTGGCCGGCACGGGCGCCCCCAGCTTCTCCCGCACCCCCGCGACCGCCTGAGGCAGCACCTCCAGGAACCGTTCCACGTCCTCCTCGGCCGCGCCCGCCGGCAGGGAGACGCGCACGTTCCCCTCGCTCAGCACGCCCATCGCCTTCAGCACATGGCTCGGCGTCAGCGTGCTGCTGGTGCAGGAGGATCCGGACGAGACGGAGAAACCCTCCCGGTCCAGCTCGTGCAGCAGCGCCTCTCCGTCGACATAGAGACACGAGAAGGTGACGATCCCCGGCAGCCGGTGCTCCGGATCGCCCACGACCTCCACGTCCTCCACCAGCCCCGGCACCCGGGTCCGGATCCGCTCCGTCAGCTCCCGCAGCCGTACCGACTCCCGGGCCGCCTCCGCCCGCACCGCGCGCAGCGAGGCCACGGCCGCCACGACCGCCGGGATGTCCTCGAAGCCGGGCGCGCGCCCCGACTCCCTTTCGTCCGAGGGCCCTTGGGCGGCGAACCGCACCCCCTTGCGCACGACGAGCAGCCCGACCCCCGAGGGCCCGCCCCACTTGTGCGCGCTGGCCGCCAGCAGCGACCAGTCGCCCTCGACCGGTCCCCACCCCAGCGACTGCGCCGCGTCCACCAGCAGCGGCACCCCGGCCGCCCGGCACGCCTCGGCCACCCGGGCCACCGGCTGCACGGTCCCCACCTCGTGGTTGGCCGACTGCAGACAGGCCAGTGCGGTGTCCGGCCGCAGCGCGGCGGCGAAGGCGTCCGGGTCGACGGCGCCGGCCCGGTTCACGGCCACTTTGCCGACCGTTCCCCCCTCGGCCTCGAACACCTCCGCCGAATGGAGGACGGAGGAGTGTTCGACGGCGGACACGATCAGGTGACGCCCGGCCCGGCGCCTCCCGGCCAACGCCCCCGCGACACCCGTGTGTACGGACCTGGTGCCGGACGGGGTGAACACCAGCTCGTCGGGCCGGCAGCCCACTGCCTCGGCCGCCGCCTCCCGGGCCGCGTCCAGCAGCATCCGGGCCTTGCGGCCCTCCCGGTACAGCCGCGAGGGATCGGCCCAGCCGTCGTCCAGCGAGGCCAACAGCGCCTGACGGGCGACGGGGTGGAGGGGAGCGGCGGAAGCCGCGTCGAAGTAAGCCACACTCCCACGTTAAAGCGCAGGTGAGCCGAGTCGACCCCAGGGGCGCGGGCTGTGTCCGACACGGGCTGCGCCGCGGGGCGCGGGACCCCGTAACCCACCCGCGCCCGCCCCTCAAACCCACACAACCCGAGCTAATGGGCGCCCGTCCGCACCCCAACTGAGTGAGGCGCGACGCGTATGCCCCCCTCCCCGCGAACCCCCGGAGGGCGTCGGCTAGGGTTTGGTCCGCATAAACATCCAAACCCCTGCCCGACGCAGGGCGGCGACCGACCAGCGAGAAGGCCGTAGCCGACCGCGCGGGCGAGACTCTCGGGAAGGCGCTACGTGAGTCCCAACGGCTCCGACCGCTCGCCGCGGCGCCCGATGCGGCGGAAGCTGCTGCAGGCATTGACCGCGGGCCTGGTCCTTGCGACCGCAACCGGTTGCACATACAAGGACTTCCCCCGCCTTGGCATGCCCACCCCGACCACGGAAGAGGCTCCGCGGATCCTCTCCCTGTGGCAGGGCTCCTGGGCTGCCGCGCTCGCCGTCGGCGTGCTGGTGTGGGGCCTGATCCTGTGGAGCGCCATGTTCCACCGGCGCAGCCGCACCAAGGTCGAGGTACCTCCGCAGACCCGGTACAACATGCCGATCGAGGCCCTGTACACGGTGGTCCCGATCATCATCATCTCGGTGCTCTTCTACTTCACGGCCCGGGACGAGACGAAGCTCCTCAGCCTCGACAAGAAGCCCGACGTCACGGTCAACGTGGTCGGCTTCCAGTGGAGCTGGGGCTTCAACTACATCGAGAACGTCCCGGGTGTCTCGGGCAACGCCAAGACGGACGCGAACCTGGCCGCCATTCCGGACCGGTTCAAGACCGCCTTCCCGGCGAACGCCGGCGGCGTCTACGACGTCGGCACGCCGGGCACGCGCAACCCGCAGACCGGCAACCCCGGTCCGACGCTCTGGCTCCCCGAGGGCAAGACGGTCCGCTTCATCCTGACCTCGCGTGACGTCATCCACTCCTTCTGGGTGGTGCCGTTCCTGATGAAGCAGGACGTCATCCCGGGCCACACCAACGCCTTCCAGGTGACCCCGAACAAGCAGGGCACCTTCCTCGGCAAGTGTGCGGAGCTGTGCGGCGTCGACCACTCCCGGATGCTGTTCAACGTGAAGGTCGTCTCCCCCGATCGTTACGAGCAGCACCTCAAGGACCTCGCCAAGAAGGGGCAGACCGGTTACATTCCCGCCGGCATCGCGCAGACGCCGCACGAGAAGAACCGGGAGACGAACAACCTGTGAGCATCCTCAACGAACCCCAGGGTGCCGCGGCAGCTGAAGGCTCCTACGCGGACGAGCTGCCGGTCAGGCGCAAGCAGCCCGGCAATGCCGTGGTGAAGTGGCTGACGACCACCGACCACAAGACGATCGGGACGATGTATCTCGTCACGTCGTTCGCGTTCTTCCTGATCGGCGGCGTGATGGCGCTGCTCATGCGCGCCGAGCTGGCCCGGCCGGGCCTGCAGATCATGTCGAACGAGCAGTTCAACCAGGCGTTCACGATGCACGGCACGATCATGCTGCTGATGTTCGCGACGCCGCTGTTCGCCGGCTTCGCGAACTGGATCATGCCGCTGCAGATCGGCGCGCCCGACGTGGCGTTCCCGCGGCTGAACATGTTCGCCTACTGGCTGTACCTGTTCGGCTCGACCATCGCGGTGGGCGGCTTCCTCACCCCCGACGGTGCGGCCGACTTCGGCTGGTTCGCCTACTCCCCGCTGTCGGACGCGGTCCGCAGCCCGGGCATCGGCGCCGACATGTGGATCATGGGTCTGGCCTTCTCCGGCTTCGGCACCATCCTCGGCTCGGTCAACTTCATCACCACGATCATCTGCATGCGTGCCCCGGGCATGACCATGTTCCGCATGCCGATCTTCGTGTGGAACGTGCTGCTGACCGCGGTGCTGGTGCTGCTGGCCTTCCCGGTGCTGGCCGCCGCGCTGTTCGCCCTGGAGGCGGACCGCAAGTTCGGTGCCCACGTGTTCGACGCCGCCAACGGCGGCGCACTGTTGTGGCAACACCTCTTCTGGTTCTTCGGCCATCCAGAGGTGTACATCATCGCGCTGCCGTTCTTCGGCATCATCAGCGAAGTGATCCCGGTGTTCTCCCGCAAGCCGATGTTCGGCTACATGGGTCTGATCGCCGCGACCATCTCGATCGCCGGTCTGTCCGTGACCGTGTGGGCCCACCACATGTACGTCACCGGCGGTGTGCTGCTGCCGTTCTTCTCCTTCATGACCTTCCTGATCGCGGTCCCGACCGGTGTGAAGTTCTTCAACTGGATCGGCACCATGTGGAAGGGCTCGCTGTCCTTCGAGACACCGATGCTCTGGGCGACCGGCTTCCTGATCACCTTCACGTTCGGCGGTCTGACCGGTGTCATCCTGGCCTCGCCCCCGATGGACTTCCACGTCTCCGACTCGTACTTCGTGGTGGCCCACTTCCACTACGTGGTCTTCGGCACCGTCGTCTTCGCGATGTTCTCCGGCTTCCACTTCTGGTGGCCGAAGATGACCGGCAAGATGCTGGACGAGCGCCTCGGCAAGATCACCTTCTGGACGCTGTTCATCGGCTTCCACGGCACGTTCCTGGTGCAGCACTGGCTGGGCGCCGAGGGCATGCCGCGTCGTTACGCCGACTACCTGGCGGCCGACGGCTTCACCGCCCTGAACACGGTCTCGACCATCAGCTCCTTCCTGCTCGGCCTGTCGATGCTGCCGTTCCTGTACAACGTGTGGAAGACGGCCAAGTACGGCAAGCCGGTCGAGGTCGACGACCCGTGGGGCTACGGCCGCTCGCTGGAGTGGGCGACCTCCTGCCCGCCGCCGCGGCACAACTTCCTCACCCTGCCGCGGATCCGCAGCGAATCCCCGGCGTTCGACCTGCACCACCCCGAGATCGCCGCGCTCGAGCAGCTCGAGCACGCCGGTCACGGCACCGCCATCGCGGGCAGCAAGGAGGCCGGCAAGTGAAGATCCAGGGCCGGATGTTCATCTGGCTGAGCTTCTTCATCCTGATCATGGCCGTCGTGTACGGCGTGTGGTCGAAGGAGCCGGCCGGCACCACGGCGCTCTTCCTGGCCTTCGGCCTGTCCATCATGATCGGCTTCTACCTGGGCTTCACGGCCCGGCGGGTCGACGCGGGTGCGCAGGACGACAAGGAGGCCGACGTCTCGGACGACGCGGGCGAGCTGGGCTTCTTCAGCCCGCACAGCTGGCAGCCGCTGCTGCTGGGCATCGGCGGCGCGATCGCCTTCCTCAGCATCGCGGTCGGCTGGTGGCTGATCTACTTCGCCGCCCCGATCATCGTGATCGGCCTGTTCGGCTGGGTGTTCGAGTACTACCACGGTGAGAACCGCACGCAGTAACACCCGCAGAGCGCACCGGGAGCCCGGACCCTCCGTCAGGAGGGTCCGGGCTCCCGGCTTTTGGGGCCGCAACAGGGTGTCCTTCCTTTGCCGGAGTGTCGGTCGCTCGAACGAGTTACGTGCCGCGCCGGTAAGGTCTCCATCTCATAGCGTGATCGTATGAATCACACTCCGCGGACCCGCACCGTCGTCGGCTGCACGCTGCTGGTGACCGCCCTCGGCGCGGGCGTCACCGCCTGCGGTTCGGACGGCAACCCCCTGTCGGCCAAGCCGTACGACGCAGCGGGCCTGATCTCCTTCAACGGCCCCACCGACGCGGGGAAGCGGGCCGACCCGGACAAGCCCCTGGAGGTCACCGTCAAGGACGAGGGGCGCATCACCGACGTCACCGCCCAGGACTCCACAGGGCGCTACGTGGCGGGCGAACTCGCCGCCGACGGCAGCCGCTGGCACAGCATCTCCCCGCTGGCCGCCAACGCCCACTACACGGTCACGGTGAGCACCGAGGACGACGACGGGGCGCCGGGCCGCAAGGTCCTCGCCTTCGACACCAGCAGACCGACCAGCCAGAAGCGGCTGAACGTCACCTTCGGGCCGGACGCGGGCCAGTACGGCGTGGGGCAGCCCATCACCGCCCAACTGAGCCAGGACGTCAAGGACAAGGCGCAGCGGGCCGTCGTGGAGCGCGCCCTGCGGGTGGACTCCGTGCCGGCCGTCCAGGGCTCCTGGTACTGGGTGAGCGGCAAGGAACTCCACTACCGGCCCAAGGACTACTGGCCCGCCCACGCCACCGTCCAGGTGCACAGCAACCTGGACGGCGTGAAGATCAGCGACCGGCTGTGGGGCGGGAAGTCCAAGGCGCTGAAGATCACCACGGGGGACCGGATCGAAGCCGTCACCGACGCCGCGGCGCACCAGCTGACCTTCTACGAGAACGGCAAGGTGGTCAACCAGATCCCGGTCACCACCGGCAAGCCCGGCTACGACACCCGCAACGGCGTCAAGGTCGTCCTGGAGAAGCAGTACTTCGTACGCATGCGCGGAGTCACTGTCGGCATCTCCGAGAACAGCTCCGACTCCTACGACCTGCCGGTCTACTACGCGACGCGCGTCACCTGGTCGGGCGAGTACGTGCACGCCGCGCCCTGGTCCGTGGGCTCACAGGGCTACGCGAACGTCAGCCACGGCTGCACCGGCATGAGTACGTCCAACGCCGAGTGGTTCTTCGACCACATCCACCCGGGGGACATCGTCAGGGTCGTCAACTCCAACGGCACCCCGATGGAGCCCTTCGGCAACGGCTTCGGCGACTGGAACGTCGACTGGAAGAAGTGGCGCACCGGATCCGCCCTGACCAACGGCACACCGGACAGCCCCGCCCCCGTGGACGCGGTGAGGCTCCGGCCGACGGCGCTGTGAGGACCGCAGGGGCGCGGGCAGCCGGGCGGACGGCCCTTCGCGGGCCGCGGCCGCGGGCATGACCCCGCGCCCCGGGTCCTCAGGCGCTCTGCAGGCGCTTCTGGCGCAGCAGGGCGGCCAGCGCGGAGGCGAACTCGACCGGGTCCACCGGAAGGGTCACCGCCGCGTCGGCCCGGCTCCACGTGGCCAGCCACGCGTCCTGGGGCCGGCCGATGAGCACCAGCACCGGCGGGCAGTTGAACACCTCGTCCTTGATCTGCCGGCACACGCCCATGCCGCCCATGGGCACGGCCTCGCCGTCGAGCACGCACACGTCGATGCCGCCGCGGTCCAGCTCGGTCAGCACGGCCGCGGGCGTCGCGCACTCTACGAATTCGACCTGGGGCACGTCGGGAGCGGGCCGCCGCCCTGCGGCCAGCCGTACTTGCTCGCGGGTGTTGGAGTCGTCGCTGTAGACCAGCACCGTGGCGGTCGGCTGCATTGTTCCTCCGGGACGTCGGCGTCGTACGGACAGGACGGACGGGGCCGTTTGGGCGGATGTTACTCCCATGAACACCACGTCAGCACCGGTTCGGCAGGCAGCAACACTCCGAACGGCACCCCCCGGAGTGAGGGCGGGATAAGCGACCGACATAATGTCGGTCGTGGCGACAGCAACGACAGTAGAAACCGGGCACGCGCACCCGTCGGTCAACCGGCCGAACCTCACCAGCGTCGGAACCATCATCTGGCTGAGTTCCGAGCTGATGTTCTTCGCGGCCCTCTTCGCGATGTACTTCACCCTCCGGTCGGTGACCGGACCGGCCCACTGGAAGCACATGGCCTCAGCGCTCAATGTGCCCTTCTCCGCGACGAACACCACGATCCTGGTGCTCTCCTCGCTCACCTGCCAGCTCGGCGTGTTCGCGGCCGAGCGCGGCGATGTGAAGAAGCTCCGTGGCTGGTTCATCATCACCTTCATCATGGGTGCGATCTTCATCGGCGGTCAGATCTACGAGTACACCTCGCTGGTGAGGGACGAGGGGATCTCCCTGTCCTCCGACCCGTACGGCTCGGTGTTCTACCTGACCACCGGCTTCCACGGCCTGCATGTGACGGGCGGTCTCATCGCCTTCCTGCTGGTCCTCGGCCGCACCTACGCGGCGAAGAGGTTCACGCACGAGCAGGCGACCGCGGCCATCGTCGTGTCCTACTACTGGCACTTCGTCGATGTCGTCTGGATCGGCCTCTTCGCCACGATCTACCTGATCAAGTAGCCGGGACCACTCCCGCTAAATCCAGAAGCACCGACGCAGAAGATCCTGACACCGGGGTAATCCGTGAAAAAGCTCTCCGCACGACGACGCCATCCGCTGGCGGCGGTCGTCGTCCTACTCCTCGCGCTGGCGGCCACTGGGGGGCTGTACGCCGCGTTCGCACCCGCGAGCAAGGCACAGGCCGATGAAACCTCCCAGTCCCTGACCATCAAGGAGGGCAAGAAGCTCTACGAGGTCGGCTGCGCCAGCTGCCACGGCACCGGTGGCCAGGGCTCCTCCGACGGCCCGAGCCTGGTCGGCGTGGGCGCCGCGGCGGTCGACTTCCAGGTCGGCACCGGCCGTATGCCGGCCGCGACCTCGCAGGGCGCCCAGGTCCCGCGCAAGAGGCCCATCTACACGCAGGCCCAGATCGACCAGCTCGCCGCGTACATCGCGTCGCTGGGCGCCGGCCCGAGCATCCCGACCAAGGACCAGTACGGTCCGGACGGCGCCGACATCGCCAAGGGTGGCGAGCTGTTCCGCACGAACTGCGCGCAGTGCCACAACTTCACCGGCAAGGGTGGCGCCCTCACCAACGGCAAGTACGCGCCGACGCTGGAAGGCGTCGACCCGAAGCACATCTACGAGGCCATGCAGACCGGCCCGCAGAACATGCCGAACTTCCCCGACACCACGCTGTCCTCGAAGAACAAGAAGGACATCATCGCGTACCTGCACGCGGTCGACAGCGACCAGACGACCAACCCCGGCGGTCTGGAACTGGGCGGCATCGGCCCGGTCAGTGAGGGTCTGTTCGCCTGGATCTTCGGCCTCGGCGCACTGATCGCCGTCGCCGTCTGGGTCGCCGCTCGGACCGCAAAGGCCAAGAAGTCATGAGTAGCCAAGACATTCCAGAAGAGAACCTGCCCGCTGAGCAGGACCACGCGCACGGCGCGGTAGGGATCGCGGACGAGGAGAACCCGTTCGCCGACCCGGGGCTGCCGCCCCACGAGCACCGGATCCAGGACATCGACGAGCGGGCCGCCCGGCGGTCCGAGCGCGCGGTCGCCCTGCTGTTCACGGTGTCGATGCTGGCCACCCTCGGCTTCATCACGTCGTACGTGACGATCCCGCACGACAAGAACATCTTCGTGTTCCCGATCGGGCACCTCAGCGCGCTGAACTTCGCGCTGGGCCTGACCCTGGGCACGGCCCTGTTCTGTATCGGCGCGGGCGCGGTCCACTGGGCCCGCACCCTGATGTCCGACGTCGAGGTCGCCGACGAGCGTCACCCGATCGAGGCCTCTCCCGAGGTCCGCGCGAAGGTGCACGCGGACTTCCGCGAGGGCGCCAAGGAGTCGGCGCTCGGCCGCCGCAAGCTGATCCGCAACACGATGTTCGGCGCGCTGGCCCTGGTGCCGCTCTCCGGCGTCATGCTGCTGCGCGACCTCGGTCCGCTGCCCGGCACCTCGCTGCGCCACACCCTGTGGGCCAAGGGCAAGCGTCTGGTCAACATGAACACCAACCAGCCGCTGCGTCCCGAGGACGTCGGCGTCGGTTCGCTCACGTTCGCCAAGCCCGACGGCCTGGACGAGACGGACGAGCAGTTCCAGACGGAGATCGCCAAGGCGGCCCTGATGATCGTCCGGCTGCAGCCGGACAACATCAAGGACAAGCGCGAGCTCGACTGGTCGCACGAGGGCATCGTCGCCTTCTCGAAGATCTGCACCCACGTCGGCTGCCCGATCTCCCTGTACGAGCAGCAGACGCACCACGTGCTGTGCCCGTGCCACCAGTCCACCTTCGACCTCTCCGACGGTGCCCGAGTGATCTTCGGCCCCGCCGGCCACGCCCTGCCGCAGCTGCGCATCGGCGTGGACAGTGAGGGTTACCTCCAGGCGCTCGGCGACTTCGAGGAGCCCGTCGGTCCTGCATTCTGGGAGCGCGGATGAGTACTGCAGCGAACGAAACGCCCCGCTCTCGCGGGAAGGCACCGGCCGGCGAGCGTGTCGCCGACTGGGCCGACGGCCGACTCGGGATCTACTCCCTGGCCAAGTCCAACATGCGCAAGATCTTCCCCGACCACTGGTCGTTCATGTTGGGCGAAGTGTGCATGTACAGCTTCATCATCATCATCCTGACGGGTGTGTACCTGACGCTGTTCTTCCACCCGTCGATGAACGAGGTGGAGTACCACGGCAGCTACGTCCCGCTCCAGGGACAGCTGATGTCCGAGGCGTTCAACTCGACCCTGCACATCTCCTTCGACGTGCGCGGTGGTCTGCTCGTCCGGCAGATCCACCACTGGGCCGCGCTGATCTTCCTCGCCGGCATGTTCGTGCACATGATGCGCGTGTTCTTCACCGGCGCGTTCCGCAAGCCGCGTGAGGTCAACTGGCTGTTCGGCTTCCTGCTGTTCGTCCTCGGCATGTTCACCGGCTTCACCGGTTACTCGCTCCCGGACGACCTGCTCTCCGGCACCGGTGTGCGCTTCATGGAGGGCGCGATCCTGTCCGTGCCGATCGTCGGCACGTACCTGTCGTTCTTCCTCTTCGGCGGTCAGTTCCCCGGTCACGACTTCGTCGCCCGGTTCTACTCGATCCACATCCTGCTGCTGCCGGGCATCATGCTCGGCCTGATGGTGGGCCACCTGATCCTGGTCTTCTACCACAAGCACACGCAGTTCGCGGGTCCGGGCAAGTCCAACAACAACGTCGTCGGCATGCCGCTGCTGCCGGTCTACATGGCCAAGGCCGGAGGCTTCTTCTTCCTGGTCTTCGGTGTCATCGCGGTCATCTCCGCCATCGCGCAGATCAACCCGATCTGGGCCATGGGTCCCTACCGTCCGGACCAGGTGTCCACCGGCGCCCAGCCCGACTGGTACATGGGCTTCTCCGAGGGCCTGATCCGGTTCATGCCGGGCTGGGAGATCGACTTCTGGGGCCACACGCTCGTCCTGGGCGTGTTCATCCCGCTGATGATCTTCCCGCTGGTCCTGGTCGCGATCGCGGTCTACCCGTTCATCGAGGCCTGGGTCACCGGTGACAGGCGCGAGCACCACATCCTGGACCGCCCGCGGAACGCCCCGACGCGCACCGGCCTCGGTGTCGCCTGGATGACGGTGTACCTGACCCTGCTGATCGGTGGCGGCAACGACCTGTGGGCCACGCACCTCAACCTGTCGATCAACGCGGTCACCTGGTTCGTCCGGATCTTCGTCTTCGTCGGACCGGTCCTGATGTTCCTGCTCACCAAGCGGATCTGCCTCGGCCTGCAGCGCCGTGACCGCGAGAAGGTGCTGCACGGCCGCGAGACCGGCATCATCAAGCGCCTGCCGCACGGTGAGTTCATCGAGGTGCACGAGCCGCTCAGCCAGGAGCAGCTGCACACGCTCACCGCGCACGAGCAGTACAAGCCGCTCGAGATCGGCCCGACGGTCGACGAGAACGGTGTCGAGCGCAAGGTGAAGGCCGGCGACCGGCTGAGGGCCCGGCTGTCCAGCGCCTACCACGGCGAGGACAACCAGATCGCGAAGCCGACCGTCGAGGAGTACAAGGAGATCACGAGCGGCCACGGCCACCACTGATCCCACCGCGTCGTCACGCCACGCAGAAGGGCCCCGTCCGGGTTACGGACGGGGCCCTTCGCCGTCCCCGGGGGTCGATAGGGTGGGACCTGTTGAGACACGCGTCCCGTGGTGCGGGACATCGAACCAGGAGCGGCTTATGAGCGCTGTGACCCCCGCTGGAGGCGACACCGCGGCGGGCCGCTCCTGGCCCGCTCTGCTGAACGGTCTGCTGGACGGCAGGGACCTGTCCGCCGACGAGACCGCCTGGGCGATGGACCTGATCATGCGCGGCGAGGCGACGGACGCCCAGATCGCCGGCTTCATGGTGGCCCTGCGGGCCAAGGGCGAGACGGTCGAGGAGATCTCCGGCCTCGTCCGCACGATGTACGAGCACGCGAACGTCATCGAGGTGCCGGGTCCCGCCGTCGACATCGTGGGCACCGGCGGTGACGGCGCCAAGACGGTGAACATCTCCACCATGTCCTCGATCGTGGTCGCGGGCACGGGCGTGAGGGTCGTCAAGCACGGCAACCGGGCCGCCTCCTCCGCCTCCGGGTCCTCCGACGTCCTGGAGAAGCTCGGGATCAACCTGAACCTGACGCCGAAGCGGGTCGCCGAGGTCGCCGAGGAGGCCGGCATCACCATCTGCTTCGCGGTGAAGTTCCACCCGTCACTGCGTCATGTCGCCGCGGCACGCGGCCAGTTGGGCATCCGGACGACCTTCAACGTGCTCGGTCCGCTGACCAACCCGGCCCGGGTGCGCGCCCAGGCGGTGGGCGTCGCCGACCCGCGGATGGCGCCCATCGTGGCCGGCGTCCTCGCCGGGCGCGGCAACTCCGCGCTGGTCTTCCGGGGCGACGACGGCCTGGACGAGCTGACGACCACGTCCACCTCCCGGGTCTGGGTGGTCCGGGACGGCAAGGTGGCCGAGGAGTCCTTCGACCCGCGCGACGCCGGGATCGAGCTGGTCCCCGTGGAGGCCCTGCGCGGCGGCGACCCGGCGTTCAACGCCGAGGTCGCCCGGCGCGTGCTGGACGGCGAGCCGGGACCCGTCCGGGACGCCGTGCTGCTGAACTCGGCGGCGGCTCTGGTCGCCCTCGCGCCGGGCGACGCGTCCCTGACGGAGCAGCTGCGCGCCGGGATGGAGAAGGCCGCGGAGTCCATCGACTCCGGCGAGGCGAAGCGGGCGCTGGAGCGCTGGGTGGCCGCCAGCAACGCCTGAGGGTCCCCGGTCGGCGTCCCGCGATCCGGACTCGGGTTGCGGGACGCCGATCACTTCGCGTACGTTCCCGTACCAGGTCATGAGTGACAGTCATGAGGCCCCGGCCGACTGTCCGGCAACCCTCCGTCCGTGGCGGGGTGCCCCGGGTGAGGACCAGGTCGTGGGCAACGAGGTCCGCGGCAAGCGCGGACCCCTCGAGAAACCAGGGGTCCTGGTCGTCGAGGAGCCTTCCGTGAGCAAGCGAATGCGATAGGGCCGCCGAGCCCCGCCTCCGCACACCCATCTTCTCTTCCTTCCGTACGCCCTGCGCCGTACGTCCTCACGGGAGTTCCCCATGTCTGTCCTCACCGCTGCCGCCGACCAGTCCGTTTGTGCCCCGCTTTCCGTTCTGGGCGCAGATGTCACCGTCCCACTCGTCACCGGTGGCGAGGTCGCCTACGCGGCCCTCGACTACGCCGCCAGCGCCCCCGCCCTCCAGCGTGTCTGGGACGACGTGGCGGCCTACGCCCCCTACTACGGCAGCGTCCACCGCGGGGCCGGCTACCTGTCCCAGCTCTCCACCGACCTGTTCGAGAACGCCCGCAGGACGGTCGCCGCGTTCCTCGGCTGCCGCGAGGGCGACCAGGTGGTCTTCACCCGGTCGACGACCGACTCCCTGAACCTCCTGGCCTGCGCCCTGCCCGCCGGCTGCCAGGTCTTCGTCTTCGAGACCGAGCACCACGCCTCGCTGCTGCCCTGGCAGGACGCCGAGGTCACCTACCTCGACGCCCCGCGCACCCCGCAGCAGGCCGTGACGACGCTGGAACGGGCCCTCGCCGACCGCGCCCCGCACGGACCGGCCCTGGTCTGCGTCACCGGTGCCTCGAACGTCACCGGGGAGCTGTGGCCGGTCCGCGAGCTGGCCGCCGCCGCGCACGCCCACGGCGCCCGGATCGTCCTGGACGCCGCCCAGCTGGCCCCGCACCACCCGGTGGACATCCGTGAGCTGGACGTGGACTGGGTCGCCTTCTCCGGGCACAAGCTGTACGCGCCCTTCGGCTCCGGTGTCCTGGCCGGCCGCGCCGACTGGCTGCGGGTGGCCGAGCCGTACCTCGCGGGCGGCGGCGCCAGCCGCAAGGTCACCCGGCGCGAGGACGGCGGGGTGGACGTGGAGTGGCACGAGGGCGCGGCCCGGCACGAGGCGGGCTCCCCGAACGTCATCGGCGCCTACTCCATCGCCTCCGCCTGCAAGGCGCTCACCGAGGCGGGCTGGGACACCCTCGTCGCCCGCGAGCGGCACCTGATCGACACCGTCCGCGAGGGGCTCGCCGGGGTGCCCGAGGTCAGGTTCCTCTCCCTCTTCGGCGACGACGCCCCGCGCGTCGGGGTCATCTCCTTCGTCGTCGAGGGCTGGAACAGCTCCCACTTCGCCGCCGCCCTCTCCGCCGAGTACGGCATCGGCGTGCGCGACGGCCTCTTCTGCGCCCACCCCCTCGTGCGCACCCTGCTGGGCACGGACCCGAGGACCCAGGGGGAGTGCGGCGCCCCCGAGGCTGCGCCCGGCGAGAAGGCCCTCAACGCCATCCGCGTGAGCTTCGGGGCGGGCACGCCGGACGAGCACGTGCGCCGCTTCGTGGACGCCGTGAAGGAACTGGTGACCGAGGGCGCGAAGTGGACGTATCGCACGGAGGACGGGCGCTGCGTGCCCGCGGTGTGAGGCCGGGGCGTCCGGTGGGGCGGCCTTCAGGCGGTCAGGAGTCCAGCCCGATCGCGAAGGCCGCCTCCATGTCGTGCTGGGAGTAGGTGCGGAACGCGACGTGCGTGTCGGTGGCCTCGACCCCCGGGATCTTGCTGATCCGACCCGGGATCACCTCGGCGAGGTCCTCGTGCTGCCGCACCCTGACCATCGCGATCAGGTCGTACGTACCGGTGACGGAGAAGACCTCGGTGACCGACTCCAGCGAAGCGATCTGCTCCGCGATCTCGGGGATCCGGTCCACGCTGGTCTTGATCAGGACGATCGCGGTGATCACGGCTGGTTCTCTCCCTCGGGGGCCTGAGCAGGGGCGGCTTTCACTCTAGTCGCCCGCCCGTCCCCCACCACCGCTCGTCCGGGGCCGTCCTTCGGGCCCTTCCTCGTCCCGTAGCGCGCCCACGCGTAGCCGAAGCCGAGAGCGAAGCCGACCAGGTGCGCGAGGTAGGCCACCCCGGGCCCCTGGGCGGAGCGCCCGGCCGCCAGCCACTGCAGCGCCGCCCAGAAGGGCAGCACGACCCATGCCGGGAACCGCAGCGGCAGGAAGAACAGGAACGGCAGAAGACTGGTGACGCGGGCGCGGGGGAACAGGTAGAGGAACGCTCCGAGAACCGCCGAGATCGCCCCGGACGCGCCCACCAGCGACTGCTCCGAGGTGGCGTTGGCGACCGCGTAGCCCAGGAGGGCCAGATAACCGCAGCCGACGTAGAAGAGAGTGAACTCCACCCGGCCCATCCGCTCCTCGGTCATCACACCGAAGACGAGGAGGAAGAGCATGTTGCCCAGCAGGTGCACCCAGCTGCCGTGCACGAACAGGGCCGTGACCGGGGTGAGTGCCTGCTGCGCGGGGCGGCCGAACAGCTCGGCCGGGACCACGCCCCAGCGGCGGAAGTACGCCCGCTGCGCGGCGAGCAGGGCGTCCCCGGAGCCGTACCCGGGGGTGAGCCCGGAGGCCGGGCCCAGGACGAAGATCAGGAAGCACAGGGCGATGAGGGCGTACGTCGTCGGCGCCGAGGTGCCCCTGAGTGCCCTGAGGGTCCTGCCGGCCGCCGTGCTCCAGTCGCTGATCATGAACACAGAGCATGACGTAAGGGGACGCAAGCTGACAGACCGCCTCGCCGCCGTGGACGGGCGGGCGGCGAGTACCTGCCAGGCCGTAGGGTTACGAGCCACACGCGCCGGCCCCCGGCCCGGCCCGACGACGAGACGAAGGAAGCGGACAGCCACGATGACGGTTCCCCTGCCGACCGCCACGACCCGGTGGCGCTGCACCCTGTGCGGCAACCTCACCCGGTTCGACGTCACCCGTTCGTCCAAGGTCGTCGAGTACGTGCATCTCGATCTCGCCGGTGAGCCGAGCGTGGAGGAGCGCGAGGTGGTCAGTGAGACCATCGAGTCGGTGCGCTGCCGCTGGTGCAACGCGGTGGACCAGGTGGAACTCGTGGACAGGCCGGGCGCCGGCTCCTGAGCGGAGCGGCCCGGAGAGGTTTTCTTCGGTATTGGGGTGTGACGGATGGTGGAGACCGCAGGCGGGGGGCCGGGCGACGGCACCGCTGAGGTGCTTGACCGTCCGCTGCCCGACGGAGTGCGGCGCAGGGCCGTGCAGATCGTCTCGGACGGCTTCGGCGGGCTGACGATGGGCGAACTGCCCGCGCAGCTCCGGCAGTACGCCCGGTTCACCCCGAATCGCCGGGCCAAGTTCGCCGGGAACGCGATGGCGGCGGCGCTGGAGACCGACGCGCTGTTCCGGCAGCGGATCGGGGAGAAGTTCAGAGAGGCGCAGCCGGAACTCGCCGGCGCCCTCGACTCCGGCTCGCCGCCCCCGGCCGCGGACCCGCTCGACGTGGCGGCCGCGGCCTACGTACTGCGTCCGGCGGGCTGGGTGAAGCTGGTCACCGCGGCGGGCGAGGAGGCCCAGCGCGCCGACGCCGAGCGGGCGGACGAGGAGAGCCGGGCCGAACTGGACCGGCTGCGTGCCGAGCTGGCCCAGGCCCGTGAGCACACCCGGGCCGAGACCGAACGGCTGCGCACGGAGCTGGAGTCGGCGAAGAGGGACGCCGAATCGCTGCACCGGAAACTGCGCGCCGCCCTCAGCGACGTGAAGCGGGGCGAGGCCGCGCTGCGCAAGGCGCAGGGCGAGACCGACGCCGTGCGCGCCGAGGCGCAGGCCCAGGTGTCGGCCGCCGAGAGCGAGTCCCGCCGGCTCAAGGCCCGCCTCGGCGAGGCCGAGGCGGGCCTTGAGGCCACCCGCCGGGCGGCCCGTGAGGGCCGCAGCGTGGAGGACATGCGGGTGCGGCTGCTGCTCGACACCCTGCTGGAGGCGACCCAGGGCCTGCGCCGGGAACTGGCCCTGCCGCCGGTGTCCGTGCGCCCGGCCGAGACGGTCGACGCGGTGGAGCCGGGACGGATGACGCCAAAGGACATCGCGGCGCGCGCCCTGTCCGAGCACGACCCCGCGATCCTCGACCAGCTCCTCGCCCTGCCCCAGGCGCATCTGGTGGTCGACGGCTACAACGTCACCAAGACCGGCTATCCGCAGATGCCGCTGGAGAAGCAGCGGCTGAGGCTGCTCGGTCAGCTCTCCGCGCTCGCCGCGCAGACCGGCGCCGAGGTCACCTGTGTCTTCGACGGCGCCGAACTGGCCGCGCCGGTGCTCCTGGCGCCGCCGCGCGGGGTGCGGGTGCTGTTCTCCAAGCCGGGCGTCACGGCCGACGAGCTGATCCGCCAGCTCGTGCGCGCGGAGCCACCGGGCCGTCCGGTCATCGTCGCCTCGACCGACCGCGAGGTGGCCGACGGCGTCGCCAGGGCGGGTGCCCGTCCCGTGGCCTCTGCGGTACTTCTGAAGCGACTGTCCTGAAGGCCCAACGGACGTACGCAATGCCCGAATTGGGTTGATCGTCGAACCACTTAGTGTCAAGCGCGCCTCACTGCATGTGAGTTCTGTGCAAAGAATGCATTGCGGGGCGGGATTTTTTGGTGTGAGGATTTGAACTGATCACAAGTGGGTCACTAGGGTCTGGGCTCGAACCTCCGAACGGGTGATCACTCACAAGAAGGAGTTCGTCCTCCGTGGCGTCCCATCGTCGACCCAAGCAGCAGAGTCGCGCTCGCGTGACCGTGCTGACCACCGCAGCCGCCGCTGCCGTCGTGCTGAGCGCGAACGCCGCCAACGCCGCGCCGAGTCAGAAGCTCAGCAAGGACCAGGTCAAGGCCAAGGTCGACGAGCTCTACCAGCAGGCCGAGCAGGCCACCGAGAAGTTCGACGGGGCCAAGGAGAAGCAGCAGAAGCTGCAGAAGGAAATCTCCACGATCCAGGACAACGTCGCCCGGGGTCAGGAAGACCTCAACAAGCTGCGCGACGGCCTGGGTTCGCTGGCCACGGCCCAGTACCGCTCCGGCGGTATCGACCCCTCGGTCCAGCTCTTCCTCTCCTCGAACCCGGACGACTTCCTCGACAAGGCGTCCACGCTGGACCAGTTGAGCGGCCAGCAGGTCGACGCGCTCCGGAAGATCCAGGACAAACAGCGCGAACTCGCCCAGGAGCGGGCGGAGGCCACCGAGAAGCTCAAGGACCTCTCCGCCACCCGCACCGAACTGGGCAACCAGAAGAAGGCGGTCCAGGACAAGCTCGCCTCGGCGCAGAAGCTGCTCAACAGCCTGACCGCCAAGGAGAAGGCGGAGCTGGCCGCGCAGCAGCAGCGCGCCGACCGCTCCTCCAGCCAGCGCGTGAACCTCGGCGACACCCCGCCCGGATCCGGCCGTGCCGCGGCCGCCTTCGCCGCCGCCCAGGGCCAGCTCGGCAAGCCGTACGTGTACGGCGCCACCGGCCCCTCCTCGTTCGACTGCTCGGGCCTGACCTCCTACGCCTACGCGGCGGCCGGTGTCTCCATCCCGCGCACCTCCGAGGCGCAGGCCACCATAGGCACCCGCATCTACAGCCAGAGCGACCTCAAGGTCGGCGACCTGGTCTTCTTCTACGGCGACATCCACCACGTCGGCCTGTACGCCGGCAACGGCCAGGTGCTGCACGCCCCGCACACCGGCGCCGTGGTCCGCTATGAGGCGATGTCCGACATGCCCTTCCAGTTCGGCGTGCGGGTCTGAGACCCGCGGACGACCGCACGGTGGCGCCCGAACGGGCGAATCACCGGGACACGAACTGACCCCACGCCCCGCCGGTGACCTGCGTCAGCGGCGGGGCGTCACCTTCTGTTGCCGCCGACGCCTTTGGTCGGGGCCCTTCCGCACGGCTACTGTCTGCCGCGTTTCCCTGGCGCCGGGGCCTCCCCGTCCCCGGGCGCCGGGGACGTCATCTGTCAGCCAGCGGAAGGGGTACGGCAACCCGTGGGGTCCCATCGCCGCCTTGCACCGTCCGGATTCGACCGGGGCGCCGCCGCCCTGTGCCTGCTGTCGGCCACGGCCGCGGCGCTCGCCGCCGCACCGGCGCAGGCCTCGCCGCACGCGAACACCCGCGCCGAGGTCGACCGGCTCTACCAGGAGGCCGAGCAGGCGACGCAGGCCTTCGACCGGGCCGAGGAGCGCGTGAACACGCTGCGCCGGGAGGTCCGGGACGCCCAGGACCACATCGCCCGCCGGCAGCAGGCCGTCAACTCCCTGCGCGAGCAGCTCGGTTCACTGGCCGGCGCCCAGTACCGCGCGGGCGGCATCGACCCGGCCGTCGCGCTGCTCTTCTCCCGCGACCCGGACGACTACCTCGACAAGGCCGCCACCCTCGACCGGATCGGCGCCCAGCAGGCCGGTCAGCTCCGGGAGCTGCAGTCCGCGCTGCGCGACCTCGCCCAGGAGCGCACGGAGGCCACCGGGAAGCTCGACGAGCTGGAGCGCAGCCGCAAGGCGGTCGCCGCGCACAAGAGGACGGTGGAGGGCAAGCTCGCGAAGGCCCGGCAGCTGCTCGACTCGCTGTCCGCCGCCGACCGCGCCGCCTACGACCGGGCCTCGCGCTCCGACGGCGCCGGCCGCCTCGACCTGCCCGACCTGACCGGCGCGGTCGCCCCCGACGCCCGCGCCGCGGCCGCCCTCGCCGCCGCCCGCTCCGCCCTCGGCCGCCCCTACGTGTGGGGCGCCAACGGGCCCTCCGGCTTCGACTGCTCGGGCCTGATGCAGTGGTCGTACGCGCACGCCGGCATCCAGCTGCCCCGCACCTCGCAGGAGCAGCGCTTCGCCGGCCGGCGGATCCCGCTGTCCCAGGCGCGCCCGGGCGACCTCGTCGTCTACCGCTCCGACGCCAGCCACGTGGCGATGTACGTCGGGCACGGCCAGGTCATCCACGCGCCCTACCCCGGGGCGGCGGTGCGCTACGACCCGGTCGGGATGATGCCGGTCTCCTCCGTCACCCGGCCCTGACTTCCCGGTCCGCACCGTACGATCGGGAAATGGCCGGAGGCAGAGGGGTGTGGCGCGGCGGGGCGGTGGCCCTGTGCCTGCTGCTGCCCCTGACCGGGTGCGGCGGGCGCACGGCGGCCGACCCCGCCCGCACCGAGGTGCAGCACGTGCTCGACCTGCGGTCCACGGCGCTCCTCGGCCACGACGAGAGCGCGTACGCCGCGACCGGCACCCGCACGGAGTACACCCGGCTGCGCGCCCTTCCGCTGGCCTCCTGGACCTACCGGGTCACCGGCCTGCACCGCACCGCCTCCGGCGCCACCGCCGACGCCGAGCTGCGCTACCGCGTCGCCGGCTACGACCGGGCGCCCGTCGACGCCCGCCGCACCCTCACCCTCGCCCGCTCCGCCGACGGCGCCTGGCACGTCACCGCCGACCGGCCCGCGGGACGGACCGGGCAGCAGCTGTGGGACCAGGGCACGGTGACCGCCGTCAGCGGCGCCCACAGCCTGGTTCTGGGCACCGGGCAGTCCACCGCCGGGCTGCGCGTCTTCGCCCGGCTGGCCGACCACGCGGTCCCCGCCGTCTCCCGCGCGTGGGGCGCCGACTGGGCCCGCAAGGTGGTGGTCCTGGTCCCGCGCTCCCTGGACGGCATGGCGGGCCTGCTCGGCTCGCCCGCCTCCAACTACCGGGGCATCGCCGCCGTCACGACCGGTGAGGCGGGCGCCTCCGGGCGGACACCGGCCGACCGGGTGGTGGTGAACCCCGACGCGTACGCCGTGCTCGGCGACGTCGGCAAGCAGGTCGTGCTCACCCACGAGACCACCCACGTGGCCACCCGTGCGCACACCACCGGCGCCACCCCGCTGTGGCTCTCCGAGGGCTACGCCGACTGGATCGGCTACCTCGGCATCGGCCGCACCCCCACCGAGGCCGCGCCGGAACTCGCCCACGCCGTGAAGGACGGCAGGGCGCCCGCCGCGCTCCCCACCGACAAGGACTTCGGCTTCACCAGCGACCCCACCGAGCTGGCGCAGGCCTACGAGAGCGGCTGGCTGGCCTGCCGGATGATCGCCGACCACTGGGGTACGGCCCGGCTCGACGCCTTCTACCGCGCCGTCGGCGACCACGGCAGGCGCGCGGGCGCCGTCGAGGGGGCCCTGGAGAAGGTCCTCGGAACGACCCCCCGGGCCTTCACCGCCCGCTGGCAGGAGTACGTCAGGACCCGGCTCGGCTGAGCGCGCGGCGCCCGCCGGAGTCAGGGGGAGACCGGTGTCTCCTCCGTGTGCGCCGGCTGGAAGGGGAGGGGGGCCTCGGGTGCCACGGGCACGGTCGTGTCCCACAGCCGGCGGGCGGCCGTCAGCGCGGCGGCGACCAGCAGGCCGTTGCGCAGCAGCATCAGCAGGACGCCGTACCAGTCGCTCATCACCACGTGCACGAAGCCGACCGGGAACTCCAGGACCGTCACGAAGGACGCCGCCACCACCAGCACCGCGGGCGTCCCCATGCGGCTCGCCCGGTGGGACAGGCAGACGGCGGCCAGACCGACCAGCCAGACGAGGTACTGGGGGCTGATCACCCGGCTGGTGACCGTGAACAGCAGCACCGCCGTGAACGCCGCGTCCGCCAGGGTGTGCGGCGCGAAGCGGCCCGCCCGCAGCCGCCACAGCAGCAGCCAGCCGAACGCGGCCCCGGTCAGCGCCAGCGCCACCGTGCTGACCTGGTCCACGTGCGGGCCGACGAACTCGACCGACCCGTAGTTCAGCAGCACCTGCCCGTCCCAGCCGAAGTGCCGGGCCACATGGAAGACCAGCGCGCCCAGCGACTCCACCTCGGTGCCCCGGTCCCGCTGGAAGGTCAGGAAGGCGAACGCGCCCGGCATGGACACCGAGAACAGCGCCGCGAGACCGGACGCGGTCACCGCCGCCGACGCCCACGCCCGCCGCCGGGTGGCACCGGCCAGCAGCAGGGCCGGCCACACCTTCAGCAGGGCCCCGAGGGCGGTCAGCGCGCCCATCACCCGGGGTCGGCGGACACCGGCGAGCAGGGCCGCCACCGTCACCGCGGTCACCATCACGTCGTACCGGGCGTACACCGTCGGTCCGAGCAGCGGCACGCCCACCACCCACACCCAGGCGCCGCGCAGCGAGCGTCGGGGGCGCCCGCCGGAGCGCAGCAGCAGGACCAGCACGGCCAGGTCGGCGAGGGACGCCAGGACGAAGAAGGCGTGCGCGTAGGACAGGAAGGGCAGCGCGGCGGGGGAGAGGATCGCGAGGGCGGCGGCGGGCGGGTACTGCCAGGTCACGTCGTCCAGCGGAAACGTTCCCTGCTGCAGGACCTCGTACCAGCCCAGGTAGGTCACCGACACGTCGGAGGTGACGTCGGGGCCCGGGAAGACGTACACCCCGAACACGAAGAGCAGCAGGGCCGCGCGGGTGACGGCCCAGGTCGCGAGCAGCCATGCCAGGGACCACCGGGTGCCCTCGGTCTCCACCTGATCCCCTGCCGTTCGATCAACACTTCGATGTCCGCGTCGCGGGAACATGATGTCGTGCCCGGCCGTGCGCATGCCACCGGACCCGGTCTCCGCCCGGCGCCGGACGGCCCATTCGGTAGGGTCGGCGGCGATGCACAAGACCCTGATCGTCACCAACGACTTCCCGCCCCGGCCGGGCGGCATCCAGGCCTTCCTGCACAACATGGCCCTGCGGCTGGACCCCGGGCAGCTGGTCGTCTACGCCTCCACCTGGAAGCGCGGCCAGGAGGGCGCCCGGGCCACGGCCGCCTTCGACGAGGAGCAGCCCTTCACGGTCGTACGCGACCGCACGACGATGCTGCTGCCGACCCCCGGGGCCACCCGGCGGGCGGCCGGGCTGCTGCGCGAGCACGGCTGTACGTCGGTGTGGTTCGGGGCGGCGGCCCCGCTCGGGCTCATGGCGCCCGCCCTGCGCAGGGCCGGGGCCGAGCGGCTGGTGGCCACCACCCACGGGCACGAGGCCGGCTGGGCCCAGCTGCCCGCGGCCCGGCAGCTCCTCGGCCGGATCGGGGAGTCCACGGACACGATCACCTATCTGGGCGAGTACACCCGCTCCCGGATCGCCGCGGCGCTGAGCCCCGAGGCGGCCGGGCGGATGGTGCAGCTGCCGCCCGGGGTCGACGAGAAGACCTTCCACCCGGAGTCCGGGGGCGCCGAGGTCCGGGCCCGGCTCGGCCTGACCGACCGCCCGGTCGTCGTCTGCGTCTCCCGGCTGGTCCCGCGCAAGGGCCAGGACACCCTGATCCGGGCCATGCCCCAGATCCTCGCCGCCGAGCCGGACACCGTGCTGCTGATCGTCGGCGGGGGGCCCTACGAGCGGGATCTGCGCCGTCTGGCCCGGGAGACGGGCGTCGCGGCCTCGGTCCGCTTCACCGGCGCCGTCCCCTGGTCCGAACTGCCGGCCCACTACGGCGCGGGCGACGTCTTCGCCATGCCCTGCCGCACCCGGCGCGGCGGCCTGGACGTCGAGGGCCTCGGCATCGTCTACCTGGAGGCCTCCGCGACCGGGCTGCCGGTCGTCGCCGGGGACTCGGGCGGCGCGCCCGACGCGGTGCTCGACGGGGAGACGGGCTGGGTCGTGCGGGGCGGCTCGGCCGGGCAGACGGCCGAGCGGATCGTCGTCCTGCTGCAGGATCCCGCGCTGCGCCGCCGCATGGGCGAGCGCGGCCGCCGGTGGGTCGAGGAGGGGTGGCGCTGGGACCTGCTGGCCGAGAAGCTCAAAGCCCTGCTGTAAATCCCGGCAGGCGGACTAGCCGGAACCGGAAAATCCGCACATGCTGCGCGCATGACAGCAAAACTGATGCAGCGTCAGCTGACCAGACGTCACATTCTCGGTGTGGCCGCGCTCCAGACCGCGGCCACCCTCGGGTTCACCCGCGTCGGCCTCCAGTCGGCCCGTGCGGCCGAGCCCCGCGCGGTCGAGTCCGCCCCCGCCGTCGTCGTCGGTTCCGGCTACGGCGGCGCGGTCGCCGCCCTCCGGCTCGGCCAGGCGGGCATCCGCACCCTCGTCCTGGAGATGGGCCGGCTGTGGAACACCCCCGGCAGCGACGGCAAGGTGTTCTGCTCCACCAGCGCCCCCGACCAGCGGTCCATGTGGTTCCGCACCCGCACCGAGGCCCCGCTCGCCACGTTCCTGTGGCTGGACGTGGTCAACAAGCCCATCAGCCCCTACCCGGGGGCGCTGGACCGCGTGCACTACGACAACATGTCCGTGTACGTCGGCCGGGGCGTCGGCGGCGGCTCGCTCGTCAACGGTGGCATGGCGGTCACCCCCGTGAAGTCCTACTTCGCCGAGCAGTTCCCGACCGTGGACGCCGACGAGATGTACGCCACCTACTACCCGCGCGCCCGCGCCATGCTCGGCGTCAACACCATCGACCCGGCCTGGTTCGAGTCCACCGAGTGGTACCAGTTCACCCGGACCTCCCGGAAGGCCGCCGCCAACGCCGGCCTGAAGACCACCTTCGTGCCCAACGTCTACGACTTCGGCTACATGCAGCGCGAGGCGGCGGGCACCGCCACCAGGTCCGCGCTCGCCGGGGAGGTCATCTACGGCAACAACTACGGCAAGCGCAGCCTCGACAAGACCTACCTCGCCGGGGCCCTCGGCACCGGCAACGTCACCATCCACACCATGGAGCGGGTGCGCTCCGTGAGCCGGGCGCCCGACGGGTCGTACGTGCTGACCGCCGACCGGATCGACGACACCGGCGCGGTCGTCGAGACCAAGCAGTACGGCTGCACCTACCTGTTCCTCGGCGGGGGCAGCCTCGGCACCACCGAACTCCTCGTCCGCGCCCGGGACACCGGCACCCTGCCCGACCTGGACCCCACCGTGGGCGCGGGCTGGGGCACCAACGGCAACACCATGCTCGGCCGCGCCAACCACGTCTGGGACACCGTCGGCGCCAACGAGGCCACCATGCCCGTGATGGGCATCGACGACTGGGCCAACGCCGACAACCCGGTCTTCGCCGAGATAGCACCGCTGCCCATGGGCTTCGAGCACTGGATCAGCCTCTACCTGGCGATCACCAAGAACCCCGAGCGGGCGTCCTTCACGTACGACTCGGCCTCCGGCACGGTCAAGCTCGGCTGGACACCGGCCCAGAGCGCGGTGTCGGTCGGCATGGCCAAGAAGCTCTTCGACCGGATCAACCTGGCCAACCTCACCATCTACCGGTACGACCTGTTCGGCTCCTCCAGCAAGGTCTTCGCCGACGACTTCACGTACCACCCGCTGGGCGGCTGCGTGCTCGGCAAGGCCACCGACGACTACGGCCGGGTGAAGGGGTACGACCGGCTGTACGTCACCGACGGCTCACTGGTGCCCGGCAACATCGGCGTGAACCCCTTCGTCACCATCACCGCGCTCGCCGAACGCGCGATGGCGCGGGTCCTCGTGGAGGACACCGCGCCATGACGCACCGTCAGAGAGGGGGCTACTTAGCGTAGATCGCCTCGATCTCGCCCGCGTAGTCCTTCGCCACCACGTTCCGCTTGAGCTTCAGCGACGGGGTGAGGTGGCCCGACTCCTCCGTGAACTGGGAGGACAGAATGCGGAACTTCCGCACCGATTCCGCCTTCGACACCGCGGCGTTGCCGTCGTCCACGGCCGTCTGGATCGCGGCGTTCAGATCCGGGTCGTCGCGCAGCGACGCCGCGGTGGAGCCCGCGGGCTTGCCGTGCTCGGCGGCCCAACGGCCCAGGAACTCCTCGTCGACGGTGACCAGCGCGCCCACGAACGGCCGCCCGTCGCCGACCACCATGCACTCCGCGACCAGCGCGTGCGCCCGGATCCGGTCCTCTATCACGGCCGGGGCCACGTTCTTGCCGCCCGCCGTGACGATGATCTCCTTCTTCCGGCCGGTGATCCGCAGATAGCCGTCCTCGTCGAGGGTGCCGATGTCACCGGTGTGGAACCAGCCGTCGGCCAGCGCCTCGGCGGTCGCGGCCGGGTTGTTCCAGTACTCCTTGAACAGGTGCTCACCGTGCAGCAGCACCTCGCCGTCGTCCGCTATCCGCACCACCGAGCCCGGCAGCGGCTGTCCGACCGTGCCGATCTTCTGACGGTCCCACGGGTTGAACGCGGTCGCCGCGCAGGACTCCGTCAGGCCGTAGCCCTCCAGCACCGTGAAGCCGATGCCCCGGAAGAAGTGGCCGAGCCGCTCGCCCAGTGGGGCGCCGCCGGAGATGGCGTACTCGCCCCGGCCGCCGAGGACCGCGCGCAGCTTGCTGTAGATGAGCCGGTCGAAGACCTTGTGCTTGACCTTCAGTCCGAACGACGGCCCCGAGGCGCTGTCCAGCGCCCTGCTGTAGGCGATCGCGGTGTCCGCGGCCTTGTCGAAGATCGCGCCCTTGCCGTCCGCCTGCGCCTTGGCCCGCGCCGAGTTGTAGACCTTCTCGAAGACGCGGGGGACGCCGAGGACCAGCGTCGGCCGGAAGGCGGCCAGTTCGTCGGTGAGGTTCTTGATGTCCGGGACGCAGCCCAGCTTGATCGGCGCCATCATCGGGGCGATCTGCACGAGACGGCCGAAGACGTGCGCGAGCGGCAGGAAGAGGAGGACGGAGCACTCGCCGGTACGGAACAGCGGGCGCAGCCGCTCCACGATGTTGCCGCACTCGGCGAAGAAGCTGCGGTGGGTGAGGACACAGCCCTTGGGGCGGCCGGTCGTCCCGCTGGTGTAGACGATGGTCGCCGGGTCGTCGGCCCTGGCGAGCGAGCTGCGCTCCTCGACGGTCTCGTCCGACACGTCCTGCCCGAGCCGCGCCAGCTCCTCCAGACCGCCGGCCTCGATCTGCCAGACGTGCTTCAGGGCGGGCAGCGTCTCGCGCACCGACTCCACGGCCGCCGTGTGGTTGTCCAGTTCCACGACGCAGGCGGTCGCGCCCGAGTCGGACAGGATCCACTGCACCTGCTCCGGCGAGCTGGTCTCGTACACCGGCACGGTGACCGCGCCGGCGCACCAGATCGCGAAGTCCAGGAGCGTCCACTCGTAACGGGTGCGGGACATCAGGCCCACCCGGTCGCCCGGCTGCACCCCGGAGGCGATGAGGCCCTTGGCGGCGGTGTGCACCTCGGCCAGGAACTCCCGGGCCGTCACGTCCTGCCAGGCGCTGCCGACCTTGCGGGCGATGACGGCGACATCGGGATGCTGCGCGGCGTTTCTGCGGACGATGTCGGTCAGGTTGCCGTCGGCAGGGACCTCGTACAAAGCCGGAAGGCTGAACTCGCGCAAGACTGCTGCTCCTCATAGGGCGCCGGCGCCACGACGTTGTGCGATGCGACGGTGCGGTCCAAGGCTCGGGCTGGTGCTCGGGTCTTCGGTGGTTGAAATCCAGAGCACGACTGGACTGCCCGGACGTTACCCGCCGGTATGGCGTCTTCGACAGGGGGGCCCGGTGAGATGTTCGCTGCGTCACACACGTTGGCGTTCCTTCGCGCACAGTAGTCCACGGCTGAACCGACCGGCCAGTAACCGCAGGCCCGGCCGACACTGTTCACGCAGACCCCACACGCCTACTCTTGATCGCCATGGCACCCACACCCTCCCGAAACCCGAGAACGCGTGTCCACGTGGTCAGCGACGTGCACGGCAACGCCCGTGACCTGGCCCGGGCCGGCGAGGGTGCCGACGCCCTGATCTGCCTGGGTGACCTCGTGCTCTTCCTCGACTACGCCGACCACTCGCGCGGCATCTTCCCCGACCTGTTCGGCAAGGAGAACGCGGACCGCATCGTGGAGCTGCGCACCGCACGGCGCTTCGAGGAGGCCCGCGCGTTCGGCGCCGGGCTGTGGGCGGGCATCGGCGGCGACCGGGCCGGGGCCATAGAAGGGGCCGTCCGCAAGCAGTACGCCGAGATGTTCGCCGTGTTCCCCACCCCGACGTACGCCACCTACGGCAATGTCGACATGCCGCCTCTGTGGCGGGAGTACGCCCGGCCCGGCACCACCGTCCTCGACGGCCAGCGGGTGGAGATCGGCGGCTGGACGTTCGGCTTCGTCGGCGGCGGCCTGCGCACCCCGATGCGGACGCCGTACGAGATCGACGACGAGGAGTACGCGGCGAAGATCGAGGCGGTCGGCGAGGTCGACGTGCTGTGCACCCACATCCCGCCGGAGGTCCCCGAGCTCGTCTACGACACCGTCGCGCGCCGCTTCGAGCGCGGCAGCCGGGCCCTGCTGGAGGCCATCCGCTGCACCAGGCCGCGCTATTCGCTCTTCGGGCACGTCCACCAGCCGCTGGCCCGCCGGATGCGGATCGGCGCCACCGAATGCGTCAACGTGGGCCACTTCGCCGGGTCCGGGAAGCCGTGGGCGCTCGAATGGTGACCGGTGGCGAGCCATGGGGGAGACGGGGTGAAGGCGGCAGGTCGGCGGCGCGGTAGCCTTCACGCTGCACACACGTGCGCAGCCCGCGCACGAAAGACTCTCTTCGGTCCGCATGCGGAGGAGCCACGGCGATGGCGGAACACACCAGTTCGAGCATCACGATCGAGGCGGCCCCGGCCGACGTCATGGCGGTGATCGCCGACTTCGCGCGCTACCCGGACTGGACCGGTGAGGTGAAGGAGGCGGAGGTCCTCGCCACCGACGGGCGGGGCCGCGCCGAGCAGGTCCGGCTCGTCATGGACGCCGGCGCCATCAAGGACGACCAGACCCTCGCGTACACCTGGACCGGCGAGCACGAGGTCTCCTGGACCCTGGTGAAGTCCCAGATGCTCCGCTCCCTCGACGGCTCCTACCTGCTGAAGCCGGCCGGCGCGGGCGCCACCGAGGTGACCTACCGGCTGACGGTCGACGTCAAGATCCCCATGCTCGGCATGATCAAGCGCAAGGCCGAGAAGGTCATCATCGACCGGGCCCTAGCGGGCCTGAAGAAGCGGGTCGAGTCCGGGGAGAAGTAGGCACCGCGGTTCGGGCCCGCGCGAAGGTACCGTTCACCCTCATGCGCACCATCCTGATCACGGGCCCGGGCGGCAGCGGTCGGACCACGATCGCCGCCGCCACCGCACGGCGTGCCGCGTCCGACGGCGTCCGGACACTGCTGCTGAGCGCGGACCGCACGGACAGCCCGGGCGTCGCGCTGGGCCGTCCGACAGGACCGGCCCCGGCCGAGGTCGCCCCCCTCCTCACCGCCTGGCGCCCCGACGCGGGCGCCCGCTTCCGCGAGGACCTCACCGCCTTCCAGGACCGCGCGGCCGGCGTCCTCGACCTGCTCGGCGCCGCCCGCCTGGACGCCGAGGAGGTCACCCCGCTGCCCGGCGCCGAGGAGCTCTCCTTCCTGCGCGCCGTGCGGGACGCGGCGCTGTCCGAGCGCCACGACCTCCTCGTCGTCGACCTCCCGCCGCTCCCGGCGGCCCTCGCCCTGCTCGCCCTCCCCGAGGAACTGCGCCGCTATCTGCGCCGCCTGCTGCCGCCCGAGCGCCAGGCGGCCCGTGCCCTGCGCCCGGTCCTCGGCCGGCTGGCCGGCGTCCCCATGCCCGCCGACTGGCTGTACGAGACGGCGGCCCGCTGGGACCTAGAACTCGCCGCCGTCGAGGCCGTCCTCACCGACCGCGACACCGCCGTACGGCTGGTAGCCGAACCCGGCCCGGCCGGCACCGACGCCGTGCACTGCGCGCGGCTCGGCCTCGCCCTGCGCGGGCTGCGCACCGAGGCCCTGATCGCCAACCGCACCCTGCCGGAGGCCGCGCCGGACAGCTGGCTCGCCGGGCCCCTGGCCCAGCAGCGCAAGGCGCTGGCCGACTGGCAGGGGTCCTACGACGTCCATCCCGTCCCCCACCTGGGCCACGACCCGCACGGCGGCGACGACCTCGCGGCCCTCGGCGTGCCCGCCGCCCGGCGGACACCCGGCCCGGTCGAGTGGCCCGTCGCCGACCGGCTCGCCGAGGACGGGGTGCTGGTCTGGCACATCCCGCTGCCCGGCGCCACCCGGGACGAACTGGATCTGGTCCGGCGCGGCGACGAGCTGGTGATCACCGCGGGCGGCTTCCGCCGGATCGTTCCGCTTCCGTCCGCCCTGCGCCGCTGCACCGTCGCCGGGGCCGGGCTCCGGGAGGACGAGCTGCGCATCCGCTTCGCTCCGGATCCCGGCCTCTGGCCCGCCGCCGGACGGTGAACCGGGTGGTCCCGTTCGGGTAACGTCGTAAGGGCGAACCGCAGTCAGGAGTCCGCCATGAGCGAAGAGCGCCCCGCCGAACCGACCGAGGAGCCGCGGGTGAGCGACGCCGATGCCTGGGCCAGGGCCTGCGCCGAGGACCTGGAGGCCGAGAAGGCCCGCCGCCGCACCTCCTACGGCCCGCCTCCGGGCTCGGCCGCCGAGGAACTGAAGAAGCTCGTGGACACGGTGGCCGACAAGCTGTCCGGCCTCCAGTCACCGCTGCTCGGGGCCCTCGCCGGACCCGCCGCCCAGCAGGTGGTGCGGCAGGTCGTCCAGCAGGCCAAGGCCGCCGTGGAACCCGTGGTGGAGCGCAACCCGGACGTCTTCGACCACCTCGCCGCGGCCGGCAACGAGCTGCTGGCCGCCTACCGTTCCGCCGTACGGACCCAGGAGGGCCGCTGGACCTCCGGCGCGGCCGACCTCGCCGACGAATGGCGCGACGACCGGCGCGACCGCGGTGAGGGCACCGGTCCGGGGGAGCGCATCGACCTGGACTGAAGCCCTCCCGCGGCAGGGCCTCGGGTACGGTTGCGGTAGCGGGGCTCGACCGAACTGAGGGATTCATGGGACTCACCATCGGCGTCGACATCGGCGGCACCAAGATCGCGGCCGGCGTGGTCGACGAGGAAGGCAACATCCTCTCGACCTTCAAGGTGCCGACCCCCACCACGCCCGAGGCCATCGTGGACGCCATCGCCTCGGCCGTGGAGGGCGCGCGTGCCGGGCACGAGATCGTCGGTGTGGGCATCGGTGCCGCCGGTTACGTCAACCGGCAGCGCTCCACCGTCTACTTCGCGCCCAACATCGACTGGCGCAACGAGCCGCTCAAGCAGGAGGTCGAGGCCCGCACCGGCCTCCCGGTCGTGGTCGAGAACGACGCCAACGCCGCCGCCTGGGGCGAGTACAGGTTCGGCGCCGGCAAGGGCCACCGCAACGTCATCTGCATCACGCTCGGCACCGGTCTCGGCGGCGGCATCATCATCGGCAACAAGCTGCGCCGCGGTCACTTCGGCGTGGCCGCCGAGTTCGGCCACATCCGGATGGTCCCGGACGGCCTGCTGTGCGGCTGCGGCTCCCAGGGCTGCTGGGAGCAGTACGCCTCCGGCCGCGCCCTGGCCCGCTACGCCAAGCAGCGCGCCAACGCCACCCCGGAGCGCGCCGAGGTGCTGCTGGCGCTCGGCGACGGCACCCCCGACGGCATCGAGGGCAAGCACATCTCCATCGCCGCCCGACAGGGCTGCCCGGTGGCCGTGGACTCCTACCGCGAGCTGGCCCGCTGGGTCGGTGCCGGCCTCGCCGACCTGGCCTCCCTCTTCGACCCGTCCGCGTTCATCGTGGGCGGCGGCCTCTCCGACGAGGGCGAGCTGGTCCTGGACCCGATCCGCAAGTCGTACAAGCGCTGGCTGGTCGGCGGCAACTGGCGCCCGGTCGCCGACGTGATCGCGGCCCAGCTCGGCAACAAGGCCGGCCTGGTGGGCGCGGCCGACCTCGCCCGCGAGCCCGACCCGATCATGTAGCGGACGGCCCCCGCACAGCGGGCGAGGTCCGGGCGCGGCCGCCACGGCGAACCGGCGGCCGCGCCCGGACCTCGCGCCCCGTCCCGTCGGGCGTACATTGATCCACATGGAGCTGCTCCCCAACTCCCGTACGGAGCCCGATGGTTCCGCGGTCATCCGGGTCCTGAGCCACAACATCCGCTCGATGCGCGACGACACCGACGCGCTGGCCAGGGTGATCGGCGCCTGCGCCCCCGACCTGGTCCTCGTCCAGGAGGCCCCCCGGTTCTTCCGCTGGCGCAAGAAGCTGGCGCGGCTGGCGGCGGCATCGGGGCAGGTGATCCTCACCGGCGGTGCCACGGCGGCCGGACCGGCCGTCCTCTGCTCGCTCCGGGCCACCGTCGAGCGGACCGAGGACGTCCTGCTGCCGATCACCCCCGGCCTCCATCGGCGGGGACTTGCCACCGCGGTGGTCCGCTTCGGCGGCGCCCGCCTGGGAGTGATCAGCTGTCATCTGTCGTTGCGGGACGACGAGCGCCGTGCGCAGGGACGCCTGCTCCTCGACCGCCTCGCCGGACTCGGCGTCGAGCACGCGATCGCGGGCGGCGACCTGAACGAGGGCCCAGACGGGCCCACCTTCCGCCTCCTCGCCGAGGGCCTCCAGGACTGCCGGGCCGTCGCTCCCTGGGGCGGCGAGGAGACCTGGATGCACGGCGAGCCCCACCGGCGCATCGACGCGATCTTCGCGACCAAGGGCATCGAGGTGCTCGGCTGCGGAGTCCCGCTGGACCTGCCGGGCGTCACCCGCGCCGACCTGACCGCGGCCACGGACCACCTCCCGGTCCTGGCGGCGCTGCGCGTCCCGGCCGCCCCGACGGCGCCCTGAGGGCCCACCGCCTGCCGCCCGCCACCGATCCGCGCCCGCCCGTCGCCGCCGATCGGCACCCGCCGGCCCGCACCCGCCGGCCGGTGGCCCGCCGCGACCGCGCGGAGCCCGGGCGGGCCCGGCGCGGTGGCGGCCCGGGCTCAGACCACGGCCCCGCGCCCGGGGTCGTCGTGGTCGTCGTCGTCCGTGCGCATCCGCGTCACCAGCGTCGCGAAGCCGCCGAGGAAGCCGCCGATGACGAGGGTCTCCAGCCACCAGGTCATCGGCCAGCCGAGCAGCACGGCCAGCAGGAGCAGGACCGGGCCGCCGACGACACCCAGCCACGCGAACTTCGCCGTGGTGTCGGCGGCCGGCAGCGGCGGCGGCTCGGGCGGTACGAAATGGTCCTCGTCGTCCTCGCCGGAGTCGTCCCCGGACGGCTCGGGCGCCCGGTGGTCGCGCGGGCCGACACCGGGCGCGAACGAGACCGAGCTGCCCAGCGGCCGGGCGGGCCGCTGCTCGCCGGAGTCCTCACCGCCCTCGGACGGCACGTCCATCTCCGGCAGCGCGAGGTCCTCCACCGGCTTGAACGGCTTGCTCCCCGGCGGGTCCGGGGGTTCCTCGCCGAACCCGGCGACGATGGCCCGCCAGGCGGCGTCCTCGTCGAAGGGCACTCCCTGCTCGTCCGGCTCCCGTCCCTCGCGGTCCTCGCGGCCCCCGCGGTCGGAGTCGTGCTCAGCCAACTGCGGCCGTCCCTTCCTTGCCCGGATTCGGTGCGAGCCGGTGGATGAACCCGAGGCTCTCCTCGAAGATCCGGTCCGCATCCACGTCCAACGTCGCGACGTGGTAGCTGTGTTCCAGCACGATCTCCGTCACGTCCGTGGACGACACCCGGCTCAGCACACGGGCCGAGTCGACCGCGGGGACGACATGGTCCTGGGCGCTGCGCAGCAGCAGCAACGGCTGGGTGACCTGGGGCAGCTCGCCGTCCAGCCGGTGCAGGAACCGCCGCAGCGAGTGCGCCGCGTGCAACGGCACCCGGTCGTAACCCAGCTCCGCCGCGCCGCCCTTGGCGATGTCGCTGGCGATGCCCTTCGTCGTCCGTACGAGGTGCCGGGCCACCGGGAGGGCGTACGCCGACAGGCCGTGGACCCTGTTCGCCGGGTTGACGGCCACCACGCCCGTGACCCCGTCGCCGTGCCGCGCGGCCAGCCGCAGCGCCAGTGCCCCGCCCATCGACAGACCCGCGACGAACACCCGCGCACAGCGCTCGGCGAGCAGCCGCAGCTCGCGGTCCACCTCCGCGTACCAGTCCTGCCAGCCGGTGACCTGCATGTCCTGCCAGCGGGTGCCGTGCCCGGGCAGCAGCGGCAGCGAGACGGTCAGGCCGTGCGCCGCGTGGTGCTCCGCCCAGGGGCGCAGCGACTGGGGCGAGCCGGTGAAGCCGTGGCAGAGGAGGACACCCACCTCCCCGCCCGCGTGGCGGTACGGCTCGGCTCCGGGGAGAACCGGCACCTTTCGACTCTCCTGTCCTCGAAGGGGGCCCCGCCGACGGCAGGCCGGGGCGGGAAGAACTCGCGGATGTGCTTCACCGTACGCGACAGCACTGACACCGACCAGGGTCGTCGGGTCCTTTGACGGTCCTCCGGGTTAAGGTCTGTTCGACGGAAACAGGAGGCACACGGGTGTTGTACGGCACGATGAAGGTCGCCATCGGCGGGCCGCTGAAGGTCGCCTTCAGGCCCTGGGTCGAGGGACTGGAGAACATTCCGGCAGAGGGGCCCGCGATCCTGGCAAGCAACCACCTGTCCTTCTCGGACTCGTTCTTCCTTCCCACCATGCTGGACCGCAAGGTCACCTTCATCGCGAAGGCCGAGTACTTCACCACCCCGGGTGTGAAGGGCCGCCTCACCGCGGCCTTCTTCAAGGGCGTCGGTCAGCTCCCGGTGGACCGCTCCGGCGCGCGCGGCGCCGGTGAGGCGGCGATCAAGAGCGGCATAGAGGTGCTGGAGCGCGGGGAGCTGTTCGGCATCTACCCGGAGGGCACCCGCTCGCCCGACGGCCGGCTCTACCGGGGCAAGCCCGGCGGCCTCGCGCGCGTGGCGCTCGCCACCGGTGCCCCGGTCATCCCCGTCGCGATGATCGACACCGAGAAGATCCAGCCGCCCGGCAAGGTGATGCCGAAGCTGATGCGGCCCGGCATCCGTATAGGGAAGCCCCTGGACTTCAGCCGCTACCAGGGCATGGAGCACGACCGCTTCGTGCTGCGCGCGCTGACCGACGAGGTCATGTACGAGATCATGAAGCTCTCGGGCCAGGAGTACGTCGACATGTACGCGACCGCCGCCAAGCGGCAGATCGCCGAACAGGCGAAGGCCGCCAAGGAAGCCGAGAAGAAGAAGGCAGAGGCCTAGCCGAGGGGACGGGGGCAGGGGGGACATGCCGAGGCGCGAGCGCGTGCTGCGGATGTCGGTGGAGGCGCCGCTGTGGCGTGCGCTCGCCGGTTACCGCGTCCTGACCATGCTGTACGCCATCGGCCTGTGCGCCTCGGCGTACTCCCACTTCGTCCGCCCCTGGATCGCGGTCTGCTACTACGCCGTCCTCGTGGTGTGGACGCTCGCCACCCTGCCCAGGGTGTCCGGCGCGGCGAACTGCACGAGGCGCTTCCTGGCGGTCGACCTGGCCGTCGCCCTCACCGGCATCCTGCTCACCCCGCTCGCCGACAACCACGAGCGGATCGCGGGCGGCGGCCCCACCCTGCCGTCGATATGGACCGCTGGCTCGGTGCTGGCCTTCGCCATCAAGGGCGGCTGGCGCTGGGCGGCCGCCGCCTCCACCGCCGTGGCCGTCGTCAACCTGGTCGAGCGAGGCCGTCCCGCCCGGGACACCGTGCACAACGTGATCCTGGTCTGGGTGGCCGCCATCGCCATCGGCTACGTGGTGGAGGTGGCCCGCGCCTCCGAGCGCACCCTCGCCCGCGCCCTGGAGATCGAGGCCGCGACCCGCGAACGGGAGCGGCTGGCCCGGGACATCCACGACGGCGTCCTCCAGGTCCTGGCGATGGTGAAGC
The DNA here is from genome assembly GCF_055605965.1 of Streptomyces sp. NPDC037126. Taxonomy (NCBI): domain Bacteria; kingdom Bacillati; phylum Actinomycetota; class Actinomycetes; order Kitasatosporales; family Streptomycetaceae; genus Streptomyces; species Streptomyces sp. NPDC037126. The sequence continues at coordinate 679,435 of NZ_JBVJTD010000001.1, forward strand.
GGCGGGGCGCGGCCCTCGGCGGCGAGGCCGCCGAGCTGGGGCAGCTGGCCGGGGAGCAGGAGGTGGCCCTGCGCACCCTGGTCTCCGGCGGGCTGGTGCCCGTCTCCCGGGTGTCGGAGGACGCGGCCGCCGGAGCCGTCGTACGGGCCGTGGAGGAGCCGGACGAGGACGGACCGGCCGGTCCGCTCGACCTGCGCTCCCTGCTCGCCTCCTACGCCTGCGGCCGGGTGAGCCTCGCCGAGCCCGGCGCCCCGGTGCCGCTGCCGCCTGCGGCGGCCCGGGAGCTGGCCGCGGCGGTCGGGGCAGCCCTGGACAACGTGCGCCGGCACGCGGGGGAGGAGGCGCGGGCCTGGATCCTGGTCGAGGACGAGCCGGAGGCGATCGTCGTCACCGTCCGGGACGACGGCCCCGGCATCCCCGAGGGCAGGCTCGCCGAGGCCGAGGGCGAGGGCAGACTCGGCGTCGCCCAGTCGATCCGGGGCCGGCTGCGCGACCTCGGCGGCAGCGCCGAGCTGATCTCCGTGCCCGGGCAGGGCACGGAGGTCGAACTGAAGGTACCGAAGGCAGCGAAGGGCGCCGGACGGGCGCGGGGGAAGAGGGCGGAGCGGCGATGACAGAGCGGAAGGACCCGATCAGGGTCATGGTGGTGGACGACCACCCCATGTGGCGCGACGCGGTCGCCCGCGACCTGGCCGAGTCCGGCTTCGAGGTGGTCGCGACGGCCGGCGACGGCGAGCAGGCCGTGCGCCGCGCCAAGGCCGCCGCCCCCGACGTCCTGGTGCTCGACCTCAACCTGCCGGCCAAGCCCGGCGTCCAGGTGTGCAAGGAACTGGTCGCCCACAACCCGGCGCTGCGGGTCCTGGTCCTCTCCGCGAGCGGCGAGCACGCCGACGTGCTGGAGGCGGTGAAGTCCGGCGCGACCGGCTACCTGCTGAAGTCGGCCTCCACCGAGGAACTCCTGGACGCCGTGGGCCGGACCGCGGTGGGCGACCCCGTGTTCACCCCGGGCCTCGCCGGACTGGTCCTCGGCGAGTACCGCCGCCTGGCCGCCGAGCCCGCCCCCGCCCCCGACACCGACGAGCCGGGCGCGCCCCGGCTCACCGAGCGGGAGACGGAGGTGCTGCGGCTCGTCGCCAAGGGCCTGAGCTACAAGCAGATCGCCGAACGCCTCGTCATCTCCCACCGCACCGTCCAGAACCACGTGCAGAACACCCTCGGCAAGCTCCAACTCCACAACCGGGTGGAGCTGGTGAGGTACGCCATCGAGCGCGGCCTCGACGGCGAATAGCCCGTATCCGTTCGTCCTGCGGCGCAACGCACCGGATTCACCCTTCCCGCCTCTCCCGATGTGACGCGAATCACCATTAGCGTGACTGAGCGTCAGGCAACCGCGGCGAAGGGACATTTCATGCGTGTCGGAGTACTGACCGGAGGCGGCGACTGCCCCGGGCTCAACGCCGTCATCCGGGGCGTCGTGCGCAAGGGCGTGCAGGAGTACGGCCACGACTTCGTCGGCTTCCGGGACGGCTGGCGGGGACCCCTCGAAGGCGACACCGTCCGCCTCGACATTCCCGCCGTGCGCGGCATCCTGCCCCGCGGCGGCACCATCCTCGGCTCCTCGCGCACCAACCCGCTCAAGGTCGAGAACGGCATCCGCCGGATCAAGGACAACCTGGCCAAGCTGGAGATCGAGGCCCTCATCACGATCGGCGGCGAGGACACCCTCGGGGTCGCCGCCCGGCTGTCCGACGAGTACGGCGTGCCCTGCGTGGGCGTGCCCAAGACCATCGACAACGACCTGTCCGCCACCGACTACACCTTCGGCTTCGACACCGCCGTCAACATCGCCACCGAGGCCATCGACCGCCTGCACACCACCGCCGAGTCCCATATGCGGGTCCTCGTCTGCGAGGTGATGGGCCGTCACGCCGGCTGGATCGCCCTCCACTCCGGACTGGCCGGCGGCGCCAACGTCATCCTCATCCCCGAACAGCGCTTCGACCTCGACCAGGTGTGCGCCTGGATCACCTCCCGCTTCAAGGCCTCGTACGCCCCGATCGTCGTGGTCGCCGAGGGCGCCATGCCGAAGGACGGCGAGATGGTCCTGAAGGACGGGTCGCTGGACTCCTTCGGGCACGTCCGGCTGTCCGGGGTCGGCGAGTGGCTGGCCAAGGAGATCGAGCGGCGCACCGGCAAGGAGGCCCGGACCACGGTCCTCGGGCACATCCAGCGCGGCGGCACCCCCAGCGCCTTCGACCGCTGGCTCGCCACCCGCTTCGGGCTGCACGCCGTCGACTGCGTCCAGGAGGGCGACTTCGGGAAGATGGTCGCCCTGCGCGGCGCCGACATCGTCCGTGTGCCGCTCGCGGACGCCACGGCCAGGCTGAAGACGGTCGACCCGAAGCTGTACGAGGAGGTCGGCGTCTTCTTCGGCTGACCGCGCGCGCCGGGCCCGGGGACCGCCGCGGTCCCCGGGCCCGGCCGCTCATCCCGGCCCGCTCACCTCGCCCCGCTCGCCTCGCGCAGCCCGCCCATCAGCTCCCGCACGACCGCGGCGCCGTTCAGCGTCAGCACCGACTCCGGGTGGAACTGCACCCCCGCGAAGCCGGGGCCGCGCAGCGCGTGCACCTCGCCGTTCGCCGCACGGCTCACCTCGACCCCGTGCGCGGCCAGCTCACGGGCGGCCCCCTCCTCGCAGCGCGCGACGAAGCTGTTGTAGAAGCCGACGGTCTCCGGCCGCCCGAACAGCTCGATCGCCGTCTGCGCACCCTGGTACGGCACCTCCTTGCGGACGATCTCCAGCCCCAGCTCGGCCGCGATCAGCTCATGGCCCAGACAGACGCCCAGGACCCCGTGCCGGTGCTCCCTGATCACGGTGGCGGCCAGCTCCCGCAGGAACCGCATCTTCGGATCGGCCAGGTCGGACGGGTCACCGGGACCGGGGCCGAGCACCACGGGCCCCTCGTGGGCGAGCACCGCCGCCCGCAGCCCCGGCTCGTCGTACCGCCGCACGGTCACCTCCAGGCCGCCCGAGCGCAGCACGTGCGCCAGCATCGCGGTGAAGGTGTCCTCACCGTCCACGACCAGGGCGTGGCCGTCGAGCGCGTCGAGGCGCTCCTGCATCCGCAGCCAGAAGGGGGCGAGCGAGGCCCGCCGCCCGTCCAGCGCGGCCCGCACCCGCGGGTCCTCGGCCAGCCGGGGCCGCTCCCGCTCCGCGCGCGGCCGCCCCGGCCGCACCCCGAGCGCCGCCAGCACGCCCGCGGCCTTGGCGTGGGTCTCGGCGACCTCGCCCGCCGGGTCCGAGCCGCGCACCAGCGTCGCACCCACCGGGACCCGCAGCCGGCCGTCCGCGCCGATGTCGGCGGTGCGGATCAGGATGGGGGAGTCCAGCGTCTGCGCGCCCCCGGAGTCCCGGCCGAGCAGCGCCAGCGCGCCCGCGTAGTAGCCGCGGCCGCCCACCTCGTGCCGCTCGATCACCCGGCACGCGTTCTGCACCGGCGAGCCGGTCACCGTGGCCGCGAACATCGTCTCCCGCAGCACCTCCCGCACGTCCAGGGAGGACTTCCCGCGCAGCTCGTACTCGGTGTGCGCGAGGTGGGCCATCTCCTTGAGCCGTGGCCCGACGACGACCCCGCCCATGTCGCCGACGGTGCACATCATCTTCAGCTCCTCGTCGACGACCATCGACAGCTCCTCGATCTCCTTGCCGTCGGCGAGGAAGTCCAGCAGGTGCCCGGGTGTCGGCCCCTCGGCGGGATACCGGTAGGTCCCGCTGATCGGGTTCATCACGACCGTCCCGCCGGACATCCGCACGTGCACCTCGGGGCTGGCCCCCACCAGCGTGCGATCCCCGGTGTGCACGACAAAGGTCCAGTAGGCCCCCCGCTCACCCTCCAGCAGCCGGCGGAACAGCGCGAGCGCGTCGGCGCGGCCGAACCCCGGGATCTCGCCCTCGTACGTCCGCCTGATCACGAAGTTCGCGCCCTCGCCCCGGCCGATCTCCTCCTCCAGCACCCGTCCGACGATCCCCGCGTACTCCTCGTCGCCGACGTCGAAGCCCCCGCCCTCGACCCGCACGTCATGGCGGGGCAGCGAGCCGAGCGCCTCGTCCAGGGGGATCTCGTACGACTCCTCCGGGGTCAGCACCAGCAGCGGGGTGCCGTCGTCGCGGACGTCGAAGCCGCGCTCGCGGATCTGCCGGAACGGGACCAGCGCGAGGCCCTCGCCGGGCAGGTCGGCGAGCCGGTCCCGGGCGGTCACCGGGCCGATCAGCACCTCCACCGGGTGGTCGGCGCGGCCGGGGACGCGGCGGCGGAGCAGTGCGAAGGGACGGGGATCGGACAGCAGGTCCACGAGGTTCACGGGTCGGTCTCCTTCTCAGACGTCTGACGGAGAGGAACGACCCGGAGAAACACCGAAGGCCGCCCCTCGGGCGGCCTTCGCGAAGTCTTGCGTACGCGCAGTCAGTGGGCCGCCGGAGAAGCGGTCCACCACCAGTTCTGGTTCGAAAGCGCGAACATGCGAGGAACCCTACCGCACCGGTGTCCACGGGGCAGTCACCTCGTCTCACCTTTCGGGCCAGACGTAGAACATGGGACACGACCCCGTAAGGTTTACGAGGTGACCGTGAACGCTAAGACCAGCCTGAGCGCTGGCAACACCTGGCGAGACCTGCCCGCGGCGCAGCAGCCCGAGTACCCCGACACCGAGGCTCTGCGCGCAGTGATCGCGGACCTCGAGTCGTATCCGCCGCTCGTCTTCGCGGGCGAGTGCGACCAGCTGCGCGCCCGGATGGCGGCCGTCGCCAAGGGAGAGGCGTTCCTCCTCCAGGGCGGCGACTGCGCCGAGGCCTTCGACGCGGTGTCCGCCGACCATATCCGCAACAAGCTCAAGACGCTGCTCCAGATGGGCGCCGTCCTGACCTACGCGGCCTCCGTGCCCGTGGTGAAGGTCGGCCGGATCGCGGGCCAGTACTCCAAGCCGCGCTCCAAGCCGACCGAGACCCGCGACGGCGTGACGCTCCCGGTGTACCGGGGCGACTCCGTCAACGGCTTCGACTTCACCGAGGCCAGCCGCATCCCGGACCCCGAGCGGCTCAAGCGCATGTACCACGCCTCGGCCTCCACGCTGAACCTGGTGCGCGCCTTCACCACGGGCGGCTACGCCGACCTGCGACAGGTGCACGCCTGGAACCAGGACTTCGTGAAGACCTCGCCGTCGGGCCAGCGCTACGAGCAGCTCGCGCGGGAGATCGACAACGCGCTGAACTTCATGCGGGCCTGCGGCACCGACCCGGAGGAGTTCAAGACCGTCGAGTTCTTCTCCTCGCACGAGGCGCTGCTGCTGGACTACGAGTCCGCCCTGACCCGGGTCGACTCCCGCACCGGCAAGCTGTACGACGTCTCCGGGCACATGGTGTGGATCGGAGAGCGCACCCGGCAGCTGGACCACGCGCACATCGAGTTCGCCTCCAAGATCCGCAACCCGATCGGCATCAAGCTCGGCCCGAGCACTACGGCCGAGGAGGCGCTGCGGTACATCGACCGCCTCGACCCCGAGCGGGAGCCGGGCCGGCTCACCTTCATCGTCCGCATGGGCGCCGACAAGATCCGCGACCGGCTCCCCGAGCTGGTCGAGAAGGTCACGGCGTCCGGCGCGGGGGTGGCCTGGGTGACCGACCCGATGCACGGCAACACCTTCGAGGCGGCCTCCGGGCACAAGACCCGCCGCTTCGACGACGTGCTCGACGAGGTCAAGGGCTTCTTCGAGGTGCACAAGGCGCTCGGCACCCACCCGGGCGGCATCCACGTGGAGCTGACCGGCGACGACGTGACCGAGTGCGTAGGCGGCGGCGACGAGATCTTCGTCGACGACCTCCACCAGCGCTACGAGACGGCCTGCGACCCGCGGCTGAACCGCAGCCAGTCGCTGGACCTGGCGTTCCTGGTCGCGGAGATGTACCGGGACCAGTGAGTGCTCTGGGGCGCGGATCACACAGGATCCGCGCCCCTCGTACTGTTGCGGTTCCCCCGGGATGGGTAAGGTTAGGTTTGCCTCACCGGAAATCGGGATGGCAGTGAGCGAGCGATCCCGTCGGGAGGTGGGCCGGATGTACGTGTGCAGTTGCTTCGGCGTCACCGAGCAGCAGGTGCAGCAGCACGCCGCGAACGGCGCCTGCACCCCGCGCCAGATCGCCTCCGCCTGCAAGGCGGGCACCGACTGCGGTGGCTGTGTGCGGCGCATCCAGGCGCTGCTCGGCCGGGGTGCCTGCCCCCGCCGTGACCTGATCGACCGGCGCGCCCCGGCCCTGGAGCGGCTGGACGACGCCGCCTAGAGCCCGCCGGTGCCCGGACCGGACGGGTCGGGCTGGCTCTGCTCGATCACGGTGGACAGATACAGCGCCTCGCCCAGCTTGTCCACGAGCTCCAGCTGGGTGTCGAGGTAGTCGATGTGGTGCTCCTCGTCGGCGAGGATCGCCTCGAAGATGTTCGCCGACGTGATGTCGTCCTTGTCGCGCATCACCTGGACGCCCCGGCGCAGCCGGTCGATGGCCTCGACCTCGATCTGCCGGTCGGCCCGGAACATCTCCGTCACCGTCTGCCCCACCTGGACGTGGGAGAGCCGCTGGTAGTTCGGCAGCCCGTCCAGGAGCAGGATGCGGTCGGTGAGCAGCTCCGCGTGCCGCATCTCGTCGAAGGACTCGGCCCGGGTGTACTCGGCGAGCTTCGTCCATCCCTTGTGGTCCTGCAGCTTGGAGTGCAGGAAGTACTGGTTGATGGCGGTCAGCTCGGCGGTCAGCTGTTCGTTGAGCAGTTCGATGACCTCGGGGTCGCCTTGCATGCGAGGGGGCTCCTTCCGGACAACCGGTCTCGGTGATTGCGCCGCATGATTGCACCGCCCGTGAAGATCGTCCAGTAAGTGCGTACTTAGTAAGTTGATCCCGTGTTGTTAGCCCTTGTCCGTTTTGGTGTTTGGTGGTCAAGGGCACTCCCACAGGTCTGTCAGGATGGATACATGGGTCGACCGGTGGAGCGAGAGTCTGGAGCAACGGCAGGGTCCGAGCTTCCGCCGGGTCAGCGGCTCCAGCGCGGCTGGCCGGTCACGCACTACGGGCCCGTCCCGAAGTTCCGGCCCGAACGCTGGGAGTTCCGGGTCTTCGGCGCCACCGCCGACGGCGACAAGCACACCTGGAACCACGAGGGGTTCACCGCCCTGCCGTACACCACCGTGGTGGCCGATCTGCACTGCGTGACGAAGTTCAGCATGACCGGCGCGGAGTGGGGCGGTGTCCCGGCCCGCGCGATCGTCGACCTGGCACCGCCGGCCCCGGACGTCACCCACGTGATGGTCTGGGCGGAGTACGGCTTCAGCTCCAACCTCCGCCTCGCGGACTTCCTCTCCGACCGCACGATCTTCGCCACCCACAAGGACGGCGAACTCCTCACCGCCGAGCACGGCTTCCCGGTCCGCCTGATCGTGCCCCACCTGTACGCCTGGAAGGGGCCCAAGTGGGTCCGGGGCGTGGAGTACATGACCGCCGACCGCCGCGGCTTCTGGGAGGAACGCGGCTACCACAACATCGGCGACCCCTGGAAGGAACAGCGCTACTCCTACCAGGAGGAACCGGGCGAGGGCCCGGAACTCTGACACCGGCGCCCTCCGCGCCGGCGACGGTCAGCCGTCCCTGAGCCGCTTCAGGCGCTCCACGTCCGCCGCGTGCCCCTCCTTGCCGCCGGGGGTCTCGATGACCAGCGGCACGCCCTCGGTGGCCGGGTGGTTCATCAGGGCGCGGAAGGGGTCCTCGCCGATGTGGCCGGAGCCGATGTTCTCGTGCCGGTCCTTGTGCGCGCCGACCACGTCCTTGGAGTCGTTGGCGTGGATCAGCTTCAGCCGCCCCTCGCCGACGGTCTCCACCAGCAGGTCCAGCGTCTGGTGCATGCCGCTCGGCCCGGTCAGGTCGTGCCCCGCGGCGAAGATGTGGCAGGTGTCCAGGCAGACGCCCAGCTTCGGATGGGAGTCCAGCGCCTCGAAGTACGGACCGAAGTCCCATGTCCGCGAGCACAGCGAGGCACCCTGGCCCGCGGTCGACTCCAGCAGCAGGAACGGGTCGTCGTCGTGGGTCAGCTCGTCCAGCAGCGGCAGCAGGTGCGCGCGCACCTGCTTCAGCGCCACGTCCCGCGCCCGGCCGCCGGTCGCGCTCCCGGTGTGCACGACCACACCCAGCGCGCCGATCTCCCGCCCCCGCCGCAGCGAGTGTCGCAGCGACTCCACCGACCGCTCCACGGTCGCCTCGGTGTGCGAACCGAAGTTGATCAGATAGGGCGCGTGCACGTATGCCGGGACCGACTCCTCGGCACACGCCTCCCGGAACGCCTCGTCCTGCCGCGGGTTGCCGGCGGGAGTGGCCCACCCCCGCGGATTCGCGACGAAGACCTGCACGGTCTCGGCCGCCAGTTCACGGGCGTACGACATGCCCACGGAATGCAGCCCGCCGGCGACGGGGACGTGACCGCCCACGGGGTTGCGGGGGAGGGAGGACTGATCGGGACTCACCCGTTCAGGGTGTCATGCCCGCCCCCGGTCCCGGACCGCGGTCCCGGTGACCCCGGTCACCGGATGGTGATCGTGATCGTCGACCCCTTCGGGGCCCTGTCGCCCGCCGGGACCGACTGCTTCTTCACGGTGTCGCCGAAGAGGCCGAGCAGGCCGCGGTCCTCGTCGACCTTGAAGCCGGCGCCCTCCAGGGCCTTGTGCGCGTCGTCGACGCTGTCGCCGACCACGTCGGGGACCTCGATCATCTCGGGGCCCTTGGACAGGGTCAGCGTCACGGTGTCGCCCTCGGCGGCCTGGCCGCCGTCGCCGGGGCTCTGCCGGGCGACCTTGCCCTTGTCGTACTGGGAGTTGACCTGCTCGGCGGCGATCCTCACCTTGAGCCCGGCGCCCGTCAGGGCCTGCTTCGCGCTGTCGAGGTCGTCGCCGGTGACGTCCGGGACGTCGACCGGGCTGCCCTTGCTGACGGTCAGCGCGATCGCCGAGCCGGCGTGCCGCCTGGTGCCCGCCGGTGGGGTCGTGGAGATCACGGACCCCCGGGGGACGTCCCCGTCGAACTGCTGGGTGACCATGCCCGGTTCGAGGCCCTCCGCCTTCAGCCGCGCCCGTGCCTGGGCCAGCGGCCGGCCGTGGACGTCCGGCACGTTCACCGTCTCCGGGCCGAGCGAGATGGTCAGCGCCACCGAGTCGTGGTCCCGGATCCGGGACCCCTGCGCCGGGTCGGTGCTGATCACCGTGCCGCGCTGGACGGTGTCGTCGTACGACCGCCTGACGTGACCGACGTCCAGCCCGGCGGCCTTCAGCCGGTCCCGGGCCTGCGCCTCGGTCTTCGCCAGCAGCGGCGGGACCTTGGTGAACTGGCCGGAGTTGATGTACCAGACCCCGGTGCCCACGCCGAGCACCAGCAGCACGGCGGCGACGACCGTGAGCATCGTGCGCCGGGAGCGGCGCGCGGGCACGGGCTCGCCGTGGAACCGCGTGGTGCGGCTGACGCCGTCCCCGGCCGCGTCGTCGTTGACCGGCAGCGGCCTCGGCACCGTCAGCGAGCGCGGGATCACGCTCGTACGGTCCTCCGCGTTGTCGTGCTCCGCGGAGCGGGCCTGCGGCGGCACCCTGTCCAGCTGCTCCTCGGTCAGCGCCCGGCGCGCCTCGCGCACCTCGGCGAGCAGCGCCACCGCGTCCTGCGGCCGGACGTCCGGGGTGCGCGCGGCGGCCGAGGCGACCAGCGCGTCCAGCTCGGGGGGCAGCTCCGGCACGAGGGCCGAGGGCGGCGGCACGTCCTCGTGGACGTGCCGGTAGAGCACCTGCGCGGGCGACTCCCCGGCGTGCGGCTTCGCGCCCGTCAGCATCTCGTAGAGGACGACGCCGCACGCGTACACGTCGACGCGCGGGTCGGCCGTGCCCTGCTCGATCTGCTCGGGCGCCAGGTACGACACGGTCCCGAGCACGGCACCCGTCGTACTGGTCACCGTGTCCACGGAACGGACGAGACCGAAGTCGGCGACCTTGACCCGCCCGTCGTCGCCTATCAGCACGTTCTCGGGCTTCATGTCCCGGTGCACGAACCCGGCCCGGTGCGCGGAGCCGAGCGCGGCGAGCACCGGCTCCAGGATGTCCAGCGCGGCCCGCGGCTGCACGGCGCCCCGCTCGCGCAGCACGTCCCGCAGGGTGCACCCGGCGATGTACTCCATCGCCAGGTACACGTACGACCCGTCGGCACCCTGGTCGAAGACCTGGACCACGTTGGGGTGGTCGAGCCGGGCGACGGACTTCGCCTCCCGGATGAACCGCTCGACGAAGGATCCGTCGGCCGCGAGCGTCGGGTGCATCACCTTCAGCGCGAGCACGCGGTCGAGGCGGGTGTCCAGGGCCCGGTAGACCGTGGCCATCCCGCCGACCGCGATCCGCGCGTCGACGCGGTACCGGCCGTCGAGCACCTGCCCGACGAGGGGGTCCTGAAGGGTCGTATCCACGCAGGGGAGTCTACGAGCACCGGCCGGCTGACCTCCCGGTGAGACCGCTCCCGCCCCCGTACTGCAGCCGACCTGTGACGCTTCACACGCCCGCGGGCGGGACGCAGGCGCGGGGCGGGGGAGCGGACGGGCTAGAAGGCCGGGCGCTCGGGATCCAGCCGGGCCATCCCCTCCGTCGGGGACGACGCCTCCGCGAGATACCTCCGGGGGATCCGCCCGGCCAGCCGGGCCAGCCGGCCGCCCTCCACGGCATGCCTCATGGCGGCCGCCATGAGCTCCGGTTCCTGTGCCCGCGTCACCGCGGAAGCCAGCATCACCCCGGCGCACCCCAGCTCCATCGCCAGGGCCACGTCCGACGCGGTACCGGCGCCGGCGTCCAGGATCACCGGCACGCGCGCGTGCTCGACGATCAGCTGGAAGTTGTGCGGGTTGCGGATGCCGAGCCCGGACCCGATCGGGGACCCCAGCGGCATGACAGCCGCACACCCGACGTCCTCCAGCTTCCGCGCCAGCACCGGGTCGTCGTTGGTGTACGGCAGCACCGTGAACCCGTCGTCGACCAGCGTCTCCGCCGCCTCCAGCAGCTCCACCGGATCGGGCAGCAGCGTCCGCTCGTCGGCGATGACCTCCAGCTTGACCAGGTCCGTGCCGAGCGCCTCCCGGGCCAGCCGGGCGGTCAGCACGGCCTCCCCGGCGGTGAAGCAGCCCGCCGTGTTCGGCAGCACCCGGACGCCCAGTTTCTCCAGCACCGACAGCACCGAGCCGTGCACGGACGGGTCCACGCGCCGCATCGCGACCGTCGTCAGCTCCGTGCCGGAGGCGGTCAGCGCCCGCTCCAGCACGTCCAGGCTGGGCGCTCCGCCCGTGCCCATGATCAGCCGGGACCCGAGGGTCACCCCGCCGAGGACGAAGGGATCGTCGGCCATGGCTCAGCCTCCCTGGACTGCGGTGAGGACCTCGACCCGGTCGCCCTCGGCGAGCGCGGTGGCCGCCCACTGGGTGCGCGGGACGACGGTCTCGTTGACGGCGGCCGCCACCCCGGAGGGCGCGGCGACCAGCGACCGCACGACGGTGTCGAGAGCGGTTCCCGGGGAGATCCGGCGGCGCTCCCCGTTGACGGAGATGGTGACAGGGGCGGTCATGCGGGCTGCTCCGTGAGGACGGCGCCGAAGCGCGCGGGCGAGAACGGACGGGCTTCGGCGGGGAGGTCGCCGGTGACGAGCGTGTGCGCCAGCACGTCCCCGGTGACCGGTGTGAGCAGCACCCCGTTGCGGTAGTGCCCGGTGGCCAGCAGCAGCCCGTCGAGCCCGGACGGGCCGAGCAGCGGCGCGTTGTCGGGGGAGCCGGGGCGCAGTCCGGCCCGGGTCTCGGTGAGCGGGAGCTCGGTGATGCCCGGCACCAGTTCGTGGGCGTCGCGCAGCAGCTCGTAGACCCCGCCCGCGGTGACCGTCGTGTCCCAGCCCAGCTCCTCGCTGGTGGCGCCGACGACCACTTCGCCGTTCTCCCGGGGCACGAGGTAGACGTGGCTGCCGCGCACCACGGCCCGCACGGTCCGGTTCAGGAACGGCGCGTACCGCGGGGGCACGGTCAGCCGCAGCACCTGGCCCTTCACCGGCCGCACCGGCGGCAGCAGCGCGTCCGGCACGCCGGCGAGCCGCCCGCTGAGGCTGCCGCCCGCGAGCACCACCTGCCCGGCGCCCAGCGCGGTGCCGTCCGCCGTGGTGGCCCCGGCGGCCCGGCCGCGTACGACGTCCAGGCGCTCGGCCCAGGCCCGGTGGAAGACCACCCCGGCCTGCTCGCACGCGGCCACCAGGGCCCCGGCCAGCCGCCGCGGGTCGATCTGGTGGTCACCGTCGACCCGCAGCCCGCCGCGCACCCCCGGCGCGAGCATCGGCTCCAGGCGCCGGCACTCCCGCCCGGACAGCCACTCCGAGTCGAGGCCCGAGCGCTGCTGCAGGGCGTGCAGCTCGCGCAGGTGGGCGCGGTCGTCGGCGTCGAGCGCCACGGCGAGCGTGCCGCAGCGGCGGTAGCCGAGGTCGTGGCCGGTCAGCTCGGTCAGCTCGGCCGCGAAGGCCGGGTAGCGGCGGGCCGACTCCAGGTTCAGGGCGAGCAGGGTCTCCTCGCCGTAGTGCAGCTCGGTGACCGCGGCCAGCATCCCGGCCGCGACCTGCGCGGCCCCGCCCCCGGGCGCGGGGTCCACCACGGCCGTCGCGAGCCCGCGCTGCGCCGCGCGCCAGGCCGTGACCAGGCCGATGATCCCGCCCCCGATGACGAGGACGTCGGACGTACGTGACGACATGGGCTTCCAGCCCCTCCCTTCGCCGGCATGACCCGGATCAGGTTCGTACGGTCGGAGGCCGCCAGCCTCCCTCTCAGCCCGGTGCGTCCGGGCTCCCGCGAGTGCTTGTACCTTGGCCACCCTAGCCCGCCGCGCTCGTCACCCGTAAGGGAGCCCTCCGCCATGCCCCGATCGCTCGACGGACTGATCCTCGCCCCGGTCGCGGACCAGGCTCCGGGCCAGGTGGGCACCGGTACCCGGTTCGCCTACCACGAGAAGGACGGCGAGATCTGGGCCGAGTACGCGGGCGGTGACGTGGTGCGCGGCCATCTGGTCGGCACCCGCGCAGGTGACCGGCTGGACTTCCGCTACGTGCAGCTCAGGACCGACGGGACCACGGCCTGCGGGCACTGCGTGTCCGTGGTCGTGGCTATGCCCGACGGCCGGGTGCGCCTGGAGGAGACCTGGGAGTGGGAGTCCGCCCCCGGCAGCGGCACGAGCGTTGTGGAAGAGGTCACCGAGCACGCCCGCTGACTGACAGATCGTCATCTGTCTATGGTGATCGGGTGAGCGAGCAGACAGCGGAAGCGGGGACGCAGGGGCGGCGCGTGGTCGTCGTCGGCGCGGGCATGGCCGGGGTGCAGACCGCGGTGGCCCTGCGGGAACAGGGTTTCAAGGGCAGGGTGACCGTCATCGGCGCCGAGCCGCACCAGCCGTACGACCGGCCGCCGCTGTCGAAGGCCGTCCTGCTGGGCAAGGCCGAGGACTCCGCCTTCGACGTCGACTTCGAGTCGCTGGGCGTCGACCTCAGGCTCGGCTGCGAGGTCCAGGGCGTGCGCCCCGGCGAGCACGAGCTGGACACCGAGGCGGGACCGGTGCCGTACGACGTCCTGGTCCTCGCCAGCGGGGCCGAACCGATCACGCTGCCCGGCACCGAGGGCGTCCCCGGGGTGCATCTGCTGCGGACCCTGGACGACGCCGAGCGGCTGCGGCCCGTGCTCGCCCGGCAGCACGACATCGTGGTCGTCGGCGCCGGCTGGATCGGCGCCGAGTTCGCCACGGCCGCCCGGGAGGCGGGCTGCGCGGTGACCGTCGTCGAGGCCGCCGACCGGCCGCTGGCCGGGGCGCTGCCCGCCGAGGTCGCCGCGCCGATGGCCGGCTGGTACGCCGACAGCGGTGCCGAGCTGCGCACCGGCGCGCGTGTGGACCGCGTCGAGCCCGGCGCGGTCGTCCTCGACGACGGCACGCGGCTGCCCGCGGGCGCCGTCGTCGTCGGCATCGGCGCCCGCCCCGCCACCGCCTGGCTGGCCGGCTCCGGCATCGAGCTGGGCGCGCGGGGCGAGGTCGTCGCCGACGCCCACCTGCGCGCCTCCGTGGCCGACGTGTACGCCGTCGGCGACTGCGCGTCGTTCCCCTCGGGCCGTTACGGCGAGCGTCTGGTCATCCACCACTGGGACAACGCCCTGCAGGGGCCGCGCACGGTCGCCGCGAACATCCTCGGCGAGACCTCGGCCGTCTACGACCCGGTGCCCTACTTCTGGTCCGAGCAGTTCGGCCGCTTCGTGCAGTACGCCGGCCACCACGCCGCGGCCGACCGGCTGGTGTGGCGCGGCGACCCGGCGGGCCCCGCCTGGACGGTGTGCTGGCTGCGCGAGGACCGCCTGGTGGCGCTGCTGGCCGTGGGGCGCCCGAGGGACCTGGCCCAGGGCCGCAAGGTGATCGAGGCGGGCCGGACCATGGACGCCGACGCGCTGGCCGACCCGGCCAGGCCGCTGAAGGACGCCACGGCCGGCTAGGGCCCGTCTGGCCATTCCCGTCTGCCGCGAATGGTCAGGACAGGCCCTGGTGCCCGAAGGGGCGGGGCCGTGGTGCCGTGCGGCTCCGCCGCACGGGCGCGACCGGCCGCGACGGAGGGCACTCGCCCACCGGCATAGAGCGGCACCCCCGGCCGAACGCCTACGCTAGTACCCGTGACCGAGATTGACACGAAGATCGATGCTCTCGTCCCCGCCTGGCTCACCCTCCCCGACATCGCCGAACAGCTCGGCGTCGAGGTGACGCGTGTGCGGCAGCTGGTCAAGGAGGGCCAGCTCATCGCCGTACGCCGAGGTGAGAACCGGGCGCTGCACGTCCCCGCCGCCTTCATCGACGAGGACAAGGTCGTCAAGGGCCTGTTCGGGACCCTGACGCTGCTGAGGGACGACGGCTTCACGGTCGAAGAGATGATCGAGTGGCTCTTCACCCCCGACCCGACCCTGCCGGGCACTCCCGCGCAGGCCCTGAGCGAGAATCGCGGCACGGAGGTGAAGCGCCGCGCCCAGGCGCTCGCCGTCTGAGCCGAACCACATCGTGAGGCGGCGTGCGGGCCCGGTCCGCACGCCGCCCGCACCGCCGCCAGGGACACCTACCAGGGGGGACCCACGCATGTCCGACACCGCCCGCGCCGCGCTCGCCGGCGCCCGTCTGTACCTGTGCACGGACGCCCGCAGGCGCCAGGGCGACCTCGCCGGGTTCCTGGACGCGGTCCTGGCCGGCGGCGTCGACATCGTCCAGCTGCGCGACAAGGGCATGGAGGCCGCCGAGGAGCTGGCGCACCTGGAGGTCCTCGCCGACGCCTGCGCCCGGCACGGCAAGCTCCTCGCGGTCAACGACCGGGCCGACGTCGCCCACGCCGCCCGCGCCGACGTGCTGCACCTCGGCCAGGGCGACCTGCCGGTCCCGGCGGCCCGCGCGATCCTCGGCGAGGACGTGCTGATCGGCCGCTCCACGCACGCCGAGGACGAGGCCGCCGCGGCCGCGGTCCAGGAGGGCGTGGACTACTTCTGCACCGGCCCCTGCTGGCCCACCCCGACCAAGCCCGGCCGCCACGCGCCCGGCCTCGACCTGGTCCGCCACACCGCGGCTCTCCGCACCGAGCGCCCCTGGTTCGCGATCGGCGGCATCGACCTCGCCAACCTGGACCAGGTGCTGGACGCCGGCGCCCGCCGGGTGGTCGTGGTCCGCGCGATCACCGAGGCGGACGACCCGGGGGCCGCCGCGGCCGAGTTCGCCAAGAGGCTGCGCCAGGCCTAGCGGCGGCGCGGGGCCCGGCCTGTCCAAGGGGTGGACAGGAAGTCGACAAATCGGGCAAATTCCCCGACTTCGGTTGGGGTGCCGCCCGCCCCTGGCTAACCTGCCGGTATGGCCCTCGGAACCGCATCCACCAGGACTGATCGCGCACGCACCGTGCGCGACATCCTCGCCACCGGCAAGACCACATACTCGTTCGAGTTCTCGGCGCCGAAGACCCCCAAGGGCGAGCGGAACCTGTGGAGCGCGCTCCGGCGGGTGGAGGCGGTCGCCCCCGACTTCGTCTCCGTGACCTACGGCGCCGGCGGATCCACCCGCGCGGGCACGGTCAAGGAGACCGAGCAGATCGTCGCCGACACCACCCTCACCCCGGTGGCCCACCTCACCGCGGTCGACCACTCCGTCGCCGAACTGCGCAACATCATCGGCCAGTACGCGGACGCCGGGATCCGCAACATGCTCGCCGTGCGCGGCGACCCGCCCGGCGACCCCATGGGCGACTGGGTCGCGCACCCCCGGGGCGTGACCTACGCGGCCGACCTCGTCCGGCTCATCAAGGAGTCGGGCGACTTCTGCGTGGGCGTCGCCGCCTTCCCGGAGATGCACCCCCGCTCCAGCGACCGGGACACCGACGTCGCCCACTTCGTGGACAAGTGCCGCGCCGGCGCCGACTACGCCATCACACAGATGTTCTTCCAGCCGGAGTCGTATCTCCGGCTGCGCGACCGTGTCGCCGCCGCGGGCTGCGACACCCCCGTCATCCCGGAGGTCCTGCCCGTCACCAGCGTGAAGATGCTGGAACGGTTGCCCAGGCTCAGCAACGCCCACGTCCCGGACGCCCTGAAAGAGCGGATCCTCACAGCGAAGGAGGATCCGGCGGCGGTACGCTCCATCGGTATCGAGTTCGCCACGGAGTTCTGCGCGCGACTGCTGTCCGAGGGAGTGCCCGGACTGCACTTCATCACGCTCAACAACTCCACGGCGACCCTGGAAATCTACGAGAACCTGGGCCTGCACCACCCCCCGCAGGCCTAGACCGGCCGCACCGCGATACGACACACTGCGTAACGGCCACTGGGAGAGGGGCGTACATGGGCTGGACGGTCCTCTACATCGCGTTCGGCGTCGTCGCACTGTGGCTGCTCGGCGAGGTGCTGCTGCAGTACAAGGCGCGCCTGCGCTGGCGGCTGCTCGCCTTCGCCGGGTTCCTCGGTGTCGTGCTCGGCGTGCTGATGCCGTCCGTCATCGTGATCGGGCTGGGCGCGATCGCCTTCGCGGTCGGCCAGACCTACGTCACGCTGTCGTTCCGCCGCGGCTTCGCGGCCGGCTGGGCGGTCAAGCGCCCCGACGCCGAGGCCGAGCCCGGCGGCAGCAAGCGCCGCCGCGGCCGGCCGGACCACGACGAGGCGGACCCGGACCTGGACGGCCCCGGCCCGGAGGCCGCCGAGGACGACCGGGACGCCGACCGGGACGCCTACGGCCAGAGCGCCGCACAGGGCGCCTACGACGAGTACGACCGCGACGACGTCTTCACCCCGGCCCGCCCGGGCGCCGCCGAGACCTCCGCCGTCTACGAGCCGCAGCCCATGCCGGAGGACACCGGCAACTACGGCGTCTACGGCGACACCGCCGCCTACGCGAACACCGCCCAGCAGGCGACCGGCGAGCAGCAGCAGAGCTACGCCTACGACTACTCCGGCTACGCCCAGCAGGGCTACGGCTACACCGCCGACGGCCAGCAGCAGGGCTACGCCAACTACTCCGACCCGTACGTCGGCAGCCAGTCCTACGGCGGCGCCGGCTACGACACCGGTTACGCCCAGCGGTACGGCCAGCAGGGCTACACCCAGGACCCGTACGCCACCGGCGGCTACGGCGAGACCCCGGCCGGCGGGGTGTGGGTGCCGCAGCAGCGCACCGACGAGACCTACGGCGGCGAACTCCCGCAGGAGCAGCCGTACCCCCACCAGGGCCACGGACAGCAGCAGCCGGGCGCGGGGTACGACGAGCAGTACCGTTTCTGACGCTCAGGGAGCGGTCTTCCGGAGCCTAGGGGCGGGTCACTGCGAGCCCCTGAAGCCCGGGCCCTCCACGATCAGCCCTGCCACCAGCGCCCCGGACATGCCCGCGTGCGGCAGTCCGCCGCCCGGGTGGGACCAGCCGCCCACCCGGTACAGACCGGGCAGCCGGGTGGTGTTGGACGGGTGCAGGAAGCGGCCGCCCCCGGCGGCGAGCGACGGCGCGGGCACGGCGCCCAGGCAGGCATCCGTCTCGTCCTCGGTGTGGTCGGGGGTGCGCACCTCCTGCCACAGGACACGGTCCCGCAGCCCGGGGACCGCCGACCCGGCGGCCTCGACGACCAGGTCCGCGCAGCGCCGGACCAGGCCGGCCTCGTCCCAGCCGGCCTCGGCCGGCACCACGGCGGACAGCACCACCGACTCGTGCGCCTCGTCCGGGACGAGCGCCCGGTCGCCGGGGCGCAGCACGGTCACCGTGGGACGCACGGGCCCGTGACCGGCCGGATCGGCCAGGAAGTCCAGCTCGGCGACGGGGTCCGGCGCGTGCACGACCGTGCGGTGCGCGGCGCCTGCCTCCCGGCCGCCGCGCAGGGCCAGCAGGACGGTGAACCGGCCCGGGCGGCGCGGGATCGCGTCGGCCCGCACATCGCCGTCCGCGTCCAGCGGATGCTCCGTCAGGGCCGGCAGCCGCGCCGGGTCCACGTCCGCCACGACGTGGTCCGCCTCGGCCCGCGTCCCGTCGCGCAACTCCACGCCCGCCGCCCGGCCGTCCTTCTCCAGCACCCGGGTCACCTCGGCGCCGAAGACGAACTCGACCTTCCGCCGCACGCACCGCTCGTACACCGCGCGCGCCAACTCCCTCAGGCCGCCGAGGACGTACCAGCTGCCGAAGGCGTGCTCCATGTACGGCAGCACGGCCGCGCTCGCCGGAGCGGTCCGCGGGTCGAGGCCGTACGCGAGCGCGTGGCTCGCCAGCAGCGCCGCCAGGCGCTCGTCGCGCAGCTCCCAGGACCCGATCTCGGCCAGGGTGGCCGCCCGCCGGGTGCGCAGCAGCCGCTTGTGCGGCACGGCCGGGTACGGCTCCTTCTCGGCCAGCACCCGCCAGTTGGGCCACAGCGGCTCCTCCAGCAGCGGCCGGCGCGTGCGGTCCCAGGCCTCGCGGGCCCGCACCAGGAAGTCGCCCCAGCGCTCGCCCGCGCCCCCGCCCAGCGCCTCGTCCAGAGCCGTGACCACGCCCGCACGCGAGGCGTTCGGCACGGCCGCCTCGGTGCCGTCCGCGAACACGTGCCGCGCGGACGGGTCGACCTGGACCAGCTCGACGCAGTCCTCCAGCGGCTCCTTGCCGGTCTTGACGAACAGGTCGCGGTAGACGGCGGGCAGCGTCAGCAGCCCCGGGCCGGTGTCGAAGCCGAACCCGTCCCGCTCGAAGCGGCGCACCCCACCGCCGTACGTGTCCGTGCGCTCGTACACCACCACCCGGTGGCCCGCGACGGCCAGCCGGGCAGCGGCCGCCATCGCGCCCATCCCGGCGCCGATCACCGCAATCCGTGCCATGCCTGCGACTTTATCGACCGCCACCGACAATCCGGCCCCCGGGCATGCGTGCGCAGGGCTGAGTATCCGTACCTAGGTGGCGAGATGAGTATGTACGCGGATGGGCGGCGGCCCGTGTGGACGGGAGAGTGGACACACGGCAAGGGGGCGTGGCCCGGCACCGCCGACACGGGGCGGCGGAACGGTGCCCGCCACCTGGCCGCTCCTTCCGCCGATCCGTCGGCGGAAGCGAGTCGGGGGCCCGGGGCAGACCACCCACGGGGGACCAACGGGGGAAGGCCGTACGGGGAAGTACGGGGAAGTACGAGGGCGCCGGTCCGGCAGCGGACCGGCGCCCTCCTCGTGTCCCCGCTCAGGCCTTGCCGCTGACCCGGCCCTGGAGCAGCCGGGACAGGGCCGCGTGGACGTCGTCCAGGGAGCGCTCCGGCTGGAAGGACTTCCAGTCCAGCGCGGCCACCAGCACCATGCCGACCAGCGCGGCCGCCGTCAGCTGGACGTCGATCTCCTCGCTGAACTCGCCGGCCGCCACCCCCTCGCGCAGTACGCCCTCGACCACCGCGACGGCCTCCTGGCGGACCACCATCAGCGTCGACTGCCAGGCCCGGTTGGTGCGCCACAGCTCCGCCACGTACAGCTGGGTGAAGGCCGGGTAGCGGTCGATGAAGACCAGGCCCGCGCGGACCATCGCGTCCAGCGCGTCCACCTTGTCGCCGCCCGCGCGCGCGGTCTCGTCCGCCGCGTCCTTGAGGGAGGCGGTGAGCAGGCCCACCCCGTGCCGCAGCAGTTCCTCGAAGAGGACGGACTTGCTCGCGAAGTTGTAGTAGACCGTGCCCTTCGCGACTCCGGCCCGCTCGGCGATCTCGTCCACCGTGGTGGCGGAGAAGCCCTGCTCGGCGATGAGCGTGACGGCCGCCTCGTAGAGCTTCTGCCGGGTGGCCTCGCGGCGCGTGCTGCCGCCGGACCTGGCGCTGCTGCTTTCCATGGCACCGATTCTCACAGGTAAGCGCGCCCGCGGGGCCCTCCGGGCGATCACAGGCTCAGCTCCGGGTGAAGCCGGTCCAGCGTCCACACCTGCCGGCGCCGGGCCGCGAGCGCCGTGAGCGCCAGCGCGCCCGCCGTGAAGGCGGTCAGCACCGCGCACGCCTGCCACACCGGGCCGAGCCCGCCGCCCGTGATCAGCCGGCGCAGCGCCGCCACGACGTAGCTCATCGGCAGGTACGGGTGGATCGCGTTGAAGAAGCCCGGGCTGGTCTGCACGGGGTACGTGCCGCCCGCCGAGGTCAGCTGGAGCATCAGCAGCGCCAGGACCAGGATGCGTCCCGCCGCGCCGAAGCGGGCGTTGAGCCACTGCACGATCGCCGCGAAGCACGCGGTGACCAGGAACAGGAACCCGATCGTGCCGGCCGCCCGCAGCATCTGCAGCCCGATCCCCCAGTGCAGCACGGCCATCAGGGCGGCCACCTGCAGCACACCGACCGCGGCCACCGGCAGCCAGCCCGCGAGCGCGATCCGCCAGGCCGGCGAACCGGCCGCCAGCGCGCGCCGGTTGAGCGGCGGGATCAGCATGTAGGCCACCATCGCGCCCACCCACAGGGACAGCGGGATGAAGTACGGGGCGAACCCGGTGCCGTAGTTGGGCGCCTTGTGCATGTCGTGGGAGGCCAGCTGGACCGGGTCGGCCATCACGTCGGTGCGCTGGTCGCGGTCCCGCTTGTCGTAGTCGGGGATCTTCTTCGCGCCGTCGTGCAGCCCGCCCGCGAGCTTCCCGGAGCCGTCGGTGAGCTTGTAGATGCCGCCGTTCAGGGTCTGGGCGCCGGACGAGGCCGTGCCGATGCCCTTGTCGAGCTTGGTCGCCCCGGTCTGGGCGGTGCCGAGCCCGGTGTGCAGCTTCTCGGCGCCGGCGGCGACCTGCTGCGCGCCGTCGTTCAGCTTGTCGATCTTCTTGACGGCGTCGTCGACGTCCTCCGAGAGGTGCGGCGCGCGCTCGGCGAGGGCCTCGGCCTGCTTCTGCAGCGTGCCGAGGTTGGCCCGCATGGTCTTCAGGTCGCCGTCCTGGTCGGCGATCAGCGTGTTGAGGTCGTCGGCGACCGTGGCCACGTCGGCGGCCGCCTGCCTGGCCCGCTTCAGATCCGGGCAGACCGGGTCGGGAACGACCCCGGTCTCGCAGCGCGCCTTGTAGACCTCGTCCAGGACGGCGGAGGAGGCGTGGGCGGTCTTCGCGGCGCCCGGGGCGAGCTTCACCAGGACGTCGAGGTTGTCCTTGACCGTCTTGGACGAGTCGGCGACCAGCCGGGCGGTGTCGCCGATGGTCTTCTCGTTGTCCTTGAGGAAGGGGCCGGCCTTGGCGTCGATGCCGTCGACCTTGTCGGCGAGCGACTGCGTGCCGTCGGCGACCTGCCGGGAACCGTCCTGGAGATCACCGGCACCCGAGTTCAGCTTCTTCAGGCCCTTGGTCAGCTTGCCGCTGCCGCTCTTGGCGTCCCTGAGTCCGTCCGCGAGGTCCTGAGAACCCTGCTCGGCCTTTCCGAGGCCGCTGTTCAGCCTGTCGGCCCCCTTGGCGGCGGTGACGGTCTTGTCGTGGATGCCGGAGAAGGAGATGAAGATCTTGTCCAGGAAGGAACGGGAGGCCTTGGTGGACGCGGCCGTGCGCACCTCGTTGAAGACGGTGCGGGAGATCTGGCCGACGATGTAGTTGTTGGCGTCGTTGCTGCGGACCTGAAGGGCGCCGGTCTCCGGGGAGCCGCCGGAACTGGAGGCGATCCGCCTGCTGAAGTCGGCGGGCATGGTGAGCGACAGGTAGTACGTGCCGTTCTCCACGCCCTTGCGGGCCTCGGCGTCGCTCACCTCGTGCCAGTCGAAGGTCCGGCTGTCGCGCAGCCCGCCGACGATGTCGTCGCCCGCCGTGAGCTTCTTCCCGCCGACGGAGGCGCCCCGGTCGTCGTTCACCAGGGCCACCGGGATGCGGTCCAGGCGGCCGTACGGGTCCCAGAACGACCACAGGTACAGGGCGCCGTAGAGCAGCGGCAGCACGAGCAGCGCCACCAGGGCGGCGCGGGGCAGCTTTCCGCGCCCGAAGCGCCTCAGCTCAAGCGCGGCCAGCTTCGGCGAGCGCATCTTCGTCCCCCTTCCGCCCGGTGTCGACCGGGTCGCTCTTCCCGCTCTGCGTGGATTCCGCCGTGCCGCTCTTCCCCGGCTGTGCGGTGCCGTCCGGCTCTGCCCCGGCCTCACGGTCCCGC
The DNA here is from genome assembly GCF_055605965.1 of Streptomyces sp. NPDC037126. Classification (NCBI taxonomy): domain Bacteria; kingdom Bacillati; phylum Actinomycetota; class Actinomycetes; order Kitasatosporales; family Streptomycetaceae; genus Streptomyces; species Streptomyces sp. NPDC037126. The sequence continues at coordinate 702,113 of NZ_JBVJTD010000001.1, forward strand.
GCGGTCGGCACGGTGACGCAGTCCTCCGGGGCGGTGCGGCACACCGCCAGCACCGTCGTGCCCGCGCGGGCGAGGGAGCGGAGCAGCTCCCAGACCTCGGCGCGCTCGGCGTCCGAGAGCTTCATCTCGATGTCGTCGACACCCAGCAGCCGGGGCCGGCCGAGCAGGGCCAGCGCGACGGACAGGCGCAGCTCCTGCACCCGCTCCAGGTCGCGTACGGCGGTCCGGGAGCCCTTGGGCAGCGTCTCCAGGTCGAGCCCCGCCGCGGCCAGGGCCGCGTCGACGCGCAGCCGCGCCTCGTGCGTGCGCTGGGCCCGGGGCCGCAGCACCTCGCGCAGGGAGTCGCCGAACCGGCGCTGCAGCAGGGCCCGTTCGCGCAGGTGCTCCCCGACGGTCAGGGCCGGCTCCAGGTCGGTCACGCCGGCCACGTTGGCCACCGCGCTGACGTGTCGCAGCGCCGCCATGTGCCGGGGGAGTTTGATCCCGCCGACGGTGGCCACTCCTTCGGTGGGCTTCATCCGTCCGGTCAGCGCGAGCAGCAGACAAGTCCGGCCGGAGCCGGACGGTCCCTCGATCGCGATCAGCGAGCCGGGTTCCGCGTCGAGGGTGATGCCGCGGAAGGCCCACCCCCGCGGTCCCTTGAGCCCGAGGCCTTCGGCTGTGACGTCCACGCCGTCCACAAGCCCCCCTGCCTTGAAAATTTGAACTGACTGGTCAGTGCAAAAATACGCCCGAACCTACGATCGAGGCAAAAGCGCAGGTCAGAACGGATTGTCAGTGCCATACCTCACGATGGGCACATACGGCACCTGTGCCGTCACCCAGACGACAGGAGGTTCGTCATGGCCAACTCCTCCGCGGCCGCCGCCCACCGGGGCCGCGCCTCAGGCCCTGCCCCCTCACTGACCGGCCCGGCGAGCGACGTGCACCCCGTGCTCCGCCGGACCACCGCCCCGCCCGCCGCCCTCGACCTGCTCGCCCAGGCCCGCGCCGCGCTGGAGGAGGCCGCCGTCCTGGAAACGCCGAACGAGCGCTATGCGACGGCCCACCTCGCCGCCCTGCGCACCGCCGCCGCCGTGCTCGCCGCCCGGGGCCGCCCCGAGACCTCGCCGCGCCGCCGGGCCCGGATCCGCAGCGCCTGGGAGGTGCTGCCCGAGATCACCCCCGAACTCACCGAGTGGAGCGCGCTGTTCGCCTCCGGTGCCGCCCGCCGCGCCCGCGCCGAGGCCGGCATACAGGGCGCGGCGAGCCGGCGTGACGCCGACGACCTGATACGGGACGTGGCGATGTTCCTGCGCATCGTGGAGCGGATGCTCGTCCTCCAGCCGGTCCTGCCCCAGCCCCGCCAGGACGCCGGCGGCCAGGAGGGCCCACGGGCCCGCGGTGACCTCCCGGACGCGGGCTGACCACGGGATGTGCGCCATCCGTCCGCCGTGCGAGACGGACACGGCCGGACCCCACCGTGGTGACCTGGCAGGGCGCCCGAGGCAATAGGGTGGAGGCGCCTGAAGCCGTCCGCCCTGCCGAGGAGTCAACTGCCGTGTCGGACCCGATGCGCCCCCGCGCCTCCCTCCGTACCGCCGTGGTCTGGGAGGTCCTGCAGGACGCCCTCGACCGCCGGGTCAAGGCCACGGGACGAGACTCGCTGGACGTCCTCGACACCGGAGGCGGCAGCGGCAACTTCGCCGTGCCCGTCGCACGCCTCGGCCACCGGGTCACCGTGGTCGACCCCAGCCCCAACGCGCTGTTCGCGCTGGAGCGCCGCGCCGCCGAGGCCGGCGTGGCCGACCGGGTCAAGGGTGTCCAGGGCGACGCCCACGGCCTGTTCGACGTGGTCGAGCGCGGTGGCTACGACGCGGTGCTGTGCCACGGCGTCCTGGAGTACGTGGACGATCCGGCCGAGGGCGTCCGTAACGTCGTCGCGGCCCTGCGCTCCGAGGGCGTGCTCAGCCTGCTGGCCGCCGGGCTCGGCGGGGCCGTGCTCGCGCGCGCCCTCGCCGGCCACTTCAAGGAGGCCCGGCAGGCGCTGCAGGACCCCGACGGCCGCTGGGGCACCGGCGACCCGGTGCCGCGCCGCTTCACCGCCGAGCAGCTGACCGGGCTGGTCGAGGGCGCGGGCCTGCGGGTCGGCGCCGTGCACGGCGTGCGTGTCTTCGCCGACCTCGTGCCCGGCGTCCTGGTGGACACCGAGCCCGGCGCGCTCGACGCCCTGCTGAAGCTGGAGGCCGCGGCGGCCGAGCTGCCGGCCTTCCACTCCGTCGCCACCCAGCTGCATGTGCTCGGCGAGACGCCGGGTGCCGCCGAGGTCTGAGCGCACCGCCGGGACCCGCCGCTGATCAGGGCCTTGGCAGCGGATGGAGTACGCCACAAGCCCCCCGATCGTGGGGTTTGCGCCGTATGATCGAGGTACACCACCCGGCATGACGGGTCGGCCGCCGGGGAATGGAAGCCTCAGCGAGCCGGGACGCCATGACGGATTCCGTTTGGCCAACTGGCGTAGAGGGGCGGGTTTCACGGGGGCGATTCCCTGCCTATCCTGAAGGGACCCCCCGGGTCGCCCCGGCGACTGCACGATGAGGAGGACTCCGTGCCGCTCTCGGAGCACGAGCAGCGCATGCTCGAGCAGATGGAGCGAGCGCTGTACGCCGAAGATCCCAAGTTCGCGTCGGCGCTTGAGGGAAGCGGGCTGCGTACGTACACCCGGCGTCGGGTCTACCAGGCGGTCGCGGGCTTCCTCGTGGGTATCGCGCTCCTCATGGCCGGAATGGTCGCGCAGCTGATCTGGGTCAGCGTGGTGGGTTTCCTCGTCATGCTGGGCTGTGCCGTGCTCGCCGTCACGGGCTGGCGCAAGGCCCCGAAGCCGGGTGAGCAGCCCGCGGGTGCGGGCGCGGTTCGTCGGGCGGTACGGCCGAAGCGCTCCATGATGGACCGGATCGAGCAGCGCTGGCAGCGCCGCAGGGACGAACAGGGCCACTGACCGCTTCCGCGGACCTCCTCCAGACCTCCGTGAGGGGCGACCACCAACCGGTGGCCGCCCCTCACGCATACGCCCACGACCGCCCCGGCGAGCCCTCGACAACGCCCGAGACCAGGCCGAGGAGGGGCCGAGTGAGCCGACGGCTCCGTGCCGAGTGGGCCGCGGTGCCGAGTGCACCGGCGTCACCGTGCCGAGCCCGGGTTCGGGGTGCCGAGCGCGCCGGCGACTTCGTGCCGAGTGGGCTGAGGCGCTGAGTGTCCCGGCGACTCCGTGCCGAGCGCGGGGCGGGGGTGCGAGTGCGCCGGCGACTCCGTGCCGAGAGGGCCGGGGTGCCGAGTGCCACGGTGTCACCGCGTCGGGCCCGGCCGGGGCGCGTGCCTCAACCTGTCCGTACCCGAGTGGTCCCGGCCCTGAGGGTTCCTGGGCTCTCCGCGCCCGGCCGGCTCGGGCGCCGGAGGTATGACTCCTGCGCGCCGGGCCGGGCCGGGTGTTCGAGCCTAGCTCTGCTGCTCCGAAGGCCTGCGCAGGGACGGGCGGTAGGTCAGCAGCCGGGTGCGGAGGGCTGACCAGCGGGCCGACAGGGTCCACAGGAGGCGGACCGTCGAGCGGGGCAGGAACAGTGCCCGCAGGCGTGTCCCGGTGCTCACCGTGCCGCGCAGCCCCTCGATCACCCGGCGGACGTCCTCCGCGACCCCCGCGGCCGGATGCGGCCGGGGCGCGTACAGCACCTGCTCCACCGCGTCCGCCACCCGGTGCACCGCGGCCGCGGTCGCGGGGTCGAGGTGCCCGAGCCGGACGATCCGCGCGGCCGTCCCGCGCGGCGTCAGCGATTCGTCCGGCGGGATGCCGTGATCCCAGGCGCTGTCCGTCAGCTCCTGCCAGGCGGCCAGGGCGTGCGCCACCGCACCCTCCTCGGTCCGGGCGTGCCCGCCGAGCCGCGCCGAGCGCACCCGCGCCCGCCACAGCATCGGCGAGAGCGGAACCGCCGCCACCGCCAGCACGGCCACCCCGATCAGCACGTACCACCACGGGGCCGGACCGCCGCCGCCCCCGGACGGGACCGCCGCAGCCGACTGGGTGCCGCAGCCGTCCAGCCTTGCCTGCCGGCCGGAGCACCCCTCGCTGGCCGAGGCCGCCGCAGCGGGCGCCGACGACGCGTTCTTGGACGGCAGGGCCTGGTCCGGCAGCGAGGTGCCGGGCGTGTCCGACTGCGTGTACGCCGGCGTGGTGCCCCGGGTCGGCGTCGGCTCGAAGCGGGTCCAGCCCACGCCCTCGAAGTACAGCTCGGGCCAGGCGTGCGCGTCCTTCAGGTTCACCGACACCGTGCCGTCGGCCTGCGGGGTGCCGGGCGCGAAGCCCACCGCGACCCGGGCCGGGATGCCGAGGGTGCGGGCCATCGCCGCCATGGCGAAGGAGAAGTGGACGCAGAAACCCTGCTTCTTCTTCAGGAAGTTCGCGATGGCGTCGGGCCCGCGGCCGACCTGCACCTGCGTGTCGTACGTGAAGCCCCCGCTGACCGCGAACCAGTCCTGGAGCTTGACGGCCTCCTCGTAGTGGTTCTTGGCGCCCGAGGTGATCTCCGTGGCGGTGCGCGCCACCACCTTCGGCAGCGCGGACGGCACGTCGGTGTACTCACGCCTGAGGGCGGCCGGCGGCTCCGGCGCCGAGGCCAGCTGCTCCGCGGTCGGCTGCACGTCCAGGCTGCTCACCTGGTACGTCTCGCCGCGCGTGTTCTGCCCGTGGTCGCCGACCAGGGTCATGCCGACCGGTTCGTACCGCCAGCTCCCGTTGATCCGCACACCGCTCGGCGGGTAGGGCATCGGCAGCCAGTCCTGGGCGTACCAGTCCGCCGCCGTGACCGTGGTCCGGATCGTGCTCCGCTTGACGTCCGGGCTCAGGCCGATGGGCGCGGGGAACGTGTCCGGCACGCCGACGATGTGCCGCTGCGCCGGCTTCCAGGTGGTGCCGTCGAAGTCGTCCAGGGACACTATGCGCAGGTACATGTCCGAGATGTCGTTGGCACTGGTTCTCACGGACAGCACCTCGCGGTCGTTGTCCGTGTTGAGGCTGTCGCGCAGTGACACCAGCGGGTTGACCGCGGAGATGGTGCCCCCGTTGCCGTTGCCCGCTCCCACCCCGGTGCCCGCGGCGTCCAGCAGGCCGCCGCGCATCGAGGGCAGCAGGAGCGGCACCATCAGGGCCACCCCGAGGGCCACCGCGCCGATCCGGCGCCCGGTGCGCACCGGGGCCACGGCGCCGGTGTCCGGGGTGCCGGGGGAGCGGGGCATGCTGCCGAAGACCCGGCCCCACTGCGCGAGCCGGTCCCGGCCCTCCGCGAGCAGCAGCATCAGATAGCCGCCCGCCGCGACCAGGAACCACAGCCAGTCGGCACCGCCGTTGGACAGCCCCGCGGCCACCGAGTACAGCGCGAGCAGCGGCAGCCCGGCCGGGGCCGCGCTGCGGAAGGTCACCGCGAGCGTGTCCACCAGCAGGCCGATGAGCAGCACGCCGCCGATCAGCATCAGCTTGATGCCGTCGGTGAGCGGTGCCGGTATCGCGTACTGGCTGACGTCCTGGGAGCCCTGGTGGAGCAGGTCGGCGAGGTACCGGAAGGTGTCCGGGCCCGGGATCAGCCCGACGATCGCGTGCTCCCGGGCGAAGACCAGGGTGAGCAGCAGCAGGGTGGCCAGCGCCTGGGCCGCCACGGTCATCGGCCGGCCCAGCGGCACCCGCCGGGCCGCCGCGCCCACCCCGGTCTGGACGGCCACCAGCGGGATCAGCTCCAGCAGCCAGGACGGCCGGTCCACCAGGGGCAGCAACGCGCACGAGGCCATCAGCGTGGCCGCGGCGGCGCACAGGGCCAGTCGTGCCCGCCCGCTCATACCGGTGCCTCCCCGCTCACGACGGCCAGGCCCGAGCGCTCCCGGTCCGCGAGCCGCCACAGTTCGTCGAGCGAGGCGCCGCGCGGCACGCTCAGCGCCGTCCAGCCCGCCTCGCGCAGCATCCGCAGCCGCTCCTCGTGCCGGTCGCCCGGGCGTGCCACGTCGGTCGCCTCCCGCACCCAGGTGTCCGGGTCCAGTACGAAGGCGACGCCACCGCCGCCGCGGCGGCTCATCTTGGCGACCGTCGCGGCCTGCTCCTCGTCCAGGTCGCCGAGGAAGGCGATCAGCAGCCCCTCGTTGCCGCCGCGCAGCACGTCGTAGGCGCGGGACAGGCCCGTGCCGTCGGAGTGGTCGATCACCGCGAGGGTGTCCATCATCAGACCGGCCGCGTCCGCGGTCTCCTGGCCGCTGCCCGCGAACCCGTCGCCGCCCTCGCCGGGCACCGCGCTGCCACTGTCCGTCAGCAGCCGCACGGAGAAGCCCCGTTCGAGCATGTGCACCAGCACCGAGGCGGTGCCGGAAACGGCCCATTCGAAGGCCGAGTCGGGGCCCGCGCCCTCGTAGGCGCCGCCCCGGGTGTCCAGCAGCACGGTGCAGCGGGAGCGCCGGGGCTGCTCCTCGCGGCGCACCATCAGTTCGCCGTAGCGCGCGGTGGACCGCCAGTGCACCCGGCGCAGGTCGTCGCCGTAGCGGTAGCCGCGCGGGATCACGTCGTCCTCGCCGGCCAGGGCCAGGGAGCGCCGGTCCCCGTCGCCGTATCCCCTGGCCTCGCCGCTGAACCGGACCGGGGCCAGCGGGTCCACGCGCGGGATGACCGTGAGGGTGTCGAACGACGAGAAGGAGCGGGTCAGTTCGCACATCCCGAAGGGGTCCGTGAGCCGCAGCTGGAGCGGGCCCAGCGGATAGCGGCCGCGCAGATCGGAGCGGACCCGGTAGGACACCTCGCGGCGGCCTCCCGGCTCCACCCGGTCGAGGACGAACCGGGGCCGCGGCCCGAGGACGTAGGGCACACGGTCCTGGAGCATCAGCAGACCGGTGGGCAGCCGGGAGACGTTGTCCATCCGCAGGTGGACCCGGGCCTCGCTGCCGGCCGGTACGCGCGCGGGGGAGAGGCGGCGGCTGCCGGAGACCCGGTAGCGCGTGCGGTACAGCACCGTCGCGCAGATCAGCGGCAGCGCGGCCAGCAGCAGGCCGACCCGCAGCAGGTCGCTCTGGCCCAGCACGTACGCGCAGATCGCGGCGGCGATCCCGGCCGCCAGGAAGGAGCGGCCACGGGTGGTGAGACCCGCGAGAGCCGTACGGATCCCGCCCGCCTCCCCACGGTCGGCCTCGGCCTGCCCGGTCCCCCCGGCGCTCATCACAGACCCCGCGGGGGCTGCTGGGGATAGGCCGGCACACCGCGGCCCAGGCCGCCGAAGCCGCTCTGCCGGCCGGGCGCCGCCGGGACCGGCGTGTGCTGGATGATCTCCTGCACCACCTGCTCCGCCGTACGGCGGTTGAGCTGGGCCTGGGCGGTCGGCAGCAGCCGGTGGGCGAGGACGGCGACGGCGAGCGCCTGGACGTCGTCCGGCAGCGCGTACTCCCGGCCGGCGAGGGCCGCGGACGCCTTCGCCGCGCGCAGCAGGTGCAGCGTCGCGCGCGGCGAGGCGCCGAGTCTGAGGTCGGGGTGGGTGCGGGTCGCGGCGACCAGCTCCACCGCGTAGCGCCGGACGGCCTCGGAGACGTGCACCCCGCGCACCGCTTCGATCAGCTTCAGGATCTCGTGCGCGTGCGCCACCGGCTGGAGGTCCTCCAGCGGGTTCGCCCCGCCGTGGATGTCCAGCATCTGCAACTCGGCCTCGACGCTCGGGTAGCCGACGGATACCCGAGCCATGAAGCGGTCGCGCTGCGCCTCGGGCAGCGGGTAGGTGCCCTCCATCTCGACCGGGTTCTGCGTGGCCACCACCATGAAGGGGCTGGGCAGTTCGTAGGTCTGCCCGTCGATGGTGACCTGCCGCTCCTCCATGGACTCCAGCAGCGCCGACTGGGTCTTGGGCGAGGCGCGGTTGATCTCGTCGCCGATCACGATCTGCGCGAAGATGGCGCCCGGCTTGAACTCGAAGTCCCGGCGCTGCTGGTCCCAGATGGACACACCGGTGATGTCCGAGGGCAGCAGGTCGGGCGTGAACTGGATGCGCCGCACGGAGCAGTCGATGGACCTCGCCAGCGCCTTGGCGAGCATCGTCTTGCCCACCCCGGGGACGTCCTCGATCAGCAGGTGGCCCTCGGCGAGCAGTACGGTCAGCGCGAGTCGTACGACCTCGGGCTTGCCCTCGATCACGCCTTCCACCGAACCGCGCACCCGTTCCACCGTGGCGGTCAGATCAGTGAGGCTCGCTCGATCGTCATAGGTCGTCACCCGGCCCTCCTCGGCCCGTTCTTTCCGGGCCGACGCTCTCGATGCGAAACCGGCCCACCCCGAAACACGGACACCACGCGGGAATAGTTCCGCGTGACGTCACACCCCGCATTCTTGCTGCCGTTACCGATTCGTGTCACTCGCCTGTGGACAACTGCCCGCATGATGTCGGTCTTGCGGCCTTTTCGACCACGTTTTCGATGTGATGTGGTACGGCGGCGGAGGTGCGTGTCCGGGGCGGCCGGCCGGTACGTCCGGTCAGGCCGGGTCGACCTCGCGCAGCAGACCGGTGTGCACGTCGAACACGAAGCCGCGCACGTCCTCGGTGTGCAGCAGGAACGGCGAGGTGCGCACCCGCTGCATGGACTGCCGCACGTCCTGGTCCACGTCCTGGAAGGACTCCACCGCCCACGCCGGGCGCTGGCCGACCTCCATCTCCAGGTCGCTGCGGAAGTCCTCGGTGAGGGACTCCATGCCGCAGCCCGTGTGGTGGATCAGCACGATGCTGCGGGTTCCGAGCTTGCGCTGGCTGATGGTCAGGGAGCGGATGACGTCGTCGGTGACGACGCCGCCCGCGTTGCGGATGGTGTGGCAGTCGCCGAGCTGCAGGCCGAGGGCCTTGTGCAGGTCGAGCCGGGCGTCCATACAGGCCACGACGGCGACATGGAGGACCGGACGGGCGTCCATGCCGGGGTCGGTGAAGGCCTCGGCGTACCGCTCGTTGGCCTCCACCAGGCGGTCCGTCACGGGGCCGCCAGCGGTTATGGCGTCTTCGGATCCAGTGGGTACTGCTGCAGAAGTCGACATAGCCATGACGTTACTGGTCGCCTGCCGCCCCGGCCTGCTGTGACTAGGGACAAAGAACGTCATCGTGGCTTGTTGTGAGCTACCCCACACGGACGGCAAACCTGGGCCGGGCGGGTGAATCGGTGCGAATACGGGCGTCTTCCGGGAGCCCTGGCGCGACGCGCAGGCCGGTTGATTGACCGCGAGACAGGGTGGACTAAAGTGACGCGAAGCGGGAGGCGCGGCTCTCCCTGCTGGTGAAACCCCGGAGACCCAGGCGCGAGCCCGGACAGTCTCCCCCGCGTGCGCGGCGCGTACGTACGGCTCGGCCTCCTCCCGCTCCCGGTCGGCTGACGCTTCCGGCGCCGGCCGCCCTTCCCCCTCACGAGCCGGCAGGGACCCGGTGGTACGGACGGCCCCGCCGGATCATGAGAGGCCTCCTTGAGCCAGAGTCGACACGTCCCGGTGATGCTCCAGCGGTGCCTGGACCTGCTGGCGCCCGCCCTGGAGCGTCCGGGAGCGGTGGTCGTCGACTGCACCCTCGGTCTCGGCGGGCACAGCGAGGCGCTGCTGACCCGGTTCCCCGAGGCGCGGCTGATCGGCCTCGACCGGGACAAGGAGGCGCTGCGCCTGTCCGGGGAGCGGCTGGCGCCGTTCGGCGAGCGGGCCACCCTGGTGCACGCCGTCTACGACGAACTGCCCGACGTCCTGGAAACGCTGCGCATCGCGCGCGTGCAGGGCGTGCTGTTCGACCTCGGCGTCTCCTCCATGCAGCTCGACGAGGCCGACCGCGGCTTCGCCTACGCGCAGGACGCGCCGCTCGACATGCGGATGGACCAGACGGCCGGCATCAGCGCCGCCGAGGTCCTCAACACCTACCCGGCAGGCGAACTCGTGCGCATCCTGCGCGCGTACGGCGAGGAGAAGCAGGCCAAGCGGATCGTCTCGGCGATCGTGCGCGAGCGCGAGAAGGAGCCGTTCAGCAACAGCGCCCGGCTCGTGGAGCTCATCCGCGACTCCCTTCCGCAGGCCGCCAAGCGCACCGGCGGCAACCCGGCCAAGCGCACCTTCCAGGCGCTGCGCATCGAGGTCAACGGTGAACTGTCCGTCCTGGAGCGGGCGATCCCGGCCGCGGTCAAGGCCCTCGGCGTCGGCGGACGCGTCGCCGTGCTGTCGTACCACTCGCTGGAGGACCGGCTGGTCAAGCAGGTGTTCGCGGCCGGTGCCGCGTCCACCGCGCCGCCCGGGCTGCCGGTCGTGCCCGAGCGCTACCAGCCGCGGCTCAAGCTGCTCACCCGCGGTGCCGAACTTCCCACGGAGGAAGAGGTTTCCGAGAACCGCCGTGCCGCCCCCGCCAGACTGCGGGGCGCCGAGCGCATCAGGGAGGACGCCGAGTGAGCGAGACGGGTCGGTTGGTTTCCCGGACTCAGTGGGGGAGTGGTGAGTAGGAAACCCGAACTGAGGGGGAGGGCCGCCCGGCTCGCCCGGCTCTTCCCGGCCGGCCGCGCCAGGGCGGCCCGTACCCCGTTCGTCCTGCTCGTCGTCCTGCTCCTCGGGGGCGGCCTCATCGGGCTGCTGGTGCTGAACTCCGCGCTCAGCGAGGGCTCGTTCAAGCTGGCCGACCTGCAGAAGCAGACGAAGAACCTCACCGACGAGGAGCAGGCGCTCCAGCGGGACATCGACGCCTACTCGTCCCCCGACGCCCTCCAGCGCCGGGCCCGTGAACTCGGCATGGTCCCGGGCGGCGACCCGGCCTTCCTCGGCCCCGGCGGCACGGTCAAGGGCGTCCCCGGCGCGGCCACCCCCGAGTCCGCCGCCCTCACCGACCCGGTCCCGCCCGAGGTCCTGACCCCGCCGGCCGGCCTCCCCGCCGCGCCCGGCCCGGCCCGCGCCGCCTCCGGCTCACCGGCCCCGCCGCAGAGCACCCCCACCGCGCGCACCACGCCCGTCGTGCCCCCGCCCTCCGCCTCCGCGGCGGTGGCGGCCCCGCCCCTCACCACCTCCCAGCCCACGTCCACCCCGACCCCCGGCAGGTGACGGAAGTGTCCGACAGGGAACCGCCGCGCCGCCGCGTGCCCGGGCCCGCGAAGCCCCCCCGGCCGCGGGGAGTTGTCCGGCGGCAGCCCGCGCCCGGCGCCCGGCCGGTCCGGCGCCCCACCGGGGCCCGGCCGGCGGCCCGGCGCCGGCTCCGGCTCGGCAGCCCCCGGCCCCGGCTGCGCATGATCAGCCTCGCCCTGACCCTGGTGCTGATCGCGTTCGTCGTGCGGCTGCTCCAGGTGCAGGCCGTGGACGCCGGCGCGTACGCCGCCAAGGCCGAAGAGAACCGGTACGTCGTCCACACGCTGACCGCCGACCGCGGCGGGATCACCGACCGCAACGGCGTGGCCCTCGCCATCAGCGAGGACGCGTACGACATCACGGCCGACCCGACGATGTTCAGCGCCAAGCAGCTGAAGATCGGCGACGGTCCGGAGCAGGCCGCCGCGCTGCTCGCGCCGATCCTCGGCCAGGACCAGGCCGCGCTCGTGAAGAAGCTGCGGCCGAGCAACAGGAACTCCCGCTACGCCCGGCTCGCCACCCGGCAGACCCCGCAGGTCTGGAAGCAGATCAAGGACCTGAGGACCGCCCTCGCGAACAAGGCCGGGACGGACCCCAGGACGGTCAACGTGCTCGCCGGCGTCTTCGCCGACCCCAGCAGCCAGCGCGTGTACCCCAACGGCGACCTCGCCGCCGGGATACTGGGCTGGGTCAACGCCGACGGCCAGGGCGGCGGCGGCATCGAGCAGGAGCTGAACAAGCAGCTGACCGGCAAGGACGGCAGGATCCGCTACGCCCAGTCCGGTGGGCGCGAGATCCCCACCGCAGGGTCCACCGAGACGCCCGCCGTGCCCGGCTCCGACGTCGAGCTGACCATCGACCGCGACATCCAGTGGGCGGCGCAGAACGCGATCACCGAGCAGGTGAAGAAGTCCCGGGCCGACCGCGGTTACGTCGTCGTGCAGGACACCCGCACCGGCCAGATCCTGGCCATGGCGAACTCGCCCGGCTTCGACCCCAACGACCTGTCGAAGGCCGACGCCGAGGCCATGGGCAACGCGGCCGTGCAGGACGCCTTCGAGCCCGGCTCCACCGCCAAGGTCATGTCGATGGCCGCCGTCCTGCAGGAGAACGCGGCGACCCCGCTCACCCACGTGGTCGTACCCAACCGGCTGCACCGCGGCGACCGGCTCTTCTCCGACGACGTCGACCACGCCACCTGGAACCTCACGCTGAACGGCGTCCTCGCCAAGTCCAGCAACATCGGGACCATCCTCGCCACCGGACAGCTCGGCAGGACGCAGCCGCAAGCGAACAAGGTCCTCTACTCGTACCTGCGCAAGTTCGGCATCGGCAGCCGTACCGGGCTCGGCTTCCCGGGCGAGACGGCGGGCATTCTCGCGCCGTACCAGAAGTGGTCCACCTCGCAGCAGTACACGATTCCTTTCGGCCAGGGTTTCTCCCTCAGCGCGATGCAGGCCGCCTCCGTGTACTCGACCATCGCCAACGGCGGCGTGCGGATCGAGCCGAGCCTGGTGCGCGGCACCAAGGGCCCCGACGGGCGCTTCACACCCGCCCAGAAGCCCAGGGAGACGCGGGTGGTCAGCGCGAAGACCGCAAGGACGCTCGCCCAGATGCTGGAGTCCGTCGTGGACGACGAGCAGGGAACCGGCATCAAGGCGCGCATCCCCGGCTACAACGTCGCGGGCAAGACCGGCACGGCCAACCGCGTGGATCCGGCCACCGGCAGGTACCGCGGATACACGTCGTCGTTCGCCGGTTTCGCGCCCGCGGACAACCCCCGGATCACCGTCTACTGCGCCATCCAGAACGCCACCTCGGGCAGCTACTTCGGCGGCCAGATCTGCGGCCCCATCTACAAGCAGGTGATGGAGTTCGCCCTCAAGACCCTCCAGGTCCCGCCGACCGGGGCGCCGGCCGCCAACCTGCCCGTCGACTACAAGCCCTGATCAGCACCCCGGAAACACCAGGAACGAGCCCGTGACAACGATCACCCCCGACGCCGGCAACCAAGGGGCCGAGAACCCCTCGCTTCGCTCCGGAGCGGGTACGCCCGGTACGCTCACCGCCGTGCCACACGCTGATCAGTCCCAAACCACTCAGAAGGGCGCTTCCGTGACATATCCGGGACCGCCGCGACCGGTTCAGGCCTCCGCCACACCCCTCGCGGAGCTGGCCGATCAGCTGGGGGCCGCCGTTCCGGAGGCCGCCGCCGAGGTCACGGGGATCACCCACGACTCGCGCGCCGTCCGCCCCGGCGACCTGTACGCCGCCCTCCCGGGCGCCCGCCTGCACGGCGCCGACTTCGTCACCCAGGCCGCCGGCCTCGGTGCCGCCGCCGTGCTCACCGACCCGACGGGTGCCGAGCGCGCCGCCGCGACCGGACTGCCGGTCCTGGTCGTGGACGAGCCGCGCACGGTGATGGGCGAGCTGGCGGCCCGTATCTACGGACACCCGGGCCGGGACCTGCTCCAGATCGGCATCACCGGGACCTCCGGCAAGACCACCACCGCCTACCTCGTCGAGGGCGGTCTGAGGACCGTGCGCAGCACCGGCCTCATCGGCACGGTCGAGATGCGCATCGGCGACGAGCGCATCAAGTCCGAGCGCACCACCCCCGAAGCCACCGACCTGCAGGCCCTGTTCGCCGTCATGCGCGAACGCGGCGTGGAGGCGGTCGCCATGGAGGTCTCCAGCCACGCCCTGGTCCTCGGCCGGGTCGACGGCTGCGTCTTCGACATCGCCGTGTTCACCAACCTCAGCCCGGAACACATGGAGTTCCACTCCGACATGGAGGACTACTTCCGGGCCAAGGCGCAGCTGTTCACGCCCGGGCGCAGCAGGTTCGGCGTCGTCAACGCCGACGACGAGTACGGCCGCCGGCTGGTCCGGGAGGCGACCGTCCCGGTCGTCACCTTCTCCGCCGAGGGCCACCCCGACGCCGACTGGCGCGCCGAGCACGTCGAGGTCGGCCCGATGGACTCGACGTTCACCGCCGTCGGTCCCGACGGCGTGCGCGTCCACGCCAAGTCGCCGCTGCCGGGCCCCTTCAACGTGGCGAACACCCTCGCCGCGATCGTCGCCCTCGCCGCGGCCGGCCTCGACCCGCAGACCGCCGCCGACGGCATCGCGGCCGTACCGGGCGTGCCCGGCCGGCTGGAGCGCGTCGACGCCGGGCAGCCCTACCTCGCCGTCGTGGACTACGCCCACAAGACCGACGCGGTCGAGTCGGTGCTCAAGGCGCTGCGCAAGGTCACCAAGGGCCGGCTGCACGTCGTCCTCGGCTGCGGCGGCGACCGCGACCAGACCAAGCGCGCCCCGATGGGCGCCGCCGCGGCCCGGCTCTCCGACACGGCCGTACTGACCTCCGACAACCCCCGCTCCGAGGACCCGCTCGCCATCCTCGCGACCATGCTCCAGGGAGCGGCCTCCGTGCCCGCCCACGAGCGCGGCGAGGTGCTCCTCTTCGAGGACCGGGCCGCCGCGATCGCCGCCGCCGTGGGCCGTGCCCAGGCCGGCGACACGGTGCTGGTCGCGGGCAAGGGCCACGAGCAGGGCCAGGACATCGCCGGCGTGGTCCGTCCCTTCGACGACCGCCAGGTGCTTCGCGAAGCTATCCAGCAGACCCAGGGATGAACTTGTGATCGCCCTCTCCCTCGCCGAGATCGCAGCAGTCGTCGGCGGGCAGACGCACGACATACCGGATCCGTCCGTGCAGGTCACCGGACCGGTCGTCCGGGACTCCCGGGAGGTGGTCCCCGGCAGCCTGTTCGCCGCCTTCGCCGGCGAGCGTGTGGACGGCCACGACTTCGCACCGCAGGTCGTCGAGGCGGGCGCGGTCGCCGTACTGGCGTCGCGCCCCGTCGGCGTGCCCGCGATCGTGGTCGACGACGTCCAGGACGCCCTCGGCGCCCTCGCCCGGCACGTGGTGGCCCGGCTCGGCGCGACCCTCGTCGCCCTGACCGGCTCGGCCGGCAAGACCAGCACCAAGGACCTCATCGCCCAGGTGCTCGCCGGCAAGGCGCCGACCGTCTTCACGCCCGGCTCCCTCAACAACGAGATCGGGCTGCCGCTGACCGCCCTGTCCGCCACCGAGGAGACCAGGTTCCTCGTGCTGGAGATGGGCGCCCGGGGCATCGGGCACATCCGCTACCTCGCCGGCCTCACCCCGCCGAAGATCGGCCTGGTGCTCAACGTCGGCACCGCCCACATCGGGGAGTTCGGCGGCCGCGAGCAGATCGCGCAGGCCAAGGGCGAACTGGTGGAGGCCCTTCCGGAGGACGGCGCGGCCGTTCTCAACGCCGACGACCCGCTGGTGCGGGCCATGGCCTCCCGTACCAAGGCGAAGGTGGTCCTTTTCGGAGAGTCGACCGAAGCGGACGTACGCGCCGAGAACGTGCGACTCACGGACAGCGGACAGCCCTCCTTCAGGCTTCACACACCCTCCGGTGCATGCGATGTGACCATGCGCCTGTACGGTGAGCACCACGTGTCGAACGCGCTCGCCGCGGCCGCCGTCGCCCATGAGCTGGGCATGTCCGCAGCTGAGATCGCCACCGCGCTCTCCGAGGCGGGCTCCCTCTCCCGCTGGCGCATGGAGGTCACCGAGCGCCCGGACGGCGTGACCATCGTCAACGACGCCTACAACGCCAACCCCGAGTCCGTGCGGGCCGCTCTCAGGGCGCTCGCGGCCATGGGCAAGGGGCGACGCACGTGGGCGGTGCTCGGCAAGATGGCCGAGCTGGGGGACGAGGCGCTCGCCGAGCACGACGCCGTCGGACGGCTCGCCGTCCGGCTCAACGTCAGCAAGCTCGTCGCCGTCGGGGGGATTGAGGCCTCCTGGCTGCAACTGGGCGCATATAACGAGGGTTCGTGGGGTGAGGAGTCGGTGCACGTGTCCGACGCACAGGCGGCGATCGACCTGTTGCGCAGCGAGTTGCGCCCGGGGGACGTCGTACTCGTGAAGGCGTCCCGTTCGGTGGGGCTCGAGAGCGTGGCCCAGGCACTGCTCGAGACGGGTGCCGAGGGTGAGGTCGCCGCCCGATGATGAACCAGATCCTGTTCTCGGGAGTCATCGGCCTGTTCCTGACCCTGGTCGGCACCCCGCTGCTGATCAAGCTGCTCGCGCGCAAGGGTTACGGCCAGTACATCCGTGACGACGGCCCGCGCGAGCACGCCAGCAAGCGCGGTACGCCGACCATGGGTGGTATCGCCTTCATCCTGGCGACGGTCGCCGCGTACTTCCTCAGCAAGGTGATCACCGGCAAGCCGCCGACGTTCTCCGGCGTGCTGGTGCTCGGGCTGATGGTCGGCATGGGCCTGGTCGGCTTCCTGGACGACTACATCAAGATCGTCAAGCGGCGTTCGCTGGGCCTGCGGGCCAAGGCGAAGATGGCCGGCCAGCTGATCGTCGGCATCGCCTTCGCCGTGCTGTCGCTGATGTTCGCCGACGCGCGCGGCAACACCCCGGCCTCCACCAAGCTGTCGTTCATCACCGACTTCGGCTGGTCGATCGGCCCGGTGCTGTTCGTGATCTGGGCGCTGTTCATGATCCTCGCGATGTCGAACGGCGTGAACCTCACCGACGGCCTGGACGGCCTGGCCACCGGCGCCTCCGTGCTCGTCTTCGGCGCCTACACCTTCATCGGCGTCTGGCAGTACCAGGAGTCCTGCGCCAACGCGCAGACCCTGACCAACCCGGCCGCCTGCTACGAGGTGCGCGACCCGCTCGACCTCGCCGTGGTCGCCTCCGCGCTGATGGGCGCCTGCCTGGGCTTCCTGTGGTGGAACACCTCGCCGGCGAAGATCTTCATGGGCGACACCGGCTCCCTCGCCCTCGGCGGCGTCCTCACGGGCCTGGCCATCCTCTCCCGCACGGAGCTGCTGGTGGCCATCATGGGCGGCCTCTTCGTCCTCATCACCATGTCGGTCGTCATCCAGGTCGGCTCCTTCCGGCTCACCGGGAAGCGTGTCTTCCGGATGGCACCACTGCAGCACCACTTCGAACTCAAGGGCTGGTCCGAGGTCCTTGTGGTGGTCCGGTTCTGGATCATCCAGGGCATCTGTGTGATCGTCGGACTGGGCCTCTTCTACGCGGGATGGGCAGCGGAAAAGTGACCTCCTCGGTGCCTTCGGGCTCCTCTGAGTTCCAGGGCAAGCGCATCACCGTCGCCGGGCTCGGCGTCTCCGGCGTCCCGGCGGCGAAGGTGCTGCACGCGCGCGGTGCGGTCGTCACGGTCGTCAACGACGGCGACGACGCACGCGCGCGTGAGCAGGCCGCGCAGCTGCGGGCGCTCGGCGTCACCGTGCGCCTCGGCGACGGGGCGACCCTGCCGGAGGGCACCGAGCTGATCGTCACCGCGCCCGGCTGGAAGCCCGACAAGCCGCTGTTCCTGGCCGCGGCCGAGGCGGGCGTGCCGGTCTGGGGCGACGTCGAGCTGGCCTGGCGCCTCAGGGGCCCCGGCGCGGCCCCCTGGCTGGCCGTGACGGGCACCAACGGCAAGACCACGACCGTGCAGATGCTCGCCTCCATCCTGAAGGCGGCCGGACTGCGCACGGCCGCGGTGGGCAACATCGGCGTCTCCCTGCTGGACGCCGTCCTCGGCGACGAGCAGTACGACGTGCTCGCCGTGGAGCTGTCCAGCTACCAGCTGCACTGGGCGCCCTCGCTGCGCGCCCACTCCGCCGTCGTCCTCAACCTCGCGCCCGACCACCTCGACTGGCACGGCTCCATGGAGGCCTACGCCGCCGACAAGGGCCGTATCTACGAGGGCAACCGGGTCGCCTGCGTCTACAACATGGCCGACAAGCTCACCGAGGACCTGGTGCGCGAGGCCGACGTCGAGGAGGGCTGCCGGGCGATCGGGTTCACCCTCGGCACCCCCGGCCCCTCCCAACTCGGCGTGGTG
Organism: Streptomyces sp. NPDC037126; assembly: GCF_055605965.1. Lineage (NCBI taxonomy): Bacteria > Bacillati > Actinomycetota > Actinomycetes > Kitasatosporales > Streptomycetaceae > Streptomyces > Streptomyces sp. NPDC037126. The sequence goes on from NZ_JBVJTD010000001.1 coordinate 720,122, forward strand.
GAGGGCATCCTGGTCGACCGCGCCTTCGTGGCGGACCGGCACAAGAACGCGCAGGAGCTGGCCGAGGTCTCCGACGTCAACCCGCCTGCCCCGCACAACATCGCCAACGCCCTTGCCGCGGCGGCCCTCGCGCGCGCCTTCGGGGTGCCCGCCGGCGCCGTGCGCGACGGCCTCAGGGCCTTCCGCCCGGACGCCCACCGCATCGCGCACATCGCCGACATCGACGGCGTGGCGTACGTGGACGACTCCAAGGCGACCAACACCCATGCCACTGAGGCATCGTTGGCGTCATATGAGTCGATTGTATGGATTGCTGGTGGCCTGGCGAAGGGCGCGACCTTCGACGAACTGGTCGCCAGATCGGCGAAGCGGCTTCGCGCCGCCGTCCTGATCGGCGCCGACCGGGCACTGATCCGTGACGCCCTCGCGCGACACGCCCCGGAAGTACCCGTGGTGGACCTCGACCGGACCGACACTGGGGCGATGCTCCAGGCGGTGACGGAGGCGAAGCGGCTAGCGGTCGCCGGCGACACGGTGCTCCTTGCCCCGGCCTGCGCCTCCATGGACATGTTCACCAACTACAACCAGCGCGGTGACGCGTTCGCGGCGGCGGTCCGCGAACTCCGCGCCTGACCCCGGCCGCCCGCCGGGCGGATCCTGGGAGGGACGCGTGGGACGGCCGACGTTCAGTGGAGGTGCCGATGCCCAGTAGCCGTACCGGTAAGCCGCCCGTGCAGCGGGCGTCCCGGCGTCCCGCCCTCGCCCGGACGAGGCGCGAGAACCCGGTGCAACGCTTCCTCACGCGCGCGAGGAAGGCCTGGGACCGGCCGCTGACCGCCTACTACCTGATCGCCGGCGGCAGCGTGCTGATCATCGTGCTGGGCCTGGTGATGGTCTACTCGGCCTCCCAGATCACCGCCTTGCAGCTGTCGCTGCCCGGGTCGTACTTCTTCCGCAAGCAGTTCCTGGCCGCGCTCATCGGCGGCGCGATGCTGCTCGCGGCCTCCCGCATGCCGGTGAAGCTGCACCGGGCGCTGGCCTACCCGATCCTCGCCGGTGCCGTCTTCCTGATGGTCCTGGTGCAGATCCCCGGGATAGGGATGGCGGTCAACGGCAACCAGAACTGGATCTCCCTCGGCGGCTCGTTCCAGATCCAGCCGAGCGAGTTCGGCAAGCTGGCGCTGGTGCTGTGGGGCGCGGACCTGATCGCCCGCAAGCAGGAGAAGCGGCTGCTGACCCAGTGGAAGCACATGCTGGTGCCCCTGGTGCCGGTCGCCTTCCTGCTGCTCGGGCTGATCATGCTCGGCGGCGACATGGGTACGACGATCGTCCTGACCGCGATCCTGTTCGGGCTGCTGTGGCTCGCCGGGGCACCGACCCGGCTGTTCGCCGGGGTGCTGGGCGTGGCCGTGGTCCTCGGCGCCATCGCCATCGAGACCAGCCCGCACCGGCTGGCCCGGCTCAACTGCATCGCGGCCACCACCCCGGGCCCCAACGACATGTGCTGGCAGGGCGCGCACGGCATCTACGCCCTCGCCTCCGGCGGAATCTTCGGCTCCGGCCTCGGTGCGAGTGTGGAGAAATGGGGCCAACTGCCCGAAGCCCACACCGACTTCATCTTCGCGGTCACCGGTGAGGAACTGGGTCTGGCGGGGACGCTGTCGGTGGTCGCCCTGTTCGCGGCTCTAGGCTATGCGGGTATCCGCGTGGCCGGACGCACGGAGGACCCCTTCGTGAGGTACGCCGCGGGAGGTGTGACGACCTGGATCACCGCGCAGGCGGTGATCAACATCGGTGCGGTGCTCGGCCTGCTGCCGATCGCCGGCGTCCCCCTCCCGCTGTTCTCCTACGGAGGGTCCGCCCTGCTGCCGACCATGTTCGCCATCGGGTTGCTGATCGCCTTCGCGCGGGACGACCCCGCTGCGCGGGCGGCTCTTGCCATGCGGCAGCCTCGCTTTGGTAGAAAGCGGGCGGGAGGCTCCGGTGCCGAGCGGGGGCCTCGGAGATGGAACACGATGCGACGGCGTGCCCCAGTGGCGCGTTCGTCCGGAGAGCGGTGAATTTCGGTGCATGTCGTACTCGCCGGTGGGGGGACCGCCGGCCACATCGAGCCCGCGCTCGCCCTCGCGGACGCCCTGCGCAGGCAGGACCCGACCGTGGGCATCACGGCCCTGGGCACGGAGCGCGGCCTGGAGACCCGGCTCGTCCCGGAGCGCGGCTACGAGCTGGCGCTCATCCCGGCGGTGCCACTGCCGCGCAAGCCCACCCCTGAGCTGATCACCGTCCCGGGCCGGCTGCGCGGCACGATCAAGGCCGCCGAGCAGATCCTGGAGCGCACCAAGGCGGACGCCGTGGTCGGCTTCGGCGGCTATGTCGCGCTGCCGGGCTACCTGGCCGCCAAGCGGCTCGGTGTGCCCATCGTGATCCACGAGGCCAACGCCCGCCCCGGCCTGGCCAACAAGATCGGCTCGCGGTACGCCGCCCGGGTCGCGGTGTCCACCCCGGACAGCAAGCTGCGCGACGCCCGCTACATCGGCATCCCGTTGCGCCGCTCCATCGCCACCCTGGACCGGGCCGCCGCCCGCCCCGAGGCCCGCGCGATGTTCGGGCTCGACCCGAACCTGCCGACGCTGCTCGTCACCGGTGGCTCGCAGGGTGCCCGCCGCCTCAACGAGGTCGTCCAGCAGGTCGCCCCCTGGCTGCAGCAGGCCGGCATCCAGATCCTGCACGCGGTCGGCCCGAAGAACGAACTGCCGCAGGTGCACCAGATGCCGGGGATGCCCCCCTATATCCCGGTAAGTTACCTGGACCGGATGGACCTCGCGTACGCCGCGGCCGACATGATGCTCTGCCGCGCGGGCGCGATGACCGTCGCCGAACTCTCCGCCGTCGGGCTCCCGGCCGCCTATGTCCCGCTGCCCATCGGCAACGGCGAACAGCGGCTCAACGCCCAGCCGGTGGTCAAGGCCGGCGGCGGGCTCCTGGTGGACGACGCGGAGCTGACGCCCGAGTGGGTTCAGCAGAACGTCCTGCCCGTCCTCGCCGACCCGCACCGGCTGTACGAGATGTCCCGGGCGGCAAGCGAGTTCGGCCGCCGGGACGCCGACGAGCTGCTCGTCGGCATGGTGTACGAGGCCATCGCCTCGCGCCGTTAGGACCGTATGACGAAAGGGCAGTGAGCGTGGCCGGACCGACGACCGCCGAGCGCGGTGAACGCCAGCAGGAGTCGTCCGGCCCGCCGCTCGTCCGAGGGCTCACAAGACTGCGCCTTCGTACGATCGTCATCCTGGCCGTGGTCCTCGTGCTCCTCGGGGCCGGTTCCGTCTGGGTGTTGTACGGCTCCTCGTGGCTGCGCGTCACGCATGTCTCGGTGTCCGGCACGGGCGTGCTGACCCCGGCCGAGGTGCGGGACGCGGCCGCCGTGCCGGTCGGGGGGCCGATGGTCTCCGTCGACACGGACGCCGTCGAGGCCCGGCTGCGCCGCCGACTGCCCCGGATCGACACCGTCGACGTGGTCCGCGCCTGGCCCCATGGGATCGGACTGAAGGTGACCGAGCGGACCCCGGTGCTACTCGTCCGCAAGGGCGGGGACTTCACCGAAGTCGACCACGAAGGTGTCCGGTTCGCCACGGTTTCCCAGGCGCCGAAGGCCGTTCCCCTGCTGGAGTTGGCGGTTTCGCGCTCCGGTTCGGGGGCGGCGAGCTACCGCCGCTTCGGCACCGGCCGACTGGTGCGCGAGGCGGTCCGGGTCGCCGGTGATCTGCCGGACTCCGTCGCGAAGCTCACCCGGGCCGTCCGCGTCCGCTCCTTCGACGACATCTCGCTGGAGTTGGGCGACGGCCGCACGGTCGCATGGGGCAGCGGCGAGAACGGCCGCGCCAAGGCACGGACCCTCGCAGCTCTCATGAAAGCAGCTCCCGGTGCACGGCACTTCGACGTGAGTGTCCCCACCGCCCCTGCGTCATCGGGGAGTTGACGCACATCAGCGCAGGCCAGCACCCTGGTTGGGCACTGCTACGGCTGATCACATAGGGTGAAAAGAAAAACGGGAGGTTCGGCGTGTTCGTTGAACGGGCGCCACTTGTCGACTTAGTGTCCTGTTCAGAAGACTCCAGGGAACAGACACACTGGTAACCCTAAACTTCAGGGTTAGGGTTCGGGTCGGCGCTACGGACCGTCCCATTCGGCATCCGCCGTCCCCGCGCGGGGCACCGCACGTGAACGGCAACGTAATTCGAGGCGAGAGGCCTTCGACGTGGCAGCACCGCAGAACTACCTCGCAGTCATCAAGGTCATCGGTGTCGGCGGCGGTGGTGTCAATGCCATCAACCGGATGATCGAGGTCGGTCTCAAGGGCGTCGAGTTCATTGCCATCAACACCGACGCGCAGGCGCTGTTGATGAGCGACGCCGACGTCAAGCTCGACGTCGGCCGGGAACTCACCCGCGGACTCGGAGCCGGAGCCAACCCGGCCGTCGGCCGCAAGGCCGCCGAGGACCACCGCGAGGAGATCGAGGAGGTCCTCAAGGGGGCCGACATGGTCTTCGTGACGGCCGGTGAAGGCGGCGGCACGGGCACCGGCGGCGCACCCGTCGTGGCCAACATCGCGCGCTCCCTCGGCGCCCTCACCATCGGCGTGGTCACGCGCCCGTTCACCTTCGAGGGACGGCGCCGCGCGAACCAGGCCGAGGACGGCATCGCGGAACTGCGCGAAGAGGTCGACACCCTCATCGTCATCCCCAACGACCGGCTGCTGTCCATCTCGGACCGCCAGGTCTCGGTCCTGGACGCCTTCAAGTCCGCGGACCAGGTCCTGCTCTCCGGTGTCCAGGGCATCACCGACCTCATCACCACCCCGGGCCTGATCAACCTGGACTTCGCCGACGTGAAGTCGGTCATGTCCGAGGCCGGCTCGGCCCTGATGGGCATCGGCTCGGCCCGCGGCGACGACCGCGCGGTGGCCGCGGCCGAGATGGCGATCTCCTCGCCGCTCCTGGAGGCGTCCATCGACGGCGCCCGGGGCGTGCTGCTCTCCATCTCCGGCGGCTCCGACCTCGGCCTGTTCGAGATCAACGAGGCCGCCCAGCTGGTCAGCGAGGCCGCCCACCCCGAGGCCAACATCATCTTCGGCGCGGTCATCGACGACGCCCTCGGCGACGAGGTACGGGTGACCGTGATCGCGGCCGGCTTCGACGGCGGCCAGCCGCCGGCCCGCCGGGACAACGTGCTCGGCTCGGCCTCCACCTCCTCCGCGCCCCGCCGCGAGGAGCCCGCTCCGGCACGGCAGCCGGAGCCCAGCCGCCCGTCCTTCGGCTCGCTCGGCAGCGTGAAGCCGAAGGAGGAGCCGGAGCCGGCGCCCGAGCCGGTGGCCGACATCCCGGTCGCCCCGCCGGTGCCGCCGGCGCCGCGGCCCGCCTACTCGGACAGCGCGGCCGAGGAGCTGGACGTGCCGGACTTCCTCAAGTGATAGGACGACCCGACAGCGTGGGCGGCGCCCACTTCGCCTTCACCGACAGGTGGGGCGGGGTGAGCGCCGCTCCGTATGAGGAGCTCAACCTGGGCGGCGCGGTCGGCGACGCCCCGGAGGCCGTAAGGGCCAACCGGGATCTCGCCGCCAAGACGCTCGGCGTGGATCCCGACCTGGTCGTCTGGATGAACCAGGTGCACGGCGCGGACGTGGCCGTGGTGGACGAGCCGTCGGGCGAGCGCCCCGTGCCCGAGGTCGACGCCGTCGTCACCACCCGCCGCGGACTCGCCCTCGCCGTCCTCACCGCCGACTGCGTGCCGGTCCTGCTGGCCGACCCCGTCGCCGGGGTCGCCGCGGCGGCCCACGCGGGCCGGCCCGGCTTGGTCAAGGGGATCGTCCCCGCCGCCGTACGGGCCATGGTCGAACTCGGCGCCTCGGCGGACCGGATCGTCGCCCGCACCGGGCCGGCCGTCTGCGGCCGCTGCTACGAGGTGCCGGAGGCGATGCGCGCCGAGGTGGCGGCCGTCGAGCCCGCGGCGCACGCTGAAACGAGCTGGGGTACGCCGGCGGTCGACGTGAGCGCCGGAGTGCACGCCCAGCTCGCCCGGCTCGGGGTGTGCGACCGGGCGCAGTCACCGGTGTGCACGCTGGAGTCGGACGACCACTTCTCGTACCGCCGCGACCGCACCACCGGGCGGCTCGCGGGCTATGTGTGGCTGGACTGATGGGGCATGACGGACCGTAAGACCGAACTCGCCGCAAACCTGGCGAAAGTGGAGCAGCGCATCACCGACGCCTGCTTGGCGTCGGGGCGCAAGCGGGAGGAGGTGACCCTGATCGTGGTCACCAAGACCTATCCCGCGAGCGATGTGCGGATCCTGTCGGAACTCGGTGTGCTACATGTCGCCGAGAACCGCGACCAGGACGCCGCCCCCAAGGCCGCCGCCTGTGCCGATCTGCCGCTGAAATGGCACTTTGTCGGTCAGTTGCAGACCAACAAGGTCCGCTCCGTGGTCGGTTACGCCGATGTCGTGCAGTCAGTCGACCGCGACCGGCTCGTCACCGCGCTCTCGAAGGAGGCGGTGCGCGCCGGTCGCGAGGTGGGCTGCCTGATCCAGGTCGCGCTCGACGCGGATGCGAGCGGCCGCGGTGAGCGCGGGGGTGTGGCCCCCGGGGGAATCGAAGAGTTGGCCGACCTCGTCGCCGGGGCGCCGGGGCTGCGGCTCGACGGGCTGATGACCGTCGCCCCGCTCACCGGGGAGTACGCGGGACGCGAACGGGCCGCGTTCGAGCGGCTCATGGATTTGTCGACTGACCTGCGCCGAGCCCATCCGGCTGCAACCATGGTGTCCGCAGGGATGAGTGCGGACCTCGAACAGGCCGTGGCGGCCGGGGCGACACATGTGCGCGTCGGCACCGCGGTACTCGGCGTCCGCCCCAGGCTCGGGTAACGTCGCCAAGAAGTCGGACCACAGCAGAAAATATGGTCAGTACCCGCGAAGCGGGCACAACGACCACGTGGATCGCGGGCACTTGGCAGTCGTCAGCCGATCCACCACAGAGCGGAGGACTCAGAGAATGGCCGGCGCGATGCGCAAGATGGCGGTCTACCTCGGCCTCGTGGAGGACGATGGGTACGACGGCCGCGGATTCGACCCTGACGACGACTTCGAGCCCGAGCTGGACCCGGAGCTCGACCGGGATCACCGGCGACATGAATCGTCACACCAGTCGCATGGTGCACACCAGCCCCAAAGGGACGAAGAGGTACGAATCGTCCAACCGCCCGCGCCTCGGGAGCCGATGGCCCGTGCGACTTCGCTCGCCGCGGAATCGGGGCGCCCGGCGCGGATCGCGCCCGTGGCATCCATCACACAAGAACGCCAGTCCCTGGAGAAGAACGCACCGGTGATCATGCCCAAGGTCGTGTCGGAACGAGAGCCTTACCGGATCACCACGCTGCACCCGCGGACCTACAACGAGGCCCGTACCATCGGGGAACACTTCCGTGAGGGCACTCCGGTGATCATGAATCTGACTGAGATGGATGACACAGACGCGAAGCGACTTGTCGACTTTGCGGCCGGTTTGGTGTTTGGTCTTCACGGCAGCATCGAGCGGGTGACGCAGAAGGTGTTCCTGTTGTCTCCTGCTAACGTCGATGTCACGGCGGAGGACAAGGCCCGCATCGCAGAGGGCGGGTTCTTCAACCAGAGCTGAGACGCAGACCGGACCGAAGCCACGGACAGAGCACGGAACAGGGGAGAGGGAAACGCAGGCCATGAGCGTGTTCGCGCAGGTGATCTACATCGCGCTGATGGTGTTCCTCGTCGTGCTCATCTTCCGGCTGGTCATGGACTACGTCTTCCAGTTCGCCCGCTCATGGCAACCCGGCAAGGCGATGGTGGTCGTACTGGAGGCCACCTACACTGTCACCGATCCACCGCTGAAGCTTCTGCGGCGGTTCATCCCGCCGCTGCGTCTCGGGGGCGTGGCGCTCGACCTGTCCTTCTTCGTACTGATGATCATCGTCTACATTCTCATTGCCATCGTGCAGAACTTCGTGAGATGAGCCTGTGGACGACCCGGTCTTGCCGACTGCCGATGACTACGTTGAGGTGAAGAGATGCCGTTGACCCCCGAGGACGTGCGGAACAAGCAGTTCACGACCGTCCGCCTCCGAGAAGGCTATGACGAGGACGAGGTCGATGCCTTCCTCGACGAGGTCGAAGCCGAACTGACCCGTCTGCTCCGCGAGAACGAGGACCTGCGCGCCAAGCTGGCCGCCGCGACGCGTGCCGCTGCCCAGAACCAGCAGAACGCCCGGAAGCCTCCGGAGCAGGACCAGCAGCCCGGTATGCCCCAGCAGGGTATGCCCCAGCAGGGCATGCCGCAGCAGGGCATGCCGCAGCAGGGGATGCCGCAGCAGGGGATGCGAGGTCCCGGCGCTCCGGTGCCCGCCGGCATATCGGGCCCGCCGCAGCAGCAGATGGGTGGCCCCATGGGTGGCCCGCCCCAGCTGCCGAGCGGTGCCCCGCAGCTGCCCGCCGGTCCCGGTGGCCAGGGTGGCCCGCAGGGTCCCGGCCCGATGGGCCAGGGTCCGATGGGTCAGGGCCCCATGGGTGGTCAGCCGCCCATGCAGCAGCAGATGGGTGGCCCGATGGGCGGTCCCATGGGTGGTCCCATGGGCGGTCCGATGGGCGGCCCCGGTCAGGGCCCCGGTGGCGACAGCGCCGCCCGTGTCCTCTCGCTGGCCCAGCAGACCGCCGACCAGGCGATCGCCGAGGCCCGTTCCGAGGCCAACAAGATCGTCGGCGAGGCCCGCAGCCGCGCCGAGGGTCTGGAGCGTGACGCCCGGGCCAAGGCCGACGCCCTGGAGCGGGACGCGCAGGAGAAGCACCGTGTCGCGATGGGCTCCCTGGAGTCCGCCCGCGCCACGCTGGAGCGCAAGGTCGAGGACCTGCGGGGCTTCGAGCGCGAGTACCGCACGCGTCTGAAGTCGTACCTCGAGTCCCAGCTGCGTCAGCTGGAGACCCAGGCCGACGACTCCCTGGCCCCCCCGCGCACCCCGGCGACGGCTTCCCTGCCGCCGTCCCCGGCGCCCTCCATGGCCCCGGCCGGCGCGGGTGCCCCGTCCTACGGCGGCAACCAGACGATGGGCGGCTCGCCCGCTCCGTCCGCGCCGTCCTACGGCGGTCAGCAGCAGATGACCCCCGCGATGACCCAGCCCATGGCTCCGGTCCGCCCGCAGGGTCCGTCCCCGATGGGCCAGGCGCCCTCGCCGATGCGCGGGTTCCTGATCGACGAGGACGACAACTGACGGCCGCGTAATCCAGTACGACAAGGGCGTCGGCAGCGTTCAGGGCGGGACCCCGGACTTCGGTCCGGGGTCCCGCCCTTTTTACGCGTGTTGACGACGGTGTCGGCGTGCTGCCATGGAGTGACCGACATCGGTGAACACCGGCAGCGGACGGGCCGACGGGGAAACGGTCCGGTGCTGGGCGGCCGAGGCACGCGCACAGCTGACGTTGGCCGGCCGTGGCGGCGGGGGCCGTGGTGGAGGTCGATGCGGGGACGGTCACGGGCGGGGTCCACATCGGCTGGGACCCGGACCCCATGCTCCGGGGGGCCGGGACGCGGTGCCTGGCCGAGCGGCGGTTCGCGACCCCGTGCCGCGCCACCGGACGCTGCTCGACGACGCGATGACGGCGGCGATCGCCGCGATCCTGACGGCCAGGGGCTTCGTCCTCGGCGGGGGCCCCGACGACTCCTCGATCGGGGCGCTCTACGTGGTGCGGCCGCCGGACCGCCCGCTGCCGGCCTTGCCCGGCCTGGACGCGGCGAGCGCCGGATGAGCGGGGAAGGGCCCGGCCCCCGCACGGGGGCCGGGCCCTTCCCGACGCCGGCTACGCCTTGCGCAGGCGGAAGGTGAGGGACAGGCCCTCGTCCGTGAACGGCTCGCCGTAGCCGGCGTCGGCCTCGCCCTGGGCGAAGTCGGTCGACAGGACCTCCTCGGCGATCAGCCCGGTGTGCTCGGACAGGGCCGCGACCACCGCCGGGTCCGTGGAGGTCCAGCGCAGCGCGATCCGGTCGGCGACGTCCAGGCCGCTGTTCTTGCGGGCCTCCTGGATCAGGCGGATCGCGTCACGCGCGAGGCCCGCCTGCCGCAGCTCCTCGGTGATCTCCAGGTCCAGGGCCACCGTGGCGCCCGAGTCGGAGGCCACCGACCAGCCCTCGCGGGGCGTCTCCGTGATGATCACCTCGTCGGGAGCGAGCGTGACCGTCTCGCCGTCGACCTCCACCGAGGCCGTGCCCTCGCGCAGCGCCAGCGACAGCGCGGCCGCGTCCGCGTTCGCGACGGCCTTCGCCACGTCCTGGACCCGCTTGCCGAACCGCTTGCCCAGCGCACGGAAGTTGGCCTTGGCGGTCGTGTCCACCAGCGAGCCGCCGACCTCGGAGAGCGACGCCAGCGAGGAGACGTTCAGCTCCTCCGTGATCTGCGTGTGCAGCTCGCGGTCCAGGGTCTCGAAGCCCGTCGCGGCGATCAGCGCGCGGGACAGCGGCTGTCGGGTCTTGACGCCCGACTCCGCGCGCGTGGCGCGGCCGAGCTCCACCAGCCGGCGGACCAGGACCATCTGCCGGGACAGCTCCGGGTCGATCGAGCTGAGGTCCGCCTGCGGCCAGCCGGCCAGGTGCACGGACTCCGGCGCGCCCGGGGCGACCGGCACGACCAGGTCCTGCCACACCCGCTCGGTGATGAACGGGGTGATCGGGGCCATCAGCTTCGTGACCGTCTCCAGCACCTCGTGCAGGGTGCGCAGCGCGGCCTTGTCGCCCTGCCAGAAGCGGCGGCGCGAGCGGCGGACGTACCAGTTCGAGAGGTCGTCGACGAACGCGGACAGCAGCTTGCCGGCGCGCTGGGTGTCGTACGCCTCCAGGGACTGCGTCACCTGGTCGGTGAGCGCGTGCAGCTCGGACAGCAGCCAGCGGTCCAGCAGCGGGCGCTCGGCCGGTGCCGGGTCGGCCGCGCTCGGCGCCCACTGGGACGTACGGGCGTACAGCGCCTGGAAGGCGACCGTGTTCCAGTACGTCAGCAGGGTCTTGCGCACGACCTCCTGGATGGTGCCGTGGCCGACCCGGCGGGCCGCCCACGGGGAACCGCCGGCCGCCATGAACCAGCGCACCGCGTCCGCGCCGTGCTGGTCCATGAGCGGGATCGGCTGCAGGATGTTGCCCAGGTGCTTGGACATCTTGCGGCCGTCCTCGGCGAGGATGTGGCCGAGGCAGACCACGTTCTCGTACGACGACTTGTCGAACACCAGGGTGCCGACGGCCATCAGCGTGTAGAACCAGCCGCGGGTCTGGTCGATCGCCTCGGAGATGAACTGCGCCGGGTACCGGCTCTCGAACAGCTCCTTGTTCTTGTACGGGTAGCCCCACTGCGCGAACGGCATCGAGCCCGAGTCGTACCAGGCGTCGATGACCTCCGGGACGCGCGTGGCCGTGCTCCCGCAGCCCTCGTGCGGACAGGCGAAGGTGACCTCGTCGATGTACGGGCGGTGCGGGTCGAGGCCCGACTGGTCGGTGCCCGTCAGCGCGGACAGCTCCGCGCGGGAGCCGACGCAGGTGAGGTGGTCCTCCTCGCAGCGCCAGATCGGCAGCGGGGTGCCCCAGTAGCGGTTGCGGGAGAGCGCCCAGTCGATGTTGTTGTTCAGCCAGTCGCCGAACCGGCCGTGCTTGACCGTCTCCGGGAACCAGTTGGTGTTCTCGTTCTCCTGGATCAGCCGGTCCTTGACGGCCGTCGTGCGGATGTACCAGGAGGGCTGCGCGTAGTAGAGCAGCGCGGTGTGGCAGCGCCAGCAGTGCGGGTAGCTGTGCTCGTACGGAAGGTGCCGGAAGAGGAGGCCACGCTGCTGCAGGTCCTCGGTGAGCTTCTCGTCGGCCTTCTTGAAGAAGATGCCGCCGACGAGCGGCACGTCCTCCTCGAAGGTGCCGTCGGGGCGCACCGGGTTGACCACGGGCAGGCCGTAGGAGCGGCAGACCTTGAGGTCGTCCTCACCGAAGGCGGGGGACTGGTGGACCAGACCCGTGCCGTCCTCGGTGGTGACGTAGTCCGCGTTGACCACGTAGTGGGCGGGCTCCGGGAACTCGACGAGCTCGAACGGACGTTGGTAGGTCCAGCGCTCCATCTCGGCGCCGGTGAAGGTCTGCCCCGTGGTCTCCCAGCCCTCGCCGAGCGCCTTGGCGACGAGCGGCTCGGCGACGACGAGCTTCTCCTCGCCGTCGGTGGCGACGACGTAGGTGACCTCCGGGTGCGCGGCGACCGCCGTGTTGGACACCAGGGTCCAGGGGGTCGTCGTCCACACCAGGAGCGCGGCATCGCCCGCGAGCGGACCGGAGGTGAGCGGGAAACGGACGTACACGGACGGGTCGACGACCGTCTCGTAGCCCTGCGCCAGCTCGTGGTCGGACAGGCCGGTGCCGCAGCGGGGGCACCAGGGGGCGACGCGGTGGTCCTGGACGAGCAGGCCCTTGCCGAAGATCTCCTTCAGCGACCACCAGACCGACTCCACGTACTCGGGGTCCATGGTCCGGTAGGCGTCGTCCAGGTCGACCCAGTAGCCCATGCGGGTCGTCAGCTCGGCGAAGGCGTCGGTGTGCCGGGTCACCGACGCGCGGCACTTGGCGTTGAACTCGGCGATGCCGTACGCCTCGATGTCCTGCTTGCCGGAGAAGCCCAGCTCCTTCTCGACCGCCAGCTCCACGGGCAGGCCGTGGCAGTCCCAGCCGGCCTTGCGCGCCACGTGGTAGCCCCGCATGGTGCGGAAGCGGGGGAAGACGTCCTTGAAGACGCGCGCCTCGATGTGGTGGGCACCGGGCATGCCGTTGGCGGTGGGCGGGCCCTCGTAGAACACCCACTCCGGGCGGCCCTCGGACTGCTCCAGGCTCTTGGCGAAGATCTTCTGGTCGCGCCAGAAGTCGAGCACGGCGTGCTCAAGCGCGGGCAGGTCGACCTGGGCGGGCACCTGGCGGTACGTCGGCGCTGTCATCTGCGAGCATCCTCCAACGGACTTGCTGCCTTCCGTCGGAGGGACGAGAGCCTCCACGCCGTGTGCGGCGCGCTCCCGCGGTACCACCCTCCTTGGCCCGCCGCCGTGCCGTACACGCCGGTGAGCCCCCTCATTGGGGTCGCGAAGCCGGTTCTACCGGCCCTGGGCCTTCGGCACGGGGCTTTCTTCCGGCGGCTCCGGGGTGATCTTCACGTCGCGCTCACCCCCGGGCTCACACCGTCCCCGGGTCGCTCTGGGCTGCGTACGCCGCTACTCGTCCCCATCCACGCTTCTCGCTCCGCCCAGTGTACGGCGCCGTGCGGACAGCGGCCGACCGCTTTTCGGGGGTGCCGGCGGTGGTGGCGGGGAGCCGGGCGGGATGCCCCGAATGGCGAGGGTTCGGGCGCTCGCATCCCGGGATGCCGGGCTCGGCGGATTACCCGGCGGGGAGCTGGGCACAACGGATGCAGGCCCGCTGCGCGGGGGGTGCGGGCGGGCGAATCGGGCGGTGTGCCCCGTTGCCGCGGGACTCGAGTCGATTTATCGTCCCAGCACGATTCGCGAGCAAGATCACAATATGTGAAGGGGCCGCGGCCATGGTGGCGAAAAAGACCGCCGTACAGCAGCCGGCGACCGGCCGGGCCAGGGGCGCGGCCGTTTCCGGCGGTACGGCTGCCTCCGGTGGCGAGGCCGGAAGGGCGTCCGGGAAAGCGGCCGTCACGAACAGCACGCACGCGGGGGCCGCGTCCGCCGGACGGACCAGGCTGGTGAAGTCGGCTCGGGCGCGCGCGGGAGAGCCCCAGGGGGAGGAACACCGGGGCGGCACGAGGCGTTCCAGGGACACCGCGGAACGGGCCGGCCCGGAGCCGCCGCCGGACGAGACGGCGGCGGAGCCATCCCCGGGGAGGACCACGGCGGGGAAGGCGCCCTCGAAGGCCTCCGGGGCGTTCGGGGAGGCGCCCGCCGGGACGACGGCCACCGATGGCGGGGCCGCGGCGGGGAAGGCGGCCGGCACCACGGCCGCGACGAAGAAGGCCACGGCGAAGAAGACCGTGGCGAGGGAGGGGGACGCCAAGGCGGTGGCCCGCAGGGGTTCCGCCAAGAAGGGAGCCGTCGTGAAGCCGGTCGTGGAGCAGGCGGCTGACGCCGAGGAGGCCGCCGGGCACACGGCGGCGAAGAAGACCGCCGCCAAGAGGACGGCGGCCAAGAAGACGGCGGCGGTGAGGAAGACAGCGGCGGTGAAGAAGACGGCGGCCGGCGGCGGGCGCGCGGCCGCCGAGGGACCTGCCACGGCGCGGGATCAGAAGAGCACGGCCAAGAAAGCGGGCGCGGCGCGGGCCGCGAAGCAGACGGGAGCCACGACAGTGGTTGCGAAGAAGACTCCTGGCACGGCCACGGCGGAGACCGCCGTTCCCAAGGCGCGGATCGCCGCGGTGGAGCCCGGTGAGCTGGCGGTGCGCCCCGGCGAGGACCCCTGGACCGCGGAGGAGGTCGAGGAGGCCCGCGCGGAGCTGCAGTCCGAGATGGAGCGGCTGCGCGCGGAGATCAGCTCCTCCGAGGCGTCCCTAGTCGGCCTGATGCGCGACTCCGGCGACGGCGCGGGCGACGACCAGGCCGACACCGGCACCAAGAACATCACCCGCGAGCACGAGATGGCGCTGGCCGCCAACGCGCGCGAGATGCTGACCCAGACCGAGCGCGCCCTGGAGCGGCTGGACGCGGGCACCTACGGCCTGTGCGAGAACTGCGGCGACCCCATCGGCAAGGCCCGCATGCAGGCATTCCCCCGGGCCACCCTGTGCGTGGAGTGCAAGCAGAAGCAGGAACGCAGGTCCTGAGCCCGAGGGCCGTGCCGTAGTCTCGTCCTCAGTCAGGCACCTAGGTTGAGGGACTCACGTGGCAGAGGCGGAGCGCATCATCGGTACGCCGGACACCCCGGACGACGGCGGCGAGCGGACAGCGGCCGGAACGCCCGCGGGAGCCGCCGCGGCCGGCGCCGGCGAGGAGCAGGGCCCCGCGCAGCGGCGGACCGGCCGCGGGCGCCGGATCGCCGTGCTGTTCGCCGTGGCCGCGTTCGCGTACGCCCTCGACCTGATCAGCAAGACCCTGGTGGTCTCCAAGCTGGAGGGCCGCACGCCGATCAAGCTCGTCGGGGACCTGCTGGAGCTGCACGCCATCCGCAACCCGGGCGCCGCCTTCGGCTTCGGCGCGGCCTTCACCGTGATCTTCACGGTGATCGCCGCCGCGGTGATCGTGGTGATCATGCGGCTGGCCCGCAAGCTCTACAGCTTCCCCTGGGCGATCGCGCTCGGCCTGCTGCTCGGCGGCGCGCTCGGCAACCTCACCGACCGCATCTTCCGGGCGCCCGGCGTCTTCGAGGGCGAGGTCGTGGACTTCATCGCGCCCAAGGGCTTCGCGGTGTTCAACCTCGCCGACTCGGCGATCGTGTGCGGCGGCATCCTGATCGTGCTGCTGTCCTTCCGGGGCCTGGACCCGGACGGCACCGTCCACAAGGACTGAGCCCGGGCCGGAGTTGTCCACAGCCTCGTACCGTGGCCCTCGGCCCGTCCGGCATACTCGACGGGTGAGCACGATTCCCGAGATCCGTACCCTGCCCGTGCCCGACGGCCTGGAGGGCGAGCGTGTCGACGCCGCCATCTCCCGCATGTTCGGCTTCTCCCGCACGAAGGCGGCCGAGCTGGCCGCGGCCGGCAAGGTCCAGGTCGACGGCGCGGTGGTCGGCAAGTCCGAGCGGGTGAGCGGCGGCGCCTGGCTGGAGGTCGAGATGCCGCAGGCGCCCGCCCCGGTGCAGGTGGTCGCCGAGCCGGTCGAGGGCATGGAGATCGTGCACGACGACGATGACGTGGTCGTGATCGTCAAGCCGGTCGGTGTGGCCGCGCACCCCTCGCCGGGCTGGTCCGGGCCGACCGTCATCGGTGGTCTCGCCGCCGCCGGCTACCGGATCTCCACCTCGGGCGCGGCCGAGCGCCAGGGCATCGTGCACCGCCTCGACGTCGGCACCTCCGGCCTGATGGCGGTCGCCAAGTCCGAACGCGCGTACACCTCGCTCAAGCGCCAGTTCAAGGAGCGCACCGTCGACAAGCGCTACCACACGCTGGTCCAGGGACACCCGGACCCGACGAGCGGCACCATCGACGCCCCGATCGGCCGCCACCCGAACCACGACTACAAGTGGGCGGTCACCGCCGAGGGCAAGCCCTCCGTGACCCACTACGACCTCATCGAGGCCTTCCGCGCCGCCTCCCTGCTGGACGTGAAACTGGAGACCGGCCGCACACACCAGATCCGCGTCCACATGTCCGCCCACCGCCACCCCTGCGTCGGCGACCTCACGTACGGCGCCGACCCCACCCTGGCCAAGCGGCTGCGCCTGACCCGCCAGTGGCTGCACGCCGTGCGGCTCGGCTTCGAGCACCCCGCGGACGGACGCTGGGTGGAGTTCGCCAGCGACTACCCCGAGGACCTGCAGAAGGCCCTCGACCAGGTCCGCGAGGAGACCTACGGGTGAGCGCCGCGTACACCGTCCGGGTCGCCGCGGACGCCGCCGACCGCGAGGCCTGCTTCGCGGTCCGCAAGGAGGTCTTCGTCGTCGAGCAGGGCGTGGACGAGGACATCGAGTACGACGCCTACGACGCCGTCGCCGTGCACGTGCTGGCGGTCCGCGCGGACGGTGTGGCGCTCGGCACCGGCCGGCTGCTGTCCGGCGAGGCGGCCGCCGCCAAGACCGGCGGGGACGCGGCGGTGGGCTCGCTGGGGCGGCTCGCCGTCTCCCGCGAGGCACGCGGGCTCGGCGTCGGCGCCGCCCTCGTGCGGGCCGTCGAGGACGCGGCACGCGCGCACGGCCTCACCGCGGTGGACCTGCACGCGCAGACCCAGGCGCTGGGCTTCTACGAGCGCCTCGGCTACGAGGCCTACGGCCCGGAGTTCCCGGACGCGGGCATACCCCACCGGGCGATGCGCCGGGCCCTGTAGCGGCCCGCGAAAGGCCCGGTGAGCGGGGGTACGCCGGACCGGCGGGCCGAGGCCGCCGGAACGGCCGGTGCGTGGGCGGCGTGGCAGGCTTGAGGCCTGCCGTGTGATCGTCGACTCCCGGAGCGCCGGCCGTGGATCAGTTGGCTTTGCTGTTCGCCCTGCTGCTGGGGGCCCTGGTGAGCGTCCCGGTGGGGGACCGCTTCGGGGTGCCGGCGCCGGTGCTGATGACGCTGTTCGGCGGGGTCCTCGCGGTGGCCGACTTCGTGCCCAACGTGGACATCCCGCCTGAGCTGATCCTGCCCGGACTGCTGCCGCCGCTGCTCTACGCCGCCGTGCGGCGGACCTCCTGGCGGCAGTTCGCGGCCAACAAGCGCCCGATCTTCCTCCTGGCCGTCGCGCTGGTGTTCGTGACGACGGTGTGCGTGGCGTTCGTGGCCAACGCGATCGTGCCCGGGCTGCCGATCGCCGCCGCCGTGGCGCTCGGCGCCCTGATCGCCCCGCCCGACCCGGTCGCCGCGACCAGCGTCGCCGGACAGCTCGGGCTGCCGCGCCGCCTGGTGTCGATCCTGGAGGGCGAGGGGCTCTTCAACGACGTGACGGCCATCGTGCTCTACCACGTGGCGATCGCCGCCGTCGTGAGCGGCACCTTCTCGGCCTGGCACGCCGGTCTCGCGCTGGTGCTGTCCGCCGTCGTCGCGGTGGCCGTGGGACTGGTGCTGGGCTGGGGCGCGAACCGGCTGATGGACCTGCTGGGCGATCCGACCCTCCAGATCGGCATGACCCTGCTGGTGCCGTACGCCTCCTACGTGCTCGCGGAGAAGCTGGGCGGGTCCGGTGTGCTCGCCGTGCTCACCACGGCCCTGTTCCTCGCGGAGTACGCCACGGGCGCCGACGACGTGATGACCCGGCTGGCCGGGCACACCTTCTGGGACATCATCGACACCCTCGTCACGGGCGTCGCCTTCGGGCTGATCGGCCTGGAGCTGCACAACGCCATCCGCACGGCGAGCGGGCGGTGGGGCGAACTGCTCGGCTGGGCGGCCGCCGTCGTGGGCGTGGTGGTCGTCGTACGGCTGCTGTGGCTGCTGCCGGCGACCTGGCTGACCAAGCGGCTGCACGCCCGCCTGGACCTGGACGAGGAGATCCCGACGAGCTGGCGGGAGACCGTCGTGATGTGGTGGTCCGGAATGCGCGGGGTGGCCTCGGTGGCGCTGGCGCTGGCCATCCCGCTGCGGACCGACGACGGGTCGCCCTTCCCGGACCGGGACGAGATCGTCTTCATCGCCTTCGGGGTGATCATCGCGACGCTGGTGCTCCAGGGACTGACCCTGCCGTGGCTGGTGAGGCGGCTCGGGGTGCAGGCCGACTCCGAGCGCGAGAAGGAGGTCGAGAAGGAGCTGGCGGTGCGGGCGGCGAAGGCGGCGAAACGCCGGCTGCGGGAGATCGAGCAGGTGGAGGACCTGCCCGAGGAGCTGTCCGAGCAGATGCTGCGGCAGGCCTTCGACATCGGGATCCGGATCAGCCCCGACATGGGGGAGGAGGAGCGCAGGGAGGCCCAGCACCAGCGGGCGCGGCGGCTCAAGCGGATCCGGCGCATCCAGGGCGAGATGCTGAGCGCGGCACGGCACGCGGTGCTGGCCGCGCGGAGCGAGCCGGGGGCGGACCCGGAGATCGTGGACCGGGTGCTCAGACATCTCGATGTGCGCAGCCTGCGGTAGACGTCCACAGGCCGGGCCCCTGGGAGTCCCGCGGTCATACGATCAGCCCGCCTCTGTGGACAACCGCAAGCGGTGTCCGCGGCAGGCTCCTACGCTCGGATCATGACTCGGAACATCGTGATCAGTGGTGGCGGTACGGGCATCGGGCTGGCGACGGCGCGGGCCTTCGCCGCGGACGGGGACCGGGTGCTGCTGCTCGGGCGGCGCGCCGAGGTGCTGGAGAAGGCGGGCGTGCCGGGGGCGCTCACCCACGCGGCGGACCTGACCGAACCCGGTGACGTGCGGGGCGTCGCCCGCTTCGTCGCCCAGGAGTTCGGCACGGTCGACGTGCTCGTGCACAGCGCGGGCGGCTCGGGGGGACTTGAGCCCCCGGCGGACAGCGACGACCCGCTCGACCGGGTGGCCCACGCCTGGACGACCGGCTTCCGGCTCAACACCCTCACCGCCGCACTCCTCACCGAGGCCCTCAAGGAGCGGCTCGCCGAGCCCGGCGGAAGAGTGCTCTTCCTTAGCTCCATCGCCGCACACCGGGGCTCGGGCAGCGGCGCCTACGCGGCGGCCAAGGCCGCGCTGCACCCCTACGCCCACGACCTGGCCCGCCAGCTGGGGCCCCGCGGCATCACCGTGAACGTGGTCGCGCCCGGGTACGTCGAGGACACCGAGTTCTTCGGCGGGGCGATGTCCGAGGAGCGGCGGCGGCAGCTCATCGCCGAGACCTCCACCGGCCGGGCCGGCAGACCGGGCGATGTGGCGGCGACCCTGCACTGGCTGGCCTCGCCCGCCGCCGCGCACATCACTTCACAGGTGATCCAGGTCAACGGGGGCGCCGAACGCGGCCACTGACCCGCGGCCGGTCAGCGGCGGCCGGAGCGCGGGAAGTCGTAGGCCTTGCGCAGGAAGTCGCTGTCCGGGGACGGCACGCGGTACGGCGGCAGCACGGCGTCCGAGGTGTTGACCCGGGGCAGCGCGTAGGGGTGCTCCGCGGACAGCCAGGTGATCATCTGCTCGCGGACCGCCACCCGCACCGTCCAGATGTCGTCCGAGTCCTTCGCGGTCATCAGCGCGCGCACCTGGATGGTGTTCGGCGTGGTGTCGGTCACCACCAGGCTGTAGGCGCGGCCGTCCCAGGCCGGGCACTGGCGCAGAATGTCACGCAGCTTCTCGCGCATCGCCTCCAGGGGCGCGCTGTGGTCGAGATGCCAGTAGACGATGCCGGTCATCTGCGGGGTGCCCCGCGACCAGTTCTCGAAGGGCTTGGAGGTGAAGTACGACACCGGCATGGTGATGCGGCGCTCGTCCCACGTCCGCACCGTCAGAAAGGTCAGGGTGATCTCCTCGACCGTGCCCCACTCGCCGTCCACGACGACCGTGTCGCCGATGCGCACCATGTCGCCGAAGGCGATCTGCAGCCCCGCGAACATGTTCGACAGCGTCGACTGGGCGGCCACACCGGCCACGATGCCGAGGACGCCGGCGGAGGCCAGCAGGGAGGCGCCGGCCGCGCGCATCGCCGGGAAGGTCAGCAGCATCGAGGCCGCCGCGACCACGCCGACGATCGCCGACACGACGCGCATGATCAGCGTCACCTGGGTGCGCACCCGCCGGACCCGCGCCGCATCGTGGTGGACGCGCGCGTAGCGGCTGTACGAGGTCTCGACGACCGCCGCCGCGATCCGGATCACCAGCCAGGCCGCCGCCCCGATCAGCACCAGGGTCAGCGTCCGTCCGACGCCGACCCGGTGTTCCTGGAGCAGCTGCGCCTGGTCGTAGGAGCCTCTGAGCAGGGCGGCGCAGAGCACCAGCTGGTAGGGGATGCGCGCGCGCCGCAGGCGATCCCACAGGGGGGTCTCGCTGTGGCGCGCGTCGGCCTTGCGCAACAGCAGGTCCGTGGCCCAGCCGACCAGTACGGTCAGGAACACGGACCCGCCGATCACGATCACGGGACGGATCACGGTCTCCATGCCTTCGAACGTAACCGGGTTCCGCGGACCCTGAACATGTGACTTCGGCTACGGCGTGGGTAGTGCCTCGGTGCGGCCGGGGCACTCCCTGCTGGCACCATGGCCTCATGAACATCATGCTCTTTCACTCGGCCTACGGACTCCGCCCCGCGGTGCTCGAGGCCGCGGACCGGCTGCGCGCGGCGGGCCACGAGGTGTGGACGCCGGACCTCTTCGAGGGGCACACCTTCGAGACCGTCGAGGAGGGCATGGAGTTCAAGGAGCGGCTCGGCAAGGAGGAGCTGCTGAAGCGGGCCGTGCTGGCGGCGGCGCCGTACTCGGAGCGGGGCCTGGTGTACGCCGGTTTCTCGCTCGGCGCCTCCATCGCGCAGACCCTCGCCCTCGGCGACGACAAGGCGCGCGGGCTGCTGCTCCTGCACGGCACGTCGGACGTGGCGCCGAACGCGCACGTGGACGAGCTGCCGGTGCAGCTGCACGTGGCCGAGCCTGACCCGTTCGAGACGGACGACTGGCTGAGCGCCTGGTACCTGCAGATGGGCCGCGCGGGCGCCGACGTGGAGGTCTACCGGTACCGCGGGGCCGGTCACCTGTACACCGACCCCGAACTGCCGGACCACGATGCCGAGGCCGCCGAGGCCACCTGGCGGGTGGCGCTCGGCTTCCTCGAGTCGCTGTGACGAACGGCTACACCGGGTCGTAGGTCCGCTCGACCTTCTGGGTGCCGCTGCGGGTGCGGTACGAGCGCTCCCAGTGGGCGGTGGCGTCGGCGGCGGTGCGGTCGGACAGCACGTAGTAGTCCATCTGCGCGCGGTCGGCGGTGATGTCCAGGACGCCGAAGCCGTGCCGGTCGGTGTCCACCCAGTGGACGTGCCGGTTGGCGGCCTCGATGAGCGGCGCGGCGACCACGGAGACCGTGCCCTCGGGGACCTTCACGATGTCGTCGAGGTTGTCGGAGGTCACCGAGGTGATCACGAACTCGGTGGCCGCCGACGGCGACAGCGGGTAGGTGCCCGCGTCCACCGGCACGTCGTTGGCCCAGGACATGTGGATGTCACCGGTCAGGAAGACGGTGTTGCCGATGCCGTTCGCGCGCAGGTGGTCGAGGAGCTCGCGGCGGTCGTGGGTGTAGCCGTCCCACTGGTCGGTGTTGAGACCGACGCCGCCCTGCGGCAGGTCGAGCAGCTTGGCGAGCGGCTTGAGCAGGTCGGCGGTGAGCGAGCCGATGACGAACGGCGCGATCATCACGGAGTTGCCGACCAGCCGCCACTTGGTGTCGGAGGCCTTCAGTCCCGCCTTCAGCCAGTCGAGCTGCGCCCGGCCGGTGATGGTGCGGCCGGGGTCGTCGACCGAGCCGCTGGTGCCGGACACCTGCTGCGAGCGGAAGGAGCGCAGATCCAGCAGTGACAGATCGGCGAGCTTGCCGAAGCGCAGCCGCCGGTAGGTGGTGCCGGTGATCGCGGGGCGGACCGGCATCCACTCGAAGTAGGCCTGCTTGGCGGCCGCCTTGCGGGCGGTCCAGGTGCCCTCGGCGCCCTCGGTGTGGTTGACCGCGCCGCCCGACCAGGCGTTGTCGGCGAACTCGTGGTCGTCCCAGATCGCGATGACCGGCGCCTTCAGGTGCAGGGCCTGCAGATCGGGGTCGGTCTTGTACTTGGCGTGCCGGATCCGGTAGTCGGCGAGCGTGATGATCTCGTTGGTGGGGGCGTGCTGCCGTACGACCGTGCCCCGGGCCGCGTACTCGCCGGACTTGTACTCGTAGATGTAGTCGCCGAGGTGCAGCCAGGCGTCCAGGTCGCTGCGCGCGGCGAGGTGGCGGTAGGCGGAGAAGTAGCCGGCCTCCCAGTTGGCGCAGGTGACCACGCCGAAGCGCAGGCCGGTCACGTTCGCGTCCGCGGCGGGCGCGGTGCGGGTGCGGGCCACCGCGGTGTCGGCGCCGCCGGCCGAGAAGCGGAACCAGTAGTCGGTGGCCGGGGCCAGGCCGCGGACGTCGGCCTTCACGGTGTGGTCGGAGGCGGCGGTCGCGGTGGTGGTGCCCTTGGCGATGATGTTCGTCAGCGCCTTGTCCGTGGCGACGACCCAGCTCACCTCGGTGTCCGGGCCGATCCCGGAGCCGGGTATGGCGTCGGGGGCCGGGGTCACGCGGGTCCACAGCAGGACGCCGTCGGGCAGCGGGTCACCGGAGGCGACGCCGTGCAGGAAGACGGGAGTGTCCGCGGCGGCTCGGGCCGGCAGGGCGGCGGCGAGGGGGCCGGCCAGGACAGCGGCCGCCGCCGCGGCCTTGACGACCGTACGGCGGCGTGGAGTGGGGGAGTTGAGGCCCTGGGACGCCTCGGCTCGTCTGTATCGACTGGTCACGGCCGATCAGACTACTGACGTAGTTACTGATCGGTATCCGCAAGAGCGGGCGAACTCCGAATGTTCGCCCGCTCTTCACGTGAAGGCCTGATTCCGGTCCGTCAGCCCTTGAGGGCCGCGTCCACCACCCTGTTGAAGTCGGCCACGGTCAGCAGCGGGGTGCCGCCGTTGAGCTGCTTGCCGTCCATGACGAAGCCCGGGGTGCCGGTCACGCCGTCCTTGTTGTCGTCGAAGGTCTTCGACATGTGCATCGCCCAGGCGTCGTAGGTGCCCTTCTTGACCGCGTCCTGGAACTTCGCGTTGTTCTTCAGCGCGGGGACGGTGTCCGCGACCTGGATGAGGTAGCTGTCGTCCTTGAACTTGTCGACCGTCTCGTCCGGGTGCCACTTCGCCGAGTACAGCGCGGACTTGTACTCGAGGAACGCCTCGGGGCTGACGTTCAGCGCGGCGCCCAGGGCGCTGAGCGCGTTCTTCGAGCCCACACCGTTGTCGTGGCTGTCGATGAACGTGGCGCCGACGTACTGGAACTTGAACTTGCCGGAGTCGATGTCCTGCTTGACCGTCGAGCCGACGGTCTGCTCGAACTGGGCGCAGACGGGGCAGCGCGGGTCCTCGTAGATCTTGAGGGTCTTCTTGGCGCTGTCCTTGCCTATGACGACCGTGGTGCCGTCCGTGCCGGTGGTGTTGGCCGGCGCGACGACCTTGGCGGTCTTCATGCCCTCCCAGTAGCTGGGCTTGTTGGCCTGGACGACGGCGTAGCCGATGCCGCCGGCCGCGGCCAGTACGACCACGACCGAGGCGGCGACGATGAGCTGCCGCCTGGTCTTGGCGCGCTTGGCCTGGCGCTCGCGCTCCTCGCGCAGCCGCTCCCGGGCCGCCGTCTTCGACGTCTGGTTGTTCCGCTTGCTCATGATGGGTGATCTCCGTGTGGGACGCGCACATGCCGTACGCGGGATACGTGTGGGGGACTCGGTCTGCTCGGGCCCCGCCGCTCAGCAGGCGGCGAGAGCGGGGGAGCAGGGCGGTCCGCGCCGTCCCAGGGAGTGCACGAGGAGCCGGTCGCGGGCGGCGCCCGGCCGGGAGGCCGGGTGGGGCAGCCGGCGGGCGGGGGCGGACCGTACGGCGACCGCGGCGACGGCGAGCAGCAGCGGCCGGAAGGTGGTGGCGGAGACCGCGCGCAGCAGCTGGGTCAGCGCCCGCTCGCCCCGGCCCAGCCAGGCGGCGGCCATCAGCCCGACGGCGATGTGGGCGGCCAGCAGCAGCCAGGCGGTGGCCGGGCTCGCGTGGGCGAGCGGCGCTCCGGTGCGGCCGGAGGCGCCGGTCATCTGGGCCAGCGAGGTGCCGACCGCACCGCCCCGGCACAGCACGTCGAAGCCGACCGCGTGCAGCGGGCCCGCGATCGGGCCGCCCGCCCGGCCGTAGCAGGCGTTCTGGCCGGTGGTGAACACCGTGTCGGCGGCCAGCTCCAGCGGGATCAGCAGGGCCGCGATCGGGCCGAAGCCGCGCTCGCGGCCCGCCGGCCCGTAGGCGGTGAGGAACACTCCGGCGGCGACCGCCGCCACGGTCCCGGCCGGCAGTGCGGCGCGGGACAGCAGCACGTGCGACGCGGTGCTGAGCGTCACGACGAAGGCCGTGAACAGCGCCGCGCGCACGGCTCTGAGCTGGGTCCCGGAGAAGTCCATAGCGATAGCAGAGTGTGTCACGTATCGGCGTAGGGGTCCCCTAAAGGATGACGGTGAAGGCGCGAAGGTCACAGCCCCGGGATCCGGCCGTTGCGGAACAGGTCCACGAAGATCTGGTGGTCCGCACGCGCGCGTGCGCCGTAGCCGTGCGCGAAGTCCACCAGGACCGGCGCGAAGCCCTCCTCGTCGGCCGCGATGGCTGCGTCGATGGCCCGCTCGGTGGAGAACGGGACCAGGGACTCTCCGGACTGGTCGTCCGCCGCCGCGTGCATGGCGGCCGTGGCACGGCCCAGGTCGGCCACGACCAGCGCGATCTCCTCCGGGTCGTCGATGTCGCCCCAGCCCAGGTCGACCGCGTACGGCGAGACCTCGGCGACCAGCTGGCCCGCGCCGTCCAGCTCGGTCCAGCCCAGCCACGGGTCGGCGTGCGCCTGCAGGGCGCGCTGGGAGATCACCGTGCGGTGGCCCTCGTGCTCGAAGTACCCGGCGATGGCCGGGTCCGTGATGTGCCGGGAGACGGCCGGGGTCTGGGCCTGCTTGATGTAGATCACGACATCGTTCTCCAGGGCGTCGCTGAGGCCCTCCAGGAGGATGTTGTACGACGGCAGGCCGGCCGAGCCGATGCCGATGCCCCGGCGGCCCACGACGTCCTTGACCCGGTAGGAGTCCGGGCGGGCCAGGGAGGAGTCCGGCAGGGTCTCCAGGTAGCCGTCGAAGGCCGCGAGGATCTTGTAGCGGGTGGCCGCGTCCAGCTCGACGGAGCCGCCGCCCGGTGCGAACCGGCGCTCGAAGTCGCGGATCTCCGTCATCGAGTCCAGCAGCTCGAAGCGGGTGAGCGAGCGGGCGTCGCGCAGCGCGTCGAGGAGCGGACCCTGCGCGGTGTCCAGGGTGAACGGCGGCACCTCGTCGCTCTTGGCGCCGGTGGCCAGGGCGTGGATGCGCTCGCGGTAGGCGGCCGCGTAGACCGTCACCAGTTCGGTGATCTGCTCGTCGCTCAGCGCCTTCGCGTAGCCGAGGAGCGCGACGGAGGCGGAGAAGCGCTTCAGGTCCCAGGTGAAGGGGCCTACGTAGGCCTCGTCGAAGTCGTTGACGTTGAAGACCAGGCGGCCGTTGGAGTCCATGTACGTGCCGAAGTTCTCCGCGTGCAGATCGCCGTGGATCCACACGCGCGAGGTGCGGTCGTCCAGGTACGGGCCGCCCCGCTTCTCGGCGTCCAGGTCGTGGTAGAAGAGGCACGCCGTCCCCCGGTAGAAGGCGAAGGCGGAGGCCGCCATCTTGCGGAACTTCACCCGGAAAGCGGACGGGTCCGCGGCCAGGAGCCGGCCGAAGGCGGTGTCGAAGACGGCGAGGATCTCCTCGCCGCGCTGCTCGTCGTTGAGCTGGGGGACCGACATCGCGGGGTGCCTCCTGGTGCGGGAGTGGTGCATGGATGTGCATCAATGGGTACGACAGCGCTTCCGCCGTCTCCAACGGGCGACGCCACGCGGGAGTGCCCGGTTCCCGCATGAAGGTACGCAGCCGGAGCCCGCGGGTGTCAGTGCCGGGGCATAGACTTCAACGCTGTCCCCCGGACTGTCCGCAGCCGGTCGGAAGATCGTCGACGCCCGTCCGTTCGCCGCCCGGCCACCGCCCCCGACGGGGGGCCACGCTCCGCACCCGTCTGATCTTGGAGGCTCGAACCGTGTCAAAGCCGCCGTTCACGCACCTGCACGTCCACACCCAGTACTCGCTGCTGGACGGTGCCGCGCGGCTCAAGGACATGTTCGACGCCTGCAACGAGATGGGCATGACGCACATCGCCATGTCCGACCACGGCAACCTCCACGGGGCGTACGACTTCTTCCACTCCGCGAAGAAGGCCGGGGTCACCCCGATCATCGGGATCGAGGCGTACGTCGCCCCCGAGTCCCGGCGCAACAAGCGCAAGATCCAGTGGGGCCAGCCGCACCAGAAGCGCGACGACGTCTCCGGCTCCGGCGGTTACACCCACAAGACGATGTGGGCGGTGAACAGCACCGGACTGCACAACCTCTTCCGGCTCTCCTCCGACGCCTACGCCGAGGGCTGGCTGCAGAAGTGGCCCCGGATGGACAAGGAGACCATCGCCCAGTGGTCCGAGGGCGTCGTCGCCTCCACCGGCTGCCCCTCCGGCGAGCTCCAGACCCGGCTGCGCCTCGGCCAGTACGACGAGGCCCTGAAGGCCGCCGCCGACTACCAGGACATCTTCGGCAAGGACCGCTACTTCCTGGAGCTGATGGACCACGGCATCGACATCGAGCACCGGGTCCGCGACGGCCTGCTGGAGATCGGCAAGAAGCTCGGCATCCCCCCGCTGGTCACCAACGACTCGCACTACACATACGCGCACGAGGCGGGCGCCCACGACGCCCTGCTGTGCATCCAGACCGGCAAGAACCTCTCCGACCCGGACCGCTTCAAGTTCGACGGCACCGGCTACTACCTGAAGTCCACGGACGAGATGTACGCCATCGACTCCTCGGACGCGTGGCAGGAGGGCTGCGCCAACACGCTCCTCGTCGCCGAGATGGTGGACACCACCGGCATGTTCGAGAAGCGCGACCTCATGCCCAAGTTCGACATCCCCGAGGGCTACACCGAGGTCACCTGGTTCAAGGAGGAGGTGCGCCGCGGCATGGAGCGCCGCTTCCCGGGCGGCATCCCCGAGGACCGCCAGAAGCAGGCGGACTACGAGATGGACGTCATCATCTCGATGGGCTTCCCCGGCTACTTCCTCGTCGTCGCCGACTTCATCATGTGGGCCAAGAACAACGGCATCGCCGTCGGCCCCGGCCGAGGCTCCGCGGCCGGTTCGATCGTCGCCTACGCCATGGGCATCACCGACCTCGACCCGATCCCGCACGGCCTGATCTTCGAGCGGTTCCTCAACCCCGAGCGCATCTCGATGCCCGATGTCGACATCGACTTCGACGAGCGCCGGCGCGTCGAGGTCATCAGGTACGTGACGGAGAAGTACGGCGCCGACAAGGTCGCCATGATCGGCACCTACGGCAAGATCAAGGCCAAGAACGCGATCAAGGACTCCGCGCGCGTGCTGGGCTACCCGTACGCAATGGGCGACCGGCTCACCAAGGCGATGCCCGCCGACGTCCTCGGCAAGGGCATCGACCTGAACGGCATCACCGACCCCTCGCACCCGCGCTACAGCGAGGCGGGCGAGATCCGCGGGATGTACGAGAACGAGCCGGACGTGAAGAAGGTCATCGACACCGCCAAGGGCGTCGAGGGCCTGGTCCGGCAGATGGGCGTGCACGCCGCCGGCGTGATCATGTCCAGCGAGACCATCACCGAGCACGTGCCCGTCTGGGTCCGGCACACCGACGGTGTGACCATCACGCAGTGGGACTACCCGAGCTGTGAGTCGCTCGGCCTGCTGAAGATGGACTTCCTGGGTCTGCGCAACCTCACGATCATGGACGACGCGGTCAAGATGGTGAAGGCCAACAAGGGCCTCGACATCGACCTGCTCTCCCTGCCGCTCGACGACCCGACGACCTTCGAGCTGCTCCAGCGCGGCGACACCCTCGGCGTCTTCCAGTTCGACGGCGGTCCCATGCGCTCGCTGCTGCGGCTGATGAAGCCGGACAACTTCGAAGACATCTCCGCCGTGTCGGCCCTGTACCGCCCGGGCCCGATGGGCATGGACTCGCACACCAACTACGCGCTGCGCAAGAACAAGCTCCAGGAGATCACCCCGATCCACAAGGAGCTGGAAGAGCCCCTGGAAGAGGTCCTCGCCGTCACCTACGGCCTGATCGTCTACCAGGAGCAGGTGCAGAAGGCCGCCCAGATCATCGCGGGCTACTCGCTCGGCGAGGCCGACATCCTCCGCCGCGTGATGGGCAAGAAGAAGCCCGACGAACTGGCCAAGAACTTCACGATCTTCCAGGCGGGCGCCCAGAAGAACGGCTACAGTGACGAGGCCATCCAGGCCCTGTGGGACGTGCTGGTCCCCTTCGCCGGCTATGCGTTCAACAAGGCGCACTCCGCCGCGTACGGCCTGGTCTCGTACTGGACCGCCTACCTCAAGGCGAACTACCCCGCCGAGTACATGGCCGCGCTGCTGACCTCCGTCAAGGACGACAAGGACAAGTCGGCGGTCTACCTCAACGAGTGCCGCCGCATGGGCATCAAGGTGCTCCCGCCGAACGTCAACGAGTCCGAGTCCAACTTCGCCGCCCAGGGCGACGACGTGATCCTCTTCGGCCTCTCCGCCGTCCGTAACGTCGGTACGAACGTCGTCGAGTCGATCATCAAGTGCCGCAAGGCCAAGGGGAAGTACGCCTCCTTCCCGGACTACCTCGACAAGGTCGACGCGGTGGTCTGCAACAAACGCACCACCGAGTCGCTGATCAAGGCCGGCGCCTTCGACGAGATGGGCCACACCCGCAAGGGGCTCACCGCGCAGTACGAGCCGATGATCGACAACGTGGTCGCGGTCAAGCGCAAGGAGGCCGAGGGGCAGTTCGACCTCTTCGGCGGCATGGGCGAGGAGGCCAGTAGCGAGCCCGGCTTCGGACTCGACGTGCAGTTCACCGACGAGGAGTGGGACAAGACCTATCTGCTCGCCCAGGAGCGGGAGATGCTCGGTCTGTACGTCTCCGACCACCCGCTCTTCGGCCTGGAGCACGTGCTGTCCGACAAGGCCGACGCGGGCATCGCTCAGCTCACCGGCGGCGAGCACGCCGACGGCGCGGTCGTCACCATCGGCGGCATCATCTCGGGCCTGCAGCGCAAGATGACCAAGCAGGGCAACGCCTGGGCGATCGCCACCGTGGAGGACCTCGCGGGCTCCATCGAGTGCATGTTCTTCCCGGCCACCTACCAGCTGGTGTCCACCCAACTCGTCGAGGACGCCGTGGTGTTCGTCAAGGGACGCCTCGACAAGCGCGAGGACGTGCCCCGGCTCGTCGCCATGGAGCTGATGGTCCCGGACCTGTCCAACGCGGGCACCAACGCGCCGGTGATCCTCACCATCCCGGCCACCAGGGTCACTCCGCCCATGGTCAGCCGCCTCGGTGAGATCCTCAGCCATCACAAGGGCGACAGCGAGGTCCGCATCAAGCTGCAGGGTCCGCGCAAGACCACCGTGCTGCGCCTGGACCGGCACCGGGTCAAGCCCGACCCGGCGCTCTTCGGCGACTTGAAGGTGCTGCTCGGCCCGTCCTGCCTGGCGGGCTGACCCCGGCACGGACGAAGGGGCGCACCCTCCACGGGTGCGCCCCTCCTGTGTACTGGGCTTCAACTGCCCTTTAGTTGTGGCCGAAGCTCTTCTGCTTCTTGCGAGCAACATCCGCGGGGCTGCCCTGGATGTGCGCCACCGGCGACTCGTCGGCCTCCGGCGACCGCTGCGCGTGCTCGTGTGCCTGCTCGGCCTGCGGCGCGCGGTTCTGCGGGCCACCCTGCTTGCGGTTCTTGTTCTTGGCCATGGTGATCTGCCTCCTGTGGGGGATCTAGGGGCCAGGGCCGGGACCAGATTCACATACGCTGACATCAGGCGCATGTCGGATAATTACCGTCTGTGACAGGGCGGGTGGGCGAACTGGAACCGCAAACGCCACGCCGAAGATCGAGTTCGGGCCGTTAACCCCCGTGCCGTCGGGCAGACTCGAAGGAAGTCCGAAGCAAAGCCTCCCGGGAAGAGGGTGAGTCGCGTGGACCGTTGCATCGTCCTGGTGGACGCCGGGTATCTGCTGGGCGCCGCCGCCAGCCTCCTCGCCGGTGAGCCCTCGCGATCCCGGATCACCGTCGACCACACCGCGCTGATCCAGGCCCTGCGCGTGCGCGCGGAGTCCGACACCGAGCGCCCCCTGCTGCGCATCTACTGGTTCGACGGCGCCCCCGACCGGGTCCCCCAGCCGGAGCATCGCCGGCTGCGGGTCATGCCCCGGGTCACCGTCCGGCTCGGCGCCCTGACCCGCAGCGACGGACGCTGGGCCCAGAAGGGCGTCGACGCCGCCATGCACGCCGAGCTGACCGAGCTGGCCCGCAACCGCGCCTGTTCCGACGTCGTCCTCGTCACCGGCGACGGCGATCTGCTGCCCGGGATGATGGCCGCCAAGGAGCACGGGGTCGCCGTCCACCTCTGGGCCGTGCAGGCCGCCGACGGCGACTACAACCAGTCCGAGGACCTGGTCGCCGAGGCCGACGAACGGCGCGTGCTGGACCGGGCCTGGATCACCCAGGCCGTCCGCGCCAAGGAGCTGACCGGCGTCTGCGCCCCGCCGCCCGCGCCCCGCCCCGAGATCGCCGCGATCCTCTCCGCCCCGCTGCCCGAGTCCGCGCTCACCGCGGCCACCGAGGCGCCCGTCGAGCAGGGCGCGCAGCCGCCGGCCGCCGCCACGGAGAACGGCGTCCAGGAGCGCGCGCAGGCACCCAAGGGCGTACCGACGCCCAAGGACCTCGCCGCGCTGCGCGCACCCGGTACCCAGCCCGTGCAACACCCCGCCACCGCGACCCTGCGCTGGTCCTCGGACAAGGGCTGGGTGGACCGCCCCGGCGCGGTCCCCGAACCGCCCGAGGTCGCCTCCATGCCGACCCTCGCCCAGCTCACCACGGCCGAGCAGCGATGGGCCGACCGGGAGGAGGACATCACCACCGTGGGCGGCGACCCCTACGAGGTGGGTCAGGTCTTCGCCCGCCGCTGGATGTCGAGACTGGGCGACCAGACCCACCTCGCGCGGCTGTCGCAGATGTACCCGCGCGTCCCGCACCGCATCGACGGCGAGCTGCTGCGCTACGCGGCCCGCTTCGGACTGCTCGCCCACAAGGACGACCAGATCGACGAGCACGACCGCTACGCCATCCGGGCGGGTTTCTGGCGGGAGATCGACGTACCCGCGTCCACCGAGCAGCACGCCCCCGCCGCCGACTGAGCCGCGTGACCGCCCCAAAGACGAGTAAAGCCCCCCGACCCCGTACCCTCGTCCCTTGTGAGTACGCGCGCGGCACAGGCACTTCGGCATGACGAGGTCGTACGCGTGCGCGGGCTCAGCAAGACCTACCCGGCCGTGAAAGGGCGCCGCGGGGCGCCCGGGGCACCCGAGGTGCGGGCCACCGACGGGGTGGAACTGGACGTACGGCGCGGAGAGATCTTCGGGCTGCTCGGGCCGAACGGCGCCGGCAAGTCCACCCTCGTGCGCCAGCTGACCGGCCTGCAGCGGCCGGACGCGGGCAGCGTGGAGATCCTCGGGCACGACATCGTGCGGCATCCCGAGCGGGCCGCGCGGATCCTCGCCTACCTCGGCCAGGAGTCCTCCGCCCTCGACGAGCTGACCGTCTCCCTCGCCGCCGAGACCACCGGGCGCCTGCGCGGTCTGGACGCACGGCAGGCGCGCGCCGAGCGGGACGCCGTCCTGGAGGAGCTGGGGCTCACCCCGATCGCCGGGCGGGCGCTGAAGAAGCTGTCCGGCGGCCAGCGGCGGCTCGCCTGCTTCGCCGCCGCCCTCGTCGGCGAGCGGCCGCTGCTCGTGCTGGACGAGCCGACCACCGGCATGGACCCGGTGGCCCGGCGCGCGGTGTGGGCGGCCGTGGACCGGCGGCGCGCCGAGCGCGGTGCGACGGTGCTGCTGGTCACCCACAACGTCATCGAGGCCGAGACCGTACTGGACCGGGTGGCCGTGCTCGACCAGGGCCGGGTGATCGCCTGTGACACCCCCGCCGGGCTGAAGGAGCGGGTGGCCGGCGAGGTGCGGGTGGAGCTGGTGTGGCGGGAGCGGGCGCCGCTGGAGGTGCCCGAGGTCGCCGTGCTGCGCGAACGCGCGGTGGAGTCCGGCCGGCGCTGGACGCTGCGGCTCGCGCCCGAGGAGGCCCGGGCCGCCGTCGCCACGGTGACCGGCGGGGCCGCCTTCGCCGCCCTGGACGACTTCACCCTCGCCACGCCCAGCCTGGAGGACGTCTACCTGGCGCTGGGCGGTGCCGCGCGGCAGGGGCTGGTGAAGGCATGAGCGCAGGAGCCGCGCGCCGCGTATGGATGGACGCGACTGCCGTAGGGAAGAGGAGCAGCTCGTCGTGAGTGTCGTACCCGCGGAGGTTCTGCCGGGCGGAGCCCGGGCCGTGCCCGAGGCGGCACGGGGCGCGGCCGAGCTCGGGCCGGCCGCACGGCTGTGGCCGTCACTGGCGGCCGTGTACCGGGCGCAGCTGTCCCGGGCCCGGGTGGCGCGGATCCCTCTGCTGTTCGTGGCCACCTTCCAGTCCGTCGGCATCGCCGTGATGATGCGGGGTGTCGTCGACAACGGCGGTGAGGCCGAGTCCGTGGTGGCGGGCTCGTCGGTGCTGGTCGTCGCCTACGTGGCGCTGAACCTGCTGTCGCAGTACTTCGGGCAGCTGCGGGCCAGCGGAGGGCTCGACCACTACGCCACGCTGCCGGTGCCGCCGGCCGCGGTGGTGCTGGGCGCGGCGGCGGCGTACGCCTCCTTCACCGTGCCCGGGACGCTGGTCACCGCGGTCTTCGGGTGCGCGCTGTTCGGGCTGCCGCTGTCCAACCTGTGGATCCTGCTCGCCGTGATCCCGCTCGCCGGGGCCGCGCTGTCCGGGCTCGGCGCCGCCTGCGGGCTGCTCGCGCCCCGCCCGGAGCTGGCCACACTGCTCGGCCAGCTGGGCATGTCGGCGGCGCTGCTGCTGGGCGTGCTGCCGGCCGACCGGATGCCGGAGATCGTCCGGCTGGCCCGGGACCTGCTGCCCTCCACCTACGGGGTGGAGGCATACGCCCGGACCTTCGGGGCACACCCGGACTGGGCCGTCGTCCTTGCTGACCTGGGGGTGTGCGCGGGTGTCGGAGTGGTCTCGCTGGCCGTGGCGACCTGGGCGTACCGCAGGGCCGCCGTCCGGTGACGCGGCGCACAGCACGACCTGGCACGATGTCAGGGTGACCGCACCGCTGACTCCGCCCACGCCACCGCACGACGACTCCCCGCACCAGCTCCGGCAGGCGCCGCCGCCCGCCGGAGTGCCGGTCGAGGGCGGCTACGAACAGGACGGCCCCGGGATGAAGACCGAAGTGCGGGACGCCGCCGTGATCACGGTGGCGGTGGCGCTGGGCGGGGTGCTGCTGGGTCTGTTGTGGTACTGGCTCGCGCCGCACGTGCCCCTGGTCGGCGACCAGGTCGGCAAGAGCTGGGTCGTCTACCTCAAGGACACCGAGGGCGAGCAGGCGATCGGGGTGGACGGAACGTTCACCCTGCTGGGGCTGGCCTTCGGCGCGGTCAGCGCGGTCGTGGTGTTCCTGCTGCGCCGGCGCGGGGGCGTTCCGCTGGTGGTCGCGCTCGGCGTCGGGGGCCTCCTCGCGTCGCTGATCGCGTGGCGGCTCGGCGTGCTGCTCGGGCCCGGGTCCGACGTCATCGCGCACGCGAAGGCCGTGGGCAAGGGGGTCACGTTCCCGGCGCCGCTGAAGCTCGGTGCGAAGGGCGCGCTGCTGGCCTGGCCGCTGGCCGCGCTGCTGGTACACCTCGGGCTGACGGCGCTCTTCGGCCCCCGCGACCCCGAACCGCTCTACCCGCAACAGCCGTAACCCCGTCGGCGCCCGTCACCGGCGGGCGAGCCGGGTGCCGGAGGTGGGCGTGGTGGGGTCGTGCGGTCAGCCTCGGCCGATGGGGGCCAGGACCGCTTCCGTGAGCTTCGCCAGGGCGTCCGGCGCCAGCTCCACCTCCAGCCCCCGGCGGCCCGCCGAGACGCAGATCGTCGGGTGCGAGCCCGCCGAGTCGTCGAGGACCGTGGGGAGCTTCTTGCGCTGGCCGAGGGGTGAGATGCCGCCGCGGACGTAGCCGGTGGTGCGCTCGGCGAGGGCCGGGTCGGCCATGGCCGCCCGCTTCCCGCCCACCGCCGCCGCGAGCGCCTTCAGATCGAGCGTGCCGGCCACCGGGACCACGCCGACCACCAGGGCGCCGTCGACGTCGGCCACCAGGGTCTTGAAGACCCGGTCGGGGGAGACGCCCATCGCCTCGGCCGCCTCCTCCCCGTAGGAGGGGTGGGAGGGATCGTGGTCGTAGGCGTGGACCGTGAAGTCCACGCCCGCCGTCGTCAGGGCCACCGTCGCCGGCGTCCCCCCGGACTGCTGCTTCTTCGGTTTCTTCGCCATCGGTGAGTGCCGGTTCCCTCAGTTCAGACTGGTCGGCGTCCGCGTCAGCTCGAACGCGGGCAACGACGGCAGGTTACGGATGATGGCGGTCTCGCCGCGAAGGAGTTTCAGCTCGTCCCGGAGCCGGGAGGCGGTGTCCGGGGCCTGCAGCAGCCGCTGCTTGGTCGGTGTGTCGTGCACCATCGCGGCCGCGACGAGGTACGACACCACGCTCGGGTCGTCCGGCAGGTCCCCGTTGGTCGACAGCGAGCGCTCACGTGCCCCCGCCAGCCGCTTCTGGTACTGCCGGAAGGCCCGCAGGACGCCCTCGGCGAGCGCACCCGCCTCGTCGCCCGGATCCTCCTCCAGCTCCTCCAGTTCCGCCGTCAGAAACGGCCCGGAGGCGTCCACGGACAGCAGCCGTACCCGGGTCGTACCGGTGGCCAGCACCTCGAAGGTGCCGCCCGTGCGCTCCCGGATGGTCGCGGCGTCCGCCACGCAGCCCACCCCGTGGAAGGCCTTGAGCGGGTCGGGACCGAAGCCCGCGGCCGGGCCGCGCTCCGGCTGGGCCGTGGGGTCGGGCATGCCGGGGGCGCTCGGCGCCACCTCGTGGCCGTCGCGGATGGCCACGACGGCGAACCGGCGCGGCTCCTCCTCTGGGGTCTTCAGCAGCTCGCGCATCATGGCGCGATAACGCTCCTCGAAGATGTTGAGCGGCAGCACGAGCCCCGGGAACAGCACCGAGTTCAGCGGAAAGAGCGGGAGACGGACGGTGGTCACGGCGCCCCAGCCTAATGGTCACCGGCGCGGACGTGTCCGCGGTGCCCGCCGAGGGCGCTCCCGGACAGCGCCGCCGTCCCGGCCGGCCCGCCCGGGGCGGGCACCGCGCCCGCCGAGAGCAGGTGCTCGCGCACGCCCAGGAAGTGGCCGAGCGGGTCGTCCGAGAACCGGTCCCAGGGGAAGGACGTGGCGTACGGGCCGATGAGGCCCAGCTGGGTGCGGGCGTCCTCGTGGCGGTCCAGCCGCAGCAGGACGTACAGCAGCTTGTTGCGGACCTCGGCGGGCCACGGGTCGGCCGCCGCGAAGCG
The DNA here is from genome assembly GCF_055605965.1 of Streptomyces sp. NPDC037126. Classification (NCBI taxonomy): domain Bacteria; kingdom Bacillati; phylum Actinomycetota; class Actinomycetes; order Kitasatosporales; family Streptomycetaceae; genus Streptomyces; species Streptomyces sp. NPDC037126. The sequence goes on from NZ_JBVJTD010000001.1 coordinate 756,029, forward strand.
CGCGGACAGGGCGATCGCGCGGTCGGCCGCCGCGTGCAGCCGGTCGAGCGGCACCCCGGGCTCGCAGCCGCCGGTCAGATAGCCGAGGGCCGCGCGGGCCGGCAGGGCCTGGACGAGCGAGTCGGCGGGGGCGTCCTGCGCGGCGAGCTCGGCGAAGTCGAAGCACTCGCGGTGGGCGGCGCGCGGGGCGTGCGGGGTGTCACCCCAACGGACGCAGCAGAACGCGGCCAGATAGCGCAGGGCGGCCACATGGCAGCCGTAGTGGTGCGGGGCGCGGCGCACCGCCGCCTCCCACAGCTCCTCGAAGTACCGGTGCCCGGCCCGGGAGCCGCGCGCGTGGTCCAGCGCGATCCGCCACGGGACCGGGTCGCGGTCGTCCGCGCGGGCGGCGGCGGTGATCAGCGGGCTCACCTCGCGCAGCAGTTCGGCGCGGGCCGGCGAGGGCCAGACCCGGTCCACCGCGAGCTGCGCGCCGACGAGCAGGACGCCCGGGTCGTCCGGGGCGGCCGCGCGCCAGTCCTCGAACCACTCGGGACGCGAGCGGGCGAATGCGGCCAGCCGCCGGGTGTATCGCTCCCGGTTCTCCCACTCGGCCGCGGCCCGGGTGGCGGCCAGCAGGCCGGCCGCGGCCGCGTACTCGCCCCGGCCGGCCGCGACCAGCGCGGGGGAGAGGCGGTCGTCGGGCGCGTCGAGCACGACCTCGGCCCCGGCGGGGGGTTGGCCGGCCGGGCGCGCGGAGCGTCTGGTCATCCTTGTGGGGCGGATGAACGAGGGCAGCAGAGCCATGGTGTCGACCATTGAAAGACCGCAGGTCGGGAGCGCGCCAGAGGCTTGGGAGAAGTTGCGGAAAGTTGTACGGCCGCGAGTCAAGGACCAGCAAAAGGCGACTGTTCAACTTTTGTGCGATTGCTGTGGGGAAAACCGGTCAGTTCCGGCGCAGCAGCCGGGTGGCCCCGGCCGCGACCGTCGTCGCCAGGATCCAGCCCAGCAGGATCATCGCGGTCGCCAGCCACTGCCAGCCCCCGCGCAGCTGCCACTCGCCGACCTGGCCGAGATCGACCACCGGCAGCAGCAGGTCCAGCGTGAACAGGGCCGGGCTCCAGTAGGGATGGCCGTCGTGGTTCACCGGCGGGTGGTCGGCGTGCGCGAAGGCGAGCGTGCCCGCCGCCCACAGCACCGCCATCCACACCGCGGCCCGGCCGGGCCGGTAGCCGTAGGCCACGGTCCAGTCCTGCACGAACCCCCAGATCTTGGCGGCCGGCGGCAGCGTCTCGCGACGCCTGCGCTGCTTGGCCAGCAGCACCTCGCGCGCGTCCTCGTCCTCCCCGGCCGCCCGCAGCACCTGGGCCAGCCGCTCGTACGGCTCCGGGGCGTACTCGGCGGTGGCCGCCGCCACCCAGTCCAGGCGCCGGGTCAGCGGGAACGGTCCCTGCGGCACCAGGCTCTCGTAGCTGAAGCCGCCCATGTGCAGGCTGCCGGCGCCCGGCCAGGCGCTCGCGCGGTCCACCAGGTTGCCGATCCGCGCCCCGGACAGCACGACCTTCCCGCGCTGCGGCCGGTCCCCGAGGAAGCGCAGCTCGGGCGCGTGCACCCGGCGCAGCGACAGCTCCTGGTCGTCCGTGAGGGTGAACCTGGCCCGCTCCAGGTCGACGGCGTCCCCGAACCGCCCGTCGTCCAGGCGCAGCCCGCCCCGGCACTCGAACCGCTGGATCCGCGTCCCGCGTGCGGGCGTGGTGCCGCTCAGCAGCGGGCTGCCCACGCCGGCCGGGGTCAGGTACAGGGTGCGTTCCACGGTCAGCTGGGGGGCGTTCAGGGCCAGCCGGGAGTACGGGTTGGCGAGCTTCGCGCCGCGCAGGCTGAGCGAGACCCCGATCGTCGCGCTGCGCAGGCTCAGCTCGCCGTGCGACTCCAGCAGCTCCGCCTGCAGGTCCTGGCCGACGGTCATGCCGTCCGCGGCGATCGACCGGCCGCTGCGGTCCCGGTACACGATCGCCTGGTTGAGCAGCAGATCGGTGCCGATGTGCGCGTCGGTCAGCCGGACCCCGTTCTGGAAGTGGCAGCGGGACAGGTGCAGATCGCCCTCGGTGTGCACCCGGGCGGCCTCCAGCCGCGGGACCGAGCAGTTCACCAGGCGCAGGGTCGTGAACCGTGCCTCCGGCAGCAGCACCTGGTCGTCGAAGCGGCAGTCGCGCAGCTCGACGTACGGCCCGACCGTGCCGCCCGCCAGGTCCAGCGTGCCGGTGATCCGCACCCCGACGAGCTTCAGCGAGGACACCCGGCCCGCGAGCGCCGGCGGTCCGTCCAGCAGCAGCCAGCACACCACGCGCGCCCGCACGGAGCGCTCCGGCCCCCAGGGATGACCGCCGTGCGGATCGTCCACGACGGCGTCCCCGCTGCACAGGTCGTACCCGCTGCCGTTGCGGAAGGCCTGCCACATGCCCGCCTCGGCCGCGGTCAGGTCGTCCGGCAGGTCCCCGGCGCCAAGGCCGGCCCCCTCGGTCACCGCTGTTCCTTCTCCCTCCGCTGTCCACAGGCTTTCGTACAGCCGTTGATGCCCGCTGGGTGACGGCTGGAACACCCGAGGTGAAGGCGATCTTCCGGGTTCCGGCCAGCGTCTGTACCAGGCATTGGTCCATGTTCTGTATCAGCCATTGATACGCACGCACGGCTCCCGACCCCGGTCTGAGAGAATTGAGTACGTGATTTCCCGAATCGATCTGCGCGGCGACGCCCTTCCCGAGGGCCCCGCCCTGCGCGACCTGCTGCCCCGAGCCGACTTCGACGTAGCGGCCGCCCTGGAGAAGGTGCGCCCGATCTGCGAGGCCGTGCATCATCGTGGCGACGCGGCGCTGATCGACTTCGCCGAGAAGTTCGACGGAGTACGGCTGGAATCCGTCCGTGTCCCGGCCCGGGCGCTCACCGAGGCGCTCGACGGCCTCGACCCGGCCGTGCGCGCCGCCCTGGAGGAGTCCATCCGCCGCGCCCGCCTGGTCCACCGCGCGCAGCGCCGCGGCACCCACACCACCCAGGTGGTGCCGGGCGGCTCCGTGACCGAGAAGTGGGTCCCGGTCGAGCGCGTCGGGCTGTACGCGCCGGGCGGCCGCTCGGTCTACCCCTCGTCCGTGATCATGAACGCGGTCCCGGCCCAGGAGGCCGGCGTCGGGTCGATCGCGCTCGCCTCCCCGCCGCAGGCCGCCTTCGGCGGGCTGCCGCACCCGACGATCCTCGCCGCGTGCGCGCTGCTCGGCGTGGACGAGGTCTACGCGGCCGGCGGCGCCACCGCCGTCGCGATGTTCGCGCACGGCACCGAGTCCTGCCCGCCCGCCGACATGGTCACCGGCCCCGGCAACATCTGGGTGGCCGCCGCCAAGCGCTACTTCACCGGAAAGATCGGCATCGACACCGAGGCCGGACCCACCGAGATCGCGATCCTCGCGGACGACACCGCCGACCCGGTGCACGTGGCCTCGGACCTGATCAGCCAGGCCGAGCACGACCCGCTGGCCGCGGCCGTCCTGGTCACCGACTCCGTGGAGCTGGCGGACGCGGTGGAGAAGGAGCTGGAGCCGCAGGTGGCGGCCACCAGGCACATCGAGGACCGCATCCGCCCGGCCCTCGCGGGCAGGCAGTCCGCGATCGTCCTCGTCGACGGCGTCGAGGAAGGCCTGAGGGTGGTCGACGCGTACGGCGCCGAGCACCTGGAGATCCAGACCGCCGACGCCACCGCCGTGGCCGACCGCGTCAAGAACGCCGGCGCGATCTTCATCGGCCCCTGGGCCCCGGTCTCGCTCGGCGACTACGCGGCCGGGTCCAACCACGTCCTGCCCACCGGCGGCTGCGCCTGCCACTCCTCGGGCCTGTCCGTCCAGTCCTTCCTGCGCGGCATCCACATCGTCGACTACACGAAGGACGCGCTGGCCGACGTCGCGCACCACGTGGTGACGCTGGCGGAGGCGGAGGACCTGCCCGCGCACGGCGCGGCGATCAAGGCGAGGTTCGGCTGGAAGGTACCCGAGAGCAAGTGACCGGCATCGACGATCTCCCCGTCAGGGACGAGCTGCGCGGCAAGTCCCCCTACGGCGCGCCCCAGTTGGACGTGCCCGTGCGGCTGAACACGAACGAGAACCCCTACCCGCTGCCCGAGCCGCTGGTCGAGCGGATCACGGAGCGGGTGCGGGAGGCCGCCCGCGACCTGAACCGCTACCCCGACCGGGACGCGGTCCAGCTGCGCACCGAGCTGGCCAAGTACCTTTCGAGGACCGGCAGGTACCCGCTCGGCACCGAGAACGTGTGGGCCGCCAACGGCTCCAACGAGGTCATCCAGCAGCTGCTGCAGACCTTCGGCGGACCGGGCCGCACGGCGATCGGCTTCGAGCCGTCGTACTCGATGCACGCGCTCATCGCCCGCGGCACGGGCACGGGCTGGATCTCCGGTCCCCGGGGCGAGGACTTCACCATCGACGTCGCGGCGGCCGAGCGCGCCGTCGCCGAGCACCGGCCCGACGTCGTCTTCATCACCACCCCCAACAACCCCACCGGCAACGCGGTCCCGCCGGAGACGGTCATCGCCCTGTACGAGGCCGCTCAGGCGGCCCGGCCGTCGATGGTCGTCGTGGACGAGGCCTACGTCGAGTTCAGCCACGGCGAGTCGCTGCTGCCGCTGCTGGCGGGCCGCCCGCACCTGGTGATCTCCCGCACGATGTCGAAGGCGTTCGGCGCGGCGGGCCTGCGCCTCGGCTACCTCGCCGCCGACCCGGCGGTCGTGGACGCCGTCCAGCTGGTCCGGTTGCCGTACCACCTGTCGGCGATCACCCAGGCGACCGCCCTGGCCGCCCTGGAGCACACCGACACGCTGCTGGGCTACGTCGAGCAGCTGAAGTCGGAGCGCGACCGGCTGGTCGCCGAGCTGCGGGCGATCGGCTACGACGTGACCGAGTCCGACGCGAACTTCGTGCAGTTCGGCCGGTTCGCGAGCAGCCACGAGGCCTGGCGGCGGATCCTCGACCGGGGCGTCCTGGTCCGGGACAACGGCGTACCGGGGTGGCTGCGGGTGTCCGCCGGCACCCCGGAGGAGAACGACGCGTTCCTCGACGCGGTGAGAGACCTGAAGAAGGAGTCCGAGGCATGAACCGCGTAGGACGCGTGGAGCGCACCACCAAGGAGACCTCGGTGCTGGTCGAGATCGATCTCGACGGCACCGGGCGGACCGACATCGCGACCGGCGTCGGCTTCTACGACCACATGCTCGACCAGCTCGGCCGGCACGGTCTGTTCGACCTGACCGTGAAGACCGACGGCGACCTGCACATCGACTCCCACCACACCATCGAGGACACCGCCCTCGCGCTCGGCGCCGCCTTCAAGCAGGCGCTCGGCGACAAGGTGGGGATCTACCGCTTCGGCAACTGCACGGTCCCGCTGGACGAGTCGCTCGCCCAGGTCACCGTCGACCTGTCCGGCCGCCCGTACCTCGTGCACACCGAGCCCGAGAACATGGCGCCGATGATCGGCGAGTACGACACGACGATGACCCGCCACATCCTGGAGTCCTTCGTCGCCCAGGCGCAGGTCGCGCTGCACGTGCACGTACCCTACGGGCGCAACGCCCACCACATCGTGGAGTGCCAGTTCAAGGCGCTGGCCCGGGCGCTGCGCTACGCCAGCGAGCGCGACCCGCGCGCGGCCGGCATCCTCCCCTCCACGAAGGGCGCCCTGTGAACAGCCTGTCCACCCTGCTGATCGTCGTCGGTCTCTTCCTCGTCGGCGGCATCATCTCCTTCGCCAAGCAGAAGATGCCCACGAGCCTCATCGTGCTGCTCTCCATCGGCGCGGCCATGTGCCTCGTCGCGGGCGTCATGCGGCTGGAGGTGTGGAATTGAGCACCAGGAAGGTCGTGGTCTTCGACTACGGCTTCGGCAACGTCCGTTCCGCCGAGCGCGCCCTCGCGCGCGTGGGCGCCGACGTCGAGATCACGCGTGACTTCGACAGGGCGATGAACGCGGACGGCCTGCTGGTTCCGGGTGTCGGCGCCTTCGCCGCCTGTATGCAGGGCCTGCGCGCCGCGCGCGGCGACTGGGTCGTCGACCGGCGGCTGTCCGGCGGGCGCCCGGTCATGGGCATCTGCGTCGGCATGCAGATCCTGTTCGCGCGCGGCATCGAGCACGGCGTGGAGGCCGAGGGCCTGGACGAGTGGCCCGGCACGGTCGGGCCGCTGGAGGCCGAGGTCGTGCCGCACATGGGCTGGAACACCGTCGACGCCCCGGCCGACTCCCAGCTGTTCGCGGGCCTCGACGCCGACGCCCGCTTCTACTTCGTGCACTCCTACGCCGTCCACGACTGGACCCTGGAGTCGCACAACCCGCTGATCGCCGCCCCCAGGGTGACCTGGTCGACGCACGGCAGGCCGTTCGTGGCCGCCGTGGAGAACGGCGCCCTGTGGGCCACCCAGTTCCACCCCGAGAAGTCCGGCGACGCCGGCGCCCAGCTCCTCACCAACTGGATCGGAACCCTGTAGAGACATGGCCAAGCTCGAACTCCTCCCCGCCGTCGACGTCCGCGACGGCCAGGCCGTCCGCCTCGTGCACGGCGAGTCCGGGACCGAGACCTCCTACGGCTCCCCGCTGGAGGCCGCCCTCGCCTGGCAGCGGTCCGGTGCCGAGTGGCTGCACCTGGTCGACCTGGACGCCGCCTTCGGCACGGGGGACAACCGGGACCTGATCGCCGAGGTCGCGAAGGCGATGGACATCAAGGTGGAGCTGTCCGGCGGCATCCGCGACGACGACACCCTCGCCGCGGCCCTCGCCACCGGCTGCACCCGGGTGAACCTCGGCACCGCCGCCCTGGAGACCCCCGAGTGGGTCGCCGGGGTCATCGCCGAGCACGGTGACAAGATCGCCGTCGGTCTGGACGTGCGCGGCACCACCCTGCGCGGCCGCGGCTGGACCCGCGACGGCGGCGACCTCTACGAGACGCTGGCGCGCCTCGACGCGGAGGGCTGCGCCCGCTACGTCGTCACCGACATCGCCAAGGACGGCACCCTGCAGGGCCCGAACCTGGAACTGCTGAGGAACGTCTGCGCGGCCACCGACCGCCCGGTCGTGGCCTCCGGCGGCGTGTCGTCCCTGGACGACCTCCGCGCGATCGCCGAACTGGTACCCCTCGGTGTCGAGGGCTCCATCGTCGGGAAGGCCCTGTACGCGAAGGCGTTCACCCTGGAAGAGGCCTTGGAGGCTGTGTCGTCATGACGTCCGAAGGCGCCCGGCGCGTGCAGAGCGGAAGTCCCTGGGAAGAGAGTTTCGGTTTCGCGCGTGCCGTCGCGGCCGGGGACCGGGTCTCCGTGGGCGGTACCACGTCCTTCAAGGGGACGGTGCTGTACGGCGAGGGCGATCCGTACGAGCAGACCAAGGTCGCCTTCGGCAACGCCCTGGAGGCGCTGACGGAGTTCGGGCTCGGCGTCGAGTCCGTGATCCGCACCCGTATGTACCTGAGCCATGTGCGCGACGTCGACGAGGTGGGGCGGGCCCACAAGGAGCTGTTCGACTCCGTGCGCCCGTGCACGACCCTGCTCGTGGTCGAGGGCTTCGTCGATCCGCGCATCCTTGTCGAAGTCGAGCTTGAAGCATTCAGAGGAGCCTGAGCAGTCATGACCCTGGCGGTCCGAGTCATCCCCTGCCTGGACGTGGACGGCGGCCGGGTCGTCAAGGGCGTCAACTTCCAGAACCTGCGCGACGCGGGCGACCCCGTCGAGATGGCGAAGGTGTACGACGCCGAGGGCGCCGACGAGCTGACGTTCCTGGACATCACCGCGTCCTCGGGCGACCGGGAGACGACGTACGACGTGGTGCGCCGCACCGCCGAGCAGGTGTTCATCCCGCTGACCGTCGGCGGCGGTGTCCGCACGGCCGAGGACGTGGACAAGCTGCTGCGGGCGGGCGCCGACAAGGTCGGTGTGAACACCGCCGCGATCGCCCGCCCCGAGCTGATCCGCGAGATCGCCGAGCGCTTCGGCCGGCAGGTGCTGGTCCTGTCGGTGGACGCCCGCCGCACCGGGTCGGGTTCCTTCGAGGTGACCACGCACGGCGGCCGCCGGGGCACCGGCATCGACGCCGTCGAGTGGGCCCACCGGGCGGCCGAGCTGGGCGCCGGGGAGATCCTGCTGAACTCCATGGACGCGGACGGCACCAAGGACGGCTACGACCTGGAGATGATCGCCGCCGTCCGCAAGCACGTCACCGTGCCCGTCATCGCCTCCGGCGGCGCGGGCAGGCTCGCCGACTTCCCGCCGGCCGTCGCCGCCGGCGCCGACGCGGTCCTCGCCGCCTCCGTCTTCCACTTCGGCGACCTCAGGATCGGCCAGGTGAAGGACACCCTGCGGGAGGCGGGCCACCCCGTCCGCTAGGGCCTGTCCGACCATCCGCGTCGTCGCCCGAAGGGCGGCCGCGCGGCGTCAGGTGCGTGCTCTCGGCGTGCCGGCCCCAGGCCCTCGTACTGGACGTACGTCAGCTACCACCTGCGCAAACTGGCCGAGCACGGGCTCGTCGAGGAGGCCGAGCCGCAGTCCGCGGACGGCCGGGAACGCTGGTGGCGGCCCGCGTCCGACGGCGTGAGCATCCGCGACGAGGACTTCCGGGACGCCCCGGAGAAGGCCGCCGCGCACACCGCGGCCAGCCGGCTGTTCTTCGAGCAGCGGGCCGACATGTACCGGCGCTTCCTCGACGAGCGGACCCACTGGGGCGAGGAGTGGAACGCCGCGGCGGAGTCCTCCGAGGCGGGGCTGCGGCTGACGGCGTCCGAACTGGCCCAGCTGAACCGGGAGTTGCTCGCCCTCGTCCGGCGCTTCGACGAACAGGGCCGGGCCGCCGTCGCCGCCGGTGACACCGAGGGCCGCGAGCACGTCGCGGTGCACACGTACGCGTTCCCGTTCCGGACCTGAGAGGACCCGCCTCCCGTGACCGCCACGCTGACCCCGCCGGCCACCACCCCCGCCCACCGCGACTCCGGCGTCCGCCGCTGGCTCGCCGCCTACACGTCCTCGATGCTGGGCGACAACGTCTACTACATCGCCCTGTCCTGGGCCGTCGTCCGCACCGCGACCCCGGCCGAGGTCGGGATCGTGATGTCGCTGAGCGCCCTGCCCCGGGCCGTGCTGATGCTGGGCGGGGGAGTCGTCGCCGACCGGTTCGGGCCGCGCCGGGTCGTCATCGGCAGCGACGCGGTGCGCTGCGCCGCCGTCCTCGCCGTGGCCGCCCTGCTCTTCCTCACCAGCCCCGGACTGTGGCCGCTCGCCCTGCTCGCGCTGGTCTTCGGCGCGGTCGACGCCGTCTTCGTGCCCGCCGTGGGCGCCCTGCCCGCCCGGCTCACCGGGAAGGACCAGCTCGGCCGGGTCCAGGGGATGCGCAGCCTCGCCATCCGGGTGGCCTCCGTGGTCGGCGCCCCGCTCGGCGGGCTCGGGGTGGCGGTGGGCGGCGCCCCCGCCGCGTTCGCGCTCGCCGGACTGCTCATCGCCGTGTCCGTGCCACTCCTGATGTCGCTGCGGCTGCGGGACCTCCCGGCGGACCCGGCCGCCGGCCCGCCGGACGCCGCGCCGCGCGGCACGGCCTGGGCCGAACTGAAGGCCGGGCTGCGCCACATCCGCGGCCACCGCGTCCTCGCCCCGCTGATGCTGGCCATCGCCCTCGGCGACCTGGGATTCGTCGGCCCGCTGAACGTCGGACTGACCCTGCTGGCCGACCGGCGCGGCTGGGGCGCCACCGGCATGGGCGGGGTGCTCGCCGGCTTCGGCGTCGGCGCGGGCGCCGCCTCGCTGCTGCTGGCCGTCCGGGGCCGGCTGCCCCGTGCCGGGCTCGTCGCCGGCTGCGCGATCCTCACCGGCTCGGTGGCCGTCGGCGCCCTCGCCTACGCCCCCACCCTCCTGACGGCCGTCGGCACGGCCCTGCTCGTCGGCCTGCTCACCGGGCTGAGCGGGGTGATGTGCGGCGCGCTGCTCCAGACCCACGCCGACCCCGGGTACCTCGGCCGGGTCACCGCCGTCTCCAGCCTGATCAGCCTCGGCCTCACTCCGCTGAGCATGCCCCTCGCCGCCGCCGCGATCGGGACCTGGGGACTGCGCCCGGTCTACGTCGTCAGCGCCGCCGTCTGCGGGCTCGGCGGGGTCGTCGCCCTCGCCGTACCGGGCCTGCGCCGGGCCGAACTCCCCGGCTGAGCCCTCACCCCCGCGGCTGGACCAGCTGCACCAGGTTGCCGCAGGTGTCGTCGAACACCGCCGCCAGCACCGGCCCCTGCGCCCGGGGCCGGTGCGTGAACCGCACACCCCGGGCGCTCAGCCGCTCGTACTCCGCCCCCAGGTCGTCCACGGAGAAGACGATGCACGGGACGCCCCCCTCGTACAGGGCCCGGCGGTACGGCTCCGCGACGGGGCCCTGGCCGGGCTCCAGCAGCAGCTGGAGGTCCGGCTGGCCGCCCTGGGCCGCCCCGACGGTCACGAACAGCGTGTCGTCGCCGAGGTCCAGGTGCAGACGGGTCTCGAAACCGAGGACGTCCGTGTAGAAGGCGTGCGCCCGCGCCACGTCGTCCACGTACACGCCCGTCATCGCGATCCTGATCATGGGCGCCGGCCTCTCTCAGATGCCCAGCTGCTTGGACTCGTGGAGCGTGGCGATCGCCTCCGTCTCGCCGTCCAGCCCCACCTTGGCCGCGTCCTGCCGGCCGAACACGAACATCAGCAGCTCCGACGGCTCGCCGGTCGCCGTCACCACCGGAGTGCCCCGGTGCGCCACCGCCGTCTGGCCGTCCGGGCGGCGCAGCACCAGACCGGTCGGCACACCCCGGGCCACCAGCCGCGCGGTGCGCTCCAGCCGGGACCACAGGGCGTCCTGGAACACCGGGTCCAGCTCGCGCGTGCTCCAGTCCGGCTGGGCGCGGCGGACGTCCTCGGTGTGGACGTAGAACTCGACGGTGTTCGCCGCCTCGTCGACCTGCTTGAGCTGGAACGGCGAGAACCGGGGCGGACCCGTGCGGATGAGCTGGATCAGCTCCTCGTACGGCTTCCCGGCGAACTCCGCCATCACCCGGTCGAGACGCGGGGCGAGCGGCTTGATCAGGGCACCGCCGGCCGCGTCCGGGCGCCGCTCGCGCACCACCACGTGCGCGGCCAGGTCCCGGGTCAGCCAGCCCTCGCAGAGGGTCGGGGCGTCCGGGCCCACGGTTTCCAAGAGGTCGGCGAGCAGGAGCCGTTCACGCTTGGCGAAGGTCGACATGGGGTCAGCCTACGACTCGGTAGCGCGTCCGCGCAGTGGACACGGCACCGGCACCGCCGCGCCCGCGCGGCACAATGGCAGCCATGACCAGTTCCACCGGCACCCCCCGGCCCAGCAGCCTCGACCCGGAGATCGCGGCGCGCCTCAGGCGCAGCGCCGACGGCCTCGTACCCGCCATCGCCCAGCAGTACGACACCGGCGAGGTGCTGATGCTCGGCTGGATGGACGACGAGGCCCTGCACCGGACCCTCACCACCGGCCGCTGCACCTACTGGTCGCGCAGCCGCCGGGAGTACTGGGTCAAGGGCGACACCTCCGGCCACTTCCAGTGGGTGAAGTCGGTCGCGCTGGACTGCGACGCCGACACGGTGCTGGTCAGGGTCGACCAGGTGGGCGCCGCCTGCCACACCGGCGCGCGCACCTGTTTCGACGAGGACGTGCTCCTGAAGGACGCCGGACCCGCCGGTCCCACGGCCCCGGCCGCCGATCAGTAAGGTCAGCCGCCATGGACCTAGAGACCTTCCGCAAGCTCGCCACCGACCGGCGCGTCATCCCGGTCACGCGCAAGCTCCTCGCCGACGGCGACACCCCGGTCGCGCTGTACCGCAAGCTGGCCGGCGAACGCCCCGGGACCTTCCTGCTGGAGTCCGCGGAGAACGGCCGCTCCTGGTCCCGGTACTCCTTCGTCGGAGTCCGCAGCGCCGCCACGCTCACCGCGCGCGACGGGCAGGCCCACTGGCTCGGCACCCCGCCCGTCGGCGTCCCGGTCGACGGCGACCCCCTCAAGGCCCTGCGCGCCACCCTCCAGGCCCTGCACACCCCGCACCAGGAGGGCATGCCGCCCTTCACCGGCGGCATGGTCGGCTACCTCGGCTACGACATCGTCCGCCGCCTGGAGAAGATCGGCCCCGGCGAGCGCGACGACCTGCGGCTGCCCGAGCTGACCATGCTCCTGACCAGCGACCTCGCCGTGATGGACCACTGGGAGGGCTCGGTCCTGCTGATCGCCAACGCGATCAACCACAACGACCTCGACACGGGGGTCGACGAGGCCTACGCCGACGCGGTGGCCCGGCTCGACGCCATGGAGGCCGACCTCACGCGCGCGGTGGCCCAGCCGCCGGCCGTGCTGCCGCCCTCGGAGCTGCCCGAGTACACCGCGCTGTGGGGCGGCCCCGACTTCCAGCGGGCCGTCGAGGACGTCAAGGAGCGCATCCGTGCGGGCGAGGCCTTCCAGGTCGTCCCCTCCCAGCGCTTCGAGACGCCGTGCACGGCGAGCGCCCTGGACGTCTACCGGGTCCTCAGGGCGACCAACCCCTCGCCGTACATGTACCTGTTCCGCCTCGACGGCTTCGACGTCGTCGGCTCCTCCCCGGAAGCCCTGGTGAAGGTCGAGGACGGGCGGGCCATGGTCCACCCCATCGCCGGTACCCGGCACCGCGGCGCCACTCCCCAGGAGGACCAGGCCCTCGCCGAGGAGCTGCTCGCCGACCCCAAGGAGCGTGCCGAGCACCTGATGCTCGTCGACCTCGGGCGCAACGACCTCGGCCGGGTCTGCGAGCCCGGCTCGGTCGAGGTGGTCGACTTCATGTCGGTCGAGCGCTACTCGCACGTGATGCACATCGTGTCGACCGTCACCGGCCGGGTCGCCGGGGGCCGCACCGCCTTCGACGTGCTCACCGCGTGCTTCCCGGCGGGCACCCTCTCCGGCGCCCCCAAGCCGCGCGCGATGCAGATCATCGACGAACTGGAGCCGTCCCGGCGCGGTCTGTACGGCGGCTGCGTCGGCTACCTGGACTTCGCGGGCGACTCCGACACCGCGATCGCCATCCGGACGGCCCTGCTGCGGGACGGCACGGCGTACGTGCAGGCCGGCGCGGGCATCGTCGCCGACTCCGACCCGGTGGCCGAGGACCAGGAGTGCCGCAACAAGGCGGCCGCGGTCCTGCGCGCGGTGCACACGGCCAACAGGCTCGGCCGGTAGGGCGCTCTCCTCACGTGAACCCCGGGTGACGGTTCGCCCGGGGTTCAGGCGATAGTGGACTACGTGACTGCCGTTCCTCACCCCCGTTCCGAAGCCCCCGCACCCGCCCGCTCCGGCCGACGGAGCCTCGCCGTGGCCCTCCTCTGCGGTGCGCTCGGCGCGGCCGTGGCGCTGCTAGCGACCCGTCAGCGCTGGGCGGAGGGCAGCGCGACGGTGGCCGGCGGCGCGTTCCCGCTGACCGCCAAGGGCAGCGACGTCACCGGCGTCCCCGCGGCCCTCGCCATAGTGGGCCTCGCCGCGCTCGTCGCCGTCTTCGCCGTGCGCAGGGCGGGCCGGGTCGTCGTCGCCGCGCTGCTCACCCTCTCCGGCGCCGGCATCGTCGCCGCCTCCCTGGTGTCCGCCTCCGACGGCTCCGCGCTGGACGAGAAGGCCGCCCAGGCCAGCGGGGACAGCTCCGCCACGGTCGAGGCGCTCAGCCACACCGGCTGGCCCTACGTGGCGGTCGCCGGCGGTGTGCTGATCCTGCTGGCCGGGCTGCTCGCCCTGCGCTTCGGGAGCCTGTGGCCCGCCATGTCCGGCCGCTACGAGCGCGGCGCCGAGCGCCCGCGCCGCACGGCCCGGCCGGCCGACCCGGAGCGGCCCGAGGAGATCTGGAAGGCCCTGGACCGCGGCGAGGACCCGACAGGGGCCTGACACCCCGTCACGGGTGTGGCGAACCAGACGCCACCCCCGCGTCCGGCGGGCGTGGGCGTACGGGACAATGGACGACGAGCGTCCGGCTCGGACAGTGACGGGCGGGCTCGGAACCGTACGACATGTACGACGCCTACTACGACACGTACACAGCAACGAGGAGCAAGTCATGGCGGGCAGCAGCCACGGTCACGGTCACACCCCGGCAGCCTGGACCGGTGTCATCATCGCCTTCATCGGTTTCTGCGTCGCGGGCGCCTTCATGGTGATGGCCCAGCCCGTCGGCTTCTGGGCCGGCATCGCGCTGACGATCCTCGGCGCCGTCGTGGGTGGCGTCATGCGCGCCATGGGCCTCGGCCAGCCGAAGCAGACCCACCACCTCGCACCCGCCGCGCCGGCCGCGACCCGCGAGCCCGCCGGCGCCGAGAGCTGAGCGCACGCCCCGCCTGCGCGAGGGGCGGCCCGCATCCGTGAGAGGGTGCCGGGCCGCCCCTCGCGCCGTTCCCGGGCGCGGTGCGGTTCGCGCGCGTGGCGGCGGGCCCTCGGAGACAATGACCGGGTGAACGCCGACCATCGCACGGCCCTGCGTCCGGAGCAGTCCCCGGACCACCGCCCGGACCCGTCCGGGGCCCCGTACCGGCCCTGGCGGGGCGCCCCGCCCGCCCCCGCGTGGCGGCGGCTCGCCGTACCGGCCGGGGTGCTCACGGCCGTCGCCGGGGCCTTCGCGTACGTCGGCGCCGTCGATCCGAACGAACCGGGCCACTACCCGGTCTGCCCCCTCTACCGCTTCACCGGCCTGTACTGCCCCGGCTGCGGCGGGCTGCGCAGCGCGCACGCCTTCGTCCACGGCGACATCCTGACGGCCCTGCACGACAACGCGCCGGCCGTCGCCGCCTACGTCGGCTTCGCCGTGCTGTGGACCCTCTGGGCGGTCCGTGCGGTACGCGGCCGGCCGGTCCGGCTCGAACTCGGGCCGGCGCAGCTGTGGGGCCTCGGCGCGCTGCTGCTGGTGTTCACGGTGCTCCGCAACCTGCCGTTCGGCGGCTGGCTGCACCCCTGAGCAGGAGAGACGTATGTCCAGGTACTGGGACCGGTGTCCACCGGATGCGAGGCCTCGGCCCCGCGCCGGATACCATCAAGTGACCACGGGTTTTCACAACCTGAAGGAACCACCGTCTGGAAGGGGGCCGCTCGCGTGAGTGTGCTCGACGAGATCATCGACGGAGTCCGTGCCGACCTCGCGGAGCGGCAGGCGCGCGTCAGCCTCGACGAGCTCAAGGAGCGTGCGGCCAAGGCCCGTCCCGCCAAGGACGGGGTGGCCGCGCTCAAGGGCGACGGCGTCAAGGTCATCTGTGAGGTCAAGCGCTCCAGCCCCTCCAAGGGCGCGCTGGCCGCGATCGCCGACCCGGCCGGGCTCGCCGCGGACTACGAGGCGGGCGGCGCGGCCGTCATCTCGGTCCTCACCGAGCAGCGCCGCTTCGGCGGCTCGCTGGCCGACCTGGAGGCGGTCCGCGCCCGCGTGGACATCCCGGTGCTGCGCAAGGACTTCATCGTCACGTCGTACCAGCTGTGGGAGGCCCGGGCCTACGGCGCCGACCTCGCGCTGCTGATCGTGGCAGCCCTGGACCAGCCGGCCCTGGAGTCGCTGATCGAGCGTGCCGTCTCCATCGGTCTCACCCCGCTCGTCGAGGTGCACGACGAGGACGAGGTCGAGCGGGCCGTGGACGCGGGCGCCCGGGTCATCGGCGTCAACGCGCGCAACCTGCGGACGCTGGAGGTCGACCGCGGCACGTTCGAGCGGGTCGCCCCGGAGATCCCGGACAGCGTCGTCAGGGTCGCCGAGTCCGGCGTGCGCGGGCCGCACGACCTGATCGCCTACGCCAACGCCGGCGCCGACGCGGTGCTGGTCGGTGAGTCCCTGGTCACCGGGCGCGACCCCAAGGCCGCCGTCTCCGACCTGGTGGCGGCCGGCGAGCACCCCGCGCTGCGGCACGGCCGCGGCTGATCCCCCGGTAGGGTTGCGCCGATGACCCCGACGATCCCCGTGACGAGCACGGACCGGTACGCCCGCCTGGCGCGCGGCTGCCGGCCCAGGGGCTGCCGAGCCCCTGCGAGGCGTGTCCACGGCCGTCGGGTGCGGTACGTCATCGGCGACGAGCCGGGACAGGTGAACGGCATGCGATGGCAGCGCCCCGCGAGGGGCGCGGAGCAGTCCTGACCGCGTGGACGCGACCGGCGGCCCGAGGCCGTCCGGCAAGCTCCGCCCCCACGGCGAACAGTGTTCTTCCACACGCACTCACCGTGAGGTTTCCGCATGCCCAGCGAGTTCTTCATCCCTGACCCGAGCGGCCAGGTGCCCAGCGCCGAGGGCTACTTCGGCGCGTTCGGCGGCAAGTTCATCCCGGAGGCGCTCGTCGCCGCCGTGGACGAGGTCGCCGTCGAGTACGACAAGGCGAAGGCCGATCCCGAGTTCGCCCGCGAGCTCGACGACCTGCTCGTCAACTACACCGGCCGGCCCAGCGCGCTGACCGAGGTGCCGAGGTTCGCCGAGCACGCCGGCGGCGCCCGGGTCTTCCTCAAGCGGGAGGACCTCAACCACACCGGCTCCCACAAGATCAACAACGTGCTCGGCCAGGCCCTGCTCACCCGCCGCATGGGCAAGACCCGGGTGATCGCTGAGACCGGCGCTGGGCAGCACGGCGTCGCCACGGCCACCGCCTGCGCCCTGTTCGGCCTCGACTGCACCATCTACATGGGCGAGGTCGACACCAGGCGGCAGGCCCTGAACGTGGCCCGGATGCGCATGCTCGGCGCCGAGGTCGTCGCCGTGAAGTCCGGCAGCCGCACCCTCAAGGACGCCATCAACGAGGCGTTCCGGGACTGGGTCGCCAACGTCGACCGCACCCACTACCTCTTCGGCACCGTCGCCGGTCCCCACCCCTTCCCGGCCATGGTCCGCGACTTCCACCGCGTCATCGGTGTCGAGGCCCGGCGCCAGCTGCTGGAGCGCGCCGGCCGCCTCCCCGACGCCGCGATCGCCTGCGTGGGCGGCGGCTCCAACGCCATCGGCCTCTTCCACGCCTTCATCCCCGACGAGGGCGTCCGCCTCATCGGCTGCGAGCCCGCGGGGCACGGCATCGAGACCGGCGAGCACGCGGCGACCCTGACCGCGGGCGAGCCCGGCATCCTGCACGGCTCCCGGTCCTACGTCCTGCAGGACGAGGAGGGCCAGATCACCGAGCCGTACTCCATCTCGGCCGGTCTCGACTACCCGGGCATCGGGCCCGAGCACTCCTACCTCAAGGACTCCGGCCGCGGCGAGTACCGCGCGGTCACCGACGACGCCGCCATGCAGGCCCTGCGCCTGCTGTCGCGCACCGAGGGCATCATCCCGGCCATCGAGAGCGCCCACGCCCTCGCCGGCGCCCTGGAGGTCGGCAGGGAGCTGGGCGGGGAGGGCCTGATCGTCGTCAACCTCTCCGGCCGCGGCGACAAGGACATGGACACCGCCGCCCGCTACTTCGGCCTGTACGACACCGACGCCGAGGTGGCCGCCGACCAAGCCGACACCGCCGAGATCGAGGGGGACGCCAAGTGAGCGGGAACATCCAGCTGCTGTCGGACACCCTCGCCGCCGCCAGGGCGGAGGGGCGCGCCGCGCTCATCGCCTACCTGCCGGCCGGCTTCCCGACCGTGGACGGCGGCATCGAGGCGATCAAGGCCGTCTTCGACGGCGGCGCGGACGTCGTCGAGGTGGGCCTGCCGCACAGCGACCCCGTCCTCGACGGCCCGGTCATCCAGACCGCCGACGACATCGCCCTGCGCGGCGGCGTGCGGATCGCGGACGTGATGCGCACGGTCCGGGAGGCCCACGCGGCCACCGGCAAGCCCGTGCTCGTCATGACGTACTGGAACCCCATCGACCGCTACGGCGTCGAGCGCTTCACCGCCGAGCTGGCCGACGCGGGCGGCGCGGGCTGCATCCTGCCCGACCTGCCGGTGCAGGAGTCGGCGCTGTGGCGGGAGCACGCCGACAAGCACGGCCTCGCGACGGTCTTCGTGGTGGCGCCGAGCAGCAGGGACGAGCGGCTCGCCCGGATCACCGCGGCGGGCAGCGGCTTCGTCTACGCGGCCTCCCTGATGGGTGTCACCGGCACCCGTGAATCCGTCGGCACGCAGGCCCAGAACCTGGTGGAACGCACCCGCGCGACCGGCAGCGGGCTGCCCGTCTGCGTCGGCCTCGGCGTCTCCGACGCGGCCCAGGCCGCCGAGGTCGCCGGCTTCGCCGACGGCGTGATCGTCGGCTCGGCGTTCGTCAAGCGGATGCTGGACGCCCCGGACGGCGCCGCCGGCGTCGAGGCGGTCCGTGAGCTGGCCGGAGAGGTGGCGAAGGGCGTGCGCGGCCAGGCATGACCGTGCGGGATGTCCCGTATCGCATGATTCGGTCACTCGAACGGGTGGACCTCGGGCCGGGGAGGCGCGCTGCGCCTCCCCGGTTCGTTCTGGGGGTGTGAGCGAGAAGAACCGTGACGGAAAGCGCACCGCCCGGGAGCGGCTGGCGGACGAGCGCAAGAAGCAGAAGGCCTCGGAGAAGCGGCGGCGTACGCTGATCGTCGGCGCGACCGTCGTCTGCGTCCTCGGCCTCGCAGCCGTGATCGGCGTGATCGCCGCGAACTCCGGCAAGAGCAAGAGCAGCGCGAGCGGCGGCCCGGTCGTGGCGCCCTCCGGCGCGCTCGGCAAGGACAGCCTCGCGATCCCGGTCGGCAAGGACGGCGCCAGATCCACGCTCACGGTCTGGGAGGACTTCCGCTGCCCGGCCTGCCAGGCCTTCGAGACGGTGTACCGGCCGACGCTCCACGAACTGGTCGACGCCGGCAAGCTGAGGATCGAGTACCACCTGGTCCGGCTGATCGACGGCAACCTCGGCGGCACCGGCTCCCTGCGCGCCGCCAACGCGGCGGCCTGCGCCCAGGACGCCGGGAAGTTCCGCGACTTCCACGACGTGCTGTACGAGAACCAGCCCAAGGAGACCGAGGACGCCTTCGGCGACAACGCCAAGTTGATCGCGCTGGCCGGAAAGGTCAACGGCCTCGACACGCCCGCCTTCCGCAAGTGCGTGGACGGCGGCACCCACGACGCCTGGGTGAACAAGTCCCACAAGGCCTTCCAGGCCGGCGGCTTCACGGGCACGCCCACCGTCCTGCTGGGCGGCAAGAACATCTACCAGGAGCAGACGATGACCCCGGCCAAGCTCAAGCAGATGGTCGAGCAGGCGAACGGCGGGTGAGCGAATCCCGCGCTCCTGTTATGGACCCGTAGCCGGGCTGCTTGCTGTCCCCCCGGCCCGGCACGGTAGCGTCGGACCTGCCATGGAACTTGCCTACATTCCCAGCCCGTCGCGCGGGGTGCTGTATCTCGGCCCCATCCCGCTGCGCGGCTACGCCTTCTGCATCATCATCGGCGTCTTCGTTGCCGTCTGGCTCGGCAACAAGCGCTGGATCGCCCGCGGCGGGCAGTCCGGCACGGTCGCCGACATCGCGGTCTGGGCCGTGCCGTTCGGCCTGGTCGGCGGCCGGCTCTACCACGTGATCACGGACTACGAGCTGTACTTCAGTCCGGGCCGTGACTGGGTCGACGCCTTCAAGGTGTGGCAGGGCGGCCTGGGCATCTGGGGCGCGATCGCGCTCGGCGCCCTCGGCGCCTGGATCGGCGCCCGCCGCCGGGGCGTCCCGATGCCCGCGTACGCCGACGCCGTCGCCCCCGGCATCGCGTTCGCGCAGGCCATCGGCCGCTGGGGCAACTGGTTCAACCAGGAGCTGTACGGCCGTGAGACCCATGTTCCGTGGGCGCTGCACATCACCTCCTCCGAGGGCGGCCGGGTGCCGGGCTACTACCACCCGACCTTCCTCTACGAGTCCCTGTGGTGCATCGGCGTCGGCTTCCTCGTCATCTGGGCCGACCGCCGCTTCCGGCTGGGGCACGGCCGGGCGTTCGCCCTGTACGTCGCCGCCTACTGCGTGGGCCGCGGCTGGATCGAGTACATGCGCGTGGACGACGCCCACCACATCCTGGGCCTGCGCCTGAACGACTGGACCGCGCTGCTGGTCTTCCTGCTGGCGGTCACCTACATGGTGGTGTCGGCGAAGCTGCGGCCCGGCCGCGAGGAGGTCGTCGAACCGCTCGCGCCCGGCGCGCCGGGCGACGGCGCCGAATCTGCTGCCGGGGCGACCGGCACGGAGCACGAGGCCGAGGACGCGCAGAAGGCCGAGGGCGGTGACGAGCGGGACGCCGCGGAGGCGACGGAGGACGAGGCCGCCGGGTCGGCGACCAAGAAGACCTGACGGCCGGCCGTACGACGCCGAGGGCGCCCGGGGGTTCTCCGGGCGCCCTCGGCGTTTTCCGCGGCGGGCGCGGTTCAGCGCCGGCGGGCCAGGGAGAGCGTGCGCCGGGCCGTCGCCACCACGGCCGCGTCGACGAAGCGGCCGTCGGGCAGGGCCAGGGCACCCTCGTCCGCGGCCGCCGCCTTGATGACGGTCTCGGCGTGCTCCAGCTCGGCCGGCGTGGGCAGGAAGGCCCGCTCGATGACCGGGAGCTGCCGTGGGTGGATCGCGGCGCGGCCGAGGAAGCCGAGGGCGCGGCCGCGGGCGCAGGAGGCGGCGAGGCCGTCCAGGTCACGGATGTCCGGGTGGACGGTCTGCGGCGGCGGGGCGAGGCCCGCGGCCCGGGCGGCGACGATCACCCGCGAGCGTGGCCAGTCCAGCCCCGAGTCGGCCCGTACCCCCAGATCGGCCCGCAGGTCGGCCTCGCCGAGCGAGATGCCCCGCAGGGAGGGGTGGGCGGTGGCGATGGCGTAGGCGTGCTCGATGCCGAGGGCCGACTCCAGCAGGGCGTGCAGGGGGACGGGGGTGGCCGTGGCGACCTGCCGTACCTCGTGCGGGCCGGTCACCTTCGGCAGCCGCAGGCCGCAGAGGCCCGGCAGGCCGGCCAGGGCGGCGAGGTCGCCGGCCGCCCAGGGGCCGTCCAGGGCATTGACGCGGACGTGCACGGGCACCGGCTGCCGCTCCGTGAGGAGGTCCGCCGCGGCCGCGCGGGCGTACTCCTTGCGGTCGGGGGCCACCGCGTCTTCCAGGTCGACCACCACGACGTCGGCGCCCGCGGCGAGCGCCTTGGCGACCACGTGCGGGCGGTCACCGGGGACGTAGAGCCAGGTCAGCGGGGTCCGGGTCACAGGGCGCCCTCCGCGCGCAGGCCGGCGATCTCGGCCGGGGCGAGGCCCAGCTCGGTGAGCACGGCGTCCGTGTCGGCGCCGTGCGGGCGACCGGCCCAGCGGATCGTGCCGGGCGTGGCCGACAGCCGGAACAGCACGTTCTGCAGGCGCAGAGGACCCAGCTCGGGGTCGTCGACCGTGGTGACCGTGTCCAGGGCCTGGTACTGGGGGTCCGCGAGGACGCCCCGGACGTCCTGGACGGGTGCCACGGCGGCCTCCGCCTTCTCGAAGGCCGCGAGGACCTCGGTGCGGGTGCGGACGGCGATCCAGGAGCCGACCGCCTCGTCCAGCACGTCGGCGTGCGCGGCCCGCTCCGCGCCCGTGGCGAACCACGGCTCCTCGGTCAGCTCCGGTCGGCCCACCAGGCGCATCACCCGCTCCGCGACCGACTGCGCGGACGTGGAGACGGCCACCCAGGTGCCGTCGGCGGTGCGGTAGGTGTTGCGCGGGGCGTTGTTCGCGGACCGGTTCCCGGTGCGCTCCTGCACATGGCCGAGTTGGTCGTACCAGGTGGGGTGCGGGCCGAGTACGGACAGGATGGGCTCGATGATCGCCATGTCGACGACCTGGCCCTCGCCGGTGCGCTCCCGCGCGGCCAGCGCCGTCAGCACGGCGTACGCGGTCGCCAGGCCCGCGATCGAGTCGGCGAGTCCGAAGGGCGGCAGTGTCGGGGGCGCGTCCGGCTCCCCGGTGATCGCGGCGAAGCCGCTCATCGCCTCGGCGAGGGTGCCGAAGCCGGGGCGGTGCGAGTACGGGCCGAACTGGCCGAACGCGGTGACCCGGGTGAGGACCAGCCGCGGGTTGACCGCGGTCAGCTCCGCCCAGCCCAGGCCCCACTTCTCCAGGGTGCCGGGGCGGAAGTTCTCGACCAGCACGTCGGCGGTGGCGGCGAGGCGCAGCAGGGTGGCCCGGCCGCCGGGCCTGGACAGGTCGAGGGTGATCGTGCGCTTGTTGCGGCCGAGCACCTTCCACCACAGGCCGATCCCGTCCTTGGCCGGGCCGTGGCCCCGGGACGGGTCCGGCCGTCCGGGATGCTCGACCTTGATCACCTCGGCGCCGAAGTCGCCGAGCAGGGTGGCGGCCATCGGACCGGCGAAGAGGGTCGCCAGGTCCAGCACCCGCAGGCCGCCCAGCGCGGGGAGCGGCGGTGCCGTCGTACTCATGCGGTGAACAGGGCGTCGATCTCCGGGCGGTACGGCATCGACGCCGACGCCCCTTCCCGCTGGACCGAGATCGCCGCCGCGGCGGCCGCCCAGGACAGCGCCTCCCGCACCGGTTTCTCCTCGGCGAGGGCCACCGCGAGCGCGCCGACGAAGGTGTCGCCCGCGCCCGTGGAGTCCACGGCCTCGACGTGCGGCGCGGGCACCACCAGCGGCTCGGTGCCGCGGACCAGGTACAGGCAGCCGGTCGCGCCGAGGGTGACCACGACCTCCGGCACCACGTCCAGCAGGGCGGCGGCGGCCTCGCGCGGGTCGGTGCGGCCGGTGAGGGTGACCGCCTCGTACTCGTTGGCCACCAGCAGGTCGGTGGCGGCCAGGAGTTCCCTCGGCAGCGGCTGGACGGGGGACGGGGTGAGCGCCGTGCGCACCCGGTGCCGGCGGGCGGCCTCGGCCCCCGCGACGACCGCGGCCAGGGGGATCTCCAGCTGCAGCAGCAGGGCGTCGGCGGAGGCGATCACCCCCTCGTCGCCGGGCGAGAGGTGGTCGACGGTGCCGTTCGCGCCGGGGATGACGACGATGGAGTTGCCGCCCTCGTCGTCGACCACGATGTGCGCGGTGCCGGACGGGCCCTCGACCGTGCGCAGGGAGTCGGTGTCCACGCCGGAGTGTTCGAGGGTGTCCCGCATCCGCAGGCCGAAGGCGTCGTTGCCGACCGCGCCGATCATCGAGACGGTGGCGCCGGCCCGGGCGGCGGCGATCGCCTGGTTGGCGCCCTTGCCGCCGGGGATCGTGCGGAACTCCCGTCCCGTCACGGTCTCGCCGCGCTGCGGGGCCTTCGTGACGTAGGTGACGAGGTCCATGTTCGTGCTGCCGAGGACGGCGATGTGGGTCATGGTCGGGTCGCCTCCAGGTGGGTGAGGTGGGCCAGGGTGTCGAAGCCGGTGCCGTCGAAGTCGGCGACGGTGGTGGCGAGCCGGTTCTTCAGGGGGGCGCGCCAGTGCTCGGGGAGGGCGGCGGGGGAGCCCGCGAGGAGCCCCGCGACGCTGCCCGCGGTCGCGCCGGCCGAGTCCGTGTCGAGGCCGCCCGACACCGCACGGCGCACGGCACCGGTGAAGTCGCCGTCCGCGTGGCTGAGGGCCGCGGCGAGCAGGGCGGTGTTGGGGACGGCGTGCACCCAGTGGTGGGTGGGGGCGTAGCGGGCGTGCAGCGCGTCCACGACGTCGTCGAAGTCGGTGTGCGCCCCGGCCAGCCGCAGGGCGTGGCCGACCGCCCGCGCGAGGCGGGAGCGGGGCGGGATCACCGTACGGCCCGTGCGCAGGCAGTCGTGCACGTCGTGGTCGCCGGTGGCCGCGGTGGCGATCACGGCGGCGGTGAACATCGCCGCGTAGACGCCGTTGGCCGTGTGGGTGAGGACCGCGTCCCGGTGCGCCTGTTCGGCGGCCGCGGCCGGATCGCCCGGGTTGGTCCAGCCGTGCACGTCGGCGCGGATCAGCGCGCCGATCCACTCCCGGAACGGGTTGCGGTGGCGGGCCGTGTGCGGGGGTTCGATGCCGCTGAGGAGGTTGCGGTAGGCGATGCGCTCCGCGGTGAACGTGCGGCCGGGCGGGAGTTCGTCCAGCCAGAGCCGTGCCACGTCCACGGTGGTGAAGGCCCTTCCGTGCCGCTTCCGGAGGAGCAGGTTGAGGAGCGGGTAGTTCAGGTCGTCGTCCTCGGGCATGCCGTCGATGTTCTCGGCGAGGGAGGTGGCGGCCGAGCGGCGGTTCCACGGGTGCGCGGCGAGCAGGTCCTCCGGGACTCCCCGGGCCGTGAAGTAGCCGGCGAGGGGCCAGTTGCCGGCCGCATGGGCGAGGGCGCGGACGCCGTCCAGGGGGAGCTTCTCCACGGGCTTGCCCAGCAGGCATCCGATGGCCCGGCCCAGCCAGGACGCCTCCAGCGCGAGGGGGGTGGTCTCCCCGGCCGGCCGTGCGGAGGGCCAGTCGGGGCAGGCGGCCCTGATGCCGGGCAGGTCCGTCGGCTCGTCCTCCGCCCAGCTGCCGGGCAGGTCGGCCAGTTCGTCCAGCAGGTCCTCCGCCAGCAGGCGCAGGTACCGGGAGGCGCGGTGCGGGGACGCGCCCGCCCGGTCCGGGGCGTCCGGCCCGCCCGCCGCCCGCCATCTCGCCTCGATCCGGGACGGCTCGCGGCCGTCGAGCCGGGCCTGGCGCAGTTCGTGGCCGAGGAGGTCCTCCGGCTGGACCCAGGTCAGTCGGAGCACGGCTCGCCCCCGAGGGCGGCGAAGGCCCGCTCGTGGGCCCGGTGGCGGTGCACGTCGCGGGCGAAGATCTCGCGGGTGACCCCGGTGAGCGTGGTGGCCGGCTGCCACAGGTCGAGGCGGCTCGCCTCCGCGACCGTCTTCGACCACTCCTCGGGGACGGGCGAGCCGAGGGCGCCCGCGAGGGCACCGGCCATGGTGGCGATCGAGTCGCAGTCGCGGCCGTAGTTGACCGAGCCGAGGACCGCGTGCCGGAAGTCCCCGCCCGCGACCACCAGCATGCCGAGGGCGACGGGGAGTTCCTCGATGGAGTGCAGGCGGGAGGGGCGCCGGGCGGCCAGGGAGGGGGCGCGGTAGTCCGGGCCGACCGTGTCGTACGGGGCGACGGCCGCGCGCAGCGGGCCCAGGGCCGACTCGAAGTCGCGGTGGCCGCGTGCCACATCGCAGACGCTCTCGATCGCCGCGCGGGTGCCGTCCTTCGCCAGCGCCAGGCAGGCGGTCACCACCGAGTCCGGGGTCGCGCCCGGTGCGGCGGCGGCGGCGACGGCCGCGGCGAAGACACCGGCCGCCTCCCGGCCGTACGACGACTGGTGCGCACCGGCGACGTCCAGCGCCTCGGCGTACGCGGCGGCCGGGTCGGCGGCGTTGACCAGGCCGACGGGGGCCATGTACATCGCGGCCCCGCAGTTGACGATGTTGCCGACGCCTGCCTCCCGGGGGTCCGCATGGCCGTAGGCGAGCCGGGCGACCAGCCACTTCTCGGCCAGGAAGATCCGGTGCAGCGGCAGCGCCTCCGCCTCCAGCTCCGGGATCCAGCGGGGGTTGGTCATCAGGTCCGGGACCAGGTGGTCGGCGATCGCGTACGCGTCGAGGTGGTCGCGGACGTGGGCGTAGACCCGGACCAGCGCATGGGTCAGCAGGGTGTCGTCGGTGACGTGTCCGTCGCCCTTGTGGTACGGGGCGAGGGGGCGGGCGGTGCGCCAGGCGTCGCCGTGCCAGGGGCCGACGATGCCGTGCACGCGGCCGCCGTGGCGCTCGGCGATCTGCTCGGGGGAGTAGCCCTCGACCGGGCCGCCGAGGGCGTCGCCCACGGCGGCCCCGACCAGGGCCCCGGTGATCCGCTCGCCGAGACCGGGCGGAGGGGGTCCACCGCTTTCTTCGTCTACGAGTCCTTTGGACTCCTTGGGCGTCATGCCCGAATCATCCTCCCGGGCGGGCCGGTTGTGCGGCTTCCAGGAGTCCGGCGAGTTCCACCAGGTCGGTGCCGGTGAGGCGGGGCAGGGCGCAACCGGGCAGGGTGCGGCAGGCGTCCCGCCAGGCCCGCGGAACGGCCGCGCCGCCGCCGAGGGCGCCGGTGAGGGCGCCCGCGAGTGCGGGGGCGGAGTCGGCGACCCGGGACAGGCAGGCGGCGGCGGGCACGGCCTCGGCGATGCGGCCGCGGGCGGCGGTGGCGAGCGCGAGGGCGACCGGGACGGTCTCGGCGGCGGCGATGCCGTAGCTGTAGACGTGATCGACGATCTGGTGTTCGAGGAGCGGGACGAGGGCGAAGGCGGACTCGCCGTCCCCGGCGAGCGCGAGCGCGTGCCGGGTGTTGCGGCCGATCTCCGTGTCGGCCGGGAGCTCGGCGAGGGCGGCCGTGACACAGGTGTCGGTGTCCGCGCCGGCGAGGGCGAGCGCCAGGGCCGCCCCCATGGCCCGCGCGCCGTGCACGCCGTCGCCGTCCTGGGTGTAGCGGGCGTCGAACTCGGCGAGGGAGGCCGCGCGCCCGGGATCGCCGGGGTGGGCGACGGCCAGGACGCAGGCGCGGACGCAGGCGGCGTCGTCGAAGTAGTGCGGGTTGTCGTGCCCGGTGGCGGGCGGGCGCAGGCCGGTCGCGAGGTTGCCGAGGCCCGCACGGACCGAGATGCGGGCGCGCAGCGGGAGCACGGCCGATTCGATCTCGGGCGCGCGGTCCGCCGCGGCGGCGACCTCGGAGGCCACGGCGGTCCAGGTCAGGTCGATCGCGGCGCGCATGCGGCGGTCCCGGCTGAGGTCGCCGAGGACGTCGTCGGCACCGGCCCGCAGCACCGCCTCGGCGGCGAAGGCGGCCCACTCGGCGTCGTCGGAGGGGCCGAGGCGGAGGGGGCCGGGGGGCTGGTTGAGGGCGATCGGCACGGGGAGCGTGGTGGTGGCGTTCTGCTCCGCGAAGGTGTCCAGCTCGCGGGTGAGACGGCGGGTCCACTCGGGCATACGGGCGGCGCGGTGCCGGGCGGCGGGCCAGCCGGCGGCGTCGCCCGCGGCGAGGCCCAGCAGCAGGCCTTCGACGCGGCGCGCGGTCATGACCGGCCCTCGCTGTCCGCCCCGACCAGGGACCCACGGTCCTGTGCCCGTCCCCCGCCCGGCTCCGCCGGGGGGCGGGGCGGGGACGCCTCGGCGGCGGCCGGGGCGGGATTGCGCAGCTCCTGCGACAGGAACACCGGCAGGACCACGTCCGCCCCCCACTTGCCGCCCTCCTCGGGGACGAGGAGCTCGGCCAGGTCCAGGACGTGGTGGCCGGCCATGGCGGGCAGGCAGCGTCCCCGGGCGGGGCCGATGGCCGCGGCCCAGGCGGTCGGGACGGCGGAGAACCCCCCGGTCGCCCCGGCCAGCGCGCCGGCCACCGCGGCCGTCGTGTCGGCGTCGCGGCCCATGTTGACGGCCGTCAGGACCGCCTCCCGGAAGTCGCCGTCGGCCGCCGCGTACGCGCCGAACGCCAGGGCCACCGCCTCCGGCGCCAGGTCGGTCCAGGGGTAGCCGCCGATGACGACGGCGGAGCGGACCGCGCGTTCCCCGCGGTGGGCCACGGCCACCGCGCGGCGCAGGGAGCGGGCCGTCCAGGAGTCCTCCGGGATCACCGCGAGGGCGGAGGCGATCACCACGGGGGCCGGCGCTCCCGCCATCGCCGCGGCCACTCCCGCCGCGACCGCCTGGCCGCCGTAGATGCCCTCGCCCTCGTGGCTGACGGAGCCGTCGATCGCCACCAGCCGGGCCGCCTCCGCCGGGCGTCCGGCGGCGAAGACGCCGAAGGGCGCCGCGCGCATCGCCAGCCCGTCGCTCCAGGCGTGGCGGTGCTGGGCCGAGATGGGGGCGGCCAGGCCGCGGCGCAGGTTCTCCAGGGTGCCGCGCTCGCTGAAGCCCGCGCCCCGGAAGGGGCTGTCCGCGCGGTCCGCGATCCACTCGTGCCAGGCCGCCTCCACGTGCGCCGGGGTCAGCGCCGAGCCGTGCCGGGCCAGCAGCAGGCCCGAGAAGAGCGCGTACTCGGTGTCGTCCGTGCCCTGCGGGCGGTCGCTCACGTACCCCGTGACGCGGCCCCAGCGGGCCCGGATCTCGGAGGGCCTGAGGTTCTCGGCGGGGGCGCCGAGGGCGTCCCCGACGGCCAGGCCGAGCAGCGCGCCCCGGGCGCGCTCGCGGAGGCCGGTGGCGTCCCCGGGCGCCGGAACCGGGGGAGTGCGGGCGATCGATGCCATGGGCGGCCTCCTTCGGAGGGGCCCCGGAACACCGCCGGGGACCCTTTGCGGATGTGTCCCACGGCAGGGGTGCGACCGAGCTGTCCCCGGCTCAGCGTCACCCGCTCGACATATGAGCAGTCATGATCACCAATGAGCAAAGAGAGTAAAGCCGCAGGTTAGCCCAGCCTTCCCTTGCTGGCGACGGGGAGGTTATCGGCGTAGGTTCAGGGCTATCCAAAAGTAGAACTCGTCCAAAGTTAGCTTTGGCTAAGCTATCCCGGGGGGCCTCATGGCCATCATCGAAATCGAGGCCGCGCTGCACGAGGCGCACCGCGACAACCACACGCACCGCGACGTGAACGGCGGCTGGCTGCGCCCCGCCGTCTTCGGCGCGATGGACGGCCTGGTCTCCAACCTCGCGCTGATGACCGGCGTGGCCGGCGGTTCCGTCAGTCACCAGACCATCGTCATCACCGGACTCGCGGGCCTCGCCGCCGGCGCCTTCTCCATGGCGGCCGGCGAGTACACCTCCGTCGCCTCCCAGCGTGAACTGGTCGAGGCCGAGCTCGACGTCGAGCGCCGTGAGCTGCGCAGGCACCCCCAGGACGAGGAGGACGAGCTCGCCGCGCTGTACGTGGCCCGGGGCGTGGAGCCCGAGCTGGCCCGCGAGGTCGCCCGGCAGCTGTCCAAGGACCCCGAGCAGGCCCTGGAGATCCATGCCCGCGAGGAGCTGGGCATCGACCCCGGCGACCTGCCCTCCCCGCTGGTCGCGGCCGTCTCCTCCTTCGGATCGTTCGCCCTCGGCGCCCTGCTGCCCCTGCTGCCCTACCTGCTCGGCGCCACCGCGCTGTGGCCCGCCGTGCTGCTCGCCCTCGCCGGGCTCTTCGGCTGCGGTGCCGTCGTCGCCAAGGTGACCGCGCGGTCCTGGTGGTACAGCGGCCTGCGGCAGCTCGCGCTCGGCGGCGCGGCGGCCGGTGTGACGTACGCCCTCGGCACCCTGTTCGGGACGGCCGTAGGATAGTCCCGCTGGTACTTATGCGCTGGGCCGCATAAGCAGCCGTTACTCGCTGGTTTCGAATGCGTGACCACCGGGCATGAGCCGTAAGCACAGCGGGCAATGACGCCTGCCGCAACCCCCGCGGGGTGAGCCGACGACGCTCCCCCCGCCCCACAGGGCCGACGAACAAGGATCCGACCGGTCCTGTCCGCAGCGGTCCTCCTCTCACGTTCGCCGCCACCGTGCGGCAGCCCCCGCCGCCCCGCGCGGCACCCCGCCGACACCACGCGGCGACACCGTCACGGACCCCGTGGCGTCCGCATGTTGGAACGGGCTATCCGGTTACCGGGTACCGCCCCATCATGTAATCTGCACGAAATTTAGCCATCACACAGCAGAGGGCCAACGTCGTCCCTCGGCACCTGCCACATGCCATATGACGACGACGGGAGAGCCGATGCGTACGCCGCGCCAGCCGTCCCAGCACTCCGTGACCGGCCAGAACTGGTCGTTCATGGATGCTCGCCCTGCTGCGCAGGGTATGTACGACCCCCGCAACGAACACGACGCCTGTGGCGTCGGTTTCGTCGCCACCCTTACCGGCGAGGCGTCCCACACGCTGGTCGAGCAGGCGCTCACCGTGCTGCGCAACCTGGAGCACCGCGGCGCCACCGGCTCCGAGCCGGACTCGGGCGACGGCGCCGGCCTGCTGTCGCAGGTTCCGGACGCCTTCCTCCGCGAGGTGGCCGGATTCGACCTTCCCGAAGCTGGCTCGTATGCAGTAGGCATCGCCTTCCTTCCGGTGGAGGGCACCGAGGCCGCTGTCTCACAGATCGAGACGATCGTGGCCGACGAGGGCCTGACCGTCCTCGGCTGGCGCGAGGTCCCGGTCGCCCCCGAGCTGCTGGGCGCCAGCGCCCGCTCCACCATGCCGGCCTTCCGGCAGCTGTTCGTGACCGACAACGCCAGCGAGGGCATCGCGCTGGACCGCAAGGCGTTCGTGCTGCGCAAGCGCGCCGAGCGCGAGGCCGGCGTGTACTTCCCGTCGCTCTCCGCCCGCACGATCGTCTACAAGGGCATGCTGACCACCGGCCAGCTGGAGCCCTTCTTCCCGGACCTGTCCGACCGCCGCTTCGCCTCCGCGATCGCGCTCGTGCACTCCCGGTTCTCCACGAACACCTTCCCGTCGTGGCCGCTCGCGCACCCGTACCGCTTCGTCGCCCACAACGGTGAGATCAACACCGTCAAGGGCAACCGCAACTGGATGCGCGCCCGCGAGTCCCAGCTCGCCTCCGGCCTGTTCGGCCCGGACGAGAAGACGATCGAGCGCATCTTCCCCGTGTGCACGCCGGACGCCTCCGACTCGGCGTCCTTCGACGAGGTGCTCGAACTGCTGCACCTCGGCGGCCGCTCGCTCCCGCACTCCGTGCTGATGATGATCCCGGAGGCGTGGGAGAACCACGACTCCATGGACCCGGCCCGGCGCGCCTTCTACCAGTTCCACTCCACGATGATGGAGCCCTGGGACGGCCCGGCCTGCGTCACCTTCACCGACGGCACCCAGGTCGGCGCCGTGCTCGACCGCAACGGTCTGCGCCCCGGCCGCTACTGGGTCACCGACGAGGGCCTCGTCGTCCTCGGCTCCGAGGTCGGCGTCCTCGACATCGACCCGGCCAGGGTCGTCCGCAAGGGCCGGCTGCAGCCCGGCCGGATGTTCCTCGTGGACACCGCCGAGCACCGCATCATCGAGGACGACGAGATCAAGGCCGGCCTCGCCGGCGAGAAGCCGTACGCCGAGTGGCTGGAGGCCGGCGAGATCGAGCTGGGCGACCTGCCCGAGCGCGAGCACATCGTCCACACCCACGCCTCGGTCACCCGCCGCCAGCAGACCTTCGGCTACACCGAGGAGGAGCTGCGCGTCCTCCTCGCGCCGATGGCCCGCACCGCTGCCGAGCCGATCGGCTCCATGGGCACGGACTCGCCCATCGCGGCCCTGTCCGAGCGCCCGCGGCTGCTCTTCGACTACTTCACCCAGCTCTTCGCGCAGGTCACCAACCCGCCGCTGGACGCGATCCGCGAGGAGCTGGTCACCTCCCTGCGCTCGTCGCTCGGCCCGGAGGGCAACCTGCTGGAGCCGACGGCCGCCTCCTGCCGCTCGGTCACCCTGCCCTTCCCGGTCATCGACAACGACGAGCTGGCCAAGCTCATCCACATCAACGCCGACGGCGACATGCCCGGCTTCAAGGCCGCGACCCTGTCCGGCCTGTACCGGGTCTCCGGCGGCGGCGACTCGCTCGCCGCCCGCATCGAGGAGATCTGCGCCGAGGCCGACGCGGCCATCGACAACGGTGCCCGCCTGATCGTCCTGTCGGACCGCCACTCGGACGCCGAGCACGCGCCGATCCCGTCGCTCCTGCTCACCGCGGCCGTCCACCACCACCTCATCCGCACCAAGCAGCGCACCCACGTGGGCCTGCTGGTCGAGGCCGGCGACGTGCGCGAGGTCCACCACGTCGCCCTGCTCATCGGCTTCGGCGCCGCCGCCGTCAACCCGTACCTGGCGATGGAGTCGGTGGAGGACCTGTTGCGCGCGGGCACCTTCATCAACGGCATCGAGCCCGAGCAGGCCATCCGCAACCTGATCTACGCCCTCGGCAAGGGCGTCCTGAAGGTCATGTCCAAGATGGGCATCTCCACCGTCGCCTCCTACCGCGGCGCCCAGGTCTTCGAGGCCGTCGGCCTGGACGAGGCCTTCGTCGAGAAGTACTTCAACGGCACCGCCACCAAGATCGGCGGCGTCGGCATCGACGTCATCGCCAAGGAGGTCGGCGCCCGCCACGCCAAGGCCTACCCGGCCTCCGGCATCGCTCCCGCGCACCGCGCGCTGGAGATCGGCGGCGAGTACCAGTGGCGCCGCGAGGGCGAGCCGCACCTGTTCGACCCGGACACGGTCTTCCGCCTGCAGCACTCCACGCGCACCGGCCGGTACGACATCTTCAAGAAGTACACGTCCCGCGTGAACGAGCAGTCCGAGCGCCTGATGACGCTGCGCGGCCTGTTCGGCTTCACGTCGGACCGGCAGCCGATCCCCCTCGACGAGGTCGAGCCGGCCAGCGAGATCGTCAAGCGGTTCTCGACGGGCGCCATGTCGTACGGCTCCATCTCCAAGGAGGCGCACGAGACCCTCGCCATCGCCATGAACCAGCTGGGCGGCAAGTCCAACACCGGTGAGGGCGGCGAGGACCCGGACCGCCTGTACGATCCGGCGCGCCGCTCGGCGATCAAGCAGGTGGCCTCCGGCCGCTTCGGCGTGACCTCCGAGTACCTGGTCAACGCGGACGACATCCAGATCAAGATGGCCCAGGGCGCCAAGCCCGGCGAGGGCGGCCAGCTGCCCGGCCACAAGGTCTACCCGTGGGTCGCGAAGACGCGTCACTCGACGCCGGGCGTCGGCCTGATCTCCCCGCCGCCGCACCACGACATCTACTCCATCGAGGACCTGGCCCAGCTGATCCACGACCTCAAGAACGCCAACCCGGCCGCCCGCATCCACGTGAAGCTGGTGTCCGAGGTCGGCGTCGGCACGGTCGCGGCCGGTGTGTCCAAGGCGCACGCCGACGTGGTGCTGATCTCCGGTCACGACGGCGGCACCGGTGCCTCCCCGCTGACCTCGCTGAAGCACGCGGGCGGCCCCTGGGAGCTCGGCCTCGCCGAGACCCAGCAGACCCTGCTGCTCAACGGCCTGCGCGACCGCATCGTCGTGCAGACCGACGGCCAGCTGAAGACCGGCCGCGACGTCGTCATCGCCGCGCTGCTCGGTGCCGAGGAGTTCGGTTTCGCGACCGCGCCGCTCGTCGTCTCCGGCTGCATCATGATGCGCGTCTGCCACCTGGACACCTGCCCGGTCGGCATCGCCACCCAGAACCCGGTGCTGCGCGAGCGCTTCGCGGGCAAGGCCGAGCACGTGGTGAACTTCTTCCGGTTCATCGCCGAGGAGGTCCGCGAGCTGCTGGCCGAGCTGGGCTTCCGCTCCATCGAGGAGGCCGTCGGCCACGCCGAGGTGCTCGACGTCGAGCGCGCGGTCGACCACTGGAAGGCGCAGGGCCTGGACCTGGAGCCGCTGTTCCACGTGCCCGACCTGCCCGAGGGCGCCGTCCGCCACCGGCTGATCGCCCAGGACCACGGCCTGGAGAAGGCGCTGGACAACGAGCTGATCAAGCTCGCCGGCGACGCCCTGGCCGCGAGCGACGCCACCGAGGCCCAGCCGGTGCGCGCCCAGGTCGCCATCCGCAACATCAACCGCACGGTCGGCACCATGCTCGGCCACGAGGTGACGAAGAAGTTCGGTGGCGCGGGCCTGCCCGACGACACCGTCGACATCACCTTCACGGGCTCGGCCGGCCAGTCCTTCGGCGCGTTCCTGCCGCGCGGTGTCACGCTGCGCCTGGAGGGCGACGCCAACGACTACGTCGGCAAGGGCCTGTCCGGTGGCCGGATCGTGGTCCGCCCGGACCGCGCGGCCGACCACCTCGCCGAGTACTCGACCATCGCGGGCAACACCATCGGCTACGGCGCCACCGGCGGCGAGCTGTTCCTGCGCGGCCGTACCGGTGAGCGGTTCTGCGTCCGCAACTCGGGCGCGCTGGTCGTCTCCGAGGGCGTGGGCGACCACGGCTGCGAGTACATGACCGGCGGTCACGCGGTCGTCCTCGGCCCGACCGGCCGCAACTTCGCCGCGGGCATGTCCGGCGGTATCGCCTACGTCATCGACCTCGACCGCGACAACGTCAACGTCGGCAACGTCGAGTCGGTCCAGGCGCTGGACGACACGGACAAGCAGTGGCTGCACGACGTGGTGCGCCGCCACGCGGAGGAGACCGGCTCGACGGTCGCCGAGAAGCTGCTCGCCGACTGGGACACGGCCGTGGAGCGGTTCAGCAAGATCATCCCCAGCACCTACAAGGCAGTGCTCGCCGCCAAGGACGCCGCCGAGCGAGCCGGTCTCTCCGAGACCGAGATCACCGAGAAGATGATGGAGGCGGCGATCAATGGCTGACCCGAAGGGCTTCCTGAACCACGGCCGCGAGGTCGCCAAGACCCGTCCTGTCGGTGAGCGCGTCAAGGACTGGAACGAGGTCTACGTCCCCGGCTCCCTGCTGCCGATCATCAGCAAGCAGGCCAGCCGGTGCATGGACTGCGGCATCCCGTTCTGCCACAACGGCTGTCCGCTGGGGAACCTGATCCCCGAGTGGAACGACTACGCCTACCGCGAGGACTGGGGCGCCGCCTCCGAGCGCCTGCACGCGACCAACAACTTCCCGGAGTTCACCGGTCGCCTGTGCCCCGCCCCCTGCGAGTCGGCGTGCGTGCTCGGCATCAACCAGTCGCCGGTCACCATCAAGAACGTCGAGGTCTCGATCATCGACAAGGCGTGGGAGACCGGGGACGTCGCCCCGCAGATCCCGGAGCGCCTGTCCGGCAAGACGGTCGCGGTCATCGGTTCGGGCCCCTCGGGCCTGGCCGCAGCCCAGCAGCTGACCCGGGCCGGCCACACGGTCGCCGTCTACGAGCGCGCGGACCGCGTCGGAGGCCTCCTCCGGTACGGCATCCCCGAGTTCAAGATGGAGAAGCGGCACATCAACCGCCGTATCGAGCAGATGCGCGCGGAGGGCACCCGCTTCCGTACCGGTGTCGAGGTCGGCCGCGACATCAACGCCCGCGACCTGAAGAAGCGGTACGACGCGATCGTGATCGCCGCCGGCGCCACGACCGCCCGTGACCTGCCGGTGCCGGGCCGCGAGCTCAAGGGCGTCCTCCAGGCGATGGAGTACCTGCCGCTGGCCAACAAGGTCCAGGAGGGCGACTACGTCACCACGCCGATCTCCGCCGAGGGCAAGCACGTCGTCGTCATCGGCGGCGGCGACACCGGCGCCGACTGCGTGGGCACCGCCCACCGCCAGGGCGCGGCCTCCGTCACCCAGCTGGAGATCATGCCCCGCCCGAACGACGAGCGGCACGCGACCGACCAGCCCTGGCCGACCTTCCCGATCCTCTACAAGGTCACCTCGGCCCACGAGGAGGGCGGCGAGCGGATCTACTCCGCCTCCACCACCCACTTCGAGGGCGACGAGGACGGCAACGTGCAGTGGCTGCACCTGGCCGAAGTGGAGTTCGTCGAGGGCAGGTTGACCTCCAAGCCGGGCACCGAGCGCAAGATCCCGGCCCAGCTGGTCGCCCTCGCCATGGGCTTCACCGGCACCGACCGGGAGAACGGCCTGGTGGAGCAGTTCGGCCTTGACCTCGACGAACGCGGTAACATCGCCCGCGACGCCGACTTCCAGACCAACGTCCCGGGCGTGTTCGTCGCCGGTGACGCCGGCCGTGGGCAGTCCCTCATCGTGTGGGCGATCGCGGAGGGCCGCTCGGCCGCCCGCGGAGTCGACCGCCACCTGACCGGTGCCAGCGACCTGCCGGCCCCGATCCGCCCGACGGACCGCGCGCTGGCGGTCTGACGGCTCCAAGAACGTCCCGTACAACGGCGTACGGAACACTGACGGCGCCTGCCCGCCTGTCCCCGACCGGACGACTGGGCAGGCGCCGTTGCATGTCCGGACGCCTACTCGTACCAGACGCCGTCCAGCGGTCCTCGCTCGGTGACGGCCCGGACCCCGGGCGGCAGCACGGCCCTCGCCAGGTCACCGCGGACGTGCTGGTAGAGCGTGGGCGTGGGCAGGCCGGCGGTCTGGATCCAGCCCCTGCCGTGCACATGCCCGGCCGCGATCAGCTCCTCCGGCTGTCCCGGCGGGGCCAGGTCCCGGCGGTACAGCTGGGAGATCGTCCGGCCGGCGTCCGCGAAGGCGAAGCGTGCGGCGTAGGCGTAGCCGTCGTCGTTCAGCCAGACGTAGAGCACCACGGGTCGCTCCAGCACCGACCGGAACCACTCGGCCGACCGGTCCGCCAGTTCCCCGATCGTGCCGGTGGCCTCCAGCGCCCAGCCGGAGGGGCGGTCGGGCAGCGTGAACAGCTGGTTGTGCAGACGGTCGCCGTGGACCCGGTCGCCGTAGAAGTGCACGCCGACGTCCATGAGGTGGCGCCGTGCGTGGGGGTCGCCGAAGGACAGGCAGGCGACCAGCGAGTCCCAGGCGTCCGTGCGCAGGACGTCACCGCCGACACGGGCCTCGGCCCAGCCGGCGGTGCGCTCCCGCAGCGCGGCCGCGAAGGCCCGCTCGGCGTCGGTGAACTCGAACTCCTCGTCGTCCTCCGGTTCGATGACGAACCACGGATGCTCAGGCATGGCCGGAAGCGTACGGTCGGCGCTCCCGGCCGGGCACCCGGTTTTCCGGCGCCCGCTCAGCTCGTCAGCGACGCCACCCGCACCGAGGTCAGGACGAGCAGCAGCGCCAGCAGGGCCACGCACACACCCGTCTGGACGAGGACGCGCCGGCCGTCCCGGGGCGCGTACGCGTACGCCAGCGTCACCACACCTCCCGCCAGCAGGCCGCCGGCGTGGGCCTGCCAGGAGGTCATCCCCGCGGAGACCAGCAGCCACAGCAGCAGGCCCGCCATGTAGCGGTTCACGGCCCGCATGTCGTGGCCGAGGCGGCGGCCCATGACCCAGTAGGCGGCGCCCAGGCCGAAGATGGCGCCGGACGCGCCGACCGTGAAGGCCGTGGGGTCGAGCAGCAGCACCAGCACCGAACCGCCCAGCGCCGACAGCAGGTACAGGGCGAGGTAGCGGACCCGGCCCAGCTGGGCCTCGACGACCTGGCCCACGTTCCACAGCGCGAGCATGTTGAACAGGATGTGCGTGATGCCGAACGTGCCCTCGTCGGGCGTCAGATGAAGGAACGCGCCGGTCAGCATCCGGTACCACTCGCCGTGCGCGACACCCGCCGGGAGGTAGCCCGCGGGCACCGTGCCGAGCATGGCGAAACGGTCCTCGACGGACGGCCGGGCCAGCTCCGCGACGTAGGCGAGCACGTTCAGCGCGACCAGCACGTACGTCACCAGCGGCACCGAACTGATCCGGCCGCCGAACGCGGTCCGCGCCTGCCGGACCGAGCGGGCACCTTCCTTCACGCACTCGACGCACTGGTGGCCGACGGAGGCCTCGCGCATGCAGGAGGGGCAGATGTAGCGGTCGCAGCGGGTGCAGCGGACGTAGGACTCCACCTGCGGATGACGGAAGCAGGTGGTCACGGCGGACTCGGCGGCCACGGCCGGCTCCTCGGAGGAAGGAAAGCGGGACAGGATCGAGCCGGTGGGGCGGCGGTGATCAAAATAGCGAACTCATATGACCGGCGTAAGGACAGGGGCCCGTGACCACGTAGGCTCGGCCGTCCGGACAGCGGAGGGGAGACCATGGCCGCGATCAGCCTGCGCAAGGTGGAGGAGACCGCGCCCGCGCTCGTCGGCGCCTACCGCTCGGCCGGGGTGTCCCTGCGCAAGCACGGCCTGGACGGGCTGCGCGCCGCCGTCTACCTCGTCATCGACTACTCCGGCTCCATGAAGCCCTACTACCAGGACGGCAGCGTGCAGGCGCTCGCCGACCGGGTGCTGGGGCTGTCCGCGCACCTGGACGACGACGGGCGGGTGCCGGTGGTGTTCTTCTCCACGGACATCGACGCGGTCACGGACATCGCCCTCGACGACCACCGGGGCCGCGTCGACCGGATCGTCTCCGGGCTCGGGCACATGGGCAGGACGAGCTACCACCTGGCGATGGACGCCGTCATCGACCACTACATGGACAGCGGCGCCACCGACCCCGCCCTGGTCGTCTTCCAGACCGACGGCGGCCCGATCAACAAGCTCGCCGCGGAGCGCTACCTGTGCAAGTCGGCGCCGCTTCCCCTGTTCTGGCAGTTCGTCGGCTTCGGCGACCCGGGCAGCCGGCAGTTCGACTTCCTGCGGAAACTGGACGAACTGCCCGTCCCCGGCAGGCGGATCGTGGACAACGCCGGCTTCTTCCACGCGGGACGGAACCCGCGGCAGGTCTCCGACGCGGAGTTGTACGACCGTCTCGTCGGCGAGTTCCCGGCCTGGCTGGCGGCCGCACGCGCCGCGGGCATCGTGCGCCCCTCCTGAAGCCGGCCGCTCACGGGCCGGGCGCTCACGGGCCGGCCGCGAGGGCGTCGCCCAGCACCAGGTCCCGGCACTCCTCGGGCGTCCCCCACGCGCCCCGCAGCGCGCGGGCCCTGGTCAGCCACAGGGACAGGTCGTACTCGGCCGTGTAGCCGATAGCGCCGTGCAGTTGCAGGGCCGTGCGGGCGGCG
The DNA here is from genome assembly GCF_055605965.1 of Streptomyces sp. NPDC037126. Taxonomy (NCBI): domain Bacteria; kingdom Bacillati; phylum Actinomycetota; class Actinomycetes; order Kitasatosporales; family Streptomycetaceae; genus Streptomyces; species Streptomyces sp. NPDC037126. The sequence continues at coordinate 794,375 of NZ_JBVJTD010000001.1, forward strand.
GTGTGGGCGGCCTCGCAGGCCTTGAGCTTGGCGGCGGCCACGTCCGTGGGGCGCATCGAGACCGCCGCGCCGTACACCAGGGGCCGGGCGAACTCCAGGGCGGTCCGGGTGTCCGCCAGCCGGTGCTTGACGGCCTGGAAGGAGCCGATGGGGACGCCGAACTGGGTGCGCCGGCGGACGTGGTCGAGGGTCCGGTCGAGGAGGGCGAGTCCCACGCCGAGGGCCTGGGCGGCGACGGCCAGGCGGATCCAGGCGAGGGCCCGGGCGCGGGGCGGGTCGGGGGTGAGGAGTTCGCCGTCCGGGGGCAGCGGGGTCAGACGGCGGGCGGGGTCGAGGGAGCGGTGCACCGGGCCGGGATCCGCCGTGCACAGGTACAGGCCCTCGGGGGCCGGGTACAGCCGCAGGGAGGCCGCGTCCCCGTCGAGGGCGTGACCGGTGGGCGCCGCCACCGTCGCGAGGTCCGTCCCGGCCGCGAGTCCGGCCAGGAAGCGCTTGGCCGACGGGGGTTCGCCGAGCAGCACGGCCGCGCCGACCGTCTCCGCCAGCGGCCCGGGCACCGCGTGGCGGCCCAGCTCCACGAAGGCCACCGCCAGGTCCACCGGGCGCGGCCCCAGCCCCCCGTGCTCCTCCGGCACCGCGAGGCCGAACACGCCCGCCCGCGCGAGCCGCGACCACAGCGCACGCCCGCTCGCGTGGTCGCCGCGGCTCCAGTCCCGGATCACCGCCGGGGTGTCCGCGGCCGTCAGCAGCGCGTGCAGCGACCCGGCGAAGGCGCGCTGCTCGGCATCGAGGACGAAGCGCATCAGCGGCGTCCCTTCGGCAGGCCGAGCAGGCGCTCGGCGATGATGTCGCGCTGGATCTCGTTGGTGCCCGCGTAGATCGGTCCGGCGAGCGAGAAGACGTACCCCTCGGACCAGTCGGTGCCGGCCAGTTCGCCCTCGGCGCCGAGCAGGTCGAGGGCCGTCTCGTGCAGGGCCAGGTCCAGTTCGGACCAGAACACCTTGTTCATGCTGGACTCCGGGCCGAGCCGGTCGCCGTCCAGGAACCGGGAGGCGGCCTCGTAGGTGAACAACTGGTAGGCCCGCGCGCCGACCAGGGCGTCCGCCACCCGCTGCCTCGCGTGCTCCGGGCAGCCCCGGCTCCGCCAGAGTCCGAGCAGCCGGGCCGCGGAGGCGAGGAAGCGGCCGGGAGAGCGCAGGGTCAGCCCGCGTTCGTCGCTTGTTGTGGACATCGCGATCCGCCAGCCCTGGCCGGGCTCGCCGACGACGTCCTCGTCGGGCACGAACACGTCGTCCAGGAACAGTTCCGCGAAGGCCGGCTTCCCGTCCAGGCGGGCGATGGGGCGGACGGTGACACCGGGGGCCCGCAGGTCGAACATGAGGTAGGTGAGCCCCTGATGCGGCTTCGGCGCCCCGGGATCGCTGCGGAACAGGCCGAAGGCCCGGTCGGCGAAGGCCGCCCGCGAGGACCAGGTCTTCTGCCCGCCGAGCAGCCAGCCGCCGTCCGTCCGCACCGCCCTGGAGGCGAGCGCGGCGAGGTCGGATCCCGCTCCGGGCTCCGACCAGGCCTGCGCCCAGACCACCTCGCCGCGGGCCATCGGCGGCAGCACCCGCGCGCGCTGCTCCTCGGTGCCGTGCTCGAAGAGCGCCGGGGCGAGCAGGCCGACGCCGTTCTGCCCGACCCGGCCCGGAGCGCCCGCCGCCCAGTACTCCTCCTCGAAGACCAGCCACCGCAGCAGGCCCGCGTCCCGCCCGCCGTACCGCTCGGGCCACGACACGACCGACCAGCGGTCCGCGGCCAGTTCGGCCTCCCACGCGCGATGCGCGGCGAAGCCCGCCGCCGTCTCCAGGGACGGCAGCGGGGTGCGCGGCACATGCGCCTCCAGCCAGGCCCGGGCCTCGGCGCGGAACTCCTCGTCGGCCGGGGAGTGGGTCAGGTCCACGGTCGCCGTCACCATCCTTCCCTAACAAGTGTTTGGTAGGTTAGCGTGGCCCCATGACAGGCGTCGAGAGCCCGGCCCGCGTCCCCGGGCACGGACTGCTGCAGGGGCGCACCGCCGTCATCACCGCGGCGGCCGGCGCCGGTATCGGAGGAGCGACCGCGCGCCGCTTCCTGGAGGAGGGCGCGCGCGTGCTCATCAGCGACGCGCACGGCCGCCGGCTGAAGGAGTACGAGGCCGAACTGGGCCGGGACTTCCCCGGCGCGGTGACGGCCCTGCCGTGCGACGTCACCGACGAGGGACAGGTCCGGGCGCTGTTCGAGACCGCCGCCGCCCAGCACGGGCGACTCGACGTCGTCTTCAACAACGCGGGCCTCGGCGGCACTTCGCCCCTCGTCGACATGACCGACGAGCAGTGGTCGAAGGTCCTGGACGTCACCCTGGGCGGCACCTTCCGCTGCACCCGCGCGGCCCTGCGCGCCATGCGGGAGACCGGCGGCGGGGTGATCGTCAACAACGCCTCCGTCGTCGGCTGGCGCGCCCAGGCCGGCCAGGCCCACTACGCCGCCGCCAAGGCCGGGGTGATGGCCCTGACCCGGTGCGCCGCGATCGAGGCGGCCGCCTACGGTGTGCGGGTCAACGCCGTGGCGCCGAGCCTCGCCCTGCACCCGCACCTGGCGAAGGTCACCTCCGCCGAACTGCTGGCGGAACTGACCGAACGGGAGGCCTTCGGGCGCCACGCGGAACCCTGGGAGGTGGCCAACGTGGTCGTGTTCCTGGCCTCCGGCTACTCCTCCTACATGACCGGCGAGGTCGTCGCCGTCAGCAGCCAGCACGCCTAGGACCAGAATGGGTGCGTGCCGACCAAGAAGAAGCCCCAGGTGACCCCCGCGGCGGCCCGGCGCGGCGAACTCCTCAGCACCGCTGCCGAGGTGTTCGCCGAGCACGGCTACAACGCCACCACCGTCCGCAGGATCGCCGACCACGCCGGGATGCTCGCGGGCAGCCTCTACTACCACTTCGACTCCAAGGAGTCGATGCTCGAGGAGATCCTGCGCACCTTCCTCGACGAGCTGTGGGACGGCTACGACACCGTCCTGGCCTCCGGACGCGGGCCCCGCGAGACGCTGGAGGCCCTGGTCACCGAGTCCTTCCGGGAGATCGACCGGCACCGCGCGGCCGTCGCGATCTACCAGAAGGAGAGCAGGCAGCTCGCGGCCCAGGACCGGTTCGCCTTCCTCGCCGACTCCCAGCGCAGGTTCGAGAAGACCTGGCTGTCCACCCTGGAACGCGGGGTCGCCGAACACGTCTTCCGCGCCGACCTGGACGTCCGGCTCACCTACCGGTTCGTCCGCGACACGGTGTGGGTCGCCGCCTCCTGGTACCGGCCCGGCGGACAGCACAGCCCCGAGGAGATCGCCCGGCAGTACCTGTCGATGGTGCTGGACGGCATCGCGGTCCGCGATGAGCACGGAGCACACGGCGAACAGAGCGAGCACAGCGGATAACACCCCTTTCCTGACGAGGGAGTCGCCATGGCCGAGGCCTACATAGTCGAAGCGGTCCGCACGCCCGTCGGGCGGCGCGGGGGAGGACTCGGCGAAGTCCACCCGGCCGATCTCGGCGCGCATGTCCTCAAGGCCCTCGTGGAGCGGGCCGGGATCGACCCGGCCGCCGTGGAGGACGTCGTCCTCGGCTGTCTGGACGCGGTGGGTCCGCAGGCCGGGGACATCGCCCGCACCTGCTGGCTGGCCGCCGGACTGCCCGAGGAGGTGCCGGGCGTGACCGTCGACCGGCAGTGCGGCTCCTCGCAGCAGGCGGTGCACTTCGCCGCGCAGGCCGTACTCTCCGGCACCCAGGACCTGGTGATCGCGGGCGGGGTGCAGAACATGACCCAGATCCCCATCGCCTTCGCCTCCCGGCAGGCCGCGGAGCCGCTCGGCCTGACCGACGGCCCCTTCCTCGGCAGCACCGGCTGGCGCGCCCGCTACGGCGACCGGCCCGTCAACCAGTTCGCCGGCGCCGAGATGATCGCCGCCAAGTGGGGCATCGGCCGCGCGGAGCAGGAGGAGTTCGCCCTGCGCTCGCACGAACGGGCGGTCCTGGCCGTCGACACCGGCCGCTTCGAGCGCGAGACCGTCCCCTTCGGCGCGGTCGCGGTCGACGAGGGCCCGCGCCGGGACACCTCTCTGGAGAGGATGGCCGCGCTGAAGCCGGTCCTCGACGGCGGCACCGTCACCGCCGCCTGCTCCTCCCAGGTCTCCGACGGCGCCGCCGCCATGCTGCTCGCCTCCGAGCGCGCGGTACGCGACCACGGACTGCGCCCCCGCGCCCGCGTCCACCATCTCTCCGTGCGCGGCGAGGACCCCATCCGGATGCTCTCCGCACCCATCCCGGCCACCGCGCACGCCCTGGAGAAGACCGGCCTGGCCATCGACGACATCGACCTCGTGGAGATCAACGAGGCCTTCGCGCCGGTCGTCCTCGCCTGGCTGCGCGAGACCGGCGCCGACCCCGGGAAGGTCAACGTCAACGGCGGCGCGATCGCCCTCGGCCACCCCCTCGGCGCGACCGGCGTCCGGCTCATGACCACTCTGCTGCACGAACTGGAGCGCACCGGCGGCCGGTACGGCCTCCAGACCATGTGCGAGGGCGGCGGCCAGGCCAACGTGACGATCATCGAACGGCTGTGACGCCGGGCCGGGCCGTCAGCGCACGGCCCTGAGCCCGTCGAGGCCCGCCAGCACCTCCTCAGCCTCCGCCACGACGCGCTCCACCAGCTCCGCGCACGACGGCAGGTCGCCGATCACCCCGGCGACCTGCCCGGCCGCCATCACCCCGAGGTCCGTACGCCCGTCCACCATCGCGGACCTCAGCAGCATCGGCGTGTTCGCGGCGAGCAGCACCTGGCTCCAGGACAGCTCCTTGCCGTGCCGCAGGGCGAGGCCCTCACGGACCAGCTGCCGCCAGGTGAGACCGGACAGCCGCCGGAACCCGGCCGCCCGCCGCACCGCGTGCCCGAAGGCCCGCACGCGGCCGGACCGCTCCAGCGCCTCGACCAGGTCCGTGCGCAGCATCCGGTGCGGCAGACCGTCCACCGCCCGGGTGACCGTGACGTCCCGGACCGTCGCCGCCAGATATCTGGCCTTCACCGCGTCCGGCACCGTCGAGTCCGAGGTGAGCAGGAACCGCGTGCCCATCGCGACCCCGGCCGCCCCGTACGCCAGCGCCGCCACCAGGCCCCGGCCGTCGAAGAACCCGCCCGCCGCCACGACCGGTATCCCCACCGCGTCCACCACCTGCGGCAGCAGCACGCTCGTCGCCACCTCGCCGGTGTGCCCGCCGCCCTCGCCGCCCTGCACGACCACCGCGTCCGCGCCCCACGCCGCCACCTTCTCGGCGTGCCGCCGCGCCCCCACGGACGGGATGACGACCACGCCCGCCTCCTTGAGCCGCGCGATCAGCTCGGGCGACGGGGCCAGCGCGAAGGAGGCCACCCGGACGCCCTCCTCCACCATGATCCGCACCCGCTCGGCCGCGTCGCCCGCGTCGGCCCGCAGATTCACCCCGAACGGCGCGCCGGTGCGGGACCGGACCTCCCGTATCGCCTCGCGCAGCCGGCCGGGCGTCATCGTCGCGGACGCCAGGACGCCGAGCGCTCCCGCGTTCGCCGCGGCCGAGACCAGCCGTGGTCCGGCCACCCAGCCCATGCCGGTCTGCACGACCGGATGGCGGACGCCGACCAGCCGGGTGAGCGCGGTCTCCATCAGCCCCTCACCCCCTCGGGCACCTCACGGTCGCGCGCCCCGCCCGGGTCCAGCACCTCACGGATCAGCCGCAGTTCCTCGGCCTCCGGCTCCCGTGTGGCCGGCACCTCGTCCGGCACCGCGAGCGCGAAGCCCGTCGCCTCCCGCACCCGGGCGACGTCCACCCCCGGATGCAGCGAGGCGAGGCGCATCGAGCGGTCCGGCGTCGCGAAGTCGAACACGCCGAGGTCGGAGACGACCCGCACGATGCGGTGGAAGCGGGCCGTCGCGCCGAGCGCGGCCGCCCGGTCGTACCCCACCCCGCACACCATGTCCACGCGCTCCACGAACACCCGCCGGGAGTGCCGGGGGATCCAGTAACTCGTGGGGTTGTTCAGCGTGTTGAGCGGCGCCCCGCGCACTCCCAGCAGCTGGCGGCCGGGTCGCGCCCAGTCGCCGATGCAGGAGATGTTCTGGTTGCCGTACCGGTCGATCTGGCTCGCGCCCATCATCACGTGCCGTCGGCCGCCCGTCACCAGCTCCAGATGCTGCCGGTAGGGCAGCCGGCCCTCCGGGGTGCCGTCCGGGCGCACCAGCAGGGCCTCGCCGTCGGTCAGCAGCAGGTCCGGCGCGAAGGTGAGCCGGGCCAGCCGGGCGCCCAGCGAGGGGATCAGCCCCATCGGGCTCGCCAGGATCTCCCCGGCACCGCGCCAGGCGTCGGCGCAGGCGGCCACGCAGTACTCGGCCCGGGTGACCCTCATCGCCCCTGCTCCTTCCGCCGCTCCTCGACCGCCGCCCGGTACGCGCCCTCGTCGCCGGCGAGGAACCGCCCGGCGAACTCCGGCCACGGCGTGCCCGCGTACACCTTCTGGAACTCCTCGTCCCTGCCGTAGTCCGGCGCGCAGGACGTGAAGTGCGCGCCGTTCGGCGCCTCCACCACGCCCGTCACCGCGAGCCGTTTCAGCAGCAGTGACTGCGTCGGCGCCTCCTTGGTCAGCTCGGCCGTGTCCACGATCCGTTCGCAGGAGACGTAGGCGGTGTCCGCCGCGGCGCAGAACAGGTCGTCGAAGTACGGGTCCGGGCCCAGGCACTGGCCGTTGCCCAGCCGGTCGGCACGGTTGACGTGGACCAGCGCCGCGTCCATCCGCAGGGCGGGCATCGCCACGAACGTCTCCCCGTCCTCGTACGGCGAGGTCACCGTCCGCAGGGCGGGGTTGACCCGCATGACGTCCGAGCCGAGCCCCGCCCGCACGGGAAGGAAGGGCAGCCGGCGCGCCGCCGCCTCCAGGCCCCACAGGAACATCCCCTCGTCGACCTCGGTCAGTTCGAGGCCGCCGCGCTCGCGGGCCGCCCGGTAGTGCGGCTCCAGCGGGACGGAGTCGAGGGTGACGAACGCGGTGACCAGCCTGCGGATCCGGCCGGCCGCCGCCAGCATGCCGACGTCCGGGCCGCCGCACGAGACGACGGTGAGATCGCCGATCCCGGACCGCAGCAGCGCCCGCACCAGGGTCATCGGCTTGCGGCGCGAACCCCAGCCGCCGATGCCGAGGGTCATGCCGCTCTCCAGCCGGGCCACCACCTCGTCGGCGGTCATCGTCTTGTCGCCCATCTACGCACCCTCCTTCCCGAACGTGTCGCGGACCCGGCCGGCCAGGCCGCTCAGGTTGGCCTCGAAGGTGAAGCCCTGTTCGAAGCGGTAGCTGCGGCGCACGTCGACCGGGTCGATGCCGTTGATGGCGGCCTTGGCCATGCGCAGCAGCCGCCCGTCCTTGGCGGCGATCTCGCCGGCCAGCTCCAGCGCCGCCGCCCGCAGCCGCTCGCCCGGCACCACGCGCCACACCGAGCCGTGCCGGTGCAGCTCGGCCGCGCTCACCTTGCGCCCCGTGAAGTAGAGGGCGCGCATCAGATGCTGCGGGACCAGCCGCGCCAGGTGGGTCGCGGCGCCCAGCGCGCCCCGGTCCAGCTCGGGCAGCCCGAAGACGGCGTCCTCGCTCGCCACGATCGCGTCCGCGTTGCCCACCAGGCCTATCCCGCCGCCCAGGCAGAAACCCTGCACCGCCGCGACGACCGGGGTCTCGCACTCGTAGACCGCGGCGAAGGCCTCGGCGCAGCCGTGGTTCGCCCCGATCAGCGCCTGGGGGCCGTCCGCCTGTATCTCCTTGATGTCCACGCCCGCGTTGAACCCCCGCCCCTCGGCGGCCAGGACCACGCACCGGACCTCCGGGTCGCGGCCCGCCGCGCGCACGGCATCGGCGAGCGCGAACCAGCCGGCCACCGGCAGCGCGTTCACCGGCGGGAAGTCGACGGTGACCACGGAAATCCCCTTTTCCGGGGCCGAACGGCAGACACCCATGGACACATCAGCTACCTTTCCACCAAACATTTGTTAGGTGTGAGGCTTCGAAGCTAGCAGTCGGCGAAGACGAGCGGGAGGCCCTGTGGACAACTCGACCGCGCGCCCTGTGGACAACTCGCTGCACGGCAGGACCGTCGTCGTCACCGGCGGCACCCGGGGGGTGGGCGCCGGGATCGCGCGGGCCTTCGCCGACGCGGGCGCACACGTCCTTGCCTGCGCCCGCAGACCCCCCGAACAGCCCCTGGACGGCGTCGGGTTCGCCCCGCTGGACCTGCGCGACCCGTCCGCCGTGCGGGCCTTCTTCGCCGCGCTGCCCCGGCTCGACGTGCTGGTCAACAACGCGGGCGGCACGCCGTACCGCAGGCTCGCCGACGCGGACGCCGAACACCACGCGAGGGTCGTCGAGCTGAACCTCGTCGCCCCGCTGACCGCCTCCCTCGCCGCGTACGAGCACCTGCGGCGCGGCAGGGGCTCCGTCGTGATGGTCGGCAGCGTGAGTGGCGGCCGTCCCTCGCCCGGATCGGCGGCCTACGGCGCGGCCAAGGCGGGGCTCGCGAACCTGGCCGCCTCCATGGCGGTGGAGTGGGCGCCGGAGATCCGGGTCAACACGCTCGTGGTCGGCATGGTGCACACCGAACTGGCCCATCTGCACTACGGCGGCCCGGACGGCGTCGACGCCGTCTCCCGCACCGTGCCGCTCCGCCGGCTGGCCGCCCCCGCCGACGTCGGCGCCGCCGCCGTCTTCCTCGCCTCCGACGCCGCCGCCTACATCAGCGGGGCGAGCCTGCACGTGCACGGGGGCGGGGAGCGGCCCGCCTTCCTCGACGCCACAACCGCCCACAGGGAGAGCTGAGATGAGGGGAATCTGCGACGGCCGGGTCGTCGTCGTCACCGGAGCGGGCCGCGGACTCGGCCGCGCGCACGCCCTCGCCTTCGCGGCCGAGGGCGCCCGGGTCGTCGTCAACGACCTGGGCGTCGGACTCGACGGGGCGCCCGGCGCGGAGAGCCCCGCGGACGCCGTCGTCGCCGAGATCCGGGCCGCGGGCGGTGAGGCGGTCGCGCACGGCGGTGACATCGCCACCACCGAGGGCGCCGCCGCACTGGTCCGGGCCGCCGTCGAGACGTACGGCCGGCTGGACACGCTGGTCAACAACGCGGGCTTCCTCCGCGACCGCATGCTGGTCAACCTCGACGAGGACGACTGGGACGCCGTGCTCCGCGTCCACCTCAGGGGCCACTTCCTGCCGCTGAGGCACGCCGCCGCGCACTGGCGGGCCGAGGCCAAGGCGGGGCGCACCCCGCGGGCCCGGGTCGTCGGCACCAGCAGCGGGGCCGGCCTGCTGGGCTCGGTCGGCCAGGTCAACTACAGCGCCGCCAAGGCCGGGATCGTCGCGCTGACCCTCGTCGCGGCGGCCGAACTGGCCCGCTACGGAGTCCAGGTCAACGCGATCGCGCCCGCCGCCCGCACCCGCATGACGGAACGGGCCTTCGCCGCGACCATGGCGGCCCCGGCCACCGGCTTCGACGCCATGGCGCCGGACAACGTCTCCCCGCTCGTGGTCTGGCTCGGCTCCGCCGCCAGCGCGGGTGTGACCGGCCGGGTGTTCGAGGCGGAGGGCGGCCGGATCACCGTGATGGAGGGCTGGCGGCCCGGCCCCACCGCCGACAAGGGCGCGCGGTGGACACCCGCCGAGGCGGGGGAGACGGCGCTGAAGCTGCTGGCGGACGCGCAGCCGCCGGGCCGGGTGTACGGCGCCTGAACGGCCCCGCGATCCTCGGGGAGGCCTACGTGTCGCACTCCAGCACCGTCCGGCACAGCCCGCAGCGCGCTCGCACGCGGCCCCGGACCGGCACCCTGATCCGCTGGTGGCAGGTGGGGCAGGCGAAGGAGACGCGGAGGTGGCCCGCGGGGTCGGGGGTGAAGGCGTAGGGCGCCTCCGGCGGCACGGCGTGCGCGTGCCGCCGGTCGTGGGCGTACCGCCTGCGCCCCGCCCAGCCGGCCGCGGTCAGCGGTGGCTGCTGCTCGTCCCGGCGGGCCCGCTCCAGGCCCTTGACGTAGGCGGTGTAGGCCTGCGGGCTGGTGAACCACACCGACGGGTCCTCGGCGAAGAGCAGGGACCGCTTCGCCAGCACGTAGCCGAACTCCTCCGGGGTGAGGTAGCCGAGCTTCTGCGAGGAGACCCCGTCCTCCCGGAAGGCGTCCAGCAGCAGCCAGCCCGCGCCCAGGTAGGTGGTCACCGTGTCGGTGAGGATCTCGTTCTCCGCCGTGGTGGGGAAGGCGAGGTCCAGCCGGTGCAGATAGACGTGGGCGACCTCGTGGGCGAGCGCCGCGCCGATGTCCCTGCGGTGGGTGCGGAAGCGGTCGTTCAGTTCGACGAAGTACTCCGGTCCGGCCGCCAGTTCGACGTTCGCCGCGTGCGTCATCTCGCGGAAGCCGACGATCAGCCGCGCGTCCGGCAGCCGGAAGTGCCGCACGATCTCCCGGGCCACCCGCTGGGCGCCCAGGTGCAGGTCGTCGGTGTCGCAGAAGGCCACGTCGGCGGGGACCACGCTGGTCGAGAACGTCCGCACCGTCTCGTAGGACAGGCGCCTGTACAGCGCCGTGACGGCGGCCCGCACCGTCTCCAGGTGCGGAAAGCCGTGCTGGACCGGTCCGCCGTTCGCCACGTCCGTACCCCCAAAGACGCCGGAGCCCCCCTCCACTGTAGGCGGGACCGGCGGCCGGTCACACGGGCAGCAGGCGGGGTGCCGGCCGGCCGGGCTGCGTCTCCTGGAGCTCCAGCACCCACACCTCGTTGCCACCCTCCCGCAGCACCGGGCCGGGGACGCAGAGGGTGCGCTGGGGGCCCACCGACCAGTAACGGCCCAGGCCGAAGCCGTTGACCCAGACGAAGCCGCGCGTCCAGCCGGGCAGTTCCAGCCGGGCGTCCCCGGCCCCGCGGACCTCGGCCGTGCCCCGATACAGCCCCGGCGCGCCGTGCGCGGGCGGCGCGCCGAACGGCACCCCCGCCACACCCCCTCGGAACGAGTCGAGGTCCAGCCCGCGCGCGCGTACCCCGTGCAGATACTGCCGCTCGTGCAGGATGCCGCCCGTGATCCCCTTCGCCTCGCCGGACCGCGGCCCGTAGCTCACCCTTCCGAGGGACTCCACCCACAGCTCCACGCGCGCGGGGCCCGCGACGGGCTCCTTCAGCCGCGGCTCCTCCTCCGTGAGCACCCCGGCCGGCTCGCCGTCGACGTACACCACCGCGAGGTCCCGCAGCCCCCGCACGGTGAGCGGGTACGGCTGCCGGGGTCCGGGCACGTCGACCTCGTAGCGCACCAGGCCCCGGGTGACGTGCAGTTCCTCGAAGGAGGGCGGCACCGGGGAGGCCGTCTCCCCGCCGCCCAGCGCCTCAAGGACGTCACCCAGGGGCGCCCAGCCGTCCAGCACGACCTCGGCCGGGCGGCCCAACGGGGCGGGCGCGGGCGGCGGTTCGGGCAGCGGCTCGGAGTGGTACTCGGCCAGCACCTCGCGGAAGCGCCAGAACTTCTCGGTCGGGCGGCCGTACTCGTCCACCGGGGCGTCGTAGTCGTAGGACGTCACATCCGGCTCCAGCGGGCCGTCGTGCAGCTCGCCGCCCCGGTTGGCCCCCGCCCAGCCGCCGAAGCTCGTGCCGCCGTGCGCCATGTAGAGGTTCACCGAAGCCCCGCACTCCAGGATCTCCCGCAGCACACCGGCGGCCTCCTCCGGATCCCGTACGGCATGCCCGCCGGCCCAGTGGTCGAACCAGCCGCACCAGAACTCCGCGCACATCAGCGGGCCCCCGGGGCGGTGGCGGCGCAGCGTGGCGAAGGCCTCGCGCGCGTGGGAGCCGAAGTTCACCGTGGCGAGCACCCCGGGCAGCGAACCGCCGCTCAGCATGTGGTCCTCGGGGCCGTCGGAGGTGAACAGCGGGACCGTGACCCCCTCGGCGCGCAGCACGGCGGCCAATTCCCGCAGGTACCGGGTGTCGCTGCCGTAGCTGCCGTACTCGTTCTCCACCTGCACCAGGACCACCGGGCCGCCGCGGCCGATCTGCCGGGGCACGACCTCGCGCAGCAGACGGCGCAACCAGTGCCGCACCGGGCCCAGGTAGCGCTCGTCGCGCGTGCGCACGCGCGTGCCCGCCGCGGCCGTCACCCAGGACGGCAGTCCGCCGTTCTCCCACTCGGCGCAGATGTAGGGGCCCGGCCGCACGACCGCCCAGAGGCCCGCCTCCCGGACCGCGTCCAGGAACCGGCCGAGCGCCCGCACGTCCCGGTGGTCTCCCGGGCGGGGCTCGTGCAGGTTCCAGGGGACGTACGTCTCCACGCAGTTCAGGCCCATCGCCCGGAGCATCGCCAGCCGGTGGCGCCAGTGCCGCTCGTGCACCCGGAAGTAGTGCAGGGCCCCGGACAGCAGCCGTACCGGCCGTCCGTCCAGCAGGAAGCCGGATTCCCCCACCGCGAACTCGCTCATGCGGCCCACCCTCGCCCCTTCCCGCGCCCGGCACCATGGACGAAGATCGGCACTGCTTGGACAAAAGTCGGCCGTCGCCGACGCGGGGAGGAGCGCCGATGTACCAGACCTGGATGCGGTTCTTCAGCCCCGGCCCCGCCCACCACCGCCTCGGCCTGGTCTGCCTCGGCGTCGGCCTCCAGCACGGCGCGCTGCCCACGGTCGGCCCGCGCACCCTCGACCACCACGTGGCCGTCGTGATCAGCTCGGGCGGCGGCTGGTACCGGGGCGCGGACGGCCGCCGTACGACCGTCACCGCGCCCGCGCTGCTGTGGCTGACCCCGGGCGTGCCGCACCACTACGCGCCCGACGCGCACTCCGGCTGGGACGAGGGCTTCGTCGACTTCGCCGGGCCCGCCACCACGACCTACACCGAACTCGGCTACATCGAACCCGAGCGGCCCGTCGTCGCCCTCTCCGACGCCGCCGGGCCCCGGGCGGTCGTCGCCCGCATCGCCCGCGCCGCCCGCCGCGGCAACCCGCTGCTGGAGGTGGAGACCGGCGCCGCCGTGCACGAACTGCTCGTCGCGCTGCGCCGCGCCCGCGCCGACCTCGCGCCCGACGGCGACCAGGTGCTGGAGGCCCTCGCCCGCGACGCCTGCACCCCGATGAGCGTCTCCGACCACGCGGCCCGGCACGGCATGACCACCGCCGAGCTGCGCGGCGCGGTCCGCCGGGCGGCCGGATGCAGCCCCAAGGACTACCTCCTCGGGATCCGTCTCGGCCGCGCCAAGGAACTGCTCGCCGCCACCGAACTGCCCGTCGCGGCCGTCGCCCGCCGCGTCGGCTACGACGATCCGGCCTACTTCTCCCGGCTGTTCACCCGTCGTGTCGGCCTCGCTCCCGTCCGCTTCCGCGCCCAGCAGGGGCGCAGCGTCCCCGGTGGCTGGAGCGACCGCGTCCCGGAACCCGACGCCCCTCCGGTGATCGAATCCCGCCACACCCCGTAGGGGCGGCCCCGGCGAGCACATAGGGTGGGCACCCATGACCACCAGCAACACCGGCACCGGTGACGTGGACCCCGGGGTCCGCCAGGAACTGGAGCGGCTGCGCGACAGCATCGACAACATCGACGCGGCCGTCGTCCACATGCTCGCCGAGCGTTTCAAGGCCACGCAGCAGGTCGGCCGGCTCAAGGCGGTGCACCAGCTGCCGCCCGCCGACCCGGCCCGCGAGGCCCGCCAGATCGAGCGGCTGCGCCGCCTCGCCGAGAGCGCCAAGCTCGATCCCGCGTTCGCCGAGAAGTTCCTGAACTTCATCATCGCCGAGGTGATCAGGCACCACGAGCGCATCGCCGAGGACACCAACGGGCGCTGACCCGCAAGGGGCGGACGGGCCGGCCGCGGGGGCAGGGGAGCGAAGCGGACATAAGCCGTGTACCGATCCGCCCCTGTGCGCTGTCGGTCCCATCAGGCAGCATGGCCTGCATGTCCGTACTCACGCGCGACGAAGCGCAGCTCCGTGCACAGCTCCTCGACGTCCACCACTACACGGTCGAACTGGACCTCACCACCGGGGACGAGACCTTCGGCTCCCACACCGTGATCCGGTTCACCGCACGGACGGACGGCGACACGTTCGTCGAGCTGAAGCCCGCCGAGCTGCGCGGCGTCACGCTCGACGGGCAGCCCCTCGACCCGGACTCGCTGCACGAGGGCCGGCTGCCGCTGAAGGACCTCGCCGCCGGCGAGCACGAACTGCGCGTCGACGCGGTCATGCGCTACTCCCGCACCGGCGAGGGCATGCACCGCTTCACCGACCCGAGCGACGGCGAGACGTACGTCTACACGCAGCTGTTCATGGACGACGTCCAGCGCGTCTTCACCGCCTTCGACCAGCCCGACCTGAAGTCCGTCTTCGAGGTCTCCGTCAAGGCCCCCGAGGGCTGGACGGTGCTCGCCAACGGGGTCACCGAGGAGCGGGGCGACGGTGTCTGGCGGGCCGCGCCGACCCCGCTGATCTCCACCTACCTGGTCGCCGTCGCGGCCGGCCCCTGGCACTCGGTGCGGACCGAGCACCGCGGACTGCCCTTCGGCATCCACTGCCGCCGCTCCCTCGCGCCGTACCTCGACACCGATGCGGACGAGATCCTCGACGTCACGCGCGCGTGCTACGACCGGTACCACGAGAAGTTCGAGGAGCCGTACCCCTTCGACTCCTACGACCAGGCGTTCGTCCCCGAGTTCAACGCGGGCGCCATGGAGAACCCGGGCCTGGTCACCTTCCGCGACGAGTTCGTCTACCGGTCCGCGGTCACCGAGACCGAGCGGCAGACCCGCGCCATGGTCATCGCGCACGAGATGGCCCACATGTGGTTCGGCGACCTGGTCACCCTCAAGTGGTGGGACGACATCTGGCTGAACGAGTCCTTCGCCGAGTACATGGGCTACCAGACCACCGCCGAGGCCACCCGCTTCACCGACCCCTGGACCGAGTTCGGCGTCACCCGCAAGGCCTGGGGGTACGACGCCGACCAGCGGCCCACCACCCACCCGGTCGCCCCCGAGAACGTCGACGACACGGCCTCCGCGCTGCTCAACTTCGACGGCATCTCCTACGCCAAGGGCGCCTCCGCCCTGCGCCAGCTGGCCGCCTGGCTGGGCGAGAAGGACTTCCTCGCCGGCATCAACACCCACTTCGCCCGGCACAAGTTCGGCAACGCCACCCTCGCCGACTTCATCGACTCCCTCGCCTCGGCCACCGAGCGCGACGTGCACGCCTGGGCCGACAGCTGGCTGCGCACCACCGGCGTCGACACGCTCACGCCCGTGATCACCGCCGCCGAGGGCACCTGCGTGCTGACCGTGGACCGCGCGGGCAGCCGCCCGCACCGCCTCACCGCCGGCCTCTACGACCACGACGTCGCCGACGAGGGCCGGCTGGTGCTGCGCGAGCGCCGCGACCTCGACGTCCCGCAGGCCGAGCCGCAGCCCATCGGCAAGCGTCCCGCGCTGCTCCTCCTGAACGACGGCGACCTCACCTACGCCAAGGTCCGCTTCGACACCGAGTCGTTCGACGCCCTCCGCGCCGGACTGTCAGGGCTGCCCGACCCGCTCACCCGCGCGGTCGTCTGGAACGCCCTCAGGGACGCCGTCCGCGACGGCGAACTGCCCCCCGCCGCCTATCTGGAGACGGCCCGCGCGCACCTCCCGCGCGAGACCGACCTGGCCGTCGTGCAGGGCGTCCTCGCCTTCGCCTCCGGCCAGATCGCCGACCAGTACCTGCCCGCCGAGGAGCGCCCGGCCGCCCTGGCCACCCTCACCTCGCTCTGCCGCGACCTGCTGCGGCGCACCGAGGACGGCGACCACCCCGGCCTGCGGCTGATCGCCGTGCGCCATCTGATCGGCGTGGCCGCGCACCCGGACACCATCGCCGCCTGGCTCGCCGACGGCACGGTGCCCGGGGGGCCGGAGCTCGACCCCGAGCTGCGCTGGCGCGTCCTCTCCCGGCTCGCCGTGCTCGGCGCCACCGACGAGGCCGCCATCGCCGCCGAGCTGGAGCGCGACCCGAGCGCCACCGGCCAGGAGGGCGCCGCCCGCTGCCGTGCCGCCCTGCCCGACCCGGACGCCAAGCGCGCGGCCTGGGAGGCGATGTTCGCCGGCGACGACCTGTCGAACTACCTGTTCACGGCCACCGCGCAGGGCTTCTGGCAGCCCGAGCAGGCCGAGCTGGTACGGGAGTACGTGGCACGCTTCTACGACGACGCGGTCTCCCTCGCCGCCCGCCGCGGCCCCGCCATCGCGGTCGCCGCCGGCCGCTGGTGCTTCCCGGCCCACGCCGTCGACGCCGAGAACGTGCGTCTCGGCGAGGCGTGCCTGGACGACGCCGAGCTCACCCCGGCCCTGCGCCGTACCCTCGCCGACCGGCTCGACGACCTGACCAGGGCCCTGCGGGTGCGCGGGGAGTAGGTCCGGCGACGTAGACGCGGCTGGTCCCCGGCGACGATGCGGCGCGGGGACCGCCCTCCTAGGCTCTGCGGGAACGATCGGCCGAGCCTCTGGAGGCAGCATCGTGATCGTCGTGACCGGCGCGACCGGCAACGTCGGACGCGCCCTCGTCGACCGTCTCCTCGCCGCGGGTCAGCCCGTGCGCGCGCTGACCCGCGACCCCGAACGGGCCGCGCTGCCCGGGCGGGCCGAGGTGGTGCGATTCCGGCCGGAGGACCCCGCTGCCCTGTTCGAGGGCGCGACGAAACTCTTCCTCTACGCCCAGGCGGGCACCGTCTCCCTCCTCGACGCGGCCCGCGCGCACGGCGTCCGGCACGCCGTGCTGCTCTCCAGCGGCATCGTCCAGGAGGGCGCGGACGAGACCCACCCCATCCACGTCGCGCACGCCACGGTGGAACGGCGGATCCGCGACAGCGGGCTCGCCTGGACCTTCCTGCGGCCCAACGCGTTCGCCACCAACGCCCTGCGGTGGGCGCCCCAGATCCGCGCCGGGAACACCGTCCGGGGCGTGTTCGCGGACGGGCTCTCCGCGCCCATCCACGAGGACGACATCGCGGCCGTCGCCGAGCGCGCGCTGCTCGACGACGGGCACGAGGGCGCCGTGCACCGGCTGACCGGACCCGAGGCGGTCAGCAACGCCGAGCAGGTCGCGGCGATCGGCGCGGCCGTCGGCAAGGAACTGGCCTTCGTCGAGGTGGACCCGCGCGAGGCGGGCCCGGAACTCTTCCCGCACGTGCCGCCGCAGATGCTCGAACGGCTGCTGGAGACCTTCGCCGGAACCGTCGGCGTGCCTCCGGAGATCACCGCGACGGTCGAGAAGACCACCGGCACCCCCGCCCGCACCTTCGCCCAGTGGGCCAGGGACCACGCGGGGGACTTCACGGCCTAGGACAGGGGGGGCCGACGGAGGCCGACACCCCCCAGGACTCAGCCCGCGGCCGGGCCGAGCGCCGCCCGCCGTACACTGGCTCGGGAGACTCAGCACGCCCCCCGGGCGGAGGATGGCCCGTCGTACGCTGCCGTGCGGGACTCAGCCCGAGCGCCGCCCGCCGTACACCGCCTCGCCGGACTCAGGCCGTCGCCGGGCGGAGGATGGCCCGTCGTGCACCGGCTTGCCGTGCTCAGCCCGTCGCCGGGCGGAGCACGGCCCGTCGTACGCCGTCCTCGCGTGGGCCCGGGCGGCGGCCGGCCGTGCCGTCTGGGGCACCCGTGTCGAGGGTGAAGCCGAGCCGCCGCAGGAAGCACTCGCCGGGCCGCCAGCCCGGCGGGACCGTCGCCGTCACCACCGTCGCGCCCTCGGCGCGGGCCAGCAGGGACGCGGCCAGGGCCCGGCCGAGGCCCCGCCCCCGCGCCCACGGGGCCAGCAGGAACAGGCCCACGGCCACCGCGCCCGGCTCCGGATGGTCACGCACGGCGTCCACCACGCCCGCGACCACCCCGTCCCGCTCCAGCACCAGCAGCACCTTGTCGTCGGGTCCCGCGCCCTCGGGCAGCGCGTAGAACAGGCTCTGCACGTCGCCCGGCCCCGACGGCAGGCCAGTGGCCGCCACGAACCAGTCCTCGCACTCCTCGAACAGCCTGAGCAGGGGTTCCTCGTCCGCCGGGCCGAGCTCACGGACCAGCACGCGCTCACCGGGCACGTCGATCATCCACGCGTCAACCATTCGACTGAAAGTACCCCTCGCGGCCCCCGCTCCAACGTGTTTTCCCCGCACGGCAGTACCCACTTTCGGGTTTCGATCGTTGGACTTTCAGGACACGTGGCCCCCTTCCCGTA
This sequence comes from Streptomyces sp. NPDC037126, assembly GCF_055605965.1. Lineage (NCBI taxonomy): Bacteria > Bacillati > Actinomycetota > Actinomycetes > Kitasatosporales > Streptomycetaceae > Streptomyces > Streptomyces sp. NPDC037126. The sequence continues at coordinate 812,659 of NZ_JBVJTD010000001.1, forward strand.
CAAGCTGGAAGACCACTCACAAGCCGGAACCCGACCGGACCCGGAAACCCGCGGCTGAGGACGCAAGAGCCCGACGACCGGGGAGTCCGCCGGAGGTCCGCGCGCCGCGCCCCGGAGGAGAGCCATGAGCGGAGGAGAGCCGATGCGTACGCCGCCCCTCGCCTCGGGACCCGAAGGGCCCGACGCCCTGCGGCCGCTGCTCGACACCGTGCTCGACGCGCTCGCGGCCGGCGGCCGGGCGCGCGGCGGCCCGCTGCCCGCCGGCGGTCCCGCCGCCGTCGCCGCCCGGGTCGCCGACGCCCTCGGGGACGTCCTGCCGGAGGACGGCGACCCCGACGCCCTGCGCGCGCTCGTGCACGCCCTCGCCGAGGGCGCGGCCGACCCCGCCGAGCCCCTGTGCGCGGCCCATCTGCACTGCCCGCCGCTCGCCGTCGCCACCGCCGCCGACCTCGCCGCGAGCGCCCTGAACCCCTCCCTGGACTCCTGGGACCAGGCCCCGGCCGCCTCCGCGCTGGAATCCGTCGTGGCACGCGCGCTCGCCCGCGAGACCGGGCTGGCCGACGCCGTGGTCACCACCGGCGGCACCGAGTCCAACCTGCTCGCGCTGCTGCTCGCCCGCGAGGCGCACGACGGCAGCGTCCGACTCGTCTGCGGCGCCAACGCCCACCACTCCCTGGCCCGCGCCGCCTGGCTGCTCGGCCTGCCCGACCCGGTGGTCGTCCCGGCGCCCAACGGCACCCTCGACCCGGCCGCCCTGGACGCCGCCCTCACCACGCTCCCCGGCCCGCTGCTCGTCGCCGCCACCGCCGGCACCACCGACGCCGGCCTGATCGACCCCCTGCCCCAGATCGCGGGCCTGTGCGCCGCCCACGGCACCCGCCTGCACATCGACGCCGCCTACGGCGGAGGGCTGCTGTTCAGCGGCCGGCACCGCGAGAAGCTCGCCGGGCTCGAAGCCGCCCACACCGTCACCCTCGACCTGCACAAGCTCGGCTGGCAGCCGGTCGCCGCGGGGCTGCTCGCCGTCGCACGCCCGGGCGAACTCGCCGTGCTCCACCAGCGCGCGGACTACCTCAACGCCGACGACGACACCGAGGCGGGCCTGCCCGACCTGCTCGACCGCTCGCTGCGCACCACCCGCCGCCCCGACGTCCTGAAGATCGCCGTCACCCTGAGGACCCTCGGCCGCGGCGGCCTGGGCGCCCTGGTCGACCAGGTGTGCGCCCGGGCCGACGAGTTCGCCGAGCTCGTCCAGGACCACCCCGGCTTCGAGCTGTACGGCCGGCCCGTCATCAGCACGGTCCTCTTCCGGCCCGCCGGGGCCGGCGACGACGCCGTGGCCACCGTGCGCCGCAGGCTGCTGCACGAGGGCCGGGCCGTCCTCGGCCGCGCCCGCCCGGACGGCCGGCTCTGGCTCAAGGCCACCCTCCTCAACCCCCGCACCCGGCCGGACGACTTGGCCCACCTGTTGAAACTCGTCGAAGGAAGCACCCCCGGATGACCCTCCCCCCACGCCACGAGCCCGAGTCCCCCCGCGACCTGGTCGGCATCGGCATCGGACCGTGCAACCTCTCCCTCGCCGCCCTCGCCCACCCGCTCGCCGAACTCGACGCCGTCTTCTACGAACAGCGGCCCGGCTTCGACTGGCACCCCGGTCTGCTCATCGAGGGCGCCACCGTCCAAGTGCCGTTCCTGGCCGACCTGGTGACCCTCGCCGACCCCACCAGCCCCTGGAGCTTCCTCAACTACCTTCGGGCCCGGGAGCGGCTGTTCCCCTTCTACTTCGCCGAGCGCTTCCACATCCAGCGCGCCGAGTACGACGCCTACTGCCGCTGGGTCGCCCAGAGCCTGCCCGGGCTGCGCTTTCGCCACCAGGTCGACGCCGTCCGCTGGAACCCCGAACGCGACGTGTTCGAGGTCGACTTCACCCAGCTCGACGCCGAGGGCGAGGCGGAGGCCCTCGGCCGCACCTACACCCGCAACATCGTCCTCGGCGTCGGCACCGTCCCCCATGTGCCCGACCCGCTCAGGCCCCTGGTGGAGGCCCCCGGCGTGCCCGTCATCCACGCCGCCGACTACCTCGACCACCGCGACGACGTCCTCGCCGCCGGGCACGTCACCGTCGTCGGCTCCGGACAGTCCGGCGCCGAGGTCTTCCTCGACCTGCTGCGCCACCGCCCGGCCGGCCGGGAGAGGCTGCACTGGATCGGCCGCACCGAGGCGTTCGCGCCGATGGAGTACTCCAAGCTCGGCCTGGAGCACTTCACGCCCGACTACACCCGCTACTTCCACGCCCTGCCCGAGCCCGTCCGCGACCGGCTGGTCTCCGCGCAGTGGCAGCTGCACAAGGGCATCGACGCCGACACCCTCGCCGCCCTCCACGACGAGCTGTACCGGCGCACCCTGCACGGCGGCTGGCCCGACGCCGTCCTCACCCCCGGCGTCCGGGTGCGCACCGCGGGCCGCATCGCCAACACCCGGATCGAACTCCATCTGGAGCACATCCAGCAGGACGGCCGCTCCCGGCTCACCACCGACGCCGTCGTCCTCGCCACCGGCTACCGGGAACGGCCGCTCGGCCGCATCCTCGCCGGACTCGACCCCTACATGCGCCGCGACAGCAGCGAACGCCCGCGCATCGACGAGGAGTTCCGGCTGGTCCTCGACCCCTCGGTGACCGGCTCCGTCCACGTGCAGAACGCCGAGCTCCACACCCACGGCGTGGGCGCCCCCGACCTCGGGCTCGCCGCCTGGCGCAGCGCCACCATCCTCAACTCCGTGACCGGGAAGGACCCCTACCCGCTCGCCGAGCGCACCGCCTTCACCACCTTCGGTCTGGAGGGGCCCGCACGCGTCCCGGGGACCCGGCGGCCGAAGCAGCTGACGCCACTCGTCGAGGGAAGGTGACGAGCCGGTCGTCGTGACCGCGTACATCACCCCCGGTAGTCGACCGGCGAAGGAAAAGGGGCCGGGTGCGCGGGGAATTCGCTCATGCGAGCGGTCCCCCGCACAATTCAACACTTGTCAATAAGGCTTCACTCAAGCGTTGTTGAGTAGTCACGCCACCCGGAATCTCTACCCACCGGTAAGGCCTAGGCTCGAATACATGCGCCGAGCAAAGATCGTTTGTACATTGGGGCCCGCCACCGACTCGTACGACCAGATCAAGGCACTGGTCGACACCGGAATGGACGTCGCCCGCTTCAACCTCAGCCACGGCACCCGCGCCGAACACGAGGAGCGTTATCAGCGCGTGAGAAAGGCGGCCGACGAGACCGGCCGCAGCGTCGGAATCCTCGCCGACCTTCAAGGTCCGAAGATCCGGCTCGGCCGCTTCGCCGAAGGACCGGTACTGCTTGAACGCGGCGACGCCTTCACGATCACCGTGGAGGAGGGCGTCGAGGGCGACCGCCACCGCTGCGGCACCACCTACGCCGGCCTCGCCGCCGACGTCGCCCCCGGTGAGCGCGTCCTGGTGGACGACGGCAAGGTCTGCCTGGAGGTCACCGCCGTCGACGGCCCCCGCGTGCACACCCGGGTGGTCGAGGGCGGCATGGTCTCCGACCACAAGGGACTCAACCTCCCCGGCGTCGCCGTCTCCGTCCCCGCCCTCTCCGAGAAGGACGAGGACGACCTGCGCTGGGCGCTGCGCACCGGCTTCGACGTCGTCGCGCTCTCCTTCGTGCGCAGTGGCGACGACGCCAGGGTCGTGCACCGCATCATGGCCGAGGAGGGCCGCCGCCTCCCGGTGATCGCCAAGATCGAGAAGCCGCAGGCCGTGGCGAACCTCGACGACATCGTGGCCGCCTTCGACGGGCTGATGGTCGCGCGTGGCGACCTCGGCGTGGAGATGCCGCTGGAGCAGGTGCCGATCGTCCAGAAGCGCGCCGTCAAGCTCGCCAGGCGCAACGCCAAGCCGGTCATCGTCGCCACCCAGATGCTCGACTCGATGATCGTCAACTCCCGCCCCACCCGCGCCGAGGCCTCGGACGTGGCCAACGCCGTCCTCGACGGCGCGGACGCGGTGATGCTCTCCGGCGAGACCAGCGTCGGCCGCCACCCGGTCGAGACCGTGCGCACCATGGCGAAGATCGTCGCCGCGGCCGAGGAGGACATGCTGGCCAAGGGCCTGCCGCCGCTGACCGAGCGGAGCAAGCCCCGCACCCAGGGCGGCGCCGTCGCCCGGGCCGCCGCCGAGATGGGCGACTTCCTCGGCGCGAAGTTCCTCGTGGCCTTCACCCAGTCGGGAGACACGGCCCGCCGGCTCTCCCGCTACCGCTCGCCGATCCCGCTGCTCGCCTTCACCCCCGAGCCGGCCACCCGTTCCCAGCTCAGCCTCACCTGGGGCGCGGAGACCTTCCTCGGCCCGCACGTCGACTCGACGGACGCCATGGTCGAGCAGGTGGACGAGTTGCTGCTGCGGTACGGCCGCTGCCGGAAGGGTGATGTCGTGGTGATCACCGCGGGCTCGCCGCCCGGGGTCTCCGGCTCGACCAACATGGTCCGCGTCCACCACATCGGTGAGGACGACAGCCCCCGGGCATGAGAAAGGGCCCCTCAACCCGAGGGGCCCGCCCAAACAGTGACCTTGGAATCCAAGGAAAAGTGCCCCGGGTCGGACTCGAACCGACACTGTACGGGTTTTGAATCCGTTGCCTGCTGCCAATTGGGCTACCGGGGCTCGCAGAATCCAAGGTTTCCCCCGACCCTCCGCGCGTCCACCATACCGTAGCTAGGTAGGCTCTTGTCAGCAGTAGCCCTGCCCTGAACGAGGAGCCCCCGTGACCGCCGAGTCGCCCCAGCCCGTAGACGCGCCCGACGACGACAAGTCGCACGTGCCTCCGCTGACGACCCGTGTCGTCATCGCCGAGGACGAGGCCCTGATCCGGCTCGACCTCAAGGAGATGCTGGAAGAGGAGGGCTACAGCGTCGTCGGTGAGGCCGGGGACGGTGAGCAGGCCGTGGAGCTGGCCCGCGAGCACCGGCCGGACCTGGTCATCCTGGACGTCAAGATGCCCAAGCTGGACGGTATCTCCGCGGCCGAGAAGATCGCCGAGGAGTCCATCGCGCCGGTCCTGATGCTCACCGCCTTCTCGCAGCGCGACCTCGTCGAGCGGGCCCGGGACGCCGGTGCCATGGCGTACCTGGTCAAGCCGTTCAGCAAGAGCGACGTCGTCCCGGCCATCGAGATGGCGGTCTCCCGCTTCACCGAGCTGAAGCAGCTGGAGAAGGAGGTCGCCGACCTCACCCTGCGGCTGGAGACCCGCAAGCTTGTCGACCGCGCGAAGTCCATCCTGCAGACCGAGTACGGCCTGACCGAGCCGGCCGCCTTCCGCTGGATCCAGAAGACGTCGATGGACCGCCGCATGTCGATGCAGCAGGTCGCCGAGGCCGTCATCGCGGACAGCGAGGAGAAGAAGGCCAGGAACGGCTGAGCCGCGGCTCCCGTACGACGAGGCCCGCGCCCCGGACTGGGGGCGCGGGCCTCGTCGTGTCCGGTGTCAGTCCTCGCCGAGGTAGGCCTTGCGGACCGACTCGTCGTGCAGCAGGTCCTGGCCGCTGCCCGACAGGACGATCGAGCCGACCTCCATGACATGGCCCTGGTCGGCGAGCGAGAGCGCCGCCTGGGCGTTCTGCTCGACCAGCAGGATCGTCGTGCCCTGGGACTTCAGCTCGGCGATCGTCGCCATGATCTTCTGCATCATGATCGGCGACAGCCCCATGGACGGCTCGTCCAGCATCAGCAGCTTCGGCCGGGACATCAGCGCCCTGCCCATCGCCAGCATCTGCTGCTCACCGCCCGAGAGGGTGCCCGCGGCCTGCTTGCGCCGCTCGCCGAGGATCGGGAACAGCTCGTAGGCCCGCTGGATGTCCTTCTCGATGCCCTCCTTGTCCTTGCGGAGAAAGGCGCCGAGCTGCAGGTTCTCGGCGATCGTCAGGCGCGGGAAGATGTGCCGGCCCTCGGGGGAGTGGGCGAGCCCGAGCGCGACGATCTTGTGCGCCGGGACCCCGCTGAGCGGCTTGCCGTCGAAGGCGATCCTCCCGCCGACGGGCTTCAGCAGGCCCGAGAGGGTGCGCAGGGTGGTCGTCTTGCCGGCGCCGTTGGTGCCGATGAGGGTGACGACCTGGCCGGCCTCGACGCTGAACGAGATGCCCTTGACGGCCTCGATCTTGCCGTAGGCGACCCTGAGGTCCTCGACCTCGAGCAGTGCGGTCACGGCGTCTCTCCCTCGGTGGTGCTGGTGCTCCCGGCGCTCTCCGCGTCGTCGGCACTGTCCGCGCTCTCGCTGCTCGCCGCCTCTTCGAGGCTGTCCGGGCTGTCGGGGCTGTCCGGGCTCTCCGCGGGCTCGGCCGGGGCGGAGTCGGCGGCCGCCTCGGCCGCCTCCACGGCGGCTGCGTCCGCCTCGCCCGGGTCGCCCTCGAAGGGCTCGCCCAGGTAGGCGGCGATGACCCGCTCGTCGGCCTGGACGACCTCGGAGGTGCCCTCGATCAGCTTCTCGCCCTGGACGAGCACGGCGACGCGGTCGCACAGGTTGAAGATGAACCGCATGTCGTGCTCGATGACGAGCACGGCGATGCCCCTGTCCCGGATGGCGAAGACCAGTTCCTCGGTGGTCCGGGTCTCCTGCGGGTTCATTCCGGCGGTCGGCTCGTCGAGCAGCAGCAGACCCGGCTCGCTGGCCAGGGCCCGCGCGATCTCCAGCTTGCGCTGCTCGCCGTAGGGCAGGTTGCGCGCCAGGTGCTCGCGCTTGCCGGCGAGGCCGACGAACTCCAGGAGTTCCATGGCCCGCGCCTCGGACTCCTTCTCCGCCTTGCGGAAGCCGGGGCCGCGCAGCAGCGCCGACCACAGGCCCTCCTTGGTCCGCGTGTGGCGGCCCACGAGGACGTTCTCCAGCACCGTCATGTTGGCGAAGAGCCGGATGTTCTGGAACGTACGGGCGATGCCCGCCTGCGTCACCAGGTGCGGCTTGGGCGGCAGCACCCTGCCCTTGTAGGCGACCTTGCCCTCGGTGGGGACGTACAGACCGGTGAGGCAGTTGAAGAACGTGGTCTTGCCGGCGCCGTTCGGGCCGATCAGGCCGACGATCTCGCCGCTGTTCACCGTGAAGTCGACGGACCGGACGGCGGTGAGGCCGCCGAACCGCATGGTGACGTCACGGGCTTCGAGTACAGGTGTCGTCATGGTTCCTTACGCCCCTGCCTTGGTGACGGCCGCCTCGTCGGACAGCGTCGTCTGCGCCGGCACGTCGAGTTGGCCGGTCTCGTGGAACTCCAGCTGGCGGCGGCGGTTGGCGATGATGCCCTCCGGCCGGAACCGCATCAGCAGGATCAGCGCGACACCGAACGCGAGCAGCTCGTAGTTCTGCAGGAACTGCAGCTTCTCCGGCACCAGGTAGAGGACGCTCGCGCCGAGCAGCGGGCCGCTGACGGTGCCCATGCCGCCGAGGACGACGGCGGCCAGCAGGAAGGCCGAGTTGGGCGGGGCGGCGCCGGCGAACTGGTAGGGCTGCGGGTTGACGCTGTAGTTGACGTGCGCCATCACGGTGCCGGCGAGCCCCGCGAGGGAGGCGCCGAGCGCGAAGGCGATCAGCTTGACCCGGAAGCCGTTGATGCCCATGGCGGTGGCGGCGGTCTCGTCCTCGCGGATGGCGATCCAGGACCGGCCGATGCGGGAGTCGGCGGCGCGGGTGAAGACGAGTACGACGATCGCCGTGACGACGAGCATCAGGAACAGGTAGTTGGCGAACCGGCCCAGCGAGAACCCGGCGATGTCGTGCCCCTCGCCGAGGTTGAACCCGAAGATGCTCAGGTCCGGGATCTGGGTGATGCCGTTGGGGCCGCGGGTGATGTTCGGACCGGAGTCGCCGTCGAGGTTGTTGACCGCGATCCGGAAGATCTCTCCGAAGCCGAGGGTGACGATGGCCAGGTAGTCGCCGCGCAGCCGCAGCGTCGGGGCACCGATGAGCACGCCGAAGACCAGCGAGGCGGCCATGCCGGTGAGTGCGGCGGCCCAGAAGGGGAAGTGCACGCCGGAGAACCGGGAGTACTCCGAGCCGGAGACCAGGGCGGCCGCGTAGGCGCCGACGCCGAGGAAGGCGACGTAACCGAGGTCGAGCAGACCGGTCAGGCCGACGACGATGTTCAGGCCGAGGGCGACCGTGGCGAAGATCAGGATGTTGACGCCGATGTTCGCGTTGTGGTCGTCGCTCTGGGTGAAGGGGAAGACCGCGGCGGCGACGAAGGCGAGCGTCGCGGCGAAGCCCTTGTGCCGTGCGGAGATGGCCGCGTACCGGTCGAGGAGACCGGCGTGGATGAGGCCCCAGGCGGCGAAGATGACGACCAGGAGGAAGCCGATGAAGGTCTCGCTGTCGTCGTCGTTGATGCCGATGCCGTAGGTGAAGATCACCAGGGCGAGGGCGGTGCCCACGGTGATGACGGCCCGCTCGGCGAGCGGGGGGAGCGCGCCGGGGCGCGGCTGGTCGGGCTTGGTGAAGTAGCCGCGGATGCCGGTGCCCGGAGCCGGGTGGGGCAGGGCGAGGGCGCCGATGACCGGCAGGGCCGAGGCGGCCATGGCCACGAAGGCGCCGGGGTCCAGGTTGACCAGACCGCCGAGGTCGACGGCGATGGCGATGCCGGTGAACCAGCAGACGGCGAACGCGGAGAGCGTGGTCAGGAAGACCGGGGTGGTGGCGCCCGCGGGGTTCAGCCGGTCGAGCCCCTTCACGTTCCACAGGCCGAGCCCGTACAGGAGCGTGAGGGCACCGGCGACCAGGGCGATGACCTGCAGACCGGCCGGGTACCCGTAGATGGTCAGGTCGCCGGGGAAGTCCGACGTCCAGGTCCAGCTGAGGAAGGTGCTGGCGATGGTGCCGATGGCGCCCACCGTGATGAGCAGCCGGGCCACGACGGGGGAGAGCGGTATGGGACCGCGCCCGGCCGGGGTCTGGGTGGTGGTGTCGGTCATGGTGCTCACGCCCTGTCCGCGACGCGTTCGCCGAGCAGGCCCTGTGGCCTGAAGAGGAGTACGAGGATGAGGAGGACGAAGGCCCACACCGCGGCCCAGCCGCCGCCGCCGAGCTGCTGCATGCCGGGGATGTTCGCGATGTAGGCGGTGGCCATGGCCTCGGCGAGGCCGAGGACGAGACCGCCGAGCATGGCGCCGTAGATGTTGCCGATGCCGCCGAGGACGGCCGCGGTGAACGCCTTGAGGCCGGCGATGAAGCCCATGTCGTACGAGACCGAACCGTACTTGAGGCCGTACGCCGTGCCCGCGACCGCCGCGAACAGGCCGCCGATGGCGAACGCGATGACGATGATGCGGTTGGTGTCGATGCCCATCAGCTGCGCGGTGTCCGGGTCCTGCGCGGTGGCCTGCATGGCGCGGCCGGTGCGGGAGAGGCGGACGAAGAAGGCCAGGACCGCCATGCAGAGCGGGGCGGCGATGATCAGGAAGACGTCACCGCTCTGGATCGTGATCGAGCCCAGGTGGTAGGGCCCGAACGGCAGTTGGGGGAACACCCGGGCCGTCTTGGCGTCCGGGTACACGTTGAAGACGAGCTGCTGGAGCGCGAGCGAGAGGCCGATGGCCGTGATGAGTGGCGCGAGGCGTGGCGCGCCGCGCAGTGGACGGTAGGCGAAGCGCTCGGCGCCGACGGCGATGAGCACGGCGACCAGGGCACCGCCGATCAGCATCGCCGGCAGGGCTATCCACATGGATATGCCGTCCGGCAGGGCGAGGTACACCGTGAGGGCGCCGAAGCCTCCCGTCATGAAGATCTCGCCGTGGGCGAAGTTGATGAGCTGGACGATGCCGTACACCATCGTGTACCCGATGGCGATCAGGCCGTACATCGAGCCGAGGAACAGCCCGTTGGCCAGCTGCTGCGGCAGGGTGTTCACCGCATGGCCTCCATGTGGTGGGGAGAGTCAAGGGGGGCGTAGAAGGCGGGCCGCGCGGTGACGGTGGTCTGTGCCGCGCGGCCCTGGTGTTGCGGGGTGTTCCGTCGGTTACTTCGGGTTGGCGGTGCCGCTCTTGACGGACTTCCACGCTCCGTTGACGACCTGGTAGACCGTCAGCTGCTTGTTCGTGGTGTCGCCGTACTGGTCGAACGCGATCTTGCCGGAGATACCGTCGAAGGAGCTGTTCTGGACCCCGTCGACGACCTTGGAGCGGGCGTCGTCCGGGAGCTTGCCGTCCTTTACGACCTGGCCGACGGCCTTGATGATCGCGGTGGCGGCGTCGTAGGAGTACGAACCGTAAGTGCCGTAGTCGCCAGGGTACTTCTTGGCCTTGTAGGTGGCCACGAAGTCCTTGGCGGCGGGCAGGGTGTCGACCGGGACGCCGATGGAGGTCACCAGGTCGCCCTCGGAGGCCTTGCCGGCGGTCTTGATGTAGGTCGGGGTGAACATGCCGTCGCCGCCGAACAGCGGGATCTTGGCGCCGGCGTCCTTGAGCTGCTTGGTCAGCACCTGGGACTCGTCGTACTGGCCGCCGTAGTACAGCATGTCGGCGCCCGAGTTCTTGATCTTGGTGACGAGGGTGGAGAAGTCACGGTCGCCCACGTTGACGTGGTCGGTGCCGATGACCTTGCCGCCCTGCTTGGCGAACTGCTCCCGGAAGATCTTGGAGAGGCCGGCGCCGTAGGTCTGCTTGTCGTCGACGACGAACGCCTTCTTCTTGTGCAGGCCGTTGAAGGCGTAGTCCGCGGCGAAGGCGCCCTGCAGCGCGTCGGTGGTCGCGGTGCGGAAGTAGGTCTTGAACGGGCGGGACTTGCTGGTCTGCCAGTTCTTGCCCTGGGTCAGCTCGGGGGCGGTGTTGGACGGGGAGATCTCCACCAGGTTGGCGGTGGCGAAGACCTGCTGCATCTGCGTGGCCACACCGGAGTTGAGCGGGCCGACGACACCGAGCACGCTCTTGTCCGAGACGAGCTGGGTGGCGTTCTGCTGGCCGGTGGCCGGGATCGCCTTGTCGTCCAGCGCCTTGATCTTGAAGGTGACGCCGGGGACGGTCTTGTTCTTGTTGGCGTCGTCGACGGCGATCTGGGCGCCGTACTGGATGCCGAGGCCGGTGGCCGAGTTCTGGCCGGTCAGCGGGGCGTCGACGCCGATCGTGACCGTCACGTTGCCATTGTCGCCGCCCTTGCTGTCGTTGTTGCGGGAGCCGCAGGCGGTGAGAGTCAGAGCTCCGGTCGTCAGCACGGAGGTAAGAATCACCAGAGAACGCTGTCGCACAATCGATCCTTTCCGCAGGCACGTCAGGCCCCCTGAGGGACACAGCGGGTGCCGCGCCGGTACCGAACTCCCGTTGGAGCGGTGACTGGCCGTGACTCTAAGCCCGTCGTGGAGACCTCGGCAGCGCCGTGCGCTGGCTTGTGACTTTCTTGTTATGACGGCGTGGACGGCCGACTTCCGGCGGGGATGCTCTCGGCCGTTTTGGCGGATTTTCCTCTCGGTCCACATTTCGAGAACCCGCACTTCCGGTTGGCCATGGCACTGCAGTGCGCCCCGGCCGGTCGCGGGCCCGTGAAGCGGCGCGGAAAGGCCCCGGGAAGGCACTCCTCCCAAGGCGAAACCGGGGTGCCGTATTGCGCGCGTGTTACGGAGCGTTACGCCAAGAAAGGGAGGGCCCGGATTCGGGAATCCCGCGTGACCGATCACCGGTATCTCCACCGAGGCACCACGGGTCGTCCCGGCTCGGACGATGAAATTCCGCTTGGCGGTACGGAGTTGAGGGAGCGTCGTGCCATCCCCCGCGCACCGGCGGCCTCCAGCGGCCGCGGACCGGCCGACGGCCCCTCAGGCGCCCTGCCGGAAAGGTGAATTGCCGGAATGCCGAGAGCCCGGCCCCGCTCCACGAGGGAGGCGGGGCCGGGCTCCTGGAACCGGGTACGGGGCCTCAGGCGGAGGCGCTCGCCCGGGCGCCGTCCTCGGGCCGGACGTCACGGAGCAGACAGGTCAGGCGCGCGCTGCACACCCGGCGGCCCTCCTCATCGCTGATCACGATCTCGTACGTCGCCGTCGACCGCCCCCGGTGCACGGGCGTAGCCACGCCGGTCACCAGGCCCGAGCGGACCCCGCGGTGGTGCGTGCAGTTCAGGTCCACACCGACCGCGATCTTCGAGCTGCCGCCGTGCAGCATGGAGCCGACCGAGCCGAGGGTCTCGGCCAGCACCGCGGAGGCGCCGCCGTGCAGCAGGCCGTACGGCTGGGTGTTGCCCTCCACCGGCATCGTCCCGACGACCCTGTCCGCCGAGGCCTCCAGGATCTGCACGCCCATCCGCGTGCCGAGGTGCCCGGCCGAGAACAGGGCGGGCAGGTCCACGCCGAGTGCCGCGTACTCGTCGATGACGTCCTGCGGGAATGTCACCTGCTGCTGCTCACCCATGGGCCCGGCTCCGTTCGTCTTGCACCTGTCTCGTGGCTGAGCAAACGCTCAGTCGGTAGCCGATTGTTCCAGACCGCCCCCGACGGGCGCCTCCAGGCGTACGACCACGGACTTGCTGGCCGGGGTGTTGCTGGTGTCGGCGGTGGCGTCCAGCGGAACCAGCACGTTGGTCTCCGGGTAGTACGCCGCCGCGCATCCCCTGGCCGTCGGGTAGAGCACGACGCGGAACCCCGGCGCCCGACGCTCCACCCCGTCCTTCCACTCGCTCACCAGATCCACGTACGACCCCTCCGCGACGCCGAGCGCCGTCGCGTCCTCGGGGTGCACCAGCACCACCCGGCGGCCGCCCGTGATGCCCCGGTAGCGGTCGTCGAGCCCGTAGATCGTGGTGTTGTACTGGTCGTGCGAGCGCAGGGTCTGCAGCAGCAGGCGGCCCTCGGGCAGCTCCGGGAACTCCACCGGCGCCGCCGTGAAGTTCGCCTTGCCGGTGGCCGTCGGGAAGCGCCGCTCGTCGCGCGGCGCGTGCGGCAGCGTGAAACCGCCGGGGCGGGCCACGCGCGCGTTGAAGTCCGTGAAACCGGGGACCACGCGCGCGATGCGGTCACGGATCGCCGCGTAGTCCCTCTCGAACTCCTCCCACGGCACGACGCTGTCCTCGCCGAGCACCCGGCGCGCGAGACCGCAGACGATGGCCGGCTCCGACCTCAGGTGCGCGCTCGCGGGCGCCAGCCGGCCGCGTGAGGCGTGCACCATGCCCATGGAGTCCTCGACGGTCACGAACTGCTCGCCACCCGCCTGGAGGTCCCGCTCGGTGCGGCCCAGGGTGGGCAGGATCAGTGCCCGCGCGCCCGTGACCACGTGCGAGCGGTTGAGCTTCGTCGACACGTGCACGGTCAGCCGCGCCCGCCGCATCGCCGCCTCGGTCACCTCGGTGTCGGGGGAGGCGGAGACGAAGTTGCCGCCCATGGCGAAGAACACCTTCGCCTCGCCGTCGCGCAGCGCGCGGATGGCCCGTACGACGTCGAAGCCGTGCTCCCGGGGCGGCGCGAACCCGAACTCCTTCTCCAGCGCGTCCAGGAAGGCGGGGGCCGGGCGCTCGAAGATGCCCATCGTGCGGTCGCCCTGCACGTTCGAGTGGCCGCGCACCGGGCACACGCCCGCGCCCTGGCGGCCGATGTTGCCGCGCAGCAGCAGGAAGTTGACCACCTCGCGGATGGTCGGCACGGAGTGCTTGTGCTGGGTGAGGCCCATGGCCCAGCAGACGATGGTGCGCCGCGAGGCGAGCACCATGCCCAGCGCCTGCTCGATCTCCGCGCGCGTGAGCCCGGTCGCGGCCAGCGTCTGGTCCCAGTCGGCGGCCCGGGCGGCCGCGGCGAACTCCTCGAAGCCGTGCGTGTGTTCGCGCACGAACTCCTCGTCGACCGCGCCGTCCGTGTCGAGGACCAGCTTGTTGAGGAGCCGGAAGAGCGCCTGGTCGCCGCCGATGCGGATCTGCAGGAACAGGTCGGTGAGGGCGGCGCCCCTGAGCATGCCCTGCGGGGTCTGGGGGTTCTTGAACCGCTCCAGGCCGGCCTCGGGCAGCGGATTGACGCTGATGATCCGCGCGCCGTTCGCCTTGGCCTTCTCCAGCGCGGAGAGCATGCGCGGATGGTTCGTGCCCGGGTTCTGCCCCGCGACGATGATCAGGTCGGCCTTGTACAGGTCCTCCAGCAGGACGCTGCCCTTGCCGATGCCGATGGTCTCGGAGAGCGCCGAGCCGGACGACTCGTGGCACATGTTCGAGCAGTCGGGCAGGTTGTTCGTGCCCAGCTCGCGCGCGAAGAGCTGGTAGAGGAACGCCGCCTCGTTGCTGGTGCGGCCCGAGGTGTAGAACACCGCCTCGTCGGGCGAGTCAAGGGCGGCGACCTCCTCGGCGATGATGTCGAAGGCCCGGTCCCAGGCGACCGGCTCGTAGTGCTCCGCCCCCTCGGCGAGGTACATGGGGTGCGTGAGCCGGCCCTGCTGGCCCAGCCAGTAACCGCTGCGCGTGGCCAGGTCGGCGACGGGGTGCGCGGCGAAGAACTCCGGGGTGACGCGGCGCAGCGTGGCCTCCTCGGCCACCGCCTTCGCGCCGTTCTCGCAGAACTCCGCCTTGTGCCGGTGGTCCGGCTCCGGCCAGGCGCAGCCGGGGCAGTCGAAGCCGTCCTTCTGGTTCACCCGCAGCAGCGTCAGCGCGGTCCGCTTCACACCCATCTGCTGCTGGGCGATGCGCAGGGTGTGCCCGATGGCCGGCAACCCCGCCGCCGCGTGCTTCGGCTCCGCGACCTGCGGCGCGTCCTGAACCGGATCACCCTTGGGCGGCTTCGTCGCCATCGCACGCTCCCCTTCGACTGCGTGTGTGAAATACCGGGCCGATCCTCCCACGGGGCACCGACAGCGGTGAGCCCCGGGCAGGCCAGGAGGCGAAGGACGCCGGTTGCGGCAGCGGCCGGTGGCGGTGCCGGGCCGCCCGCCGCGGGGCGCGGGTCCCGCCGTCCTGTGACCGCACTCACATCCGTCGCGGGCGCGCGGCCCGCGGTGTCAGTGGGGCGTGGCAGGATCGGGGACGTGGCAGAGACAGCATCGAAGAAGACCGACAAGACCCCCGGCGGCTCCCGTCCCCGGCTGATGCTCATGGACGGGCACTCGCTGGCGTACCGCGCGTTCTTCGCGCTGCCCGCGGAGAACTTCACGACCGCGACGGGCCAGCCGACGAACGCGATCTACGGCTTCGCCTCGATGCTGGCCAACACCCTGCGTGACGAGGCGCCCACGCACTTCGCGGTGGCCTTCGACGTCTCCCGCAAGACCTGGCGCTCGGAGCGCTTCACCGAGTACAAGGCGAACCGCTCCAAGACCCCGGACGAGTTCAAGGGCCAGGTCGAGCTGATCGGCGAACTGCTCGACGCGATGCACGCCCACCGCTTCGCCGTCGAGGGGTTCGAGGCGGACGACATCATCGCCACCCTCGCCACCCAGGCCGAGGCCGAGGGCTTCGAGGTCCTGATCGTCACCGGCGACCGCGACTCCTTCCAGCTGGTCACCGAGCACACCACCGTGCTGTACCCGACCAAGGGCGTCTCGGAGCTGACCCGGTTCACCCCGGAGAAGGTTTACGAGAAGTACGGATTGACGCCCGCCCAGTACCCGGACTTCGCGGCCCTGCGCGGCGACCCGTCCGACAACCTGCCCGGCATCCCCGGAGTCGGCGAGAAGACCGCCGCGAAGTGGATCAACCAGTTCGGCTCCTTCGCGGAGCTGGTCGAGCGCGTCGACGAGGTCAAGGGCAAGGCCGGGCAGAACCTGCGCGACCACCTGGAGTCGGTCAAGCTCAACCGCGTGCTCACCGAGCTGGAGCGCGCCGTCGGGCTGCCGCGGACGGTCCCCGACCTGGAGCGGGCAGCCTACGACCGCAAGGCCGTCGCGATGGTCCTGGACACCCTGGAGATCCGCAACCCGTCCTTGCGCGAGCGCCTCTTCGCCGTCGACCCCGGCGCCGAGGAGGCCGAGACCACCCCGGTCGCCGCCGAGGGCGTGGCGGTGGACGGCACCGTCCTGCGCACCGGCGAGCTGGCCCCCTGGCTCGCCGGGCACGGCACGGAGACCCTGGGCGTCGCCACGGTCGACACCTGGGCACTGGGCGCCGGATCCGTCGCCGAGGTCGCCCTGGCGGCGGCCGGGGGAGCGGCCGCCTGGTTCGACCCCTCGGAGCTGGACGAGGCCGACGAGAACGCGTTCTCGGGCTGGCTGGCGGACCCCGACCGCCCCAAGGTGTTCCACAACGCCAAGGGCGCCATGCGGGTCTTCGCCGAGCACGGCTGGCGCATCGAGGGCGTGCGCATGGACACCGCGCTCGCCGCCTACCTGGTCAAGCCGGGCCGCCGCTCCTTCGACCTGGACGCGCTCTCCCTGGAGTACCTGCACCGCGAGCTGGCCCCCGCCGCCGCGGCCGACGGCCAGCTGGCCTTCGGGGCGGACGAGGGCGCCGAGGCCGAGGCCCTGATGATCCAGGCCCGCGCGGTCCTGGACCTGGGCGAGGCCTTCGAGGGCCGCCTCGGCGAGGTCGGCGCCGCCGACCTCCTGCGGGACATGGAGCTGCCCACCTCGGCGCTGCTCGCCCGCATGGAGCGCCACGGCATCGCCGCCGACCGCGCGCACCTCGAAGCGATGGAGCAGATGTTCGCGGGCGCGGTGCAGCAGGCCGTGAAGGAGGCCCACGCGGCCGCCGGCCACGAGTTCAACCTGGGCTCGCCCAAGCAGCTCCAGGAGGTACTCTTCGGCGAGCTGGCCCTGCCGAAGACGAAGAAGACCAAGACCGGCTACACCACGGACGCCGACGCCCTGGCCTGGCTCGCCACCCAGACCGACAACGAGCTGCCGGTGATCATGCTCCGCCACCGCGAGCAGGCGAAGCTCCGCGTCACCGTCGAGGGGCTGATCAAGACCATCGCGGGTGACGGCCGTATCCACACCACCTTCAACCAGACGGTGGCCGCGACCGGCCGGCTCTCCTCCACGGACCCGAACCTGCAGAACATCCCGGTCCGCACGGACGAGGGCCGGGCCATCCGCCGCGGCTTCGTCGTCGGTGAGGGCTTCGAGTCCCTGATGACCGCCGACTACAGCCAGATCGAGCTGCGCGTGATGGCGCACCTCTCCGAGGACGAGGGCCTGATCCGGGCGTTCACCTCCGGCGAGGACCTGCACACCACGGCCGCCTCCCAGGTCTTCGGCGTCGAGCCCGCCGCGGTCGACGCGGAGATGCGCCGCAAGATCAAGGCCATGTCGTACGGCCTGGCCTACGGCCTGTCGGCGTTCGGCCTGTCCCAGCAGCTGAACATCGAGGCGGCGGAGGCGCGCGCCCTCATGGACGCCTACTTCGAGCGCTTCGGCGGGGTCCGGGACTACCTGCGCCGTGCGGTCGACGAGGCACGGGCGACGGGCTACACGGCGACGCTCTTCGGGCGTCGCCGCTACCTCCCCGACCTCAACAGCGACAACCGCCAGCGCCGCGAGGCGGCCGAGCGCATGGCCCTCAACGCGCCCATCCAGGGCACGGCGGCGGACATCGTCAAGATCGCCATGCTCAAGGTGGACGACGCGCTGCAGGCCGCGGACCTCAGGTCCCGCATGCTCCTCCAGGTCCACGACGAAATCGTCCTGGAGATCGCCCCCGGCGAGCGCACCGCCGTCGAGGAGATCGTCCGCCACGAGATGGCGCACGCCGTCGACCTTCGGGCCCCCCTGGACGTCTCGGTCGGCGTCGGCCCGGACTGGGAGTCGGCGGCGCACTAGCGGACGGCTCCCCGCCGCGGGGGCCGCACCGGTGAAGGGGGCGCCGTACCTGGCACGGCGCCCCCCTTTGTCCCACCCCGCCGCGAGCCGCGACGGCGAGCGGCCCCCAGGACGCGCCCCGCCGGCGCCGGACCCACCGCAACCCGGGATCCCCCGATCCCCGCACGCATAACAAAGACGGCCCAACCCCCGGGCGAACCGTCACTCACGTGGCCCCCGCCAAAACGCCCCGCACCCCTCGCAGCCGCAAAACTGCGGGCATGGGTATACGCATGCTTCACCGCCGGACACCCGAGGCAGTGACCCGGGTCTGGGCGGACACCGCCTCGGCGCAGGCACTGCCCGCCTCGCCGGTCCCGGCCCTCGCGGCCGACGCAAGCACCGCCCGCATCCCGGCCGATCCCGCCACGACCGTGCGCAGGGCCGCCGAGCACGTCCGGCGCGGTCTCCACCGGACCGCCCGTGCCGGTCACACCCCCGACCGGCACCAGTGGGCCGACCTGGCCCGTGGCTATCTCGCGCTCGCGCTCACCCTGCTGCCGAGAACGCGCCCCCGGCGCAGGCTCACCGTCTTCGTCGCCTCCGTCACCGAGCGACCGGCCGCTCCCCGGAGGCACCGGCCACCGCACCGGGACCCCCGGGAACCGGGGCCGGACGCCACACCCTGACCCCGAGGGCGTACGCCACCAGCCCGGCCACCGTCCCCGCGCCGGCCCCGAAGCACAGGGTGGGCAGCAGGTCCAGGCCCACCACCACGGCCCCCGCCGCCCGCTGCACCGCTCCGGCCAGCGCGCAGCCGCCGATCACCGCACCGGCCCACCACCGGTCCCGCGCCGACAGCAGGGGCACGCCCACCGGCTCGCCGCCGGGCGCCCGCCTCAGGGCGCGCACCACCCACACCACGACGACGGCCGCGCCCGCCGCGGAGCAGCCGTACTGGAGCCAGGAGAACAGCGGCATGCCCGCCGGGTGCTCCCGCGCGATGGCGGGGATCAGCCGCGTCCCCCACCGCCCGTAATGGGTGAAGGCGTCCCACACCACGTGGGTCAGGGAGCCGAGCACCGCGGAGACGTACCACCACAGGACGGAGACGACGCGCACACGCGCGCGTGGCCCACCGCGGCACAGCAGCGCGGCCGGCCGGCCCTGCCGGGCCCTGGGCAGCAGCGCCAGCAGCGGCTCCCGGGCCACCAGCCACAGCCCCACCAGCGCCCACGAGATGAGCACATCGACGGTGGCGACACCGGCGAACGAGTGGGTGACCGTCCCGAACTCCATGCCGCCGGGCAGCACACCGGCCGCGTAGAAGGGCATGTCGGGCGCGAAGGAACCCGCGACGAGCACCGCCGGCACCAGCCGGCCCCGCCCGGTCCCGTCCCCACGGATCGCGGGCAGCACGGCCGCCGCATGGCTGAGCGTGAACGGCAACGGGTCCCTCCGCAGCGGTCGTCGGCCGTGGCACCGGAACCGGTGATCACTTCCCATCCAGTATGCGGGACCGCCGTCCGGGCGTGCCGACGACAACGACAGTTGGCCAACCGGTGAAAATCGGGCGTGAACGGGTCCCTACGCAAAGCAAGTTGTCGTAGGGTCACCTGGGTTGCCGTGCCGGGCGCACGGTCTCACTCGCATCGCACGCGCGGAAAGGCGGCGCAGAGGCAACCAGAGCACCGGGTCGACCGTCACACCAGGGCGAGACACGCAGACGGAAACGGGCGCACCGACGTCCACGGGAGGGGTTCACTCTATGGCGGCGCATTTCGGCAGGCGGCTCCGCAAGGGAGCGGCGACCACCGCCGTGGCCGCGGCAGCGGTCGCGGCGCTCTCCGCGTCCCAGGCTCCGGGAGTGACCGGCGAGGACCACGGCAGACAGGCGGCGGCCGGCGCCTCCGCCCCCGTCCCGGACAGCGTGGGCGGCGACGCCACGGGCGACTCGCCGTACTACACGGACCTGCCGCCGCTGAACAGCCCGAACCCCAGCCCCTCGCCGACGCCCAACACCCCCGTCGTCCAGGGGGACTCCCAGGCGGGCATACCGGCGACGGTCCTCGACGCGTACAAGAAGGCCGAGGCGGAGCTGCGCTCCTCCAAGCCCGGCTGCAACCTGCCCTGGCAACTCCTCGCCGCCATCGGCAAGGTGGAGTCGGGCCAGGCGAGCGGCGGCCGGGTCGACGCGAGCGGCACCACGCTCAGCCCGATCCTCGGCCCGGTGCTCGACGGCGACGGCTTCGCGCTCATCAAGGACACCGACCACGGCGAGTACGACGGCAACAGCCAGTACGACCAGGCCGTCGGCCCCATGCAGTTCATCCCGTCCACCTGGGCCTGGGCGGGCCGCGACGGCAACGGCGACGGCAAGAAGGACCCCAACAACGTCTACGACGCCGCCCTAGCCGCCGGCCACTACCTGTGCCGCGACGGCTGGGACCTGTCCAGCGAGGCGGACCTGCACAGCGCGATCCTCAGCTACAACAACTCGCAGGCGTACCTCGACACCGTCCTGTCGTGGATGGAGTACTACCGCAACGGCACCCACTCCGTGCCCGACGGCACCGGCGGTCTGCCGAGCCACCGCAGCGACGACAGCACCCCGCGCAAGCCGTCCCCGAAGCCCTCGGACCCGCCGAGCAGGAAGCCGCACCCGACGCCCTCCAAGCCCGGCGGCGGCCGGCCCGGCGGCGACAGCGGGAGCCCCAGCCCGAAGCCCCCGAAGCCGCCCGTCCCGCCGACGGCACCGCCGACCCCCACCGACACGGTGGACCACCTCGAGGACGCGGGCACGGCCAAGCTCACCACCATGGCCGGCCACGCCTTCACCGACCGCGTCGGCGCCCGTGCCGAGACCAAGGCCGGCCGGTCCGTCGCCAAGGTCCGCGTCCGGTTCACCATCACCGGGGACACCGACGCCACCTTCGTCGGCGGCGAGACCGTGGCCACGGTCGCCACCGACGCCAAGGGCCTGGCGAGCGCCCCCGTGCTCCAGGCGGGCGAGAAGACCGGCGACTTCAAGGTCACCGCCACCGTCGTGGGCCGCTCGGCCAAGGGCGTCGACTACCCGGCCACCGTCACGGAGCGCGCCGCCGACACCCTGGCCCGCACCGGCGACACCCCGCTGACCTGCACCCCGGGCGGCGAGTTCGCCGACCAGGTCCAGGTGAAGGCGACGTACAAGGGCGCCGTCGCGGACAAGGTCGCCGCCACCGCCACCCTCGTCAAGTCGGCGGACGACGCCACCGAGAACGACAAGGGTCCCTACTTCAAGGACGCCGACGGCAAGGCCGTACGCACCCTCACCGGCCTGGTGACGGACGACAAGGGCCTGCTCACGCTGCCGAAGCTGTACGCCGACGACACCACCGGCACCTTCCTGCTGCGCATCACCACCCCCGGCGGCGGCACCCTCACCGTCGAGCTGAAGGTCGCCGCCGCGGACACCTCGGCCGACCCGTCCCCGTCCCCGAGCCCGTCCCCCTCCTCCTCCTGACCTCACCGGTTCCGGCAGGGCGCCCTCCCCGCTCCGGCGGGGAGGGCGCCCTCGTTCGTGCGTGCACCGCTGTTCTCATCTCGCCCGCGCGTTGCTACGGTGCCGGACCTGACGCACCATCAGGAACG
The DNA here is from genome assembly GCF_055605965.1 of Streptomyces sp. NPDC037126. NCBI lineage: Bacteria > Bacillati > Actinomycetota > Actinomycetes > Kitasatosporales > Streptomycetaceae > Streptomyces > Streptomyces sp. NPDC037126. The sequence goes on from NZ_JBVJTD010000001.1 coordinate 833,969, forward strand.
CGTCAGGACATCGACCGCCCGCCGGGAGGCCCCGCATGCGCGCCCTGATCGCCGCCGCGACCGGTCTCGCCCTCGCGCTCGCCCTGGTCCTCACGATCAGCGCGACGGGCTCGCCGTCGGGCCGGACGTCCCCCAAGCCGCTGCTGACGACGGTGCCTTCGCACCCGTAGCCGCGCCCGTCCGGGAGGGAGGCCGGAATGCGCCGCACGGCCAGCCTGGTCCTGCTCGCCTGTGCCGTGTTCTGCGCGGCACTGTCCCCACTGCTGCGCTGGTACGCCTTCCCGCGCCTGGCCAGGATCCCCGCGAACCAGTACCAGGACATGGTCCTGGAGGCCAAGGGCGCCACCCTCCTCGACTACGGCACCATGCGCGCGAAGAAGGTCTCCGAGGTCACCATCGTGCAGACCCTCAAGGGCGACGTGGAGGCCGCCAAGAAGATCGAGAAGACGGCGGGCCGGCCGGTCGTGGTCTGGGACAGCCTCTCCTACGTCCAGGGCCCCGACGGCAAGATGGTCTCCCGCATCCCCGAGCGCTACATCTTCGACGCCCACAGCCAGGCCCCCGTCCACGCCACCGGCGAAATGGTCGACGGCGACCCGGTCAAGCGGGACGGCATCGAGTTCAAGTGGCCCTTCCTGACCCAGAAACGGGACTACGAGTACTTCGACGCGCAGACCCGCACCACCAACCCCATCCACTACGAGGGCACCCGGAACTTCCGCGGGCTGACGGTCTACTACTTCGAGCAGACCGTCCCCTGGACCAAGGTCCCCATGCCGAAGACGATGCCGGTCAAGGGCATCACCCCCGAGTCGGTCGCCAGGACCGGCACCACCCGCTGGTACACCACCGTGCGCAGGTTCTGGGTGGAACCGGTCACCGGAGCGCCCGTCTACGGGGAGGAGACCCACAAGGAGGAACTGCGCGGCGGCACCCTGCTCGGGGGCAGGGCCAGCGTCACGGCGTTCGCCGGGGACGTGAAGATGCGCGAGGACTACATCGAGCACACGGTCGCCCTGGTCAAGCACAACCGCACACTTGTCCTGATGCTCACCTCGTACGTCCCCTGGGGCTCCCTGATCCTCGGACTGCTGCTCCTCGCGCTCTCCCTCACCCTGGAGGCCCGCGCCCGCCGGCCCGAGGATCCCGCGCCCACGGAGACGACGGAGCCCGAACCGGTCAGCGCCTGAGCCGCGCGTTGGTGTGCCGCGTGGGCTCGGCGGTCGCCGGGTCCTCCGGCCACGGGTGCTTCGGATAGCGGCCGCGCAGCTCCGCCCGCACGCCCTGGTAGCCGTCCTTCCAGAAGGAGGCCAGATCGGCCGTGACGGCCGCGGGCCGCCCGGCGGGGGACAGCAGGTGCACGAGCAGCGGCACCCCCGCCACGGTCGGCGTCCGCTCCAGCCCGAACATCTCCTGCAGCTTCACCGCGAGCACCGGCCGCTCCGGGTCCCGGTAGTCGATCCGGATCCTGGACCCGCTCGGCACGGTGATCCGCTCGGGCGCGAGCTCGTCCAGCCGGCCCGCCTCCCCGCTCGCCCAGGGCAGCAGCCGCGTGAGCGCCTGCCCGGCGTCGATCCGCGCGAGATCGGCCCGCCGCCGGGCCCGGCCCAGCTCCAGCCACTCCTCCGCGCGCGCGTGCAGTGCCTCGTCCGACATCGGCGGCCACGGCTCCCCGAGGCGCGCGTGCAGGAACGCCAGCCGCTCCCGCAGCACCTCCGCCTCCGGCGACCAGCGCAGCAGCCCCGGCCCCTCCTGCCGCAGCCCTTCGAGCAGGGCCGCGCGGACGAGGTCCGGATCGGCGTCCTTCAGCGTCCGCACGGCCAGCTCGATCGCCCCCAGCCGCTCGACACGCCGGGCCACGACGTCCCCGTCGGCCCAGTGCACCTCCTCCCGCTCGTCCAGGAGCGCCCCGGCGGCGGCCCGCGCCACGTCCTCGGGCACGGCGACCCCGAGCCGCACCCGCGCGTGCCCCTTCCCGGCGGGCCGGTCGGCGACGGCCACGACGATCCAGGGCGCTCCCCGCAGCGCCGACCCGTCCGCCACCTCGGCCCGCGTACCGGAGGCCATGAGATACGACCCGCCGTCGAGCCTCGCGACTCGCTCCGGGAAGGCGAGCGCGGCGACGAGCCCGGCGAGCCCGTCGCCGCCGGCGGCACCCTCCCGGCTGTCCCGGGCGGGCGAGCGGCCGTGGGCGGGGGATTGGGCGCGGGCCGCCGAGCTGTCGTCGGCGGGTGAGCGGTCGTCGTCGGCCGGTCGGTGATCCGGGGCGGGTGAGTTGTCGTGGGCGGCCGGTTGCTGGTCTCGGGCCGGTGAGTCGTCGTGGGTCGATGAGCGGTCGTGGGCGGCCGGTCGGTGATTCAGGGCGGGTGACTGGTCCTGTGCGGCCGGTTGCTGGTCCCGGGTCGGTGAGTCGTCATGCGCCGGTGACCGGTCGTGGGCCGGTGGGCGGGGGGACCCGGCGGCGGCCCGCAGTCGCCGGACCTCCGCGGCCCACCGCCCCGCGTAGGCGTCACTCCCGCGCCGGGCCCGCCGCAGAGCGCCGGCGAGATCGTCCCCGTAGTCCCGCGGCACCTCCTCGGAGAGCAGGGCGACGACCTCCGCGCCCCGACCCGAGGTGTCCAGCAGGGCCCGCCCCAGCCGGGGATGCACCCCCAGCCGGGCCAGCCGGGCGCCGGCCTCCGTGGCCCGCCCGGCGGCGTCCACCGCGCCCAGGCCCGACAAGACCTCCCGCGCCGCCGCCATCGCCCCGCCCGGCGGCGGATCCAGCAGTGCGAGGCCCGAGGCCTCCGGATCGCCCCAGCAGGCGGCCTGGAGGGCGAACGCGGTCAGATCGGCCACCTTGATCTCCGGCGCCGGAAAGGCCGTCAGACGGATGTCCTCGGCCTCGGACCAGCACCGGTACACCGCCCCCGGCGCCTCGCGCCCGGCCCGCCCCGCCCGCTGCCGGCCGGCCGCCCGCGACGCCCGTACGGTCGTCAGTCCGCTCAGCCCGCGCGCGTGATCCACCCTCGGCTCCCGCGCGAGCCCCGAGTCGACCACCACCCGCACCCCGGGCACGGTCAGCGAGGACTCCGCGACGGACGTCGCCAGCACCACCCGGCGCCGCTCCCCGGGCGCCAGCACCGCGTCCTGCACGGCCGCGGGCGCCCGCCCGTGCACCTGGAGCACGTCCACCTCGCCGAGGCCCCCGAGCAGGCCCGCCACCCGCGCGATCTCGCCCACCCCGGGCAGGAAGCACAGCACGTCCCCCGCCCGCTCGGCCAGCGCCCGCCGCACCACCGACGCCACGTGGGCCAGGAGCGCGGGATCCACGCGCATGCCGTGCGGCGGCGGCACCGGCCGCGCGGGCGGGGCCCAGACCACCTCCACGGGGTGCGAGACACCCGTCGCCTCGACCACCGGCGCCCCGCCGAGCAGCCGCGCCCACCCCTGCGCGTCCGTGGTCGCCGACGCGGCCACCAGCCGCAGCTCGGGCCGCAGGGTCTGCCGTACGTCCCAGAGGAAGGCGGTCGCCGTGTCGGCGTCCAGATGCCGCTCGTGGCACTCGTCGAGCACGACCACGTCCACGCCGGACAGCTCCTGGTCGCGTTGGAGCCGCTGCAGCAGCACACCGGTCGTCACGACCTCCACGCGCGTGTGCCGCCCCCCGACGCGCTCGCCGCGCACCGTGAAGCCGACGCTCTCGCCCGGCTTCCCGCCCAGCAGCCAGGCCATCCGCCGGGCCGCCGCGCGGGCCGCGATCCGCCGGGGCTCGGCCACCACGACACGCCGCTTCGGACCGTCCCCGACCAGCCCCGCCAGGACCAGCGGCACCAGGGTCGTCTTGCCGGTGCCGGGCGGCGCCACCAGAACGGCGGTGCCGTCGGCGTCGAGGGCGTCGGTCAGGGCGGGCAGGACGGAGCGCACGGGCAGCGCGTCCAGGGCGTCGTAACGGATCACGCCCCCAGTGTCGTACGACGGCGTGAACCGCCTCTCAGCGCGCGTGGGGCGCGAGTCTCTCCCACGCGCGCGCGTGGGAGAGAGCGAAACGTGTACAGACGGCGAAACGCGTGCACGGCAACGAACCGCGTGCACCACAGCGAAAACGGCCGCCACGCGCGCGTGGCGGCCGTTCTCACCGGCTCAGTCCCGTTCGCACACGAAGATGGCCGTGCCCGGGATCAGGTTCCCACGCAGTGGGGACCAGCCGCCCCACTCCGAGGTGTTCCAGGCCGGCCACTCCGGCTCCACCAGGTCCACCAGCCGGAAGCCCGAGGCCACGATGTCCCGGACCCGGTCGCCGAGCGTCCTGTGGTGCTCCACGTAGACCGCCCGGCCCTCCTCGTCCTGCTCCACGTAGGGCGTGCGGTCGAAGTAGGAGGCGGCCACCGACAGACCCTCGGGGCCCGGCTCGTCCGGGAACGCCCAGCGGACCGGGTGCGTCACCGAGAAGACGAACCGGCCGCCCGGCCGCAGCACCCGGCGCACCTCGCTCAGCACCAGCCTGGGGTCCGCGACGAACGGCAGCGCGCCGTACGCGGAGCACGCCAGGTCGAAGGAGCCGTCCGCGAAGGGCAGCGCGCCCGCGTCGGCGCAGACCAGAGGAAACGATCCGCCGATCCGCAGCGCGTGCTGCAGCTGGCGGTGCGAGAGGTCCAGGGCGACCGGAGTGGCGCCCTGGGCGGCCAGCCAGCGCGAGCACTGCGCCGCGCCCGCGCCGATCTCCAGGACGTCCTTGCCCTTCAGGTCCTCCGGCGGCCCGAGCAGCTCGGCCTCCACCTCGTCCAGGCCCTCCGGGCCCCACACGAAGCGGTCGTCGCCGAGGAACGTTCCGTGGTCGACCTGGTACTCGTCGGCGTTGCGGTCCCACCAGCCGCGGTTGGCCCGGCTGCTCTCCGCGACCCCGGCGTCACGGCGGGTGGCTTCGGTCTCGTCCCCCGAAGGGTCGAGCGGTTCCGGCTCTTGGATGATCGGCTCCCTCGTCGTACTCTTCCGTCCAACCCGCCGGGCGAAGGCGTGTCGCGGAAGGGTTCCCGAAGGCCTGCGTGGCCTCCTGGGACGTTTCTTCTGCCGGGTATGCGGCGTTCTGCCCCCGGTGTGCGCCTTCGCGCATTGACCCTGTCCGGCTGCCCCCGTATGCTACAAGTTGCGCTGCGGGCCTGCGCACCTCAGACGTAGCAGGCTGCGCTCGCATCTGTTGTATGTCCCCTCGGTTTTCGAGGCGCCATCACCAGTTCCTGGTGGGGCGCTTCCTTGGCTGTCCGGCTTCTTCAGAGCGATACGGGCTCCCGGCGTAGCAGTACCTACGACTTCAATGTCCGTACCGGAGCCCTTTCCCACATGACGAGCAGCACCGAGACCACCGCCACCACCCCGCAGGTTGCGGTCAACGACATCGGTAACGAGGAAGCCTTCCTCGCCGCGATCGACGAGACGATCAAGTACTTCAACGACGGCGACATCGTCGACGGCGTCATCGTGAAGGTCGACCGGGACGAGGTCCTGCTCGACATCGGTTACAAGACCGAAGGTGTCATTCCGAGCCGCGAGCTCTCGATCAAGCACGACGTCGACCCCAACGAGGTCGTCGCCGTCGGTGACGAGATCGAGGCCCTGGTCCTCCAGAAGGAGGACAAGGAAGGCCGCCTGATCCTCTCGAAGAAGCGCGCCCAGTACGAGCGTGCCTGGGGCACCATCGAGAAGATCAAGGAAGAGGACGGCATCGTCACCGGTACCGTCATCGAGGTCGTCAAGGGTGGTCTCATCCTCGACATCGGCCTCCGTGGCTTCCTCCCGGCCTCCCTGGTCGAGATGCGCCGCGTCCGCGACCTCCAGCCGTACGTCGGCAAGGAGCTCGAGGCCAAGATCATCGAGCTGGACAAGAACCGCAACAACGTGGTCCTGTCCCGCCGTGCCTGGCTGGAGCAGACCCAGTCCGAGGTCCGCCAGACGTTCCTCACGACCCTCCAGAAGGGTCAGGTCCGCTCCGGCGTGGTCTCCTCGATCGTCAACTTCGGTGCCTTCGTGGACCTGGGTGGCGTCGACGGTCTGGTCCACGTCTCCGAGCTGTCCTGGAAGCACATCGACCACCCGTCCGAGGTCGTCGAGGTCGGCCAGGAGGTCACCGTCGAGGTTCTCGACGTGGACATGGACCGCGAGCGCGTCTCCCTGTCGCTGAAGGCGACCCAGGAAGACCCGTGGCAGCAGTTCGCCCGCACCCACCAGATCGGCCAGGTCGTGCCCGGCAAGGTCACGAAGCTGGTTCCGTTCGGTGCGTTCGTCCGCGTGGACGAGGGCATCGAGGGTCTGGTCCACATCTCCGAGCTGGCCGAGCGCCACGTGGAGATCCCGGAGCAGGTCGTCCAGGTCAACGACGAGATCTTCGTCAAGGTCATCGACATCGACCTCGAGCGCCGTCGCATCAGCCTCTCGCTGAAGCAGGCCAACGAGTCCTTCGGTGCCGACCCGGCCTCGGTCGAGTTCGACCCGACCCTGTACGGCATGGCCGCGTCCTACGACGACCAGGGTAACTACATCTACCCCGAGGGCTTCGACCCCGAGACCAACGACTGGCTCGAGGGCTACGAGAAGCAGCGCGAGGAGTGGGAGCGCCAGTACGCCGAGGCGCAGACCCGCTTCGAGCAGCACCAGCAGCAGGTCATCAAGTCCCGCGAGGCCGACGCTGCCGCTGCCGCCGAGGGTGGCGAGGCTGCCGCTCCGGCCGCCTCGGGTGGCGGTTCGTACTCCTCCGAGGGTGCGGACACCTCCGGCGCGCTGGCCTCGGACGAGGCGCTTGCCGCGCTGCGCGAGAAGCTGGCCGGCGGCCAGAGCTGATCGCTGCGGCTGAGGCTCAGCCGATAGCTGGTTCCGAGGGGCCGCACCTTCCGAGGTGCGGCCCTTCGGGCGTGTTGGAGGGTCGTGCCTTTCGGGGGCGGTCCTTCGGGCTTGTGCAGGGCCGTGCCTTTCGGGTTGCGGCCTTCGGGCTTGTTCGGGGGCCGAGCCTTCGGGGTGCGGCCCTTCGGGCCTGTTCGAGGGGTCGTACCTGTCGGGGTGCGGCCCCTCAGGCGTGTTCGGGACGGCTCGGGTCGTCCCTTCGCTGCGCGCACTGCGCGGTTCCCCGTCCCCTTGAGGGCATGGCCGTACCGTTCGTACCGTGGCCCCGCCCGAGATTCGCTGATCAGCGGCGTGTCGCGGGAATGCCCGCGTTCCAGAGCGTGTTGTCGATGACGGACACGAGGAGGAGCGGTCACAGTGCTTGATCCGCAGGGTTTGTACGCATGGGAGCCGAAGGGCCTCGCCGTGGTCGACATGGCGCTCGCCCAGGAGTCGGCCGGCCTTGTCATGCTCTACCACTTCGACGGATACATCGACGCGGGCGAAACAGGCGACCAGATCGTCGAGGGGCTGCTCGACTCGATGCCCCACCAGCTCGTGGCCCGGTTCGACCACGACCGGCTCGTGGACTACCGGGCGCGGCGCCCCCTGCTCACCTTCAAGCGGGACCGCTGGACCGAGTACGAGGTCCCGGCGATCGAGGTCCGCCTGGTCCAGGACACCACCGGCGCCCCCTTCCTGCTGCTCTCCGGGCCCGAACCGGACGTGGAGTGGGAGCGGTTCGCCGCGGCTGTACGGCAGATCGTGGAGCGGCTCGGCGTCCGCCTGTCCGTCAACTTCCACGGCATCCCCATGGGCGTCCCGCACACCCGGCCGGTGGGTCTCACCCCGCACGGCAACCGCACCGACCTCGTCCCCGGCCACCGCAGCCCCTTCGAGGAGGCCCAGGTGCCCGGCAGCGCCGAGGCACTCGTCGAGTACCGCCTCATGGAGGCGGGGCACGACGTCCTGGGCGTCGCGGCACACGTCCCGCACTACATCGCCCGGTCGGCGTACCCGGACGCAGCCCTGACCGTCCTGGAGGCCGTCACGGCCGCCACCGGTCTGGTGCTGCCCGGGCTGGCGCACTCCCTGCGCACGGACGCGCACCGCACGCAGACCGAGATCGACCGGCAGGTCCAGGAGGGCGACGAGGAACTGACCGCGCTCGTCCAGGGCCTGGAGCACCAGTACGACGCCGCGGCGGGCGCCGAGACCCGGGGCAACATGCTCGCCGAGCCGGTGGAGATCCCGTCGGCCGACGAGATCGGCCGCGAGTTCGAACGCTTCCTGGCGGAACGCGAGGGCGAAAACTGAACGGAGCCGGCGCCGCTGGTTCCTTGGGCAGGGCTGAGCAGGGTTGAGCGCGGCCAGTGTGGCCGTGGGCGGGGCCGGACGGGGTTGAGCGCGGCCAGTTCCGTCGGCACTCAGGGCGGGGTTGAGCGCGGCCAATGTCGCCGTGGGCGGGGCCGGGCGGGACCGAACGCGGCCAATGTCGCCGGGCTCGGGGAGAGCCTCTCCGACGACGGCCCGTCTCGCCGGGTCGGGCGGACGGCGGCCTGTCTCGCAGGGTTCGGGCGCGCGGCGATCGCCCTCTGCCCGTTCGGCCCCTGTCGGTCCGGCCTCCGCCGGTTCGGCGTTCGATCCCTGCCGGTTTCCTTCGGAGAGACGGCCTCCGAAGGCAGCCGCTGCCGCTCCGTCCAGGAAGAGCAGCGGCCTTCCTCGCCGGATCGGGGACAGTAGCGGCCCTTCTCTCCGGATCGGGACGAACAACGGCCCTGCTCACCGGATCGGCGAGCGCAGCGACCGGCCTCCCCCGTCGCACTGTCGGTGGCAGGGCCTAAGCTTCCGCTCATGCTGAAAGTGGGCCTGACCGGTGGGATCGGCGCCGGCAAGAGCGAGGTGTCGCGGCTGCTCGTGGAGCACGGGGCCGTGCTGATCGACGCGGACCGCATCGCGCGCGAGGTCGTGGCGCCCGGCACACCGGGCCTCGCGGCCGTGGTCGAGGCCTTCGGCGAGGACGTCCTCGCCGACGACGGCAGCCTGGACCGGCCCCGGCTCGGCTCCATCGTCTTCGCCGACCCCGAGAAGCTCGCCGTCCTCAACTCGATCGTGCACCCCCTCGTAGGCGCCCGTTCCCACGACCTGGAGAGCGCGGCGGCCGACGACGCCGTGGTGATCCACGATGTGCCCCTGCTCACCGAGAACGGCCTGGCCCCGTTCTACGACCTCGTGGTCGTCGTGGACGCCGGCACCGAGACCCGGCTCGACCGGCTCGTACGGCTGCGCGGGATGACCGAGGAGGACGCGCGCGCGCGGATGGCCTCGCAGGCCACGCGCGAGCAGCGCAGCGAGATCGCGGACATCCTGATCGACAACGACGTACCCCTGGACGAGCTGAGAAAGCGCGTCGACGAGGTCTGGGACGAGCTGGTGCGCCGGGCGCGCGGGGCATCCGCCGTGGAATAGCGGTCCGCGCCAGGGCGTTGAACGGCCGGAGCGAGGGAAGGACTCTGCCGTGCCCGAGACCAGCGGTTCCACCGGACGTACTCCGGAAACGCATGTCATCGACTTCCGTGCCGCCGAGCAGCTGCTCAACGCGCGGGACCCGCGGGGCGCGGTGAAGCTGCTCGACGGAGTCATCGCCGCGCACCCCGAGAACACCGCGGCCCGCCTGCTCCGCGCCCGTGCCTTCTTCGCCGCCGCGCAACTGCGTCCCGCCGAGCTGGAGTTCACCATCGTGCTGGAGCGGGAGCCGGACAACGCGTTCGCCCACTTCGCGCTGGCCCGCACCTACGAGCGCCAGGGCCGCCCCGAACAGGCCAAACGTCATTTCCGGCTGGCGGCCGCGCTCGACCCCAACCCGCAATATCTGAAGGCGGCGCACTTCGACGACTGACGTCCTACGACGGCAGCTGAAGGCGACACGTGTAAGCGGCCGAAGGCAGCTGACGGGCGACACCCGCAGGCGGCCGACCTCCGCCGACGCCGCGCGGCCCCGTACGTGCTCGTCGGTCCGCGTTGGTCCGCGTCGCTCACGGATGCCGGTGCCGTGGCGGCCCGGGATACGGCGGCCCGCCGTCCACCGGGTTGTACGGCGGCACGTCACGGCCCGGCTGGTAGTGCGGCCCCTGCCGGATGTGTCTGAGGATCATGGCCATGTCGACGGTGACCACCAGCCACAGCACCCCGCAGGCCGCCGCCCAGCCCGGGCGCCCGACCAGTGCGAACACCGTCGTGCCGAAGATCGCCCAGACGAGTCCCCAAATGCTCAGCCACAACCGCGCCCGCAGGGCACTGCGCGCGGTCGCCGGTTCACTGCCTGTACGCATCAGGATCACCACTCCTCCTAGCAACGTACTCTTCGAGGTCGACGCACATCAACGATGTCCGTCGGACGTGAGCCGAAGGGGGAACCGTTGCTGCCGGACGCCGACGACCTGCCGGAACTGCTCCTCGACCTGACCGTGCCGCACGAGGACGTCAACGAACTGGTCGCACGGCGGCGTATCGTCACCCGCGACCCGGGCGCGCGGGCACTCCTGGAGGAGTGCGTCGAGGCGCTGTTCCGGGACCCCGCGGACAGCACCCGCGCCCCCGACCTCGCCGATCTCGTCGCGGCCGCTCCGGCCGGGCTGGACGGCACGTTCGCCGTGTACGTCTTCCTCGCCGCGCTGCCGACCACGCTCGCCCGCCACCGGGAGCGCGGCATCCCGGCGGAGGTGTCCCGGCGCACCCTGGCCGACCTGGGCCGGAACATGGCTACGCACCGCAGACGGCGCGGCACGGCCGGACTGGAGGTGTGGCGCTGGCTGGTCCTGCACTTCCGCGGCGAGCTGTACCAGCTCGGGCGGCTGCAGTTCGAGCGCGCGCGGCACGGGCAGCGCACGTCAGCGGTGATCGCGGCGGCCGGACTGGACGTGGCGCCCGGCACCCCCTGTCTGAACCTGCACATACCCGACTTCAGCGGTCCGCTGACCCCGTCCGCCTGCGACCGCTCCCTGGCGCTGGCCCGGGACTTCTTCGCCCGGCACTTCCCCGAGGAGCGGCCACTGGCGGCGCTGTGCCATTCCTGGCTGCTGGACCCGCAGTTGAAGCGGTACCTGTCCGCCGACTCGAACATCGTCCGCTTCCAGGACCGGTTCCGCGTCGCCCGCGAGGACACGGAGCAGGCCGACACCGAGCCCGTCCGGTTCGTCTTCGGTGACCCGGACCTGCCGGTGGCGGAGCTGCCGCGCCGCACGTCCGTGGAGCGGGCGGTCGGGGACCATCTGCGGGCGGGCGGCCACTGGTACATCGGGCACGGATGGTTCCCGTTCGCCGGGGCGGTGGAGGGTTCCCGTTCCGTACCGAATCGCTCGAACGGGTGAACAAGGGTCGAACGGGAACGGCATTGCGGGGACCGGCCGTTGTTCGGGCATGACGGTCGAAATGCGTGAGGGATACGAGGGCACGGGACCCGGCGCGATCACCCCGGACGGCTGCGCGGTCGGGGTGTACGAGAGGCTGCCGGTGGGGGACGAGCCGGACATCATCGCCGCGGCGGTGCCGGCCGGGGCGCACATCCTGGAACTGGGCAGCGGAGTGGGGCGGATGACACACCCCCTGCTGGAGCGCGGTTTCACGGTCACCGCGGTGGACGAGTCCGCCGAGATGCTCGCCGGAGTACGAGGGGCACGCACGATATGCGGCCCCATCGGGACCCTGGACCTGGGCGGCGAGACGTTCGACGTGGTGATGCTCGCGTCGTTCCTCGTCCACGCCGGGGACGAGGAGGTGCGCCGGGGCCTGCTGCGCACCTGCGCCCGGCACGTGGCCGAGGACGGCTGTGTGCTCGTCCAGCGGGAGGGCGAGGACTACCACACGAACGTGCCCAGGGAGCGGGTCGACCCGAGCGGCTTCACCGTGCGGATCGCCTCGGTGGAGCCCGCCGGGGACGGGGTGAACGCGGTCCGCGTGGAGTACGAGTTCCCGGACGGCCGCTGGACGCACAGGTTCCTGGCCCGGCCCCTGACGAAGGAACAGTTCGAGTCGGCACTCGCGGAGGCGGGACTGGAGGTGGACGCGTATCTGACACCGGACGGGACTTGGGTGCGGGCCGTGCCCACGGCATAGGAGGCGTTCGGCAGCGGTGCGCGAGGTGTGCGGTAGAGCGATGAGTTCTCGGGCGGCGGCCGGTCTACCTCCTTGAAAGCAACCGGCACCGCTTCACCAGGAGACCCACATGTCCGAGAGCATCGCTCCCGTCAGCACCACCACCTCCGCGGCCGCCGCCGGCTCGCCCACCGGCCGGGCGCGAGCCGCAAGGGTCGCCCTGCGCTCCGTGCAGGTCCTGCTCGCGCTCTTCTACGGGATCGCGAGCGCCCTGCCCAAGCTCATCGCACACCCGTCGGCCGTCGAGTCCTTCGACAGGATCGGCTGGGGCAGCGGGGCGATGTACGCCATCGGCGCGCTCGAACTCGCCGGAGCCATCGCGCTGTTGATCCCGGTACTGCAGTCGGTCGCGGCGATCGCCCTGAGCGCGCTCATGGTGGGAGCCTTCATCGTCCAGCTCACCGTGTTCCACGGCCAGAACGCGGCGACTCCGCTGATCCTCATCCTCCCCCTCACCCTGATCGCCTGGACCCGCCGGTCCCACAACAAGGACCTGCTCCGCCTGGTGCGGCGCGGGTGAGGCCCGGGACGAGAGGGGATGTCCTTCCGGGGGCCGGCGTGGTCACCGCCCCAGGGCTCCGCACCCACCGCTGCCGCTCCTCCCGCCGCGATCCCCGGTCCTCCCGCCGCGACCCCCGCTCCTCCCAGCCGCCCCGGACCCGGCTCCTCACCGTCCCCGGGGACGCCCGCCGAGGCCGCCGGGGCCCGCAGCGCTGCCGGGACCGCCGGGACCGCCGAGGCCGCCGGGTCCGCTCGGCCCCATCAGGCCGCGCAGGCGCTCCAGTTCGCGGCGGTCTCGTTTGGTGGGACGGCCGGTGCCCCGGTCGCGGAGGCCGGCGGGGGCGACGGCCTCGCGGGGCGGGGGAGGAGGAGAGTTGTCGATGTAGCACTGCACGGCCACGGGCGCACCGACCCGCTTGCGGATCAGGCGCTTGACGATCACGACCCGCTCCCGGCCCTCGTGCCGCAGGCGCACCTCGTCGCCGATGCGGACCGAATAGGCGGGCTTCACCCGCTCACCGTTCACATGCACATGTCCACCGCGGCAGGCGGTGGCGCCCAGGGAACGCGTCTTGATCAGCCGGACGGCCCAGACCCAGCTGTCGATCCGGACCGCATCGCCGTTGGCGGGCCCCGCGGCCTCGGCGGCGGCCACCGCGGCGGCGATCTTGGGATCGACCGGGCCGCCCGCGGAGGTACCGGAGTCCTCGGTGCCCTGGGCGGAGTTCGTGCCGCCCGGCCCACTGGTCTCACGGTTGACGTTCTCGTCCGCATCCTCGGAAGCCATGTCCCGACCCTAACCCGCCGGGACGGGGGAACCGGAGGTGATTTTCCGGGCGACGGCGGACGCCGGCCGCATCAACCAGGGGGTGTCTACCAGCACCATCGCAACTGCAGGGGGCGTCCGCGCACCGGCTCCACCCGCTGCGCCGCCTATACCCGCGCCGCCGGGGCATACCGTGGCGGTATGGACGACAGCAGCGCTCTCGCCCGGCTCGACCTGCGCGTCTGCGACTGCCGGGCCTGTCCCCGGCTGGTCGAGTGGCGCGAGGAGGTGGCCCGGACCAAGCGGGCGGCGTTCGCCGACTGGACGTACTGGGGGCGCCCGGTGCCCGGCTTCGGCCCCGCCGACGCCCGGATGCTGATCATCGGCCTGGCCCCCGCGGCGCACGGCGGCAACCGCACCGGCCGCATGTTCACCGGGGACCGTTCCGGGGACGTGCTCTACCAGGCGCTGTACGACGTGGGGCTCGCCTCGCAGCCCACCTCGGTCGCCGCCGACGACGGTCTGGAACTGCACGGCGTCCGGGTCACCGCACCGGTGCACTGCGCCCCGCCCGCCAACAAGCCGACGCCGGGGGAGCGCGACACCTGCCGGCCCTGGCTGGTGCAGGAGCTGAAGCTGCTGCGGCCGACGCTGAGGACCGTGGTCGTCCTCGGGGCCTTCGGCTGGCAGGCCGCGCTGCCCGCGTTCGCCGAGGCGAGCTGGACGGTACCCCGCCCCCGGCCGGCCTTCGCCCACGGCACCCGGGTCGCGCTCGACGGCCTCGACCTCTTCGGCTGCTTCCACGTCAGCCAGCGCAACACCTTCACCGGCCGGCTCACCGCCGAGATGCTCCGCGAGGTGCTGCGCACGGCGGCGGGGACGGCGGGTCTGCGGTAGGAGCCGCCCCCGGCGGGCCCGAGGCCGCGGGGAGCGCCCGCGCCCCGGGACCCCTCAGCCGGTGTCCTCCCCGAACAGGTGTCGTACCGTCGAGCGGTAGTTGGCGCGGACGTGGCCGAGGGTGTGGGCGCGGGCGCGGGCGCGTTCGGGGTCGCCGGAGGCGATGGCCTCGTACAGGTCGCGGTGCTCGGTGAGGAGTTGTCGCCACTCCTCGTTCTGCCGGGTGAGCCGGCGCAGGCGGCCGTCGACCGGTTCCATGACGGAGCTCAGCAGACTGTTGCCGGCCATGGCGAGGATGCGGTCGTGGAAGCGGGTGTTGATGTCCGTGATCGCCTCGGCGTCGCCCTCCTCCGTCGCCGCGGCCGCCCGTTCGAGCAGGTCCCGCAGCTCAGTCAGCGCCTCGGGGGTCGCCCATGACGCGGCCAGCCCCGCCGCGTAGACCTCCAGGGCCTCGCGCAGCTCGAGGAGTTCCCTGACATCGGCCGGGGTCAGCCGGCGGACCACCGTGCGGCGCGCCGACTCGAAGAGGACGAAGCCCTCGGCGACCAGGGCGCGGATCGCCTCCCGCACGGGCACCCGGGAGACACCGAACCGCTCGGCCAGCTCAGTTCGACGAGCCGGTCCCCGGGACCGAGGCGCCCGGCGATGATGTCCTGCCGCAGGGTCGCCAGCACGCGTTCGCGCACCGCGCCCAGGGTTCGGGCTTCGCCGCCGTTCCGGTCGGGGGGCCTGTCATGGGGGTCATGGGGTCATCTTCGCCGACTTCGCGGTGCTCTTCGCCGTCGTCGGCACCGGCCTCGGTGTCCTCGATCTCGCCGACGATCCGGCGCGCACGGAGACCGCGTTCCTGGCCGCGGCCGAACGGGCCCGCGAGGCCGGCGCCGAGGTCCTGGTGCTGGGCTGCGCCGGGATGACCGGTCTGCAGCGCGTGGTGGCGGACAAGCTCGCGCTCCCCGTGGTCGACGGGGTCGCGACGGCCGTGAAGCTCGCCGAGTCCCTGGTGGGCCTGAGCCTCACGACCAGCCGGGCGGCCAGCTACGGAAGGCCGCTCCCGAAGGCGAGGGTGTGGGGGCGGCCACCGCGGTGAGCCGGCCCGGGCTCACGGCCGCCAGATATAGCGCACGTGAGCCGGCCCGGGCTCACGGCCGCCAGACGTAGCGCACGTCGGGCTCCCGCTCCTCGTTGCCGCTGCCGTCCGTGTACTCGGCGGCCGTGAACCCGTGGCGTTCGTAGAAGCGGTGGGCGCTCTCGTTGACCTGGAACGTCCACAGGCTCAGCCCGCCCGGGCTGCGCTCCTTGGCCAGCGTGACGAAGCGGTCCCCGATGCCGCACCCGCGCCACGACGGGTCCAGGTACAGCTGGGACAGCAGATCCCCGTGGATCACCATGACCCCGACGATACGGTCCCCGTCCGCCTCGGCCACCCACGTCTCCCGCAGCGGCACGACGACGTCCCGGAAGTACTCCCGCACGTCGTCGTCGGTGCGCGGCCGGACCACCGTGGGCAGCGCGGCGGCGAAGGACCGCAGCCAGACGTCGGCGGCGGCCCGCGCGTCGGCCGCCACGGCCCGCCTCAGCACGACCCTGCTCATCGCCGTACCCCCTCGTCCGGCACCGCGGCCGTCGCCGTGATCTCCACCAACTGTCCCGTGTAACCGAGGCAGGCGACACCGAGCAGCGTGGAGGAGTGCGGGCCCGCGCTCAGCCCCGAGGCCTCGACGACCTCCCACACCGCGGACAGCACCGAGGGCTCGCTGCTCACGACGTACACGTCCGTCGCCAGTACGTGCTCCAAGTCGCTGCCCACGGCGCGCAGTTGCTCCCGGAGATTGGCGATCACCCGCTCGGCCTGCCGCACGGGGTCACCCGGCCCGTCGATCTCCCCCTTCTCGTCGAGCGGCACGGCCCCGGCGAGGAACGCGAGCCTCGTGCCCGCCTCGACCACGGAGGCGTGGGAATAGGTGGGCGGCGGGAACAGGGTGGGCACGGTCAGGCGCTGGATCACGGAGCTGCTCCTACGACGGTCAGCGGACAACCTCCCGATGATCGGCCCTCCCCGCCCGTCGGCGCACCCGAATTTCAGGAGCGGACACCCGGGCCGCCGCGGCACGCTGGACGCATGCCCCCATCCTCCGAACCGGCCTTCCTCGCCGCCACCGCCGACCGCCTGGCCGCGCTCACCGGCGTCCGGGCGGTCGCCCTCGGGGGGTCCCGCGCCCAGGGCACCCACCGCCCCGACAGCGACTGGGACCTGGCCGTCTACTACCGCGGCCCCTTCGAGCCCGACGAACTGCGCGCCGTCGGCTGGCCGGGCGAGGTGTCCGACGTCGGCGGCTGGGGCGGCGGCGTCTTCAACGGCGGGGCCTGGCTGACGGTCGACGGACGCCGGGTCGACGTGCATTACCGCGACCTGGACGTCGTCGAGCGCGAACTGGCGGAGGCCGAGCAGGGACGGTTCCGGGTGGAGCCGCTGCTGTTCCACCTCGCCGGCATCCCCACCTACCTGGTCGTCGCCGAACTCGCCCTCAACCAGGTGCTCCGCGGTGAGCTGCCCCGCCCCGCCGGCTACCCGGAGAAGCTGCGCCGCACCGCCCCCGACCGCTGGCACGGCACCGCCCGCGCCACCCTCGCCTACGCCGGGGCCAACCACGCGCCCCAGGGCCGCCTCACCGAGACCGCCGGAGCCGTCGCCACGGCCGCCGCCCAGGCCGCCCACGCGGTACTCGCGGCCCGCGGAGAGTGGGTGACGAACGAGAAGCGGCTGCTGGACCGGGCCGGACTGCGCGGGATCGACGCGGTGACCGGCGCGCTGCGGGCCGACCCCGAGACCCTGGTCCGCGCCGTGGCCGCGGCCGGGGAGATCGTCGCCGGGGCACTGGAGCGATGAGGACCGGCCGGGCTTTGCGTTCATCGTGAGGACCGGGACCTGCCGGACGTTGCGTTCATAAAGAAACCCGTGGCACCGGGGATGTTTCACCTCCCCGAAACGTGATCGTCCCGTTCGCCCGGGGAACCGGCACTACCTTGGGAACAGAGCCCGGCCACCGTCGTCCGAAGGCCCCCGCCCTCGTACGAACAGGAGTTCAGTGACCCGGCCCGCCGCACCACCCTGGCTCGCCCACGCTCTGCGCACCCAGCGCGGTCCCGTGCCCTGGAGCGCGGTGACCCGGGGCGCGCTGTCCGCCGGGCCGCTGCTCCTGGCCGGACTGCTCGGCGGCCGCCCCGCCGACGGGGTGGTCGCCGCCATCGCCGCGATGCTCGCCGGCACCAACGACCGGCCCGGCAGCCGGCGCGCCTCCGTCGAACGGCTCGGCGTGCCCGCGCTGGCCGGGGCACTGGGGCTGGCGGCGGGTTCGTACGCGGGTCAGCTGCTCACCGCCGTACCGCTGACCCTCGTCCTCACCGCCCTCGGGCTGGTCGCCGGGGGCGTCAGCGCCGTCGGGCCCGTCGCCTCCGCCGCGGGAACCCAGCTGCTCGTCACCGCCGCCGTCGGCGCCGGCATGCCCGCGGCCGAGAGCGGCTGGCAGCGGGCGCTCGCCTTCCTCGCCGGGGCCGGCTGGCTGCTTCTGCTGCGGCTCGCCCTGCCCATGCCCGGCTCACTCGCCGGGGACTTCCGGTTCGACGGGGAGCGGGCGGCGGTCGCCGACGTGTACGACGCCGTCGCCGCGCTGCTGGACGCCGCGGGCGGCAGGCGCGCCACCGTCCGGCGGGCCGCCCTCACCGCCGCCCTCGACCGGGCCCAGGACGCCCTCGCCGGGCCCCGGTTGCGCCGGCGCGCCGGTTCCGCGGCCGAACGCCGGCTGCACGCCCGGTACGCGGCCGCGCTGCCCCTGGCCGAGGCCGCGACAGCCCTGTACTGGGCCGAGGAGCCGCTGGGGGAGCGGGCCGCCGAGGGGCCCCGGCGGCTGGCGGCCGCCGTCCGCGGCGACACGGGCACCGGCCCGCTGCCCGCCCCCCACCTCCCGCACGCCCGCCTTCGCTCGCGCCGGGAGACCCCCGTCGCGCCCGCGGTCCGCGCCCTGGACGACGCGCTGCTGCGTGCCGCCGACGCCTTCGACCGCGGCGGGGGCGCCCAGCGCCGGCTGCTCACCCGGCGCCGGAGCGCACAGCAGGCGGTGCGGGCCGCGCTCGGCAGCGGCGGACGCGAGTACGGGCTGCGGGTCGCCCTCTGCTTCGGGGCCGGCGCCGCCATCGCCCAGGCCCTGCACCACGCCCGCTGGTACGGGCACCACCAGCACTGGTACTGGCTGCCCGCCACCGCCGTGTTCCTCGTCAAGCCCGACCTCGGGCCACTCGCCTCCCGGGTGCTGTGCCGGGCCGCCGGTACCGTCCTGGGCGCGCTGGTGTTCGCCGCCCTCGCCGCGTCGCTGCCGCGCCCGGCGGGTCTGATCGCCCTCGTGACCGTGTGCGGCGCGCTCGTTCCGGTCGCGACCCGGCACTTCGCCGCGCTGACCGCCGTGGTCACCGTCCTGGTGCTGGCCCTGGTCATGGCGGGCGGGGAACCGCAGGCCTCCGTCAGCCGGATCGGCGAGACCCTGCTGGCCTGCGCGCTCGTGCTGGTCGTCGGGCATCTGCCGATGCCGGGGAGGCGCGGCGGCGGGGTGCGCGCCCGGCTGGCGGCGGCCACGAGCGCAGCGCACGCCTACCTCGTCCACGTGCTCGGCGAGTCCGGGGACCCCGCCGAGCGCTGGCTGCTGCGCCGGGAGGCCTACCGGACGCTCGCCGAGGCCGACACCGCCATCGCGCTCGCCGCGGCCGAGCTGCCCGCGCTCGCCCGGCACACCGCGGGCACGGACGCGGTCGCCGGCGTCCTGGAGCGGCTCGTGGACACCACCACCGCCTGCGCCGTGCACCTCGACGACACCGGGCGGCTCACCCCTCGGCACACCCGGCAACTGGAGGAAGCCCTCGCGGAGCTGGAACCGACCGGACTCCTGGCACCGCTGTCCACGGCCGCGTGACCACACCCACCGGCGGCCGACCGCGGACCCCCAACGTGCCGGATCCGGCGGGGAGTTCCCCGTCCGCGCACCCGGAGCACGGCACCTGATCCCACGTAGGCTCCCCGCCATGGATCTCGCGGACGGCCTCATCGCCCACCCCTACGACGTCTACCGGCGCCTGCGCGACACCGCGCCCGTGCACCGCATCACCGGGCCCGACGGCACCCCCGCCTGGCTGGTCACCCGGTACGAGGACGTCCGGTCCGCGCTCGCCGACCCGCGCCTCTCCCTCGACAAGCGGCACGCGACGCCCGGCACCTACAAGGGCTTCGCCCTGCCGCCGGCCCTCGACGCCAACCTCCTCAACATGGACCCGCCCGACCACACCCGGATCCGCCGCCTGGTCGGCCGCGCCTTCACCCCGGGCCGCGTCCAGCAACTGCGCGACCCCGTACGGCGCACCGCCGACCGCCTCCTGGACGCGCTCGGCACCCACGGCAGCACCGACCTGATCGCCTCCTACGCCGCGCCGCTGCCCATCACCGTCATCTGCGACCTGCTCGGCGTGCCGGAGGAGCACCGGCTCGACTTCCGCGACTGGACCGACACCCTCACCGCCCCCGACCCGTCCCGCCCGGGCGCCTCCAAAGAGGCGATGGCGGCGATGTTCGGCTTCCTCACCCGGCTGCTCGCCGCCAAGCGGAAGCAGCCGGCCGACGACCTGCTCTCCGACCTGATCGCCGTGCGCGACGGGGGCGACCGGCTCAGCGAGGACGAACTGATGTCGCTGGCCTTCCTCATCCTCTTCGCCGGTTACGAGAACGCGGTCCAGCTCATCGGAAACGCCGTGCTCGCCCTGCTCCAGCACCCCGACCAGCTCGCGGCCCTGCGCAAGGACCCGGGTCGACTGCCCGCGGCGGTCGAGGAGTTCCTGCGCTACGACGGTCCCGTCCTGCTCGCCATCCGGCGCTTCCCCGTCGAGGACGTCAGCATCGCCGGGGTCACGATCCCGGCGGGCGAGACGGTCTGGGTGTCCCTGTCCGCCGCCGACCGCGACCCCGCCCGCTTCCCCGAGCCCGACCGCCTCGACCTCTCCCGGGACGCCTCCGGACATCTCGCCCTCGGCCACGGCATCCACTACTGCCTGGGCGCCCCCCTGGCCCGCGCCGAGACGGAGATCGCCCTGGCGGCCCTGCTGCAACGCCTGCCCGGCCTGGCGCTCGCGGAGGGCGAGCCGAGGTGGCGGCCGTCGATGCGGGGGCGGGGTCTCCTGGCGCTGCCGGTGACCTACTGAGCGCTCCTCCTCGGCCGGCCGCGAGGTCGGCCGAAAAGAATCTCCGCGCACGGCGATGAGTTCCGTATCCGACAGCGGTCACCACCCCGAGCGGACCGTCGGACAGGAGGGCCCATGTCGCTTCCGGAGAGCGTCTCGCGCGAGCAGTGGCGCGCGGCGCGCGAGGAGTTGCTGCGCAAGGAGGAGGCGGTCAGGCGGGCGCGCGAGGCACTGGGCGCGGAACGGCGCCGCCTGCCCATGGTCGAGGTCGACCCGGAGTACGTCTTCGAGGGCGGCGACGGCAAGGCCACCCTCCTCGACCTCTTCGAGGGGCGGGCCCAACTGGTCGTCCACCACTTCATGTTCGCGCCGGAGTGGGAGACGGGCTGTCCCTGCTGCTCGGCCTTCCTCGACCAGGTCGGCCATCTGGCCCATCTGCGCGCGCGGAACACCGCGTTCGCCGCCGTCTCCCGGGCGCCGTTCACCCGGATCCTGCCGTTCAAGGCGCGGATGGGCTGGGCGGTGCCCTGGTACTCGTCCAGCCCAAGCGACTTCAACCGCGACTTCGAGGCGACCGTGGCCGCGGACGGCGACCCGGACGGGAGACTGGTCGAGCGGCCGGGCCTCAGCTGCTTCCTGCGCGACCACGACCGTGTCTTCCACACCTACTCGGTGTACGACGACGGGCTCGACGGCCTCGGCACCACGGCCGGACTCCTCGACCTGACCGCCCTCGGCCGCAGCCCCGTCGGCAGCGAGCGGCTCCGCCTCCACGACGAGTACGAGTCCTGACACGATCAGTGCGAATCCCGACACGGAGGGTTCGGTTCATGTCACAAGGTGGACGGACTCTCACGGTCCGCGCTGAACCGGTGTCGACAATGTCTCAGTCGGGTTACTGAGCGAGGCGTTTCACCTCTCCAGCGCGTTAACTCCTGCAGGAACGACGTTTCTGGAGGTGCGAGATGGTGAACGGGCGAACGGTGCTCGGGCGCTTTTCCGCCGGTGGTCCGCGGGGATCCTGGCCCGCGGAGGAGTTCGCGCAGGCGCGGCGGCTCGAAGGCCTGCCCGCCGAGGTCGTCATGGACCTCGCCACGGACATGTTCCTGGTGATCGTGCGCGGCGGCGACGCGGCCGAGTAGGCGACGCCCGCGAGAAACGCCGAACTTCCCCCGGGAACTCTCCCGGAGGGCAGCGCAGGGGCGGTGCGCGGCGGTCTACGCCGACACGGCCCTCGACCAGTCCGGATTCGTCCCCGTCACCCGGCACAGGGCCAGGTACAGGGGGATCGGCGGGGTGTACGGGACCGTCCCCCGCGGATGGTGGATGAGACGGGCCGTACCGCTGATCCGGGCACCGGGCGCGTACTGCGCCGGGGACGGCCAGGGCAGTGCGTAGTCGGAGTCCGACGGGACGATCCACCACCAGTGTGCGCCGTCGGTGTACACACATCCCAGCCGCGGCAGCAGCGGTACGACGAGCGGCCCGAGGCGGTCGGGCACGGCCACGGCGTCACAGCCGAGCGGAGCCGTCATGCCCTCCGGCACCTGGATCCGGCGGACCGGTTCCGCGGCGGGGCGGCGGCGCTGCAGGCGCACCAGGGTGTCCAGCCCCATGAGCCGCTCGGGCCCTGAGGCGCCGCGCGGGCCCGGGCCGTTCGGGCGACGGCCGTTCGAGTCGTCGTCGCCGAAACCGCCCGCGCCGCGCCGTGCGGAGCCCGCCGCGCCGGTCACGGCCGCTCCCAGCCGCGACGCTGCTCCGGGGCCCGGTGCGGCGGCTGGTCCACGACCCGGTGCGCGTGCGGCTCCGACCGCTGTTCCGGCATTCCGTACCAGCGGTGCTCCGCGGTGCCGTACCGGTGCGGAGACTGGCCGTACGCGTCGTGCGTGCGCTGCTCGGGTGCCCGGTGGTGGGGCTGTTCGGGTGCCTCGTACCGGTGCTGTTCCGGGACGAGGTGCTGGGGGCGGCCGGACCCCTCCTGCGCGCGCTGTTCCGGTGCCCGGTGCGGGGGCGGCCAGGACGGCTCGTACGTGCGCTGCTCGGGTGCCCCCTGCGGCGGCCGGCCCGGAGGTGCGGGCCGGTGCCGTTCGGGGGCACCACGGTGGGCCTCGGCCTGCTCGTCGTCGCCGGAGTCGTCCGGCTCGCCCGGCTTGGGGCGGGCGCCCCAGCCCAGGTCGTCGCGCGGCTCGGCGCCGGCGTCGGCGAGGTCGGCCAGGCGGGACAGCTCCGCCCAGACCAGCAGCCCAGGGCCGCGCTCCTGTGCACCCCAGGCCCGGCACAGCGCGTCGACGAGAAGCAACCCCCTCCCGTGCTCCTCGTCAGGTCGCTGCGGGGACGGGTGGGGTTCACCAGGGGCACAGCCCTCGTCGTGCACGGCTATGCGCACCATGTCGTCGTGGTCGTGCAGCTCGCACACGACGCGACTGCTCGCGGTGTGCACGATCGCATTGGTGACCAGCTCGGACATGACCAGAGCCGCGCTGTCGCACGTGTCCGCGCACACCGACCAGCCGTTCAGCCGGGCGTACGTCAGGCGTCTCGCCTGGGCGACGGAACCGGGATGTGCGGCCAGCTCGAAACGGAACCGGCGCTCGGCAGCCCCTCCCCGAGGAGCTGCTGCCTCCCCCGAGCTCGAACGCGTTCGAGCGGGGGGACCCCCATCGGCGCCGAGACCGGGACGGTCGGCGGCGGCGTCTGTTCCTAAGGGCGCGGACGGAATCACGCCTGCCACTATCTCCCCGCCATGGACACTTGGCAAGTGTCACTCTGAAAATTGCAGAGTGCTGTGTGACTCGGTCAGAGGCCGTGGCACACTGCTCGCAACAGCACGTAGAGCGGCGCCAATTGGGGCCATCGGAGATCCGCCCCGGTCTTCGAATGAGTCTTCGAATGGCGCCGTAGGGCTGTCGGGATTCCTTTCGGTGAAGGCTTTCGGTGGAGGTGAGAGCGTGAGCGAACCGCGGTCCGCGCCGACGGTGGGCCAGGTGGTCCTCGGCCGGCGCCTGCTGGACCTGCGCGAGCGCGCCGGGCTGAAGCGCGAGGACGCCGCCCGCGTCCTGCGCGTCGCCACCGCCACCGTCCGCCGTATGGAGATGGCCGAGGTCACCCTCAAGATCCCGTACCTGCAACTGCTGCTGAAGTCCTACGGAGTTCCCGACGAGGAGGCCGAACTCTTCGTCCAGCTGGCCGAGGAGGCGAACCGGCCCGGCTGGTGGCAGCGGTTCCACGACATCCTGCCGGGCTGGTTCTCCATGTACGTCAGCCTGGAGGGCGCCGCCGCCCTCATCCGCTCCTACGAACCGCACTTCGTCCCCGGCCTGCTCCAGACCGAGGACTACGCGCGCG
The DNA here is from genome assembly GCF_055605965.1 of Streptomyces sp. NPDC037126. Lineage (NCBI taxonomy): Bacteria > Bacillati > Actinomycetota > Actinomycetes > Kitasatosporales > Streptomycetaceae > Streptomyces > Streptomyces sp. NPDC037126. The sequence continues at coordinate 857,700 of NZ_JBVJTD010000001.1, forward strand.
GGGTGCTCAGGTCCGGTGCCATTGGCCAGACGAGCCCGGACGACATCGAACGGCACGTCGCGCTGCGCATGCAACGCCAGGACCTGCTCACCCGCCCCGACGCCCCGCGCTTCTGGGCGGTGATGGACGAGACCGTCCTGCGCCGCCCCGTCGGCGGCCCGGAAGTGATGCGCACGCAGATCGACAAGTTGCTCGAGGCCACGAAGCTCCCGAACGTGACGCTCCAGGTCGCCCCGTTCGCCAACGGGCCGCACCCGGGCACGTACGGGCCCTTCGTGCTGTTCCGCTTCGCCATGCCGGAACTGCCCGACATGGTCTACAGCGAGTACCTGACCGGCGCCGTCTACCTCGACGCGCGCGCCGAGGTGGCGACCCACCTCGAGGTCATGGACCGCATGGCGGCGCAGGCCGCCACGGCACAACGCACGAAGGAGATCCTCCAGGATCTCCGCAAGGAGCTGTGAATGGATCGCATCGAGCCGAGCGGTCGCGTCTACAACGGCATGCCCGCGCGGGACCTGGGCAGCGAGGGGTGGCACAAGCCCTGGAGCGGCGGCAACGGAGGGAACTGCCTGGAGGCGATGAAGCTGGCCGACGGCCGGATCGCCGTGCGCCAGTCGACCGATCCGGACGGGCCGGCGCTGATCTACACCATGGACGAGATGACCGCGTTCATCGAGGGTGCCAAGGCGGGGGAGGCCGACTTCCTGCTCTCCTGATGCCCATGTGCTGCTACTTGCTGAACTTCCTTACCGTGATGCCGACTTGATCATCCATGGCGCCAGACGCCTTCGGAGTGCCGCATGACAGGGCAGGACCCCACGGTCATCGGGATCGACACCAGCAAGCCGCATCCCGCGAGCCGGCGCCGGGCCAGGACGACGGAGTGATCCCGGGATACGGGGCGGTGGCGCGCAAGCGCTGGACCGGGCGCGGAAATCCGGCTGCGTCGTGGCCCGTCCGGCGCATACGGTGAACGTGGTTCAGGTGCGCAGGCAGCGGATTCTTCGGTCATGAGTCATCGCTACCCCCCGGCGGCCGGGTCCGCCCCGGCCGACCGGATGTGCCGGTCTCCGGCCCAGTGCCGAAAACCGGTACGCGAAGGTTTACGCCCCCGCCGCCGACCCCGATCTCTGAACCACCCACCGGGCTGCCGTGCACGCGCGTCCGGCCCGCATCCACGTCCGCCCATTGGTGCGCTGGCATTCCGGCGGTGGCGCTTGCACGGCCTTTCGGGGGCATGTCCGGCGGCGCGCAGGGCGAGATGCGCACCCCTCGCTTCGGGGGGGCAGTACATACAGGGGCACGGCCTCTCGCGGGCGCATTCAGGGGCCGAGGCTGCTGAGCGTCACTTCGGCGGCAGCACCTCGCACAGGGCCTCCACCGCCGCGGCGTAGGCGTGTTCGGCGGGGGCCGCGTACCCCACCACCAGGCCTTCGTCCTGCGGCGCCGCCGCCTCCGGGTGCCGGAACGCGGCGAGGCCGTCGAGGGCGACGCCCTGCCATGCGGCGGCCTTCACCGTCGACCGCTCGCTGCCCGGCGGCAGCCGCAGCACCGCGTGCAGCCCGGCCGCGATGCCGGTCACCTCGATGTGCGGCGCGTACGCGGCCAGCGCGGCGACGAGCCGGTCGCGCCGCCGCCGGTACCGCTGCCGCATCCGCCGCACATGACGGTCGTACGACCCCGAGACCACGAAGTCCGCGAGCGCGAGCTGGTCCAGGGCGCTCGACCAGCCCTCCCGTTCGCCCTTCGCCGCGAGCACGGGCTCCACGTACCGCTGCGGCAGGACCATCCAGCCCAGCCGCAGCGCGGGCGACAGGCTCTTGCTGACCGACCCGACGTAGACCACCCGCTCCGGATCGAGGCCCTGGAGCGCGCCGACGGGCCTGCGGTCGTACCGGAACTCCCCGTCGTAGTCGTCCTCGACGACCACCGTCCCCCGGGCCCGCGCCCAGTCGATCACCGCCGCCCGGCGTTCGGGGTGGAGCGGCCCGCCGGTCGGGAACTGGTGCGCCGGCGTGAGCAGCATCGCCCGCTCCCGCCCGAGCACGTCCACCCGCGCGCCGTGCCCGTCCACCGGGAGCGGCACCGTGGGCACCCCGGCCGCCGCGAGCAGCTCCCGGTGGAAACCGAGCCCGTACGCCTCCACGCCCAGCGGACCCCGCAGCACCCCGCCGCCACTCTGCCCACCGCCCTGCCCGGCCTTCCCGGTTCGGCCGAACAGCAGCCGCAGCGCGTGCGCGAAGCCGGAGCAGACGACGATCCGGTCCGGCTCGGTCCGCACGCCACGCGCGCGTGCCAGGTATTCGGTCAGCGCCTCCCGCAACTCCGGGCGCCCGGCGGGATCCCCCGGCCCGAACGCCTCGCTCGGCGCCGCCTGGAGCGCCCGCCGGTACGAGGCCGCCCAGGCCGCCCGCGGGAACGCGGACGCGTCCGGCACACCCTGGCGCAGATCGTGCCGCGGCCCGCGCGCGAGCCGCGGTGCCTTCACGGGCGTCCGCACCGCGCGCCCCAGCGGTTCCGCCCGGTCCGCCACCCGGGTGCCCGAGCCCTGCCGCGCCGTCAGCCAGCCCTCGGCGACCAGTTCGGCGTACGCGTCGGCCACCGTGTTCCGGGCCACGCCCAGGTCGGCGGCGAGCGAACGGTACGGCGGCAACCGGGTGCCGGGCGCGAGCCGTCCGCTGCGCACCGCCTCCCGGAGCGCCCCGGTCAGCGCCGCCCGTCGCCCGCCAGGCCCGGACAGCTCCAGATGCAGATCGGCACCGATGCGCTCGGCGGAATTGACCCACGATTCCGTCATGGAAGTGCACCCTACAGCCGGTCTTTCCGACCCGTAGATTGACATACATGACGATGAACACCACTGCCGCGGCAACAGTCTTCAGCACCGGGATCGCCGCCGCCGAGGCCGCCCGCACCCGACTGGAGCTCGCCCGGACCGCTCCCAAGGTCTTCCGCGCCCTCGTCGGTTTCGACGCCGTCGCCCGCTCGGGCCTCGACCCGGCCCTGGTCGAGCTGATCCAGATCCGCGCCTCGCACCTCAACCACTGCGCCTACTGCCTGCACATGCACACCAACGACGCGCGCAAGGCGGGGGAGAGCGAGGACCGGCTCCACATGGTCCCCGTCTGGCGCGAGGCCCGTCACTTCTTCACCCCGAGGGAACAGGCCGCTCTGGCCCTGACGGAGGCGGTCACCCTCGTCGCCGACGCCGGTGTCCCCGACGCCGTCTACGCCGAGGCCGCCACCCACTTCGAGGAGGAGGAACTGGCCCACGTCCTCGCCCTCATCTTCACCATCAACACCTGGAACCGCGTGGCCCTGGCCACGGGCAAGGTGGCCGGCACGGACGAACGCCGCCGCTGACCCCGCGCCGCCTCCGGCCATCCGACCACGGCGGCGGCCGGCCCCGGCCACCCACCTGGGACAAGCACCGCCCCTGACCTCGTGCCTCCCCCAACTGCCCGGCCGCGGTGGCGGTCCGGCCCGGTCGGCCACCTCGGGCGAGCTTGCCGCCGAGGCCGCGCTTGCCCCTGTCGCCTGACCACAGTGGCTCTCTGGCCCAATTCGGCCACTCGCCCCCGCCGCAACGACGATCCGCCGCAACGACGATCCACCACGACGGCGATCCACCACGACGGCGTGACCCGGCGGTGCCGAACCGGCCCCGGCCCATCGCCCGTCGCCCGTCGCCCGTCGCCCGTCGCCCCAGCATCCGCGGCTGCCGAGCCACCCCCACCCGCGTCGGCCCGTCCTTCGATGAGTCAGCTGCCCCACCCTGCATCGGCCGATCCCTCGAAGAGCCCGCAGCTCCCACCTCGCATCGGCCTACCCCTCGGAAGCCGACCGGCCTCACACCTGTACGCGCCGACCCCGCGGAGGAACCGGCTCTCTCGCACCTCTACGCGCCGATCCCTCGTAGGAACCGCCACTCTCACACCCTCATCGGCCGATCCCTCGGAGAGACCGGTGCCGGCAGTTGCGACGCTCCCGTGAGGTACTCGTCGACGGCCGCCGCCACCGCCCGCCCCTCCGCGATCGCCCAGACGATGAGCGACTGCCCGCGCGCCGCGTCCCCGGCGGCGAACACGCCGGGGACGTTGGTCGCGAAGCCGTCGTCCCGGGCGATCGTGCCGCGCGGCTCCAGGGCCAGCTCCAGCTGCTCGATCAGCCCGTCCTCCCGGTCGGGCCCGGAGAAGCCCAGGGCGAGCAGCACGAGGTCGGCGGGGAGCGTCCGCCCGGTGCCCTCCACCGGCTGCCGCCGCTCGTCGACCTCCACCAGGTGCAGCGACCGCACATGCCCGCCGGCGTCCCCGGTGAAGTGGAGCGTGGAGGCCGCGAACAGCCGCGCGTCCGCGTCCGCCGCCGGCGCCGTACGCAGGTCCCGTGCCTCCTCGTGCGCGGCCGACAACCGGTAGATCTTGGGGTACGTCGGCCACGGTTCGACGTCCTCGTCGCGCTCCGCACCCGGTTGCGCGTAGATGTCCAGCTGGGACACGGACGCGGCCTCCTCGCGCACCGCGGTGCCCAGACAGTCCGCCCCGGTGTCCCCACCGCCGACGATCACGACGTGCTTGCCGGCCGCGGACAACGGTGAAATCTCCAGATCCCCCTCACACACCCGGTTCGACAGCGGCAGATACTCCATCGCCTGGTGTATCCCTTTCAACTCCCGACCCGGCACCGGAAGTTCACGCCACGCCGTCGCACCCGTGGCGATGACGACGGCGTCGTACCGCGCCCGCAACTCCGCCGCGCCGAGATCCCGCCCGACCGCCGTGGACGTACGGAACCTCGTCCCCTCGGCCCGCATCTGCTCCACCCGCCGCTCCAGGTGGTGCTTCTCCATCTTGAAGGAGGGGATGCCGTACCGCATCAGCCCGCCGATCCGGTCGTCCTTCTCGTAGACCGCGACCGTGTGCCCGGCCCGGGTCAGCTGCTGTGCGGCGGCGAGCCCGGTGGGTCCGGAGCCTATGACCGCGACCGTCTTCCCCGACAGCCGCTCCGGGGGCCGCGGCGGGGTGAAACCTTCCTCCCAGGCCCGGTCGGCGATCGCGCACTCGACGTTCTTGATGGTGACGGCCGGCTGGTTGATCGCCAGCACGCACCCCGCCTCACAGGGAGCCGGACACAGCCTCCCGGTGAACTCGGGAAAGTTGTTCGTGGCGTGCAGCCGGTCGCTCGCGGCCCGCCAGTCCTCGCGCGAGACCAGATCGTTCCACTCGGGGATGAGATTGCCCAGCGGGCAGGCGTCGTGGCAGAACGGGACCCCGCAGTCCATGCAGCGGTCGGCCTGCTTGCTGATGATCGGCAGCAGCGCGCCCGGGACGTACACCTCGTCCCAGTCCCGTGCCCGCTCCTCGACGGGCCGCCGCGGCCACTCCTGCCGCGGCGTGGTCATGAACCCCTTGGGATCGGCCATGATCGTCTTCCTCGCGTACGGGCACCAGGGGCGCCAGGTGTACGACAGGCCGTGCGTCATCGGCGGCACACATCGCCACTCTTCCGGCCACGATACGTCCCGGCCGACGCCCGCGCAGAGTGGCCGACAGCGCTTTCTCCCGAGGTCGGAGGATCAGCGGGCGGCAGGGCCGATCAGGTGAGAGCCAGCACGTACACGAAGGTGGCCGCGGCGGAGGCGGCGGTCCGGACGTGGTTCCAGAAGGTCCACTCGCGCACGTACTCCGGCCAGTACACGGCGGCCTCGGGCGCGCCCGGGGTGAGCGCGGCCAGCCCGTCGTTGCGCGGCACGTTCGCGACGACGGTCAGTCCGAACGAACCGAACAGGTACAGCGCGCTGCCCAGCAGCAGCTCCAGCTTCCCGTGGTCCGGCCACACCACGAACGTCACCACCGCGATGATCGCGCACAGCACCGCCGAGCCGGTGAACACCGTCATGAAGGCCGGGCGGACCGCCGCCACGTTGATCGCCCTCATCGCGGCCACGCCCTGCGCCGGCGGCAGCTCCGCGAGCCCTCGCATCACGAAGGTCGAGAACCCGCAGAAGACCCCGGCCACGATCCCCGTGCCCAGAATCGCCGGCACAGCCAGCACGAGAAACGGTCCTTCGATCACAGCCACACTCCCATCTCGGCCTTCCGGCTCCGCCCGGACCGGCCCGGGCGGAGCCATCGCTCCTAGTCAATGCCCCGGACGGAGCCCGGACCATGGCCGAAGACCGCGACGGCATACGTGAGCGTCCATACGAGGAAGTACGAGCACCGTGGAGATGGTGTGGGGGGAGGGCTCTGGAGGCCACTGGAGGCCACGTGACGCACGTGGCTGACGTCGCCGCAGAGGCTCCGCGGCCGCGTCGGCCGGAAGGGGCCCCTCGCCCCACCGAAAGCGGCACCTGTTTCCCTCGGCGGGGAACCGCCCCCTTTGTCCTCAGCCCACCTCCTCCTCCACCCCCTGCCACGCCCGCAGGACGCTCTCCACGGCGAGCATGATCCGCCGACGCGCTTCGTACCGTGGCACCCCGCTCATCAGCAGCTGGTCGTACGGCGTGTCCACATGCCGTACGCCGGCCACGACCGCCGAGATCACCGCGCTCTCGGACAACGCCCGCCCGGCCGCGCTGCGCCCCACGCGTCCGCTGCCCCGGACGGAGGCATGCGCCGCGATGGCCCGGGCCCGCTCCGCCGGGCAGCCTGGGAACAGCCGGAGGATCTCCACCGCGAACGCCGACGCGAACCGGTCGTCCTCCACCGCCCTGCGCCCCGCGTCCCGTGCCCGCCGACGGCGCCGCGCCTCCGCGTCCGCCAGGCAGCGTTCCTCGGCACGGACCAGCGCCGCCTCCTCCACGAGCACGCCCTGCCGTTCGTAACGGCTCTTGCGCCGGTTGAACCGCACCACCACCACCGACAACGTTGTGGACTCCTCCCGCGACCTGCGGGTCAGCGCCGTGTCACCGCGCGGCAGGAACACCAGGTGTCCGAGGTCGGCGCAGTCCAGGCAGCGGGGCGCGCCGTCCTCCAGCACCAGCAGCGACAGCGGCCCGCGCCGGCATCCGGCACACCGCTTGTGCTTCAGCGGCTGGATGACGACAAGCCGACCGGGCGAGTGGGGAGTTGAGGGAAGCGCCATACGCGTTTCTTTCCCCGGGACCGGCCACGCCTCCCACCCTGACCCGCTCCTTCTTCCCTCCTGCTCCTCCCTTCTTGTCCGCGTTCTTTTGCGCGTTCATGCTCGCCGGAATGAGGCCTCTGCCTCCCCTTCGGCAGCAGGCGCCGCCGCCGGCCCCCCGGCGCCACCTCACCCGGCACGCCGCACCCGGCCCCGCTGGATGCCCCTTGTCCTGCCCTGCCCCGGGGCCCGCCCCGCAGGCTGCCGCACCGGCCGATCTGTCGACCCGGCATCATGGGCCTGTGCGACTCGAAGCGATCACCTGGGACCGGCTCGCCGAACTGCTGGCCGACCGGCTGGCCGGGCTGGCGACGGCGGACGGGGGCGACTGGGTGCGCGTCGCCTTCGACGGGGCCCCGGCCGCACACCCGGGGGATCTCGCCGAGCGGGTCTCGGACGCGCTGCGGGTACGCGGACGGCCCTCGCTGGTGGTCGGCGCCGAGGGCTTCCTGCGCCCGGCCTCGCTGCGCCTGGAGCACGGGCGACGGGACGCCGAGTCGTACTACGGCGGATGGTTCGACACCGGCGCCCTGTGGCGCGAGGTGTTCGGCCCGCTCGATCCCGGAGGCAGCGGACGCGTCCTGCCCGACCTGTGGGATCCGGCCACCGACCGGGCCACCCGCAGCCCGTACGTCCAACTACCGTCCGGCGGAGTCCTGTTGCTCCACGGCCCCCTTCTCCTGCGTCACTGGTTCCCGTTCGACCTGACCATCCACGTCCTCCTCTCCTCCGGCGCCCTGCGTCGCCGCACCCCCGAGGCCGACCACTGGACCCTCCCCGCCTTCGACCGCTACGCGACGGAGACCGACCCGGCAGGCACGGCCGACGTACTGGTCCGTGCCGACGACCCGCGTCACCCCGCCTGGAGCGGCTGACGCCCGACCGGCCGCCGGTACCAGCCGCCAACCGGTACCAGCCGCCGGTACCGCCTGTCGGTACCCGCCGCCCGCCGTTGCTGGTCGGCCGCTGACGCCGACCCGGCCGATCAGGGCACCTGACACCGACCCGGCCTGTCGGGGCACCCGCCACCCTGCCGTCGGCTCAGAGCCAGCCGATGCGGCGGAATCCCCGGTACAGCGCCACGCACGCCGCGGCCATCACCACCATGACCAGCGGGTAGCCGAACCGCCAGTGCAGTTCGGGCATGTGGTCGAAGTTCATGCCGTACACACCGCACACCATGGTCGGTACCGCGATCACGGCCGCCCACGCGGTGATCTTCCGCATGTCCTCGTTCTGTGCGACGGTCACCTGCGCGAGGTGGGCCTGAAGAATGGAGTTGAGCAGTTCGTCGAACGCGGCGATCTGCTCCTTGGCGCGTATCAGATGGTCGAGCACATCGCGGAAGTACGCCTGTATCTCGGGGGCGACGACTCGTATGGGCCGGGTCGCCAGGTCCTCGACCGGACGCCCGAGCGGGACCACCGCCCGCTTGAGCTCCAGCAGTTCACGCTTCATCTGGTAGATGCGGCCTGGGTCCAGCCGAGCGCTCCCCTCCGAGAACACCTCCGTCTCGACCTGGTCGATGTCGGCCTGCACCGCGTCCGTGACGGTCAGGTAGTCGTCGACGACATGGTCGGCGATGGCGTGCAGCACCGCCGCCGGTCCCTTCGCGAGCTGCTGGGGATCCGACTCCAACTCCTCGCGCAGCGGCCCCAGTGAACCGTGCCTGCCGTGCCGCACCGTGATGACGAAGTCCTCGCCGACGAACGCCATGATCTCGCCGGTGTTCACCACCTCGCTGGTCGCCGTGAGCCGTTCGTGTTCCACGTAGCAGACCGTCTTGAACACCGCGAACAGCGTGTCCCCGTAGTGCTCCAGCTTCGGACGCTGATGGGCCTCGACCGCGTCCTCCACCGCCAGCGGATGCAGGTCGAACAACTCGGCGATACCCGCGAACTCCTGGTCCGTCGGTTCGTGCAGTCCGAGCCAGACGAACCCTTCGCGGTTCCTGCGCACCATCCTCACCGCGTCCACCAGGTCGGTACAGCCCGGCACCCGCACACCGTCCTGATATGTGACGCAGTTGACGACCGAGGAACCCAGCGGAGACCGGGCGGGATGACTCAGGTCCACGCGTGGCCGCCGCCGGGCCAGCCCTGCGACCTTGCGCAGACCGCTGACCTTGCCCAGCCCTGTGACCTTCCGCAGATTCCCTGCCATCGTCATCCGGGTCTCCTTGAGTGGATCGCCTTGCGTGACGCTTTCGCGCCCTGCCGGGCCAGTCTGCCAGTCCGGAGCAGAAGCCGGGCAAGCCTGTGGGAATGCGTTGTTCCGCTTGGTTCCCGCCTGTGGACGGGGCGCCGGCCGGGTCCTTGCTCCCGGACGAGGTGTCGACCGCCCGGGCACTCAGCCGACTGCGATGATCGCGGTATGACACCATCCGACGGTTATCTCCTGGACAACCAGCAGCGCGAGGCGGGTGAGCGCTTCGACGCCTTCGCCACCCTCTTCGATCCCACGACCTTCCGGCACATCGAGGGGCTCGGCATCGAGCCGGGCTGGCGCTGCTGGGAAGTCGGTGCCGGCGGCGCCTCCGTGGTGTCCTGGCTCGCGCGGAAGGTGGGGCCGAACGGCGAGGTCGTCGCCACCGACATCGACACCTCGCGACTCGCCGCCGTCAGCCACCCGTCCGTGGAGGTCCGCGTCCACGACGTGGGCGCGCAGGAACCGCCGGGGGAGGGGTACGACCTGGTGCACGCCCGGCTGGTCCTCGTCCATGTCCCGGACCGGGAGCGGGCGTTGAGGTCCATGATCCGGGCGCTGCGGCCCGGCGGGCGGCTGCTGATCGAGGATGCCGACCCCGCCCTCCAGCCCCTGATCTGCCCCGACGAGTACGGCCCCGAGCAGCGGCTCGCCAACCGGCTCCGCCAGGGCTTCCGCAAGCTGCTGGCCGACCGCGGCGCCGACCTGGCGTACGGCCGCAAGCTTCCGCGTCTGCTCCGGGAGGCAGGGCTGCTCGATGTGAAGGCCGACGCCTACTTCCCCGTGACCTCGCCCGCCTGCACCGCCCTGGAAGCCGCGACGGTCCGTCAGATCAGGGAGCGGCTCCTCACCGCGGGCCTGGCCACCGACGAGGAGATCGACCAGCACCTGGCCAACGTCGAATCCGGCGACATGGACCTGGCCACCGCCCCGATGATCTCGGTATGGGGCCGCAAGGCGTAACCCGAGCGCGGCAGAACACCAGGCCTGCGCCCGCAGCGCAGGCTTTGGCCCCTCCACACCCCACAGCGCGCCGTTGTGCCGGAGCGGTACGGCATACCCGGCCGCAGCCGCCTCGGGACGCCCTTGCTGCCGTAGCCGATGTCGAGACCCGCAGTCGTGTCGGGCGGCCGACTGCGACTGCGGCCGGGAGCGCGGACGCAACCGGCGGTCGACTGGAGGTCGGTTCGGCCGCCGCCGGGCCCCAATCGCCCCGACGCAGCCGTAGCCGTCCGATCCCCACCGCGTGATCCAGCCGCAGCCGAGCCCCCATCACTCGCTCCACAGCCGCAGCCGCCCGCTTCCGTCCGCGGGACCCTGCAGGGTCGGCCGTAGCTGGCCCCCATCACCCGCGACGCAGCAGTAGCCGTTCGCTCCCCCGGGACCCGGCCGCAGCCGAGCCCCCATCACCCGCCAAGCAGCCGTAGCCACCTGCCCCCGGTCGCCGACCTGGCACTCCCGGCCCTCAGCCCCCACCCCCCGGACGCGGCGGCCTGCCACCCACCCGCCCCACGGCCTCCGCGCCCGCCGCGCAGCCACGGGCAGCGGCCGGTTCCGGGGCCGTGCCCGCGAGGGTGGCGGCGAGGAAGGCGCCGGTGAAGGCGTCTCCGGCGCCCGTGGTGTCCCGCGGGGTCGCCGGTGCGGCCGGGATCCGGGTGGGCGCGTTCCCGGACCGGGCCACCAGCGCCCCGTCGGCTCCCGCCTTGGCCACCACCAGCGGAACGAGACGGCTCAGCTTGGCGGCCGCGTCCACCGGATCCGGCAGCCCCGTCAGCAGACATGCCTCGTCCCGGCTGGGCAGCAGCACGTCCAGCCCTTCCGCGAAGGCCAGGAATCGGTCCACTCCCAGCTTCACCAGGAAACCTGCCGACGCCGGATCCATGCTGACGGGCACTCCGCGCGCGCGTGCCGCCGCGAGTGCCGTCTCCGCGAGCGCCCGGCTGGACTCCGTGAACAGCAGATAGCCCGACAGATGCAGCCAGGCGACCCCGTCGAGCAGCGTGTCCGACCAGTCTGCGGGTTCGAGCCGCAAGGACGCCCCGCTGTCCGTGAGGAACGTGCGCTCGGCCGCCGCACCCGTGTCGACGAGGCAGACCACCGTTCCGGTCGCCGCCTCCGGGTCGACCACCAGCCGAGGCCGTACCCCGGACGCGACCAGTTCCTGCTCGTGCCACGCGTCCGCGTCCGCGCCCACCCGCCCGAGGAGCCGTACGTCCGCACAACCCGCGTGGGCCGCCCAGCAGGCCACGTTGGCGCCCGCACCGCCCGGCAGCCTCCGGATCACCGCGGCGGTGTCGGTGCCGGCCGCGAGCGGTCCCCGGTGCCGGGCGACCACGTCCGTGACCACGTCCCCGACGACCAGCAGGGCCCCCTCGCGGCTCGCGGTCACCCCCTGGTCCACGCCGCGGCGATCCGCGCCGCCAGCCGGACGTTGCCACGCACGGCCGCCAGATTGGCGCTCAGGGACGCGCCGTCCGTGTGCCGGACCAGGTAGTCCAGCAGGAACGGGGTCACGGCCTGACCGGTGACGCCCTGCTCCGCGCAGGCGCCGAGCGCGTCGTCGAGTACGCGCGCGTGCAGCACGGGGTCGAGCTGTTCCGCCTCCGGCACCGGGTTGGCGACGATCAGCGCCGACCCCGGCGCGTCCAGCCCGTCCTGCGCCCGCATGACGTCCGCGACCTCCGCCGGGCTGCGCAGCGTCCAGTCGACCGGATGCCCGGAGTCCGACAGATAGAAGCCGGGGAACCGGTCCGTGCCGTACCCGGCGACGGCCACGCCCAGCGTCTCCAGGCGCTGCAGGGTCGCCGGCACGTCCAGGATCGACTTCACGCCCGCGCACACCACCGTGATCCTGGTCCGCGCCAGCAGCCCCAGGTCGGCCGACTCGTCCTGGGTCACCGTCCACTCCCGGTGCACACCGCCAAGACCACCGGTGGCGAACACCCGGATACCCGCCAGCGCGGCCAGCTGCGCGGTCGCCGACACCGTGGTCGCCCCGCTCGCCCCCGCCGCCACGGCGAGCGGCAGGTCACGGTGGCCCAGCTTGCGGATGCCGTCCTCGTTCGCGACCCGCTCCAGCTGCTCCTTGTCCAGGCCGATCCGTGGGTGCCCGTCGAGGACGGCGACGGTTGCCGGCACCGCGCCCTCGCGCCGGACCGCGTCCTCCAGCTCCAGCGCCACCCGCAGATTGCGCGGGCGGGGCAGACCGTGCGCGATGATCGTCGATTCCAGGGCCACCACCGGCCGCCCCGCGTCGATCGCTTCCCGGACTTCTTCCGACACCACCAGCACCACGTGCCCGCCTCCTGTCCGTCGGTCCCTCCTCATCCCTGGCGGGCGCCGCCCGCGCCTAAACGCTTGCGGCCTGTGGGGCACACCACCAGCCTGGGGCGCATGACGAACAACAGCACGCGCCTCGACCACGTCGTCCTGTGGGTGGCCGACCCGGTCGCCGCGGCCGGCTTCTACGAGACGGCCGTCGGTCTCGAACCCCTCAGGGTCGCCGAGTTCACCGAGGGCAAGGTCTCCTTCCCCTCCGTCCGCGTGAACGAGGAGACCATCCTCGACCTCGCCCCGCACAGCCTCGCGGAAGGCATGCAGATGCTGCCCGGCTCGGCCGACAGCGCGGGTCACCCCGTCAACCATGTCTGCCTGTCCCTGTCCACCGGCGCCTTCGACGCCCTGCGCACCCGGCTGGCCGACCACGGCGTCCCCATGACCGACATCGGCCACGACTCGTACGGCGCCCGCGGCAGGTCCACCCGCAACTTCTACTTCCGCGACCCCGACGGCAACGTCTTCGAGGCCCGGCACTACGCGCGGTAGCCTCCCAGCCCGCCGGGGCCCCGGCCCGCGACCTGTCAGAACAGCGGCTCGGGCAGCACACCCTCCAGGGCGAGCAGCTTCCGCTTGGTCTCCAGGCCACCACCGAAACCGCCGATCCCGCCGTCGCTCTCCACCACCCGGTGGCACGGCACGACCACCGGCAGCGGATTCGCGCCCATCGCCGCACCGACGGCCTGCGCCCCACCGGGCTGCCCGACCCGTCCGGCGAGATCGCCGTACCCGACCACGCTGCCGTACGGCACGCCGGACGCCAGCTCGCGCAGCACCTGCCGGTTGAAGCCGGAGATCAGCGACCAGTCCAGCGGCAGATCGAAGTCCTGCCGCGCACCGGCGAAGTAGGCCCGCAGCTGGCGTATCGCCTCGGCCAGCAGCGGTGCGTCCGGGTCCTCCACGGGCGCGCCGCCGAGCCGGGACGCCAGCCGCTCAAGTGTCCGGTCGCGCACCGCGTCCGTGGCGTGGAAGACGACGTTGACGAGCCCGTCCGGGGTCGCCGCCAGCATCAGCGGGCCGATGTCGGTCCCGACGACGGCCCACACGACCCGCTGCTCGTCCTGCCCATGGCTCTCCATGCGCCAACGGTACGACCCGCCACTGACAACGCCCTGCGGTTCAGCCCGAGGCAAGCGCCGCGCGGACCACGTCGGGCTTGTTGGTGATGATCCCGTCCACGCCGTACCCGGCAACCTTGTGCGCGGTGGCGGCGTCGTTCACCGTCCAGGCGAACACCCTGAGCGGCCTGCCGTGCGGCCCCCCGACGGTGTGCGCGGCCGCCACGTAGTTCCTCGACAGCGAGCCGTACGACGGGTTGATCAGATCGACGAAACGCGCGTACCGGGGCAACTGCGCCACGGTCGGCATGCCCAGGTAGGCGGTGGTCAGCGCGGGCTTCAGCTCGTGGACGGTCCGCACGCTGTCGGCGCTGAAGCTCTGCACGACGAGTCGCCTCAGGTGCCCGCGGTCCAGCCAGCCCTCGTTGCCCAGCAGTTTCAGGGTCTGCTGTTCGAGCCCGGGGTACAGCTCCGGGTTCTTGATCTCCAGGAGCAGGTTCTCGTGGTTGTGCTCGATCCGGCGCATGTACTGCTTCAGCGTCGGCACGCGTGTGCCCGCGTAGGCGGGGGAGAACCAGCTGCCGGCGTCCAGCCGGGCGATCTCGGCGGCGGTGAAGTCCTTCACCTTCCACGGGGACCGGCCCGGGAAGACCTTCTTCACGTTCGTGGTGCGCTGCAGGCTGTCGTCGTGGATGACGACCAGCTCGCCGTCCTTGGTGCGCTGGACGTCGTTCTCGACCCAGGTGAAGCCCAGCTTTGCCGCCTTGTCGATCGAGGCCAGGGTGTTCTCCGGGGCGTAGGCCGAGGCGCCCCGGTGGGCGATCACCGTGGGCCTGCCGGCCTCGCCGGCCCGGGCTTCGGAGGTGGGACTCACCAGAGCCGCCGTCCCCAGGGCCGCGGCAACCAGGAAGGCGACTACGCGCGCGTGCATGCGTACTCCTTGCGTCGTGTGAACACCGACAGCACCAGACTGACAGCAGAGGGTCAACGACATCCGGGTGCACGACGGCCACACATCGAACGGAGATGTCCCGGTGTACTCACGAGTGCCGCACATCTGGGGCAAGGCCGTGATTCTTTGCCGGAAAATCGTTCGACCATTCCGGTCGGGGCCATACTCTCTGCGACAACCCTGACCGCCCGAGCGGTTCCGGGACGGGGGCGCATTTCAGGTGTTCAGGGACGCAAGAGGGCGGAAAGGCAGCCGCGGATGCAAGGCACGGTCGACGGATTCAGCTATGGGGCCGTCACCCCGTTGGTGGCCTATCTGATGGCCTGCCTCGGTGGTGCCCTCGGCCTGCGCTGCACCACCCGGTCCCTGCTGGTCAGCCACTCCTGGCGGCCGGCCTGGCTGGCCCTCGGAGCGGCCGCGATCGGCTCCGGCATCTGGACCATGCACTTCGTCGCGATGATGGGCTTCAGTATCAAGGAGACCTCGATCCACTACGACGAGCCGATCACCTACGCGAGCCTCGGGCTCGCGATCGTCATGGTCGGCGTCGGGATCTTCATCGTCGGATACCGGGGCGCCGCCGGCATCCCTCTCTTCACCGGCGGCACGATCACCGGTCTGGGCGTCGCCTCGATGCACTACCTCGGCATGGCCGGCATGCGTTTCGACGGGCGGTTCACGTACAACACGGTCACCGTCGCCGTCTCCGTCGTCATAGCGGTCGTCGCCGCCACAGCCGCCCTGTGGGCCGCCGGACGCGTGCGCGGCTTCCTCTGGAGCGTGGGGGCGAGCCTGGTCATGGGGCTCGCCGTCAGCGGTATGCACTACACGGGGATGGCTGCCCTGAGCGTCCACCTCGACGGCATGTCCCACGCCGGCGGGGACGCGCCGAGCGTGTCCGCGCTCGTGCCGATGCTGATCGGCCCGCTGGCCTTCCTGCTCCTCGCGGGCATCGTCGTGATCTTCGACCCGCAGATCGTCATGGGCCGGCCCCAGGGGGCGCCCGTCGAGCACAAGCCGGGCGTCCCGGCCGCAGCCGTCGCCTCCCACGCGGACCGGCGGCCCCTGGTCCACCAGACACGCGAGCCGGTCGGCCGGCTCCAGCGCCAGGGCGCCCGGACTCCGCAGAACCGCTGATCGGGACCCGTTGTCAGTGGGGGGTCGTACGGTTGATGGCATGCGGCCCGTTTCCCACATCGAACGCACGGTGGCGCCCTTCGAGGTCGTCAGCCCCTACCAGCCCAGCGGTGACCAGCCGGCGGCCATCGCCGACCTGGCCAAGCGCATCGAGGCCGGTGAGAAGGACGTCGTCCTGCTGGGCGCGACCGGCACCGGCAAGTCCGCCACCACGGCGTGGATGATCGAGAAGCTCCAGCGCCCCACCCTCGTGATGGCACCGAACAAGACGCTGGCCGCCCAGCTGGCCAACGAGTTTCGCGAGCTCCTGCCGAACAACGCGGTCGAGTACTTCGTCTCGTACTACGACTACTACCAGCCCGAGGCCTACGTCCCGCAGTCCGACACCTACATCGAGAAGGACTCCTCGATCAACGAGGAGGTCGAGCGGCTGCGCCACTCCGCGACGAACTCGCTGCTCACCCGGCGTGACGTCATCGTGGTCGCCTCGGTGTCCTGCATCTACGGCCTCGGTACCCCGCAGGAGTACGTGGACCGGATGGTCCCGCTCCGGGTCGGCGACGAGATCGACCGGGACGAGCTGCTGCGCCGCTTCGTCGACATCCAGTACACGCGCAACGACATGGCGTTCACCCGCGGCACCTTCCGCGTCCGCGGCGACACCATCGAGATCTTCCCGGTCTACGAAGAGCTGGCCGTCCGCATCGAGATGTTCGGCGACGAGATCGAGGCGCTGTCCACGCTCCACCCGCTCACCGGCGAGATCATCAGCGACGACCAGCACCTCTACGTCTTCCCCGCCTCCCACTACGTCGCCGGTCCCGAGCGCATGGAGCGGGCGGTCAACGACATCGAGAAGGAGCTGGGGGAGCGCCTGTCCGACCTGGAGAAGCAGGGCAAGCTCCTGGAGGCCCAGCGCCTGCGGATGCGCACCACGTACGACATCGAGATGCTCCGCCAGATCGGCACCTGCTCCGGTGTCGAGAACTACTCGATGCACTTCGACGGCCGCTCGCCCGGCTCCCCGCCCAACACCCTGCTGGACTACTTCCCGGACGACTTCCTGCTCGTCATCGACGAGTCGCACGTCACCGTCCCGCAGATCGGCGCGATGTACGAGGGCGACGCCTCCCGCAAGCGCACCCTCGTGGACCACGGCTTCCGCCTGCCCTCCGCCCTGGACAACCGCCCCCTGAAGTGGGAGGAGTTCCAGGAGCGCATCGGGCAGACCGTCTTCCTGTCGGCCACCCCCGGCACCTACGAGCTGTCGCGCTCCGACGGTGTCGTGGAGCAGATCATCCGCCCGACCGGCCTGGTCGACCCGGAGGTCGTGGTCAAGCCCACCGAGGGCCAGATCGACGACCTGGTGCACGAGATCCGCAAGCGCACCGAGAAGGACGAGCGGGTCCTGGTCACCACGCTGACCAAGAAGATGGCCGAGGACCTCACCGACTACTTCCTGGAACTCGGCATCCAGGTGCGCTACCTGCACAGCGACGTCGACACCCTGCGCCGCGTCGAGCTGCTGCGCGAACTGCGCTCCGGTGAGTACGACGTCCTGGTCGGCATCAACCTGCTCCGGGAGGGCCTCGACCTGCCCGAGGTGTCCCTGGTGGCCATCCTGGACGCCGACAAGGAGGGCTTCCTGCGCTCCGGCACCTCGCTGATCCAGACCATCGGCCGCGCGGCGCGCAACGTCTCCGGCCAGGTCCACATGTACGCCGACAAGATCACCCCGGCGATGGAGAAAGCCATCGACGAGACCAACCGCCGCCGGGAGAAGCAGGTCGCCTACAACAAGGCCAACGGCATCGACCCGCAGCCGCTGCGCAAGAAGATCAACGACATCGTCGCGCAGATCGCGCGCGAGGAGGTCGACACCGAACAGCTCCTCGGTTCCGGCTACCGCAACCTGAAGGACGGCAAGGGTGCCAAGGCACCCGTTCCGGCCCTCGGCGACAAGGCGGCCAAGGGCGCGAAGGCCGGCAAGACCGCCAAGGGCAAGGCCGCGGCCACGGTGCCCACGGACCGTCCGGCGGCCGAACTGGCCGAGCAGATCGAGCAGATGACCGAGCGCATGCGTGCGGCCGCCGCGGAGCTGCAGTTCGAGATCGCGGCACGGCTGCGCGACGAGGTCTCGGAGATGAAGAAGGAACTGCGCCAGATGCGGGAGGCGGGCATCGCCTGACCTCGGGACACCCCGTCGGACCTCGGCTTATGCGCCAAGTGTTGCAACACCGACACAAAGCGCGGGCCGGGGTTCGGTGCTGTCGCTGCCCCTGCGTAGGGTTCTGGACAGCCGCGCGATGCGTGGCAACAGGGGAACACCGAGAGGGGATTCAGCCGTGTCCGTCAACTTGACCAAGGGTCAGGCCATCAGCCTGGAGAAGAAGGACGGGGCCACCCTCACCGCGGTCCGCATGGGGCTCGGCTGGCAGGCGGCGAAGCGGCGCGGCCTGTTCGGCTCGCGTACCAAGGAGATCGACCTGGACGCGTCCGCCGTGCTCTTCGCGGAGAAGCAGCCGGTCGACGTCGTCTTCTTCCGCCACCTGGTGAGCGACGACGGTTCCGTCCGCCACACCGGCGACAACCTCGTCGGCGGTGCCGGCCAGGGCGGTGACGACGAGGCGATCCTCGTGGACCTCCAGCGCGTCCCGGTCCACATCGACCAGATCGTCTTCACCGTGAACTCGTTCACGGGACAGACCTTCCTGGAGGTGCAGAACGCTTTCTGCCGCCTCGTGGACGAGACCAACGGCCAGGAACTCGCCCGCTACACGCTGGACGGCGGCGGCGAGTACACGGCGCAGATCATGGCCAAGGTGCACCGTGCGGGCTCGGGCTGGACGATGACCGCCCTGGGCACGCCCGCCAACGGCCGCACCTTCCAGGACCTGATGCCGTCGATCCTGCCGCATCTGTAGGACCGGACGGGCCACCCGGCGGGGCGAGCACGACAACACGACACAGGGGGGCGACGGCGATGACGGCCGAGCTGGTGCGGGGGCAGAACCACCCGCTGTCCCAGGTCCGGCTGGAGATCCGGATCTCGGCCGGAGTGCCGGTCCTGGCCGGAGCCACGCTGGGCGACGAGAACGGCGCGGTGCACGGCACTCAGTGGGTCGCCCATCCCGGCGCCCCCGCACTGCCCGGCGTCGAGGTCTCCCGCCAGGCCGCCGCCCAGCACCGGCTGGCCGTGGACCTCTCCGCCCTCCCCGAGGCCGTGCACCGCGTCGACGTGTTCCTCGCCCTGCCCACGGCCACCGGAGGCCCGCTCCGATTCGGTGCCGTCCCCGCCCCGCACACCACGGTCAACGGCCCCGACGGCACCGAACTCGTCTGCTACACCCTTACCGGCCTCGACGCCGAGGCGGCCGTGCTCGCCCTGGAGCTGTACCGCAGACAGGGCGCCTGGAAGGTCCGTGCGATGGGCCAGGGGTACGCCGGCGGTCTTCCGGCCCTCCTCGCCGACCAGGGGGTGTGCGAGGCCGAGGACCTGGCGGTCACCGTCCAGGAGGCGACGCTCCACAACCTGGCGCGCGCCGTACCGGCACCGTCTCCCGCGGCTCCGCACGATCCGGCGGTCACCACGGCGAGGCCGGAACCGACGCCGTCGTACGACCCGGACCTCGCGCACGATCCCGGCCGGAACCCCTACGGCACCGAGGCGCCGGGCGCCGGGCCGCACGACACGTCCGGCCCGATCGACTACACGCACCCCGATCGCGTCCGGCACAGCACCCCGCCGCCACCGCCCACGTCCCCGGCCTCTCCGGACGCCGACGGCCGGCCGGCCCCGCCGATCGCCGGCGATGCCGTGGGCTGGTCGATGGAGGAACGGCTGTACAACCAGGTCTGGGGCATGTTCGAGGACCTCGCCCGGACCACCGCGGCCTACCGCAGCGCCGTGGACTTCGCCGACTCCCGCCTGGAGAAGGAACTCGACCAGGCCCTCACCGACCCCCGCGGCCGGCTCGGCGCGGCGGGCGACGCAGCGCGCGAGACGGCCCAGGCCCGCCGGGAGCAACTGGTCGACCAGGCGCGCGCCGTCCTCGACCGCGACCTCGCCCAGCTCACCGCTGAGTCGGAGGTCGTCGAGCCCGCGCTGCCGCCCGCGTACGCCCGCTGGGACAACCCGGTCTGGCACGGCTACCGGGTGCCCACCGAGCCGCCGATGGCCCTGCGACTCGGCGATCTGCACCTGCCCGAAAGCGTGCCGCTGCGCATCCCCCTGCTGGTCAGGCTGCCACTGGAACGCGGCCTGTGGATCGACAGCGGTCCGGAGACCGGCTTGGACGACTCCTTCCCGGACCCCGCCGAGCTGCGGCACCGGGCCGTGGAGGCCGCGGCGGCGCTCGCCGCGCGGCTGCTCGCCGTGCACCCGGTGGGGGAGTTCGCCGTGCAGATCATCGACCCGGCCGGGGCGGGGGCCCGCGCGCTTGTGCCGCTGACGCGCACCGGAGTGCTCGCGACACCTCCCGCGGCCGGCGCGGCGGGCGTGACGGACGTGCTGGAGCGGCTCACCCGGCGGGTCGACCTGCTGCAGATGGCGGTGGGCGGTGGCATGCCGGAGTCGCTGCCGGCCGACGTGGACACCGCGCGGCAACTGCTGATCGTCAACGACTTCCCGCACGGGTTCGACGACCGGGCGGTCACCCGGCTGCGCTACCTGGCCGACGAGGGCCCCGCCGTCGGGGTCCACCTCCTGATGGTCGCGGACCGCGCGGACGCCGCTGCCTACGGCCCCTTGCTGGACCCGCTGTGGCGTTCGCTGATGCGACTCACCCCGGTTCCCGACGATCAGCTCGCCGACCCCTGGGTGGGGCACGCCTGGACGTACGAGCCCGCGCTCGAGCCGGACGGCAGCCGGATCCTGGAACAGGTGCTCACCGAGGTGGCCACGGCCAGGGCCAAGCACAGGTAAAGCGCCTACCACCTGCTCATTTGGTCTTTGTTTTACTTTTCCCTTTACTGTTCCTTGGTGATTGGGTACTCTCTTTCGTGCGGAGGGGAGTACTCCCTGACTGCGGCGCACCCGTCAGTACGGGCCGGTTCCGGCCCCGGGGCGTCGGCCCCGCGCGGGTGGAAGAGACCTCCGGCAGTGACAACGCTGAACGTGTTTGCCGTGACGAAATGCCGGAGGTGCAGTGGAAGTCTCCGTGACCCTGTGGGTCCTGACCATCGTGGGCCTGGCCGCCCTGATCGCCGTCGACTTCTTCATCGGTCGCAAACCCCATGAGGTGTCGGTCAAGGAAGCCGGCGTCTGGACCGTCGTCTGGGTGGCCCTGGCCGGACTGTTCGGCCTCGGACTGCTCGTCCTCGGCGGCGGGCGGCCGGCAGGCGAGTTCTTCGCGGGCTTCATCACCGAGAAGTCGCTGAGCGTCGACAACCTCTTCGTCTTCGTCCTGATCATGGCGAAGTTCGCGGTCCCCGCCCGTTACCAGCAGCGCGTCCTGCTCGTCGGCGTGCTCATAGCCCTGGCCCTGCGGGCCGTCTTCATCGCGGCCGGCGCCGCGATCATCGCGAGCTTCTCCTGGGTGTTCTTCCTCTTCGGCGCCTTCCTCGTCTGGACCGCCTGGAAGCTCGTCCAGGAGGCCCGGTCCGACGACGAGGACGAGGAGTTCGAGGAGAACAAACTGCTGAAGGCCGCGGAGCGCAGGTTCGGCGTGGCCGACCGATACCACGACACCAAGCTGTGGATCCGGCAGAACGGCAAGCGGGTCATGACCCCGATGCTTGTCGTGATGCTCGCCATCGGCACCACGGACGTGCTGTTCGCCCTGGACTCGATACCCGCGATCTTCGGCCTGACCCAGGACCCGTACATCGTCTTCACCGCCAACGCCTTCGCGCTGATGGGGCTGCGTCAGCTGTACTTCCTCATCGGCGGTCTGCTGAAGAAGCTGGTCCACCTCTCGTACGGCTTGTCGGTCATCCTCGGCTTCATCGGCGTGAAGCTGGTCCTGCACGCGCTGCACGAGTCCGGTGTCCATGTCCCCGAGATCAGCATCCCGGTCTCGCTCGGCGTGATCTGCGCGGTCCTGGTCGTCACCACGATCACCAGCCTCATGGCCTCCAGGAAGCAGGCGGTCGCCGAGGCGGCGCAGACCGAGGGCGAAGTCACCCGCAAGGACACCGTGGACGCCTGACCGCGCCGCACACGGGGTCGGATCGCCGCACGCGGGACCGGCCCTGGGTGCGAGGTGCCACTCCTCCGCACGCAGCAACCCACTCGCGGACACGTGGGGCACGGCAGCGCCGGTGTCGGGCCCCGCAGGAAGGAACGAAAGTATCCGGAAAGCGCAGAATGCGAACCCCACAGCTCTCTGCGAGCATCGCGGCATGATCACTAGGCTGCGGTCGTTCGCCCGGCACTGGACGATCCTCATGCCGGTGCTCGCGGTCGTCCTCCTGGTCTTCACCTGGGGCCGGGGTCTGCCGGGCGCGGTCGTCGCCCTGGTGACCCTCGTCCTCGCCGGCTCCGTCCTGGCGGCGGTGCACCACGCCGAGGTCGTCGCCCACCGGGTCGGCGAGCCCTTCGGCTCCCTGGTGCTCGCCATCGCCGTCACGGTCATCGAGGTGGCCCTGATCGTCACCCTGATGGCCGACGGCGGAGCCAAGAGTTCCACCCTGGCCAGGGACACCGTCTTCGCCGCCGTGATGATCACCTGCAACGGCGTCGTCGGTCTCAGTCTGCTCGTCGCCTCCCTGCGGCACGGCACCGCGGTCTTCAACGCGGAGGGGACCGGCGCCGCCCTGGCGACCGTGGCGACGCTGGCCACGCTCAGCCTGGTGCTGCCCACCTTCACCACCAGCAAGCCGGGGCCCGAGTTCTCCAGCGTCCAGCTGATGTTCGCCGCGCTGTCCTCACTGATCCTGTACGGCCTGTTCGTGGCCACCCAGACGGTGCGTCACCGGGACTACTTCCTGCCCATCACCCGGCAGGGCGTGGTCATCACCGCCGACGACCACGCCAACCCGCCGTCCGCGCGCACCGCCCGGATCAGCCTCGGGCTGCTCGGGCTGGCGCTCGTCGGCGTGGTCGGCCTGGCCAAGGGGGTGTCGCCCACCATCGAGTCCGGCGTGGCGGCGGCCGGGCTCAACCAGGCCGTGGTCGGCGTGATCATCGCCCTGCTCGTGCTGCTTCCGGAGACGATCGCGGCGCTGCGCTCGGCCCGCCGGGACCGTGTGCAGACGAGCCTCAACCTGGCGCTCGGCTCCGCGATGGCCAGCATCGGCCTGACCATCCCGGCCGTGGCGCTGGCCTCGGTCTGGCTGTCGGGACCGCTCGTCCTCGGCCTCAACGCGACGCACATGCTGCTGCTCGCGCTGACGGTGGTGGTCAGCTCCCTGACGGTCGTTCCGGGACGGGCGACGCCCCTCCAGGGCGGCGTCCATCTGGTGGTGTTCGCGGCCTACCTGGAACTGGCGATCAACCCTTAGCCGGCCCGAGGTCAGCCCGTGGCCGGCTCCGCCACCGGTACGGGGACCGGCCGCGTCTCGGGCAGCAGCGCGAAGCAGCCGAGGCTCAGCAGTGCGACAGCCGTCAGATACAGGCCCACGCCCCAGGGGACGCGCCCGCTGCCCTGGGCCAGCGCCGTCGCCACGATCGGGGTGAGGGCGCCGCCTAGGACCCCGCCGAGGTTGTAGCCCACGGCGGCGCCGGTGCAGCGGACCCGCGCCTCGTAGAGTTCCGGCAGGTAGGCCGCGATCACCGCGAACATGGTGATGAAGGCGAGCAGCGCGCCCAGGATGCCGAGGAACATCATCAGCGGCTCACCGGTCGCCAGCAGCGCGACCATCGGCAGCATCCACAGGGCGCAGGCCGCACAGCCCGCCAGGCACATCGTGCGGCGCCCGAAGCGATCGCCGAGCAGCGCCATGAGGGGCGTCAGGGAGCCCTTCACCACCACGGCGGCCATGACGCAGGTCAGCATGACCGTGCGACTCACCCCGAGCCGTTCCGTCGCGTACGAGAGCGACCACGTCGTCACCGCGTAGAACACCGCGTACCCGGCCGCCAGCGCGCCCGCCGTCAGCAGCACGAGCCGCCCGTGGTGCCGCACGACCTCGACGAGCGGCACGCGCGCGTGGTCGTCGATCTCCAGGAACCGGGGGCTCTCGGGGAGCGCCGAGCGAAGCCACAGTCCTGCCAGTGCGAGCCCGCCGGCCGCCCAGAACGGCACCCGCCACCCCCACCGGGCGAACTCGGCGTCGGACAGGGCGGCCGACAGTGCGAGCATCACGCCGTTGGCGAGCAGGAAGCCGATCGCGGGGCCCACCTGGGGAAAACACGACCACAGGGCACGACGTTCGGCGGGAGCGTGTTCGGCGGTCAGCAGCACCGCCCCGCCCCATTCGCCGCCGAGCCCGAGCCCCTGCAGGAAACGCAGCACCAGGAGCAGCACCGGCGCTGCCACGCCGATCGTCCCGTACGTCGGTACGAAGCCCACCGCGACCGTCGAGGCGCCGGTGAGCAGCAGCGAGACGACGAGCACCGGCCGTCGGCCGCGCCGGTCGCCGAGGTGTCCGAACAGTGCCGAACCCAGCGGCCGGGCGATGAAGCCCACCCCGAACGTCGCGAACGCCGCCAGCGTTCCCGCGACCGGCGAGACCGTCGGGAAGAACAGCGGCCCCAGGACCAGCGCAGCGGCGGTCCCGTAGGCGAAGAAGTCGTAGAACTCGATCGCGGTCCCGGCGAGGGAGGCGGTCGCGAGTCGCAGCATGGACGGGGTGTTCACTGGGCGTGCATCGTGCATGCTGGGTCAACTACCCACAGTGATCGACGGTTACGGGGGCGCGTGGTGGTGATCATCGGGCGGAGCGCGCGCCCCGGTGACCGGCGAGTGCGGCCGGCCGTGCGCCGGGAGTGGCCGTGATAGACCGGGTGGGAGCAGCGGTCGTAGACGCACCGCCCCGAACGGACCGGAGGAACCGTGCCCCGCACCCTGGCCAACGCCCCGATCATGATCCTCAACGGGCCCAACCTGAACCTGCTCGGTCAGCGCCAGCCCGAGATCTACGGCAGGGACACGCTGGCCGACGTGGAGGCGCTCTGCGTCAAGGCGGCGGCCGCGCACGGCGGCACGGTGGACTTCCGGCAGTCCAACCACGAGGGCGAACTGGTCGACTGGATCCACGAGGCGCGCCTGAACCACTGCGGGATCGTCATCAACCCCGCTGCCTACTCGCACACTTCGGTCGCGATCCTGGACGCGCTCAACACCTGTGACGGCATGCCCGTGCTGGAGGTGCACATCTCCAACATCCACCAGCGCGAGGCGTTCCGACACCACTCGTACGTCTCGTCGCGCGCCGACGGCGTGATCGCCGGATGCGGGGTGCAGGGCTATGTGTTCGGCGTGGAGCGCGTCGCCGCCCTGGTGGGCGCGGCACGGGCCGAGGCGTAGCCCCGCCCGCTCACAGGCGGCCCGCCTCGACGATCCGCCGCAGGAAACGCCGTGTGCGCTCCTGCCGCGGGTCGCCGAAGACCTGCTCGGCCGTGCCGTGCTCCAGGACGACCCCATCGTCCAGAAAGCAGACCTGGTCGGCGACGTCCCGGGCGAAGCCCATCTCGTGCGTCGCCAGCACCATCGTCATGCCCTCGTCCTTCAGCCCACGGACCATCTCCAGCACCTCGCCCACGAGTTCGGGGTCGAGCGCGGCCGTGATTTCGTCGAGCAGCAGCAGCCGGGGTCGCACGGCGAGGGCCCGTACGATCGCCACCCGCTGCTGCTGGCCGCCGCTGAGCCGGTCCGGGTAGGCGTCCGCCCTGCCGCCGAGCCCGAGGCGCTCCAGCAGCTCCCTGGCCCGCTCCTCGGCCTCCGCGCGGGAGACGCCGTGCACCCGGCGCGGGGCGAGCGTGATGTTGTCCAGCACGGTCATGTGCGGGAAGAGGTTGTACGCCTGGAAGACGACGCCGATCCGGCGCCGTACCGCGTCCTGGTCGGCGCGGGGATCGGTGATCTCCTCGCCGTCCAGCCAGATCGCGCCGTCGTCGATCTCCTCCAGGAGGTTGGCGCAGCGCAGCAGCGTGGACTTGCCGGAGCCGGACGCGCCGATCAGCGCGGTCACCGTGTGCGGGGCGACCTCCAGATCGACGTCCCGGAGCACGACCGAGCCGCCGAAGGTCTTGCGGACAGAATCCAAGCGCAGGACGGGCGTGTCGCTCACAGTGATCCTCCCTGGGCCTGCCGGCGGTCCATGCGGGCCGTCACCCAGTCCGTGAAACGGGTCATGGGGATGGTCAGCGCCACGAACACCAGCCCCGCGACGATGTACGGCGTGTAGTTCAGACTGCGGCCCACGATGATGTCCGCCGCCCGCACGGCGTCCACCGCACCGCCGATCGACACGAGACCGGTGTCCTTCTGCAGCGACACCAGGTCGTTGAGCAGCGGCGGCACCTGCCGTCGTACCGCCTGAGGGAGTACGACGTGGCGCAGGGCCTGCCGGTTGGTCAGGCCGAGCGAGCGTGCCGCCGCGCGCTGCGAGGGGTGGACGGACTCGATGCCCGCCCGGAACACCTCCGCGACGTACGCCGAGTAGGTCAGCGTGAGCGCCGTACCGCCGAGCAGCACCGGATCGACCGTCACGCCCTGCAGCCGCAGTGCCGGGACGCCCAGGACCACGATCATCAGGTTGATGATCAGCGGTAGTCCACGGAAGAAGTCGGTGTACGCCGCCGCCAGCACCCGCAGCGGGAAGAACACCGGGCCGCGCAGGGTCCGGGCGACGGCGATCAGCATGCCGAGGACCAGGACGGCGACTCCGCAGACCAGGAGCAGGCGGATGTTCAGCCACAGTCCGTCGAGGACCTTCGGCAGCGCCTCGCGCGCGTACCGCGCGCTGAAGAAGGTCTCCTTGGTGCGCGGCCAGCCCGGCGCGTCGACGACGACCAGATAGAGCGCGGCGGCCGTGACCAGCGTGGACAGCGCCGCGACCGCCGTCGCACGGCGGGCTCGCGCACGCTTGTGGCGTTCGCGCCGCAGCCGCCGCTCGGAGGGGACGTAGCGGTCGTCGGCGGGCATCTCGCCGTCGTCGTCCGCTCCCTCCCGCGCGGACTCGCCCTTGGTGACCGTCACTTGAGCACCGGGGCGTCGACGGCGTCGGACAGCCACTGCTTCTCGAGCCGCGCCAGGGTGCCGTCCTTGCGCAACGCGTCGACCGCGCCGGTCACGCACGGGGTCAGGGCGCTGCCCTTGTCCAGCACCAGCCCGAACTGCTCGGGCGTGCCGCCCTGGTTCTCGAACTGGCCTACGATCCGGGCGTTCGTCACCTCGGCCGCGGTGATGTAGAACGCGGTCGGCAGATCGGTGACGACGGCGTCTACCTGACCGTTCTTCAGCGCGGACTTCGCCTGGTCGTTCTTGGCGTAGACGGCGGCCTGCTGCTTCGGCTTCACCACGTCGGTGATGTAGTCGAGGCTCGTGGTGCCCACCTGGGCGCCCAGCTTGAGGTTCCTCAGGTCCGCGATGGTCGTCGCCTTGGCGGCCTTGCCGCCCTTCAGCGCGATGACGGCCTGGCGGACGTCGTAGTAGCCGGAGGAGAAGTCGACGGCCTTCCTGCGCTCGGCACTGATGGACACCTGGTTGACGTCGAAGTCGAAGGTCTTCACGCCGGGCGCGAACGCCTTGTTGAACGGCACGCTCTGCCAGGTCACCGCGTCCTTGCCGTACCCGAGTTGCTTCGCCACGGCATAGGCGACCGCAGACTCGAAGCCCTTGCCGTTGGCGGGCTTGTCGTCCTTGAACCAGGGCTCGTAGGCGGGTTCGTCCGTCGCGATCGTCAGTTTCCCGGAAGTCCGGGTGGCCAGCTTGCCCTTGGCGCAGCTCGTGCCGCCCGAACCGGACGCGGAGGCCGACGCCTTCTCCTCGGGCTGCGGCGCACAGCCGACGGCGGTGGCGAGCAGGGCGATGGTGGCGGCCGCTACCGCGCGGCGCACTGTGCTGGGGGCGGGGTACATGGCGGGAGAGTGGCAGCGAACGCCGCGTTTGTCGAGGTCACGACGCTCCGTGTCCGCATGCTGGGAACGGGTGTTGCGGCCGTGTGAACGCGGCCCGGAACAGCTCACGCGCGTGCCCGGGCCTGGGCCGCCGGCCGAGGGCGGGGTGAAGACCGGCGGCCCATACCGCTCAGGAGCCGTCTTCCTGGGCGGGGCTGCCACCAGTTGACTCCACATGTCCGGCCAGGGGGAGCGCGCACGCGGCACCGGCATGTGCGAAGCGTTCACACGGGGCGCGCGGGACGGGATGTGCGCCGGGCGCACACGCTGGACGCATGCGACGCGAGAACCCCGCACATGAGAAAGGGCAAGGAAATCCACTCCTTGCCACTCTCAACTTATAGCGCACCGGGGGGCTTGCGGCAAGGCCCGGTCCGTACCGCAAAATCGCAGGCCGAAGCCAGGATCTGCGGAATTGGAGACCCACGAAGTGCGTGTGTTGACGTCATTCTCCGAGCGCGCTCGGCACCGGGCCGCGGGTGGGCGAGCCATGGACGGCGTGGACGCGGCTTCGGATCGGAGCCGATGACATGAGCCCCCTGACCGCCGGCGCGTTCGACCTTCCCGACCGCCTCTCGCCCAAGGCCGACCCGGCGCTGATCGCCGACGACGAGACGCACTTCGCGGCCATCGCGGACGCCCTCGAACAGACGATCGCCGAACTGTCCGACCGTCTCGACGCCGAACTCAGGGCACCCGGCGGCGTCGGCCGGCAGGCGATGGACCGGGACGCCGAGGTCCACCGGCTGACCGGCAGGCTGCGAGCCCTGCGCCGCTTCGGCCTGGACCTGTGCCTCGGCCGTATCGTCGGCGCGGACGACCTCGAGCCCGTGTACATCGGGCGGCTCGGCCTCACGGACAGCACGGGGCGCCGGCTGCTGGTCGACTGGCGCTCTCCCGCGGCCGAGCCGTTCTTCGCGGCGACCCACGCCGACCCGATGGGTCTGGCGAGCCGCCGCAGGTACCGCTGGACCGGCGGCCGTGTCAGCGACTACTGGGACGAGGTGTTCACCACCGACGGGCTCGACCGGCACGCCGCCCTCGACGACCAGTCCGCGTTCATCGCCGGCCTGGGCAGCAGCCGTTCGGCCCGGATGCGGGACGTGCTCGCCACCATCCAGGCCGACCAGGACGCCGTCATCAGGGCCGGTTCCCGGGGCGCCCTCGTGGTCGACGGCGGTCCGGGCACGGGAAAGACCGTCGTCGCCCTGCACCGCTCCGCCTACCTCCTCTACTCCGACCCCCGCCTCGGTCACCGCCGCGGCGGTGTGCTGTTCGTCGGCCCGCACCAGCCCTACCTGGCCTACGTCTCCGACGTCCTGCCCAGCCTCGGAGAGGAGGGCGTGCGGACCTGCACCCTGCGCGACCTCGTCGCCGAGGGAGACGCGGCGGCGAGCGAGACCGACCCGGAGGCCGCCCTCCTGAAGTCCTCCGTGCACATGGTGAAGGCGATCGAGACGGCCGTCCGGTTCTACGAGGAACCGCCCACCCGGGGCATGACGGTCACGACCCCCTGGGCCGACGTCCGGCTGACCGCCGACGAGTGGGACGAGGCGTTCCGGGCGCCGGGGCCGGGCACGCCGCACAACGAGGCACGCGACCAGGTCTGGGCGGAACTGGTCACGATCCTGCTGGACAAGCTCGGTGACGACGTTCCGCCCGACCTGTTCCGCAGGGCCCTGCTGCACGACGAGGAACTGGTCGGCACCCTCGACCGCGCGT
Organism: Streptomyces sp. NPDC037126; assembly: GCF_055605965.1. Lineage (NCBI taxonomy): Bacteria > Bacillati > Actinomycetota > Actinomycetes > Kitasatosporales > Streptomycetaceae > Streptomyces > Streptomyces sp. NPDC037126. The sequence continues at coordinate 887,239 of NZ_JBVJTD010000001.1, forward strand.
GGCCGCTGCTCGAAGCGGCCGACCTCGTCGGCGACCTCTGGTCGGTCCCCGCATACCTGCGGATGTGCGCGCCGTGGCTCGAACCCGACGACGTCCGCAGGCTGCAGCGCGCGGACCCCCAGGCCTGGACGGTGTCCGACCTGCCGCTCCTGGACGCGGCACGGCAGCGGCTCGGCGACCCGGAGACGTCACGGCGCAGGCGCCGCCAGGACGCCGCCGTCGCCGCCGAACGCGCGCGCATGGCCGACGTCATCGACAATGTGCTCGCGGCCGACGACGACGGTGAGGGCGCGGTGACGATGCTGCGCGGACGGGACCTGCAGGACAGCCTGATCGACGAGGCCGCGCTGCCCGGCGCCGAACCGGACCGGCTCGCCGGCCCGTTCGCGCACGTCGTGGTGGACGAGGCCCAGGAACTGACCGACGCCGAGTGGCAGATGCTGCTGCTCCGCTGCCCGTCCCGGAGCTTCACCATCGTCGGGGACCGGGCCCAGGCCAGGCACGGATTCACGGAGTCGTGGCGGGAACGGCTGGAGCGGATCGGGCTCGACCGGATCGAGGTGGCCTCCCTGAGCATCAACTACCGCACGCCGGAGGAGGTGATGGCGGAGGCCGAGCCGGTCATCCGGGCGGCACTCCCGGACGCCAACGTGCCGACCTCCGTCCGCAGCGGCGGCGTCCCCGTCGTCCACGGAGCCGCCACGGAGCTTGCGTCGATCCTCGACGGCTGGCTCGCCGCGCATGCCGACGGGACCGCCTGCGTCATCGGCGACCCGACGTTCCGGGCCACGTCCCGGGTCAGGTCGCTGACGCCCGAGCTGTCCAAGGGGCTCGAGTTCGACCTCGTCGTCCTCGTCGACCCGGAGAGGTTCGGCGACGGTGTCGAAGGAGCCGTCGACCGCTATGTCGCGATGACCCGTGCGACCCGGCAACTCGTCGTCCTCAGGTCGTGAGCGGGACGATCTCCTGGGGCTCCCGGGGCACCGGTCTGGCCCTCCATCCCGGAGGATCCTCGTACGACCGGACCGTCGACCGCCCCGGCCGACGCCCCGGAAGTCACCACCCGCGCGCGTGCCACTCCGGCAGGTGCGGCCGCTCGGCGCCGAGCGTGGTGTCGTTGCCGTGCCCGGGATAGACCCAGGTCTCGTCCGGGAGGGCCCCGAAGATCTTCCTCTCTACGTCGTGGATCAGGCTGGCGAACGCCTTCGGGTCCTTGTGCGTGTTGCCGACGCCGCCCGGGAAGAGGCAGTCGCCGGTGAAGACGTGCGGATGGCCGTGCGGGTCGTCGTAGACCAGCGCGATGGAGCCCGGAGTGTGCCCGACGAGATGGCGGGCGGTGAGTTCCACGCGCCCCACCCTGATGACGTCGCCGTCGTCGACCGGGACGTCGGTGGGCACCGGGATGCCGGGGGCGTCCTCGCGGCCGGCGTGCGTGCGCGCGCCCGTGGCGGCGACGACCTCGGCGAGCGCCTGCCAGTGGTCGCCGTGCTGGTGCGTGGTGACGACGGACGCGATGCCGTCGTCACCGATCATCCCCAGGAGCGTCCGAGGCTCGTTCGCGGCGTCGATCAGGAGCTGCTCGTCGGTGGCCCGGCAGCGCAACAGGTAGGCGTTGTTGTCCATCGGGCCGACCGCGATCTTTGTGATCATCAGGTCTTTCAGCTCGTGCACGTCCGCCGGTCCGCCGACCTTGACCTCACCCGTGTACATCATGGCGATCAGCCTATAGCGGGCGGCGGTCCGGCGGGCCGTCGTAGCCCTGCAAGTCGCCGCCCTACAACGGCGGAAGCTTCGGCAGCGCGTCGCCGTCCGTGGTCAGGCTTGATCCGTCGCGCCGTCCGGCCAGCCAGCCGACCAGCTCCGCGGCCGTGCCGCCGACCGTGACCTCGGGCTTGTCGGCCGCCCGCCCTGTGCTCCACGCGCGCGTGCCGTCCGTCACCCGGGTCGCAGGGACGTCCGGGTGCCCGGAGAACCGCTGCGTGAGGAAGTCGATCTCGCGCTCCACGAACTCCGCCGGAAGATCCTCCAGCTCGTACCCGATCCCGAGGTCCACGTGGTGCAGATCCACCTCGACCCACCGCCGGAACGGCACCCGGGCCGCGGCGTCGGTGACCCCGTTGCGCAGCTCGACCGTGCGCGTCCAGTCCGCCGGCGCGTCCCCGGTCCGCCGGAAGCCGGCCGCGCTCTCGCGCAGGTCGTTGAGCTGGGCGTCCAGCGGGCGCGGGGCGTCGCGCTCGATGTCCGCGTCGCGCGCCTCGGCACTCGCGTACATGGGGCGGCCCTCCAGGACGTTCACGAGCGCGTCCGCGTTGCGGGCGAGGTGGGCGAGCACGTGACCGCGGCTCCAGCCCGGAAGCCGTGACGGCTCGGCGAGCGCGGCGTTGTCCAGTGCGGCGACCGCGGTGAGGAGCCGTTCGGTCGCGTCATGTACACAGGCCAGGTCATGGGCGTGATCAATCATGGGCCCGACCCTAGTCCCGCCACACCTTCGGGTGAAGGTGGTGAACCTCGCCCGCAAATCGAATGCGCGTGCTATATCGTCGATGGCGGCGTCGGGCATGCTGGAGGACCGGGGGTTGTTATGCAACCGGGCAATCCGACCGGCGTTGTCAGTGGCTCCCCCTAGTCTGAAGAAGCACGGGGGCCCCGCCCCTGTCACTTCTCAAGAAAGGTGCGGACCGGCGTGGCCGACCGTCTCATCGTCCGTGGCGCGCGCGAGCACAACCTGAAGAATGTCTCGCTCGACCTGCCTCGTGACTCGCTCATCGTCTTCACGGGCCTGTCCGGGTCGGGCAAGTCCTCCCTGGCCTTCGACACCATCTTCGCCGAGGGGCAGCGCCGCTACGTGGAGTCGCTCTCCTCGTACGCCCGGCAGTTCCTCGGCCAGATGGACAAACCGGACGTCGACTTCATCGAGGGCCTGTCCCCGGCGGTCTCCATCGACCAGAAGTCGACCTCGCGCAACCCGCGCTCGACGGTCGGCACGATCACCGAGGTCTACGACTACCTGCGTCTGCTCTTCGCGCGCATCGGCAAGCCGCACTGTCCCGAGTGCGGCCGCCCGATCTCGCGCCAGTCGCCGCAGGCCATCGTGGACAAGGTCCTGGAGCTGCCGGAGGGGAGCCGCTTCCAGGTGCTCTCGCCGCTGGTGCGCGAGCGCAAGGGCGAGTTCGTCGATCTCTTCGCGGACCTCCAGACCAAGGGCTACTCCCGCGCGCGCGTGGACGGCCAGACCGTCCAGCTCTCCGAGCCGCCGACGCTGAAGAAGCAGGAGAAGCACACCATCGAGGTGGTCGTGGACCGCCTCACGGTGAAGGACTCCGCCAAGCGCCGCCTCACCGACTCCGTCGAGACCGCCCTCGGCCTGTCGGGCGGCATGGTCGTGCTCGACTTCGTCGACCTCCCCGAGGACGACCCCGAGCGCGAGCGCATGTACTCGGAGCACCTGTACTGCGCGTACGACGACCTGTCCTTCGAGGAGCTGGAGCCCCGCTCCTTCTCCTTCAACTCGCCCTTCGGCGCCTGCTCCGAGTGCACGGGTATCGGCACGCGCATGGAGGTCGACCCCGAGCTGATCGTCCCGGACCCGGACAAGACCCTGGACGAGGGTGCCATCCACCCCTGGTCGCACGGCCACACCAAGGACTACTTCGGCCGCCTGATCGGCGCCCTCGCCGACGCGCTCGGCTTCCGCACGGACATCCCGTTCGCGGGCCTGCCGCAGCGCGCGAAGAAGGCCCTGCTCCACGGCCACAAGACCCAGATCGAGGTCCGTTACCGCAACCGGTACGGCCGCGAGCGCGTGTACACCACGCCCTTCGAGGGCGCGGTGCCCTTCGTGAAGCGCCGGCACAGCGAGGCCGAGAGCGATGCCAGCCGTGAGCGCTTCGAGGGCTACATGCGCGAGGTGCCCTGCCCCTCCTGCGAGGGCACGCGCCTGAAGCCGATCGTCCTCGCGGTCACGATCATGGAGAAGTCGATCGCCGAGGTCGCCGCGATGTCGATCAGCGACTGCGCGGAGTTCCTGGGCGAGCTGAAGCTGAACGCCCGTGACAAGAAGATCGCCGAGCGCGTCCTGAAGGAGGTCAACGAGCGGCTGCGCTTCCTGGTCGACGTCGGCCTGGACTACCTCTCCCTCAACCGCGCGGCCGGCACCCTTTCCGGCGGCGAGGCCCAGCGCATCCGCCTGGCCACCCAGATCGGCTCCGGTCTGGTCGGCGTGCTGTACGTGCTGGACGAGCCGTCCATCGGCCTGCACCAGCGGGACAACCACCGTCTGATCGAGACCCTGGTCCGGCTGCGCGACATGGGCAACACGCTCATCGTCGTGGAGCACGACGAGGACACCATCAAGGTCGCCGACTGGGTGGTGGACATCGGCCCCGGCGCCGGTGAGCACGGCGGCAAGGTCGTGCACAGCGGCTCCCTCAAGGAGCTGCTCGCCAACAGCGAGTCGCAGACCGGTGCCTACCTCTCGGGCCGCAAGGCGATCCCGCTCCCGGACATCCGGCGCCCGCACGACCCGTCGCGCCGGCTCACCGTGCACGGTGCCCGCGAGAACAACCTCCAGGACATCGACGTGTCCTTCCCGCTGGGCGTGTTCACGGCCGTCACCGGCGTCTCCGGCTCCGGCAAGTCGACGCTGGTCAACGACATCCTCTACACGCACCTGGCCCGCGAGCTGAACGGCGCGCGGAGCGTCCCCGGACGCCACACGCGCGTGGACGGCGACGACCTGGTCGACAAGGTCGTGCACGTCGACCAGTCGCCGATCGGCCGCACCCCGCGGTCCAACCCGGCGACCTACACCGGCGTCTTCGACCACGTGCGCAAGCTGTTCGCCGAGACCACCGAGGCGAAGGTCCGCGGTTATCTGCCGGGCCGCTTCTCGTTCAACGTCAAGGGCGGCCGCTGCGAGAACTGCGCGGGCGACGGCACCATCAAGATCGAGATGAACTTCCTCCCGGACGTCTACGTCCCGTGCGAGGTCTGCCACGGAGCCCGGTACAACCGGGAGACCCTGGAGGTCCACTACAAGGGCAAGTCCATCGCCGAGGTGCTGAACATGCCGATCGAGGAAGCGATGCACTTCTTCGAGGCGGTCCCGGCGATCTCCCGCCACCTGAAGACGCTGCACGACGTCGGTCTCGGCTACGTCCGCCTCGGCCAGTCCGCCACCACCCTTTCCGGCGGCGAGGCCCAGCGCGTCAAGCTCGCCAGCGAACTGCAGAAGCGGTCCACCGGACGCACGGTCTACGTGCTGGACGAGCCGACCACCGGTCTGCACTTCGAGGACATCAGCAAGCTGCTGAAGGTCCTCGGCGGCCTCGTCGACAAGGGCAACACGGTCATCGTTATCGAGCACAACCTCGACGTGATCAAGACCGCCGACTGGGTCGTGGACATGGGTCCGGAGGGCGGCGCCGGCGGTGGCCTCGTGGTCGCCGAGGGCACCCCCGAGGAGGTCGCCGGGGTTCCGGCCAGCCACACCGGCAAGTTCCTCCGCGAGATCCTCGGCGCCGACCGCATCAGCGACGCGGCACCGGTGAAGGCCCCGCGCACGACGCGGAAAACGGCGGCGGCCGGTTCGGCGGCGAAGAAGACGGTGACGGCCAAGGCCAACAACACGGCGACCAAGAAGGCCGCCGCGGCCACGAAGAAGGCGACGCCCGCGAAGAAGACGACGCGGTCCCGCAAGGCCTGACACTCCATCAAGAAAGCGGCGCCCCACGGGAACTCCCCGCGGGGCGCCGTTCGTTCCACTATCAGCCACTCCGGTTCTGCGGTCCCACAGCTCCCCGCAGCGCAGGCCCGGCCGCACCTTGAGAAGAGCACAGCGGAGACAGAGGGCTCAGAGCCCGCCCAGCTCGGCCGCGAACGGCGGCTCCGCCCCCGCCCGTGAGCAGGTCACCGCCGCCGCGCGTGCCGCGAAGCGCAGAAGCCGCGTCCAGCTCTCCGTCCCGAGGCCGGCGAGCGCTTCCGGGGACAGCGCGTCCCGGGCGGACAGGCCGTGCAGCAGGGCCGCGTTCACCGTGTCACCGGCGCCGATGGTGTCCACGACCTCCACCTTCTCTCCCGGCACCGAGCACTGCCCGCCGTCCCGGGTGAACACGGTCAGACCGTCGCCGCCATGAGTGACCACGACGGCCGACGGGCCCTCGGCCAGCCAGTCGCGCGGTGTGCCACCCAGCCACGCGGCGTCCTCCGCGGACACCTTCAGCAGGGTCACCGAGGGCAGCCAGCTCCTGAAGCGCGCGCGGTAGGCGTCCGCGTCCGGGATCAGTCCCGCCCGGATGTTGGGGTCCAGCGCCGTGAACAGACCCTGTCCGGCCGCGGTCCGCATCAGCTCCTCGTAGGCGCTCGCCCCCGGTTCCAGGGCGAGCGAGCAGGTGCCGAAGGAGACCGCGCGCGTGTCCGCGGGCAGTGAGGAGGGCGTGGTGAAGAGGCGGTCGGCGGTACCGTCGACGTAGAAGGAGTAGGCGGCCGAGCCACCGCCGTCGATCGTGGCCACCGCGAGGGTCGTCGGCTCCGGCCCGCGCTGCACGCCCGATACGTCGACCCGGGCCCGTCGCAGCCCGTCGAGCAGCGCCTCGCCGAACGGGTCGGACGAGGTACGGGAGCAGAACGCGGTGCGGGAGCCGAGACGGCCGAGGGCCACGGCGGTGTTGTACGGGCCGCCGCCGAGCGCCGGCTTCAGGTCCGCCAGGGCGCCACGGCCCTGTGGTACCAGGTCGATCAGTGCCTCACCGGCGACGACGATCACGTGGCGGTTCCCTTCTCGGACAACGTGGATGATGCGGTGTGCCCGGCCGGCTCGTCCCCGGCCGTCTCATCCCTGGCCATCTCATCCCCGGCCGCGTCCTCCGGGCATCCGCAGGACGTGCGGTGGACGAACGTGCAGGGCAGCCGGAGCGTCCGGACCGGCCGGTCCGGCTCGGCCAGACGGTCCAGGAGCAACCGGACGGCGTGGGCGCCCAGTTCCCTGCTGGGCTGGGCAATGGCGGTGAGCCGGGGCGAGAACAGGTCGGCCCAGGCGAAGTCGTCGAAGCAGCACAGGGCGATGTCGCCCGGCACGGACACGTCGTGGCGGCGCAGGGTGCGCAGGGCCCCGATGGTCATCGCGTTGTTGGCGGTGACGAGTGCCGTGGGCGGCTCGGGCAGCCGCAGCAGGGCGGCCGTGGCCTGCTCGGCACCGGCGGACTCGGAGTTGCCGGACACGAGGAGTTGGTCGTCGCGCGCCAGGCCCGAGGCGGCGAGACCGTCCAGATAGCCGGAGACGCGCTCGCCGGTCGTGCTGAGTCCCGGCAGACCCGCGACCAGAGCGATCCTGCGGTGGCCGAGCCCCGCGAGATGGGTGACCAGACGGGCCGTCGGCTCGGCGCTCTCGGCACAGACCTGGTCGAAGCGCGGCGCACCCTGCTCGGCGGTGCCCGGCACCGGATCGTCCCCCGCGCCCGGGTCGATCACCCGGTCCAGGAACACGGTCGGCACGGCCTGGCGGCGCAGGTAGCCGACGAGGTCGTGAGGGTGCGCGGAGGGGGCGATGATCATGCCGTCCACCCGGCGCTCGTGGAGGAGCTGCGCGACCTTGCGCTCGTGCCGGGGGTCGTCGTGCGGGTCGGCGATGAGCAGGCTGTAGCCGGCCTCCAGAGCGGTGGCCTCGACGCCCTGGAGGATCTCCGTGAAGTACGGATTGCTGATCGCCGACACCGCGAGACCGATGGAGCGGGTCCGGGAGGTCACGAGGGAGCGGGCCAGGGTGTTGGGCGTGTAGCCGAGGGCGTCGACGGCGTCGAGGACGGCCTGGCGGGTGTGGGGGAGCACAGGGCGCGTCCCGTTGAGGACATGGGAGACGGTCGCCACGGAGACTCCGGCGCTCCGCGCGACATCCGCCATGGTGGCCATCGCGTTCCCCTCCTTCGATACGGCCGGACCGCTCCTCCAGTACGGCCGGACCGCTCCTTCGGTACGGCCGGACCGCTCCTTCGGTACGACCCGGCCGTCACGGCCCTGTTCTGGCCGACCCGCGCGAACCCAGGCGTGCCGGTTCCGCCCGCGGTCCCGGTTCGCCGGTTCCGCCACGGCTCCGGTACGGCGGTTTCGTAACGGTCCGGTACTACCGGCCCGTCGCGGTCCTTGGCGCGGCCGACCGCCACGAACCTTCCGGCCGGGAAGGTACCCGATCGAGCGACTCCGTGTAAACGCTTGCGTAAGCGTTTACGCGGGTGGTACCGGCCGACCGGCCGCTCTTCCGTGCTCAGCACCCCCGCCCCCGGGCGGGGGGTTCTGCCCGGGTATCGTCGCCCTGCCCATCCCTTGAACAGTGGAGTTCCAGATGCCCGCCCGACCGTCCGCGAGCCGCCGTACCGTCCTTCGAGGGGCCGCCGTGGCCCCGGTCGCCGGGCTGGGACTTGCCGCGTGCTCGGCGCAGGGGGAGGGGGGCCCGGAGGCCGCCCCGACCGCGCCGGTCGACCTCGGCGCCGAGAGCGAGGTCGCCGAGGGCGGCGCGAAGCTCTACCGGGACCACAACGTGGTGGTCAGCCGGGACCGGAACGGCACGCTGAAGGCGTACAGCACGATCTGCACGCACGCGGGGTGCCCGATCAACAAGCTGCAGGGCACGACCCTGATCTGCCCCTGCCACGGCAGCCAGTTCGACGCTGTGACCGGCAAGGTGGTCCAGGCGCCGGCCACCGAGCCCCTGACCGAGCTGCCGGTGAAGACCACGAAAGGCAGGATCGTCGCCGGTCCGGCGGCCTGACGGGAGGGGACCCCGCGGGACCGGGCCGCACAGCGCGCCGCCGAAGCCGCCCGGTCGCATGCCAGGGCGGAACCACACCCCGGGCGGCATCGCCGCCTCGCCGACGGCTGCCGCCGACTGCTTCCGTCGGACCCACCGGCCCCGACCCAGCCGCCCGCCCCAACTGACCTGGAGCTGGCAGTCCCCTGGGCCAACGTCGCTGGCCCTGCGCCTCCAGCCCCGCGCCCCCAGCCCGGCGCCCCCGGGCCGGCGGCTCCGCCCCCGATCAGCGGGCAGACGCCCAGAGGTCCGTCACTGCCAGTCCCACGCGATGCCCAGGATCCCCGGCCGGATCCGTGGCTCGACCATGTGGACGCTGTGATCCGGTCCGGTGACGGAGAGTTCCTGCCGGCCGCTGCGCGGTGCAGCCGGGGAGTGCTGGGTGAAGCGGTGGCAGCGCGCGGGCAGGGCGGCCGCGTCGAAACGCACCTGGAGCGCGTACTGGCCCCCTGGGGTGTCGATCCGGCGCAGGTACTCGCGGGAGGCTCCGGCCGTGCCGTCCTCGACGCGGTACCGGAAGAGGAAGGTGTCGCCGGAGCGCAGCCGCGTGCCGAAGAGCAACTCGGCCACCAGCACGCCGGTGTCCTCGTCCCAGCGGACGCGGCCGGTGCGGCAGTTCTCCAGGGCCCGCACTCTCATGTCGCCCGGTCTGCAGCCGGGGTCGCCGTGGTGGACGGCGAGGAAGCGGTCGACGCCGTCGCGGTGGGCCCGCACGATGTGGTGGGCCTCCCGGGCCGCCAGCTCGTGCCGGGCGCCGATCCGGACGCACTCGTGGTGGCCGAGGCTGTGCAGCCCGCCGTCCAGGGACCGGCCCAGTTCGGCCTGGAGCCGGTCCAGGACGGCCGAGGCCTCGATCAGGGAGCGGTACGAGCGGACCGAAGGGCGCCCGGTCGCCGAGCGCTGGTCGGCCTGGGCGAGCAGCCGGATCAGCGACTCGTCCGGCAGCTGGAGGATCTCCTCCAGCGCCCGTACGGCGCGCAGCGACTCCGGGCGCTGCGGGCGTCGGGCACCCTGCTGCCAGTAACTGAGGCTGGTCACGCCCACCTTGACCCCGTGGCGCGAGAGATGGTGCTGGACACGCTGGAGCGGCAGTCCGCGCGCGGCGATCGCGGCGCGCAGGGCCACGTGGAAGGGGCCGCCCCGCAGGGCCGTGTCCAGTTCCACGGTGGGGACATCCGCGTGCTCTGGGGCATGCCGCATGCCGAGGGGCCTCTCTGTGAGGTGTCACTACGGTTGGTCAGACCGTTTGCGCGGGTGCACGGGGCCGCCTCGTGGCGTGGTGGACGCCCATGGCTGCGCACGCCGCGCCCCCGTTCGCACGCGTGCAGGCCCCGAGTTCCCACGCATTGAAGCGTGTTGACCAAGACCCGACAACACCCTGGACTCGGCCGTTCCGCACGACTGGCCGGACGGCGCCCCTGGCCGGGCACCCGCGGTCGACCGCCCGTGCTCCCAAGGGCCCCGTGGAATGCATGGCCCGGAACGCGGGACCGGAGGGCGAGGGCCGGGCACGACCGGATCACGCCCGTCGCGGAAGCAGGGCGGTCGCGGCCGCCGCGGACGCGGCAGACGCCGCAGCTGGGGCGGCGGACCGGGAGGCCGGGGACATGCTGGGCTGCCGGGGACGAGCGGGGCGCGGCGCGGTGCGCCGGGCGAGTGCCGGACGGTGGCCGGCGTTGTCCACAGGCCCGCCGCCGTGTCGGTGCGCGCCAGTAGGGTGTGAGACATGGCCGACCCCTCCAGCTACCGCCCCAGGCCGGGTGAGATCCCGGACACACCCGGGGTGTACAGGTTCCGTGACGAGCACCGCCGGGTGATCTACGTCGGAAAGGCGAAAAGCCTGCGCCAGCGCCTGGCGAACTACTTCCAGGACCTGGCGAACCTGCACCCGCGCACCCGGACGATGGTGACGACCGCCGCGTCCGTCGAGTGGACCGTGGTGTCCACCGAGGTCGAGGCGCTGCAGCTGGAGTACTCCTGGATCAAGGAGTTCGATCCCCGGTTCAACGTCAAGTACCGCGACGACAAGAGCTACCCGTACCTCGCGGTGACGATGAACGAGGAGTTCCCGCGCGTGCAGGTGATGCGCGGTCACAAGAAGAAGGGCGTCCGGTACTTCGGGCCGTACGGGCACGCCTGGGCCATCCGGGACACCGTCGACCTGCTGCTGCGGGTCTTCCCGGTGCGCACCTGCTCGGCCGGCGTCTTCAAGAACGCCGCCCGCACCGGCCGCCCCTGCCTGCTCGGCTACATCGGCAAGTGTTCCGCCCCCTGCGTCGGCCGGATCACCCCCGAGGACCACTGGGAGCTGGCCGAGGAGTTCTGCGACTTCATGGCCGGCCGGACCGGCACCTACCTCCGCCGCCTGGAGAAGCAGATGGCGGAGGCGGCCGAGGAGATGGAGTACGAGCGGGCCGCCCGGCTGCGCGACGACATCGGGGCCCTGAAGAAGGCCATGGAGAAGAGCGCGGTCGTGCTCGCCGACGCGACCGACGCCGACCTCATCGCCGTCGCCGAGGACGAGCTGGAGGCGGCCGTACAGATCTTCCACGTGCGCGGTGGCCGGGTGCGCGGCCAGCGCGGCTGGGTGACCGACAAGGTCGAGGAGGTCACCACCGCCGCCCTGGTCGAGCACGCCCTGCAGCAGCTGTACGGCGAGGAGACCGGCGACGCCGTCCCCAAGGAGGTCCTGGTCCCGGCGCTGCCCGAGCCGGTCGAGCCGGTCCAGGAGTGGCTGACCGGCCGCCGCGGCTCCAACGTGTCGCTGCGCATCCCGCAGCGGGGCGACAAGAAGGCGCTCATGGAGACCGTGCAGCGCAACGCCCAGCAGGCCCTCGCCCTGCACAAGACCAAGCGCGCCTCCGACCTCACCACCCGCTCGCGGGCCCTGGAGGAGATCGCCGACGCCCTCGACCTGGACAGCGCACCCCTGCGCATCGAGTGCTACGACATCTCGCACCTCCAGGGCGACGACGTCGTCGCCTCGATGGTGGTCTTCGAGGACGGCCTGCAGCGCAAGAGCGAGTACCGCCGCTTCCAGATCAAGGGCTTCGCCGGCCAGGACGACGTCCGCTCCATGCACGAGGTGATCACCCGGCGCTTCCGGCGGTACCTGGCCGAGAAGGAGCGGACGGGGGAGTGGGCGGACGGCGAGGAGGCCTCCGCGAACGGCAGGAGCACCCTCCCCGACGGCGACGAGGCCTCCGCGAACGCCGGGACCACCCTCTCTGGCGGCGTGCCGGTCCCGAGCGGTGCGAATAACCTCCCCGACGGCGGCCCGGTCCCGAACGCTGGGAGCACCCTCTCCAACGGCGGCGGAAGTGTCCTCCCCGACGACGAGCCCCTGGGCACCTCCCTCAAGGACGACGACGGTCGGCCCAGGAAGTTCGCCTACCCGCCCCAGCTCGTCGTGGTCGACGGCGGGCAGCCGCAGGTCGCGGCGGCCCGGCGGGCGCTGGACGAGCTGGGCATCGACGACATCGCCGTCTGCGGCCTCGCCAAGCGGCTGGAGGAGGTCTGGCTGCCGACGGAGGACGACCCGGTGGTCCTGCCCCGGACCAGCGAGGGCCTCTATCTGCTCCAGCGCGTCCGGGACGAGGCCCACCGGTTCGCGATCACCTACCAGCGCACCAAACGCGCCAAACGGTTCCGTGCCGGCCCCCTGGACGACGTGCCGGGCCTCGGCGACACCCGCAAACAGGCGCTCATCAAGCATTTCGGCTCGGTGAAGCGGCTGCGGTCCGCCACAATCGAACAGATCCAGGAGGTGCCCGGGATAGGCCGCAAGACGGCCGAGACCATCGCCGCGGCCCTCGCCCAGGCGGCTCCGGCCGCACCCGCCGTGAACACGGCGACTGGAGAGATCATTGAGGACGAGGAACCCGAGACGACGGCGGGTTCCTCGGGGGAGCCCGTGACCGCGGGCCCTCCGGACGAACGACGGGGGCAGGAGACATGACCGAGCACGAAGCACAGCCCACAGCGCGCCGAGATCAGGCGCACGGCGACCCGGGCGACGAGGCCGTCCGGGAGACCGGCCAGGACACGGGCCAGGACGACGGAGCACAGGTGAGTACGGGCAGCGAGACAGCGGGTGTCCCCGAGGCGGCCATCCCCGAGCTGGTGATCATCTCCGGCATGTCCGGAGCGGGCCGCTCGACGGCCGCGAAGTGTCTGGAGGACCTCGGCTGGTTCGTCGTGGACAACCTGCCGCCCGCCCTGATCCCCACCATGGTGGAGCTGGGTGCCCGCTCCCAGGGGAACGTGGCGCGGATCGCGGTCGTCGTGGACGTCCGCGGCCGACGCTTCTTCGACAACCTGCGCGAGTCCCTGGCGGACCTGGAGGCGAAGCACGTCACCCGGCGGATCGTCTTCCTCGAGTCCTCCGACGAGGCCTTGGTGCGCCGCTTCGAGTCGGTGCGCCGCCCGCACCCGCTGCAGGGCGACGGCCGCATCGTCGACGGCATCGCGGCCGAGCGGGAACTGCTGCGCGAGCTGCGCGGCGACGCCGACCTGGTGATCGACACCTCCAGCCTCAACGTGCACGAGCTGCGCGCCAAGATGGACGCCCAGTTCGCGGGCGAGGAGGAGCCCGAGCTGCGGGCCACCGTGATGTCCTTCGGCTTCAAGTACGGCCTTCCGGTCGACGCCGACCTGGTCGCGGACATGCGGTTCCTGCCCAACCCGCACTGGGTCCCGGAACTGCGCCCGTTCACCGGCCTGAACGAGGAGGTCGCCGGCTATGTCTTCAACCAGCCCGGCGCGAAGGAGTTCCTCGACCGGTACGCGGAGCTGCTGCGGCTGATCGCGGCCGGCTATCGGCGTGAGGGCAAGCGGTATGTGACCATCGCCATCGGCTGTACCGGCGGCAAGCACCGCTCGGTCGCGATGTCGGAGAAGCTCGCCGCGCGCCTCGCGGCCGAGGGTGTGGAGACGGTGGTCGTACACCGGGACATGGGACGGGAATGACGGAACGTACACCGCGGCTGGGCCGGCTGCGCCGGATGGTGCCGGACGCGCGGGCCGACCGGCCGGCCGAGACCCGCACCGGCCGCCCCGCGGAGGCCCGCGGGGCCCGGCCCCGCCGCAGGGGCGCGCAGCCCAAGGTCGTCGCGCTCGGCGGCGGCATGGGCCTGTCCGCCTCGCTGGCCGCACTGCGCCGGATCACCGGCGACCTCACCGCCGTGGTCACCGTGGCCGACGACGGGGGCTCCAGCGGACGCCTGCGCGACGAGCTGGGCGTGCTGCCGCCCGGCGACCTGCGCAAGGCGCTGGCCGCGCTGTGCGGCGACGACGACTGGGGCCAGACCTGGGCCCGGGTCATCCAGCACCGCTTCCAGTCCAAGGGCGACCTGCACGAGCACGCGGTCGGCAATCTGCTGATCGTCGCCCTGTGGGAGCAGCTCGGCGACCACGTGCAGGCCCTGGACCTGGTCGGCAAGCTGCTCGGCGCGCACGGGCGGGTGCTGCCCATGTCCGCCGTACCGCTGGAGCTGCAGGCCCTGGTCAAGGGGCACGACCCGGAGCGCCCGGAGGACGTGGACACGGTGCGCGGGCAGGCGACGGTCGCGCTCACGCCCGGTGAGGTGCAGTCGGTGCATCTCGTGCCGAACGACCCGCCCGCCGTGCCGGAGGCCGTTGCGGCCGTCCGGGACGCGGACTGGGTGGTACTCGGTCCCGGCTCCTGGTTCTCCTCGGTCATCCCGCATCTGCTCGTCCCCGAGCTGCTGGACGCCCTGACGGAGACCAAGGCCCGCAAGGTCCTGTCCCTGAACCTCGCGCCGCAACCGGGAGAAACCGAGGGCTTCTCCCCGCAGCGTCATTTGGAGGTTTTGGGGCGACACGCCCCTAAACTCGCCCTGGACGTGGTGCTGGCCGACGAGGCCGCCGTGCCCGACCGTGACTCGCTCACCGAGGCCGCCAAGCGGCTGGGAGCCGCGGTCGAGCTGGCGCCGGTGGCCCGGACCGACGGAACGCCCCGGCACGACCCGGAGCTGTTGGCCGCCGCGTACGACCGTATTTTTCGGATGCATGGAAGGATCGGCCCATGGCGATGACGGCAGCGGTGAAGGACGAGATCTCCCGGCTCCCCGTCACCCGGACCTGCTGCAGGAAGGCGGAGGTCTCCGCCATTCTGCGGTTCGCCGGCGGCCTCCACCTGGTGAGCGGGCGCATCGTGATCGAGGCGGAGCTGGACACTGCGATGGCGGCCCGCCGTCTCAAGCGCGACATCCTGGAGATCTTCGGCCACAGCTCCGAGCTGATCGTGATGGCGCCCGGCGGGCTGCGCCGCGGCTCGCGCTACGTGGTGCGGGTCGTCGCGGGCGGTGACCAGCTCGCCCGTCAGACCGGCCTGGTCGACGGCCGCGGCCGCCCGATCCGCGGGCTGCCCCCGCAGGTGGTCTCCGGTGCGACCTGCGACGCCGAGGCGGCATGGCGCGGGGCGTTCCTCGCGCACGGCTCGCTGACCGAGCCCGGCCGCTCCTCCTCCCTGGAGGTGACGTGCCCCGGCCCCGAGGCCGCGCTCGCGCTGGTCGGCGCCGCCCGCCGGCTGTCGATCGCCGCGAAGGCGCGCGAGGTGCGCGGTGTGGACCGGGTGGTCGTCCGGGACGGTGACGCGATCGGCGCCCTGCTGACCCGGCTCGGCGCGCACGAGTCGGTGCTGGCGTGGGAGGAGCGGCGGATGCGCCGCGAGGTGCGCGCCACGGCCAACCGGCTCGCCAACTTCGACGACGCCAACCTGCGCCGCTCGGCCCGCGCGGCCGTGGCCGCAGGTGCCCGGGTGCAGCGCGCCCTGGAGATCCTCGCCGACGAGGTTCCCGAGCACCTCGCCGCCGCCGGACGGCTGCGCATGGAGCACAAGCAGGCCTCGCTGGAGGAGCTGGGCGCCCTCGCCGACCCGCCGCTGACCAAGGACGCGGTCGCGGGCCGGATCCGCCGCCTGCTGGCGATGGCCGACAAGCGCGCCGCCGATCTGGGCATCCCGGGCACGGAGGCCAACCTGTCGGAGGAGCTGGCCGACAACCTGGCCGGCTGACCGGTCCCACGTCGACCCGCCGGTGCCGACGGCCGAAAAGGCCCCCGGCACCGGCGTTCCGTCGGCCGGAAGAAGCCGATTTGCGTGGCCATGAGGCGCTCTTGACTCGATCTTGTACTGACATGAGCCTGGCAACCTGTTCGCCGCTGTGGCGGACCACCGCTAGGGGGGTTCATGAGACACAGAGCGAGATCGATCCTCGCCGTGGGCGCGCTTCTCGTCGGCGCGGCGAGCCTCGCGCCCATCGCCCAGGCGCAGGGCGGAAGTCCGGCGAGGTCCGACCCGGACGAGATCAAGGTCTTCCGCGCCGACGTCACCCGGCAGCAGTTACCCCTGCTCCTCAAGGCCGGCCAGGACGGCGACGAACTCGGGGAGCAGGTCGCGAAGGACGGGAAGACCGAGGTCGAGGTCTACCTGACCGACGAACAGGCCGCGAACCTCCGGAAGCAGGGCGTCGGCCTCACCGAGCACACCCTCCCGGCCAGGGCGGCGGCGCGCGTCCGGGACGCCGCCCAGGGAGTGTTCCGCCCGTACGGCGGAAGCGGCGGCCTGAAGGACGAGATCCTCCGCACCGCCCAGGCAAACCCCGGTCTCGCCAAGGTGGAGTCCATCGGCAGGACCGTCCGGGGCCAGGACATCCTCGCGCTCAAACTGACCGGGAACGCGAAGAAGTCGAAGGACGGCTCCAAGCCGTCGGTGCTGTACGTGTCCAACCAGCACGCGCGCGAGTGGATCACGCCGGAGATGACGCGGCGGCTGATGCACTACTACCTGGACCACTACAAGTCCGACCGGCGCGTCAAGAAGATCGTCGACTCGACCGAGCTGTGGTTCGTCCTCTCGGCCAACCCCGACGGCTACGACTACACCTTCCAGAGCCCCGCCACCCGCATGTGGCGCAAGAACCTGCGGGACGTCAACGGGGACGGCGTCATCAGTACGGGTGACGGCGTCGACCTCAACCGCAATTTCGCCTACAAGTGGGGCTACGACGACGAGGGTTCGTCGCCCAACCCCACCAGCGAGACCTACCGCGGCGCGAGCCCCGAGTCCGAGCCCGAGACGCGGGCCCTGGACGACTTCGAGAAGCGGATCGGGTTCAGGTACGCCATCAACTACCACTCCGCCGCCGAACTCCTCCTCTACGGCGTCGGCTGGCAGGTGGCCACCCCGACCCCGGACGACGTCCTCTACAAGGCGCTCGCCGGCACCCCCGACAACCCGGCCATCCCCGGCTACCGTTCGCAGGTCTCCTCGGAGCTGTACACCACCAACGGCGAGGCGGACGGCCATGCGTCGAACGTCAACGGGACGGCGATGTTCACCCCCGAGATGTCGACCTGCCAGACCGCGTCGAACGTCGATCCCGGCGACGCCTGGCGGCCCGAGGACTGCCGGTCGGTCTTCGACTTCCCCGACGACGAGAAGCTGATCCAGCAGGAGTTCGAGAAGAACCTCCCCTTCGCGCTGTCCGTCGCGGAGACCGCCGTGCATCCGGACCGGCCGGTCTCATCGGTCGGCCTGAGCGCGGCGGACTTCACCCCGGCGGCGTTCTCCACGTCGTACTCCCGGGGCGCGGACCAGGAGGTCTCCGTCGTCGTGCGCAAGGCGGTCCGCGACAAGGAGCTCAAGTACCGCGTGAACGGCGGCCGTACGCTCGACCAGGCGCTCAGGCCCTGGAAGGGCGGCCGGACCTACGGCGGCGAGGACAACCTCTACTTCGACGAGTACCGGGCCAAGGTGCGGGACGGCGGCCCGGGCGACAAGGTCGAGGTGTGGTTCACCGGCGAGGCACCGGGCGGCAGGAAGGTCGCCGGTCCCCACTTCACGTACACGGTCGCCGAGCGGCCCGCGGCGGACACCCTCGTCGTCGCCGAGGAGGGCACGGCCGCCACGCAGGCGCGGAGCTACGTGGACGCGCTGAAGGCGGCCGGGCACCGGGCGATCGTGTGGGACGTGGCGCGGCAGGGCGTGCCCGACGCGCTCGGCGTGCTGAAGCACTTCGGGACGGTCGTGCACTACTCCGGTGCGAACGGCCCCGGCAACGCCACCCAGCTCCAGCTGCGCGCCTACCTCAACGAGGGCGGCAGGCTGATCGAGGCGGGCCAGCTTGCCGGCGGCAGCGTCGACCTCGGCGACGGCACCCTCTCGGACGACTTCAGCCAGTACTACCTGGGCGCCTACAGCCGCACGTCGACCAAGGGCGCGACCGGCTTCACCGGCTCGGGCGAACTCGGCGGCTACACCGGCGCCCTCGGTGACGCGCCCGGCGATCCGCTGGACCGGGCCGGCACCTACAGCGTGACCTCGGACGAGCTGTCGCCAAAGCAGTACCCGCAGTTCAGGAGCGCGGGCGCGGGCCGGTTC
Organism: Streptomyces sp. NPDC037126; assembly: GCF_055605965.1. Lineage (NCBI taxonomy): Bacteria > Bacillati > Actinomycetota > Actinomycetes > Kitasatosporales > Streptomycetaceae > Streptomyces > Streptomyces sp. NPDC037126. The sequence goes on from NZ_JBVJTD010000001.1 coordinate 905,442, forward strand.
GCCGGCACGGCCGATCCCTACGCCCCGTACAGCGGTTCCTACATGGCCGCCGCCGTACACACCGACGACGCCTACAAGCGCCTCACGCGCACCATCGACCTCACCGGTGTCAGCGCCGCCGAGCGGCCGGCCCTGACCGCCCGGATGCTGTGGGACACCGAGCCCGGCTACGACCACGCCGTCGTCGAGGCGCACACCGTCGGGGCCGGCGACTGGACGACCCTGCCGGAGGCCGGAGGGGCCACCAGGACCGCCGTGCCGGCCGACTGCGGGGCCGGATTCCTGATCGGTGAGCACCCCTGGCTGAAGCACTATCTGACGCTCTCGGGTGACGCCTGCACCGCGACCGGCACCAGCGGCTCCTGGAACAGCCTCACCGGCAGTTCCGAGGGCTGGCGCCAGGTGAGCTTCGACCTGAGCGCGTACGCCGGCAGGTCGGTGGAGGTGTCCGTCGGCTACATCACCGACCCGGGCACCGGCGGGCACGGCGTGCTCGTCGACGACGCCTCGCTCGTCGTCGGCGGCGCGGCGAAGGAGACCGAGGGCTTCGAGACGTCCCTGGGCGCCTGGAAGGCCGCCGGTCCTCCCGAGGGCAGCCCCTCCGTCCTGAAGGACTGGGCGCGCACCGGGGCACTGTTCCAGACGTACGGAGCGGTCACGACGGACGACACCGTGCTCCTCGGATTCGGGCTGGAACAGGTGCCGTCGGCTGCCGATCGCGCGGCCCTGATGAGGAAGGCGCTCGCCTCGCTCGACAGGTGAGCGGAACCCCCTCTCAACGGTGCGGAAAACGGGTAGTCGACAGGTGAGCCGACCCGCTCACGAACGAGTGACAAGGGCGTCAATAAGGGGCCGCATTCCGTAACAAATACGAGCGAAGCCACTGCCGATCCCTGGTAGTCCGTACCCCTACTGACGGGTACGGACTACCTGCCCTTGTATGCGGCATCTCGATGTCACTCAGGGGCCCTCGGAGAGGTAGGGTCGGTGGTGGTCGGGGACATCCCAAACAGAGCTCGCCGGCACCGCATGGCCGGCGTACCAACGAGGAGATCGGTTCGTGACGATCCGCGTAGGCATCAACGGCTTCGGCCGTATCGGTCGTAACTACTTCCGCGCACTCCTGGAGCAGGGTGCAGACATCGAGGTTGTGGCTGTCAACGACCTGGGTGACACCGCGACCACCGCTCACCTGCTGAAGTACGACACGATCCTGGGCCGCCTCAAGCAGGAGGTCACCCACACCGCCGACACCATCACCGTCGACGGTCACACCATCAAGGTGCTGTCCGAGCGCAACCCGGCCGACATCCCGTGGGGCGAGCTGGGCGTCGACATCGTCATCGAGTCGACCGGCATCTTCACGAAGAAGGACGACGCTGCCAAGCACATCGCCGGCGGCGCCAAGAAGGTCCTCATCTCGGCTCCGGCCAAGGACGAGGACATCACCATCGTGATGGGCGTCAACCAGGACAAGTACGACCCGGCGAAGCACCACGTCATCTCCAACGCCTCCTGCACCACCAACTGCGTGGCCCCGATGGCGAAGGTCCTCGACGAGAACTTCGGCATCGTCAAGGGTCTGATGACCACGGTGCACGCGTACACGAACGACCAGCGCATCCTCGACTTCCCGCACAAGGACCTGCGCCGCGCCCGTGCCGCCGCCGAGAACATCATCCCGACCACCACCGGTGCCGCCAAGGCCACCGCCCTGGTGCTGCCGCAGCTCAAGGGCAAGCTGGACGGCATCGCCATGCGCGTGCCGGTTCCCACCGGCTCCGCCACCGACCTGGTCGTGCAGCTCCAGCGCGAGGTCACCAAGGACGAGGTCAACGCCGCGTTCAAGAAGGCCTCCGAGGACGGCGACCTCAAGGGCTACCTGGCGTACACCGAGGACGAGATCGTCTCCTCCGACATCGTCGGCGACCCGGCCTCTTGCACCTTCGACTCCTCCCTGACCATGGTTCAGGACGGCAACTCGGTGAAGATCCTCGGCTGGTACGACAACGAGTGGGGCTACTCCAACCGCCTCGTGGACCTCACGGTCTTCGTCGGCGACCAGCTCTGATCGCAGCAGGACCCAAGCAGTGAGAGCAGGGCTCGGGCAGCGCACCGTCGCGCTGTCCGGGCCCTGTCACGCGTACGGACCACGTCCTTTTACGATCAGGTGCACCACGAGCCCTCCTCAGGAGTCCACCCAATGAAGACGATCGACGAACTTCTCGCCGCCGGCGTGAGCGGCAAGCGGGTCTTCGTCCGCGCCGACCTCAACGTCCCGCTGGCGAGCGGCACCATCACCGACGACGGCCGGATCCGCGCCGTGCTGCCCACCGTGAAGGCCCTCGCGGACGCGGGCGCCAAGGTGGTCGTGGCCTCACACCTGGGCCGCCCCAAGGGCGCCCCGGACCCTGCCTTCTCCCTCGCGCCGGCCGCCTCCCGCCTGGGTGAACTCCTCGGCTCCGCCGTGGCCTTCGCGACCGACACCGTCGGTCAGTCCGCCAGGGACACGGTCGCCGGCCTCGTCGACGGCCACGTCGCGGTCCTGGAGAACCTGCGCTTCAACCCCGGCGAGACCGCCAAGGACGACGCCGAGCGCGGCGCGTTCGCCGACCAGCTCGCCGCCCTCGCCGACGTCTACGTCGGTGACGGTTTCGGCGCCGTGCACCGCAAGCACGCCTCCGTCTACGACCTCCCGGCCCGGCTGCCGCACTACGCCGGCTACCTGATCACCACCGAGGTCGGCGTCCTCAAGAAGCTCACCGAGGACGTCGGGCGCCCCTACGTCGTCGCGCTCGGCGGCGCCAAGGTCTCCGACAAGCTCGCCGTCATCGACCAGCTGCTCGGCAAGGCCGACCGGCTGCTCATCGGCGGCGGCATGGCGTACACCTTCCTCAAGGCCAAGGGCTACGAGGTCGGCATCTCCCTCCTCCAGGAGGACCAGGTGCCGGCCGTCACCGAGTACCTGGAGCGCGCCGAGAAGCTGGGCGTGGAGCTGCTGCTCCCGGTCGACGTCGTGGTCTCCCGGGAGTTCCCGGACCTGAAGGCCCAGGCGCCGACCGAGCACACCGTGGTCGACGCGGACAAGATCCCCGCCGACCAGGAGGGCCTGGACATCGGCCCGCGGACCCGGGAGCTGTACGCCTCGAAGCTCGCGGACGCCCAGACCGTCTTCTGGAACGGTCCCATGGGTGTCTTCGAGCACCCCGACTACGCCGAGGGCACCAAGGCGGTCGCCCGGGCCCTCGTCGACTCGAACGGCTTTACCGTCGTGGGTGGCGGTGACTCCGCCGCGGCCGTGCGTACGCTCGGCTTCGACGAGAACGCATTCGGCCACATCTCGACCGGTGGCGGCGCCTCCCTCGAATACCTCGAGGGCAAGACGCTCCCCGGCCTCGCCGCACTGGAGGACTGACCTTTGAGCACGCGCACGCCGCTGATGGCGGGCAACTGGAAGATGAACCTCAACCACCTCGAGGCCATCGCACACGTCCAAAAACTCGCCTTCGCCCTGGCCGACAAGGACTACGAGGCCGTCGAGGTCGCCGTCCTGCCGCCCTTCACCGACCTGCGCTCCGTGCAGACCCTGGTCGACGGCGACAAGCTCAAGATCAAGTACGGCGCCCAGGACATCTCCCAGCACGACTCCGGCGCCTACACCGGCGAGATCTCCGGCCCGATGCTGGCCAAGCTCAAGTGCACCTACGTGGTCATCGGCCACTCCGAGCGCCGCCAGTACCACAACGAGACCGACGAACTGGTGAACGCCAAGGTCAAGGCCGCCTACAAGCACGGCCTGACCCCGATCCTGTGCGTCGGCGAGGAGCTGGGCGTCCGCGAGGCGGCCAACCACGTCAGCCACACCCTCGCCCAGGTCGAGGGCGGTCTGAAGGAGCTCCCGGCCGAGCAGGCCGAGACCGTCGTGATCGCCTACGAGCCGGTGTGGGCCATCGGCACCGGCAAGGTCTGCGGCGCCGAGGACGCGCAGGAGGTCTGCGCCGCCATCCGCGCCAAGATCGCCGAGCTGTACTCCCAGGACGTGGCCGACAAGATCCGCATCCAGTACGGCGGCTCCGTGAAGTCCGGCAACGTCGCCGAGATCATGGCCCAGGCCGACATCGACGGCGCCCTGATCGGCGGCGCCTCACTGGACGCCGACGAGTTCGTCAAGATCGTGCGCTTCCGCGATCAGTGATCCGGGCCGTGAGTAGGCGGTAGCGACGATACGTCGTACCCTTGCGGGGGCGCAGCCGAGACGCTGTGCCCCCGTCGTCCATCCGAATCCGAGGAAGTTGGTCCAGCCGTGGTTTTGGGGTTCTCGATCGCCCTGATCATCTTCAGCCTGCTGCTGATGCTGCTGGTGCTGATGCACAAGGGGAAGGGCGGCGGCCTGTCCGACATGTTCGGTGGCGGCATGCAGTCCTCCGTCGGCGGCTCCTCGGTCGCCGAGCGCAACCTGGACCGGATCACCATCGTGATCGGCGTGGGCTGGTTCGCGTGCATCATCGTCCTCGGCATCCTGATGAAGACGAACGGCTGAGAGTCGTTCGCCAGGCACACACATTCCGTACGTAAGGCCCCATGTTCGGTACGCGCTCCTGGGCGCGGCCTATCATGGGGCTTGCGTCTGTGCGTGGGGGTGGTAACTCCAATCACTGGACGCGCGTTGGGCCTTACGTAGACTGAGGCGCTCGCAGCGGAGCGGAACGCCGACTCGCTTCGCGGCACCATCACGCAGGGAGTTACGACCGTGGCAAGTGGCAACGCGATCCGAGGTAGCCGGGTCGGGGCGGGGCCGATGGGCGAGGCCGAGCGCGGCGAGTCCGCGCCGCGTCTGCGCATCTCCTTCTGGTGCTCCAACGGGCACGAGACGCAGCCGAGCTTCGCCAGCGACGCGCAGGTCCCCGACACCTGGGACTGCCCGCGCTGCGGCTTCCCGGCAGGCCAGGACCGGGACAACCCGCCGGACCCGCCGCGCACCGAGCCGTACAAGACGCACCTCGCGTACGTACGGGAGCGGCGCAGCGACGCGGACGGCGAGGCGATCCTCGCCGAGGCGCTCGCCAAACTGCGGGGCGAGATCTAGCGGTTCCCCGCCGGCCGGGCGCCCTGCCCGAGCCGTATCACCCCGCGGCCCCGACCGATTGTCAGTGGTGCCCTCTACGGTTTTCGTGAAGGCGACAACCGCGAGGGGGAGTTGTGACGGCGGTCGAGACGGGGGAGAGGCACGCGCCCGCGTGGCGCGGGGGCTTCGGACGGCTGTGGACGGCCGCCGTGGTCTCCCGGTTCGGGGACGCCCTGCGCGGAGCCGCGCTGCCGCTGCTCGCCGCGTCGCTGACCGACCGGCCGATGCTCATCGCCTCGGTCACCGCCTGCGGCTACCTGCCCTGGATCCTCTTCGGCCTGCTCGGGGGAGCGGTCGCCGACCGTGTGGACCAGCGGCGCGCGATGTGGACGGTGGACGCGGTACGAGGGCTGCTCATGGCCTCCTTCGCCGTGGCCGTCGCGCTCGGCCACGCCTCGATCGCGCTGCTCGTCGCGCTGGCCTTCACGCTGACCCTGCTCCAGACGCTCTTCGACAACGCCGCCACGGCCCTGCTGCCCGCCGTGGTGGCCCCCGAAGTCCTGGGCAGCGCCAACGCCCGGCTGATGACCGGGCAGACGGTCGCCGGCGGACTGCTGGGGGCGCCCGTGGTACCGCTGCTGCTCGCCGCCGGAGCGGCCGTCCCCTTCCTGGCCGACGCCGCCACCTTCCTGCTGGCCGCGGCCCTGGTCGCCTCCCTGCGGACCGCCGCGCCAAGGGGCGCGCCGAGAGCGGCGGGCAGCACCCTGCGCCGGGAGATCGCCGACGGGCTGCGCGCCCTGTGGCAGGACCGGGCCCTGCGCGGCCTGTGCACCGCCACGGCCCTGTGCAACATCGGCATGGGCGCCCTGATCGCCACCCTGGTGATCCTGGTGACCGGTTGGCTGCACGCGGGCACGGCGGGCTACGCGGCGGCGACGACCGCGTACACCGTCGGCGGTCTGGCCGGGGGAGCGCTGAACCGGCGGATCACGGCCCGGCTCGGCCCGCCGCGGACCGTGCTGCTCGCCGGCACCGTGCAGATCGGCGCGCTCCTCGTCATGGGCTCCGTGCGCAGCCTGGCCGCCCTGGCGGCCGCCCTCGCCGTCTTCGGCGGCATGGGCATGCTGTGGAACGTCAACACCAGGACACTGATGCAGCAACGCGCCCCCGCCGCCATGCTCGGCCGGATCAGCGCCGCCTTCCGCACCCTGGCGGTCGCCGGAGCACCGCTGGGCGCCCTCCTCGGCGGCGCCGTGGCCACCGCCTGGGGCCCCGCCACACCGGCTCTGCTCACGGCCGCCTTCTTCGTCCTGTCCGTCACCGCCCTGATACCGGCGCGCAAGCCGGACGTACCTGTTGTTGCGCCGGACGCCGACGTCAGAACGGCTCGCGCCCCGGGGTGATCAATTAGGTTGGAACAGCTGGGACAGGCACGAAAGAAGGCTGAAGTCGGATATGAACGCAGACGGCCGTACCAGGCTCAACCAGACGCCCGAGTGGACCGCTCTCGCCAAGCACCGGGAGGAACTGGCCGACACCCATCTGAGGGACCTGTTCGCCGCCGACGCAGAGCGCGGCGCGGGGTATACGCTCCAGGTCGGTGACCTCTACATCGACTATTCCAAGCACCTGGTCACCGACGAGACGCTGCGCCTGCTGCGCGAGCTGGCCGCGGCGACGGACGTCTTCGGGCTGCGCGACGCCATGTTCCGCGGCGAGAAGATCAACGTCACCGAGAACCGTGCGGTCCTGCACACCGCGCTGCGCGCCCCGCGCGACGCGGTGGTCGAGGTCGACGGCGAGAACGTGGTGCCGAAGGTGCACGCGGTGCTCGACAAGATGGCCGGCTTCGCCGACCGGGTGCGCTCCGGCGAGTGGACCGGTCACACGGGCAGGCGGATCAGGAACGTCGTCAACATCGGCATCGGCGGCTCCGACCTCGGACCCGCGATGGCCTACGAGGTGCTGCGCAGCTTCACCGACCGCGGCCTGACCGTCCGCTTCGTCTCCAACGTGGACGGTGCGGACCTGCACGAGGCGACCCGCGACCTCGACCCGGCCGAGACGCTGTTCATCATCGCGTCCAAGACGTTCACCACCATCGAGACGATCACCAACGCGACTTCCGCGCGTACCTGGCTCGTCGACGCGCTGGGCGCCGAGGACGCGGTGGCCAAGCACTTCGTGGCGCTGTCGACCAACGCCGGGAAGGTCACCGAGTTCGGTATCGACCCGGACAACATGTTCGAGTTCTGGGACTGGGTCGGCGGCCGGTACTCGTACGACTCCGCGATCGGCCTGTCCCTGATGATCGCCGTCGGCCCGGACCGCTTCCGGGAGATGCTCGACGGCTTCCGGCTGGTCGACGACCACTTCCGCACCGCCCCCGCCGAGACCAACGTCCCGCTGCTGATGGGCCTGCTGGGCATCTGGTACGACAACTTCCACGACGCGCAGTCGCACGCCGTGCTGCCGTACAGCCACTACCTGTCCAGGTTCACCGCGTACCTCCAGCAGCTGGACATGGAGTCCAACGGCAAGTACGTGGCGCGCGACGGCAAGCAGGTCGAGTGGCAGACCGGCCCGGTCGTGTGGGGCACGCCCGGCACCAACGGGCAGCACGCCTACTACCAGTTGATCCACCAGGGCACCAAGCTCATCCCCGCCGACTTCATCGGCTTCGCCGAGCCGGTCGCCGAGCTGAGCGGTGAACTCAAGGCGCAGCACGACCTGCTGATGGCCAACTTCTTCGCGCAGACCCAGGCGCTGGCCTTCGGCAAGACCGCCGAGGAGGTCCGCGCCGAGGGGGTGCCCGAGGAACTGGTCGCGCACAAGACCTTCCAGGGCAACCGGCCGACCACCACGATCCTCGCGCGCGAGCTGACGCCGTCGGTGCTCGGCCAGCTCGTCGCGCTGTACGAGCACAAGGTGTTCGTGCAGGGCGCCGTGTGGAACATCGACTCCTTCGACCAGTGGGGCGTCGAGCTGGGCAAGGTGCTGGCGAAGCGGGTCGAGCCGGCGCTCACGGAGGGTGCCGAGGTGCCGGGCCTGGACCCGTCCACCCGGGCCCTGGTGGCCAAGTACCGCTCGCTGCGCGGCCGCTGACCCTCAGGTCACCGCGTTCACGCCGTCCGTCGGCCTGCGTCTCGCCGCCCGGGACGCAGGCACCGCGGACAGCAGGGCGGCACCGAGGACCGCGGCCAGGCCGAGCGCCAGGAGCAGCGCCGGCGGCGGGGACTGGGCGATCCCGGCGCCGATGCCGCTGGAGCTGCCCTGGGCGTCGATCAGCCTGCGGGCCAGCGGCAGCCCGAGGGCCATGCCGGCGACCGCCGCCGCCAGGGCCGTACAGCTCGTCGCCGTCACGGTGATCGCGGTGATCTGCCGCGGGGACATGCCGATCGCCTTCAGCGCCAGCACGTCCCGCTCGCCCTCGCGCACGGTGCCGCCGATCGCGGTGAGCAGCTCGACGAGCCCGATGAGGCCGAGCACGGCGACCAGCCCGGCGACGACCGCGCGCAGCGGGGACAGCCCGTCCGCGGGGTTGGTCATGGCGTGCACGTCCAGATGGCCCCGGCCCGCGGCGGTGAGCGCGGCCGCCACCTCGCGGGGGTCGGCGCCGGGGTGCAGCCGCAGCTCGTAGAAGGCCGCGGTGAGCCCGGGGTCGTCGGCGCGCAGGGTGTCCAGGGAGGTCGTCACCACCCGGCCGGCGTTCTGCGGCTCGATGCTGCGGCCCACGATGTGCAGGATCTGCGGCCGGTCGCCCACCGTCATCCGCACCCAGTCGCCGACCCGCGCGTGCAGCAGGTCGAGCAGGCCCTGGCCGGCCACCGCCTCCTCCGGTCCGCGCGCGGCCCGGCCCTCGGCGAGGGTGCAGGGGTAGGGCTCGGCGCGGGTGCCGACACCGCGCAGGGCGATGGTGCCGGTCTGCCCGGGGACCAGCGCGGCCACCTCGACGCCCGGATAGGCGGCGGCGACCCGGGGGTCACGGGCCAGCAGGGACCGTACGCCGGTGGGGGCCAGGGAGCCGTCCGAGCGGACCGTGAGCGCGGTGGGCAGCCCCACGCGCTCCGGGCTGCTGTGGAAACGCCCGATGGTGGTCCAGGCGCTGAGCGCGACCACGATGAGGAGCAGCGGCAGGGTCAGCCGGGCCACTGTGGCCAGCGAACGGCCGCGGCCCGCGAACGCCTTGTGGCAGCCGAGGACCAGCGCGGCGGGCAGCCGCAGCCCGAGCGCCTGCCGGGCGAGGCCGGTCAGCCGTCCGCCGGCCGGTCCGGAGGGGCGCGGCACCGGCACCGGCGGCACCCGCCCGGCCCGCCAGGCCGCGAGGCCCGTGGTGAGCCCGATGAACAGCACCGCGCCCACCGGCACCACGAGCAGCGCCACGGCGTGTTCCGGCAGCCCCTGCCACACGCGCACGGCGTCGCCGAGACGGCCGGGGATCCGGCTGCCCAGCGCGTCGGTGAGCGCGGCCGCGGCCACGGCGCCGAGCAGCGCGTACGCGAGATGCTGGAGCAGGAAGATCCGTACCACCTGGCCGGGGGTGAACCCGATCGCCTTCAGCACCGACAGATCGCGGAGGTGGCCGCGGATGCGGGTGGCGATCGCCCCGTGGACCGCGAACCCGGCGGCGATCAGGGCGCCGAGACCGAACAGGCCGAGGACCTGGCCGAGCAGCCGGTTGTCGCCCTGCGCGTCGGCGCGCGCCTGCTGCCAGGTGGAGACCTCGCCGACCGCGCCCGCGCCCAGCACGGTGACGGCGCGCTGCACCGCGTAGTCGGTGTCGTCCGGGTCGCCGAGCCGCAGCCCGATCACCTGGCCGCCGGGCGCCCGCACCGCGGCCGGCAGCGCCCAGACCAGACCGGGCTCCTCGCCGGGGCTGTAGTGGGGCTCGGCGCTGTCCGCGATGCCCTCGACGGTGAGGGACCGGGCCGTGCCGGGCAGGGTGAGGGTGTCCCCGGGCTCGGCCAGCAGGGCCCGGGCGAGGCTGCTCTCCAGCACCACGCCGTCCGGCTCGGCCGGGTCCAGCCAGTGCCCGGCGGTGAGCAGCGGCCGGCCGACGGAGGGCAGCCGCGGGATGCCGCGCAGCTCCACGGAGGCGCGGGTGCCGCGCGCGGCGACGGTCGCGGACTCGGTGGGGTAGGGGCCGGCGACGGACTCCACGCCGTCCAGACGGGCGAGTCTGCGGGCGTCGGCGGAGGGGACGGTGTGGATCCATACATGTGCCCCGCGCGCCTCGGCGAAGGTCCGCTGCCAAGGATTCGTGGCATAGCCGAACAGGGCGGTGGCCAGTAGCAGCGAGGCCACGATCCCGGCCGTGGCCAGCACCAGGAACAGCGCCTCGCCGCGGTGCGTGCGCAGATCGGAGTGCGCCCAGCGCAGGGTGGCCCGCACGTCCCTCAGGTCCAGCACGATCGCTCCCGCACGGTCAGTCCCTGAGTTCGAGCACACCGGAGATGCCGGCGCGGCGGGACGGCAGGCCGTCCAGGGCCGCGTCGTCGGCGATCCGGCCGTCGAAGAAGCTGATCACCCGGTCCGCGGCGCTGGCCAGCCGGGCGTCGTGGGTGACGAGGACGATGCTCTGCCCGCGTCCGTGGAACCGCGACAGCAGCCGCATGACCTCGCGGGTGCCCTTGCTGTCCAGGCTGCCGGCGGGCTCGTCGGCCAGCAGCAGCGGCGGATGGTTGACCAGGGCCCGGGCCAGGGCGACCCGCTGCTGCTCACCGCCGGACAGCTCGCCCGGCATGCTGCGCTCCTTGCCGTCGAGACCCAGCTCGGCGAGGAGCGCCTCGCGCTCGGCACGGGCCTTCCTCGGTGGGACTCCGGCCAGCAGGGCGGGCAGCTCGACGTTGTCGGCGACGGACAGGTTCGACACCAGGTTGAAGAACTGGAAGACGATCCCGATGGCCTTGCGGCGCTCCACGGCCCAGCGCGCCTCGCTGAAGGAGTCGGTGCACCGGCCGTCGAGCCAGATGCTGCCGCCGTCCGGCCGCTGGAGCCCGCCGAGCAGGTGCAGCAGCGTCGACTTCCCGGCGCCGGACGGCCCGGTGACCGCCACGAACTCGCCCGGGGCCACGCTCAGGTCGACCCCGCGCACGGCGTGCGCGGGAGCGCCCTCGCCGTGGTGGGTCTTCACCAGGCCCTCGGCGCGCAGCACCGGAGCTCGGCCGTCGCTCACTCCAGTTCCTCCAGTTCCTCCTGGCATCGCTCCAGCCAGTCGAGGTCGGCCTGGAGGTGCAGCATCGCGCCCTCGATCAGCAGTTGGGCGATTCGGTTGTCCCGGTTCTCGGCGGCGGCCAGTTTGGAGAGGTCGCGCATGGTGTTGAGGTACTGGCGCCGCTGTCTGTTGATGAGGGCGATCTGGTCGGCGAGACCGGTCTGCGGGGCGAGGGCGAGCTTCATGAAGAACTCGTCCCGCACCCGCGGCTCGTCCTCGGTCTCCTCGAACCAGGCGTGCAGCGCCTCACGTCCGGCGTCGGTGAGGTGGTAGACCTTCTTGTTGGGCCGGCTGGACTGCTCGACGTCCTCGCCCTCGATCAGTCCCGACTTCTCGAGGCGGCCGAGGGTGACGTATATCTGGCCGACGTTCGGCTGAGGGTACGCGGAGCCCAGCAGTTGCTCAAGGTCCTGCTTCAGCTCGTAGCCGTGAGCCGGTCCGCGGGCGAGGAGTGCCAGGAGGGGCAGGCGCACTCGTGCTGTCCTCCTGTCTGGTCAATGTGCTCCAGGCCCTAGTATCGCCCATACCTAACAGGTATACATGGCCCTGACCCGGGGCGAGGCTGCCCGCGGTGCCGGTGTACAGGGAGGAACCTATGCGGTGGATACGCGCCGCCGGTAGGGGCCTCCTCGTTCTCGTTGTGATCTTGACGGGGTACGTCGCCTCCGGCGCCCGCGCCGACGAGGGTTCCCGCAGCGGCCGTGGCCCGCTCACCCTGGCCACGGCGGGCGACCTCACCGGCTATCTGGGCCCGCTGCTGCAGGGCTGGAACCGCACCCACCCCGGCGAGAAGGTCACTCTGGTCGAGTTGCCGGACTCCGCCGACGAGACCCATGCGCAGATGACCACCGACCTGCGCGGCGGGGACCGGGGCCGCTTCGACGTGCTGAACATCGACGTCAACTGGACCTCGGAGTTCGCGGCGGCCGGCTGGATCCGCCCGCTGCCCCGGAGCCGCTTCCCGCTGAAGAGCTTCCTGCCGCCGGTCGTGGACACGGCGACGTACGACGGACGGCTCTACGCGGTCCCGTACGTCACCAATGCCGGGCTTCTCCTGTACCGCAAGGACATCCTCGCCAAGGAGGGCGTGCCGCCGCCGCGCACCTGGGCCGAGCTGGAGCACGACGCGAAGACCATCGCGCCCAAGTACGGGATCGGCGGCTACGCGGGCCAGTTCCTGCCGTACGAAGGCCTCACCGTGAACGCGGCCGAGGCCGTGTACTCGGCGGGCGGCACCATCCTCGGCGGCGAGGGCAAGCGGGTCACCGTCGACTCGGCGGCCGCCCGCGAGGGCATCGGGTTCCTCGCCCGCGGCATCCGCGAGGGCTGGATACCCAGGCAGGCGCTGACGTACAAGGAGGAGGAGTCCAAACAGGCGTTCCAGGACGGCAGGCTGCTCTTCCTGCGCAACTGGCCCTACGCCTACGCCGTCGCCTCGGCCAAGGGCTCCAAGGTCGCGGGGAGGATCGGCGCCGTGCCGATACCCGGGCCCGACGGGCCGGGGACGAGCGTCCTCGGCGGCTCCGACCTCGCCGTCAACACGCACGCCCGGCACCCCGACTCCGCCGCGCGCCTGATCGCCTACCTCACCAGCGAGCCCGTCCAGCGCCAGGTGCTGGTGCGGGGCTCGCTGCCCCCCGTGCGCGCCGCGCTGTACGAAGACCCCGCGCTCGTACGGCGGTTCCCCTATCTGCCGACCCTGCGCACCGCCGTGCTCACGGCCAGGCCGCGCCCCAAGAGCGCGCACTACGACCAGGTCAGCCTGGCGGTCCAGGCCATCGTGCACGACGCGCTGACCGGCCGCGAGACGCCCGGTCAGGCCGTGCGCCGGCTGGCGCGAGAGCTCGACGCCATCGCCCGTCGATAGTTACTTGTTAAGTAACGCCGCCATCACGACTACTCTCACCTTGCGGTGAAATGCCCTGATTTGGTTGGTCAACTGCTCGGTAGCTTCCGTTCATTTCATTGACACCCTCGTGCGACGCCTACCTAACATGCATGCATAACAGCCCCCCTTCAGAGACAGGTCCACAGGGTTGAACAGGCATCATTGGTGGCGCGACGCGGTGATCTACCAGGTGTACGTCCGCAGCTTCCTGGACAGCACCGGTGACGGCATCGGCGATCTCGCCGGAGTCCGCGCCGGACTGCCGTACCTGAAGAAGCTCGGCGTCGACGGCATCTGGCTGAGCCCGTTCTACCCCTCGCCGCAGCACGACCACGGCTACGACGTGGCCGGCTACTGCGACGTCGACCCGCTCTTCGGCGACCTCGCCGAGTTCGACCTGCTGATGGCGGCCGCCCGCCGGCTCGGCATCCGGGTGCTCCTCGACATCGTCCCCAACCACTGCTCCAGCGAGCACCCGTGGTTCCGCGAGGCCCTGCGCGACGCACCCGGGGGCACGGCCCGCGCCCGCTTCCACTTCGCCGACGGCCGCGGCCCGGACGGCGCCGAGCCGCCCAACAACTGGCACGCCATGTTCGGCGGCCCCGCCTGGACCCGGGCCGGCGACGGCCAGTGGTACCTGCACATGTTCACTCCCGAACAGCCCGACTGGAACTGGCGCAACCCCGAGATACCCGCCGAGTTCGACCGCGTCCTGCGCTTCTGGCTGGACCGGGGCGTGGACGGCTTCCGCATCGACGTCGCCGCCGGACTGTTCAAGCACCCCGCCCTGCCCGACTCCGACGACCCCGAGGCCGACGCCCGCACCCGCGACTCGGTCAACCCCCTCGCCTGGAACCAGCCCGAGGTGCACGAGGTGTGGCGGCGCTGGCGCGCCACGTGCGAGGAGTACCGCGAACGCGACGGCCGCGAGCGGCTCCTGGTCGGCGAGGTCTCCGTCCCCACCGCCCGCGAACATGCCCTCTACGTCCGCCCCGACGAACTCCACCAGGCCTTCTTCTTCGACCTGCTCGGCGCCTCCTGGGACGCCGACGCCTTCCGCAAGGTCATCTCCGAGGCCATGCAGGACATCGCCGGCACCGGCTCCACGGTCACCTGGGTCCTCAACAACCACGACCAGGTCCGCACCGTCACCCGCTACGGGGAACCCGCCACCGGGGGCAGCGGCCTCGGCGCCGCCCGTGCCCGCGCCGCCGCGCTGCTGATGCTGGCGCTGCCGGGCGCCGCGTACATCTACCAGGGCGAGGAACTGGGCCTGCCCGAGGTGGTCGACCTGCCCGACGACGTCCTCACCGACCCGATCTTCCGGCGCACCGGGAGCCGCGCCCGCATCCGCGACGGCTGCCGGGTGCCACTGCCCTGGTCCGGACAGGCCTCCCCGTTCGGCTTCACCTCCGGCGCCGAGGGCGCCAAGCCCTGGCTGCCGCAGCCGGAGTACTTCGCCGAGTACGCCACCGACCGCGCCCTCGCCGACACCCGCTCCTTCTGGCACCTGTACCGCGACGGCCTCCAACTGCGAGCTTCCCTGCCCCAGCTGGGTGAGGGCACGCTGCGCTGGCTGGACTCCGCGCCGGGCGTACTCGCCTTCACCCGTGGCGACGGCCTGGTCTGCGCCGTCAACTTCACCACGTCCCCCACGCCCGCGCCGGTCTCCGGCACCCCCCTGCTGTCCAGCGGCCCGGTCGCGCCCGGAGTCCTCCCCGGCTCCACGGCCGCCTGGTGGCTCGACCTCTGATCCTCCGCCAACCCACCTTCCCGAAAGGTCCGTCAACGATGATGCGACGACGCACCACCCTGCTCACCGGCTGCACCGCCCTCGTCCTCACGCTGGGCGCCACCGCCTGCGGCGGCGGGTCCGTCTCCGCCGGCGGCGGAGACAAGGCGCTCAGCGGCCAGACCGTCACCGTGGCCGGCGTCTGGTCCGGCGGCGAACAGAAGAACTTCCAGAAGGTGCTGGACGCCTTCACCGCGAAGACCGGCGCCAAGACCCAGTTCGTCTCCACCGGCGACAACGTCTCCACCGTCGTCGGCAGCAAGATCGAGGGCGGCAACGCACCCGACGTCGTCATGGTCCCGCAGGTCGGCGTGCTCCAGCAGTTCGCCAAGAAGGGCTGGCTCAAGCCCCTGTCCGGCACGGCCCAGCAGACCGTCGGCGCCGACTACGCACCCGTGTGGCGCAAGTACGGCAGCGTCGACGGCACCCTCTACGGCCTCTACTTCAAGGCCGCCCACAAGTCGACCGTCTGGTACAGCCCCGACGCCCTCGCCCAGGCCGGGGTCAAGCCCCCGAAGACCTACGACGAGATGCTGAAGGCCGGGCACACCGTCTCCGACTCCGGGCTCGCCGCCTTCGCCATCGGCGGTGAGGACGGCTGGACCCTCACCGACTGGTTCGAGAACGTCTACCTCTCCCAGGCCGGACCCGAGAAGTACGACGCCCTCGCCGCCCACAAGCTCAAGTGGACCGACCCCTCGGTCGTCAGGGCGCTCACCACGCTCGGCAAGCTGTTCAAGGACAAGCAGCTCGTCGCCGGAGGGCAGAAGGAGGCCCTCAACACCGACTTCCCCGGCTCCGTGGAGAAGGTGTTCGGGCCCAAGCCGCAGGCCGGCATGGTCTACGAGGGCGACTTCGTGGCCGGCGTCGCGCACGACCAGTTCGGGAAGACCATCGGCAAGGACGCGAACTTCTTCCCCTTCCCCGCGGTCGACGGCGGCACCGCACCGGTCGTCAGCGGCGGTGACGCGGCGGTCGTCCTCAAGGACGGCAAGAACGCCAAGGCGGGCATGAAGCTCCTCGAATACCTCGCCACCCCCGAGGCCGCGGCCGTCTGGGCCAAGGCGGGCGGCTTCCTGTCCCCCAACAAGAAGCTCGACCTCGCCTCGTACGCCGACGACGTCACCCGCGCCACCGCCAGGTCCCTGGTCGGCGCCGGGGACTCGGTCCGCTTCGACATGTCCGACCAGGCGCCGGCGGCCTTCGGCGGCACCAAGGGCGCGGGCGAGTGGAAGCTGCTCCAGGACTTCCTGCGCAACCCCTCCGACCCGAAGGGCACCGCGGCCGAACTGGAGTCCGCGGCCGCCAAGGCCTACCAGAACTGAGCGGACCGATGACCGCCACCACAATCGACAAGCGGCAGGCGGGCCCGCGGGCCGCCGGCGTGGCGCGCGGGCGCCGCAGCCGGCGGCGCGCCCGGCTGGCCGCCCTGCTCTTCGTCTTCCCCGCCCTGCTCCTGCTCGGGGCGCTCGTCGTCTACCCGGTGCTGTTCTCCGTCGGCCGCAGCTTCTTCGACGCCTCCGGCACCCGGTTCGTCGGCGGCGGCAACTACGCCGAGATGTTCCGCGACCCGGCCACCCTGAAGGCCATCCGCAACACCACCATCTGGGTCGTCGTGGCCCCCGCCCTGCTGACGGGCCTCGGCCTGATCCTGGCCGTGCTGGTGGAGAAGGTCCGCTGGGCCACCGCCTTCAAGCTGCTGCTGTTCATGCCGATGGCGGTGTCCTTCCTGGCCGCAGGCATCATCTTCCGGCTCGCCTACGACGAGGACCCGAACAAGGGCGTGCTGAACGCCGCCGTGGTCTCCGTGCACGACGCCTTCGAGGGCACGTCGGCCTACCCGGCGGCCCGCGGCCGGGAGGGGCTGCTGACCCAGGACCGGGACGGCTCCTACCGTACGACCGCCTCGGCGGGCGGCTCGGTGACCCTCCCCATGGTCGGCGTCCTGCCCAAGGACCTGCCCAGGGGCGCCTCGCCCGCGTACCCGGCGGCCGGCCGGAAGGCCGCGCCCGGCGAACTGCGCGGCGTCGTCTACCTGGACTTCACCCCCGGCGGAGGCGGCCGGCAGGGCAAGGTGGACCCGAAGGAGAGCGGACTGCCCGGCATGTCCGTCCAGGCGGTGCGCGACGGGCGGACGGTCGCGAGCGCGACGACCGCGGACGACGGCTCCTTCCGCTTCTCCGGGCTGCGCGCGGGCTCGTACACCGTGCGGCTGCCCGCGTCGAACTTCGCCCAGCCCTACCAGGGCGTCTCCTGGCTCGGTCCCACCCTGGTCACCCCGGCGATCATCGGCGCGTACCTGTGGATCTGGACGGGCTTCGCGATGGTCCTGATCGGCGCGGGCCTGGCCGCGCTGCCCCGGGACGCGCTGGAGGCGGCCCGGATGGACGGCGCGAACGAGTGGCAGATCTTCCGCCGCATCACCGTCCCGCTGCTGGCACCCGTCCTCACGGTCGTGTTCGTGACGCTCGTGATCAACGTGATGAAGGTCTTCGACCTCGTGTACATCATCGCGCCCGGACCGGTGCAGGAGGACGCCACCGTCCTCGCGACCCAGATGTGGCTCGTGTCCTTCGGCGGCGGCAACAACCAGGGCCTCGGCAGCGCGCTCGGTGTCCTGCTGCTGCTCCTGGTGATCCCGGCGATGGTCTTCAACGTCCACCGTTTCCGCAAGAGCCAACGATGAGGAGTCAGCGATGAACGCGATCAGGCGCGGCCTGGGCAACGGCCTGGTGCAGGCCTTCCTGGTGGTGATCGGCCTGGTCTGGCTGACCCCGCTCGCGGGCCTCTTCGTCTCCTCCCTGCGCTCGGCGCAGGACACGGCGAAGGGCGGCTGGTGGACGGCGCTGGCCAGTCCGGGCCAGCTGTCCTTCGGCAACTACGCGGCGCTGCTGAAGAACTCCGGGATGACCCAGGCGTTCTGGAACACCGTGCTGATCTCGGTGCCGGCCACCACCCTGGTCGTCGTCATCGCGGCGCTCGCCGGATACGCCTTCGCCTGGCTGGAGTTCCCGCTCAGGGAGCCGCTGTTCCTGCTGGTGGTGGCCCTGCTGGTGGTGCCGGTGCAGATCGGCCTGCTGCCGGTGGCCAAACTCTTCGGCGCGCTGGGCCTGTTCGGCACGATCCCCGGGGTCGTCCTCTTCCACGTCGCCTACGGACTGCCGTTCGCGGTGTTCCTGCTCCGCAACTACTTCGCGGAGATGCCGAAGGAGATGCTGGAGGCGGCACGCATGGACGGCGGCAGCGAGTGGCGCATCTTCACCCGGCTCGTCCTGCCGGTGGGGCGCCCCGCCATCGCCTCGCTGGCCATCTTCCAGTTCCTTTGGGTCTGGAACGACATGCTGGTCGCCCTGCTCTTCGCCGACAGCTCCTCGCAGCCGCTCACGGTGGAACTCCAGTCGCAGATCCGCCAGTTCGGCAGCAACATCGACGTCCTGGCCCCGGGCGCGTTCCTCTCCCTGATCGTCCCGGTGATCGTCTTCTTCGCCTTCCAGCGCCACTTCGTACAGGGCGTGATGGCGGGCTCGGTCAAGTGACCGGGCCCGCCCCGCGGGTCAGGCGTACGTCCAGCGCCAGGCGTTGGAACTGTAGGCGCACCTGATCGGTGAACCGCTCGCGGTGGTGGTCGTCGCCCCGTGGTCACTGTTCCGGCAGAACTGGCCCGCCTGGTAGCAGTTGCCCGCGTCGGAGACGATGGAGCACGTCCCGCCGCCGGTGTCGTCACTGCGGACGGTGCCGGCGGCGGCCTTGGTGACGGTGACGGTCGGTCCGGGCGTTCGGACGGTCCTCGTCCTGGTGACCGTCGGCCCGGGCTCCGGCCGGGCGGTCACCGTGGCGGTCGTCGTGACCGTCACGGTGGGCCGGGGCGCCCGTGTCGGCGCCTTGGCCGCGCTGTCGTGCGGGGACTGGCCGCAGCCGGCCGCGCCGGCGGCCAGCAGCGCGACGCACGCGGCCCACACCCGCACTCTTCCGGTTCGGCGCGCCATCAGCCGTGGAAGGTGATGTAGCCGTTGCCGTCCCGGTAGACGGTGTCCTTGTCGTTGTTCCAGATGAAGTTGCAGTTCTGGCGGTGGACGACGTTGTTCGCGTCCGAGTCGGTGCCGTGGCCCCCGCGCAGCTTCACGTAGTCACCGGTCGCGGGCTGTTGCCGGTACGGCAGTTGTTGGAGTCCCGTCCTGGGGCGGCGTATGCGCATGAGGTCCCCCCTCAGTGGTGCGGATGCAGCGGCAGGAGCTTACACAAAAGTTGAGTGTTGTATGAAACTTTCGCGGAGAACTCGTGAAGGTGCTGGCTGAGGGGGAGTCAGCGGAGGGTCAGCACATGCGAAGAGGGCGGCGGGGGAGTCATCCCCTGCCGCCCTCTTCGCTCGTTGCCTCGGCGGTTCAGCCGTTCACGGTGAAGCCGGTGGATACAGCGACCTCGGCAGTTGGGATGCCGCGGCCGCGTCCAGGAGCCACAGGGTGCGGGAGCGGCCCTGGGCGCCCGCCGCCGGGGCCTGGATCTCGCCCGCGCCGGACAGGGCGATCGCCGCGGCCTCGGCCTTGTCCTCACCGGCCGCGAGGAGCCAGACCTCACGGGCCGAGCGGATCGCAGGAAGGGTGAGGCTGATCCGGGTCGGCGGCGGCTTGGGTGCGCCGTGGACGCCCACCACCGTGCGCTCGGTCTCCCGCACGGCCGGCAGCTCCGGGAAGAGCGAGGCCACATGGGTGTCCGGGCCGACGCCCAGCATCAGGACGTCGAAGGTGGGCACCGAGCCGTGGTTCTCCGGCCCGGCCGCCTTCGCCAGTTCCGCCGCGTACGCCTCGGCCGCCGCCTCGACGTCCGCACCGTACGGCCCGTCGGAGGCGGGCATGGCGTGCACGCGCTCCGGGTCCAGCGGGACGGAGTCCAGCAGGGCCTCGCGGGCCTGGGTGACATTGCGCTCGGGGTCGCCCTCGGGCAGGTAGCGCTCGTCGCCCCACCACAGGTCGAGGCGCCCCCAGTCGACGGCGTCCCGGGCCGGTGCCGCCGCCAGCGCGGCCAGCAGCCCGTTGCCGTTGCGGCCGCCCGTGAGGACCACGGACGCGGTGCCCCGGGAGGCCTGCGCGTCCACGATCTTCGTGATGAGCCGGGCCGCGGCGGCCCGGGCCATCAGTTCCTTGTCACGGTGGACGACCAGCTGCGGAGTGTTCACTTCGCCGCCGCCTTCCTCGCCGGTGCCTTCTTCGCGGTCTTGGCCGCCGCCTTCTTGGCCGGTGCCTTGGCCGCCCGCTCCTCCGGTTCCGGCTCGGTGTCCGCCCCGTCGGCGCCGGCCTGCTGCTCCGGAACCGTGTTCAGGCGCTCCACGCCGTAGCGCAGCGCCGACGCGTAGGTGTCGTCCGGGTCGAGCCGGCGCAGCTCCTCCGCGATCAGCTCGGCGGTCTCCCGCCGTTTGAGCGCGACCGCGCGGGCCGGCTGGCCCTCGATGGACAGCGTGGCCAGCGAGCCGTCCGCGCGGTCCAGGACGATCGGGCCGCAACTGGTGTCCATCCGGACCGCGGTCAGACCCGGCCCCGAGGACAGCGAGCGCTTCACCGGGACGTCCAGCCGGGTCGCGAGCCACATCGCCAGCAGCTCACAGCTCGGGTTGAACTCCTCGCCCTCCACCTCGACCGCCTGCACCTCGCAGATCACCTGGTCCAGGGCCGCCGCGAGCATCGAGCGCCACGGCGTGATCCGGGTCCAGGACAGGTCGGTGTCGCCGGGCGTGTAGCTCGCGGCACGGGCCGTCAGCTCCCGCACCGGCTGCTCGGCGGCGTAGGTGTCGGTGACCCGGCGCTGGGCCAGGGCGCCCAGCGGGTCCTTCGCCGGGTCCAGCGGCGCGTTCACCGGCCACCACACGACCACGGGCGCGTCCGGCAGCAGCAACGGCAGCACCACCGAGTCGGCGTGGTCGACGACCTCGCCGTACAGCCGCAGCACGACCGTCTCGCCGGTGCCGGCGTCCGCGCCCACCCGCACCTCGGCGTCCAGCCGGGAGGACGTGCGGTCGCGCGGGGTGCGCGAGACCCGCCTGATGACCACCAGCGTGCGCGAAGGGTGTTCGCGCGAGGCGTCGTTGGCGGCCTTCAGGGCGTCGTAGGCGTTCTCCTCGTCGGTGACGATGACGAGGGTGAGGACCATGCCGACGGCGGGTGTGCCGATGGCGCGGCGGCCCCGGACGAGCGCCTTGTTGATCTCGCCGGCGGTGGTGTCGGTCAGGTCTATCTTCATGGCCGGCGCCAGCTCCGTCCGTCTCGTGCGAGCATCTCGTCCGCCTCGGCGGGACCCCAGGTGCCCGACTTGTACTGCGCCGGCTTGCCGTGCCGGTCCCAGTACTGCTCGATCGGGTCGAGGATCTTCCAGGACAGCTCGACCTCCTCCGTGCGCGGGAAGAGGTTGGCGTCGCCGAGCAGCACGTCCAGGATGAGCCGCTCGTACGCCTCCGGGCTGGACTCCGTGAAGGACTCGCCGTAGGCGAAGTCCATGGACACGTCCCGGATCTCCATCGAGGTGCCCGGCACCTTGGAGCCGAAGCGGACCGTGATGCCCTCGTCCGGCTGGACGCGGATGACGATCGCGTTCTGGCCCAGCTCCTCCGTCGCCGTGTGGTCGAAGGGGGAGTGGGGCGCGCGCTGGAAGACGACGGCGATCTCGGTGACCCGGCGGCCCAGCCGCTTGCCGGTGCGCAGGTAGAAGGGGACACCCGCCCAGCGGCGGTTGTCGATCTCCAGCTTGATCGCCGCGTAGGTGTCCGTCTTCGACTTCGGGTCGATGCCGTCCTCTTCGAGGTAGCCGATGACCTTCTCGCCGCCCTGCCAGCCGCCCGCGTACTGCCCGCGCACGGTCGACCTGCCCAGGTCCCTCGGCAGCCGGACGGCGCCGAGCACCTTCTCCTTCTCCGCGGCCAGCGCGTCCGCGCCGAAGGAGGCGGGCTCTTCCATGGCGGTGAGCGCCATCAGCTGGAGCAGGTGGTTCTGGATGACGTCACGGGCGGCGCCGATGCCGTCGTAGTAGCCGGCCCGGCCGCCGATGCCGATGTCCTCGGCCATGGTGATCTGCACGTGGTCCACGAAGGACCGGTTCCAGATCGGCTCGAACATCGTGTTGGCGAAGCGCAGCGCCAGGATGTTCTGGACGGTCTCCTTGCCCAGGTAGTGGTCGATGCGGAACACCTGGTCCGAGGAGAACACCTCGTGCACGACCTTGTTGAGCTGCTCGGCCGACTCCAGGTCGTGTCCGAACGGCTTCTCGATGACCGCGCGCCGCCAGGAGCCGCCCGACTGGTCGGCCAGCCCGTGCTTCTTCAGCTGCTGGATGACCACCGGGAAGGAGCGCGGCGGCACCGACAGGTAGAAGGCGAAGTTGCCGCCCGTCCCCTGTGCCTTGTCCAGCTCCTCGATGGTGGCGCGCAGCCGCTCGAAGGCGTCGTCGTCGTCGAAGGTGCCCTGGACGAAGCGCATCCCCTGGATGAGCTGCTGCCAGACCTCCTCGCGGAACGGTGTGCGCGAGTGCTCCTTGACCGCGTCGTGCACGACCTCGGCGAAGTCCTCGTGCTCCCAGTCGCGGCGGGCGAAGCCCACCAGGGAGAAGCCCGGCGGCAGCAGACCCCGGTTGGCGAGGTCGTACACCGCGGGCATCAGCTTCTTGCGGGACAGGTCGCCCGTGACACCGAAGATGACCAGACCCGACGGCCCCGCGATGCGCGGGAGCCGTCGGTCGGCCGGGTCACGAAGCGGGTTCGCTCCGGAGCCGGAAACGGGTGACAAGTCAGCCCTCCGAGGGGGCGAGGCGCTCGAGCTCCGCCTGGGTGGACTTGAGCAGGTCGTTCCAGGACGCCTCGAACTTGTCGACGCCCTCGTCCTCCAGCACCTGCACGACGTCGTCGTACGAGATGCCGAGCTTCTCCAGCGCGTCGATGTCGGCCCGCGCCCGCTCGTAGGTGCCGCTGACGGCGTCGCCGCGGATCTCGCCGTGGTCGTCGGCGGCCTCCAGCGTGGCCTCCGGCATGGTGTTGACCGTGTTCGGCGCGACCAGTTCCTCGACGTACATGGTGTCCTTGTACGCCGGGTCCTTCACACCGGTGGAGGCCCACAGCGGACGCTGCTTGTTGGCGCCCGCGTTCTCCAGAGCGCTCCAGCGGTCGGAGGAGAAGACCTCCTCGTACGCCTGGTAGGCGAGGCGCGCGTTGGCGACGCCCGCCTTGCCGCGCAGCGCCTTGGCCTCGTCGGTGCCCAGCTCGTCGATGCGGCGGTCGATCTCGGTGTCCACGCGGGACACGAAGAAGGACGCCACCGAGCGGATCTTCGACAGGTCGAGGCCGCGCTCCTTCGCCTTCTCCAGGCCGGAGAGGTAGGCGTCCATGACCGCGCGGTAGCGCTCCAGGGAGAAGATCAGCGTGACGTTGACGCTGATGCCGAGGCCGATGACCTCGGCGATCGCCGGCAGGCCCGCCTTGGTGGCCGGGATCTTGATCAGGGTGTTGGGGCGGTCCACCAGCCAGGCCAGCTGCTTGGCCTCGGCGACGGTCGCCTTGGTGTTGTGCGCGAGGCGCGGGTCGACCTCGATGGAGACCCGGCCGTCCTGGCCGTCCGTCGCGTCGAAGACCGGGCGCAGGATGTCGGCGGCGTCGCGGACGTCCGCCGTGGTGATCATGCGGATGGCCTCTTCGACGGTGACCTTGCGGGCGGCGAGGTCCGAGACCTGCTGGTCGTAACCGTCGCCCTGCGAGATCGCCTTCTGGAAGATCGTCGGGTTGGTGGTGACGCCCACGACGTGCTGCTGGTCGATCAGCTCGGCGAGGTTGCCGGACGTGATCCGCTTGCGCGACAGGTCGTCCAGCCAGATCGCGACGCCTTCGTCGGAGAGGCGCTTGAGTGCGTCTGTCATGGAATTACATCTCCTACGTGTCGTATATGAGCGTCAGCGCTGTGCGGCGGCGATGGATTCCCGGGCCTTGGCGGCCACGTTCTCGGCAGTGAAGCCGAACTCGCGGAAGAGCACCTTGCCGTCCGCGGAAGCACCGAAGTGCTCCAGGGAAACGATGCGGCCGGCGTCCCCGACGTACTTGTGCCAGGTCAGACCGATGCCCGCCTCCACGGAGACCCTGGCCTTGACGGACGGCGGCAGCACGGAGTCCCGGTACCCCTGGTCCTGCTGCTCGAACCACTCCACGGACGGCATGGACACGACGCGCGTCGCGATCCCTTCGGCCTGGAGCTGCTCACGCGCCTCGACGGCCACGTGCACCTCGGAACCGGTGGCGATCAGGATCACCTGCGGCTCACCGCCCTCGGCCTCGAACAGGACGTAACCGCCCTTGGCCGCGTCCTCGTTGGGCTCGTACGTCGGCACGCCCTGGCGGGTCAGCGCGAAGCCGTGCGGCTGGCCCTTGCCGAACTCCTTGGTGTAGCGCGCCAGGACCTCGCGCCAGGCGATGGCGGTCTCGTTGGCGTCCGCCGGGCGGACGACGTTCAGACCCGGGATCGCGCGCAGCGAGGCCAGGTGCTCGACCGGCTGGTGGGTGGGGCCGTCCTCGCCGAGGCCGATGGAGTCGTGCGTCCACACGTACGTCACCGGCAGGTGCATCAGGGCCGCCAGACGCACGGCGTTGCGCATGTAGTCGGAGAAGACGAGGAACGTGCCGCCGTACGCGCGCGTGTTGCCGTGCAGCGTGATGCCGTTCAGCTCCGCACCCATGGAGTGCTCGCGGATGCCGAAGTGGATCGTACGGCCGTACGGGTTGGCCTCCGGGAGAGGGTTGCCCTCGGGCAGGAAGGAGCTGTCCTTGTCGATGGTGGTGTTGTTCGACCCGGCGAGGTCGGCGGAGCCGCCCCACAGTTCCGGGATGACCGGGCCGAGCGCCTGCAGCACCTTGCCGGAGGCGGCACGGGTGGCGACCGACTTGCCGGGCTCGAAGACCGGGATCTTCTCCTCCCAGCCGGTGGGCAGCTCGCCCTTGGCGATGCGGTCGAACTCGGCGGCGCGCTCGGGGTTGTCGTCCCGCCACACCTGGAGCGACTTCTCCCACTCGGCCTTCGCCTGGGCGCCGCGCTCCAGGGCCTTGCGGGTGTGGCCGATCACCTCGTCCTCGACCTGGAAGCTCTGCTCGGGGTCGAAGCCGAGCACGCGCTTGGTGGCCGCGACCTCGTCGTCGCCGAGCGCCGAGCCGTGGGCGGCCTCGGTGTTCTGCGCGTTCGGGGCCGGCCAGGCGATGATCGAGCGCATGGCGATGAAGGAGGGCCGGTCGGTGACCTGCTTGGCCGCCTGGATCGCGGCGAAGATCGCCTGCGGGTCCAGGTCGCCGTTCTCCTGGGCCTCGACGCGCTGCACGTGCCAGCCGTAGGCCTCGTAGCGCTTGACGGTGTCCTCGGAGACGGCTGTCTCGGTGTCGCCCTCGATCGAGATGTGGTTGTCGTCCCACAGCAGGATCAGGTTGCCGAGCTTCTGGTGGCCGGCCAGCGAGGACGCCTCGGCGGAGATGCCCTCCTGCAGGCAGCCGTCACCGGCGATGCAGAAGATGAAGTGGTCGAAGGGGGAGTCGCCCTGCGGGGCCTCCGGGTCGAACAGACCGCGCTCGAAGCGGGCGGCCATCGCCATGCCCACCGCGTTGGCCACACCCTGGCCCAGCGGGCCGGTCGTGGTCTCCACGCCCTTGGTGTGCCCGTACTCCGGGTGGCCCGGGGTCTTCGAGCCCCAGGTGCGGAAGGACTCCAGGTCCTCCAGCTCCAGGCCGAAACCGGCCAGGTAGAGCTGCGTGTAGAGGGTCAGGGAGGAGTGGCCGGCGGACAGCACGAAACGGTCGCGCCCGACCCACTCCGGGTCGGCCGGGTCGTGCCGCATCACCTTCTGGAAGAGGGTGTAGGCGGCAGGTGCCAGGCTCATCGCCGTACCGGGATGGCCGTTGCCGACCTTCTGTACGGCGTCGGCGGCCAGGACGCGAGCGGTGTCCACGGCCCGCTGGTCCAGCTCGGTCCACTCAAGGTCTGTGGTGGTCGGCTTGGTGCTCACCCTGGGTCAGGGCTCCTCTCCACATGTCGGTCGCCGGTCTTCGGGGCATACGCCCACCCGGCCGCCGGCGTGCTTCTGCCCGCCGGCCGTTGTCGAGCCTACCCCCGTAAGGACGTGCGTTTTTTCGAGTGTTTCCAGACTGCCGGGACTCCGTGCGATCCGCCTCCCGACTGGCCGAGAAGGCATTTGGCACATGAATACGGAGCCGGTCATCTGAGCGCTCAATCGAGTGGTACGACCCCTCTTATGGGGCGTGCGCCAACACGACCCCACCCCCGCGAAGGCCGGGGTATGGGCAACGTCTAAAGTGGCGTGGTACGCGCGAGCCTTTGCCGGGACTTCACAGGGTGAGGCTTGCTGGGATGTCTCTGTCAGGGGTGTGCGTGACGGCCGTCGAATCCCGTCCACCTGGTGTGCTCGGTGGTGCGAGCCAGGGTCCGGTTCACCGGCCGTTCGGGGCCCGTGTCAAGGCGTTCGTGGCTCTGACCAAGCCACGGATCATCGAGCTGCTGCTCATCACCACCGTTCCGGTGATGTTCCTGGCGCAGCAGGGCGTGCCCGATCTGAAGCTGGTGCTGCTGACCTGCGTCGGCGGCTACCTCTCCGCGGGCGGCGCCAATGCGCTGAACATGTACATCGACCGGGACATCGACGCGCTGATGGACCGCACCTCGCAGCGGCCGCTGGTGACCGGCATGGTCAGCCCGCGCGAGTGCCTGGCCTTCGGCATCAGCCTGGCCGTCGTCTCGACGCTGCTGTTCGGGTTCACCGTCAACTGGCTGAGCGCGTGGCTCTCGCTCGGAGCGCTGCTCTTCTACGTCGTCGTCTACACGATGATCCTCAAGCGGCGTACCTCGCAGAACATCGTCTGGGGCGGCATCGCGGGCTGCCTGCCGGTGCTGATCGGATGGTCCGCCGTCAAGGACTCGATGTCCTGGGCGCCGATCATCCTCTTCCTGGTCATGTTCTTCTGGACCCCGCCGCACTACTGGCCGCTGTCCATGAAGGTCAAGGACGACTACGCGCGCGTGGGCGTGCCGATGCTCCCGGTGATCGCCTCCAACAAGGTCGTCGCCCGGCAGATCGTCATCTACAGCTGGGTGATGGTCCTCGTGTCGCTGCTGCTCACCCCTCTGGGCTACACCGGCTGGTTCTACACGCTGGTCGCCCTCGCCGCCGGCGGGTTCTGGCTGTGGGAGGCGCACGGGCTCCAGAACCGGGCGAAGGCCGAGGTGACGGGCGTGAAGCTGAAGGAGATGCGGCTGTTCCACTGGTCGATCACCTACGTCTCCATCCTCTTCGTCGCGGTCGCGGTGGACCCCTTCCTCCGCTGATCCCCGCTTTCTCCGCCGACGGGAGGGGTGCGTGGTCAAGGCCACGCACCCCTCCCGTCGCCGTTTGATCTACCCGTCGGTAGCATCCTGGCCATGGCAGACACGCAGCAGGTTGACGCGCGGGCCGAGCGCAAGGTGTCCCGGCTCGCCCACCAGATCAGCGCCTTCGCGAAGGCGCACGGCGGTGCGGAGGGCCAGGTGGCCTACATCGGCGAGCGCGGCGCCCGCATCGTCCTCGTGGGCGAGGACGGCGGCTGGGGCGACCTGGTGGCCCCCACCTACGCCATCGCCGAGCAGGCGGTGGAGAAGTCCGGCATCACCGTCCACGAGTCCTTCGACGGCGAGTTCGCGGCGAAGGTGAGGACGGGGCGCTACGAGTGGACCCGGATGGCCGGCATCCAGCTCGGCGGCCCGTCCAACGGCTGAGCCGCGGCCGCCGCCCGGGGGCCCTGCCGCCGCGCGGCGGCGCCGCCGGGCAGGCGGCTCCGTCGTAGGGGTGCGGCGGCAGACTCCGTCGTGGGCGCGGCGGGCGGGCAACTGGCCGCGATCGCCGGCGCGCGCCGGGTCGGGCCGGACCGCGACCTCGGACCCGGTTCACCCGTTAGGACGTGTAAGGCAGACGCGTCCCACGGGGAGCCCGGATGATCGAAACGCCGTCCCTCGTGGACCAGTACTGCCACGGCGTACTGCGGACGGAACTGGGCCTCGGCACCTTCGAGGCCCAGCTGTCCCGCACCGAGGGCCCGCCGGCCCCGGGCACCACCCTCTTCGACACCCAGACCGGCTTCGCCGTGCGGCGCTGGTGCCCGCCTCTGCTGGACCTCGAACCGCACTGCCCGCCCGCCCTCTACCTGGCCAGGCGCCGGGAACTGGGCGCCCCGGAGTCGGCCCGCAGGCTGCTGCGCGGCAGCGGCATCACCACCTACCTCGTCGACACCGGCCTGCCCGGCGACCTCACCGGCCCCCCGGAGATGGCCTGCGCCGGGGACGCCGAGGCCCGCGAGATCGTGCGCCTGGAACTGCTCGCGGAGCAGGTCGCCGACACCTCCGGCACCGTCGAGGCCTTCCTCGCCAACCTCGCGGAATCCGTGCACGGCGCCGCCGCGAACGCCGTCGCCTTCACCTCCGTCGCCGGTCTCAGACACGGCCTGGCCCTCGCGCCCGAGCCGCCCGGCGCCGGTGAGGTGCGGGGCGCCGCCGGCCGCTGGCTGGCCGCGAGGAGCGTCGGCGGCCCGCTGAGCGACCCCGTGCTGCTGCGGCACCTGCTGTGGATCGCCGTCGCCTCGGGTCTGCCGCTGCAGTTGCACGCAGGACTGGGCGAGCCGGGCTCCCGCATCGACCGCACGGACCCCGTGCTGCTCACCGACTTCGTACGGGCCACGGCGGGCCTCGGCACCGATCTGATCCTGCTGCACGGCTACCCGTACCACCGGCACGCCGCCCACCTGGCCGGCGTCTTCCCGCACGTGTACGCCGACTCCGGCGCCGCGCTCGTGCGCACCGGAGCCCGCGCGGCCACGGTCCTCGCCGAGATCCTGGAGCTGTCGCCCTTCGGCAAGATCCTCTTCTCCAGCGGCGCCCACGGCCTGCCCGAGCTGCACGTGGTCGGCGCCCGTCTCTTCCGCGAGGCGCTCGGCCGAGTGCTCGGCACCTGGGTCGCCGAGGGCGCCTGGTCCCTGGAGGACGCCCAGCGGGTCGCCGGGCTGATCGCCGCCGGCAACGCGCGCCGGGTTTACGGCCTGGGGTGATCCGCCCAGACTGGGCGCATGGCGACCGCCTTACTGCTCGAACGTCTCCTGGCCGGACTGAGGCCGCTGCGGCCCCGCGCGGTGTGGGCGCACGGCTCCCTGGCCGGCGGCGACTACCGGGAGGGCGTGAGCGATCTGGACCTGATCGCGGTCCTGCCGGACCCGTTGGACCTGCGGGCGATGTGGCGGACGGTCGCCCTGCACCGGCAGCTGCGCACCGCACCGCTCGCCGCGCAACTCCACTGCAGCTACCTCACCCCGGCCACCCTGGACGATCCGGAGCGCTCGCACCACAGGTGGGCGCACGGCCGGGTGGAGCGCCGCCCGGTCACCCCCGTCACCCGGCGCGAGCTGCACGAGTTCGGCCGGGTGCTGTACGGCGCACCCCCGGGCGAGCTGCTCCCGCCGGTGCCGGACCGGCAGCTGAGCGGCTTCGTCGTACGGGACCAGCGGGACTTCTGGCGGCCCGCCGTCGGCAGGGCCCGGCGGTGGCGCCAGGACGTCTGGGTCGACCTCGGTCTGCTGACCTTCGCCCGCGCCACCGTGACCCTGCGCGAGGGGCGGCTGATCTCCAAGCGGGAGGCGCTGGCGGAGCTGCCGGGGCTCGGCGCGCCCCCCGAGGTCGTCGAGGACGTCGCCCGGCGGCGCTACGGGGACCCGGTCCCGCCGGACCGCGGCCGGCTCGCCCGGCGCGCCGAGCTGACCCGGGCCTACCTAGGACCGGCGATCGACGCGCTGGTCACCACGTACGGGTGACGCGGACGCGGGTGTGGACGACGTACGGGTGACTCAGACGCGGGTGTGGACGGCCGTCTCCGCCGAGGGCCCCGGTAGGTCCAGGGCGCCCTCCGGGCGCTCCCGCAGTGCCAGCAGGACCCGCAGCACGCCGATCCACACCAGGCAGGAGCCGAGCATGTGCAGGCCGACCAGGACCTCGGGCAGGTGCGTGAAGTACTGCACGTAGCCGATGACGCCCTGCGCGAGCAGGATCAGGAACAGTTCCCGGGTGCGGGCCAGGGGGCCCTTGGGCGCGTCGACCGCCTTGAGGACGAACCACAGCGCGAACGTCAGCGTCACCACGATCCAGGCGAGCACCGCGTGCAGCTTGGCCACGGTCTCCCAGTCGATGGGGATCCGCTTGACGTCGCTGGAGTCACCCGCGTGCGGCCCGGCGCCCGTGACCACCGTGCCGACGGCGATGAGCAGCAGGGACGCGGCCACGAGGAACCACACCAGCTGCTGCACGGCCTTGCCGACCAGTGGCCGGGGCGCGCCGTCGCCCTCCCGGGTGCGCTGCCACATCACCGCGGCGACCGTGGTGAGGGCCGTCGCCAGCAGGAAGTGGGCCGCGACGGTGTACGGGTTCAGGCCCACGAGCACGACGACGCCGCCGAGGATGGCGTTGCCCATCACCAGCCAGAACTGCGCCCAGCCCAGCCGGGTCAGGCTGCGCCGGTACGGCTTCTCGGCGCGGGCGGCGATGATCGCCCAGCCGACCGCGGCGCACAGCACGTACGTCAGCATGCGATTGCCGAACTCGATGGCGCTGTGATAGCTCAGCGCCTGGGTCGGAGTCAGCGATCCGTCGGTGCACTCGGGCCAGGTCGGACAGCCGAGGCCCGAGCCGGTCAGGCGTACGGCGCCGCCGGTGACGACGATGACGACCGACATCACGAGCGCGGCGAGGGCAGCCCGCTGCACGGTCCGGGGATCCGGGGTCCAGCGGTCGGCGATGAAGGCGAGCGGGTTGCGCAGGGCCCCTGCGGCGTCGGCGCGGTTCAGCTTTGGCACGCCCACCATCGTAGGCCGCCGCTTGTGCACCCTTTCACGAGGGTCCACGTGACATCTCACTCCCAGCGGAAGAACTTCCCCGCCGCGGCGAGGCCCACGACCGCCCACACCGCGAGGATGCCCAGGTCGGCCCAGGGTGTCCCGGCGCCGTGCTGGAGCACGTCGCGCAGGCCGCCGGAGAGCGCGGAGATGGGCAGCAGGCCCAGGACGTGCTGTCCGGCCGGGCCGAACTTCGACAGCGGGACGACGACCCCGCCGCCGACGAGCAGCAGCAGGAACACCAGGTTGGCGGCGGCCAGCGTCGCCTCCGCCTTCAGGGTGCCCGCCATCAGCAGGCCGAGGCCGGAGAACGCGGCCGTGCCGAGGACCAGCAGGAGCAGCACGGCGGCGGGGTTGCCGTGCGGCGACCAGCCGAGCGCGAACGCGATGGCCGTCAGCAGGAGGACCTGCAGCACCTCCGTGACCAGCACCGAAGCCGTCTTGGCGGTCATCAGGCCCCACCGAGGCAGCGGCGAGGAGGCGAGCCGCTTCAGGACGCCGTAGCGCCGCTCGAAGCCGGTGGCGATGGCCTGCCCGGTGAACGCCGTCGACATCACGGCGAGGGCCAGGACGCCCGGCGCGAGGAAGTCGACCGCCTTGCCGGCGCCGGTGTCGACGATGTCCACCGAGCTGAAGAGCACCAGCAGCAGGGTCGGGATGACGACCGTCAGCAGCAGCTGCTCGCCGTTGCGCAGCAGCATCTTCGTCTCCAGGGCCGCCTGCGCCGCGATCATGCGGGGCAGGGGTGCCGCACCCGGCTTCGGGGCGTATGTGCCCGACACGGTCGTCATGAGCGCAGCTCCTTGCCCGTGAGCTCCAGGAAAACGTCTTCCAGGGTGTGCCGCTCCACCGAGATCCGGTCCGGCATCACGCCGTGCTGGGCGCACCAGGAGGTCACCGTAGCCAGCAGCTGCGGATCGACCTTGCCGACGATCCGGTAGGCGCCCGGGGTCAGCTCGGCGGCCGTGCAGTCGGCCGGGAGCGCCTTGAGCAGGGAGCCCACGTCGAGGCCGGGGCGGCCGGTGAAGCGCAGGGTGTTCTCGGCGCCGCCCTTGCACAGCTCCTCCGGGGAGCCCTGGGCGATGACCCGGCCGCCGTCGATGATCGCCACGTCGTCGGCGAGCTGCTCGGCCTCTTCCATGTAGTGCGTGGTGAGGATCACCGAGACGCCGTCGGCGCGCAGGTCCCTCACCAGGTCCCAGGTGGCCCGGCGGGCCTGCGGGTCGAGACCGGCGGTCGGCTCGTCCAGGAACACCAGCTCCGGGCGGCCCACCACGGCCATGGCGAGCGCGAGCCGCTGCTGCTGGCCGCCGGACAGCCGCCGGTAGGAGGTACGGCCGCAGCTGTCCAGGCCGAGTCTCTCGACGAGGGCGTCCACGTCCAGCGGGTCGGCGTGCAGCTTCGCGACGTGGCGCAGCATCTCGTCCGCCCGGGCGCCGGAGTACACGCCGCCGGACTGGAGCATCACGCCGATGCGCGGCCGCAGCTCGGCCGACTGCCGCACCGGGTCGAGGCCCAGGACGTGCACCGTGCCGGAATCCGGCTTGCGGTACCCCTCGCAGGTCTCGACCGTCGTCGTCTTGCCGGCTCCGTTGGGGCCGAGGACGGCGGTCACTCCCGCCCGGGCCACCAGGTCGAGGCCGTTCACCGCGGTCTTCGTGCCGTACCGCTTCACCAGGGCCCGGACCTGGACCACGGGGTCATCTCGCATGGGACCAGAGTCTAGGGAGACCGCTTGCCGTTCAGGCGCGCGGGTCGGGGAACTCCTCCCGGGGACGGTGCAGCGGCAGCCAGCGCTCGGCGTACGCCACCGCGTCGGCCAGCGGGAACAGCCGTACGTCCGCAGCGCCCACCTTCCCGCGCACCACGGGCCGGTCCCGCTCGTAGTCGTGACCTAGCTCGTCGAACCGGTCGGAGGTGATCGAGACCTCGACGACCGTCTCCCAGCCGCCGCCGGGAGCGGGCCGACCGACCTCGACCCGGGGCGCCGGTATCCGGTACTCCGCCAGGTGGAAGCAGGTGCAGGAGTGGTAGCCCGCGCCGAGCAGCAGCACCCGGGC
Source organism: Streptomyces sp. NPDC037126 (assembly GCF_055605965.1). Taxonomy (NCBI): domain Bacteria; kingdom Bacillati; phylum Actinomycetota; class Actinomycetes; order Kitasatosporales; family Streptomycetaceae; genus Streptomyces; species Streptomyces sp. NPDC037126. The sequence continues at coordinate 938,380 of NZ_JBVJTD010000001.1, forward strand.
GCCCAGCTTCTCCAGCCGGGCCAGCGGGCTGTACTCGCCCAGCCGGCAGTCGGTCGCGTGGCCGTCGGTGATCTCCCGGGCCTGCGGGCCGAGCGCGGCGAAGGAGGTCTGCGGGTGCGCGCTGCGCGAGGCGCCCGGCCAGGTCCGCACCGTCTCCGGGATCACGCCGACCCCGCGCGCGGGGGTGGTCAGCGGGTCGAAGGCGGGCATGGTGGCCCGGATCCGGTCCCACCACTCCTCGGGCACCGGCGGCCTCGCCCACAGCGCCGGATCGGACAGGTCGCCCGACTGGGCCGGGACGACGAGTGTGCCGCTCGGGCCCAGCGCCTTGAGCATTCCCTGGACGACCGCGACGGCCCCTCCGTTGACCCAGCCGAGGGAACTCAGCGAGGAGTGCACCAGAAGGATCTCGCCGCTCTCGACACCCAGCCTGCGCAGCTCTGCCGCGACGGTGTCCCGGGTGACAAGTGGGCCGGTCGGCGGGGGTGTGGCCATGACCAGGGAGTCTTCCGCACCGGGCCCGCCGGCGCCACCGAATTGCGCCGGCGCATGATCGATCAAAGATCGTTTGCGCAGGTCACGTTAGGTATGCCTAAGTGACACAGGGCACCGCGCAGTGATCCGGACGGCGCTTGTCAGGCTCTGAGGAATTACGCAACAATGGCGTTGTGAAAAACGTCGGCGAGGCTCGGGAGACCCCCATGGGGACCCCGCAGGAGGAGTTCGCGACCGGTGAGCGCTCGACGCGCAACCGGGTCGCGCGGTCCATCCTGGACCACGGGCCGTCGACCGTCGCCGAACTCGCCGGCCGGCTGGGGCTGACCCAGGCGGCCGTGCGGCGCCACCTGGACGCGCTGGTCGCGGACGACGTGGTGGAGGCACGCGAGCAGCGGGTGTACGGGACGCGCACGCGTGGCCGCCCCGCCAAGGTCTTCGCGCTCACCGACTGCGGCCGGGACGCCTTCGACCAGTCGTACGACAAGCTGGCCGCGGACGCGCTGCGGTGGATCGCCGAGCGCGAGGGCGGCCAGGAGGCGGTCGCCGCCTTCGCCCGCGCGCGGATCGCCGCCCAGGCGGGCGCGTACCGCAAGGCGATCGAGAGCGTGACCCCCGACAAGCGCGCCGAAGCGCTGGCCAAGGCCCTGAGTGCCGACGGGTACGCTGCTACGGCGCGCACCGCACCGGTCGGCGAGCAGCTCTGCCAGCACCACTGCCCGGTCGCCCATGTCGCGGAGCAGTATCCGCAGCTGTGCGAGGCGGAGACGGAGATCTTCGCCGAGCTACTGGGTACCCATGTCCAGCGACTGGCGACCATCGCGCACGGCGACGGCGTCTGCACGACGTTCATTCCCAAGATTTCCACTGACGCACCTGCAAGCACGTCCGGGAGGAACCCCGCATGACTCTCCCCACGGAGACTGCCCACCCCGAGCTCGAGGGTCTGGGCACGTACGAATACGGCTGGGCCGACTCCGACGTCGCCGGTGCCTCCGCCAGGCGCGGCCTGAACGAGGACGTCGTCCGCGACATCTCGGGCAAGAAGTCCGAGCCGGAGTGGATGACCAAGCTGCGCCTCAAGGGTCTGAAGCTGTTCGAGAAGAAGCCCATGCCGAACTGGGGCTCGGACCTGTCGGGCATCGACTTCGACAACATCAAGTACTTCGTGCGTTCCACGGAGAAGCAGGCGGAGTCCTGGGAGGACCTGCCCGAGGACATCAAGAACACCTACGACAAGCTGGGCATCCCGGAGGCCGAGAAGCAGCGCCTGGTCGCCGGTGTCGCCGCCCAGTACGAGTCGGAGGTCGTCTACCACCAGATCCGCGAGGACCTGGAGGAGCAGGGTGTCATCTTCCTGGACACCGACACCGCCCTGAAGGAGCACCCGGAGCTCTTCAAGGAGTACTTCGGCACGGTCATCCCGGCGGGTGACAACAAGTTCGCGTCGCTGAACACCGCCGTGTGGTCCGGCGGCTCCTTCATCTACGTGCCGAAGGGCGTGCACGTCGAGATCCCGCTCCAGGCCTACTTCCGCATCAACACGGAGAACATGGGCCAGTTCGAGCGGACCCTGATCATCGTCGACGAGGGTGCCTACGTGCACTACGTCGAGGGCTGCACCGCCCCGATCTACAAGTCGGACTCGCTGCACAGCGCCGTCGTCGAGATCATCGTCAAGAAGAACGCCCGCTGCCGCTACACGACCATCCAGAACTGGTCGAACAACGTCTACAACCTGGTCACCAAGCGCGCCGTCGCCTACGAGGGCGCGACCATGGAGTGGATCGACGGCAACATCGGCTCCAAGGTGACGATGAAGTACCCGGCCGTCTACCTGATGGGCGAGCACGCCAAGGGCGAGACCCTCTCCATCGCCTTCGCGGGCGAGGGCCAGCACCAGGACGCCGGCTCCAAGATGGTCCACATGGCGCCGAACACGTCCTCCAACATCGTCTCCAAGTCGGTGGCGCGCGGCGGCGGCCGCACCTCGTACCGCGGCCTGGTCGAGATCGGCGAGGGCGCCGCCGGATCGAAGTCCAACGTGCTGTGCGACGCGCTGCTCGTGGACACCATCTCCCGCTCCGACACGTACCCCTACGTGGACGTCCGCGAGGACGACGTGTCCATGGGCCACGAGGCGACCGTCTCCAAGGTCTCCGAGGACCAGCTCTTCTACCTGATGAGCCGCGGCCTGAGCGAGTTCGAGGCGATGGCGATGATCGTGCGCGGCTTCGTCGAGCCCATCGCCAAGGAGCTGCCCATGGAGTACGCCCTCGAGCTCAACCGGCTGATCGAGCTGCAGATGGAAGGCGCGGTCGGCTGAGACCCGCCCCGGACAGCAGCCAGCAATTTCTGACGTAGGAAGAGAGCAGACCGACAGCCATGGCTGAGGCTCAGAACATCCCCGTGGGATCCACCACCGCGGGCCAGATCGCGGTGGCCGCAGAGTCGACCGTCGCCACCCGCATGAGCGCGCCCCCGTCCTTCGACGTGGCGGACTTCCCGGTCCCCCACGGCCGCGAGGAGGAGTGGCGGTTCACGCCGCTGGAGCGGCTGCGCGGGCTGCACGACGGCACCGCGGTCGCCACCGGCGACGGCGTGAAGGTGGACGTCCAGGCCCCCGAGGGCGTGATCGTCGAGACCGTCGGCCGCGACGACGCCCGGATCGGCCGGGCCGGCATGCCGGTGGACCGCGTCGCCGCGCAGGCGTACTCGGCGTTCGAGAAGGCCGGCGTGGTCACCGTCCCCAAGGAGATGGTCCTCACCGAGCCGATCCGCATCGCCGTGCACGGCGAGGGCGGGGTCGCCTACGGCCACCAGGTCGTCGAGCTGGGAGCCTTCGCCGAGGCCGTCGTCGTCATCGACCACACCGGTGACGCCGTGCTCGCCGCCAACGTCGACTACGTCCTCGGCGACGGCGCCAAGCTGACCGTCGTGTCCGTCCAGGACTGGGACGACAAGGCCGTCCACGTCGGCCAGCACAACGCGCTGATCGGCCGGGACGCCACGTTCAAGTCCTTCGTGGTCACCTTCGGCGGCGACCTGGTGCGCCTGCACCCGCGCGTCGCCTACGCCGGCACCGGCGGCGAGGCCGAGCTGTTCGGCCTGTACTTCACCGACTCGGGCCAGCACCAGGAGCACCGCCTCCTCGTCGACCACAACACCCCGCACTGCAAGTCCAACGTCGCGTACAAGGGCGCGCTCCAGGGCGAGTCGGCCCACGCGGTCTGGATCGGTGACGTGCTCATCGAGGCCAAGGCCGAGGGCACCGACACCTACGAGATGAACCGCAACCTCGTCCTCACGGACGGCGCGCGCGTCGACTCGGTGCCGAACCTGGAGATCGAGACCGGCGAGATCGTGGGCGCCGGCCACGCCTCCGCCACCGGCCGCTTCGACGACGAGCAGCTCTTCTACCTGATGGCCCGCGGCATCCCGGAGTACGAGGCCCGCCGCCTCGTGGTCCGCGGCTTCTTCGCCGAGCTGGTCCAGCAGATCGGCGTCGCCGACATCGAGGAGCGCCTGCTCGCCAAGATCGAGGGGGAGCTGGAGGCCGCGGTCGCATGACCTTCGTACGCGCCTGCGGGCTGAGCGAGCTGGAGGAGGACACCCCGAAGCGGGTGGAACTCGACGGCACGCCGGTCTCGGTCGTGAGGACCGAGGGCGAGGTGTTCGCCATCAACGACATCTGCTCCCACGCGAACGTCTCGCTCTCCGAGGGCGAGGTGGAGGACTGCCAGATCGAGTGCTGGCTGCACGGCTCCGCCTTCGACCTCCGCACCGGCAAGCCGTCCGGCCTCCCGGCCACGCGCCCCGTCCCCGTATACCCCGTAAAGATCGAAGGGGACGACGTGCTCGTCTCCCTCACCCAGGAGTCCTGAGGCACCCATGGCAACGCTTGAAATCCGAGACCTGCACGTCACCGTCGAGGCCGACAACGCCACGAAGGAGATCCTCAAGGGCGTCGACCTCACCGTGAAGCAGGGCGAGACGCACGCCATCATGGGCCCCAACGGCTCGGGCAAGTCGACCCTCGCCTACTCGCTCGCGGGTCACCCGAAGTACACGATCACCAGCGGCACCGTCACCCTCGACGGCGAGGACGTCCTGGAGATGTCCGTCGACGAGCGCGCCCGCGCGGGCCTGTTCCTGGCGATGCAGTACCCGGTCGAGGTCCCCGGCGTCTCGGTCTCCAACTTCCTGCGCACCTCCGCCACCGCCATCCGCGGCGAGGCCCCCAAGCTGCGCACCTGGGTGAAGGAGGTCAAGGAGACCATGGAGCGACTCTCCATGGACCCCTCCTTCGCCGAGCGCAACGTCAACGAGGGCTTCTCCGGCGGTGAGAAGAAGCGCCACGAGATCCTCCAGCTCGAACTGCTCAAGCCGAAGATCGCGATTCTCGACGAGACCGACTCCGGCCTCGACGTGGACGCGCTTCGCATCGTCTCCGAGGGCGTCAACCGGGTCCGTGAGACCGGCGAGGTCGGCACCCTGCTGATCACCCACTACACGCGCATCCTGCGCTACATCAAGCCCGACTACGTCCACGTCTTCTCCGGCGGCCGCATCGTCGAGTCCGGCGGCGCCGAGCTCGCCGACAAGCTGGAGGACGAGGGCTACGAGGCGTACACGAAGGGTGGCGCATCCGCGTGACACAGCTGCCGGGCCTCCTCGACACCGAGGCGATCCGCAAGGACTTCCCCGTACTGGACCGACAGGTCCACGACGGAAGGAAGCTGGTGTACCTGGACAACGCGGCGACCTCGCAGAAGCCGCGACAGGTGCTGGACGCCCTGAACGAGTACTACGAGCGCTACAACGCCAACGTCCACCGCGGTGTGCATGTGCTCGCCGAGGAGGCCACGGCGCTGTACGAGGGCGCGCGCGACAAAGTCGCCTCGTTCGTCAACGCGCCGAGCCGCGACGAGGTGATCTTCACCAAGAACGCCTCCGAGTCGCTGAACCTCGTGGCGAACATGCTGGGCTGGGCCGACGAGCCCTACCGGGTGGACCACGAGACCGAGATCGTCATCACGGAGATGGAGCACCACTCCAACATCGTGCCGTGGCAGCTGCTCGCGCAGCGCACGGGCGCGAAGCTGAAGTGGTTCGGCCTCACCGACGACGGCCGGCTCGACCTGTCCAACATCGACGAGGTCATCACCGAGAAGACGAAGATCGTCTCCTTCGTGCTGGTCTCCAACATCCTGGGCACGGTCAACCCCGTCGAGGCGATAGTGCGCCGCGCGCAGGAGGTCGGTGCGCTGGTGTGCATCGACGCCTCCCAGGCCGCCCCGCACATGCCGCTGGACGTGCAGGCCCTGCAGGCCGACTTCGTGGCCTTCACGGGCCACAAGATGTGCGGCCCGACCGGCATCGGCGTCCTGTGGGGCCGCCAGGAGCTGCTGGAGGACCTGCCCCCGTTCCTGGGCGGCGGCGAGATGATCGAGACCGTCTCGATGCACTCCTCCACCTACGCCCCGGCGCCGCACAAGTTCGAGGCGGGCACCCCGCCGATCGCGCAGGCGGTCGGGCTGGGCGCGGCGATCGACTACCTCCAGGCGATCGGCATGGAGAAGATCCTCGCCCACGAGCACGCGCTCACCGAGTACGCGGTGCAGCAGCTGGGCAAGATCCAGGACCTGCGGATCATCGGCCCCACCACGGCCGAGGACCGCGGCGCGGCGATCTCCTTCACCCTCGGCGACATCCACCCGCACGACGTGGGCCAGGTTCTCGACGAGCAGGGCATCGCGGTCCGGGTCGGTCACCACTGCGCCCGTCCGGTCTGCCTCAGGTACGGAATTCCTGCGACCACGCGAGCGTCGTTCTATCTGTACTCCACGCCGGCCGAGATCGATGCTCTGGTCGACGGGCTGGAGCACGTACGGAACTTCTTCGGCTGAGAGGCGTGAGCTGAGACCGTGAAGCTGGACTCCATGTACCAGGAAGTCATCCTGGACCACTACAAGCACCCGCACGGGCGTGGTCTGAGGGATGGCGACGCCGAGGTGCACCACGTGAACCCGACGTGCGGCGACGAGATCACACTCCGCGTGAAGTACGACGGCACGACGATCGAGGACGTCTCGTACGAGGGCCAGGGCTGCTCCATCAGCCAGGCCTCCGCGTCCGTCCTCAACGACCTTCTCGTCGGCAAGGACCTGGCCGCGGCGCAGAGGATCCAGGAGACCTTCCTGGAGCTGATGCAGTCCAAGGGCAAGATCGAGCCCGACGACGCGATGGAGGAGATCCTGGAGGACGCGGTCGCGTTCGCCGGTGTCTCCAAGTACCCCGCGCGGGTGAAGTGCGCCCTCCTGAGCTGGATGGCGTGGAAGGACGCGACGGCCCAGGCGCTGGATGGCGCCGAAGCCGAAAGGAAGACCGCATGAGCGACACCGTGGAGATGAAGCCGGCCTCGGAGGAGGAACTCCGCGAGGCCCTGATGGACGTGGTCGACCCCGAGCTGGGCATCGACGTCGTCAACCTCGGCCTGATCTACGGCATCCACGTCGACGACGCCAACATCGCGACCGTCGACATGACCCTGACCTCGGCGGCCTGCCCGCTGACGGATGTCATCGAGGACCAGGCCAAGTCCGCCACGGACGGCCTCGTCAACGAGCTGCGCATCAACTGGGTCTGGATGCCGCCGTGGGGCCCGGACAAGATCACTGACGACGGCCGCGAGCAGCTGCGCGCGCTCGGGTTCAACGTCTGACGCAGAGCCTCCTAAGGGGCCGCGGCGAACCGCCGTGGCCCCTTAGGCATGCCCGGCCGACCCCGTGTCACCCCTCGTTGTGTACACCCGTACATAACGTGTGTACGCTCGTACACATGGGTTATCTGACGCTCGCCGGCGCCATCGCCGCCGAGGTCGCCGCCACGACGGCGATGAAGTACAGCGAGGGCTTCAGCCGGTTCTGGCCCTCACTCGTGACGGGGCTCGGCTATCTGGTCTCCTTCGCGCTGCTCGCCCGGACGCTGCGGAGCGTGCAGATCGGCACCGCCTACGCGATCTGGTCCGGGGTGGGCACCGCGACCATCGCCGTGCTCGGCCTGCTGCTCTTCGGGGAGGGGCTGAGCGCGACCAAGGTCGCCGGGATCGTGCTGATCATCGGGGGAGTGGTGGTCCTGAACCTCGGCGGGGCGACGCACTGATGCCTCGCCGCTACGACCCCGAGCGCCGCCGGCGGATCATCGACGCCGCGATCCGGGTGGCCGGCCGGGACGGCATCTCCGGCCTCAGCCACCGCACGGTCGCCGCCGAGGCGGACGTCCCGCTCGGCTCCACGACCTACCACTTCGCCACCCTGGACGACCTGCTGGTGGCCGCGCTCTCCCAGACCAGCGAGGGCTTCGCGCGGGTGCTGGACGCCAGCGGGGTGCTGAAGGACACCGACGGCGACCTCGCGGCCGGCCTCGCCCGCGTCCTCGGCCTGTGGCTGGGCGGCGACCGGCCGGGGGTGGAGCTGGAGTACGAGCTGTACCTCGCGGCCCTGCGCCGCCCCGCCCTGCGGCCCGTCGCCGCCCAGTGGACCGAGGAGACGGCCGAGCGGCTGGCCGTACGCGTCGACCCCGTGACGGCCCGGGCGCTGCTCGCGCTGATGGACGGGATCTGCCTCCAGGTGCTGCTGACGGGCGGTTCCTACGACGAGGAGTACGCGCGGGAGGCGCTGGCTCGGGTGATCCCCTGAGCCCGCCCGGCACGTGAGACACGGTTCGCTCCCGCACCCCGGCCCACGTTAGGTTTTCCCCATGACCGACACTGCTTCCCGCACCACCGGCGCCGTTGCCGCCGGCCTCGCCACGATCGCTTCCGACGGCACCGTTCTCGACACCTGGTTCCCCGCTCCCGAACTGGTCGAGGAGCCGGGCCCGGCCGGCACCGAGCGGCTGTCCGCCGAGCGGGCGGCCGAGCTGCTGGGCGGCGGCGCCACCGCGGCGATCGGCCCGGACGCCCGCCGGGGCGTCGAGGTGGTCGCGGTCCGCACGGTCATCGCCTCCCTGGACGAGAAGCCGATCGACACGCACGACGCCTACCTGCGTCTGCACCTGCTCTCGCACCGCCTGGTCAAGCCGCACGGCCAGAGCCTGGACGGCATCTTCGGCCTCCTCGCCAACGTCGCCTGGACCTCGCTCGGCCCGGTCGCCGTGAACGACATCGAGAAGGTGCGCCTGAACGCCCGCGCCGAGGGCCTGCACCTCCAGGTCACCTCGATCGACAAGTTCCCGCGCATGACGGACTACGTGGCCCCGAAGGGCGTCCGCATCGCCGACGCCGACCGGGTCCGCCTCGGCGCGCACCTCGCCGAGGGCACCACGGTCATGCACGAGGGCTTCGTCAACTTCAACGCCGGCACGCTCGGCACGTCGATGGTCGAGGGCCGGATCTCCGCGGGCGTCGTCATCGGCGACGGCTCGGACATCGGCGGCGGCGCCTCCACCATGGGCACGCTGTCCGGCGGCGGCAACGTGATCATCTCCGTCGGCGAGCGCTGCCTGATCGGCGCCGAGGCGGGCGTCGGCATCGCCCTCGGCGACGAGTGCGTGGTCGAGGCCGGCCTCTACGTCACCGCGGGCACCCGGATCACCATGCCCGACGGCCAGATCATCAAGGCCCGCGACCTCAACGGCGCCTCCAACATCCTCTTCCGCCGCAACTCGGTCACCGGCAAGGTCGAGGCCCGCCCCAACAACGCGGTCTGGGGCGGCCTGAACGACATCCTGCACAGCCACAACTGACCACTGGCGGCCGTGATCTGCGGCCGCCTACTCGATCAACGCTCTGAACTGCTGTTGAGCTGTCGGCAGTTGTCGAGGTCGGTCACCATCGAGCGCCCTTCCACGGCCCCAGGACGGCCGGGAAGGGCGCTCGTGCGTGAGCACCGCTTCAGGAGTTCGATCCGGGGGGTCGCTGTACCTCGCTGCTGTACTGCAGTCGGTCGGGCCGATCCCTACAAGGAGCCTGGTGGGGCGCCGCCGTCGTGGCTGTCGCATGGTGCTGCACCACCGGAGGGGTTGACCCTCGACCGGAGGGCGAAGAACAACGTGACGGCAGCCGTGATGGCCAACGCGAGGTTGAGCGCGTCAGCGAGTTCGACGACCAGCCAGGGCGCGTGCAGCAGGCGAGGCGCCTGGCCGCCGATCAGCACCAGGCCCATGAGGAGAGGGGGCCAGAAGAAGCGTATGCCCTGGTCGGGACTCCGTCCCTTCGAAACCACAGTGTGCTTCCACCGGCGGGCGCCGAGACTTCCGAGAACGATCAGACACCCCATCGCGACCAGGGACCAGTCCATGAACCGCAGCATCACCACTCCCTCGCTCCGGAGTGAGCTTCCTCCGGCGGGTGACCGCGGGCAAGGGGCCGGGAACGCCGTACGACGGCTCGGTCCCGGCCGGTGGGGGAGACGTGGCCGCGCGGGGCGTGCGGAGCGGGCCAAGGGCGGATGCGCAGAGCCGTCACCGCACTCGGCGGCCGCCACGGTGGGCGCCGCTCAGATCCGCCCGCCGGTCAGACGGGTGATCGGACCGTGCGTACGACGTCCCGCGCGGCGACCTGCCAGGTACGACGTGGCACCCAGCGCCGACACGCCCGCGCCCACGCCGGCGGCGAGGAGCTTCCGGTGGGCGATCACCGTCCATGCCGTCTTGGCGAAGGCCGCGGCATGTCCCGAGGCGGCGATGACGGCCCTGCGGCCGGCCTGGACACCCTCGGCCGCGCTCCGCGCGACCGCGGTGCTCGTCCCGGCCGCGCGTTCGGCCGCGTCCACCGCCGTTGACGCCACGTCACCGGTCTTGCCGGCCGCCTTCTCCGCCGCCTGCGACGCGGGGGCGGTCGCCTTCGCCGTGGCCCGCCGAGCCTTGGCGGACGCACCCCGCTGGGATGCAGAATTCTGGTTCGTGCCACTGTTCGATTGACTCATGGACTTCGCTTTGCCGCTCGCGTCAACGGCAAACACCCTCAGCCGGTTGCGGGGACTCAGACGGACTCGTGCAGCGCCGTGAGTTCCATGAGGTCGTTCATGACCATGAGCTGAGCAAGACGCCCGGCGACGGCGACGACCTCCGGCCAGCAGGACGACTGCAGATGCTCCTCGTCCGTGCCGTTCGGAGCCTGGGCCGCGGCGCCGTTGAGCGCGACCCCAACTCCCGCATGAGGGCGACCTGCTGTCAGGCGGGCCTCTTCACTCACGGTGCCGAGCCTATCGGCGGCCCGGCGAGAACACCCTGGCGAGCAGGGCGCCGGCCGCGGTGTCTCGTCACGTCGTGTGGGTGGCCGCGAAGTCCGCAAGGGCCGCGAAGTCGGGGGCGCGGAGGCCGATGCGGGGGTCGACGTGGTGGAGGAGGGCCGGACCCAGGTGGTGGGAGGTGACGTACGCGCTGTCCGCCGGGCTCTGTTCGTCGTCGATCCAGGCGAACGGGCGGCCCTCGGCGTACTCCACGATCGCCTCGGTCTTCCAGTGGACACCGTCCGGGCGGAACGCGAAGAGGCCCGCGCCGAAGTCGACGTAGGGGAGTTCGGGCAGGCCGAGCACGGGGGCGATCCAGTGGTTGGCCTCGGCCATCCAGGTCGTCGCCCAGCACAGCTCGTAGCCGAGGGCCAGCAGCGCCGGGCCGTGGGCCGGATTCAGCCAGACCCGCAGGGGGCGGCGGTGATGCAGGGGCACCCGGATGGTCGTATAGCCCTCCGGCCGGCGTTCGGGCCGCGCCGCGTACGGGTTGAGGGGGCCGTCGACGTCAAGGAACAGCAGGGGGCGGCTCACCGGGCCACCGTACGGCAGCGGACACGGCGGCCCACGCGAGTTTCCCTGGCGAGGCAGGCATGGCGGGTGTCCGCCGCGCGTCACCACTGGCGCGGGGCCCGGACACCGAGGGGCCCGGGGAAGAGAAGGTGACGATGGATGCCGAAGCGCAGGAAAGCCGTGCCGCTCAGCGGATTTCAGGAGCCGAACGACTGACTGGCAACCGGTCTTCGCCGACCGCTGATCAGAGCGTCAGGAGTTCCTCGTACCGCGCCAGCAGGCCGGCGGTTCGCTCCGGGCCGGCGGGCAGCAGGGGTGCGCGGACCGGGCCCGCGGGCAGCCCGAGCCGGCCGAGGAGCGCCTTCGCGGTGACCGTGCCGGGCAGGCCAGCGCCCGTCGTCGCCTCGATCAGCGGCATGGCGCGCAGCTGGAGTTCGGCCGCCCGGGCGGTGTCGCCGGCGTCGAAGGCGTCGAGGATCGCGGCGATGTGCGCGGGGACCGCGTTGGCGACCGTGCTGACGCAGCCCGCCGCGCCGACCGCGTACAGCGCGAGGACGTGCTCGTCGCAGCCCGCGTAGTACGCCAACTCCGTGCGCGCCAGCACCTTCTGGGTGCCGAGGAAGTCGTAGGAGCAGTCCTTGACCGCCACGATCCGGGGGTGCTCGGCGAGCCGGACCATCGTGTCGGGCTCGATCCGGGTGCCGGTGCGGCCCGGGATGTCGTAGAGCATCACCGGCAGGCCGCTCGCGTCGGCGACCTGGCGGAAGTGCGCGGCCACGGACTCCTGCGGGGGCCTGCTGTAGTACGGCGTCACCACCAGCACCCCGTCGGCGCCCGCCTTCTCGGCCGCGAGGGCGAGCTCGACGGTGTGCCGGGTGTCGGCGCTGCCGACGCCCGCGACGAGCGCCACCCGCTCGCCGACCGCCTCCCGCACGGCCGCGACCAGCTCCGCCTTCTCGGCGTCGGTGGTGGTGGGCGACTCGCCCGTGGTGCCGTTCAGGACCAGGCCGTCGCAGCCCTCGGCCACCAGCCGGACGGCCAGCTCCTGGGCCCCGGCCGGATCGAGCGCCCCTGCCCCGGTGAACGGCGTGATCATGGCGCAGAGGGTGCGGCCGAAGGGTCCGGGCCTGTGTGTGCTCGTCATGGGAGTAGTCTCGGCACCCTGCTGATGAAGCTCCACTTAATTCTCCTACCCGATATTGGTAAGCATTGCTGAAAAGTGGAGTGGACGGCCGAAGGTCCTGTGTCCAACTCGGCCCTTCATGGGTCACTATGGCCGGAGGGTCACCGACGTCAGCCATGGGAGGCACCATGAAGCTCGGCAAGGCACTGGCCACCGGGGTCGCCGAGGAGCGGCCGGTCGTCCACGAGGAGAAGACCCGGCAGCCCGAGGAGCCCGCCCGCACCGCACCGGCCGAGCCGGCCCGCGAAGAGGTCCCGGCCGCCCGATGAGGCTGCGGCTCCCGGCGGAACGCCCGACGGAGCCGCCGACCGGCTACAAGATCGCCCACCCGGTGCTGTCCCAGGACGGCACCCGGGCCGGGTTCACCGGCGTGTCGCTCGGCGGCGCGCTCCCGTACGGGGTTCTCGACGACGCGTCCTGCGTCTACGGGCGCAGGCACCGCCCACCCGCGCGCCTGTGCGACTGCGGCTTCCACTGCGTCCACGACCGTGCGGCCGCCGAGGCCCTGATGTGCACCACCGAACACCGCGCGGCGCTGCTGCTGGAGGTCTCCGTGCTCGGCGCCTACATCCGCTTCGAGCGCGGCTTCCGCTACGCCCGGCAGCGGGTGCGCACCGCCACGGCCGGACCTTGTGCCTGCGGTGCGGCCGCGGGCGCGCTGGCCGACGCCGGCTGGGGCAGACCCGGCTGGCGAGCGCTCGGTCCCGCCTGCGCGGGCTGCGTGGGCGGCCGCACGTCCCTCTCGCTCGCCGAGTTCGCCCGGCTGGCCGGGGAGGGCCTGCGGGTGACGGCGGGCGGCGGCGGTGCGCCCGCCCTGTTCGCCGAGTCGGTACCGGGCGCGGGGCTCGGCGTCCCCGAACTCGTCGCCGAGGCGGCCCTGTTGCAGGCGCGCCTCGACTGGTTCCAGACCCAACTCGCGCGCCTGGGTGAACGGGGGGCCGGGGACGGGGACCAGGGCTAACGGTCTTCGACCCGGGTACCCGCAAGTTCCGTAGAGAGAGGAGGCGGAACACCGTGACCGTGACCTCACACGCACGGCCCGCGGTCGACGGGCACCCCTCCACGGGTGAACTCGTCAACCGGGCCACCGAACAGCTCTCCCGGCTGCTGAGGCAGGAAGTCGCCCTGGCCAAGGAGGAGCTCACCGAGAAGGGGCGGCGCGCCGGACGCGGTGGCGGACTGCTGGGCGCCGCGGGCGCCGTCGCCTACGTGGGACTGATAGCGCTGGCCGGTGCGGCCACCGCCGCCCTCTCCCTGACGCTGCCCGTGTGGGCGGCGGCGCTGATCGTCGCGGCCGTGCTGTTCGCCGTGGCCACCGTGCTGGCCATGACCGGGCGTGCCCAGCTGCGCAGCGCCGGACCACCCACGCCCGAGGAGACCCTCGGCAGTGTCAGGGCGGACGTCGACGTGATCAGGGAAAGGGCACACCGATGACACACAGGCACCGCTCGGGCGCCAAGGGCCCCGACGAACTGCGGCAGCAGATCGAGCAGACCAGGAGTCAACTCGGCGAGACCGTCGCCCAGTTGGTGGACAAGGCGGATATGAAGGGCCGGGCGCGGGCACGGGCCGCCGACCTGATGGACAAGGCCGGCGCCATGACCGTACAGCTGCGTTCCACCGCCGCGCACGCCGGGCACGGTGCCCAGGGCCGTGCCGCGCAGGCTGGTCACGCGATGCAGGGGACGGCGGCGAAGGCGGGCCATGCCGTGCAGGGGACGGCCGCGAAGGCCGGGCATGCCCTGCAGGCCAGGGCCGGCACCGGGCACGGCGCCGCGGGCGGTCAGCTGATGAGCGGCAGGGCCGCCGAGGCCGGGCACCTGGTCCAGGACAAGGCCGCCCGGGCCGGCGCCGTCGTCGAGCGGCAGGCCGTGCTGTCCGCCCGGAAGGCCGGCGAGGCCCTGTCCCGGGTGCCGCGCACGGCGCTGATCGCGGGCGCGGCGGGCGCCGCCGCCCTGGCCGCCGGCTTCCTCATGCGCCGCAGGCGCCACGGCCGCTGAGCCGGACGGCGGGCCCGGCCGCCCCCACCCTCTCACCGAAAACTCTGTCCGCCTGGACGAGAAAAGTTTTCGGTGGGAGGGTGGATCCATGCTGGACGTGACCGTGATCGAGGACCCCGAGGCAGCCGCCGTGTCACTGGACCCGGTGCGGGCCCGGCTGCTCGCCGAGCTGACCGCCGAACCCGCGTCGGCGGCGATGCTGGCCGGCAAGGTCGGACTGCCCCGGCAGAAGGTGAACTACCACCTCAAGGCGCTGGAGCGGCACGGCCTGGTGGAACTGGCCGGGGAGCGGCGCAAGGGCAATGTCACCGAGCGGCTGATGCGCGCGACCGCCGCGTCGTACGTCATCTCGCCGGCCGCCCTGCCCTCCGTGCAGCCCGACCCGGACCGCTTCCGCGACCAGCTCTCCGCGCGCTGGCTGCTCGCGCTCGGCGCCCGCCTGGTGCGGGACGTCGGCGCGCTGATCACCGGTGCCACCCGGGCCCGCAAGCGGCTGGCGACCTACGCCCTGGACGGCGAGCTCCGCTTCGCCTCGGCCGCCGACCGCGCGGCCTTCGTCCAGGAGCTGACGGCGGGCGTGAGCGCCCTGATCCGCAAGTACGACGCCCCCGGCGCCGAGGGCGGCAGGGACCACCGGATCGTCGTCGCCCTGCACCCCACGGTCAAGGACCGGCCCGCCCCCGAACCGGACCAGTGAGCAGGAGCCCGCCATGTCCCAGGAATTCGAGATCGTCCGCGAGTTTGAGGTCGACGTCCCCCCGGAGAAGGTGTGGGAGGCGGTCACCACCGGCACCGGGGGCTATCTGTGGCCGATGGACCCGCCCGAGCCCCGCGAGGGCGGCCGGGGTCCCTTCGGATCGACGGTCACCGCCTGGGACCCGCCCCACCGCTACACCAACCGCAGCGAGAACGTGGGCATGCCCACCCAGTCGCTCAACCAGCTCGACTACACCATCGAGCCCCGCGACGAGGGCCGCCGCGCCTGGGTGCGCTACGTGCACAGCGGCATCTTCACCGACGACTGGAACAACCAGTACGACGGCGCGAGCAAGCACACCAACTTCTATCTGCACACCCTGTGCGAGTACCTCACGCACTTCGCGCCCCGCCCGGTCGCCTTCGCCCAGGTGAACGGCCCGGCGGCCTCCGCGACCCCGCGGGCGCTCGCCGCCGCCGGGCGCGCCCTCGGCCTGCCGGACGACGCGTCCGCGGGCACGAAGACCGGCGTCCGGGGACCCGGCGGGCGGACCCTGGACGCCGAACTCGACTACCGCAGTCCGTACTTCATCGGGCTGCGCACCGACAGCGCCCTCGTCCGTCTCTTCGGACGGGGCAACTGGGGTGCGCCGCTCGGCATCAGCATCCACGACTTCGCGCCGGACGCCGATGCCGGACGGAACGAGAGGGCCTGGCAGGACTGGCTGAACGGGGTGTTCAGCCGGCCCTGACCGGCCGCGCTCACGGACGGAAGCGCAGCACCTGCGGGTCGTGGTCGCTGATCTGGTCGTGGAACTCCGAGTTGATGTGCACGCTGTCGTACTCGAAGTCGCAGCCGCGCCGGATCGACGGGCTGATCAGGATCTGGTCCAGGACCTGCTCGTTGCCCTGGTAGTCGTAGGTGTAACGCTCGCTCCTCGGCAGCGACTTGATCGCCGACCAGAGCTCGCCGTCACCCTCCATGATCTTGGCGGTGTCGGAGAACTCGAAGTCGTTCATGTCGCCGAGGGCGATGACGTTCGCGTTCTTCTGGATCTTCAGGATGTCCTTGACGAACGCGTTCACCTCGGTCGCCTGAGCGTGGCGCTGGATCTCCGAGCTGCGCGTCACCGGCTGGTACTGCGCGGTCAGCGGCTGGTCGCCGCCCTTCGAGATCAGGTGGTTGCCGATCACGAAGACGGTCTTGCCGCGGAAGACGAACTGGCCGACCAGCGGCTTGCGGCTGTCCTTCCAGGCCGCGTTCGCCGGGTCGATCCGGCCCGGGGAGGCCGTCAGCTCGGCCTTGCCGTGGTCCTTGGTGACGCCGACCGCGGTGGTGGAGTCGCCGCCCGCGCGGTCCACGAAGGACACCCGCTCGGGGTTGAACAGGAACACCTGGCGGATGTTGCCGCCCGGCTCGCCGCCGTCCTGGTCGTTGACCGGGTTGATCGAGCGCCAGTCGTACTTCGGGCCGCCGGCCGCGACGATCGCGTCGATCAGCTTGTTCACGGTGACGCTCGCGTCGACCGTGCCGTCGTCCGTGGCGCCGTTGTTGTCCTGGATCTCCTCCAGGGACACGATGTCGGGCGACTGCAGGTTGTTCACGATCGCGGCGGCGTGCTTGTCGAACGTGTTGTCCGACGGGTCGAGGTTCTCGACGTTGTACGTCGCCACCGCCAGCTCACGGCCGCTCTGCTTGCGCGTCGTCTCGCGCTGCAGGCCACCGCTGTGCAGCGTGCCGAGCTTGCTCGCGACGAGCGTGTAGCCGCCGTACTGGTTGAAGTCCAGCGGGCCGGTGGTGGCGCCCTCCAGGGTGTCGCCGACGTTCGCCGCCGGGAAGTCGGCGGTGGCACCCAGCGACTGGATCTGCAGCCGGCCGGTGTTCTGGGAGTCGTACGAGCCGTAGACCGTGCCGCCGCGGCGGTTGCGGTGCTCCCACGGCTTCACCGTGACCCACAGCTCGCTGTAGGGGTCGGTGCCGGTGACCACGCGCGTGTCCTCGACCTGGACGTTCATGCCCTCGAGGGACTCGTAGTAGTCCAGGGCGTACTTCGAGGGGTCGAGGGTCAGGCCGTTGATCGAGCCGGCGGCGGCGGTGTCACCCGCGGGGGTGTACTCGTCCGGCACCGAGTTCCGGTCGATGACGACCGGGGCCGGGACCGCGTTGCCCGTGGAGACGGTCGTGACCGCCGACTTGGTGATCTCCGTCAGGGACTGGTTGCCGGTGGAGGCGCCGCCCGGGACGTACTCGGAGACCGTGCCGGTCACCGTGACCGAGTCGCCGACGGCGACCTTCGGGGTGGAGCTGGTGAAGACGAAGACGCCCTCGCTGGTGCGCGGGTCGGCGTCCGGGTTCGGGTCCTGCATCCAGAAGCCTCTGGAGGAGCCGTACGTGCGCGTGGCCGTGACGATGCCGGGCACGTCCGCGACCTTCTGGCCCACGTACGGCGATATTCGGGTGGTGCCCTGGACGTCGTGGATACGCACCGAGTCGGCGTGCGCCGGGGAGGTGAGGACGACAGCGGACGCCGCACTGCAGACGGCGGCGACGGTGAGCGCGGCGAGACGCGCGGAAGACCTGCTCGGCAAGGGTTCCCTCCGGGGACATACGTGAGCGCCGGGACGAGGGTGGAACGGTTGCGTGTAGGGCCGGTAGCCCTCTGTGACACGCGTAGAGCCGAGTGAACAGTTGTCCCCCGAACTTCTACGCGCGTCAATCTCCAGCCTGCGCCCGGGAGTTGTCAAGGTTTCGGCCATGTACGGCGGCTGACGGAGAGATGAACCGGGCGGCATGGGTGGAAATCCGTCTAGGCTGAGCGGCTGAGCCCGTTTCACGGTCCGAGGAGAACCAGCCGATGTCAGACAGCTCCCCCCTGCCGCCCGTACGGCTGCATCCCGAAGCGGAGCTGGCGCGCGCCGCGCTGTCCACGCCCCTGCTCTCCCGGGCCGCCCGTCTCGCCCGCTGGGCCGGACCCGGGACCCGGGTGGACGCCGGCGGCGGGCTGGTCGAGGAACAGCTCCCGGCCGCCGCCGAACTGCTCGGGCTGAGCGGCGACGACGCGGCCGCCTGCGCGAGCGAGGCCTGGCGGGTCGCCGTGGACGCGGGGCTCGTCGAGGTCGTGGACGAGGAGGCGGGCACCGTCCGGGCGGGGGAGGATCTGCAGCTGCTCACCGGCGGCTCCCCGCACGACGTGCTCGCCGTGTGGCTCGCCGCCCTGGAGACCGTCCTCGCCGACGCGAGCGTGCCCGACCTCGACGACCTCGTGGACGCCCTGGACGAGGGCGGCGAGGTCGATTTCTCGTCACTCGACTGGGACCCGGAGGCCGAGGCGGAGTTCCTCGACGGAGTCCTCGGCAACCTCTACCTTCTGACGGTGAGTGAGGACGGCGCGGGTGAGGGTCCTGTGCCGCTGCCCGCCCTCGCCGCCTCGATGCTCGTGCCCGACGACATGGGTGAGCCCACCAACGACGTCCTGGAGCAGGTCTCCGACGCGATGATGCGGCTCGACGACCAGTTCCGCATGCTGGAGCCGGTCGGGCTGGTCGAGTACCAGCCCGTGGACGAGGCGCTGATGGCGGACATGGAGGACGGGGCCGAGGAGGCCGCCGCCGCGGTGGACGAGACCGACGTCTCCCGCTACGGCATGGTCCGGCTCACCCCGCTCGGCGCCTACGGAATCCGGGCGCGGCTGCTGGAGGCCGGCTTCCAGGCGCCGGCCGTCGGTGAACTCGTCGACAAGGGCGCGGACGTGCTCCTGGACGGCACGGCCGGTTACGGCAGGTCCGCCGCCCGGGCCGAGACCGAGCAGTGGCTCGGGCGGCGCGAACCGCTCGCCGCCGCCCGCGAGTTGCTGTCCGCGGCGCGCGGCTCCGACGCCGGGGCGCCCCTGCGCCGGCTGCGCTGCCAGCAGGCGCTGTCCCTGGTCGGCGCGGAGGCCGAACCGGCGCTGCGGGAGGTGCTGGACGACCCCGAACTGGGCGGCCTGGCCCGCGTCTGGCTGAGCGAGCGGGGGGCCGCCGGGGTGCCGGCGCCCTCCCAGGACCTGGTGTTCTGGCTGACCATCGACACCGTGGCCGCGCAGCTCCAGGCCGAGGGCAACTCGGAGGAACTCCAGGCGCTCGTCGAGGGACTGGCCTCGCAGCACAGCGGGTTCTTCGCGGCCGCGTGGCGGGTCGGGCACCCGGCGACGGCCGACGTCCTGGAGGCCATGGGCCGGCTGCACCCGGACAAGAAGGTGGCGAAGGAAGCGCGGAAGGCCGCGTTCAAGGCCCGCTCACAGCAGGGCGGTTGAGCGACGCGGGGAGCGTGACACGGGCGGTTCTTTGGCCGCCCATGGCGGAATGCATACGGATTCTTGAACAAGGGCCTTCGGTGTCGCCCGGCGTTCAACTCGTGTTCAGGGTCCGACGGGAGCGTGTGCGCCGAACCGGGGCCCGCCACCCTCCACGGCACTCCCACCGTCACAGGAGACACCATGTCGCTCACCCGCAGGGACTTCGCCAGGAAATCCGCGATCACCGGTGCCGGGGTCGCCCTGGCGGGCACCGTCGGCGCCCTCGCCACCGCGCCGAACGCCCTCGCGTCCACGGAGACCGACACCGGGAGCACGGACGGCGCCCCGGCGCACGGCCACCACGGCGTCGGCTACGGCCCGCTGATCCCCGACCCCGACGGCATCCTCGCCCTGCCCGCCGGCTTCTCCTACGAGATCATCACCTACAGCGGCAGGACGAGGCTGGAGTCCGGCGAGTTCACGCCGTCCAACCACGACGGCACCTCCACCTTCGAAGGGCCCCGCGGCGCCACCCTCCTCGTCAACAACCACGAGCTGAAGGGCCCGCGCGCCGACTGGACGTACCCGGTGCCGCTCACCGAGGGCCTGGTCTACGACCCCGCGGCCGCCGGCGGCTGCACGGTGGTCGAGGTCCGCCGCGGCCACGTCGCCGAGTGGGTGGGCATCGCCGGCACCTCCACCAACTGCGCGGGCGGCAGCACCCCGTGGGACACCTGGCTGACCTGCGAGGAGACCGAGGACAAGGCCGGCCAGAACGGCATGACCAAGGACCACGGCTACGTCTTCGAGGTCGACCCCGCCGACCGCCGGGCGGGCCGCGACCCCAAGCCATTGAAGGCGCTGGGCCGTTACGCCCACGAGGCCGTCGTCGTCGACCCCAGGCGCGGCCACCTCTACCTCACCGAGGACGCCGCCGGCCCCAACGGGCTGTTCTACCGCTGGACTCCGCCGGCGGGCTTCCGCCACGGCCGCGGCCGACTGGGCACCCTCGCCGACGACGCGGGCGTGCTCCAGGCCTTCAAGTGCTTCGACTCCGGCGGCAGGTTCGTGGACGACCTCTCCCGCGCCACCAGGACCGGCACGGTGTACGGGGTGGACTGGGTGGACGTCCCGGACCGCGACGCCAGGACGGTCTCCGTCCGCAAGCAGTTCACCGCCGGCCAGGTCACCCGCGCCCGCAAGCTGGAGGGCATGTGGTGGGGCGACGGCGGCGTCCACGTCGTCTCCTCCTACGCCCGCTCGGAGAGCCCCGTCCAGCACGACGGCCAGGTCTGGTTCTACGACCCCAAGCGGCGCACCCTGACCCTGAAGGTGCTGCTCGGCGTGAACCCGGACCCCGCCGCCGACGGCGCCTTCGACGGCCCCGACAACATCACCGTCTCCCCGTACGGCGGTCTGGTCGTCGCCGAGGACGGCGAGGGCGTCCAGCACCTGTTCGGCGCCACCGACAGCGGTCGGACCTACCCGATCGCCCGCAACGAACTGAACATCGGCACCGCGCAGGAGCCGGCGTACAGCGAGTTCACCGGCGTCACGTTCTCCCCCGACGGCCGGACCCTCTACGCCAACATCCAGGAGCCGGGCATCATGCTCGCCGTCACCGGGCCCTGGAAGCGGCAGAAGCGGTAGTTAATTCGTTCGCCCGACCCGCGGCACTCCTCCTAGAGTGATGAACGTCCAGGTGCGAAGGCAGGACCTACTTCCACTGATAATGGGGCGGCCGCGGGTTCGAGTCCCGCCACCGGTACGACGAGCCGGTGTAGCTCAGGGGTAAGAGCACCTTTGTCGGTTCCGCCGGCCTCGATCTCTGGACACCACAACTTCATGCACCTCCCGGTGCGCAGGCGGCGGTTACTTCTTTCGCAGAGAATCCCGTGCCGCGGCCGACTTGATCTCGGGAGGCGCAGCTCAAGGTGGGTGCCCGGTGTGCAGGCGGCGGTTACTTCTTTCCCAGAGAATCCCATGCCGCGGCCGACTCGATCTCGGACCCCCTCCCTTTGCCGCGCCTCCCTCCGAAACGCAAGAGAATTCGGGGGAATTCAGCATGTCGCGATTCAACACCAAGGCCGCCAAGGCGCGGCCGAGTTCGCGGGTGACGTCCACGGGGCGAGTACTGCGCACATACGAGGGCGGCCGCGGAAACGAGCGTGACGCGCGCTCCGAGCTGTTTCTGCTCGCCGTCTCCGACTTCGTGTCGCAGCGGACCTTCTACGAGAGCGGTGAGGCCCGCGACGACCGGTTCGCCGCGCTCGTGCGCGAGCTCGCCGTCTCCGACCCGTCGTGGACGGCCGGCCTGCTCGGCTGGCTGCGCGGTGAGGGCAACATCCGTACCGCCGCGGTCGTGGGTGCCGCCGACTACGTGAAGGCGCGCCTCGACGCCGAAGTCACCGACGGTCCCGCAAATCGGCAGGTCATCGCCTCCGTGCTCCAGCGCCCGGACGAGCCCGGCGAGTTGCTGGCCTACTGGACGGCGACGTACGGCCGCGCCGTCCCCAAGCCCGTCAAGCGCGGGATCGCCGACGCCGTACGACGGCTCTACCACGGCAAGTCGCTGCTGAAGTACGACACCGCGTCCAAGGGATACCGCTTCGGCGACATCCTCAACCTGGTGCACGCGGTGCCGGACCCGGACAAGCCGTGGCAGGGCGAGCTGTTCCGGTACGCGCTGGACCGCCGGCACAACCCGGACACCGCCGTGCCGCCCGCCTCGAACCGTGTGCTCAACGCGCACCGCGAGCTGATGGCGGTGCCGGTCGGGGAGCGACGGGCGGTCGTGGCGGCGGCCGACGGCGCCGAGCGGCTCGCGGCCGCCGGGATCACCTGGGAGGCGCTGGCCGGGTGGCTGCAGGGCCCCATGGACAAGGCGGCCTGGGAGGCCGTGATCCCGTCCATGGGCGCGATGGCGCTGGTCCGCAACCTGCGCAACTTCGACGAGGCGGGAGTGTCGGACGAGGTCGCTGCCCAGGTCGCCGCGCGCATCAGCGACCCGGAGCAGGTGGCTCGCTCGCGCCAGTTCCCCTTCCGCTACCTCGCCGCGTACCAGCACGCGCCCTCGCTGCGCTGGGCGTACCCGCTGGAGCGGGCGCTCGGCCACTCGCTGGCCAACGTGCCCGCGCTGCCGGGCCGGACGCTGGTGCTGGTCGACCGCTCGGGCTCGATGTGGGCGCGGCTGTCGGACCGCTCGGAGCTCAACCGGGCCGACGCGGCGGCGGTCTTCGGCACCGCGCTCGCGGTGCGCGCCGAGGACGCCGACCTCGTGGAGTTCGGCTCCACTAGCCGGCGCCTGGCGTTCGACAGGGGTGAGTCGGTGCTGAAGATCCTGGGGCGCTTCGGCGACCTCGGCGGCACCGACACCACCTCGGCGATCCGCGCGCACTACCGGGGACAGGACCGGGTGCTGATCGTCACCGACGAGCAGTACGCGCACAGCGTCCACGGCGGCCCGACCGAGCAGGTCCCGGCCCACATCCCGGTCTACACCTGGAACCTGGCGGGCTACCGCGCGGGCCACGGCCCGTCGGGCACGGGCAACCGGCACACCTTCGGCGGCCTGACGGACTCGGCCTTCCGGATGGTGCCGCTGCTGGAGGCCGCCCGCGACGCCCGGTGGCCGTGGGAGGCGTGAACCGCCTCCGGCGCCGAACGTGGCCCGCGCCCGTACGGGGTGCGGGCCACACCCTTGTCCGCCCGCCTCCTGATATCTAACATTTCAGTTCGTGGACGCTCTACGACCCGTTCCCCGCACCCTCCTGCGCGACCGCGCCTACACGGCGATCAGGGACGCCATCGTGGCCGGAGAGATCGAGCCCGGCGCGGCGGTGCGCGACGCCGACCTCGCGCAGCGGCTGGGGCTGTCCCGGGCGCCCGTGCGCGAGGCGTTCGCGCGGCTCGTGGACGAGGGGCTGCTGGAGAGCAAGCCGCAGAGCTACACCCGGGTCACCCCGCTCGTCGCCGCCGACGTACGGGACGCGGCCGCCGTGGTCGGCGCCATGCACGAGCTGGCCACCCGGGTCGCCGTGCCCCGGCTGCGGGACGCGGACCTCGCCGCCATGCGCGCGGCCAACGAGCGGTTCGCCGCCGCCGTCCGCGCGGGGGACGTGGACGAGGCCCTGCGCGCGGACGACGCCCTGCACGACGTGCTGGTCCGGGCGGCCGGCAACCGCGCGGCCGCCGCCACCGCCGCCCGCTACACCCCGCTCATCCGCCGCCTGGAGCGGCAGCGCTTCGGCGAGGGCGGCTCCTGCCGCTCGGCCGGGCTGCACGAGCGGCTGATCGAGGCCTGCGCGGCCGGTGACGTGGCCGGCGCGGCCGACGTCACGGCGGAGATCTGGCGCACGCTCACGGCCCTGGCCGACCCCGACTGACCCTGGAGGCCCCGTGTCCCTGTCGTCGTACGACCGCTACCCGCTCCTGTTCGGCCCCTCCCCGGTGCACCCGCTGGAACGCCTGACCGCCCACCTCGGCGGTGCCGCCCTCTGGGCCAAGCGGGAGGACTGCAACTCGGGGATCGCCTACGGCGGGAACAAGACCCGCAAACTGGAGTACCTGGTGGCCGACGCGCTGGCCAAGGGCTGCGACACGCTGGTGTCGATCGGCGGGGTGCAGTCCAACCACACCCGCCAGGTCGCCGCCGTCGCCGCCCGTGCCGGACTGGGCTGCGTGCTGGTGCAGGAGAGCTGGGTGGACTGGCCGGACTCCGTGTACGACAAGGTCGGCAACATCCTGGTCAGCAGGCTGGCCGGGGCCGAGGTGCGGCTGGTGCGCGCCGGGTTCGGGATCGGGGTCAAGGAGAGCTGGGAGCAGGCGCTGCGGGACGTCGAGGCGGCGGGCGGGAAGCCGTACGCCATCCCGGCCGGTGCCTCCGACCATCCGCTCGGCGGGCTCGGTTTCGCCCGCTGGGCCCACGAAGTCGCCGCGCAGGAGGAGGAGTCGGGCGTCTTCTTCGACACGGTCGTCGTGTGCTCGGTGACCGGGTCCACGCAGGCGGGCATGGTCGCCGGGTTCCGGGCGCTGGAGGAAGCGGGCGGGCGGCCGCGCCGGGTCCTCGGCATCGACGCCTCCGCCGAACCGGCCCGCACCCGTGAGCAGATCACCCGCATCGCCCGTGCCACCGGGGAACTCGTCGGAGTGAAGGGCGAGTTGACGGTGGAGCTGGACGAGCGGTACCACGCGGGGACGTACGGCATCCCCGACGGGGCCACTCTGGAGGCGATGCGGCTGGCCGCGCGGACCGAGGGCATGGTCACCGACCCCGTGTACGAGGGCAAGTCGATGGCCGGGCTGGTGGACCTGGTCCGGCGCGGGGAGATCGGCGGGGACTCCACCGTGCTCTACGCCCACCTCGGCGGCCAGCCCGCGCTCAACGCCTACAGCGCCCTCTTCTAGCCGGGGCGGCGCCGAGGGCACGCACCGGGGGCGGGGCGACGAGGGGCGGGGCCATGATGGAGGTGTGCCCCGTCCTCCGACGCACGGACCGGCCGCCGTTTCCGGCCGCCTCGGCTCGGCCCCCACGCCCCGGACCGCCGTGGCGTGGCTGCCGCCGGCCGAGCTGTGGCCGGCCGTCCAGGCGATCCGCGTCGAGCACGACCCGCAGATCCGCCGCTGGCCGCCCCATGTGAACCTGGTCTTCGGCTTCGTGCCGGAGGAGGACTTCTCCCTGGCGCTCCCACTGCTGGCCGCGGCGGTCGCGGGACGCGAGCCCTTCGACGTCCGGCTCGGCGGGGTGCACGCCTTCCGCCACAGGGCCTACGCCACCGTGTGGCTGGATCCGGCGGCGGCCGGCGACGCGCCCTGGACGGAGCTTCGGCGCGTGCTGGCGGAGCCCTTCCCGAACTGCACCGACCGCTTCCCGCGGTTCACCCCGCATCTCTCGCTCGGGCGCACCCGGGCCCCGCGCGTCCTCGCGGCCGAGTGCGCCGCCCGCCTCGGCGTCCTCCACGCGCGCGTGTCCGAGGTCACCGTGCTCTCCCGCCGCGGCGACGGCCCCATGCACACCCGCGCCACGATCGCCCTGGGCACGGGGGCGATGAGCCACCACCTCGACCCGGAACCGGCGACGGGCGGCTACGAGCCACCGGCACGGGACTGACCGGGTGACCGGCGGCCGCCGGGTGCGGGTGGCCGGGGTGGGCGCTGAGCGGGGGGCCTGGGCGTCGGTAGGATTCGGAGGGGATCCCCGGTTCGCTGTCCCCGGTTCGCGAGGAGGGGCTGGATGCCGCAGGTCAGGCACATGCGCGCGGACGCCCGGCGCAACTACGAGCGATTGCTGCAGGTCGCGGCCGAGGCCTTCGCCGAGCACGGGGAGAACGCGTCGCTCGACGACATCGCCAAGCGCGCCGGTGTCGGCTCCGGCACCCTCTACCGGCACTTCCCGACCCGGCAGGATCTGCTGGAGGCCGCCTACGTGGACCGGATCAAGGCGATGGCGGCCCGGGCCGACGAGTTCGCCGCGGCGCTGCCGCCGGGCGAGGCGCTGGTGGAGTGGCTCAACGAGGTGTGCGTCGGGACGATCCAGGTGCGCGGCATGAAGGCCCTGCTGGGCTCGGCCGTCACCGACGGCAGCTCGGTCGCGGGCACGGCCTGCGGCACCTTCGTGCAGGACGCGGCGCGGCGGCTGGTCGAGGCCGCGCAACGGGCGGGCAGCCTGCGCGCGGACGTCGAGCCGATCGAGGTCCTGCGTCTCGCGCACGGCGTGGCGTCGGCGTCGGAGCTGGCGAACGGGCAGGGGACGCAGATCCGCCGCTATCTCTCCCTGCTGACGGAGGGGCTGCGGCCGGGAGCCGGGGCCTGAGGACCGGCGGCGGTCCCCGGATGAGGGGGCGCCGCCGGTCCGCCGTACGACCGCTTACAGGGCCCGGCCGCCGGGCTCGACCATGTTTCTGACCGTGCGAGCCTTCACGAACTCGCCCAGGGCCGTCATGTCCCACTCGCCGGAGAACTGGCGGACGAGCTTGGCCATCATCACGCCCGTCTGGGCTTCGGCGTGGGTGAGGTCGAAGCGGACCAGTTCCTCGCCGGTCGTGGCGTCGAGCAGGCGGCAGTAGGCCTTGGCGACCTCGGTGAACTTCTGCCCGGAGAAGGAGTTGACCGTGAAGACCAGGCCCGAGACCTCCTGGGGGAGGCGGCCCAGGTCGACGGTGATCGCCTCGTCGTCACCCGCGCCCTCGCCGGTGAGGTTGTCACCGGAGTGCTTGACCGAGCCGTTCAGGATCGTCAGCTTGCCGAAGTAGCAGCTGTCGATGTGGTTGCGCTGCGGGCCGTAGGCGATGACCGAGGCGTCCAGGTCGATGTCCTTGCCGCGGAAGGCGGGCTCCCAGCCGAGGCCCATCCGCACCAGGGAGAGCAGCGGGCGGCCGCCCTTCATCAGGGACACCGTCTGGTTCTTCTGCAGGCTGACCCGGCCCTTGTCCAGGTTGACCTTCCCGGCGCCCGGCGCGGGCGGCGCCGGGGGAGCGGGCACGGGCGGGGCCGGCGGGGTGACCGGCGGCTGCATCGCGGGCGGCGGCGGGGCGACCGGCTGCCGCGGGGGCGCGGGGGCCGCGGCCGGCTGCGGGGGCGCCGCGGGCGCGGCCGAGGGTTCCTCCACCGTCACGCCGAAGTCCGTCGCGATGCCGGCCAGCCCGTCGGCGTACCCCTGGCCGACGGCGCGGGCCTTCCACTGGCCGCCGCGCCGGTAGATCTCGACGACCACCAGCGCGGTCTCCGTGCCCAGCTGCGGGGGTGTGAACGTGGCGAGCACCGCGCCGCCGTCCGCGTCGCGGACGGTGGCGGTCGGCTCGATGCCCTGGAAGGTCTGGCCGGCCGCGTCCGGGCTGGCCGTGACCACGATCTTCTCGATGTCCGGCGGCACGGCGGCGGTGTCGACCGTGATCGCGTCGGGCGCGGCCCCGCCGCCGGACCGGTAGGTCACACCCGGTCCGGACGGCTGGTTGTAGAAGATGAAATCGGCGTCGGAACGCACCTTGCCGTCGGTGGTGAGCAGCAGGCTCGACACGTCGAGCCGCACGGGAGCGGCGACGTCCACCGTGACGCGCGCGGTGGAGAGAGGGATGTTCGAGCCAGGGGTCATAGCTGTCATGCCGGGTGAACGAACGAAGCTGCTTTACCGTTCCCTTACCCGCCGAACGGCCTACGGCACGACGACGATCTTCCGGCCGACCCCGGCGGCGAACTGCTCCAGTGCCTGCGGGTACCGCTCCAGCGGGATCCGGTCGCTGATGAACACCCGCGGATCCAGCACCCCGTTCGCGAACAGCTCCGCCGCCCGTTCGAAGCTGTGCAGCACCGCCATGGAGCCGGTGATGGTGATCTCCTGGTTGTAGACGCGGTACGGGTCGATCGTCACCCGGGTCGCGTAGTCGGCGACCCCGAACTGCAGGAACGTCCCCGCTTTCGCCACCCGGTCCAGGCCGTCCTGGATGGCGGCCGCGTTGCCGGTCGCGTCGACGACCACGTCCCAGCCCTGGGGACGGTCGAGTTCGTCGGCGCCTGCCGCCGCGGCCGAGACGCCGAGCAGCCGTGCCGTCTCCAGGCGGGCGGGGTTGACGTCGACCATGTCCACGCTCGCCGCGCCCGTGCGCTTGGCCAGCTCCAGCATCATCAGGCCCATGGTGCCGGAGCCGTAGATCAGCACGTGGGAGCCCAGCCGGGAGCGCAGGACGTCGTAGCCGCGCACCGCGCAGGACAGGGGCTCCACCAGGGCCGCGTCCTCGGTGCGCACGTGCTCGGGCAGCCTGACGCAGTTCGCGACGGGGGCGACCGCGTACTGGGCCGCGCCGCCCGCGGTCGTCACACCGATCGCGGCCCACCGCTCGCACAGGTTGTTGTGGCCGGTCCGGCAGTACCGGCACTCGTAGCAGTACAGGGAGGGGTCGACGGCCACCCGGTCGCCGACCGCGACCTCGGTGACCTGGGTGCCGACCCCGACCACCTCGCCCGCGAACTCGTGCCCGGGGACGATCGGCAGCTTGGGCGCGAACTCGCCCTGGAGGATGTGGAGGTCGGTGCCGCACAGGCCGCAGGCGGCCACCTGGACGACGACCTCGCGGGGCCCTGGCGTCGGGTCGGGGACCTCGGTGACGACGGCGCGGCCCACGGACTCGATGACGGCGGCCTTCATTTCACGGCTCCCAACGACAGGCCCTGGACCAGCTTGTCCTGGGCGGCGAACCCCGCGGCGAGCACCGGCAGGGAGATGACGAGCGACGCGGCGCACACCTTCGCCAGGAACAGGCCCTGGCTGGTGATGAAGCCGGTCAGGAAGACGGGGGCGGTCTCGGCGACCACACCCGTCAGCACCCGGGCGAACAACAGTTCGTTCCAGCTGAAGATGAAGCAGATCAACGCCGTCGCGGCGATCCCGGGCAGGGCGATCGGGGCGACGACGCGCGCGAGGACCGTCGGCAGCCGGGCGCCGTCCACCCGTGCCGCCTCGATGACCGCCACCGGGACCTCGGCGAGGAAGGACTGCATCATCCACACCGCGATCGGCAGGTTCATGGCGGTGTAGAGGATGACCAGCAGCCAGATGTCGTCCAGCATCCCGGCGTTCTTGGCGAACAGGTAGATCGGCAGCAGGCCCGCCACGGCCGGCAGCATCTTGGTGGACAGGAAGAAGAACAGCACGTCCGTCCACTTGCGCACCGGACGGATCGACAGCGCGTACGCCGCCGGGAGGGCGAGCAGCAGCACGCAGAGCGTCGAGACGACGGACGCCACCGTGGAGTTGATCAGGGCGGGCCAGGGGCTCGCCCCGCCGCCGGTGCCGAAGAACTCCCGGTAGCCGTCGAGGGTGAGGGAGGCGGTGAAGGACGGCGGGTTGGTCGCCGCGTCCTGCTCCGAGTGGAAGGACGTCAGCGCCATCCAGGCGATGGGCAGGAAGAAGACGATGCCGGCCAGCCAGGCCACGAGGCCCAGCCCGTTACGGCGTACCGCGTTCATGCGCGGGACACCTCCTCGCGGAACAGGGACGAGACCACGCGCAGGGCGAAGGTCGCGATGACGATGGAGCCGATGACGACCAGGACGCCCGCGGCCGAGGCCAGGCCGTTCTCGTGGGCCTGGTAGAAGCTCTGGTAGACGGTGTAGGGCAGGTTCGCCGTGCCCAGGCCGCCGGAGGTGATGGTGAAGACCGCGTCGAAGTTCTGCACGATGTAGATCGAACCCAGCAGGGCGCCCAGCTCCAGATAGCGGCGCAGGTGGGGCAGGGTCAGATGGCGGAAGATCTGCCAGTCGCCCGCGCCGTCGACCCGGGC
Source organism: Streptomyces sp. NPDC037126 (assembly GCF_055605965.1). Lineage (NCBI taxonomy): Bacteria > Bacillati > Actinomycetota > Actinomycetes > Kitasatosporales > Streptomycetaceae > Streptomyces > Streptomyces sp. NPDC037126. Next base: position 968,050 of record NZ_JBVJTD010000001.1, read on the forward strand.
GGCCTCGATCTGCTGCTGGTCCCGGCTCTGCAGTCCGGCGAGCAGGATCAGCATCATGAACGGCGTCCACTGCCACACCAGGGAGGCCTCGACCGCGAGCAGCGGGGTGTGCGAGATCCAGTCCGGCTGCGGGCCGCCCACATCGTGCAACAACCCGTTGAGCAGGCCGTATTCGGGGTTGTAGAGCACATGCTTCCAGAGCAGGGCCGCCGCCACCGGCACCACGAGGAAGGGCGCGATGAGCAGGGTGCGGACGATGCCCCGGCCGCGGAACCTGCGGTCGAGCAGCAGCGCCAGTGCCAGGCCGAGGACCAGGCTGGCCAGCACCACGGCCACCGTGAGCAGCACCGTCGTCCACACCGAGTGGCGCAGGTCCGGGTCGGTGAGCACCTGGCGGTAGTTGTCGAGGCCGGTGAAGCGGCGGGCCTTGGGATAGAGGGCGTTCCAGTCGAAGAAGGAGATCACCAGCGTGGCCACGAACGGCAGCTGGGTCACCGCGATCATGAACACGAGGGCCGGGAGGAGCGGGGCCCGGGTGGCCCAGGCGCGCAGCCGGGCCGGGGGCCGCTTCACCGCCCGTGCGGGGGTGGCCGCGTAGGAGGCCGTCGTCGTGGCTGTCATCGTCCCTCGTACTCCTTGGAGATCTTCTCGGCGAGCTGCTGGGACTTCCTCAGGGCCGCCTCCACGGACTGGCGTCCGGCGATGGCCGCGCTGATCTCCTGGGAGACCTTGGTGCCGAGGTCGGTGAACTCGGGGATGCCGACGAACTGGATGCCGGGCGCGGGCCGCGGCTGCACCCCGGGGTCGTCCGGCCGGGCGCTCTCGATGGCCTGCCGGGTCGTCTCCTGGAAGGCGGCGGCCGACCTGCGGTAGTCGGCGTTCGTGTACGTCGAGGCCCGCTTGCCCGCCGGGACGTCGGGCCAGCCGCTCGTCTCGCCGACCAGCCGCTCGTACTCCTTGCCCGACGCCCAGGAGACGAACTTCCAGGCCTTGTCGGGGTTGCGGGAGGCGTGCTGGATGCCCCAGGCCCAGGTGTAGAGCCAGCCCGACGACCTGGTCAGCTCGACGGGGGCGGGGGCGTAGCCGAGCCTGCCCTCGACCGGGGAGCCCTTGGCCTCCAGGGAGCCGGCCGCGGAGGTGGCGTCGTACCACATGGCGACCTTGCCCTGGGTCATGTCGTTGAGGCACTCGGCGAACCCGGACTGCGCGGCGCCGGACTCGCCGTGCGCACGGACGAGGTCGACATAGAACTTTGTCGCCTTCTCGAACTCGGGGGAGTCGAGGTGCGCCTCCCACCTCTTGTCGAACCAGGTGCCGCCGAAGGTGTTCACGACCGTCGTCAGCGGCGCCATCAGCTCACCCCAGCCGGGCAGTCCGCGCAGGCAGATGCCCCGCATCCCGGGCCTCGCGCCGTCCACCTTCGCGGCGAGGTCGGCCACCTGGCGCCAGGTGGGGTGCGCGGGCATCGTCAGGCCCTTCGCCGCGAACACGTCCTTGCGGTACATGAGGAAGGACGACTCGCCGTAGAAGGGCTGCCCGTAGAGCTTGCCGTCGTCGCCGGTGAGGGACTGGCGCATGGGCCGCAGCACGTCCTTCTCGTCGTACGAGGGGTCCTTGGCGACGTACGGGTCCATCGGCTGGAGCCAGCCGTTGCGGGCGTAGATCGGTATCTCGTAGTTGGAGAGGGTGGCGACGTCGTACTGGCCGGCCTGGTTGGCGAAGTCCTGGCTGATCTTGTCGCGGACGTCGTTCTCCGGCAGGACGGTGAAGTTCACCCTGATGCCGGTCTCCTTGGTGAAGTGCGTGGCGGTGAGCTTCTGCAGCTCCACCATCTGCGGGTTGTTGACCATCAGCACGTTGATCGAGTCGCCGCCGGATCCGGTCCCGCCCGCCCCGACCCAGCAGCCGGTCAGCAGCGGGGCGAGCAGCGTCCCTGCGGCGGCCGTGGCGAGCGTGGCTCGCGGCCTCCGTCGGCTCGGGGTGCGCATGGATCACTCCTGGGGATGATGAGGGCATTCAGGGCATTCAGGGCATTCACGGGCGTGAAATGCCCCTGGGGACAGGTGGGTTGCTGGGTCAGACCCGGATGACTTGAGGGCCCAGCAGGGCGTAGCGGTGGGCCTCGGCGGCCGGGAGCAGGGTGCTGGTCACGATCGCCTCCAGCGCGCCGATCTCCGCGAACCGGCAGAAGCCGACCGCGCCGAACTTCGTGTGGACGCCGGCGAACACGGTCCGCCGGGCGGCCCGGATCGCCTGTGCCTTGACCTCGGCGACCGCCGGGTCGGGCGTGGTCAGGCCGTGCTCGCGGGAGATGCCGTTGGCGCCGATGTAGGCGAGGTCGAGCACGAAGCCGGCCAGCATCTTCGTCGTCCAGTGGTCGACGGTGGCCAGGGTGCCGGCGCGGACCCGGCCGCCGAGGAGCAGGACCTGGACGTGACCGGCCTCGGCGAGGGCGCCGGCGACCGGGAGGGACGCGGTGACCACGGTCAGCGGCCGGTCCTCGGGGAGTGCCTCGGCGATGAGCTGGGGGGTGAAGCCCTCGTCGACGAAGACCGTCTCCGCGTCCCCGATCAGGTCGGCCGCGGCCGTGGCGATCCGGCGCTTCTCGGGCACCTGGCTGGTGGACCGGAAGGCCAGCGTGGTCTCGAAGGCGGCGCTCTCCACGGGGTAGGCCCCGCCGTGGGTGCGGCGGACGAGTCCGTGGTCCTCCAGGGCCCGCAGGTCGCGCCGGATGGTCTCCCTGGCCACGCCCAGTTCCACGGCGAGCGCGGCGACGTCGACCGAACCGGTGGCGCGGGCGGATCGCACGATCTCGCGGCGGCGTTCCTCCGCCGTCCTGGTGGCCATGTCGTCACCCGCTTCCCTGTGGAAGTGCCCGTTCGGGCCCATGGGGGAAGTTCTACCGCCGGTCCGCGACCCTGACCAGGCCTGTTGCGCATCCGATGCTGCCCGCTTGGGCCCGTTTGCCGAAGGTCGTGCCCGCCGCGGACCTGCGCGGCTGCCGGGCGCGGAGTGGAAACGGGCGGCTCCGGTGCCCGGATGCGGCGGCGGGCGGGCCCGTTCGGTGCCCGCCCGCGCGTGTGAGCGATCGTTTCCCGCCGCCCGCCGCCCGCCGCCCGCCGCCCGCCGCCCGCCGCCCGCCGCCCGGCGCCCGGCGTCCCCGGAGGGTCAGTACGGCCAGATCGGCGGGTCGTTCAAGAAGGGCCCGCCCAGGTGGCTGTGGGCCGGGTTCGCCGGGTCCAGCTCGCCCTGCTCGGCGATCAGCTTCGCGGCGAAGCGCTCGGAGTCGTCCTGCGGGTCGTACCCCAGCGCCCGCGCGCTGCCCAGGTCCCACCACAGCCGTGTGTTCGCGGAGGAGCCGTAGACGACCGTGTGGCCGACGTCCCGGGCGCTCAGGGCCGCGTGGAAGAGGCGGGCGCCGTCGGCCGGGCTCATCCACACCGAGAGCATGCGCACGCTGGTGGGCTCCGGGAAGCAGGCGCCGATGCGCACCGAGACGGTCTCCAGGCCGTGCTTGTCCCAGTAGAGCTGGGCCAGGTCCTCGCCGAAGGACTTCGACAGGCCGTAGAAGGTGTCCGGGCGGCGCGGGGTGTCCACGGGGATCGGCGCCTCGCCCGGGCGCGGGGCCGGGGTGAAGCCGACCGCGTGGTTGGAGGAGGCGAAGACGATCCGGGGCACGCCTTCCGCGCGCGCGGCCTCGTAGAGGTTGTAGGTGCCCTCGATGTTCGACCTGAGGATCTTCTTGAAGGGCGCCTCCAGGGAGATGCCCGCGAGGTGGAGGACCGCGTCGACGCCCCGCACGGCCTCGCGCAGCGCGTCCGTGTCGCCGAGGTCCGCGGTGATCGCGTCCGGCGCGTCCTCGACCGGGCGCACGTCGAACAGGCGCAGCGTGTGGCCGTACTCCGGCAGCAGGGAGCGCATCAGGGTGCCGAGCCCGCCGGCGGCGCCGGTGAGCAGCACGGTGCGGGGAGCGGGCATCCTTCGGTCTCCTCGATGTCAACGGTCGCATGTGTGGACAGAGTTCATATGCATGGACACGCTAGGGAGCGGTGATCCGCCTCGTCAAGTGTGCCGCGACAAGGGGCATTCCGCCGGGTGGATGCCCGTGCGGGCGCTTGACCGGCCCCCTTGCTGGCACTTAGCTTGAGATCGTTCAGGAATGTAGACGCTGATCAGAGACATGCACCAACGGGGAGAACCAGTGACGCCTGCCCCTCTCGCCGCCCGGCTCCGCGCGCCGGGCGGGCCGCTCTTCTTCCCCGTCACCGCCTACGGCCCCGACGGCTCGCTCGACCTCGACGTCTACCGCACCCATGTGAGCCGGGGCGTCGCGGCCGGGGCCGCCGCCGTGTTCGCCTGCTGCGGCACCGGGGAGTTCCACGCGCTGCTGCCGGAGGAGTTCGAGGCCTGCGTCCGGGTGGCCGTCGAGGCGGCCGAGGGCCGCGTCCCGGTCGTCGCGGGCACCGGCTACGGCACCGCACTGGCCGTCCGCCACGCCCGCCTCGCCGAGCGGGCGGGCGCCGACGGCCTCCTCGCCATGCCGCCCTACCTCGTGCTCGCCGGCCAGCAGGGCCTGCTGCGCCACTACCGGGAGCTCGCCGCCGCCACGGCCCTCCCGGTGATCGTCTACCAGCGCGACAACGCGGTCCTCACCCCGCCGACCGTGGTCGAACTCGCCCGCACCGACGGCGTCATCGGCCTCAAGGACGGCCTCGGCGACCTCGACCTCATGCAGCGGATCGTCAGCGCCGTGCGCACCGAGGCGCCGGGCGACTTCCTGTACTTCAACGGCCTGCCCACCGCCGAGCAGACCCAGCTCGCCTACCGCGCCCTCGGCATCACCCTGTACTCCTCGGCCGTCTTCTGTTTCGCGCCCGAGATCGCCCTCGCCCACCACCGGGCCCTGGCCGCGGACGACACGGACACCGTCCGGCGCCTCCTCGACGGTTTCTTCCGCCCCCTCGTGGAACTGCGCGCCCAGGGCCGCGGCTACGCCGTCTCCCTCGTCAAGGCCGGCGTACGGCTGCGCGGCCTGGACGTCGGCGAGGTTCGGCCCCCGCTGCACGAGCCGGCCGAGGACCATGTCGAACAGCTCGCCCGGCTGATCGAGCGCGGCTACGCGCTGCTGGAGGGTGAGGCGTGATCGAACGGTTCCGCGCTGTCGGAGGGGGACGCGTGATCGGCGACGGTTCCGCGCTTCCGGAGGGGGACGCGTGAAGGCCTCGGCGTTCGTCTATCCCTGGGACGTCAACGGGGACCCTCAAGCCCCCGAGCGCATCGCCGCACTCGGCGTCGAGCAGGTGACCCTCGCCGCCGCCTACCACTCCACCCGCGCCCTGACCCCCCGCCACCCCCGCCACCGCGTCGTCACCGCCGAGTACGCGGCCGTCCTCTACCCGGCGGGCGCCCGCTGGGCCGGCCGCGGCCTGCGCCCGTACCACGCCGGCCGCTGGGCCCCCGGCGACGCCCACGGCGAGGCCGCGCGGGCCCTCGCCGGCGCCGGTCTGGAGGTCCACACCTGGGTGGTCCTCGCCCACAACTCCCGGCTCGGCGCCGAACACCCGGACACCTCGGTCGTCAACGCCTACGGCGACCGCTACCCGTGGGCGCCCTGCATCGCCCAGCCCGCCACGCGCGCGTACCTGGTCGACCTGGCCGCCGAGGCCGCCGTACGCCCCGGCGCGCGGGGCACCGAACTGGAGTCCCTCGGCTGGTACGGGCTGGGGCACCTGCACGCCCACGACAAGATCTCCGGCGTCGGCCTCGGGGACGCCGGGCAGTACCTGATGTCGCTCTGCTTCTGCCCGTCCTGCCGCGCCGGGTACGGCACGCACGGCCTGGACGGGGACGCGCTGGCCGCCTCGGTGCGCACCGGGCTGGAGCCGTTGTGGCGGGGCGCGGCGGACGACCAGGGATGGCCGACGGTCGGGAAGCTGCTCGGCGAGGACACGGCGGCCGCCACGCGCGCGTGGCGCGACGGCACCGCCCGCACCCTCCAGGAGGAGGCCGTCGCCGCCGTCCGCGCCGCCGCGCCCGCCGGCTTCCAGGTCCTGCTGCACGCCGACCCCGTCTCCTACCACTGCGGCGCCAACGCGGGCGTCGACCCCGGCCACGTCCTCTCCGTCGCCGACGGCGTCGTGGTGCCCTGCACCGACGGTACGGCCCTGCTGGCGCCCTTCGCCGAGCGGGCGGGGGAGCGGACCGTCCTCGCGGCCAACCTCACCGTCGTCGCCGGGATGGGCGGCAGCCCCGGGACGCTCGCGGCGGACGCGGCACGCGCGCGTGCGGACGGCGCGACCGAACTGCGGCTGTATCACGCGGGGTTGGCGTCGGACGGGGACCTCGCCGCGGTGCGCTCGGCACTGGCGGGGCGCTGAGCGAGCGGGGCCGCCGTCACGAGCAGCGCCAAGCGGTAGCAGGACAAGCGAGCGGGGCCGCCGTCACGAGCAGCGCCAGGCCGTAGCAGGGCAGCAGCAGCCCGGGACCGGCGAGTTCGACCAGACCGGCCCCGACGGCGAGCCCCAGCACGTTCGGGGCGAAGAGCAGCGTGTTCGCACTGGCCGTCGCCCGGCCGAGCAGCGGGCCCGGGGTCTCCCGCTGGACGGCGGTGAGCGCGGCGATCAGCACGCACGGCAGCCCCAGCCCGCTCACCGCACCGGACACCAGGGCGGCCGCGTCCCACGGCACCGCCCGCGCCATCACCCCGATCCCCGTCAGCGCGATCCCGGCCGCCGCGAACCGGCGTCCGCCGAGCCCGCGCAGCAACGGTCCGGCGACCAGGCCGGCCGTCACCGAACCGACGCCCTGGACGGCGTACAGCAGGCCCGCGTACGCGGGGGAGTGGCCCAGGCGGCCGACGACGGCGTAGACCGCCGAGCCGCTCAGGGAGGCGAGGAACATCGTCGTACCGCCCGCCCGGACCAGGGGGCGCAGCGCGGGGTGCCCCCACACGTGCCGGATGCCCTCGGCGGTGCGTCCCCGACCGCGCCCGCGGCTCCGTGCGGGCCGCTCCTCGCGCACGCGCAGGAGGGCGCACAGCCCGGCGGCGAGGACGAAGGTGACCGCGTCCAGGCAGGCGACGGCCGGGCCGCCCCAGGCCGCGTAGAGGCCCGCCCCGGTCAGCGGGGCGACGAGCTTCATGCCCTCCGTGAGGCTCATGCGCAGTCCGTTGACGTCGCCGAGCACCTCCGGGCCGACGGCGGCGGCCACCAGCGCCGACTCGGCCGCGTCGTGCACCACTCCCTCGGCGCCGTACACGGCCAGCACCGCGAACAGCAGCCACAGGCGGGCAGGCGAGTCCACGGCGAACAGGGCGGGCAGCAGCGCGGCCGTCCCCAGGTTGCCCGCCACGAGCAGGGGCCTGCGGCGGACGCGGTCGGCGAGCGTGCCCAGGGCCGGACCCGCCAGAGTGGGCGCCCACATGGCGAACAGGCACAGGGCGGCCAGGCCGTCGGACCCGGTGAGGTCGTTGACCCACACACCCGACGCCAGCCACAGGGAGGAGGTGCCGAAGCCCGACACGAGCACGGCCGCCAGACACAGGGCCGCGTTGCGGTCGCGCAGCACGCGCGACACCGTCGAAGAGGTCGTCATGCCTGCTCATGGTGGGTCTGAGGAGGGCACCGGCGCATCGGTCGGGTGCCTCATACGCCGGGCCGGCGGAGCGGCGACAATCCGTCGGAACCTGTCAGGAATGCCCATGGGGCGCGCGGCGGCCCGGACCTACTGTCGGCCGCATGCGCTGCATCGCCCCGATCCTGATCGGGCTCCTCTACGTCCTCCTCATGTCCCTGATCCCCGAACCCCACCGGCGCCGCTTCAACGCGGTCATGGTCGCCGGCGCCGGCGCCGCCTACCTCAGCGGCGGGGGACTCGGCGGCTGGGAGTTCGTGTTCACCGCGGTGGCCACCTTCGTCGCCTACAAGGGCCTGGACTCCTGGGCCTGGATCGGCGCCGGCTGGCTGCTGCACACGGTCTGGGACGTCGTGCACCACCTCAAGGGCCACCCCATCATCCCGTTCGCCCACGACTCCTCGTTCGGCTGCGCGCTGTGCGACCCGGTGATCGCGGTGTGGTGCCTCGGGGGCGGGCGCTCGCCGTGGGAGTGGCTGCGGGGCCGCCGTGGGGCACCGATGAGTTCCGGCGCGCCGGGCGGTCAGCACTGCGTACGGGCAGCACAACCCCGAAGGAGCAGGGCATGACCATCGTCGACCTGGGCCCCCAGGCCCACATCGTGGCGCGGCTGGCCGAGACGGTCACCGACGAGCAGCTGACGGACCCGACACCGTGCCCCAAGTGCGCGGTGCGGAACCTGCTGGGCCACATCCAGACGCTGTCCGTCGCCTTCCGCGACGCGGCGCGCAAGAACCTCGGTGCCACGACCGACACCAGTCCGGCCGCCGCCGTCCCGGACATCGGCCCCGGCTGGCGCGAGGAACTGCCCAAGGCGCTGGACGAACTCGCCGACGCCTGGCGCGACCCGGCCGCGTGGACCGGCATGACCCGCGCGGGCGGTGTCGACCTGCCGGGTGAGCTGGCCGGCGCGGTCGTCGCCGATGAACTGGTGATCCACGGCTGGGACCTGGCCCGCGCTCTCGGGCGGCCCTACACCGCCGACCCCGCGGCCCTGGACTCGGCCCACGTCTTCCTCCTCGCGGCCGCGGAGGACCCCGACCGCGGCGGCGGCCTCTTCGGCCCGATCGTCCCGGTCCCCTCGGAGGCCCCCCTCCTGGACCGGGCGGTGGGCCTGAGCGGCCGGGACCCCGGGTGGAGCCCGACCCACTGAGACCGCGGGCGCGTACGGCGGCGGAACGGGCCGGGCCCGGGCGGCGGCTGTGCCGACCGTGCGGGTGTGCGCGGCGGGGTCCGGGGGACGGCTGGTGCGGCGACCGCGCGGGGCGTGCACGGCGAGGCGGCTCATTGCGCCCAGGCCGGCGTGGCGGGCGGTGTGCTGGGCGCGCGGACGGACGCCGGGGCCCGGCTGTATCCGGTCGCCCGGTCGGCCGCCGCGCACCGGTCGCCGGGCACGGCGTGGCCCGGCGGTACCCGGGGCTCCGGTTCCCCGAGTGGGCAGGGGAGTTGACCAAGTGACCGGGGTGGGGGCGCTCGCCGCCGTACTCTCCTCTTCATGCCGCTCACCCTGACCGTCCTCGGCACCGCCTCGCCGCACCCCGTCCCGGACCGGCCCTGTTCCGGTTACCTGCTGTCGGGCGGCGGCGCCGAGATATGGGTGGACGCCGGGCCCGGCACGTTCGCCGCCTTGCAACGGCACACCGATCCCGCGCGACTCACCGCGATCTGGATCTCCCATCTGCACGCCGACCACAGCGCCGACCTGCTGTCCGCCGCCTACGCCTTCGCCTTCGGCGGGATGACCCCGGCCGCGCCGGTCCCGGTGTACGCCCCGCAGGACTGCGCCCGCCGGCTGGCCGGCTTCTTCGGACGCGCGGACATCGACTTCCTCAAGGGCGTCTTCGACTTCCGCGCCCTGTACGACGGCCACGACGTCCGGCACTGGAACCTCCGCCTCACCGCCCGCGCCGTCGCCCACGACACCGAGGCGTACGGGCTGCGCGCCGAGTGCCAGGGCAGCGTGCTCGCGTACTCCGGGGACAGCGGCCCCTGCGCCGCCCTCGGTGAACTCGCCCTGCACGCCGACCTGTTCCTGTGCGAGGCCGACATCGACGCGCATCGCGGCGGTGAACAGGTGCACCTGACGCCGGAGGACGCCGGGCGGATCGCCCTCGGCGCCCGGGTGCGCGGACTGCTCGTCACCCACGTCGGCCCCACCCTCACCCGTGAGGAGGCCGCCGCCCGAGCCGCCGCGGCCTCGGGCCGGCCCACCCGCAGCGCGGTCGAGGGCGACGTCCACACCGCCTGAGAGACCCGCCTCCTTTCGTCGGAGGCATCGACGAGGGATGCGCCCCTGCCCGCCTGCGCCCGCGTCGTCCTTCGTACGCCCGGCGTCAGCGGCTCCCGCCCCACTGAGCCCGCAGGTCCTCGCAGCGGATGGTGATCGAGGCGTCGGTGAGCGCGATCTCGTGCACGCACCCGGCGCCCTCGAAGCCGTCCCCCGCGCGGTCCTCGTCCGGGAGGATCTCGTCGAGCAGCACGGTGTCGACCCGCAGCCAGTCGATCGCGTGGTGGTGGTCGACGGAGAAGTGCCGCACACCCGAGTAGGTGATGCGCAGCCCCGAGTGGTGCTTCCACCGGTTCGGCGCGAACTCCAGGACCAGCCGCCCGCTCTTGTCCGTCGCCAGATGTATTCCGGCCAACTCCAGGTCCTTGACGCACCGGTCGGCGCCGGGGACGTCGTAGTGCCCCGGGTCCGAGGCGAACTCCCAGGCGCCGGGCGGCAGTACGCCACGAAGCCGGGGCAGCTCGGCCAGATAGGCTCTGGGGTCGACAAAGAACCCGTGCTCGTCCCAGCGGGTCTCGACGAATCTCATGGCCACCATCCTCGCCGCCTCCCCACTTGATCCGGCACCGCCCCCGGTCCCCAGCACGCGCCGCCTTCACGCCGTGGCGAAAAAGTGCGTATCGATCGGGTAACAGCCCTCGCAGCGCCCGGGGTTATGCGCGTAGACAGTCCGTGACCTGGTGCATCACTCTCATCCATCAGATCCGGAGAATCCATGCGGAAGTCCCACAGAGTCGCCGCCGCCACCGCCGCCTGTGTCGTGGCCGGTGCCGCCCTGTACGGCGCGGGCGCGGCCACCGCCGGCCAGTCGACGGCGAACTCCACCCACGAGCCCTACAACATCGGGCTCCTGGTGCAGGACATCGACAAGTACTACGGCACCACCGCCGACAGCAACGGTGTCTACCAGGCGTCCCCGGACAGCCCGTACGCCAAGGACCTGGCGCGCATCGACGCCGACGCCAAGCGCTACATCGACCGGGCGGCCCGCACGGCCCGCCACCACGGCGAGAAGCCGGCCGTCATGTTCGACATCGACGACACGCTGCTGCTCAGCCTCGACTACGAGAAGCGCTACAACTACACGTACAACTCCACCACGTGGAACGACTACGTGAACAAGGCCGACCGTCCGGAGGTCTTCGGCAGCCCCGAGCTGGTGCGGTACGCCGCGTCCAAGGGCGTCGAGGTCTTCTACAACTCCGGTCTGACGGAGGCGCAGCGCGCCGCCGCGGTCACCAACCTGAAGAAGGTCGGCGCCGACGTCAACCTCGACGCCGACCACATGTTCCTCAAGGACAAGGCCAACCCGCCGGCCTACCTGAGCGACTGCGCCACCCCGGGCGCCTGGAACTGCACGACCGTGCAGTACAAGTCGGGCACCCGCAAGCACGTCGAGCACCTCGGTTACGAGATCATCGCCAACTTCGGCGACCAGTACTCGGACCTCGACGGCGGCTACGCGGACCGCACGTACAAGCTCCCGAACCCGACGTACTTCGTCTCCTGACGAACCGCCGCCCGGCATCGCGTCGCGAGCGGCAGCTCCCGATCGGCCCCCGTCACCGGCAGCACCCTGCCGGTGACGGGGGCCGACGCGCGACCGGAGTGCCGTGCGCACGCCCTGCGGATCCCCGATTTCCGTAACACGGGGAAAACCTGAAACGGGTCCGACAGGGGAACAATCCAGCCAGCACCCGCACACCGCTCGCCAGGCAACGAGGAGTTGGCCATGTCCGAGACGCAGACGGTGGACCAGCGGCCTGATGCCGCGCCACCAGCCCGCAACGGCGTCGACCGGTACTTCAGAATCTCCGAACGGGGATCCACGTTCGGCCGGGAGATACGCGGCGGCCTCGCCACGTTCTTCACCATGGCCTACATCCTTGTCCTGAATCCGATCATCCTGGGCAGTGCCAGGGACAAGTACCACCACGCCCTCGACACCGGCCAACTCGTCACCGCCACCGCCCTGGTGGCCTGTGTGATGACCGTCGTCATGGGCGTCGGCGGCAACCTCCCCCTCGCCATCGCCGCGGGCCTCGGCCTCAACGCCGTCGTCGCCTTCCAGCTGGCCCCGCTGATGAGCTGGTCCGACGCCATGGGCCTCGTCGTCCTCGAAGGCCTGGTCATCTGCCTGCTGGTCCTCACCGGGCTCCGTGAGGCGATCATGAACGCGATCCCGCAGCAGCTGAAGCAGGCCATCGGCGTCGGCATCGGCCTGTTCATCGCCTTCATCGGCTTCGTGGACGCCGGGTTCGTCAGCCGCATCCCGGACGCCGCGAACACCACCGTGCCCGTCCAGCTCGGCGCGGTCGGCCGGCTCACCGGCTGGCCCGTGCTGGTCTTCTGCCTCGGTGTGCTGCTCACCATCGCGCTGCTCGCCCGCAGGGTGAAGGGCGCGATCCTCATCAGCATCGTGTCCATGACCGTCGTCGCGATCGTCATCGACTCCGTGGCCGACATCAAGAGCTGGGGCCTGACCACGCCCAAGGTACCCGACAAGATCGTCGCCGCCCCGGACTTCGGGCTCATCGGTCACTTCAGCCTGTTCGGCGGCTTCGCCAAGGCCGGCGTCCTCACCGCCGTGCTGCTGGTCTTCACCCTCATCCTGTCCGACTTCTTCGACGCCATGGGCACCATCGTCGGCATCAGCGCCGAGGCCGGACTGCTCGACGACAAGGGGCAGGTGCCCGGCATCGGCCGCGTGCTGTTCATCGACGGCGCCGCCGCCGTGGCCGGCGGTCTCGGGTCCGCCTCCTCCAACACCGCCTACATCGAGTCCGCGGCCGGCGTCGGCGAGGGAGCCCGCACCGGCTTCGCCAACCTGGTCACCGGCGGCCTCTTCGGCCTCGCGCTCTTCCTCACCCCGCTGCTCACCATCGTGCCGCTCCAGGCGGCGGCACCCGCGCTGATCGCCGTGGGCTTCCTGATGATGACGCACGTCAAGCACATCGACTGGGACAGGTACGAGATCGCCGTCCCGGCGTTCCTCACCATCGCGGCGATGCCCTTCACCTACTCCATCACCGACGGCATCGGCGCGGGCTTCGTCTCCTACGTCCTGATCAAGACGGTCCTGGGCAGGGCGAGGGAGGTCAACTGGCTGCTGTGGGGGGTCTCGGCGCTGTTCCTGGTGTACTTCGCGATCGATCCGGTGGAGCAGTTGCTGGGCGTCAAGTAGCGCGGACGAGGGGGCGGTTGCGGGAAACCGCCCCCTCGGCCCTCACTTGAGCGCGGCCTCCATCATCGCCCTGGCCACCGGAGCGGCCAGTCCGTTGCCGCTCACCTCGGAGCGCGCCGCGTCCGACTGCTCGACCATCACCGCGACGGCGACCTCCTTGCCGCTGCTGTCGGACCGGCCGTAGGACGTGAACCAGGCGTACGGCGTCTTGCTGTTGTTCTCGCCGTGCTGGGCGGTACCGGTCTTGCCGCCCACGGTCACCCCGGGGATCAGGGCGTTGGTGCCGGTGCCGTCCTTCACCACGGTCTGCATGGCCGACTGCAGCTGCTCGGCGGTGGAGGAGCTGACGATCTGCCGGGTGTCCGCGTCGTCGTCGAAGTTCTGCAGCGCGTCACCGCCGCTGTCGGTGATCTGGGACACCATGTGCGGCGCGACCAGCTTGCCGCCGTTGGCGATGGCGGCCGACACCATGGCCATCTGCAGCGGGGTCGCGGTGACGTCGAACTGGCCGATGCCGGACAGGCCGGTCTGCGCCGGGTCCATGTGCGACGGGTACACGCTGGCGTAGGCCCGCACCGGCACGTCCTGCGACTGGTCGTCGAAGCCGAACTTCTCGGCCATGGCCCGCACCTTGTCCTGCCCGAGCTGGACCGCCATGTGACCGAAGACGTTGTTGCAGGAGTAGCGCAGGGCCTGGCGGATCGAGGCGTCCTTGCAGGGAGCCGACCTGTTCTCGTTCGACAGCACCCGCGTCGTGCCCGGCAGCGTGTACGGGTCGGGACTGTCGGTCGGGTCGTTCACGTTCTTGTACAGCCCGTTCTCCAGCGCGGCCGCCGCCACGACCAGCTTGAACGTCGAACCCGGCGGCAGCGGCTGGCGCAGCGCGCGGTTGGTGAGCGGCTTGTCCTGGTCCTTGGTGAGCTTCTCCCAGGCCGTCCCGGCCGTGTTCGCGTCGGTGAGCGAGTCCGGGTCGTACGACGGCGTCGACACCGCGGCGAGGATCCGCCCGGTCTTCGGGTCGATGGCGACGGCCCCGCCCTTCTTGTCGCCGAGGGCGCGGTAGGCCGCCTTCTGCACCGCCGGGTCGATGGTGGTGAGCACGTTGCCCGGGTCGGCGCGCTCGCCGGTGAGGGTGTCCATCACCGTGTTCAGCTGGGGATCGGTGCCGTTGAGCAGGTCCTTGTAGATGCCCTCCAGCTGCGTGGGCGCGTAGGCCTGCGACGCGTAGCCCGTCACCGCCGCGTACAGCTTGCCGTCCGTGTACGTGCGCTTGTAGGCGAGGTCGCTTCCCTTCGTCCGGGTCGAGCCGGTGATCGCGTTCCCGGCCACGATGATGTTCCCCAGCGGCCGCGAGTAGGTCTCTATCGCGTTGCGCCGGTTGTTGTTGTCGTCCGCGAGGGCCTTGCCGTCGTAGAACTGCACCCAGGTCGCCCTGCCCAGCAGAGCGAGCACGAGCAGCAGTGTGAAGACGGACGCCCGCCTGATCGTCGTGTTCATCCCGCACGCAAGACGAGTGGGAGCGGGGTGCTCGTTCCCGTTCGCCCGGATTTCTCATCCGGCGCTCATCGTGTGCTCAGGAACCCCGCCTCGTACGCGGCGATCACCGCCTGGGTGCGGTCCCGGGCGCCCGTCTTGGCCAGCACCGCCGCCACATGCGTCTTCACGGTGGCGGGACCGACCTCCAGGCGCCGGGCTATCTCGGCGTTGGTGAGCCCCGTGGCCATGTGCCGCAGCACCTCGCTCTCGCGGCCGGTGAGCCTGCCCACCCAGGCCGGGGGAGCGTCCGCCGTACGCGCGTGCTCGGCCGCGAGGGCCCGTACGGCCGACGGGAACAGCAGGCTGTCGGTGCGGGTGACCAGCCGTACCGCCTGGACGAGGGCGTCCGCGTCGGCCCGCTTGAGCAGGAAGCCCGCGGCCCCGGCGCGCAGCGCGTCGTACACGTAGGAGTCGTTCTCGAAGGTGGTCACGACGACGACCCGGGGCGGCTCCCGGAGGGTGGTGACGATCTGCTCGGTGGCCCGGATGCCGTCGACCTCGGGCATGCGGACGTCCATGAGCACGACGTCGGGCCGCAGTTCCCGGACCACGGACACGGCCTCGGCGCCGGTCGCCGCCTCGCCGACCACCTCCAGGCCGGGCTCGGCGGAGAGGATGGCGCGCAGGGCGGTGCGGACCATGCGCTCGTCGTCGGCGAGGACGATCCGGATGGCGGGCCGGTTCATGCGGTTCCCTTCAGGGGCAGTCGTACGCGCAGGTGCCAGGCGTTCCCGGACGGCCCCGCCTCCGCCGTGCCGCCCAGCAGGCGGACCCGGTCGGCGATGCCGCGCAGGCCGTGGCCGCCGCCGGGGCGGGGCGAGGCGCCGGGGCCCAGGGGGTTCTCGACGGTGATCTCCAGATGGCCGCCGGCGGTGGTGATCCGCACGGAGACCGGCTCGCCCGCGTGTCTGAGGGCGTTGCTCAGGCCCTCCTGCACGATCCGGTACGCCTCCCGGGAGACCAGCGGCGGCACTGCGGCGGGGTCGGTGCCGACGGTGGCCGTCACCGGCTGCCCGGCGGCCCGGGTACGGCTCAGCAGGCCGTCCAGGTCGGCCGCGAGCGTCGGCGCGGGCGCCGTGCCCGGACCGTCGCCGTCCCGCAGCACGCCCAGGGCGGCGTCGAGTTCGCCGACCGTGCGCCGGGTGGTGTCCTCGATGGCGGCGAGCGCCTCGCGGACGAACTCCGGGTCGCTGTCCAGGACCCGGCGGGCGGCGCTCGCCTGCAGGGTGACCGCGCTCAGGGCGTGGCCGACGGAGTCGTGCAGCTCGCGCGCGAGCCGGTTGCGGACCGCGAGGTCGGCGGCGCGGGCCTCGGCCGCGGCCAGCAGGTCCTGCGGGGTGGGCCCGAGCAGCGTGGGCGCCCAGCGGGCCAGCAGGGCCCCGCAGGCGGCGGCGCACGCGGCGAGCGCCAGCAGCAGGGCCAGGCCCGCGACCGGCGAGAGCGCCAGCGCCCAGCCGTGCTCCATGACGTGCGGCAGACCGGGCCGGGAGTCGCGCAGTGCGGCCAGCAGCGGCAGGACGAGCAGCATCACCGCGAACGGCGGCACGGCCAGCGACATCCCGGAGATGATGCCGCCGATGCCCAGATGGAGCGTGAACCAGGCGGCCGTGCGCGCCCGTTCGGCCCGGGTGCGCGCCGGGCCGTGCGCGAGGGCGTCCCCGTCGACCCCGCACAGCACACGGGCGGTGACCGACTCCAGCGGACGGGTCAACGGGAACAGGGAGGTGGCCGCGGCGATCGGCAACCCGACGCCGAAGGAGGCGAGTTGGAGCGGGAGGGAGCCGAAGACGTCGTTCGCGCCGGCGAGCGGCCCGACGATCACCGAGCCGACGAGGACGTACGGCATGGCGAGCGCGCCGCCCAGGATCAGATGGACCCAGCGAAAGCGCGCCCGCCGAGCGAACAGCAGGCTCAACGCCCCTGTCACCGCACGTCCTTGACGGACCGCAGCGCGAGGAGACGGACGCTGGGGGCCGCCACGAGGAAGCCGACGATCACCTGCCCAGCGTAGGCGAGGCCCGGCAGCGGCGTCGGCGGGGTGCGGCATGCCCCCACGCTCTCGTGCGGTCCCGGTCGGTCGCCTCCTGCCGGGCGACGATCCGCCTCCGCCGTGCGGGGGAGGCGCTCAGGCGTCCAGGACGAGCACGACCTCGTCGATCTCCTGGCCCCGCCCGTTGGCGAACCCCCGGGCCCGGACGGACTCGCGGAAGCCGCACTTGGCCAGGACCCGCAGCGAGGCGGCGTTGTCGGCCGCCGCCCGCGCGTACAGCGGCCGTTCGGGGACCTCGGCGAGCAGGGTCCGCAGGGCGGCCGTCGCCACGCCCCGGCCCCAGTAGGCGCGGTCGATCCAGTACGTGACCTCGCGCTCGCCCGGTTCGCCGTAGACCGCCGCGCTGCCAGCCACGCGCCCGTCGGCCAGCACCGTGCGCAGCACGTCCGAGGAGGCGCGGATGCGTTTCCAGTGGGCCGCGAAGGCGACCGGGTCGGCCGGGTCCTTCGGGCCGAATGCGGCCATCCGGACCGCCTCCGGGTCGGTCATCTGCCCGAAGAACACCGGCAGGTCCTCGTCCTCCACCGTCCGCAGCGCGATCTCCATGGCCACCGACCCTATGCCGAGGTGCCCCGGGGCGGCGACGAGGACACGGTCGCGGGCCCCGGGACCGCCCGGCGGCCGTGTGCTCAGAGCCTGCGGGTCGCCAGCGTCAGCCGGTCCCGGGCGTCGAACAGGGCGTCCTTGATCATCTGTTCGTGGGCGGGGGTCAGCCGGGCCACCGGGACCGAGCAGCTGATGGCGTCGCGGGCGGGGGTGCGGTAGGGGATCGCCACGCCGAAGCAGCGCAGCCCCAGCGTGTTCTCCTCGCGGTCGACCGCGAAGCCCTGCTCCCGCACCTGGTGCAGCTCCTCGATGAGCCGCTCCCGGTCGGTGAGGGTGTGCTCGGTGAGCGCGGGCAGGGTCTCCGGCAGCAGCTTGCGCACCTGCTCGTCGGTGAAGGTGGCGAGGATCGCCTTGCCGAGCGAGGTGGAGTGGGCCGGCAGCCGGCGCCCGACGCGGGTGAAGGGCCGCAGGTAGTGCTGGGACTGGCGGGTGGCCAGGTACACCACGTTGGTGCCGTCGAGCCGGGCCAGGTGGATGGTCTCCGTGGTGTCGTCGGAGAGCCGGTCCAGGGTCGGCCGGGCTGCGGCCACCACCTCGTCGCCGTCGATGTACGACGTGCCCACGAGCAGCGCCCGCACGCCGATGCCGTACCGCGTGCCGGTCGAGTCCGTCTCCACCCAGCCCAGCTCCACGAGCGTGCGCAGCAGCATGTACAGGCTGGACTTGGGGTAGCCCACGGCCTCCTGGACGGCCGCGAGGGAGTGCATACCGGGCCGGCCGGCGAAGTACTCGAGCAGCTCAACGGTCCGTACCGCGGACTTGACCTGCGCCCCGCCCACTGCTTCGACTGCCGTCATCGCCCTTGACCCCTTCGTTCGACGAGGACCTGAGATATATAGTCTCCGAGCAGCGTTCATCATCAGAGACGGTGTTCAGTATATCGAACGCGGTGCTGATGAGTGACCGAGATATCGAGTGATGTGCGGCCTTACTGGGAGGGACCCGCGGTGGCAGCAGCACCAGTCTGGAGTGTCGACCCGCGTACCGGGAAGCAGCGGGAACAGGTTGCGGTGGAGGCCACGGCCGAGGAGGTGGACGCGGTCGTCCGCGCCGCCCACGACGCGCGCGGCGCCCTCGCCGACCGCGCGATCCGCTCCGCCTTCCTGCGCTCGGCCGCCGCGGGCCTGGACGCGGCCAGGGACTGCCTGGTCGAGACCGCCGACGCCGAGTCCGCCCTCGGACCGGTCCGGCTGACCGGCGAACTCGCCCGCACCACCTACCAGTTGCGGGCCTTCGCGGACGTCGTCGACGAGGGCGCCTTCCTGGACGTCGTCATCGACCACCCCGACGACACCGCGACCCCGCCCGTCCCGGACCTGCGCCGCTACAAGGTGCCGCTCGGCGTCGTCGCCGTCTACTCCGCGTCCAACTTCCCCTTCGCCTTCTCCGTCGCGGGCGGCGACACCGCGAGCGCGCTGGCCGCGGGCTGCCCGGTCGTGGTCAAGGCCCACCCCGACCACCCGGCCCTGTCCGAGCTGGTCGCCAAGGTGCTGCGCCGGGCCGCCGCCGAGCACGGCATCCCCGAGGGCGTCGTCGGCCTCGTGCACGGCTTCGACGCGGGCGTCGAGCTGATCAGGCACCCGAAGGTCGCCGCCGCCGGTTTCACCGGGTCGGTGCGGGGTGGGCGCGCCCTGTTCGACGCGGCCGCGGCACGGCCGGTGCCGATCCCGTTCCACGGCGAGCTGGGCTCCCTCAACCCGGTCCTGGTGACCGAGGCGGCCGCGGCCGAGCGCGCGGAGGAGATCGGCTCCGGGCTCGCCGGGTCGATGACCCTCGGCGTCGGGCAGTTCTGCGTGAAGCCCGGCCTGGTCCTCGTGCCGTCCGGCGCGGCCGGCGACCGGCTGGTGAAGTCGCTGACGGACGCCGTCAGCGACACCGAGGCCGGGGTGCTGCTCGACCACCGCATGCGGGACGCCTTCGTCGCCGGGGTGCGCGAACGCGCCGGCCTCGCGGGCGTGGAGTCCCCGGTGACCCCCGGCGCGGGCGGTGCGCACACGGTCAGCGCGGGCTTCCTCACGGTGCCGGCGAGCGCGCTGGCCGCGGCGGGCGCGTACGACCTGCTCCTGGAGGAGTGCTTCGGGCCGGTGAGCGTGGTGGTCCGCTACGAGGACGACGGCGAGGCCGCGGCGGTGCTGTCGCGACTGCCGGGCAACCTCACGGCCACCGTCCAGCTGTCCGCGGACGAGGCGGCCGGCGCGGGCCGGGGCGCGGAGATCCTCGCCGAACTCACCCCGCTGGCCGGGCGGGTGCTGGTGAACGGATGGCCGACCGGCGTCGCGGTGGCGCCCGCGCAGCACCACGGGGGCCCGTACCCGGCGACCACCTCCACCTCCACCTCGGTGGGCGGCACGGCCGCCGAGCGGTGGCTGCGCCCGGTCGTCTACCAGAACGCGCCGGAGGCGCTGCTGCCCAAGGAGCTGCGCGACGACAATCCGCTGGGGCTGCCCCGGCGGTTCGACGGGGTGCTGGAGCGGTAGGGCCTGTCGGACAGGCCCTGGGCCGCAGGGGCGCGGCGCGTGGGCGGGCGCGGGAACCCCGTGGTCTCCCGCGCGGTGCCCCGCGCCCCCGGGCGGGCACGCTCCTGCGAGAATC
The DNA here is from genome assembly GCF_055605965.1 of Streptomyces sp. NPDC037126. NCBI lineage: Bacteria > Bacillati > Actinomycetota > Actinomycetes > Kitasatosporales > Streptomycetaceae > Streptomyces > Streptomyces sp. NPDC037126. Next base: position 987,937 of record NZ_JBVJTD010000001.1, read on the forward strand.
GGCGGATGGACGTGGAACTCCCCGAACTGCCCTTCCCCCTGCGCACCTACGGCCCCGCCGGACACTGGTCCTACGAGGGCGGCGTGCTGACCGGTTGGGCCGGACCGCGGCAGGACCGGTTCGTCACGCCCACCGGGGAGGCCCTGGACCCCGCCTCCGACGCGCCCCGGCTGCTCGGGGCGCCCGAAGGGGACTTCCAGCTGATCGCCCGGGTCACCGTGGGGTTCCGGGCCGGCTTCGACGCGGGGGTGCTCTACGTCCACGTCGGCGAGCGGGCCTGGGCCAAGCTCTGCCTGGAGTACTCCCCGGACGTGCCCACCGTCTGCACGGTGGTCACCCGGGGCCACTCCGACGACGCCAACTCCTTCACGGTCCAGGGGAGTTCGGTGTGGCTGCGGGTCAGCAGGACCGGCCGGGCCTTCGCCTTCCACGCCTCCCGCGACGGCGGGCGCTGGACCTTCGTACGGCTCTTCACCCTCGGCGGCGAGAAGGAGACCGAAGCCGCCCTCATCGGCTTCATGACGCAGTCGCCGCTGGGGGAGGGCTGCGTGGTCACCTACGACCACATCGAGTTCAGGACCGCCTGGCCGAGCGACCTGCGGGACGGAAGCTGAGTCACGGACGCCGCCGCGAGCGGCGGCGCGCGGACGGCCGGGCGCAGCGGCGCGGAACCGGGCGGCCGGCGGCCGCGTCCTTCGTTGCATGATCAATGACCGTGTGACGGGAGCCCGGGTGATCCGCACCGCCCTGCCCGCCGAGGCGGACGCGATCGCCGCGCTGCACCACCGGGCCCGCTCGACGTACTACCCCGACGGTGTCCCGGAGCCCGAATTCGACTGGAGCGAGGCCTGGCGCGGGTCCATCGAGCGCCCCGACGGCCATGTGCTGTGCGTCGTCGAACAGGGCCGGATCGCCGGGATCGCCTCCTTCCGCACCCCGGACGGCGCGGCCGCCGACACGGTCAAGCTGTTCCAGTTCCACGTCGACCCCGACCGCTGGCGCTCCGGCGTCGGCACGGCCCTGCACGCGGCCTGCGTGGAGGAGTGGCGGGCCGACGGCAGGCGCACGGCCGTCCTCGACGTGCACGTGGACAACCGGCGGGCCCAGGCCTTCTACGCCCGCCTGGGCTGGGTCCCGGACCCGGAGAACCCGCCCGCCGAGGGGGACCACCATCTGTTCCTGCGGTACGCGGTGGGGCCGGGAATGAAACACGCTGCTTGAACGTTCACGTACCGGCGGCGGGGAGAGCCCCCGCGCCCGTACGAACTGGAGAAGAGCCGAGAGTATGCGCGTCGAGATCTGGACCGATATCGCCTGCCCCTGGTGCTACGTAGGCAAGGCCCGTTTCGACAAGGCGCTGGCGGCCTTCCCGCACCGCGACCAGGTCGAGGTGGTGCACCGCTCCTTCGAGCTGGACCCGGGCCGGGCCAAGGGCGACGTGCAGCCGGTGATCACCATGCTGACCGCGAAGTACGGCATGAGCGAGGCACAGGCCCAGGCCGGTGAGGACAACCTGGGCGCCCAGGCCGCCGCCGAGGGCCTGGACTACCGCACCCGGGGCCGCGACCACGGCAACACCTTCGACATGCACCGCCTGCTGCACCTCGCCAGGGAGCACGGCAGGCAGGACGAGCTGATCCAGATCCTGTACCGGGCCAACTTCGCCGAGGAGCGCTCCGTCTTCACCGAGGGGGACGACCGCCTGGCGGAGCTGGCCGTCGAGGCCGGACTGGAAGCGGCCGCCGTCCGCGCGGTGCTCGCCGACCCGGACGCGTACGCCGGGGAGGTCCGCGCCGACGAGCGCGAGGCCGCCGAGCTCGGGGCGAACGGGGTGCCCTTCTTCGTGCTCGACCGCACCTACGGCGTCTCGGGCGCCCAGCCCGCCGAGGTCTTCACCCAGGCGCTGACCCAGGCCTGGGGCGAGCGCTCCCCGCTGAGGACGGTCGGCCAGGGCAACGCCGAGGCCTGTGGCCCGGACGGGTGCGCGGTCCCGCAGCAGGACTGAAACCGCAGGTCGGCGCGGTCGTATAAGGCTTCCTGGGTGAAGCCACACGGAAATTCGCAATGGACGGGGAGATGCGTGGCCCGCACAGTGGGGTCATGGAGACCTTCGAGAGCCTCGTCCGCGCCGAGTTCAGCCCGAAGAACACCTACCTGAACACCGCGAGCAGCGGTCTGCTCCCGGCCCGTACCGCCGCCGGCCTGCACGAGGCGGTGGCGATCCGGGCCGAGGGCCGGCCCCTGGACCCGCTGTTCGAGGACGTCGAGGCCGCCCGGGCCGCCTTCGCCCGGCTGGCCGGGGTGCCGGTCACCCGGGTGGCCGTGGGCCCGTCCGTCGCCGCACAGACCGGTCTGATCGCTGCCGCCCTGCCGGCGGGCGCCGAAGTCCTCACCGCCGAGGACGACTTCACCTCCGTGGTGAACCCCTTCCATGTGCGCGGCGACCTCAAGGTGCGCGCCGTGCCGCTGGAACGGCTCGCCGAGTCCGTCCGCCCCGGCACCGCGCTGGTCGCGGTGAGCGCCGCGCAGTCGGCGGACGGCCGGGTCGCCGACCTGCCCGCCCTCGGCGACGCGGCCCGTGCGCACGGCGCGCGCACCTACGTCGACTACTCCCAGGCCGCCGGCTGGCTGCCGATGGACGCGGGCGCCCACGACTTCACGGTCGCCACCACCTTCAAGTGGCTGCTCGGCCCGCACGGGGCGGCCTTCCTCGTGGTCCCCGAGGACTTCGGCGGGCTGACCCCGCTGCTGGCGGGCTGGGTCGCGGCCGAGAATCCGTGGGACAGCTGCTACGGCCCGGTCGCCGAACTCGCCCACTCCGCCCGCCGGTTCGACGTCAGCCCGGCCCTGTTCACCTGTGCCGGGGTGCGCCGCTCGCTCGCGCTGATCGAGGAACTCGGCGTGGCCGCCGTGCACGCCCACGACCTGGCCCTCGCCGACCGCTTCCGGCAGGGACTCGCGGCCCTCGGGCACGAGCCGCTGCCGGCGCCCGGCTCGGCGATCGTCTCCGTGCCCGGACTCGGCGCCCGCCGGCCGGAGCTGAGCCGCGCCGGCATCGAGGTCGCCAACCGCGCGGGCAATCTGCGCGCGTCCTTCCACCTCTACAACACGGCCGCGGACGTGGACCGCCTGCTGGACGTGCTGTCCGGCTGACCGTCCCCTCCCGCACCGGGCCCAGGGCACACGGCAGGGGCCTCCGCCGAGGCGGAGGCCCCTGTGCCGGGCGCGGCTCACCGGACCGGGGTGAAGTCCCTCGCCCCGATGAACTCCGGCCGTCGTACCGGCGCCGCGAACGGCTCGACCGCCCTGTTCTCCACGCTGTTGAAGACGATGAAGACGTTGCTGCGCGGGTACGGCGTGATGTTGTCGCCGGAGCCGTGCATGCAGTTGCAGTCGAACCAGGTCGCCGAGCCCGCCGCGCCGGTGAACAGCTTGATGCCGTACTCGCTCGCCAGCCCGGTCAGCGCCTCGTCGGACGGGGTGCCCGCGTCCTGCATCTGCAGCGACTTCTTGTAGTTGTCCTCGGGCGTGGCGCCCGCGCAGCCCAGGAACGTCCGGTGCGAGCCCGGCATGATCATCAGGCCGCCGTTGGTGTCGAGGTTCTCGGTCAGCGCGATCGAGACGGACACCGTGCGCATGTTCGGCAGGCCGTCCTCGGCGTGCCAGGTCTCGAAGTCCGAGTGCCAGTAGAAGCCGCTCGCGCCGAAGCCCGGCTTGACGTTGATCCGGGACTGGTGGACGTACACGTCCGAGCCGAGGATCTGGCGGGCCCGGCCGACCACCCGCTCGTCGCGCACGAGGTTCGCGAACACCTGGCTGATTCTGTGCACCTCGAAGACCGAGCGGATCTCCTTGGACTTCGGCTCCACGATGGAGCGCGCGTCGGCGCGTATCGCCGGGTCGGCGACCAGCCGGTCCAGCTCACGCCGGTAGACCTCGACGTCGGCCGGGGTGATCAGCTGGTCGACGGCGAGGAAGCCGTCGCGCTCGAACGCCTGCAGGTCGGCCGTGGCGATCGGGCCGGGCGTGTCCGGGGAGCCCCAGACGACCGGGTCCTTGCGGGGGACGGCCACCTCGGTGGCGCCCCGGGTGGGGTACAGGTCGGTGACGGTGGCGGTGGTCATCGTCGGTCACACCTCCTCGGGCTCGGTGAGCAGCGGGTAGACGCCGTTCTCGTCGTGGTCCTCCCGTCCGGTGACGGGCGGGTTGAACACGCAGATGCAGTGGAAGTCCTCCTTGACGCGCAGCGTGTGCCGCTCGTGCCCGTTCAGGAGGTACATGGTGCCGGGCGTGATGGTGTAGGCCTGCCCGGTCTCCCGGTCGGTCAGTTCGGCCTCGCCCCTGGTGCAGACGACGGCCTCGATGTGGTTGGCGTACCACATGTCCGTCTCGGTGCCGGCGTACAGGATGGTCTCGTGCACGGAGAAGCCGACCCGCTCCTTGGCGAGGACGATGCGCTTGCTCTCCCAGGTGCCGGACTTCGACTTGACGTGCCGGTCGGTTCCCTCGATGTCCTTGAACGATCGAACGATCACGGTGGTGCGTCTCCTCCTTGTTGATCAGGATTGATCAGGTTGGTTCAGGCGCTCTCGCGGACGGCACGGGCGAGCATGCTCAGCCCCTCGTCCAGCTCTTCGGGGGTGATGGTGAGGGCGGGCAGCAGTTTGACGACCTCGCCCTCCGGGCCCGACGTCTCGATCAGCAGCCCGAGCTCGAAGGCCCGCCGGGCGACCCGGGAGGCGCGGTCCTTGTCGCGGAACTCCAGGCCCCACACCAGTCCGCGGCCGCGGTACTCCTTCACGTCGGCGAGGTTCTCCTCGGTGATGGAGATCAGCGCCTGCTCGACCTGCTCACCGCGGGTGCGGGTCTGCTTCTCCATGGCCGAGCCGTCGGTCCAGTACGTCTCCAGGGCCGCGGTGGCGGTGACGAACGCGGGGTTGTTGCCGCGGAAGGTGCCGTTGTGCTCGCCCGGCTCCCAGACGTCCAGCTCGGGCCGGAACAGGCACAGCGACATCGGCAGCCCGTAGCCGCTGATGGACTTGGACACGGTGACGATGTCCGGCGTGATCCCCGACTCCTCGAAGGAGAAGAAGGCGCCGGTGCGCCCGCAGCCCATCTGGATGTCGTCGACGATCAGCAGCATGTCCTGCCGCTCGCACAGCTCCTTGAGGGCGCGCAGCCATTCGGGCCGGGCCACGTTGATGCCGCCCTCGCCCTGCACCGTCTCCACGATCACGGCGGCGGGCTTGTTCAGGCCGGAGCCCTGGTCCTCCAGCAGCCGCTCGAACCACAGGAAGTCCGGGACCGTGCCGTCGAAGTAGTTGTCGAACGGCATCGGGGTGCCGTGCACCAGCGGGATGCCGGCGCCGGCCCGCTTGAAGGCGTTGCCGGTGACGGCGAGGGAACCGAGCGACATCCCGTGGAAGGCGTTCGTGAACGAGACGATCGCCTCCCGGCCCTTCACCTTCCGGGCCAGCTTCAGCGCCGACTCCACGGCGTTGGTGCCCGTCGGGCCCGGGAACATGACCTTGTACGGCAGGTCGCGCGGGCGCAGCACCAGGTCCTGGAAGGTCTGCAGGAAGGACCGTTTGGCCGTGGTCGACATGTCCAGGCCGTGGGTGACCCCGTCCCGGGACAGATAGTCGATCAACGCCCGTTTGAGCACGGGATTGTTGTGGCCGTAGTTGAGTGAGCCGGCACCGGCGAAGAAGTCGAGGTACGCATGACCGTCCTCGTCGAACATCCGGCTGCCCTGCGCACGGTCGAAGACGGCGGGCCAGCCGCGGCAGTAGCTGCGCACCTCGGACTCGAGGGTCTCGAAGACGCTGAGGTCGGGCTGGGTGATGGTCACGTGAATCGCTCCTCAGTGGGCGGTGGTCAGCGGGCCGATGCGGTACAGGACTTCCGGGTCGTGCTGGCCGTCCGGGAACAGGTCGGCCGGGAACAGCACCTCGCGGCCGAGGTTCGCTCCGTGCCGTTCGGCGAACGAGGTGAACAGGCGCTCGGAGGCGGTGTTGCCGGGCGTGATCGTGGTCTCCACCTCGGTGACACCGAGCTCGGCGGCGAGCCGTGCGGTCAGCCCGTCCAGCAGCGCGGCGGCGATGCCGTGGCCGCGGTGGGCGGAGTCGACGGCCACCTGCCAGACGAGCAGGGTGCCCGGGCGGTCGGGCCGCACGTACCCGGTGATGAATCCGACGGGTGTGCCGTCCGCACCACGCGCCACCGCCGAGGTGCCGGCGAAGTCCCGGCACCACAGCAGATAGCTGTAGGAGGAGTTCAGGTCGAGGGTTTTCGAGTCCTTGGCAAGACGCCAGAGCGCGGGTCCGTCGGCCGTCGCCGGTCGGTCGATGAGCAGGTCTGCGGGTGCGGCAGTCATGCGGCACGAATTTAGCGAGGCGAATTAAGAAATGCACGGGCGGGTCGAGCGTTACGACTGTCAGGATTGGTCGAATGTCGGGTTTGACCCAGGAAAAAACAGGACATAACGCAACTGTTGTGGAGTGTGTCACAACTCGAAAGCCCTGATGAAACCTTGTTGTTTAGCCTTCAGGAAAGCGGGCAGAAGAACACGGGAAGCTATCGTCCGGAGAATTGGCGGGAATTGTGAATCTAATTTGAATTCAAGTCCCGGAGGTTTCGTCTCCGCGCCGTGCAGGAAAAAAGCGGCATGCCCCTGACGCCAGGCATGCCGCTCGTCGTGCTGTCGGAAAGTCGCGCCCTACGGCTGCGGCCAGGACCGCGCCACGGCCCGCTCGGCCGCTGCCGTGTCCACCGGCAGCCCCTTCTCCGCCAGGGCCGCGCCCAGTGCCGTCAGGGAGCGCCGCACCGCGTCCGGGGTCGCGTCGGGGCCGTAGTGGTTGACGCGGACCATCTCCCCGGCCAGGGCGCCGCCGCCGGCCGCCAGCGGCAGCGCCGGGTCGCTCTCCAGGGCCCGGGCCACCAGCTCCGAGGCCACCACGCCGGAGGGCACCCGCAGCGTCGTCGCGACCGGCGCCGCGTCCCGCTCCTCGTACACGTAGGGCTCAAGGCCCGCGCCCAGCGCCGCCGCACCGGTCCGCGTGGCCAGCGCGGCCCCGCGGTGCCGTGCCGTCACCGCGTCCAGGCCGCAGGACTCGATCCGCTCCAGGCACGCCTCCAGCGCCAGCATCTCCAGCTGCGCCGGGGCGTGCGGCAGGGCCCTGCGGCCGGCGTCCAGCCAGCGGTCCTTCCAGTCCAGCAGCGACAGATAGGAGCGGCGCGGCGCGTTCGGGTTCGCCGCCATCCGGGCCCAGGCCCGCTCGCTCACCGAGATCGCCGACACGCCCGCGGGCCCGCCCATCGCCTTCTGTGCGCCGATCACGCAGAGGTCCACGCCCCAGGCGTCCGGCAGCACCGGCTCGGCGCCCACCGAGGCGACCGCGTCCAGGTAGAACAGGGCGCCCTGCTCCCGTACCGCCTCGCCGATCTCCGCGACCGGGTTGGTGTTGCCCGTCGCCGCCTCCGCGTGCACCAGCGACACGAAGTCGATCTCCGGGTGCTCGGCGAACGCCTCCCGGACCTGCGCGGCGGTCACCGCCGTGTGGAAGGGGACGGAGAGGTCGAACACCGTCGCGCCGGAGTCCCGCAGCCAGTTCCCGAAGGCCTGCCCGTACGGCCCGGTGATCACGTTGAGGGCCACCGTGCCCGGACCGGCCGCCGCGCGGATCGCGCCCTCGAGCGGCAGCAGCGCCTCGCCCTGGGTGATCAGCACGTCCTGCCGGGTGTCCAGCAGCCTGGCCACCCGGTCCTCGATGGCGGCGAAGCGCTCCGCGCTCAGCGGGGGCAGGTCGAGCAAGGGGTGCGTCACGGCGGTGCTCTCTTCGTTCTCGGGGCCGAAAGGGGAGGTCAGCTCCCTTGATCTTAGGTCGGACGGCTCCGTAGCCATCGGTTTGGTTTGAGGGACTCAAACTCTTCCTTATAATCGGAACCCACAGTTCCCCCACAGGAGATCCCCCATGAACTCGTTCCCCGGGCGCCGGACCCGCATCCTGGCCGCCACCACCCTGACGGCCGGCCTCGCACTGGTGGCCGGCTGCTCCTCGGGCAACGGGGGGAGCGGCGGCGCCACCGTCAAGGGGGTCCACGTCGTCAAGGCCGGTCAGCTGACCACCTGCACCCACCTGCCCTACCCGCCGTTCCAGTCGGAGATCAAGGGCAAGGTGCAGGGCTTCGACGTCTCGCTCATCGACCTCGTCGCCAAGAACCTGGGCGTGAAGCAGCAGATCGTCGACACCCCGTTCGAGAACTTCAAGACGGGCGCCTTCCTGAACTCCGGGCAGTGCGACCTGGCCGCCGCCGGCATGACCATCACGCCCGAGCGCAAGAAGAACGTCGACTTCTCCGACCCGTACTTCGAGGCCACCCAGGCCGTCCTCGTCGACAGGAGCAGCGGCATCAACTCGCTCGCCGACGTCAAGGCCAAGGGCAAGAAGCTCGGCGCCCAGGCGCAGACCACCGGCGAGGACTACGTCAAGGGCAAGGGCTACGACCCGATCTCCTTCGACTCCTCCGACGCCGTCCTCAACGGCCTGCGCACCGGCCAGGTCCAGGCCGTCGTCATCGACTACCCGGTCGTCCAGGGCTGGCTGAAGGACAAGGCCACCGCCGACAAGTTCAAGATCGTCGACAACCTCAAGACCGGCGAGCAGTACGGCTTCACGGTCAAGAAGGGCAACAAGGCCCTGCGCGAGGCGATCGACAAGGCCCTCAGGGACGCCAAGGCCGACGGCACCTACAAGAAGCTCTACGAGCAGTGGATCGGCCCGTACGACGCCTCCGTGTCCTCTCCCGCCGCCTCATGAGCGACCTCGACGTACGACACCGGCCGAAGCGGAAGGGACTGACCCGGCGCCAGAGGCGCCGGCTGTCCCGGGGCATCCAGTACGTCGTCTTCGTCGCCGCCGTGATCGCCGTGGCGGTCACGGCCGACTGGGGCCGGCTGCAGAACCAGTTCGCCCAGGGCGGCATCGCCCGGCAGATGTGGCCGGACGTCATCACCCTGGCGCTGAAGAACACCGTGCTGTACACGGTGTCCGGCTTCGTCGTCGGACTGGTGCTCGGCCTGGTCATCGCGCTGATGCGGCTGTCCTCCGTGGGGCCCTACCGCTGGCTGGCCGGCATCTACATCGAGATCTTCCGGGGCCTGCCCGCCCTGCTGATCTTCGTCTTCATCGCCGTGGCGGTACCGCTGGCCTTCCCGGGCACCGAGATCCCCGGCGGGACCTACGGCAAGGCCGCCCTCGGCCTCGGGCTCATCGGCGCCGCCTACATGGCGGAGACCTTCCGCGCCGGCATCCAGGCGGTGCCCAAGGGGCAGACGGAGGCGGCACGCTCGCTGGGCTTCTCGCCCGCCCGCGCGATGATCTCCATCGTCATCCCGCAGGCCTTCCGGATCATCCTGCCGCCGCTCACCAACGAGCTGATCATGCTCTTCAAGGACTCCTCCCTGGTGCTGCTGCTCGGTGTCACCCTGGAGGAGCGCGAACTGTCCAAGTTCGGCCGGGACCTGGCCAGCACGACCGCCAACTCCACGCCGATCCTGGTCGCGGGCCTGTGCTACCTGCTGGTCACCATCCCGCTCGGCTTCGTCGCCCGCCGCCTGGAGGCCAGGGCCCAGGAGGAGATCAAGTGAGCCGCCCCGAGATCAGCGTCCGGGACCTGCACAAGTCCTTCGGCGACAACCAGGTGCTGCGCGGCATCGACCTGGAGATCGGGCAGGGCGAGGTCGTCTGCGTCATCGGCCCCTCCGGCTCCGGCAAGTCGACACTGCTGCGCTGTGTGAACCTGCTGGAGGAGCCCACCAAGGGCCAGGTCTTCGTCGGCGGCACCGAGATCACCGACCCGGACGTCGACATCGACGCGGTGCGCCGCCGGATCGGCATGGTCTTCCAGCAGTTCAACCTCTTCCCGCACCTGAGCGTCACCGAGAACCTCACGCTGCCCCAGCGCCGGGTTCTCGGGCGGGACAAGGCGAAGGCCGCGGAGATCGCCGCCGAGAACCTGGCCCGCGTCGGCCTCTCGGAGAAGGCCGGGGCCTACCCGTCCTCCCTCTCCGGCGGCCAGCAGCAGCGCGTGGCCATCGCCCGCGCGCTCGCCATGGGCCCCGAGGTGATGCTCTTCGACGAGCCGACCTCCGCGCTCGACCCCGAGCTGGTCGGCGACGTCCTCGCCGTCATGCGCAGGCTCGCGCGGGAGGGCATGACGATGATGGTCGTCACCCACGAGATGACCTTCGCCCGCGAGGTCGCCGACCGGGTCGTCTTCATGGACGGCGGGGTGGTCGTCGAGGACGGCACCCCGGAGCGGGTCATCGGCGACCCGCAGCACGAGCGCACCCGCCACTTCCTCTCCCGCCTCCTCGACCCGGCGATGGCGGAGGTGGAGGAGGAGACCTCCGACCAGGTGGGGGAGGACCGTCCCTAGCCCTCTAAGGTGCCGTGTATGAGCGATCAGGCGGTGCTGCACGTGAGGGGCCGGGTCCTCGCCGGGCCCGAGGACGTCCGCGACGAGCTGTGGGTGGTCGGGGGCCGTGTCTCCTACGACCGCCCCGCCGGGGCCCGTGACGTGCGGACCGTCGAGGGCTGGGCGCTGCCGGGACTGGTCGACGCGCACTGCCATGTGGGCCTGGACGCGCACGGCCCGGTGGACGCGGAGATCGCGGAGAAGCAGGCGCTCACCGACCGGGAGGCCGGCACCCTGCTCATCCGGGACGCGGGCTCGCCCTCCGACACCCGCTGGATCGACGACCGGCACGACCTGCCGAAGATCATCCGGGCCGGCCGGCACATCGCCCGCACCCGCCGCTACATCCGCAACTACGCCTGGGAGATCGAGCCGGACGACCTCGTCGCCTACGTCGCCCAGGAGGCCGGGAGCGGCGACGGCTGGGTCAAGCTGGTCGGCGACTGGATCGACCGCGACCTCGGCGACCTGTCCCCCTGCTGGCCGCGCGGGGCGGTGGAGGCGGCCATCGCCGAGGCGCACCGGCTCGGTGCCCGGGTCACCGCGCACTGCTTCGCCGAGAGTTCCCTGCGCGATCTGGTCGAGGCGGGCATCGACTGCATCGAGCACGCCACGGGCCTGACGCAGGACCTGATCCCACTGTTCGCCGAGCGCGGCGTAGCGATCGTCCCGACCCTCGTCAACATCGCCACCTTCCCGCGGCTCGCGGCCGGCGGCGACAGCAAGTTCCCTCGCTGGTCGGCCCATATGCGGCGGCTGCACGAGCGGCGCTACGACACCGTGCGGGCCGCCTACGACGCGGGGATCCCGGTGTACGTCGGCACCGACGCCGGCGGCTCGCTGGCCCACGGTCTGGTCGCGGAGGAGGTCGCCGAGCTGGTCACCGCGGGCATCCCGCCGGTCGACGCCCTCGCGGCGACCAGCTGGGGCGCCCGTGCCTGGCTCGGCCGGCCCGGTCTGGAGGAGGGCGCACCGGCCGACCTGGTGGTGTACGAGAGCGATCCGCGGGCGGACGTACGGGTGCTGGCGGCGCCGCGGCGGGTGGTGCTCGACGGGGCCGTGGTCGAGTAGGGGAACGCGTGTGCCTGGTGATTCGAAGTGGCGTGCGAGTTATCCACGTTTGAGTGAAGTAACCCAGGATTGCTGACCGTTCACCCACAGTGCGTACAAGGTTGACGGGTCCCAAGCATGTTCCGTCTGGGGGTCCCACCGCCTTGAACAGCAACAACTTCCGCATGCCCGCACGCCGTCTCGCTACGGTCGCGACGGTCACCGCCCTGACCGCGGCTCCCGCGGTCCTGGGCGCGGGCGCCGCGCACGCGACCGGTGACCACGGTCGCGCCTCCGCCGTCGTCCTGCGCACCGGGCTCGACGTCTCCCTGCTCAACAAGAGCATCGACGTCCCGCTCTCGCTCACCCTGAACGAGGTCCAGGCGCCGCGCAGCGCCGAGAGAACGGCCCTGTCCGCCAGGCTGAACGGCGTGGCCGGCGGCCGGTCGTTCGCCGTGCTCGGCGCGGACGTCGCGTCGGCGCGGGCCACGGCGACCGCCGAGCGCGCCGAGGGCTCGGTCAAGCTCGTGAACGCCCGGCTGCACGTACCGGGCATGCCCCTGCTGTCCCTGATCGAGGTCCGTACGGTCACGGCCCGGGCGACCTGCGAGGCGGGAAGGGCGCCCGTCGCCTCGGCGAACGTCCTCGGCGCCGTCACCGTGCTCGGCCGGCGCGTCACGCTGACCGCCGGAGGGCCGACCGAGGTCAAGGTGCCCGGCGTCGGAGGGGTCCGCCTCGATCTCGCCGAGCGGCGCACCACGTCCCGTACGGCCGCCGCGACCGCCCTCGAACTCAAGCTCTCCGTCAACCCGTTGAGGCTCAACGTGGCGGACGTGGAGGGCACGGTCACCCTGGCCAAGGCGACCTGCGAGTCCCCGTCGGGGACGCCGGGCGGCCACTCGGTGCCGGGCCACGATCCGGTGCCGAGCCACGACCCGGCCGCGAGCACCAAGCCCGAGGGCGCCCCCGCGAAGGCCGACTCGGCCCCCGACGTCAAACCCCAGGGCGCCCCGGCCAAGTCCGACCTCGCGGAAACCGGAGGCAGTTCGGCGACCCCGTACGTCGCGGGCGGCGCCCTGGCCCTGCTGCTGGCCGGTGCGGGAGCGGTGACCCTGGCCCGCCGCCGCAGGGGCTGACACCCGGCCCCAGCGGGACACCCGCCCGAAGAGAGACGGCAGCCGAACCGCACCGGGCGCCGCACGACCGGCGCCCGTCGCCCTGTCCGGGGTTCGTCGGACCGGTGGGGGAAGGGGGAGGCGGTCGGTGCGTACCGGCCGCCTGGCCCGGGCGGGGTGCCTCAGCCGGGAGGGCGGGGGGTGAGGGCGGCGCGTAGGGACTGGAGGAAATCGGTCGTCGTGGCGCGGTCGCGCACCGCGAGCCTGATCCAGTCCTCGCCGAGCCCCGGGAACGTGTCCCCGCGCCGGACCGCATAGCCGAGCTCGCGCAAGCGGTGCCGTACCCCGGCCGCCCCCGCCACGCGGACCAGCACGAACGGTCCCTGGGCCGGCTCCACCACCCGCACCCCACGGTCCGCGAACGCGGCCAGCCCGGTGAGCAGGTGCGCCCGGTCCGCCGCGATCCGGTGGGCCGCGTGCGCCGCCTCGGCCAGCGCGCGCGGCGCCACGCACGCCCGCGCGGCGGCCAGCGCCGGCGTCGACACCGGCCACAGCGGCTGGGCCCGCTCCAGCGACGCGACGATCTCCGGAGCGGCCAGCACGTACCCGATGCGCAGCCCGGCCAGCCCCCACGTCTTGGTGAGACTGCGCAGCACGACGAGACCGGGTACGTCGGTCAGCCCGGCCAGCGACTCCCGTTCACCCGGCACCGCGTCCATGAACGCCTCGTCGACCACCAGCGTCCGCCCGGGACGGGCGAGCCGGCGGATCGACTCCGCGGGATGCAGCACCGACGTCGGATTGGTCGGGTTGCCGATCACCACCAGGTCGGCGTCCTCCGGCACGGCCGCCGGATCCAGCCGGAACCCGTCCTCCGCGCGCAGCAGCACCCGGTCCACCGTGTGACCGGCGTCCCGCAGCGCGGCCTCCGGCTCGGTGAACTGCGGGTGCACGACGACCGGTTGCCGCACCTTCAGGGCGCGGGCGAGCAGCACGAACGCCTCCGCGGCCCCCGCCGTCAGCAGCACCCGCGCCACGGGCAGCCCGTGCCGCGCCGCCACCGCCTCCCGCGCGGCCCGCCCGTCCGGGTACGCCGCGAGGGACGACAGCGAGCCGGCGATCTCCTCCCGCAGCCACGGCGGGGGCGTTCCGGCCCGGACGTTGACGGCGAGGTCGACCAGCGCGGCCCCGTCGTCCCGCACCTCCGCGTCCCCGTGGTGGCGCAGGTCCGGCCCTGTCTGCTCAGTGCGCATGGCTGTGCGAGTGCCCCCCGTGGTGGTGGCCGTGCCCGTGGTGGTGGCCGTCGTCGTCCGGGTGGAAGTGCGGCTGCTGCGGCAGCCCCACCTTGTCCTCGAAGCCCGGCAGCGCGATCCGGTACACGCACGAGTCGCAGTTCATGCGCAGATCGCCCTTGACGGCCTCCTCGTACCGCTCCATCACCAGGTCGAGCAGTTCCGGCTCGGGCCCGATGACGTCGGCCGACCGCACCTCGGTCTCCGGGTGCGCGGCCGCCCAGTCCTCGGTCTGCCGCCGCACCCGGTCCGGCAGGATGCCGGTGAACAGGAAGTAGGGCAGCACGACGATCCGCCGCGCCCCCAGCCGCACGCACCGGTCCAGGCCGCTCGGCACGTCCGGTGCCGCCAGCGACACGAACGCCGTCTCCACCCCGGCGTAGCCGCGGCCCTCCCACAGCAGGCGCGCCGCCTTGAACACCTCGGCGTTGGCGTCGGGATCCGTCGAGCCCCGGCCGACCAGGAGCACGGTCACCTCGGCCGGGTCCACACCGGTGCCCAGCGCCTCCTGCAGCCGCCGCTCCAGCACGCCGAGCAGCGCCGGGTGCGGGCCGAGCGGGCGGCCGTAGGTGTACGAGATGCCCGGGTGCCGTTCCTTCTCGCGGGCCAGCGCGGCCGGGATGTCGCCCTTGGCGTGCCCGGCGGACACCAGCATCAGCGGGACGGCGGCGAACCGGCGCACGCCCCGCTCCACCAGCTCGGCGACGGCGTCGCCCAGCGGCGGCGGGGACAGCTCGATGAAGCCGCCCGCGACGGGCAGTTCGGGGTGGCGGCGCCCCAGCTCCCGCACGAAGTCGCGGAACGCCTCGGCTCCGGCGTCGTCACGGGTGCCGTGGCCGGCGATGAGCAGGGCGGGCGGGGTGGTCACGAGGTCTCCTCAGGTGAAACGGGGTGGTACAGCAGGGCGTTGAGCGCGGCGGCGGCGACCGCCGAACCGCCCTTCTCGGACACGTTGCTCACGGCGGGCAGCCCGCTCTCGCGCAACGCGGCCTTGGACTCGGCCGCGCCGACGAAGCCGACGGGCAGGCCGATGACGAGCGCGGGGGAGGCGTCCAGCGTGAGCAGTTCCTCCAGGGCGGTCGGCGCACAGCCGATCACCCACAGGGCGCCGGGCCCGACCTGCTCGTACGCCAGCCGGACGGCGTGCGCGGAACGGGTCAGCCCGGGGCCGGCCGCGGCGTCCTTCAGCCGGCACACGGTCTCCCGCCGGGTGATGCCGGCCGCGACCATCTCGACGTCCACGACGACGGGCGCCCCGGCGTGCAGCGCCGTGTGCGCCCGGGCCAGGTCGCCCTCGTCCGTGACGAGGTCGTCCGCGTACTCCAGGTCGGCGGCCGAGTGGATGACCCGCTCCACCACCGCCCGGGTCAGCGGCGGGAAGTGGGAGGTGTCCAGCCGGGCCCGCAGCCGCCGGAAGGACTCCTGCTCGATGGGGTGGACCACACGGCTCACTGGGCGGCCTCCTGCCAGCGGTAGCCGCGCGGGGTCACCATGCGGCCCGCGACGGTGCGGGACGCGGTGTTGCCCACGGTCACGACCGTCATCATGTCGACCGTCGCCGGGTCCAGCTCGCCGAGCGTGGTGACCCGGCTCGCCTCGTCCGGCCGCGAGGCGTTGCGGACCACACCGACCGGAGTGCCCGGCGCCCGGTGCTCGCCGAGGATCGCCAGCGCCTTGGGCAGCTGCCAGTCCCGGCCCCGGGAACGGGGGTTGTAGAAGGTCACGACGATGTCCGCCTCGGCCGCCGCCCGCACCCGCCGCTCGATGACCTCCCACGGCGTGTGCAGGTCGGACAGGCTGACGGACACATGGTCGTGGCCCAGCGGCGCGCCCAGGATCGCGGCGGCGGCCAGCGCGGCCGTCACCCCGGGCACCCCGACCACGTCGATGTCGTCGGAGGCCTCCGCGAGCGCGGGGGAGGCCATCGCGTACACGCCGGCGTCCCCGCTGCCGATCAGCGCCACCGCGTGCCCGCGCCTGGCTTCCTCGACGGCCGTGCGGGCCCGCTCCTCCTCGGCGCCGAGCCCCGACTCCAGCACCCGGGTGCCGGGCCGCAGCAGATCGCGGATCTGATCGACGTACTGGTCGAGGCCGACCAGCACCGAGGCCCGCCGCAGCTCGTCCGCCGCGCGCGGGGTGAGCAGGTCCCGGGCGCCGGGCCCGAGCCCGACCACCGCGAGCCGCCCACGCCCCGGACGCCGTACGACCGCGCAGGTCGCCATCGCGGACTTCCGCTTGGGGACGAGGAGTTCACCGCCCCGCAGCAGGGCCGCGGCCTCGGCGACCGACGGGGTGCCGACGGCCGCGAGGGGCGCCTCGGAGGGGTTCGGCACCTCGACGGCGGCCAGTTCCCCTGCGGTGTACGTCACCACGGGCACGCCGAGGCGCGCGGCGGCGCCCAGGATGCCGGGCTCCTCCGACTTGGCGTCCACGGTGGCGAGTTCGGCGACGGAAGCCGCCGAGAGCCCCGCCTCCCGCAGCGCCCCCTCGACCAGCCCGAGGACCTCCTCCACCGGCGCGCCCCTGGACGCGCCGACCCCGACCACCAGCGTCGGCGGCCGCAACAGCACCTCGCGCTCGCCGGGTTCGACGGCCCGGTCGGTCACCCGGACGGTGTACGGCCCCTGCGGCGAGAGGGGCAGCGGCGGCAGCGGCCAGGGCACCTCCGTCGCCAGCGCGACCGGTTCGCCGTCCAGCAGGGCGCGCGAGACCGTCGCGACCGAACCCTCGCAGGGCAGCCCGAGCGTGTCGAGGCCGGGCAGCCCGACGGCGTCCGTCGCCGTCGTCACCACCGGCTCGGCGCCCAGCAACCGCCCGACCGCGCGGGCCAGTTCGTTGGCCCCGCCGCCGTGTCCACCGACCAGGGACACCGCGAAGCGGCCGCCCTCGTCCACGCACACCACACCCGGGTCGGCCGTCTTGTCGCCGAGCAGCGGCGCGAGCAGCCGTACCGTCGCGCCCGTCGCGAGGAAGCACACCAGCTGCTCGCACTCGGCGAACGCGGCGCGCACGGACTCCCCGACGGGCCCCTCGTACACCCGCGTACGGTCCGGCCAGGCCGCGGCCAGCCGGTCCCGTGCCGCCGCCCCCGCCGCGGTGGCGGAAATGAGGCCGATCACTGGTCAACTCCTTCGCTGGATGCCCCGGGCCTGACGCCCCAGAGCAGGAACACAGGATTGGTGGCCGCGAGCCGGGACACGTCCCCCGGCAGCGGCGCCAGCCGCGAGGACTGGAGCAGCACCCCGTCGCAGCCGAACCCGGCGGACGTGAGTGCCTCGCGCGCCGCCGGCACCCGGTCCAGGGCGGCCATGGCGACGACCACGGTCCGCCGGGCCCGTCGCGCGCACGCGGCGACGACCCCGGGTAGCTCGCGCCCCCCGCCGCCGACGAACACGGCGTCGGGATCGCCGGCCAGCCCGGACAGCGCCTCGGGCGCCGAGCCGTGGACCACGTCCACGTACACGCCGTGCGCCCGCGCGTTGGCGCGGATCCGCCCGGCCCCGTCCGCGGTCTTCTCGACGGCGACGACGGCCGCGCCGTGCCGGGCGCACTCCACCGCCACCGAGCCGGACCCGGCGCCCACGTCCCACACCAGGTCGCCCAGCCGCGGGCCGAGGCGGGCCAGGGCCAGCGCCCGCACCTCGAACTTGGTGATCATCGAGTCGCGGTGCGCGAACTCCGACTCCTCCAGCGCCCACCGGCCGGGCCGGGCGGGCACCCCGGCGAGCGTGCGCACCGGGCCGAGCTGACGGGACGGGTCCAGGCACAGCACCACGCTCACCGCCGTGCCCCAGTCGCGGGCCGCCGCCTCGGCGGGCGTCACCCGCTCCACCCGCTCCCGCTCCGGATCGCCGAGCGCGCTCGCCACGACCAGGACCCGGTCACCGGGGAGCGCGGCGCCCAGCTCGGCGGGCCCCGCGCCCGGCCCGGTGAGGACGGCCACCTTCGGCCGCGCCCGGCAGACGTTCACGGCCGTGCGCAGGTCCCGGCCGTGCGCGCTGACCACGACCGCGTCGTCCCAGGGCAGTCCGGTCCGGGCGAACGCCGCGGCGACCGAGGACACCCCCGGCCGCACGTCCAGCAGCCCCGCCCCGAACCGCTCGGCCAGCGCCCGCACGATCCCGAAGAACCCGGGATCGCCGGAGGCCAGCACGAGCACCGGCAGCTCCTTGCCGACGTACCCGGCGATCGTGTCCAGGGCGGGCGCCAGCGGCCCGAGCACCACGCGCTCGGCGCCGGCGGGCAGCCGTACGGCGTCCAGGTGCCGCCGCCCGCCGACGACCAGCGCGGCCCCGTCCGCCACGTCCCCGGGGAGCGGCGTCCCCGTCCCGGTGCCGACGACCGTGATCAACTGCTCGCCCCCCGCTCGCGCAGCGCCCGCCGCGCCTCGGGGTCGGCCTTGCGGTACCCGTGGAAGTGGCCCGGGTGGTACAGGTGCGAGCGGGTGCCCTGCGCGTCCAGCGCGGGGCCGACCAGGAAGAGCGTGTGCTTCCAGAGCTTGTGCTCCTTGACGGTCTCCTCCAGCGTGCCGATCGTGCACCGCACGACCAGTTCCTCCGGCCAGGTCGCCTGGTAGGCGACGACCACGGGGGTGGACGTGGGGTAACCGCCCTCCAGCAGCTCCCGCACCAGCTGCCCGCTGCGCGCCGCCGACAGGAAGACCGCCATGGTGGTGCCGTGCCGGGCGAACTCGCGCACCTCCTCGCCGGGCGGCATCGGCGTCTTGCCGCCGCCGAGCCGGGTGAGGACCACGGACTGCGCCACCTCGGGGATCGTCAGCTCGCGCCGCGCGATGGCGGCCACCGCCGAGAACGACGACACACCGGGGACGACCTCCGTCGCGATCCCGATCCGGGCGCACCGGTCCAGCTGCTCCTGGGTGCCGCCCCACAGTGCCGGGTCGCCGGAGTGGATCCGCGCCACCCTGAGCCCCTCGTCGTGGGCCCGGCGGTAGACGGCGACGACGTCCTCCAGGGACATGGCCGCCGAGTCCAGGATCTCCGCGTCCGCACGGGCGTGCTCGAGGACCTCCGACTGGACGAGGCTGGCCGCCCAGATCACCACGTCGGCCTCCGCGATCGCGCGCGCGGCGCGGAACGTCAGCAGGTCGGCGGCGCCGGGGCCGGCACCGACGAACGTCACCTTGCCGGTGGGGGCATCGGCCATGGGAAGGGTCCTCTCGTACAGAATCACGAATGAAAATTGGGGGAAATGTCAGGGTCTGTGGCGATGTGTGCGGCGCCGGATGTGCGCGAAGGCGCCTCCATCGGATAGCAAGGGCCTATGGCGGTCTTCGTCGCGCTCGGCGCGTTCCTGATGACGCTGGCCGGCGGCTGGACGGCGCAGCGTGTGACCGACCGGCGCCACCTCGTCCTGGGACTCGCCGGCGGCCTGATGCTGGGCGTGGTCGGCCTTGACCTGCTGCCGGAGGCGCTGCGCGCGGCCGACCGCCCGGTCTTCGGCGTACCCGCCGCCCTGCTGCTGTTCGTGGCCGGATTCCTGCTGGCCCACCTGGTGGAGCGCACGCTGGCAGCCCGGCAGGCCGCACACGGCGGCGCCGAGGGGCACGACCACCGGGCGCCCGAGGTGGGCCTCACGGCGGCCGCCGCGATGGTGGGCCACAGCTTCATGGACGGCGTGGCTATCGGCGCGGCCTTCCAGGTCGGCCGCGGCATGGCCACGGCCGTCGCGCTCGCCGTGATCGCCCACGACTTCGCCGACGGCTTCAACACCTTCACCATCACGAGCCTGTACGGCAACGCCCGCCGCCGGGCGATCGGAATGCTGGTCGCCGACGCCTGCGCACCCGTCCTGGGCGCCCTGTCGACCGCCTTCTTCCACATCCCCGAACCGGTGCTCGGCGGCTATCTCGGGCTCTTCGGCGGCGTGCTGCTCTATCTCGCCGCCGCCGAGATCCTCCCCGAGGCCCATCACGAGCACCCGGCCCGCTCCACCCTGCTGTGCACGGTGGCCGGGGCGGCGTTCATCTGGCTGGTGGTCGGCATCTCCGGCTGAGCGGACGGCCGGCCCCTCGGAGCTCACAGCTTCCCGCCCCGCCCGCCGTCCCGCCGCGGCGGCGCGATCAGCGTCGACAGGTACGGCAGCGGCTCCCCGTCCAGCTCGGCGGCCGGCCGCACCGACTCCTCCGGCAGACCCAGCGCCGACCCCCACACCGCGTCCCCGAGCCGCCCGGTCCGAGCGAGCGCCTCGGCGACCTCGGCGGCCTGCCGCCCGAACTTGTACGCCACGACCGTCCCCGGCCCGGCCAGCGCCTCCGCGAGCACGGCGGACCCCGCGGTCACCGGCACCAGCGTCAGCGGCTCGGTGCCCTCGGTCAGCACGGCGCCCGAGCGCGCCGCCAGGTCCTGCATGGCGGTGATCCCGGGCACGGTCTCCACGGCCACCCCGGGCACCAGCTCCGCGACGGTCTGCGCGAGATAGGTGAACGTCGAGTACACGTTCGGGTCGCCGATGGTGGCGAAGGCGACGGACCCGTGCTCCCGCAGCAGCCCGGCGACCCGCTCGCCGGCCGCGTCCCAGGCGGCCTCCCGGCGCGCCCGGTCGCTCCGCTCGTTCAGCGCGAACACCACCCGGACGACCTTCTCCGGCCGCACGTAGTGCAGCACGGTCGCCTCGGCCCGCCCCCGCTCCCCGGTGTCCATGACGGGTACGACGACGACCTCGGCGGCCCGCAGCGCGTTGACCCCCTTGACGGTGACCAGCTCCGGATCACCGGGACCGACCCCGACTCCGACCAGCCTGCTGCTCATGACGTCCGGCACCTCTCCACGAACCGACGGGCGACACCGGGCTCGGACGCCCAGTGCGTGTGCAGATAACTCGCGTGCACGCCCCCCTGCACAAAACCTTCGACGCGCCGCACCGGAGTCCGAACGCCCCAGGCGGGGGCGGCGCCGGCGCCCGGCTCGACGACCGTGCGGTGGAACTCGTGCCCCCGCATCCTGGTGCCGGCGGCGGCCAGCACACTGTCGCCGACGGCCACGGCGTCCCGGTAGCCGAGCGTCAGCCGGTCGGCCATCCGCGCGGTGGCGTCCAGCACCCCGCACATCGGCCGCCCGTCCAGCTCCCGGCAGAGATAGAGCAGCCCCGCGCACTCGGCGGCCACCGGGGCACCGCCGAGGGCCAGCCGGGCCACCGCCTCGCGCAGCGGCTCGTTGGCGGCCAGCTCACCGGCGTACACCTCGGGGAACCCGCCCCCGACGACCAGCCCGGCCGTGCCCTCGGGCAACCGCTCGTCCCGCAGCGGGTCGAAGGTGACCACCTCGGCACCGGCGGCGGCGAGCAGTTCGGTGTGCTCGGCGTAGGAGAACGTGAAGGCGGACCCGGCGGCGACGGCGACCACGGGCGCCCGCCCCTCGGCGGGCCGCGCCAGGTGGCCGGCGGGCGGGGCGGGGGTCCAGGGGGCGCAGCCCTCCGGGAAGGCGCCCGCGCTACGGGCGAGCGCCTCGAGGGCGTCCAGGTCGCAGCCTCCGGAGACCATCGCGGCCATCGCCTCGACCGCCTCGACCGCCGCGGAACGCCGCTCGGCGACCGGCACCAGCCCGAGGTGCCGGGACGGCGTCTCCACCCGGGCGGTCCGCCGCAGCACGCCCAGCACCGGCACCCCGGAGGCGTCCAGCGCCTCCCGCAGCAGCGACTCGTGCCGGTCGGACCCGACCTTGTTGAGGATCACGCCCCCGACCCGCACCCGCGGGTCCCAGGACGCGAACCCGTGCACCAGCGCCGCCACCGACCGCGACTGCGAGGAGGCGTCGACCACCAGCACCACCGGTGCCCGCAGCA
Organism: Streptomyces sp. NPDC037126; assembly: GCF_055605965.1. NCBI lineage: Bacteria > Bacillati > Actinomycetota > Actinomycetes > Kitasatosporales > Streptomycetaceae > Streptomyces > Streptomyces sp. NPDC037126. The sequence continues at coordinate 1,009,676 of NZ_JBVJTD010000001.1, forward strand.
GCTTGGCCACGTGGGCGGTGGACGCGAGTTCCCCCTCGCCCGCCGCCCCGTCGTACAGCCCCATCACGCCCTCGACGACGGCGATGTCGCACCCCCGCGCCCCGTGCAGGAAGAGCGGGGCGACCAGCTCGGGACCGCACAGGTACGCGTCGAGGTTGCGCCCGGTCCGCCCGGTCGCGAGTGCGTGGTACCCGGGGTCGATGTAGTCCGGTCCGACCTTGTGCGGGGACACGGCGAGCCCCCGCGCGGCGAACGCGGCCATCAGCCCCGTGGCGACGGTGGTCTTGCCGCTGCCCGAGGAGGGCGCGGCGACGACCAGCCGGGGGACGGACATCACCACTCGATGCCCTTCTGGCCCTTCTGCCCCACGTCCATGGGGTGCTTGACCTTGGACATGTCGGTGACGAGGTCGGCGAGGCCGACCAGTTTCTCCGGCGCGTTCCGCCCGGTGATCACCACGTGCTGGGTGCCGGGCCGGTCGCGCAGCACCTCCACGACCTCGTCGGTGTCCACCCAGCCCCAGTGCATCGGGTAGGCGAACTCGTCCAGCACGTACAGCCGGTACGTCTCGGCGGCAAGGTCCCGCTTGACCTGCTCCCAGCCCTCCCGGGCCTTCTCCTCGTTGTCCATCTGCGCGTCGCGCTGGACCCAGGACCAGCCCTCGCCCATCTTGTGCCAGTCGACGGTCCCGCCCTCGCCGGAGGCGCCCAGCACCCGCAGCGCGTTCTCCTCGCCGACCTTCCACTTCGCCGACTTGACGAACTGGAACACCCCGATGGGCCACCCCTGGTTCCAGGCGCGCAGCGCGAGCCCGAACGCGGCGGTGGACTTGCCCTTGCCGACGCCCGTGTGCACCACGACCAGCGGACGGTTGCGTCGCTGACGTGTCGTCAGGCCGTCGTCCGGTACGACACTCGGCTGTCCCTGCGGCACTACGCGGCCCTCCTCTGTACGTCCTTCACCAGCCCGGCGATGGAGTCGGCCCGCAACTCGTCGAGCGTCACCGCCGTACCGCCCAGCTCACCCGCGAGCTGCCCGGCGAGCCCGAGCCGCACCGGCCCCGACTCGCAGTCCACGACCACCGAGGCGGTCTGCGCGGCCGCGAACAGCCGGGCCGCCCGCCCCGCGAGCACCACCGGCTCCGGGCCTCCCGTCGCCCGCCCGTCGGTCACCACCACGACCAGCGCGCGTCGCGCCGGGTCCCGCAGCCGCTCCACCCGCAGCACCTCGTGCGCCCTGAGCAGCCCGGCGGCCAGCGGCGTACGGCCCCCGGTCGGCAGCGACTCCAGCCGTGCGGCGGCCGCGTCCACGGAGGACGTCGGCGGCAGCGCCACGTCCGCCGCGGACCCCCGGAAGGTCACCAGGCCCACCTTGTCCCGCCGCTGGTAGGCGTCGAGCAGCAGCGACAGCACCGCGCCCTTCACGGCGGCCATCCGCTGCCGCGCCGCCATCGACCCGGAGGCGTCCACCACGAACAGCACGAGGTTCCCCTCGCGCCCCTCCCGCGTCGCCTGCCGCAGATCGTCCCGGCGGATCACCAGGCCGGGACCGGACCGGCCGCGCGCCCGCTGGTGCGGGGCGGCGGCCTGCACGGTGGCCGCCAGGTGCAGCTTGGTCAGCGCGCCCCGGGGCCGCCGGGACCCGGTGGTGCGCCCGTGCTCGGTCCGTGCCCGCGAGCGCCGCCCGGCGGCACCCTCACCGATCCCGGGCACGCTCAGCACCTTCGTGCGGAAGGGCTCGGAGGCCCGCACCGCCGACTGCTCCCGCCCGCCGGACGCCTCGGGCTCACCGCCCTCACCGGCCTCGGGCCGCGCGGCGGTGTCCCCGCCGCCCTGGGGGCCGTCCTCGGGCGACGGCCGGCCGCCCCCGCCCCCGGGACCGTCCGGGTCGGGATCGTCCTCGCCGTCGCTCTCGCCCGAGAACTGCTCCAGCGTCTCGTCCAGCTTGTCCTCGTCCAGCCCCGGCGCGTCGAAGGGGTTGCGGCGCCTGCGGTGCGGCAGCGCGAGCAGCGCGGCCTGCCGCACGTCCTCGGCCAGCACGTCCGTCCGCCCGGCCCACGCGGCCAGCGCGGTCGCCGTACGGGCCATCACGATGTCGGCGCGCATGCCGTCCACCTCGAAGGCCGCGCACGTCGCCGCGATCTGCCGCAGCGCCCCGTCGCCCAGCCGCACCGCGGGCAGCAACTCCCGCGCCGCCACGATCCGCTGACGTACGGCGCGCTCCTCCTCGGCCCACCGCCCGGCGAAGCCGGCCGGATCGTCGTCGTACGCCAGCCTGCGCCGTACGACCTCCACCCGCTGGTCCGGCTCCCGGGAGGCCGCGACCTCCACGGTCAGCCCGAACCGGTCGAGGAGCTGCGGCCGCAGCTCGCCCTCCTCGGGGTTCATGGTGCCGACGAGCAGGAACCGGGCCGCGTGCCGCACGGACACGCCCTCGCGCTCCACGTAGGAGGCACCCATGGCCGCCGCGTCCAGCAGCAGGTCGACCAGGTGGTCGTGGAGCAGGTTGACCTCGTCGACGTAGAGGATGCCGCGGTGCGCGTCGGCCAGCAGACCCGGCTCGAACGCCTTCACGCCCTCGGCGAGCGCCCGCTCGATGTCCAGCGCGCCGACGAGCCGGTCCTCGGAGGCGCCGACCGGCAGTTCGACCATGCGCGCCGGACGGGTCTCGAAGGCGCCGGGCTCGTGCGGGCCGTCCGGGCAGGCCGGGTCGGGCGCGTCGGGGTCGCAGGAGAACCGGCATCCCGCGACGACGTCCACGGCCGGCAGCAGCGCCGAGAGGGCGCGCACCGCCGTCGACTTGGCCGTGCCCTTCTCGCCGCGCACCAGCACCCCGCCGACCGCCGGGGACACGGCGTTCAGCAGCAGCGCGAGCCGCAGGTCGTCCTGGCCGACAACGGCCGTAAAGGGGAACGGGGTGCTCACTGGTCGCCCTCCAAGTCGCCTTCCAGCTCCAGGTAGGTGGCGCGCAGCCGCTCCAGCGTCTCCGCGTCCGGCTCCGCCCACAGGCCCCGGTCGGCCGCCTCCAGCAGCCGCTCGGTGATGCCGCGCAGCGCCCACGGGTTGGACTTCTTCATGAAGTCCCGGTTCTCCGGGTCGAAGACGTACTCCGCGCTGAGCTTCTCGTACATCCAGTCGTCGACCACGCCCGCCGTGGCGTCGTAGCCGAACAGGTAGTCCACGGTGGCCGCCATCTCGAAGGCGCCCTTGTAGCCGTGCCGGCGCATGGCCGCCATCCAGCGCGGGTTGACCACCCGGGCCCGGAAGACCCGGTGGGTCTCCTCGCCGAGGGTGCGCGTCCTCACCTGGTCGGGCGTGGCCGAGTCGCCCACGTACGCCTCGGGGTTGGCACCGGTCAGATGGCGCACCATCGCGACCATGCCGCCGTGGTACTGGAAGTAGTCGTCGGCGTCGACCAGGTCGTGCTCGCGGGTGTCGACGTTCTTCGCGGCGACCGCGATCCGCCTGAACGCGGTCTCCATGTCCCCGCGCGCCGCCCGCCCGTCGAGCCCGCGCCCGTAGGCGTAGCCGCCCCACACCGCGTACACCTCGGCGAGGTCGGCGTCCGAGCGCCAGTTGCGGGCGTCGATCAGCGGCAGCAGACCGGCGCCGTACGCGCCGGGCTTCGAGCCGAAGACCCGGGCCGTCGCGCGCCGCCGGTCGCCGTGCGCGGCGGTGTCCTCGTCGGCGTGCGCCTTGACGTAGTTGCTCCCGGCGGGCTCGTCCAGCTCCGCCACCGCCCGCACCGCGTCGTCGATCAGCCCCACCACGTGCGGGAAGGCGTCCCGGAAGAAGCCGGAGATGCGGACCGTGACGTCGATGCGCGGGCGCCCCAGCTCCGCCAGGGGGACCACCTCGAAGCCGGTCACCCGGCGCGAGGCGTCGTCCCACACCGGACGGCAGCCCAGCAGCGCCAGGATCTCGGCGATGTCGTCGCCCTGGGTGCGCATCGCGGACGTGCCCCAGACCGTCAGGCCGACGGACTTCGGGTACTCGCCGGTGTCGCTCAGGTACCGGGCGACCAGCGAGTCGGCCAGCGACTGGCCGACCTCCCAACTCAGCCGGGAGGGAATGGCCTTGGGGTCCACCGAGTAGAAGTTCCGGCCGGTCGGCAGCACGTTCACCAGACCGCGGGTGGGAGAGCCCGACGGGCCGGCCGGCACGTAACCGCCGTCCAGCGCGCGCAGGATGTGCCCGATCTCGTCCGTCGTCCGCGCGAGCCGCGGCACGACCTCGTCACAGGCGAACTCCAGCACGCCGAGGGCGGAGGGGAGTTCGAAGCCGAGCGCGTCGCCGAGGACGGCGGGCGCGGCCGTGCGCTCCCAGCCCCGCTCCTCCATGCCCTCCGCGACCCCGCGGCACAGCTGCTCCAGCAGGTCGATCGCGTCGGAGGCGGTCCGGGAGGGCCCCTCCACCAGATCGGTCAGCTCCACCGGCACCTTCACCGGCGCGCCCGGCTCGCCCAGCAGCTCCTTCTCGTCCAGCCCGAAGTGGGCGGCGAGCGAGGCCCGCAGCCCCGGCAGCGCGTTCGCCTGCCCGCCCCACACCTGCGAGGCGCGCAGCACGGCCAGCACCAGGTTCACCCGGGGCTCGCCGACCGGGCCGCCGCCCAGGATGTGCAGGCCGTCCCTGATCTGCACGTCCTTGATCTCGCACAGATAGCCGTCGATGTGCATGACGAACTCGTCGAACGCTTCGTCGTCCGGCTGCTCGTCCACATGCAGGTCGTGGTGCAGCTCGGCGGCCTTGACGAGGGTCCAGATCTGGGCGCGGACGGCCGGGGCCTTCGCCGGGTCCAGGTCGGAGACGAGGGCGTACTCGTCCAGCAGCTGCTCCAGCTTGGCCAGGTCGCCGTAGCTGTCGGCGCGCGCCATCGGCGGCACCAGGTGGTCGACCACCGTGGCGTGCCCGCGCCGCTTGGCCTGGGTGCCCTCGCCGGGGTCGTTGACGATGAACGGGTAGATCAGCGGCAGTTCGCCGAGGACCGCGTCCGGGGCGCAGCCGGCGCTCAGCCCGAGGCCCTTGCCCGGCAGCCACTCCATCGTGCCGTGCTTGCCCATGTGCACGATCGCGTCCGCGCCGAAGCTGTTGTCCAGCCAGCGGTAGGCGGCCATGTAGTGGTGCGACGGGGGCATGTCGGGGTCGTGGTAGATCGCGATCGGGTTCTCGCCGAAGCCGCGCGGCGGCTGGATCATCACCACGACGTTCCCGAACTGCAGGGACGCCAGCACGATGTCGTCGCCGTCGACGTACAGACCGCCCGGCGGCTCTCCCCACGCCTCGGTCATCGCGTCCCGCAGCCGCGGGTCCAGCTTCTCGAACCACGCCCGGTAGTCGGCCAGCGGGACCCGCGCGGGCGCCGCCGCCAGCTGGTTCTCCGTCAGCCACTCCACGTCGTGGCCGCCGGCCTCGATCAGCCGGTGGATCAACTCGTCGCCCTCGGCGGGGTACTCGGTGAGCGAGTACCCGGCGTCCCGGAGGGCGTCGAGCACCCGTACCGCCGAGGCGGGCGTGTCCAGGCCGACCGCGTTGCCGACGCGGGAGTGCTTGGTCGGGTACGCGGTGAAGACCAGCGCGACCCGCTTCTCGGCGTTCGGCCGGTGCCTGAGCGCCGCGTGCCGTACGGAGATCCCGGCGACGCGGGCGGCCCGCTCGGGGTCGGCGACGTACACCGGGACCTCGTCCGGGCCCTGCTCCTTGAAGGAGAACGGCACGGTGATCAGACGGCCGTCGAACTCCGGGATCGCGACCTGCATCGCCGCGTCCATGGGGGACAGCGCCGCGTCCGACTCCTGCCACGCCTCCCGCGAGGAGGTGAGGCAGAGGCCCTGCAGGACGGGCACGTTCAGGTCGGCGAGGGCGCCGATGTCCCAGGCCTCCTCGTCACCGCCCGCCGACGCCTGCGAGGCGTGCGTGCCGCCCGCCGCGAGCACGGTGGCGACCAGCGCGTCGGCCCGCTCCAGCAGTTCGTACAGCCCGGCGTCCGCGCCGCGCAGCGAACCGCAGTACACCGGGAGGGCGTTGGCGCCCTTCGCCTCGATCGCCTCGCACAGGGTGTCCACGAAGGCGGTGTTGCCGCTCAGCTCGTGCGCCCGGTAGAAGAGCACGCCCACGGTCGGACGGCCGCCGTGGACCTCGTACGAGCCGTGGACGCCGTACTCCGGCATCCTGCGCGGCTCCTCGAAGCCCTCGCCGGTCAGCAGCACGGTGTCGGACAGGAACCGGGACAGCTCCAGCAGGTTCTCCGGACCGCCCTCGACCAGGTACCTCAGCGCCTCGGCCACCACACCGGCGGGCACGGTCGACTCGGCCATCAGCTCGGCGTCCGGCACGGTCTCGCCGCCCAGCAGCACCGCCGGGATCCCGGACGCCCGCAGCGCGGCCAGCCCGTCCTCCCAGGCGCGCTTGCCACCCAGCAGCCGTACGACGGCGAGGTCCGCCCCGTCGAGCAGCTCCGGCAGCTCCTGCGCGACGTCGACCCGGTTGGGGTTGCCGATGCGGTAGTCCGCGCCGGAGGCCCGGGCCGCCAGCAGATCCGTGTCGGCGGTCGACAACAACAACACTGTGCTCATGCGGGCGCTCCCGGTGGAATGAAAGGCAGTCCTTGCGGCGCGCCCGACTCGATGAGCCGCCACAGCGCGTCCGTGTCCGCGTGCTGTTCGATCAGGTCGCCGAGCCGGTCGAGCTGCTCCTCGCGCAGCGCGGCGAAGGAGGTGTCCGGCGCCGGCACGAAGCGGCGGCCCGCGGCGGCGGCCACCTCGCGCAGGAAGGCCCGCCGGAAGCCGTCCGACTCCAGCGAACCGTGCCAGTGGGTGCCCCAGGTCTGGCCGGCCCGGCATCCGTCGAGGAAGGTGTCCCCGCCCTCGACCGTGGCCACCCCGTGGTGGATCTCGTAGCCCTCGACCCGCTCGCCCAGGGCCTCGCCGACGGGCCGGGCGAGGGTCTTCTCACGGGCGAACCGCACCCGCACGGGCAGCACGCCGAGCCCGGGGACGGCGCCGGCGCGCGACTCGACCTCGTCCTCGATGTGCTCGCCGAGGATCTGGAAGCCGCCGCAGACGCCGAGGACCGGGCGCCCCTCGGCGGCCCTGCGCACGAGGGCGTCCGCGAGCCCGCGCTCCCTCAGCCACTGCAGCGCCCGGACCGTGCCCCGGGTCCCCGGAACGACGACCAGGTCCGCGTCGGCCAGCTCCTCCGGCCGGTCCACGAAGCGCACCACGACGCCCGGTTCGGCGGCCAGCGCGTCGACGTCGGTGAAGTTGGACATCAGCGGGATCGCGCACACGGCGACCCGCAGCACGTCCTCGCCGAGCGGGGGAGCGACCGTGGACTCCCGGACGGTGCCGCGCAGCGACACCCGCAGCCCGTCCTCCTCGTCGATGCCGAGCCCGTGCCGGAACGGCAGTACGCCGTACGCCGGGCGCCCGGTGAGGCCCTTCAGCATCTCCAACCCGGGCTCCAGCAGGGAGACGTCACCCCGGAACTTGTTCACCAGGAACCCGGCGACCAGCTCCTGGTCCTCGGGCGAGAGCAGGGCGACCGTGCCGAAGAAGGACGCGAAGACGCCCCCGCGGTCGATGTCCCCGACCACGAGGACGGGCAACCGCGCGCCCCGCGCGATCCCCATGTTCACGATGTCGGTCCGGCGCAGGTTGATCTCCGCCGGGCTGCCCGCCCCCTCACAGATCACCGCGTCATACGTGCCCCGCAACTCGGCCAGGCAGTCCAGGACCGTGCCCAGCAGCCGCTGCTGGCGCCCCCCGTGGTAGCCGCGCGCGCTCAGCTCGCCCACGGGTCTGCCCAGCAGCACCACCTGGCTGCTCTGTTCACCGCCGGGCTTGAGCAGCACCGGGTTCATCTGCGCGGTCGGCTCGATCCGGCACGCCTGGGCCTGCATGGCCTGGGCCCGCCCGATCTCCGCCCCCTCGCGGGTCACGAAGGAGTTGAGGGACATGTTCTGCGCCTTGAACGGCGCGACCTTCACACCCTGGCGCACCAGCCACCGGCAGATCCCGGCCGTCACGACGCTCTTGCCGGCGTCGGAGGTGGTGCCGGCGACGAGGAGACCACCGCTCACTTCGCACGTCCCTTCACGAGTCGGCGCGCGGCGACCGTGGCGCCGAGCGCGAGCAGGCCGACGCGGCGGGAGAGCCGTACGGCCCGGTCGATGTCGGTGACCCGGACGGCCCGTCCGCCGCCCAGCACGGGGCGGTGTTCGACACGGCCGCCGTAGGAGAGGGTCCCGCCGAGGCGTACGCCGAGGGCGCCCGCGAAGGAGGCCTCGACGGGCCCGGCGTTGGGGCTCGGGTGCTTCGCCGCGTCGGCCCGCCACGCCCGTACGGCGCCGCGCGGGTCGGGTCCGGCCAGCGCGGCGAGTACGGCGGTCAGCCGGGCCCCCGGCCAGCCGGCGACGTCGTCGAGGCGGGCCGAGGCCCAGCCGTAGCGGCGGTGGCGCGGGGACCTGTGACCGACCATCGCGTCGAGGGTGTTGACCGCGCGGAACCCGAGCAGCCCGGGCACCCCGGCCACGGCGCCCCACACCAGGGCGCCCACGACGGCGTCGGAGGTGTTCTCGGCGACGGACTCGACCACGGCCCGGGCGATGCCGTCGGCGTCCAGGGCCTGGGGATCCCGGCCGCACAGGTGGGGCAGTCGGGCCCGGGCCGCCTCGACGTCCCCCGCCTCCAGGGCGCGCCCGACGGCGCGCGCCTCCCGGGCGAGGGAGGTGCCGCCGACGACGGCCCAGGTGGCGGCGGCGGTCAGCGCGACGCCGGCGAGGGGGGAGGGGCGTACGGCGCGCGCGGCGACCGTGCCGAGGGCTACGGCGCCGCCGGCGCACACGACGGTGTGCAGCGCGCCCCAGCCGCGGTGGTCGTGCCACAGCGCGCCTTCCACGGCGGCGGCCGCCCGTCCGAACACGGCGACCGGATGCCCGCGGCGGGGGTCGCCGAGGAGCAGGTCACCGAGAAGGCCGGCGGCGGCGCCGTACGCGTAAATGCGATCGGCACCCATCGGCTCAGCCGGCCGTGGGCGCGGAAGCGGTCCTGGTACTGGTCCTCGGGCAGCCGAGCATCGCGATACGTGTCCTCACTCAGGGTGTCCGCGCCCTGGTACGGCGAGATCCGGCGGCGAGAGTTCCTGGCTCCCGGGGGTTCTTCCCCGGTGACAGTGGCGGGACCGCGCCGGATTCGCACCGGCTTCCTCTTCTGCCGCCGTAGATGGCCTGGGCAGTCCACCACGCACCCGGAACGGCCGTCAACTTGCCGTTGACCTGCGAGGGGAGAGTGTGCCGATCCCCACACCGCGGTGCCTGCGGGTACGAAAGAGGCTCCCCGCCACACCAGGTGGAGGGGAGCCTCTCGGGACTGCTCGGTCGTGCCTCGGGCCTGATGCCCGGTCAGGCCTTGACCACGATCAGGTAGAAGCCGTACGCCACCGCCGCCGCGCAGGCCGCGAAGCAGACGTAGGCGCCGGTGACGGCGAGGGCCGCGGAGTCGCCCTGGGACGAGGCGCGTTCGCGCCGGGCCAGGCCCCTGATGCCGAGGGTGAACAGGGCCACCAGGCCCACGGTGGCCACGAGGCTGACGCCGAAGACGGAGCCGATGGCCGCCCAGTCGATCTTCATGGGGATGCTTCCTTAGTAACCGGAGGAGTGACCGGGTCAGACGGTGGCGGCCGGGGGAGCGGCCGGGGCGGCGGTGGCCGGTTCGGCGGCCGGGGAGGGGATCGTGGCCGTCAGGCCCTCGGCGACCGTGCCCACGGGGGGCGGGGTCACCGCGGCGATGGCGGTGGTCACCACGCCGGCCGGCTCCGCGGTCCCGTCGACGGCGTTGACGTTCGTGTGGTCGATGACCTCGCGGCGGGAGAGCTTCCAGATGGTGGCGCTCGCGGCGACCAGGAAGACGGCGACGACGGCGGTGCCCCAGCCGCCCAGGCCGGTGACGGTCTCGGCGCCCGCGCCGACCAGGGCGGCGGCCGGCAGGGTGAGCACCCAGGCGACGGCCATGCGGGTCGCGGTGGACCAGCGGACCACACCGCCCTTGCGGCCCAGGCCCGCGCCCATCACCGAGCCGGAGACGACATGGGTGGTGGAGAGGGAGAAGCCGAGGTGGGAGGAGGCCAGGATGGCGGTCGCGGCGCTGGTCTGGGCGGCGAAGCCCTGGCGCGGCTCCAGGTCGGTCAGGCCCTTGCCCATGGTGCGGATGATGCGCCAGCCGCCGATGTAGGTGCCGAGCGCGATGGCCAGGCCCGCGGAGAGGATCACCCAGGTGGGAGGGTTGGAACCGGGGGCGATGGCGCCGCCCGTGATCAGCGCGAGGGTGATGACGCCCATCGTCTTCTGCGCGTCGTTGGTGCCGTGCGCGAGGGAGACCAGGCCGGCGGAGGCGATCTGGCCGGCGCGGTAGCCCTTGCGGGTGGCCTCGCCCTCGTCCTTGCCGCCGACACCGTAGGAGAACCGGGTGGCCAGCATCGAGGCGATGCCCGCCACCACCGGCGCGGCGACCGCCGGGAGCAGCACCTTGGTGACCAGCACGTCACCATGGACGGCGCCGAGGCCCGCGGAGGCGACGGTGGCGCCGATCAGACCGCCCATCAGGGCGTGGGAGGAGCTGGAGGGCAGCCCCACCAGCCAGGTCACCAGGTTCCAGAGGATCGCGCCGACGAGCGCGGCGAAGATGACCTCGGGACGGATGCCGGTCTCGTCGACGAGACCTTTGGAGATCGTGTTCGCGACCTCCACGGAGAGGAATGCGCCCACCAGATTGAGGGCGGCGGACATGGTCACCGCGATCCTGGGCTTCAGGGCGCCTGTCGAGATGGTGGTGGCCATCGCGTTCGCGGTGTCGTGGAAACCGTTCGTGAAATCAAACGCGAGTGCGGTTACCACCACAATCGCGAGGATCAGCGAGAAGCTTTCCATTTACCCAGGCAATCGTTCGAGGTCGTTGGCTGGACGAACGTAGGCAACCTGGGTGAACGGAAGATGAACTGAGTCGGGCATCGGGGTGTCCATGACGGGCGATCGGGATTCCGCTTGCGGATGCGGGTCCAGGCGCCCCTTGGGCTACCAACCCCGCGCGAACGCCCGCAGGCTGCTCGCCGGGCCGTTGAAGAGATTCTGGTCACCCGGCAGCCCGCCGCCGGTGCCGTACTGCCAGATCGTCCAGTAACGCCAGCCGCCCGGCAGCGTCCCGGGATCCGAGCTGCCGTGCCGCGCGATCCACAGCGCGTGGCGGGAGGCGAAGGCGCTGCTGTCGCCGGTGCACAGCTTCCACCACTCGGCCGTGGTGTAGATGACCGGGCGGCGGCCGGTCTCCCGCTCGATCTCGTCACTGAACGACCAGATCCAGCGGATCATCCGCTCCCTGCTCAGCCCGTAGCACTTCTGCTGTTCGTTGTACGGGTTGTACTCGATGTCCAGCGCCGGCGGCAGCGTCCAGCCGTCCGCCCGCCAGTCCCCGCCGTTGCGCACGAAGAACTCGGCCTGCCGGGCGCCGGAGGACCTGTCCGGCAGCGCGAAGTGGTACGCGCCCCGGAGCAGGCCCGCCTCGCGCGCGCCGTCGTACTGCGCGTCGAAGTAGGGGTTGCGGTAGTCGGTGGACTCGGTCGCCTTGACGTAGACGAACCGCGCGCCGTCGTCCTGCGCGGCCGGCCAGTCCACCTGCTTCTGGTGGGACGACACGTCGTGCCCGCGGGGCAGGCCGTCGGCCCACCCGGCGGGCCCGGCCGGGTGGGCCGAGGCGGTCGTGGCGCTCGCGAGGGCGAGCCCCACCGCGGCCGCCACGAGCACACCGGCGCGGCGGCGGAGGAAGGTGCGTTCACGGGCCATGTGCCGTCTCTCCCGGGGTGGCGGACGACCCGGTCGTCCGGCGGGCAAGAGGGATCATTGAAGGCCCGCCGATCACCGCGGCGGCACTGTATTTCTGGCGTTTCGCGGTGAGATCCCCCGTTCGGGGGCACGGCTTCGCACGACCGAAGCGCCCGTACGCCCGCCCGCCGACGGGCCGGCTGGCAGGATCGCCGCATGACCGAACAGCGGCGGGACGCGGACGAGGAAGCGGCGCACCTGTGGGCGGCACTGGTCGCGACGGCACGCCGGAGCGTCGCCGACGGACTGGTCGTCGGCACCTCCGGCAACGTCTCCGCGCGCCTCGGGGACCTGGTGCTGGTCACCCCCTCGGGCGTGCCCTACGACCGGCTCACCCCGGACGACATCACCGGGTGCGACCTCACCGGGCGCCAGGTGCTCGGCACGCTGGTGCCGACCAGCGAACTGCCCATGCACCTCGCCGTCTACCGCACCACCGACGCCCGCGCGGTCGTCCACACCCACGCCGTGCACGCCACCGCGGTCTCCACGCTCGTGCCCGAACTCCCCCCGGCCCACTACATGACCGGCGCCCTCGGCGGCCCCGTCCGCGTCGCCCCCTACGCCACCTACGGCACCGACGAGCTCGCCGGGAACATGCTGCGCGCCCTCGCCGGCCGCTCCGGCTGCCTGCTGCAGAACCACGGCACCGTCACCTACGGCGCCACCCTCGACCAGGCCTATGACCGCACCGCCCAGCTGGAGTGGATGTGCCGGCTGTGGCTGACGGCGTCCTGCGTGCCGGGCCTGAGCCCGTCCCTGTTGTCGGAGGCACAACTGGCCGAGGCCGGGGAACGTTTGAAGGGATACGGCCAACGGAGGTGACCCCTTGTCGCGCAATCCCCTCTTCCGCTCCCTCCCCGCGCTCCGCGGGACCACGGGTCCGCTCGCCGCGCTCCGCGGCACCACCGGCCCGCTCGCCGCGTTCCGCGGCAACGGCGCCCGCCCGCGACGTGCCGCGCCCCTGCCGCCGAAGCGGCCCGCACCACTGCGGCTGTCGCCCGGCCCGGCCCTCCGGCTGGCCGCCCGCGGCGACGCCCACGACACTGGACCCGTGCGCACCGTCAAAGCGACCGCCGCCGCGCTCACCGCGGTCCTGGCCGCCGGCGCGGCATCCGTCGCCGCCGGCAGGCTCGCCAGCGACGCCGCGCTGAAGGCCGCCCCGGGCCGGCCGCTGCCCACCGAACCCCGCCTCACCGTGCACGGCACGACCGCCGGCCAGATCACGCTCACCCGCGACCTGGCCTCCCTGCGCCCCGGCACCTACGGCCTCGCGGGCGACGGCTCCCACGCCGTCGTCGGGCCCGTCCTGGAGGCGGCCCCGCACAGCGCCGACACCGTCGTGCGCCGCCTCGACCGGGTCACGCACGGCACCTTCGCCCCCGGCGACACCGTCTGGCTCACCCCGAACCTGTACGTCGGCAACCCGGGCGCCGCCCTCGGCCTCGACCACGCCGACGTCGACGTGCCCGGCGAACTCGGCGCCCTGCCGGCCTGGTTCCTGCCCGGCCAACGGGACACCTGGGTGATCGCGGTGCACGGCCTCGGCACCACCCGCGAGCACGCCATGAACGTCATGGGCGCGCTGCACAGGGGCCGCCTGCCCGTCCTCGCGCTCGCCTACCGCGGCGACCTCGGCGCCCCGCGCCCGCCGGACGGCCTGAACCACCTCGGCGAGACCGAGTGGCGGGACGTGGACGCGGCGATCCGCTACGCCGTCCGCTACGGCGCCCGCCGCGTGGTGCTGCTCGGCTGGTCCACCGGCGCCACCATGGCCCTGCGCGCCGCCGAGCACTCCCCGGTCCGCGAGCGCATCGCCGGGCTGATCCTCGACTCGCCGGTGCTCAGCTGGGAGGCCACGCTGCGCGCCCTCGCCCACGCCCGCCACACCCCGCAGCCGCTGCTGCCGCTCGCGGTCCGGGCCGCACAGGGCAGGGCCGGGCTGCACGCCGACCGGGTCGCCGAGATCACCGACCCCGACCGGCTCACCGTACCGACGCTGATCATCCACGGTCCCGGCGACCAGGTGGCCCCCTTCGAGTACTCCCGCCGCCTCGCCGCCCGCCGCCCCGACCGGGTGACCCTGCACACCGTGCGGAACGCTCCGCACGCGGCGATGTGGAACCCGGACCCGAAGGAGTACGAGGAGCGCCTGCGCCGCTTCCTGACGCCGCTGGTGTGAGGCCCGCCTGCCCCGGTGCCGGACATTCCGTTTAAGGCTGTACGACCGGCCGGATCCCGTCCACCCGGGGCGCGTCGGACCCGGTGCGTTGGCCAGCCCCGTCGCCCGCCGTGACATTCCGTTTGGGTTTTCTGACCGTCAACCGGAAGACTGCACTCGTGACGTCCCGTATCCCGCGCGACTCCAGGCTCCGACTCGTCCGACCGCGACCCCTGGCCGCCGCCCCCAGAGCTGTGAACCAGCGGCGCCCGCGCCGCCCCGCACCCCGGCCGCCGGAGGGCACCCCGGCCCCGGCGGAACTGGCCGGAATGGCCCGCACCGGGCTGGCCGGCGCGGTCCGTGTCGCCCGCTGGGCCGACGCCGCCCTCGGCCCCGGCCGCGACGACGCCACCGACGACGGCAAGGCCACCCTCTCCGACACCACCGCCGAGCGCGCCGCCGCCGACCTCGGCCTGAGCGCCGGCCGGATCCGCGCCGACTGGGACACCGCACGCCTCGCCGGACTCGTCGAGGTGCACGGCGACAGCGCGCGCCCCGGCTGGCGCCTGCGCGCATGGGACCGTGACGACAGCGCCGTGCTGCGCGGCTGGGTCGCCCTCTTCGACGCCTGGTCGCTCGCCCGCCCCGAGCCCGAGGGACACGAGCCGGCCGCCGTCGCCGAGGTCGTCTCGGCCATGCCCCAGGTGCTCTCCTTCCTCCAGCTGTCCGCCGGGCCCGTCCCGGTCGAGCAGCTCCTGGACCTGCTCCAGCAGCGCGTCACCGAGCTGCGCACCGAGCGCTGCGAGATCTCCTACGGGCCCGGCGCCGAGCAGCCCGCGGCGGCCGACCCCGCGCCCGCCGCGGACGCCCCCCTCGCCCCCCTCCTCGACTGGGCGCTGGGGGCCCTCGGCTCGGTCGGCGCCCTCACCTGCGGCGACGGCCAGGCCACCCTCACCCCGCTGGGCAGCTGGGCGGTCTGGGTCAAGCTCGAGCAGATCTGCGTGGCCGCGCAGAGCCCCGCCGGCAACATCGAGCAGTCCGCCGAGGACATGCTCCGCGGCTGCGCCCAGCTCCGCCCCAACGCGGCCCGCGCCGAGTACCGCGCCTGGCTCGCCGCCCGCACCGTGGGCAGCGCCGTCACCGAGCTGCTCGACGCCGCCCGGGGCGAGGACGCCCTGCTGCGCGGCCTGGCCTTCGAGGCGCTGCGGGTGGTCGGCGCTCCCGCCGAGCCCGACGTGCACTCCGTCGTGGACGAGCCGGCCCTGCGGCCGTACGCCCTGCTGTGGCTCGCCGAGCACGACGGCGTCGACCCCGAGGACGCCCACGAGGTCCTCACCCGCGAGGAGGCCACCTGGCTATGGGTGGACACCGCCGCGGCCGTCGCCGATCACGGTGAGGCGCCGATGCTGGTCCGGCACCTGGAGTCCGCGGTGCAGCCCACCGTCCCCCAGCTGCTCGACGAGGTCCGCGCCGTCGGTCACCCGCGCACCGTGCAGGTCCTGGTCGCCCTCGCCGCCGCCCACCCCGACCCGGCGCTGGCCAAGGCCGTGCGCCGGGCCGCGTTCCAGGTGCACACCGGGGGATGAGCGGGGCGGGGGAGGCTCAGACGCCGACCTCGGGGGCGTACGTCCCGAAGCTCCAGATGTTGCCCTCGGTGTCCCGGGCCATGTAGTCCCGCGAGCCGTAGTCCTGGTCCGTCGGGGGCATCAGGATCTCCACGCCGTGCTCCACGGCCCGCTGGTGGTGGGCGTCCACGTCGTCCACCACGACGTACACCCCGGCGGGACCCGCGTCCTTCATCGCCGCGTCGAACAGTCCGCCGCGGCCCTTGGAGCCGAGCATCACCGCGCCGTTTCCCTGGACCAGCTCAGCGTGCATCACCGTGCCGTCCTCCGTCTCGTACACCGAGAGCTCGGTGAAGCCGAGGGCCTCCGTGAGCTGCCTGATCGCCGCCTTCGCGTCCGCGTACAGCAGCGTGGGACAGATACTCGGCCGTCCACCACCCGTGCCTGCCATGCCGATCACCCCTTCGCGCGTCGGTTCCGTGGCCTGCAACCGAGTCTCGCAGCCGCCACCGACAACGGCCCCGGCCGCGCGTCCACCCGGTGACGATCTTCCGGTGCGCGGCCCGAACGTGCGGACGTAGAAAAACAGCTTGCACGGCCCCGTTAGACTTGTCCGCATGGCCATTCTCCTCGCGCATTAGACAGCGGGAACGTCCTCAGCCGCCCACCCGCCAATCCCTGTACGCCCTGGAGTCTGTCCGTGATCTCCGCCTCCGGTATCGAGCTGCGCGCCGGTGCGCGCGTCCTCATCGAGAACGCAACCTTCCGAGTCGCCAAGGGCGACCGCATCGGCCTCGTCGGCCGCAACGGCGCAGGCAAGACCACCCTCACCAAGTGCCTGGCCGGCGAGGGCATCCCCGCCGGCGGCACCATCACCCGCTCCGGCGAGGTCGGCTACCTGCCGCAGGACCCCCGCACCGGCGACCTCGACGTCCTCGCCCGCGACCGTGTCCTCTCCGCCCGCGGCCTGGACGTGCTGATCCGCAAGATGCGCGAGAACGAGCAGCGCATCGCCAACGGCCAGGGCGCCACCCGCGAGAAGGCGCTCAGGCAGTACGAGCGCCAGGAGACCGAGTTCCTCACCAAGGGCGGGTACGCCGCCGAGGCCGAGGCCGCCACCATCGCCGCCGCCCTCAACCTGCCCGACCGGGTGCTCGGCCAGCCCCTGCACACGCTCTCCGGCGGTCAGCGCCGCCGTATCGAGCTGGCCCGCATCCTGTTCTCGGACGCCGACACCCTGCTGCTCGACGAGCCGACCAACCACCTCGACGCGGACTCGATCGTCTGGCTGCGCGACTACCTGAAGACCTACCGCGGCGGCTTCATCGTGATCTCCCACGACGTCGACCTGGTCGAGACGGTCGTCAACAAGGTCTTCTACCTGGACGCCAACCGCTCCCAGATCGACGTCTACAACATGGGCTGGAAGCTCTACCAGCAGCAGCGCGAGGCCGACGAGAAGCGCCGCAAGCGCGAGCGCGCCAACGCCGAGAAGAAGGCCGCCGCGCTGCACTCGCAGGCCGACAAGATGCGCGCCAAGGCCACCAAGACGGTCGCCGCGCAGAACATGGCCCGCCGCGCCGACAAGCTGCTGGCCGGCCTGGACGCCGTACGCGTCTCCGACAAGGTCGCCAAGCTCCGCTTCCCGGAGCCCGCGCCCTGCGGCAAGACCCCGCTGACGGCCGAGGGACTGTCGAAGTCGTACGGCTCGCTGGAGATCTTCACCGACGTCGACCTGGCCATCGACAAGGGCTCCCGGGTGGTCATCCTCGGCCTCAACGGCGCCGGCAAGACCACCCTGCTCCGGCTCCTCGGCGGCGTCGAGCAGCCCGACACCGGCGAGGTGATCGAGGGCCACGGCCTCAAGCTCGGCTACTACGCCCAGGAGCACGAGACCCTCGACCCCGAGCGCACGGTCCTGGAGAACATGCGCTCGGCCGCGCCCGACATGGACCTGGTCGAGGTCCGCAAGGTGCTGGGCTCGTTCCTGTTCTCCGGCGACGACGTCGACAAGCCCGCCGGTGTGCTCTCCGGCGGTGAGAAGACCCGTCTCGCCCTGGCCACCCTGGTGGTCTCCTCGGCGAACGTGCTGCTCCTCGACGAGCCGACCAACAACCTGGACCCCGCGAGCCGCGAGGAGATCCTCGGCGCCCTGCGCACCTACAAGGGCGCGGTCGTCCTCGTGACCCACGACGAGGGCGCCGTCGACGCGCTCCAGCCCGAGCGGATCATCCTGCTGCCGGACGGCGTCGAGGACCTGTGGGGCTCCGACTACGCCGATCTCGTCGCCCTGGCGTGATCGAAAGCCTGATCCACGGAGTATGGATCATTCGGCCGAGTCGTGATCCATCATCTGTGTGAGATCTCCTCGTATCGAGGTGTGTCGTACACCGATTTCGCGGCCGATCCCTTGTCTCCCAAGGGGTCGGCCGTTTCGCGTCCCTGACCTGGCACTTCGCGAATCCACCCGTTCGGCCCCACGGACACGACCCCGCTGAATCGTGCATTCCGCTTGTGGGGATCCACTCCTGTCGTCACAACGATGTCTCACCGACCTTGCCGAATGGGTGGCCATCGCGCCCCGGAGGGGTGATCATGAGGAGACCAGAGCGCACTTCCCATGAGGAGGCACGGGTGGCCGAGACTCTGAAGAAGGGCAGCCGGGTGACCGGCGCCGCGCGCGACAAGCTCGCGGCAGACCTGAAGAAGAAGTACGACTCCGGTGCGAGCATCCGGGCGCTGGCCGAGGAGACCGGCCGCTCGTATGGCTTCGTGCACCGGATGCTCAGCGAGTCGGGCGTCACGCTACGTGGGCGTGGCGGAGCGACCCGGGGCAAGAAGGCCGCATCGTCCTGACTCCGGGCGGCCCATCGGCTTCGATGGTGGCCACCCGGTCGGCGGACTGATCGACCGGGTGGTTACTGTGCAGTCACTTAGCATGCCGTACGGCAATGCGTGATGACCGCACCCATCGGAGGCGCCCCATGGCTTCGCCCGACCAGGACCTCGCTCCTGTACTCGACAAGGACGGCGTACGGCTCACCGTCGACGACACGCTCGCCACGGTGACGCTGAACAACCCGGCCAAGCGCAACGCGCAGAGCCCCGCCCTGTGGCGCGCGCTCACCGAGGCCGGCCGGCTGCTGCCGGGGTCCGTCCGCGTCGTCGTGCTGCGCGGCGAGGGCAAGTCCTTCTCCGCCGGGCTGGACCGGCAGATGTTCACTCCGGAGGGGATCCCGGGCGAGCCGACCTTCACCGATCTCGCGCGCCGTGACGACGCCGGGCTCGACGCGACCATCGCGGAATTCCAGGAGGCGTTCACCTGGTGGCGGCGGAACGACATCGTCTCCATCGCCGCCGTCCAGGGGCACGCCATCGGTGCCGGATTCCAGCTCGCGCTCGCGTGCGACCTGCGGGTCGTCGCGGACGACGTGCAGTTCGCCATGCGCGAGACCAGCCTCGGCATCGTCCCCGACCTGACCGGCACACACCCGCTGGTCGGGCTGGTGGGCTACGCCCGCGCGCTGGAGATCTGCGTGACCGGGCGGTTCGTGGAGGCCGACGAGGCGGTGGCGAGCGGGCTCGCCAGCATCGCCGTGCCCGCCGGCCAACTGGACGACGCGGCACGGGACCTGGCCGCCGCGCTGCTGGCCCCGCCGCGCGACGCCGTGGTGGAGACCAAGGCGCTGCTGCGCGGTGCGGCCGACCGCAGCTACGACGAGCAGCGCGCCGCCGAGCGCGCCGCACAGGCCCGTCGGCTCCGGGACCTGGCGGGCGTCGGCGAATGACCCGCTGACCGGCCGGGCGGCGGGTCAGCCGACCGCGGTCACCAGCACCGCCACCGTCGGCCGGTCCGCCAGCGCCTCCCGCACGGCCGCCCGCACGCCCCGGGCCACGTCCACGGTCCGGTGGTCCGGGCCGGCCGCCAGTTCCACGCGGACGTGCCGGTGGGGGAGGGCGGCGTCCTCCGTGCGCCCCTCGATGCGCACCGCCCGGCCCAGTCCGCCCAGTGAGCCCGTCAGCCGGGTGACCCCCGGGACGGCCAGGGCCGCCGCGGCCGCAGCGGCCTCGTCCGGGTCCGTGGCCTCGCGCGCGGCCTGCGGCAACGGCGGGCGCACCGCCGCCGGTTCCCGGCCGCCCTCCTCCAGCAGCTCCGTGACCCGGAGGTCCACCTCCGTCACCTCCAGGCCGAGCAGCCCCGTCGCGGCCGTCGCCAGCACCAGCCGGAGCCGGGAGGCCGCCTCCGGGAGCGGCTCGGCCGGCCCCGCCGCGAAGTCCGCCGTCACCCGGAGGGAGCCCGGCGGCAGCGCGCTCGGCGGAGCCGGCACCACCGGCTCGTACGCCTCCGGCGCATCGGCGAGCGCGATCCGCAGCCCGCCCAGCCGCACCCCGGGCATCTCGTCCGCCGCGGCACGCGCCAGCACCGCCCTGGCCGCCGCCTCCGTGATCCACGCCCCGTCACGCGGCCCGCCGAGCGGCAGCAGCCTGCCGAGTCCCACCTGATGCCGTACGACCTGTGTCCACGCGTCCGCCGTCATTCCTCCAGCCTGCCGTATCCCCGGCGCGCAGACGGGCAACCTTGCTTACGGTGGTCGGAGGAAGACGACCGAAAGGGACGTACGGCGATGACCCACATGACGACGACTCCCGAAGGCGAACCCGAGCCGCAGGCGACGACACGCAGGACCGTCAAACGCGGCGGCGGCGATCCGGCGACCCGGGGACGGACGACCATCGCCGACGGAGTGGTGGAGAAGATCGCGGGCCTCGCCGCCCGCGAGGTGGTCGGCGTGTGGGCCATGGGCAGCGGCTTGGCCCGCACCTTCGGCGCCGTGCGCGACCGGGTGCCCGGCGGCACCAGATCCGTGACCCGTGGCGTGAAGGCGGAGGTGGGCGAGGTCCAGACCGCGCTCGACCTGGAGATCGTCGTGGAGTACGGCTTCTCGATCGGCGAGGTCGCCCACGCGGTGCGGGAGAACGTGATCGGCTCCGTGGAGCGGATGACCGGACTCGAGGTCGTCGAGGTCAACATCGCGGTCAGCGACGTCAAGCTGCCCGAGGAAGAGGAAGAGGAACCGGAGCCCCGGATCCAGTGACCGCCGACCCCGCACGCTGACGAGCTGAGGAGCGCTGCATGAGCATGGCCATGATCGGCTTGATCGCCGGAATGGGGCTGGGCTTCGCCGGGTACTTCGGCGGTTTCGCCGCCTTCCTGCTGGTGGCGGCGCTCGGGGCCGTCGGGTTCGTCGTCGGCCGCTTCGCCGAGGGTGACCTGGATCTCGGGGACCTCTTCCACACCCGTGACGGCCGGCGCGACCGGCGGGGGTGACCGGGTGACCGCCGAGACCGGCACGCTGAGCCGCCCGCCGGCCCCCGTGCCGCCGGGCGAACGCGGCGCCACCCGGATCGCCGACCGGGTCGTGGCGAAGATCGCCTCCCAGGCGGCCCGTGAGGCACTCGCCCCGCGGCCCGCGAACGCCGCCGCCCCGCACGCCACGGTCGTGGTCCGCCATGACGCGGCCCGCGTCCGCGTGGACGTCGAACTCGACTACCCCTGCGACATCGGCGCCCGCTGCGCCGCCGTGCGCCGCCAAGTCATCGAACGGGTGGGCGGGTTGGTGGACATGAGGGTGTCCGAGGTCGACGTCCGCATCGAGCGGCTGCACCGTCCGGCCGCACCGGGGAGGGCGTGATGGGCGAGGAACCGGGCACCACCACCCTCGACAAGTCCGCGGGGCCCGACGCGCCCGCCCCCGGCGGCAGCGGCCGCTTCTGGTCGCCGCGCCGCGTCCCCGCGGGCATCGTCGCCGTGCTGATCGCGGCGGGCGCGGGCCTGCTGCTCTACGACGTCGTCTCGGTGCGCACCCACCACCCCGCGATGCGGTGGCGCCGGGTGCTGGCCCGCGAGTTGGCCGCGCGGCCGCTGGACGACACCTATGTGGTGGCAGGCGCGGCCGTCGCCGCCGCTCTCGGCCTGTGGCTGATCGCCCTCGCCCTCACCCCCGGCCTGCGAGCCCTGCTGCCGATGCGACGCCCGCACCCCGAGGTCCGCGCCGCGCTCCGGCGGGACGCGGCGGCGCAGGTGCTGCGCGACCGGGCCATGGAGCTGTCCGGCGTACGGGCGGTACGGGTGCGGATGCGCAGGAGGAAGGCCCGGGTCCGTGCCGTCTCGCACTTCCGCGAACTGGAGGACGTGCGCGCCGACCTGCTCGGCACGCTCACCGAGGCGGTGAAGGGCCTCGGCCTGACCCGGCCGCCCAGGCTCTCCCTGCGCGTGACCCGGCCCGGACGGAAGGGGTGAGGGAGGATGCGCAAAGGCGGCGTCAACCGCGTGCTGCTGGGCCTGGTGGGCCTGATCCTGCTGGTGCTCGGCGGGGCGGTGCTGGCCGTCGGCCACGGTGTGCGGCCGCCCTCCTGGTGGATCCAGGCCGGCCCGCACGACGTGCTGCTCACCCGGGCCGAGCGCACCCACTGGAGGGGGGCCGGCTGGTGGTGGCCGGCGGTCATCGCCGCCCTCTCCGTGATCTTCCTGCTCGCCCTGTGGTGGCTGACGGCGATCCTGCGCCGGCACCGGCTCGGCGAGGTCCTCGTCGACACCGGCGACGGCGAGGGCGCCTCCCTGCGGGGCAGCGCCCTGGAGAGCGCCCTCACCGAGGACGCGGCCGCGCAGCGGGGCGTGGCCCACGCCCGGGTCCGGCTGCGGGGCCGTCGTACGCGCCCCACCGCACGGGCCGCGCTGGAGCTGGAGCCGGAGGTGGACCCGGCGGAGGCCCTCGGCGACTTCACCGGCCGGGCGCTGGCCCACGCGCGTGAGTCGGCCGGGCTGGCCTCACTCCCGGCGGAGGTACGGCTGAGAGCGGTGCGGCACCGTGCGGAACGGGTGACCTGACCGGCTCAGAAGCCGTGCCTCATCCCGCCGTCCACGGGCAGCATGACCCCGGTCAGATAGGAGGCGGCCGGGGACAGCAGGAACGCCGAGACCTTCCCGAACTCCTGCGGCGCCCCGTACCGCCGCAGCGGGATCCGGGACACGTTGGCGGCGCGGGTGGCCTCGGGATCCGCCGACAGCCCGTCCAGTTCGCGCACGCGGTCCGTGTCGATGCGCGCCGGCAGCAGGCCCACCACGCGGATGCCCCGCGGTCCCAGCTCGTCCGCGAGGGACTTCGCGAACCCGGCGAGCCCCGGCCGCAGCCCGTTGGAGATGGTCAGCGCCGGGATCGGCTCGTGCACCGAGCCGGACAGCACGAACCCGATGACGCCGCCCTCCTCCAGCTCGGCCGCCGCCGCGCGGGCGAGGCGCACCGCGCCGAGGAACACCGACTCGAACGCGCCGCGCCACTGCTCGTCGGTGTTGTCGGCGAGGAACCCGGGCGGCGGGCCGCCCACGCTCACCAGCACCCCGTGGAAGGCGCCGAAGTGCTCGCGGGCGGCCGCGATCAGCCGCTCGGGGGCTTCCGCGTCGGCGTTGTCGACGGCCACGCCCACCGCGTTCGGGCCCAGTTCGCCGGCGGCGTCGGCGACCCGCTTCTCGTCCCGGCCGGTGATCACCACCTTCGCGCCGTCGGCGACGAGCTCGCGCGCGGCGGCGTTGCCCAGCCCGCGCGTGGCCCCGGTGACGATGTACACCCGGTCCTTCAGTCCAAGATCCATGGTTCCTATCCTGCCTGGTCGTCTCCGAACAGCGTGAGGGCGGTGTTCACCAGGCCGAGATGGCTGAAGGCCTGGGGGAGGTTGCCGAGCCGGCGGCCGGCGTCGGGGGTCGTACTCCTCGGCGAGCAGGCCCACGTCGTTGGCCACGCCCACCAGCCGGTCGAACAGCTCCCGTGCCTCCTTCGTCCGGCCGGTCAGATGCAGTGCGTCGACGCCCGGGCCGCCGGGGGCCTCGGCGTCGTACCGGCGCAGGAAGCCGCCGCGGCCGAGGTCGTCGCGGATCGCGTCGACCGTGCCCACGACCCGCGGGTCGTCCGGGGGCAGGAAGCCGACCCGCGGGATGAGCAGCAGGGCGGCGTCGAGCTCGCGGGAACCGTAGTACTGGGTGAAGGTGTTGCGCCCGGAGTCGTAGCCCTTCTCGCACGCCTCCCGGTGGACCTCGTCCCGCAGGGCCCGCCAGCCCTCCGGGTCGCCGTCGGGTTCCCGATGCCGCTCCAGCGTCCGCACGGCGCGGTCGGCGGCCACCCACTCCATCACCTTGGAGTCGTGCGAGGGGTGCCAGGTGAGCACGAACGCGACCCGGTCGCCCGCGCCGACGGTGAACTCGGAGCGGGTGCAGTAGCCCTCGCCCCAGGTGCGCACCGCCGGCTCGGCGCGCAGCCACACGGAGTCGGGGCCCGCGACGGCCACCCGGTGGCCGTCGGAGCGGCGCATCCAGGGCATGACCGAGCCGTAGTCGAAGCGGAGGCGCAGGGTGCTGCGGACGGTGACCCGACCGCGGACGCCCTCCACGATCCGTACGACGTCGGGTGCGCGCTCGCGCTGCGGCATCAGGTCGGTGACGCGCACCGCGCCGTCGGCGGTCTCCCACTCGGTGTCCAGGACGAGGGTGTCGGGCCGGTAGGCGCGCCGGGTGCAGCGGTCGGCGCCGTCGGGGGCGATGCGCCAGTGGCCGTGGTCCTCGTCGCCGAGGATCCTGGCGAAGCACGCGGCGGAGTCGAAGCGGGGCAGGCACAGCCAGTCGATCGAGCCGTCCCTGCCGACCAGGGCCGCGGTCTGCTCGTCACCGACGAGGGCGTAGTCCTCAATGCGCGCGTTCACGGGATGCGGTTTCCCTGGGCGCCGAGGGGCCAATCAGGGGTGCGCCGAGGGGCGAGGCCACCGCGGGGCCCGGAACGGGCTCACACGGTGGCCGGTTCGCTCTCCTGCTGCGCGGCCTTGGCGGCGGCCTCCTCGCGTTCGCGGATCTCGCGCCGGACCAGGAACCACCAGCCGACCGGGACGCCCGCGGCGAACAGCCACCACTGGATCATGTACGCGTAGTTCAGCGGGGCGTCCTCGCTGCCGGGGTCGGAGATCTGCTCCGGGGAGCCGCCCCTGGGCGCCGGCGCCGTCTGCTCGACGTAGCCGCCGAGCACCCGCGCGCCTAGCCGGTGCGCCTCCTCGGCGCTGTTGATCAGCATGATCTGCCGGTCGGGGAGGCCCTTGACGTTCTTGATGCCGCTCGCCGCGGTCGTCTCGTCGGCCATCAGCCGCCCGGTGACGGTGGTCCGGCCGGCCGGCGGGGCGGGGATCTTCGGGAAGGCGGTCTGCGCGCCGTTGGCCGGGATCCAGCCGCGGTTGACCAGCAGCACCTTGCCGTCGTCGAGGACGAACGGGGTGAGCACGTGGAAGCCGACCTCGTCGTCGTCGTTGGTCCGGCGCCGGACCACTTCCTCGCGCGCGGTGTCGAAGGTGCCGGTCGCGGTGACCGTGCGGTACTTCTCCGTGCGGGTCACGGCGTGTCCCGGGGACGACAGCTGCTCGACCGGGACGGTCCTGGCGTGCAGCGCGGCGGAGACCAGGTCGTTGCGGGCGGTGCGCTCCTGGTACCGGTGCTGCTGCCAGAAACCCAGCCTTATCATCGTCGGGATCAGCGCGATCGAGACGATCGTGAGGATCACCCACTGGCGGGACATCAGGAAGCGGTAGCGGTGCACCCCACGACGGTACATCCGGGCCGCGGGGTGCAATCGGGCGGGTACCGGGTCACACCCGGTCGACGACCCCCGTCCTCCCTTCCGCGCGTGCGCAGTGCGCTCCGCAGTACCAGTGGCCCTCCACCTCCACGCCCTGCCCGATGATCTGCACCCGGCAGTGCTCGCAGATCGGGGCCATGCGGTGGATGGCACAGGAGAAGCAGTCGAAGACGTGCACCGAGCCCTGTGCGTGGACCTCGAAGGTCATTCCGTAGTCATTGCCGCAAACTTCGCATGTCGCCATGCGCCACAGGGTGAGCCGTCACCGACGGGCGGGCGAGCGGACGCCGGGTGAGTCGTGGGCCAATCACCCGTTCGTACGATCATCCGTCCGCGGGTTCGACATCCCTGAGCAGCTGCCCGAACGCGGCCTCGTCCACCACCGGGGTGCCGAACTGCCGCGCCTTGACGGTCTTGGAGGTGCCCGAGTCGGGGTCGTTGGTCACCAGCAGACTGGTCAGCCGGGAGATGCCGGACGCCACGTGCAGCCCGGCCTCGGTCGCGCGGTCCTCCAGCAGCTCCCGCTCGGTCGAGGTGTCGCCGGAGAAGGCCACCCGCATGCCCTGTTTGAGGCGTTTGCCGTCTTCGTAGCGACCTGGGTTGGGATGGGGGCAGGCAGGCCTTTTGCGGGAGGGGCGCCAAGTGCCGGGACGGTAACCGCCGTAGCCGCCGGAGGACTGCCGGGGCACCGGCCGGTCCGACCACTCCGTCAGCGGGCGGCACTCCAGCAGCGGCAGCCGTACGCCGCCCGCCGCCGCGGCCCGCAGGCTGGGCCGGAACGCCTCCGCCAGCACCCGCGCGTCGTCCAGCGCGTGGTGCGCCCGCTGCTGCACCACCCCGAAGTGCGCCGCCAGCGACTCCAGCTTGTGGTTGGGCAGCGGCAGCTCCAGCTCCTTCGACAGCGCGATGGTGCACAGCCGCTGCCGCACCGGCGCCTCGCGCTCCGCGCGCGCGTACTCACGCGCGATCATCTGCCAGTCGAAGACGGCGTTGTGTGCGACGAGCACCCGGCCGTCCAGGCGGGCGGCGAACTCCTCGGCGATGTCCGCGAACAGCGGCGCCCCTTCGAGCACCTCGCTCGTCAGGCCGTGTATCCACACGGGTCCCGGATCGCGCTCGGGGTTGACCAGCGTGTACCAGTGGTCCTCGACCTCGCCGCGCGCGTCCAGCCGGTAGACGGCCGCGGAGATGATCCGGTCGTTCCGGGCAAGGCCGGTGGTCTCCACGTCAACGACCGCGTATCCCTTCGGATACGCGGCCGGCCACTGGGTGGGGGAGGACACTGCGGTCGCACGGTCTTCGAGCATGGTCATTGAGGATACGGGCCGCGACCGACACCGCCGCCCCCCCGGTGCCGGCCGCACGGCCCCGCCCCGGCCGTGCGCTCGGCCGACGCACACACGTGCTACCCGGAAGGTGGCGTCCGGGACGGACGGTTCGGGCCGTCCCGGCGGGCGTCAGCCGAGCGCCGCGACCAGGTCCCCGGTGGTCGGCTGCGCCAGACCGCAGCCGACGGCAGGCCCCGGCGGCAGCCGGTGCGGCTCACCGGTCGCGCGGTCCGGGGCCACCCCGCCGTGCACCAGGGCCGGCAACACCCGCTTCTTCGCGGCCGCTTCGCCCGCGAGGGTGCCGGCGTCCGCCGCGCCCCGGACCGGCTCCCGCCGGTCCGGCTCCGTCGGGGCCCGCACCCGGCAGGCGAACCCGGTGTCCGCCTCCCCGCCGCGGCGTCGGTGGTGCCACAGCTCGTCGGCCGTGCCGGGGCCGGGGTGCGCGCCGTACGACGAGCGCCTCGTCGCCGCGCGGCCGCGTGCCACACCGTGAGGGGCCCGGCGCCGGGCGACCCGCGGCGCCCGCCGGGCCCGCGCCCGCCGCGGACGCCCCCTCCGTCACCCCCGGCGCGGCGCCAGCAGCGACCGCACCAGGGCCCGAACGGCCGTCAGGAACAGCCGTTCCGGGTCCACCGGGCGGGCCAGCGCACGGGCCAGCGCGGGGTCGTCCCCCGCGGCCCCGGCGCTCCACAGCACCTCCTCGCCGGGGTGCTGCGCGGGCGCCCGCTCACGGTTGCGCTCGACCAGCACGTGCCCGACGACCTGGAACTGCACCGCCCGGACGAACTCGGCGGCCCGCGCGCCGCGCAGCCCGGCCGCGTGCGCCTCGCGCACCAGGGCCTGCTGGGCGGGCAGGAACATCCGCTCGGTCAGGCCCCGCTCGTGCACGAGGGCCACCAGGTGCGGATGGTCGCGCAGCTGCCGGCGCAGCGCGCGGGCCACGCAGACCACGCGCTGCTCGGGCGTGCGCCCGGCCGGGCGGATCTCACCGAGGCCGGCCACGGTCCGCTCCACGAGCGCGTCCAGCAGCGCCTCCCGCCCGCCGACGTGCCAGTAGATCGACGTCACGGCGGTGCCCAGCTCGGCGGCCAGTTTGCGCATGGTCAGGGCGTCCGGGCCGTGCTGCCGCACCAGCCCCGCGGCGGCGTCCAGCACGGCCTCCCGGCTCAGCGCGCTTCTCGCCCCGCTCGGCATGATCCCTCCAACTCCCGTACGCACACGGGCCTTTACCCCTCACGAGGTCTGCTGTAACTGTGTTACAGATGACGGTCCGTCAGAAGAAGGGCGGTGCGGCGCATGGCAGGCGCACGCGTACGGTACGGAGCACGGACCGAGCGGGAGATCGCCGCCGCGCGCAGCGCGGGCGCGCGGCTTCCCGACATCTGGTCCACCGGGGTGGTGGCCGTCTGGGAGACCGATCCGGACGCGGTCGCGGCGGTACTGCCACCACCCCTCAAACCCGCCGGCAGCCCGCTCGTCCGGGTGAACATCAGCAAGGTCGACCTGCCCGGATACCCGCTGGGCGCGGGCTCGTTCGCGGTCGCCGCCGCCCACGGCACGGTCGAGGGCTGGTACCCGCTGGTCATGCCGATGACCCACGAGCGCGCCCTCACCGGCGGCCGCGAGGTCTTCGGGGAGCCCAAGAAGCTCGGTGAGGTGGCCGTCGGGCGCGACGGATCCGCCGTACGCGCCTTGATGGCACGGCAGGGCGTCACGTTCGTGGAGGTGAGCGGCACCGTCGCCGGCGACCTGCCGCTGCCGGAGCCCGCCCGCCGGACGGACTTCTACTTCAAGTTCCTCCCCGCCGTGGACGGTTCCGGCTTCGACACCGACCCCGTGCTCGTGCACTGCGTCCGCAACGAGAAGGTCCGCCGGCTGGAACGGATCACCGGGGACGTCGTCCTGCGCGAGTCGCCGTACGACCCCGTGGCCGACCTGCCGGTGCTGCGCCTGCGGGGGATCACCGTCGGCGAGAAGACCAGCGACCAGAGCGGCCGGGTCGTCGAACGGGTCGACGCGCAGGCCCTGCTGCCCTACGTCCACCAGCGTTACGACGACCCCCTGCACGTCCTCGACGCGCCGCCCGAGGGGAGCCGCTGATGGACCTCGAAGCCGGACAGGTCGCCGTCGTCACCGGAGCGGCGAGCGGGATCGGCCTCGCGCTGGCCCGGCGGTTCGCGGCCGAGGGCCTGAAGGTGGTCCTCGCCGACGTCGAGCCGGCCGCCCTGGACAGGGCCGCGGCGGACCTGCGCGCCGAGGGCGCCGACGTGCACGCGCGCGTGACCGACGTCGGCGTGCGCGAACAGGTCCTGGAACTGGCGGAGTCCGCGTACGACACCTACGGCACCGTGCATGTGCTGTGCAACAACGCGGGCGTCGGCTCGGGCGCCGAGGGCCGGATGTGGGAGCACGAGCCCAACGACTGGAAGTGGGCCTTCGCCGTCAACGTGTGGGGCGTCTTCCACGGCATCCAGGCGTTCGTGCCCAGAATGATCAAGTCGGGTCGACCCGGTCATGTGGTCAACACGTCCTCCGGCGACGGCGGCATCGCGCCCCTGCCCACCGCCTCCGTGTACGCGGTCACCAAGGCGGCCGTCGTCACCATGACCGAGTCCCTCTACGCCCATCTGAAGGCCGAACACGCGCGCGTGGGCGCCTCGGTGCTCTTCCCGGGGCCGCACATGCTGCGCACCGGCCTGTGGGAGTCGTACCGCAACCGCCCCGCCCGCTACGCCAAGGAACGCCCGCGCAGAACCCCGTACCGCAGCCTCGACCAGTGGGAGGCCGCCATGCACGCGGCCGGCCGTGAGGTCCGGTTCACACCCGTCGAGGAGGTCGCCGGCCTCGCCCTGGCCGGCATCCGCGCGGACCGCTTCTGGCTGCTGCCCGAGAGCGAGCACAGCGACGCGCAGATCCGCGCGCGGGCCCGGTCGATGCTGGACCGCGCGAACCCGTCGTACCTCGAGAGCTTCGTCCTGGACTGAAGGGGGGTCCCCGTGACCGACCAGGACCCGTACCTGATCATCTCCTCCGACTGCCACGCCGGGCTGCCCACCGAGCGCTACCGGCCCTACCTGGAGCCCCGCTTCCACCGGGAGTTCGACGAGTTCCTCGCGGGCCGCGACCGGCGCCGCGAGGAGATGACCCGGCTCGGCATCCGCAACGAGGCCTTCGCCGACAAGTGGTTCCACGACAACGAAGAGGGTCTGCGCGGCGGTTGGGAGACCGCGCAGCGGCTGAAGGAGCTGGACGGTGACGGCGTGGCCGCCGAGGTCGTCTTCCCGGACGCCGACGCCGTCGACAGCCGTACCGCCGCGCCCTTCGGCGTCGGGCTCGGCCTGACCGGCGACCAGGACCCGGAACTCGGCATGGCCGGCGCCCGGGCGCACAACCGCTGGCTCGCCGACTTCGTCTCCGAACACCCCGAACGGCACTGCGGGGTGGCCCTGCTGCCCGTCACCGCCCCGGCGGAGGAGGCCGTCGCCGAGATCCGCCGGGCCCGGGAGTCCGGCCTCGGCGCCCTGATGATCCCCTCGATGTGGGCCGACAAGGAGCCGTACCACGACCGCCGTTACGACCCGGTGTGGGCCGCCGCGGCCGAGTGCGCGATGCCGGTGCTCACCCACTCCGGCGCCGCCCCCCGCCACGAGTACGGCGAGCACCTCGGCATCTACGTCTCCGAGGTCACCTGGTGGCCGGCCCGGCCGCTGTGGTTCCTGCTCTGGTCCGGCGTCTTCGAACGGCACCCGGGCCTGCGGTTCGGCGTCGCCGAGTCGGGCTGCTGGTGGCTGCCGAACCTGCTGTGGTTCATGGACCGCCTCTACCTCGGCGCGCACGGCGGCAAGAAGCTCTCGCCGTTCGCGGAGCTGAAGCGCCCGCCGCACGAGTACCTGGACCGGCAGGTGTTCGTCTGCGCCACCAACACCAAGCGGCGCGAACTGGCCCAGCGCTACGAGATCGGCGTCGACAACATCCTGTGGGGCAGCGACTTCCCGCACCCCGAGGGCACCTGGCCCGACACGCGCGCGTGGCTGCGCCGTACCTTCCACGACATCCCCGTCGCCGAGACCCGCCGGATGCTCGGGCTCGCCGCGGCCGAGGCCTTCGGCTTCGACACGGACCGGCTGGCCCCGCTGGCCCGCCGGATCGGCCCGACCCCCGCCGACCTCGGCCAGAGCGCCGACCAGGCGGCCGTGGAGGCGTCCTGGTCCCGCTCGCGCGAGACGGGCCGGCACTGGCTGACCGGCCACGACTTCCCGGACCTGGGGGTGACCCGGTGAGCGACGACCGCTACACGGTGATCTCCGCCGACTGCCACGCGGGCGCCGACCTGCTCGACTACAGGCCGTACCTGGACAAGCGCCACCACGACGACTTCGACGTCTGGGCGGCCACCTACGTCAACCCCTACGAGGACCTGCTCGCCGACTCCGCCGACCGGAACTGGAACTCCGGGCGGCGCCTGGCGGAACTGGAGGCCGACGGCATCGTCGCGGAGGTGGTCTTCCCGAACACCATCCCGCCGTTCTTCCCGTCCAGCTCGCTCATGGCCCCGCCGCCCGGCGCCGAGGACTTCGCCCGGCGCTGGGCCGGGCTGCGCGCGCACAACCGCTGGCTGGCGGACTTCTGCGCGGACGCGCCCGGCCGTCGTGCGGGCGTCTTCCAGATCCTGCTGGGCGACGTGGAGGAGGCCGTCAAGGAGATCCGGTGGGCCGCCGCCGCGGGACTCAAGGGCGGTCTGATGCTCCCCGGCACCCCGCCCGGCTCCGGTCTGCCCGAGCTGTACTCGCGGACGTACGACCCGATCTGGGCCGCCTGCGCGGAACTGGGCCTCCCCGTCAACCACCACGCGGGCTCGGCCTCCCCGCCGCTCGGCGAGGAACCGGCCGCCCGCGCGGTCTTCATGGTGGAGACCACCTGGTTCTCCCACCGCGCCCTGTGGCACCTGGTCTTCGGCGGCGCGTTCCGCCGCCACCCGGACCTCAGGCTGGTCCTGACCGAGCAGGGCTCCGGCTGGGTCCCCGGGGTGCTCGGCATGCTGGACTACTACCACGGACGCCTCGTCGCGGCGGCCTCCCGGGCGGACACGGCGGAGTCCAGGTTCGGCGCCGGGCTCGCCGAGGGCATGGGCGCGCCGCCGTCCGAGGTGTGGCGTGACAACTGCTTCGTCGGCGCCAGCTTCATGCGCCCCCACGAGGTCCCCCTGCGCGACCGCATCGGCGTCGACAAGATCATGTGGGGCAGCGACTTCCCGCACGACGAGGGCACGTTCCCGTACACCCGCGAAGCCCTGCGCCATGCCTACGCGGGCGTGCCGCGCGCGGAGGTCGCGGCCATGGTCGGCGGCAACGCGGCCCGCGTCTACGGCTTCGACCTCGGTCTCCTGGACGCCGTCGCGGCGAAGGCGGGCCCCACGGTCGCGGAGATCGCGGAGCCGCTGGGGGAACCCCCGGCGGACGCGACCAGCCCGGCGTTCGCACGGGGGGCGTCGCTGCGCGTGTGGTGACGGGTCCCGGCAGGTGCCCTCCGGAGAGCGTCGGTACGGCACGGGCGCCGCCGGGGGTGCGATCCTCCCTGCTGTGACGGAACCGACCCACGACGAGAATCACGGGGGCGCGCTCGGCTCGCGGCTGAACTGGCTGCGGGCCGCCGTGCTCGGCGCGAACGACGGCATCGTCTCCACCGCGGGCCTCGTCGTCGGCGTGGCCGGCGCGACGCAGAGCCGGGCCGCCCTGCTCACCGCGGGACTGGCCGGGCTGCTCGCCGGTTCGATGTCCATGGCGGCCGGCGAGTACGTCTCCGTCTCCACCCAGCGCGACTCCGAGCTGGCCGCGCTGGCGATGGAGAAACGGGAACTGCGCGAGCAGCCGGAGGCCGAGCTGCGGGAGCTGACCGAGCTGCTGCAGGACCGCGGCCTGTCCCGGGAGGTGGCCCGGGAGGCCGCCGAGCAGCTCACCGAGCGGGACGCGCTGCGGGCCCACGCGCGCGTCGAGCTGGGCATCGACCCGGACGAGCTGACCAACCCCTGGCACGCGGCCTGGGCGAGCTTCCTGGCCTTCACCGCGGGCGCGCTGCTGCCGCTGCTGGCCATCGTCCTGCCCCCGGCCGGGCTGCGGCTCCTGGTCACCGTGGTCTGCGTCCTCGCCGCGCTCGTCCTCACCGGCTGGAGCAGCGCCCGGCTCGGCGCCGCCGACGCGAAACGGGCGGTGCTGCGCAACGTGGTCGGCGGGGCGCTCGCCATGGGCGTCACCTACGCGGCGGGCAGCCTGCTGGGCGCGGCCGGGGTCTGAGCCGCCACGGGGGCAGGGTGGGGGGCGGCCCCGCGGGCCCCGGCGGGCGCACCGGGAGTGCCCCCGCCCAGGTCGGCCGCCCGGTTCGCCGCCCCTGGCCGCGCGGCGCCCCGCGGCGACGGCGTACCGTGAGGTGCGCTCGACCACCCCCCGAGCGCACCGCACGATCCCGCACGAGAAGGACCCTCGACATGCGCGCGACCACCATCCACGCCCCCTACGACATGCGCGTGGAGGACGTCCCCGAGCCCGTGGTGCAGCTGCCCACCGACGCCGTGGTGCGGGTGCTGCGCGCCTGCATCTGCGGCAGCGACCTGTGGGCCTACCGCGGCGAGGCGGCCCGGCAGCCGGGCCAGCGCATCGGGCACGAGTTCCTCGGCATCGTGGAGGAGACCGGCTCCCAGGTGGGCACCGTCCGGCGCGGTGACCTGGTCGTCGCACCCTTCATGTGGTCCGACGGCGTCTGCGACTACTGCCGCGAGGGCCTGACGACGTCCTGCGAGCACGGCGGCTTCTGGGGCTCGGTCGGCTACGACGGCGGCCAGGGCGAGGCCGTGCGGGTGCCGTTCGCCGACGGCACCCTCGTCCAGCTGCCCAAGGAGGCGGCCTCCGACGAGCACCTGCTGTCCGCCCTGCTGACCCTCTCCGACGTGCTGGGCACCGGCCACCACGCCGCCCTCGGCGCGGGCGCCCGCCCCGGCGCCACGGTCGCCGTGGTCGGCGACGGCGCGGTCGGCCTGTGCGCCGTCCTCGCCGCCAAGCGGCTCGGCGCCGAGCGGATCATCGCCCTGGGCCGCCACGAGGTCCGCACCGACATCGCGCGCCGCTTCGGCGCCACCGACGTGGTGGCCGAGCGCGGGGACGCGGCCGTGGAGGCCGTGCGCGAACTCACCCGCGGTCAGGGCGCGCACGCGGTCGTGGAGGCCGTCGGCACCGAGCAGTCCATGCGGACGGCCGTCAACGTCACGCGCGACGGCGGCGCCATCGGCTTCGTGGGCGTGCCCCACGGCAGCGGCACCGGCCTCGACCTCGGCGTCATGTTCGACCGGAACATCGCCCTGCGCGGTGGCGTCGCCCCGGTCCGCGCCTACATCCCGGACCTGCTGCCCGACGTCCTCGACGGCACGATCGACCCTTCGCCGGTGTTCGACATGACCGTCGACGTCGAGGGCGTCCCCGCCGGCTACAAGGCCATGGACGAGCGCACGGCCCTCAAGGTGCTCGTCACCAACGACCACTGACCGCGGGCAGCGGCCGGTGGCGGCCGGGCCCGGCGGATCGGCGGCGTCGGGGCCGTGAGCCCCGCGGCGACCGGGAACACTCGCCGTACGCCCGCGGCCGCCCGCGCCCTCACTCCCAGCGGGCGGCGTCCGATCCCCAGGGCACCGGGGGCCGCGCCCAGTCGGCCGGGCCGCCCGTGAAGGACACCGGTGGCAGGGCGTGCCGCACCCGGCCGAGCGGGCCGTCCGCCTCGGCGAGCCAGGCGTCCGGGCCGTCGTAGGGCGCGGCGGCGGCCCGGGCGTCGTGCGGCGCACCGGTGGCCGGCACGGGCCGGATCCCGTCCGTCAGCCAGTGCGCGGTGCGGGTCAGCGCCAGCCGGACGATCCTGCTCCCGCCGTCGTACGACTGCTCGGTCAGCGTCCGCAGCACGGCTGCCGCCAGCAGATAGCCGGTGCCGTGGTCCAGGGCCTGCGCGGGCAGCGCGCCGGGCTCCCGCGCCGAGCCCTCGGTCGCCGCGATGCCGGTCGCGACCTGCACCAGGCTGTCGAAACCGCGCCGCCCGCCCCACGGCCCGTACGCGCCCCACGCCGACACCTGCGCCACGACCAGCCCGGGGCGCCGTTCGGCCAGCGCCCGCGGGGAGAGCCCGAACCGGTCGAGCGCGCCGGGGCGGTAGCCGGTGACCACCACGTCCGCCGAGGCGAGCAGTTCCTCGAAGGTGTCACGGGCGGCGCGCAGGTCGAGGGTCGTGGACCGCTTGCCGAAGCCCGTGTCCGCGTGCTGGTCGGAGAGCTCGGGCAGCCAGGGCGCGTCCACGCGCAGGACGTCCGCGCCCAGCAGGGCCAGGGTGCGGGTGGCGACCGGGCCCGCCAGCACCCGGGTCAGGTCCAGGACGCGCAGCCCGGCGGCGGGCAGCAGGGGAGCGGCGGCGGGGTCGAGCGGCGGGAGCACGCG
Source organism: Streptomyces sp. NPDC037126 (assembly GCF_055605965.1). Classification (NCBI taxonomy): domain Bacteria; kingdom Bacillati; phylum Actinomycetota; class Actinomycetes; order Kitasatosporales; family Streptomycetaceae; genus Streptomyces; species Streptomyces sp. NPDC037126. The sequence goes on from NZ_JBVJTD010000001.1 coordinate 1,044,731, forward strand.
CGCGGGGGCCTCGGTGGGTCGCTCGCGCTCCACCAGGGGCCGGGCGGCCACCTGTACGGCCTGCTCGGTCGCCTGCCACTCCTTCGGGGTGCGCAGGGCCACCGCGAGACCGCCCGCGCCGTTGACCGTCTCCTCCACGCCGAGCGCGGAGCGCCCGGCGAGCCGGCCCGCCACGTCCTCGGCACGGGCCTCCTCGGGAAGACCCAGTGCGCCGAGCAACCGCGCCCGGTGGTGCGGGTAGTTGGCGTGGGTGCGCACCCATCCGTCGGCCGTCCGCCAGAACCGGGACAGCGGCGCGAAGGAGACCGGCGCCCGTCCGTCGACCCGGAGGAGGCGCTCGCTGTGGAAGGCGGCCGCGACGGCGCCGTCGTCGACCCGGACCCCCGGCACCCCGGCGAGACCGGCCCGGCGCGCCCCCAGCTCGGCGGCGGCCAGCGCGCACGCACCGACGCACGCGCGCGCCAGCGAGAGGACGGGAAGGCGCGCGCCGAGCGCGCCGGGCCGCTCGACCGTCGTGACCCGGGAGACGAGGGCGGGGTCGCCGCCCAGTGCGGTCCATGCGAACGCGATGTCTGTCATGACAGCACTATGCATTATTGATTGAATCAATATGTGGCTAGTGGAGCCGCGCCTCCTTCCGGACGTCCTACGGCCGCGGCTCGCACCCCTGTGCGAGGGTCGGCCGGATCATGTCGTACGGGTGGGCGGCCGGGACGCGGACCGCCCACCCGGGCCCGCTACTTGACGGCGCGCAGCGCGTTCACGACGCCAAAGCCGTAGAAGCCGTTGACGCGCTTGCCGCCGACGCAGGTCGCGTCCACTACCCCGTCGCCGTCGCCGTCGTAGGGTGCCCCGGGACAGCCCGGGTTGTCCGCCTCGGCCTTCAGCAGGGCCTGCAACTGGGCCGGAGTGGCGTGCGGGTGGGCCGACTTCAGCAGCGCGGCCACCGCGGCCACGTGCGGGGCGGCCATCGAGGTGCCCTGCAGGAAGCCGTACTGGCCGTTCGGCAGGGTCGACAGGATGCGGCCGTTGTGCGACGGGGTGTCGGGGATCTGGTACTTGTCGCCGCCCGGCCCCGCCACGTCGATCACGCCCCTGCCGTAGCTGGAGTAGTACGACTTGGCGCCCTTCACGCCCACCGCGCTGACGGTGACCACGCCCGGCAGCTGGGTCGGCACGTCGAAGCACTCGTGCGGGTCGACCGTCCGGGTCCCGGGCGTGGAGTCGTCCGGGCTGGAGGCGTCCACGAGCGCGTGCGCGTCCAGATCGTCGTTGGAGTTGCCCGCCGAGGCCACGTTGAGCGTGCCCTTGCGCTGTGCGTACGCCTGTGCCCTGTTGACCGCGTCAACGATGGCACGTTGATCGGGGTCGTCCATGCAGTTGTACAGCCAGGGATCAACGTAGTAGCTGTTGTTGGTGATCTGGATGCCGTGGTCGGCGGCGAACACGAAGGCGCAGACCACGCTCTCCGGGTAGAACAGCGAGTTCGCGTCCGGCTGGGCCACCGTGATGCTCGCGACCCGCACGCCCGGCGCGACCCCCGCCACCCCCGTGCCGTTGCGGGCCGCGGCTATCTCACCGGCCACATGGGTGCCGTGGTAGTGGTCGGCGTCCACCGGCCGCCACGCGCCGTACGTCGTGTCCGCCCTGCCGCTCACGCAGTTCGCCGACTGGGAGGCCGAGAAGTTCGGGGCGATGTCGGGATGGGTGTCGTCCACGCCGGTGTCGATCACCCCGACGGTCACGCTCCTGCTGCCGGGGTCGATCCGTGCGGCCTGGTCGGCGCCGATCGCCCGCAGATCCCACTGGTCCGCCTCCAGCGGCTCCTCGCCGGGCGCCGCGTCCCGGGCGAGCCGCGCGGCCTCCGCCTTCGACAGCACCTGTACGGCGCCCTCGTCCGTGGTGCCCGCCGCGCTCAGTGGAGCGGTACGCGTGGCGCCCGCCGACTCCACCCCGCGCACCGCGCGCATCCTGCGGGCGAAGCCGGGGTCGGCGGAATGGACGACGAGCACGCCGATCCGGTCGTAACCGGCCACGAGAGTACCGCCGTTGCGGACGACCTCCCGCCGTACCGACTCGATCGTGCGGTGGTCCGTCCTGGTGTTGACCACGTACGCGAACTCCGGACCGGCCACCGCCCGCACGGCCGTGGCCCCGGCGGGCGCCGCGGAGGCCGCGGAGGGCAGGAAACCGAGCGAGGCGGTCAGGGACAGCACGACCGGCACCGCGAGCGCGAGCCGGCGTCTGGAACGCAGATGAGCCATGGGTTCTCCACATCATCCGGATACAGAACCGCCCGAGACACGGATCGGTGCTCGGGCAGGTACATGGCGGGTGGTGCAGGCAGAAGCTATCCCCCCGGCTCAGCGATCGGCAATGACTTGGCAATGACTCGCCAAGACCGCTTGCGAAAGAAACTCATAGGACTTGAACCGGTCCTCGCGTGGCGCCGTGGACCTCGGCAGGGAGCGCTAGCACCATCGAGCCCCCGGTCGTAATGGCATCCGCAAACGCGAGGAGACTCCGTGGCCACCGAGACACCGCCCCCCGCGACACCGGGGGTCCCGCTTCCCTCCACCGAGGAGTTCACAGAAGTGCAGCAGAGCGCGGAGTTCGGTGAACTGCGCCGTGCCCACCGCTCGTTCGCCTTCCCGCTGACCGTCGCCTTCATCGCCTGGTACCTGCTCTACGTGCTGCTCTCCAACTACGCGGGCGGCTTCATGGGCACCAAGGTGGCGGGCAACGTCAACGTGGCCCTGGTCCTCGGTCTCGCCCAGTTCCTGACCACCTTCCTCATCGCCTGGTGGTACGCCCGGCATGCCGCCACCAGGCTCGACCCCCGGGCCGAGGCCATCAAGTCCCGGACGGAGGGCGGAGCATGAGCCCCGCGGCGCACACCCTGCTGGCCGCCGGCGAGGCGAGCCAGCACCGGACCCTGATCGTCACCCTGTTCGCGGTCTTCGTCGCCGCGACCCTCGTCATCACGGTCTGGGCCGGCCGCCAGACCAAGGACGCCGCCGACTTCTACGCCGGCGGCCGCCAGTTCACCGGCTTCCAGAACGGCCTCGCCGTCTCCGGCGACTACATGTCTGCCGCGTCCTTCCTCGGCATCGCCGGCGCCATCGCCCTCTTCGGCTACGACGGCTTCCTGTACTCCATCGGCTTCCTGGTCGCCTGGCTGGTGGCCCTGCTCCTGGTCGCCGAGCCGCTGCGCAACTCCGGCCGCTACACCATGGGCGACGTGCTCGCCTACCGGATGCGCCAGCGGCCCGTCCGCACCGCCGCGGGCACCTCCACCATCGTCGTGTCGATCTTCTACCTGCTCGCCCAGATGGCCGGCGCGGGCGTGCTGGTGTCGCTCCTGCTCGGCATCACCAGCGACGGCGGCAAGATCGGCATCGTCGCCCTGGTCGGCGTCCTGATGATCGTGTACGTCACCATCGGCGGCATGAAGGGCACCACCTGGGTCCAGATGGTCAAGGCGGTGCTGCTGATCATCGGCGCCCTGCTGCTGACCTTCCTGGTCCTCCTGAAGTTCCACTTCAACGTCTCGGACCTGCTCGGCAAGGCCGCCGACAACAGCGGCAAGGGCGCGGCGTTCCTGGAGCCCGGACTGAAGTACGGCGCCACCGGGACCACCAAGCTGGACTTCGTCTCGCTCGGCATCGCCCTGGTCCTCGGCACGGCGGGACTGCCGCACATCCTCATCCGCTTCTACACCGTGCCGACCGCGAAGGCGGCCCGTAAGTCGGTCATCTGGGCGATCGGCCTGATCGGCACCTTCTACCTGATGACCCTCGCCCTCGGCTTCGGCGCGGCCGCGCTGATCAAACCCGCGGAGATCATCGCCTCCAACAAGGCGGGCAACACCGCAGCCCCGCTCCTCGCCCTGCACCTCGGCGGAGTGGGCTCCGACTGGGGCGCCGTCCTGCTCGCCACGATCTCCGCGGTCGCCTTCGCGACCATCCTCGCCGTCGTCGCCGGCCTCACCCTCGCCTCGTCCTCCTCCTTCGCCCACGACATCTACGCCAACGTCATCAGGAAGGGGCAGGCCACCGAGAAACAGGAGATCGGCGCGGCCCGCTGGGCGACCGTCGGCATCGGCGCCGTCTCCATCGTCCTCGGCGCCCTCGCGCGCGACCTGAACGTGGCCGGCCTGGTCGCCCTCGCCTTCGCCGTCGCCGCCTCCGCCAACCTGCCCACCATCCTCTACAGCCTCTTCTGGAAGCGGTTCACCACCACGGGTGCCCTGTGGTCGATCTACGGCGGCCTGGTCACCGCGGTCGGCCTGGTGCTGTTCTCGCCGGTGGTGTCCGGCAGCCCGGCCTCGATGTTCCCGGAGGCCGACTTCCACTGGTTCCCGCTGGAGAACCCCGGGATCATCTCCATCCCGGTCGGCTTCCTGCTCGGCGTCGTGGGCACCCTGTTGTCGAAGGAGGTCCCGGACGCCGGCAAGTACGCCGAACTGGAGGTGCGGTCCCTGACCGGCACCGGAGCGCACTGACACGTTCGTACGAAGGCCGTGTCGGCCGGGACTGTACGGTCCTACGACACGGCCGCGTCGTACCTCGTCGGATCGGGTCGCTGTCGTTGTCAGCCGTGTCACGTAGGCTCGCAGGTAACGGAAGACGAATGCTCCGGCAACGAGGGAGGGGGCCCACGTGCTCATCGACACCTACGGCCGAGTGGCCACCGACCTGAGGGTCTCGCTGACCGACCGGTGCAACCTGCGCTGCACGTACTGCATGCCCGAGGAGGGCCTGCAGTGGCTGGGCAAGCCCGACCTGCTCACGGACGACGAGATCGTCCGCCTCATCGACATAGCGGTCCGGATGCTCGGCATCGAGGAGGTCCGTTTCACCGGGGGCGAGCCGCTGCTGCGCCCCGGCCTGGTGGGCATCGTCGAGCGCGTCGCCGCGCTCGCCCCACGCCCCCAGATGTCCCTCACCACCAACGGCATCGGCCTCAGGCGCACCGCGACCGCCCTGAAGGCGGCCGGTCTGGACCGGGTCAACGTCTCCCTCGACACCCTCCGCCCGGACGTCTTCAAGACCCTCACCCGCCGCGACCGGCACAAGGACGTCATCGAAGGCCTGGAGGCCGCCCGCGAGGCGGCCCTCACCCCGGTCAAGGTCAACACGGTCCTGATGCCGGGGCTGAACGAGGACGAGGCCCCCGACCTGCTCGCCTGGGCCGTGGAGCACGACTACGAACTGCGGTTCATCGAGCAGATGCCGCTGGACGCCCAGCACGGCTGGAAGCGCGAGGGCATGGTCACCGCCGGGGACATCCTCGCCTCCCTGCGCACCCGCTTCGACCTCACCCCCGAGGGCGCCGCGGCCCGCGGCTCGGCGCCGGCGGAGCGCTGGCTGGTGGACGGCGGCCCGCACCGGGTCGGCGTGATCGCCTCGGTCACCCGCCCGTTCTGCGCGGCCTGCGACCGCACCCGCCTGACCGCCGACGGGCAGATACGCACCTGTCTGTTCGCCACCGAGGAGACCGACCTGCGCGCCGCCCTGCGCTCCGGCGCCCCGGACGAGGAGATCGCCGGCATCTGGCGCCAGGCGATGTGGGGCAAGAAGGCGGGCGCGGGACTGGACGACCCGTCGTTCGTGCAGCCGGACCGCCCCATGTCGGCGATCGGCGGCTAGAGCGCCCAGGCCGGGAGGCGGCGGCTAGGAGTCGCCTGCCTCCTCGGCCGACTGCCACTGCGCGAGCGACACGACGTCCTTCAGGAATCCCCGCACCCCGAGGAACTGCGACAGATGCTCACGATGTTCCTCGCACGCAAGCCACGTCTTGCGCCGCTCCGGCGTGTGGATCTTCGGGTTGTTCCACGCCAGCACCCACACGGCGTCGGCGCGGCAGCCCTTGGCGGAGCAGATCGGGTTCTCGTCACTCACGGGTTCGTCTCGGGTTCTTCCCACGAAAAAGGGTGCAGAACAAGGCGACGCCGAGCAGCCACGGGGGGAGCTGCCCGGCGTCGGTCCGTCGCTCCGACGGGGGATGCGGAGCGCGTACGCAGTATGTCACGGGTCACCCGCCGACCGGCAGCGGAACTGCACGATTGATCTGAGCTTTTCTTGAGCTTGACGGGGGGTCGCGTTCCGCTTCCGCCACGTCCGACGTGGTCACCCGGGGTCGGGCCGCTCACCGTGCACACCGGCCGCCGGATTCGTCGGCACGTCGTCGGCCTCCGCCTGTTCGTCCTCCGCCCGGCGCGACGTGATCATCGGGCGCATGGGCACGGTGACGAACGTCGAGGGAAGAGAGGGCGGCCTCTCACGGCCCGCGTTCGCGATCACCACGGCGATGTAGGGCAGGACCGCACCGGCCACCAGGGCCACGATCGCCACGTACCGCTCGACGTTCCACAGCGTGGCCGCGAGGATCACGGCCATGGTGCGGATCGTCATCGAGATCACGTACCGCCGCTGCCGGCCGCGCACGTCCTCGGCGAGTCCCGTCCGGGCTCCCGTGATCCGGAACACCTGGACGTTGCCGTCGTGCTGTTTCCGCATCACTTTCCACCATCCGCCCGCATCGGACTCTTCCCCCGGTCCGCACCTCGTCCGGCGCGGCGGGGAACCACCGCCGGAACAACTCCACGTTACGCCGCGGCCGCGCCGCCGACGAGACCGGGTCGCCCCCTGCCAGCGACGACGCGGCCGCCCCGGCGCGCACGCGGGAACCCGACATGCGCCGTACGGCGGACCGACCCACACTGACCGTGATGCTCACGTCGATCCGTACGAGGAGGCAGCCATGGGCTGGTTGTGGGCGATCATCGTGGGATTCGTGCTGGGCCTCATCGCCAAGGCGGTCATCCCGGGCAAGCAGCACAGCCCGCTCTGGCTGACCACCATCTGCGGCATGCTCGGCGCCATCGCGGGCAACGCCGTCGCCCGTGCCCTCGGCGTCGAGACGACCCGGGGCATCGACTGGAGCCGGCACATCTTCCAGATCGTGGCGGCGATCATCATCGTGGCCGTGGTCGACGCCCTCTACATGGCGACCCTGGGCAAGCGCAAACAGCAGCAGGCCTGAGCAGGCGGCGCCCCGACCCAAGCGGGGCGCGGGGGTCGCGCGCGAAGGAGCGGCGAACGCCGTACCCCGCGGACCCCCACGCCCCTACGGTGTCATGCGCCCGTGACCTCGACCGCGGCCAGGTTCCGCTTGCCGCGCCGCAGCACCAGCCAGCGACCGTGCAGCAGCTCCTCCCGCCCCACGACGGCGTCCTCGGCGGCGACCTTGACGTTGTTCACGTAGGCCCCGCCCTCCTTCACGGTCCGCCGCGCCGCGGACTTGCTGGCGACCAGTCCGACCTCGGCGAACAGATCCACCACCTGACCAGGCTCGGCCACCCGGACGTGCGGCAGCTCGGACAGCGCGGAAGCCAGCGTCCGCTCGTCCAACTCCGCCAGCTCACCCTGGCCGAACAGCGCCTTGGACGCGGCGATCACCGCGGCCGTCTGCTCGGCGCCGTGCACCAGCGTCGTCAGCTCCTCGGCGAGCGCGCGCTGCGCGGCCCGGGCCTGCGGACGCTCCTCGGTCTGCCGCTCCAGCTCCTCGATCTCCTCGCGCGAGCGGAAGCTGAAGATGCGCAGGAACTTCGAGACGTCCCGGTCGTCGGCGTTGACCCAGAACTGGTAGAACGCGTACGGCGTGGTCATCTCGGGGTCGAGCCACACCGTGCCCGACTCGGTCTTGCCGAACTTGGTGCCGTCCGCCTTGGTGATCAGCGGGGTGCCGAGCGCGTGCACCACGGCGTCCGGCTCGGTCCGGTGGATCAGGTCGGTGCCGGAGGTGAGGTTGCCCCACTGGTCGCTGCCGCCGGTCTGCAGGGTGCAGCCGTAGCGCCGGTACAGCTCCAGGAAGTCCATGCCCTGCAGGATCTGGTAGCTGAACTCGGTGTAGCTGATGCCCGCGTCGGAGTTGAGCCGCCGGGAGACGGCCTCCTTGGCGATCATCTTGTTGACCCTGAAGTGCTTGCCGATGTCCCGCAGGAACTCGATGGCCGACAGGCCCTGGGTCCAGTCCAGGTTGTTGACCATCACCGCGGCGTTCGGGCCCTCGAAGTCCAGCAGCGGCTCGATCTGCGCGCGCAGCCGCTCCACCCACTGGGCGACGGTCTCCGGCGCGTTCAGCGTGCGCTCCGCGGTGGGCTTCGGGTCACCGATCAGACCGGTGGCCCCCCCGACCAGGCCCAGCGGGCGGTGACCCGCCTGCTGGATGCGGCGCATCGTCAGGATCTGCACCAGGTTGCCGAGGTGCAGACTGGGCGCGGTCGGGTCGAAGCCGCAATAGAACGTGACGGGACCGTCCGCGAACGCCTTGCGCAGTGCGTCCTCGTCCGTGGAGAGGGCGATCAGCCCCCGCCACTTCAGTTCGTCGACGATGTCCGTCACGGTTCTCGTGTCTCCTAGGTGATCATGGGGCAGTCGGGTGACAGCCGACTACGAGGTTATACGCCCTGACTGACAGAACTCATGTTGAAATCGGGGACCCGCAGCGCCGGCATCGCGGCCCGGGTGAACCAGTCGCTCCACTCGCGCGGCAGCGTCCGCTCGGTGCGGCCCGCCTCGGTGGCCCGCCGCAGCAGCTCCACCGGCGACTCGTTGAACCGGAAGTTGTTCACCTGGCCGGTCACCTCGCCGTTCTCCACGAGGTAGACGCCGTCCCGGGTCAGGCCCGTGAGCAGCAGCGTCGCCGGGTCCACCTCGCGGATGTACCACAGGCAGGTCAGCAGCAGCCCGCGCCCGGTGTCCGCGACCATCTCCTCCAGGGAGCGGTCGTTCCCGCCGTCCAGGATCAGGTTCCCCGGCGCCGGCGCGACCGGCAGCCCGGTCAGGGCGGCGCTGTGCCGGGTCGTCGTCAGGTGCCTGAGCCCGCCCTCGCCGATCCAGTCGGTGGCGCGCGTCGGCAGGCCGTTGTCGAACACCGACTGGTCGCCGCCGGAGGAGTGGGCGACCACGAAGGGCGCGCACTCCAGGCCCGGCTCGTTCGGGTCGCTGCGCAGGTTCAGGGGCAGCTCGGAGAGCTTCTCGCCGATCCGGGTGCCGCCGCCCGGCCGGGAGAACACCGTGCGTCCCTCGGCCGCGTCCCGGCCCGAGGCCGACCACAGCTGGTAGATCAGCAGGTCGGCGACCGCGGTCGGCGGCAGCAGCGTCTCGTAGCGGCCCGCGGGCAGCTCCACGCGCCGCTCGGCCCAGCCCAGGCGCACGGCCAGCTCGGCGTCGAGGGCGCCCGGGTCGACGTCCTTGAAGTCACGGGTGGAGCGGCCGGCCCAGGCCGATCGCGTGCGGTCGGGCGACTTGGCGTTCAGCTCCAGGGTGCCGGTCGGCTGGTCGTGCCGCAGCCGCAGGCCCGTGGACGTCCCCACGTACGTCGACACCAGCTCGTGGTTGGCGAAGCCGTACAGTTCCCGGCCGCCGGCCCGCGCGCGTGCGAAGGCCTCGCCGAGCGCCGGGGCGAAGTCGGCGAACACCGCGGAGGAGGTCTCGGCGGGCGCGTCCGCGAAGTCCGGCGCCTGCGGCACGTCCGTGACCAGGGGCTGCGCGTCCTCGGCGGGCCCGGCCCCGCGCGCCGCCCGCTCGGCGGCGCGCACCAGCGGCTCCAGCTCCTCGGCCGTGACGGCCGAGCGCGAGACGACGCCGGAGGCCGTGCCCTCCGCGCCGTCCACGGTCGCGATCACCGTGAGCGTACGGCCCCGCGTCACACCGTTCGTGGTGAGCGCGTTGCCCGCCCAGCGCAGGTTGGCGGTGGAGTGCTCGTCCGCGATGACGACGCAGCCGTCGGCCCGGGACAGCGCGAGGGCCTGCTCGACGACCTCGTGCGGCTTGTTGGAACGGGCGCTCATCGACCGGCCTCCTGCGTGGTGTTGAGGATGTTGACGCCCCGGAAGAGGGCCGAGGGGCAGCCGTGGGACACGGCGGCGACCTGGCCCGGCTGGGCCTTGCCGCAGTTGAAGGCGCCGCCGAGCACATAGGTCCCCGGACCGCCCACCGCCGCCATCGACCCCCAGAAGTCGGTGGTCGTCGCCTGGTAGGCGACGTCCTTCAGCTGCCCGGTGATCCGCCCGTTCTCGATCCGGAAGAAGCGCTGCCCGGTGAACTGGAAGTTGTACCGCTGCATGTCGATCGACCAGGACCGGTCGCCGACCACGTAGATGCCCCGGTCCACGCCTCCGATCAGGCCCTCGGTGGACAGCCCCGCGGGGTCCGGCCGCAGCGACACGTTGGCCATGCGCTGCACCGGCACATGCCCGGGGGAGTCGGCGAACGCGCACCCGTTGGACCGCTCGAAACCGGTCAGCCGGGCGATCCTGCGGTCCAGCTGGTAGCCCACCAGCGTGCCGTCCTTCACCAGGTCCCAGGACTGCGCCTCGACGCCCTCGTCGTCGTACCCGACGGTCGCGAGCCCGTGCTCGGCGGTGCGGTCGCCGGTGACGTTCATCAGCTCCGAGCCGTACGCCAGCTTGCCGAGCTGGTCGAAGGTGGCGAAGGAGGTGCCGGCGTAGGCGGCCTCGTAGCCCAGCGCCCGGTCCAGCTCCGTCGCGTGCCCGATGGACTCGTGGATGGTCAGCCACAGGTTGGACGGGTCGACGACCAGGTCGTACAGGCCGGGCTCCACGCTCGGCGCCCGCATCTTCTCGGCGAGCAGCCCCGGGATCTGCTCAAGCTCCGCGTCCCAGTCCCAGCCGGTGCCGGTCAGGTACTCCCAGCCACGCCCCACGGGCGGCGCGATGGTCCGCATGGAGTCGAACTCCCCGCTCGACTCGTCGACCGACACGGCCGTGAGCTGCGGGTGCAGCCGGACCCGCTGCTGGGTGGTCACCGTGCCGGCCGTGTCGGCGTAGAACTTGTTCTCGTGCACGGTGAGCAGCGAGGCGTCCACGTGGTTGACGCCGTTCGCCGCCAGCAGCCGCGCGCTCCACTCCGCCAGCAGCCCCGCCTTCTCCTCGGCGGGCACCGAGAACGGGTCGATGTCGTACGAGGAGACCCACGTCCGGTCCGCGTGCACCGGCTCGTCGGCGAGCTCCACCCGCTCCTGCGAGCCCGCCGCCTTGATCACCTGCGCGGAGAGCTTGGCCATGGCGACCGCCTGCGCGGCCACCCTGGCGGCCGCGTCCATGGTCAGGTCCACCCCGGACGCGAACCCCCACGTACCGCCGTGCACGACCCGGACCGCGTACCCGAGGTCGGTGGTGTCCGACGACCCCGCAGGCTTGGCGTCCCGCAGCCGCCAGGAGGCGCTGCGCACCCGCTCGAACCGGAAGTCCGCGTGCTCGGCCCCGAGCGCACGCGCGCGGGCGAGCGCGGCGTCGGCCAGGGCCCTGAGCGGCAGCGCCGTGAAGGCTTCGTCGATGGAATGAGGCACCGAGGTCTCCCTGCTGTCGTGGCCTGTCGGATCCGATCATGTCGCGCGGGCGGCCCGGGGGACCACACCCTTTCGCTTCCGGACCGGCACATTCTGTAGGGATCCGACAGGGACTGTCCCGCGCCACTGTCGGTGCCCGATTGCCCACGGGCACGGCGGTACCGATAGGTTTTCGAGGAAGCCGCCTGTCATCCAGGTGTTCGGGCGGGTTGTCGGACATCTGCAGACCGCTATCGAAAGGGTGATCCGTTGAGCCGCTCGGTTCTCGTCACCGGAGGCAACCGGGGCATCGGCCTCGCCATCGCCCGGGCATTCGCCGACGCCGGGGACAAGGTCGCGATCACGTACCGCTCGGGTGAGCCGCCGGCCGGTTTCCTCGCCGTCAAGTGCGACATAACGGACCCGGAGCAGGTGGAGCAGGCCTACAAGGAGATCGAGGACCAGCACGGTCCGGTCGAGGTCCTCGTCGCCAACGCCGGCGTCACCAGGGACCAGCTCCTGTTGCGCATGTCCGAGGAGGACTTCACCTCGGTCATCGACACCAACCTCACCGGTACCTTCCGCGTCGTCAAGCGTGCCAACCGCGGCATGCTGCGCGCCAAGAAGGGCCGCGTCGTCCTGATCTCCTCCGTGGTCGGACTGCTGGGCTCGGCGGGGCAGGCGAACTACGCCGCCTCCAAGGCCGCCCTGATCGGCTTCGCGCGCTCCCTCGCCCGTGAGCTGGGTTCGCGCAACCTCACCTTCAACGTCGTCGCGCCCGGCTTCGTCGACACCGACATGACCAAGGTGCTCAGCGACGAGCAGCGCGCGAACATCGTGTCGCAGGTGCCGCTGGGCCGTTACGCGCAGCCGGAGGAGATCGCCGCGACGGTGCGGTTCCTCGCCTCGGACGACGCCTCGTACATCACTGGAGCCGTCATCCCCGTTGACGGCGGACTGGGAATGGGTCACTGATCAACATGAGCGGAATCCTCGAGGGCAAGCGCGTCCTGATCACCGGGGTGCTGATGGAGTCCTCCATCGCCTTCCACACCGCCAAGCTCGCGCAGGAGCAGGGTGCCGAGATCATCCTCACCGCGTTCCCGCGGCCCACGCTGACCGAGCGCATCGCCAGGAAGCTGCCGAAGCCGACCAAGGTCATCGAGCTGGACGTCACCAACGACGAGCACCTCGGCCGGCTGGCCGACGTGGTCGGCGAGGAGCTGGGCGGCCTCGACGGCGTCGTGCACTCCATCGGCTTCGCGCCGCAGGACGCGCTCGGCGGCAACTTCCTGAACACGCCGTTCGAGTCGGTGGCCACCGCCATGCACGTCTCGGCGTACTCGCTGAAGTCGCTGACGATGGCCTGCCTGCCGCTGATGCAGAACGGCGGCTCGGTCGTCGGCCTCACCTTCGACGCGCAGTTCGCGTGGCCGCAGTACGACTGGATGGGCCCGGCCAAGGCCGCCCTGGAGGCCACCAGCCGTTACATGGCGCGCGACCTGGGCAAGCAGAACATCCGCTGCAACCTCGTCTCGGCGGGCCCGATCGGCTCCATGGCCGCCAAGTCCATCCCGGGCTTCAGCGAGCTGGCCTCCGTGTGGGACAGCCGCTCCCCGCTGGAGTGGGACCTGAAGGACCCCGAGCCGGCCGGCCGCGGTGTCGTCGCCCTGCTCAGCGACTGGTTCCCGAAGACCACCGGCGAGATCGTCCACGTCGACGGCGGTCTGCACGCCATCGGTGCCTGACCACCACGGCCGCTTCGCGGCCGGCGCGGACCGACGAGGCCCGTGAGCGAAGAGGCCCGCACCCCGCCCGGGGTGCGGGCCTCGCCCGTGCCGGGCCCGTCACCCGTTCGGGCCACCGGCCGGGCGCCCCGCCGACCGGGCGGCGCACGCTGATTACGCGTTCATCCGGCGTGTCCCTCCGCAGCGCGGCCGAGGAGGTCCCTTTGTGCGCCTGTCCCGCAGTCTGGCCCCGCTGACCGTGGCCCTGGCCCTCGTGCTGTCCCTGCCGTACGAAGCGATGCCCCACGCGCGCGCGGGCGACGGGAAGCCGCCCGCGCCGGACCTGTTCGGCGCCGCCTGCCGTACGGCCGTGCACGGCTCCCACGTGATCGCCTACTGCCACAACCCCTATGCCGACACCGACCGCGTCCGGCTGCACATCGAGTGCGCCCGCTGGTGGGACATCGACGTCGACAGCGCTCCGGCGGACACCCCGCCCGCCATGACCGTACGGCTCTCCGGACGGTGCTGGAAGGAGGTCGGCTCGGCGTGGATCAGCCACCAGAAGGTGGGCTGATCCTGCCCGGACGGCACTGGAACGGATAGCCCGCGGCCTCTTCCTCCGCCGCCTCGGCGTCACCCGTGCGGATCGCGTCCATGAGCCGTGTGTGGTCCATGTACGTCTCCGGTGTCAGCTCCGCACCGACGTCCGCGCGCAGCCAGTCCCGCATCACCTCGCCGAGGTCCGCGTACATCGCCGTCATGACGTCGTTGTGGGAAGCGGCCACCACGGCGAGGTGGAACGTGGCGTCGGCCGTCACGAAGGCCTCCGCCTCGCCCGTCTCCCAGGCCTCCTCGCGCCGCGCCAGCAGCGCGTCCAGCTGCTTGAGGTCCTTCTCGGTGCGCCGCTCGGCGGCGAGCTTGGCGGCGGCGGACTCCAGCGTCGAGCGCAGTTCGGCGATGTGCCGCGGGTCCGCGCCGGCGAACCGGCGGTGCATCACGCCGGCCAGCTCGCTCGTCGCCACGACATAGGTGCCCGAGCCCTGCCGGATGTCCAGCAGACCGTTGTGGGCGAGTGCGCGGACGGCCTCGCGGACCGTGTTGCGGGCGACCCCGAGCTGCTCGACCAGTTCCGGCTCGGTCGGAATGCGTGCGCCCACCGGCCACTCGCCGGAGGTGATCTGGTTGCGGAGCGCGGCGATGACCTGCTCGGACAGCGCCGATCGGCGCGGGTGGCTCAGGGGCATGGCACACCTTCGCACGAGGGACCCGGGCGCGGACGCCCCGGGGATGGACAGTCAATCATCCCATGATTCTATGATGGGTCTCATGGCTGGTGAGGAAATGCGGACAGTGGACACCCGTACGGCGATGACACCGACCGGACGCGGTACGGGAGCCGCGGCGAGCACAGACGAGAGGAAACCCGGCGCGGCGCCGGCGCGCCCGTGGATGATCCGTCTGGTGATCGTCGGCATCGTGCTGTCCGCGCTCAACCTCCGCCCCGCCATCACGAGCCTCGGCGCCCTCCTGGAGGAGGTCCGCGGCGGGCTCGGCATGAGCGGCAGCGTGGCCGGGCTGCTCACCTCCGTGCCCCCGCTGTGCTTCGCAGTCTTCGGCGTGACCGCGCCCCGCCTGGCCCGCCGCTTCGGACCGGGCGCCGTGGTGTGCGCCGGCATGGCCGCCATCACCGCGGGCCTGCTGATACGCCCGTACGTCGGGAGCACCGGCGGCTTCCTGGCCGCCAGCGCGCTCGCCCTGATGGGCATCGCCGTCAGCAACGTGCTGATGCCGGTCATCGTCAAGCGCTGGTTCCCCGACCGGGTCGGCTCCATGACCGGCCTCTACTCGATGGCCCTCGCCCTCGGCACCTCGCTCGCCGCCGCGGTGACCGTGCCGCTGACCGACGCCATGGGCGGCAACTGGAAGTCCGGACTCGCCGTCTGGGCGGCCGTCGCCGCCGCGGCCGTCCTGCCCTGGCTGCCGCTGGTGCGGGAGCGCGGCACCGCTCCCGCCGAGGAGCCGGGACCCTCGCCCGCTGCCCGGCAGGACCAGCCCCCGCTGCGGATGGCCCGCAGCCGCACCGCCTGGGCGCTCGCCGTCTTCTTCGGCCTCCAGGCCACCGCCGCCTACATCACCATGGGCTGGATGGCCCAGATCTTCCGGGACGCCGGCGTCCCGGCGGGCACCGCGGGCCTGCTGCTCGCCGTCACCATGGTGATGGGCGTGCCGCTGGCCTTCGTCATCCCGCGCGTCGCCGCCCGGCTGCCCCATCAGGGCCCGATCGTGCTGGTACTGGGCGTGTGCGGGCTCGCCGGGTACGCCGGCCTGTACTTCGCCCCGGCCGCCGGATCCTGGGCCTGGGCGGTGCTGCTCGGCGTCGCCAACTGTGCCTTCCCGCTGGCGCTCACCATGGTCGGCATGCGGGCCCGCAGCGGCCCGGGCGTGGCCCAGCTGTCCGCCTTCGCGCAGAGCACCGGCTATCTGATCTCCATCCCCGGCCCGCTCCTGGTCGGCGTGCTCTACCAGCACAGCGGCGGCTGGGGCCTGCCGATCGCCCTGATGGCGGGCCTGATGCTGCCCCAGATGGCGGTGGGCTTCATGGCCGGCCGCGACCGCACGGTGGAGGACGAGGCGGCCGGTACGGCGGCGGCCGACACGGCCGGGCGCTGACCCCCGCGGGCACGGAAGCGGGGCAAGGGTGCGAGACTGTGCGCATGCAGCCTGTGCTCGAGCCGAACCCGCAGAACGGCCAGAAGAAGATGCTGATCGTCTTCGGCTCGTTCTTCGCCATCTTCGTGATCATCGCCGTCATCGCGACCCTCGCGTCCCCGTGACGGCCACCCTCGCGGCGGATGCTGGGGCTGTCCCCACCATCCCCTAGGGGGAAAGGGTCAGGGTCAACTGGGTGGAACTCCGGATGGGTTGGCGGCACCGGATTCCGTAGCTTCGAGAGGTGGCCGCGCGAGGCGGTCACCGGCCCACTCGGAGACCCCCGGAGGCGATCATGCCGGCCCGCACCCACTCCCGGCCCCACCCGGCGACCTCGGGCGGCGTCGACATCCGGCTGCCCTGGTGGGCCCTCGCCCTGCCCGCGCTCGCCTTCATCACACTGCTGCTGCTGATACTCAACCCGGCGGACGCGCACGCGGCGAGTGACGGCCCGGCCGTCGCCCACCTCTTCGAGCGCGTCCAGCAGGTCCTCGCGCGCTGACCAGGAGCCCCCTCGGGCGGCGAATCCGCATGTCAACTCCCTGCGCCACGTGGCCTGTTTCATGCGAAGCTGGGACCCATGAGCGTCGCAGAACCCCGCAGGATCGCCCTCTTCCGGCATGCGAAAGCCGACTGGCCCCAGGTGTCCGACCACGAGCGCCCGCTCGCCGAGCGGGGCCGCAAGGACGCCGCGGTCGCCGGACGCAAGCTGACCGACACCGGCATCACCTTCGACCTGGCCGTCTGCTCCACCGCGACCCGGACCCGCGAGACCTGGAAGTTCGCCGTCCACGAACTGACCCACCGGCCGAAGACCGTCTACGAGGAGCGGGTCTACGAGGCCTCGCCCGGTGAACTGATCGCCGTGCTGAACGAGGTCCCGGACGATGTCAGGAACGTGATCCTGATCGGCCACAACCCGGGCGTGCACGGCCTCGCCGACATCCTGGCCGGCTCCGCCGAGGGCGACGCCCGGGACCGGATGAACAGCCGCGGCTTCCCGGCCGCCGCCTTCGCGCTCCTGACCTTCGACGGCCCCTGGAAGAGCCTGGAGCCGGGCGTGGCCACCCTCGCGGACTACTGGGCGCCCTCGGAGTGACCCGGAGCCCGACGCCGTAGCGCACGGCGCACCCGGCACGGCGAAGGGCCCGGCACCCCAGGGGCGGCCGGGCCCTTCCGCGTCCGCCGCTCCGGTTCAGCCCTCGTCGTGGGTGTCGGCCGCCTCGACCTCTTCCCGGGTGACGCCGAGGAGGTAGAGGACCGTGTCGAGGAACGGGAAGTTCACCGCCGTGTGCGCCGCCTCGCGGACCACCGGCTTGGCGTTGAAGGCGACACCGAGGCCGGCCGCGTTCAGCATGTCCAGGTCGTTGGCGCCGTCACCGATCGCCACCGTCTGGGACAGCGGCACCCCGGCCTCGGCGGCGAACCGGCGCAGCAGCCGGGCCTTGCCCGCCCGGTCCACGATCTCGCCGGTGACCCGGCCGGTCAGCCTTCCGTCGACGATCTCCAGCGTGTTGGCCTGGGCGAAGTCGAGCCCCAGCCGCTCCTTCAGATCGTCCGTGACCTGCGTGAACCCACCCGAGACGACACCCACCTGGTAGCCCAGCCGCTTCAGCGTGCGGATCAGGGTGCGCGCGCCCGGGGTCAGCCGGACCTCGTTGCGCACCTTCTCCACCACCGAGGCGTCCAGCCCCGCCAGCAGGGCCACCCGCGCGTGCAGCGACTGCTCGAAGTCCAGCTCGCCCCGCATCGCCGCCGCCGTCACCTCGGCGACCTTGTCTTCGCAGCCCGCGTGCGCGGCGAAGAGCTCGATGACCTCGTCCTGGATCAGGGTGGAGTCCACGTCCATGACCACCAGCCGCTGTGCGCGCCGGTGCAGGCCCGCCGAGACGACCGCGACGTCGACACCCAGTGCCGCCGCGTCCGAGGCCAGGGCCGTGCGCAGCGGCTCGGTCTCCACACCCGAGACGGCGAACTCCACGGCGGTCACCGGGTACTTGGCGAGCCGGAAGATGCGGTCGATGTTGCCGCCGGCCTTCGCGATACGGGCGGCGATGGCGGCGGTCGACTCGGCGGTGAGCGGATGGCCGAGGACGGTCACCAGGGAGCGGCCGAGGCCGCGGGGACGGTTGTCGCCCCGCCCCGAGATGATCTCCGCCTGCATCTTCATCGACTCGGCCCAGCTGTGCACGGTGGCCCGCAGGTCGCCCTCCACGCCGGTGGGCGGCTGGCTGACCAGCGCGCACAGCACCAGGCGGCCCCGGGTGACGACCTGCTCGATGTCGACCACGTCGACGGAGTAGGCGGCAAGCGTGTCGAAGAGGCCGGCCGTGATGCCCGGCCGGTCCTTGCCGAAGATCTTGACGAGGAGAGTGGGAACCTCGGGAGTCTGCGAAGCGCTCATGGTGTCACCACCGTATCCGGCACCCAGTGCCGCACGCCGCCGAGGTCCGCCTGACGGACACGGAACAATGAGTGGCGGTCCGATGTCGTGGATCTTGCCAGGGGGAGACCCGCCGGAAGACGGTACGCCCCCTCGCGCACCGCCGCGCGCGGCTCCACCACGACTCTCCCACGGCCGCGCCCCGGGGGCAGCCCCGTACGGCCACCCGGGCCACCGGAACGCGGCCCGCCCGGCTCCGCGCGGCACGGCGCACGCACCGGAGCCCACGGCGCCGGCACGCCGTTCCCCGCCTCCGGAGCCGCTTCCGTGTCGGTGCGTGCCTTACCGACCCCGGCAGGCCCCGCACGCCGACCGGTGTCCGCGAGCCGCCGCGCTCACTCCGGGGTCACGGAGCCGCCGCGAAGCCGGCGCCTGACGGTTCAGCCGCGCCGCGGCGGCCTCCCCGGAGGGGGTGGTGGGGGAGGCGGCGGGGGCCACTCGGAGCCGTCCGGGCCCTGAGGGCGTTCACCCGGCCGGGGCGCCGGACGGCGCCGGGGACGTGGGGGAGCCGGGCCGAGCGGACGGGCGATGGTCGGGGCGCCGTACATGTCGTTCCCGGTCGGCGGCGGGGCGTCCCGCGGCTCCTGGCGCACCTGCTCAGGCACCTGGAGGTAGGGGTTGGCGTCCGGGTTCGGCGGCCGGTACGGCCTGCGAGGCACGTAGGGACCGGCGTCGCCGCCGTCCTCGGCACCGCCGACACGATCCACACCGCCGACACTGCCGGCATCGCCGACACCGCGGGCACGGTCTGCACCGGCCGCACCGCCGCCCCCACCTCCGCCGCCCCCACCTCCCTCAACCCCCGCCCAGAGCCCCACCCCGCTCCGTGCCGCCCACGTCGCGCGGGTTCCCGCCGCCCCGGTCGCCCGGGCCAGCAGCGCTCCGGCCGCTCCCGCCCCCGCGCCCCACAGGGCGCCCAGGAGGAGCGCCATGCCCAGGTGGCCGTGCAGTTCGATGCCCGCGCCGAAGGCGTCGAAGCCGAGGACGGACAGGGAGGCGCTCGCGGACACGTCCGTCAGCCAGGCCAGCAGGGGCAGGGCGAGGGCGGTCGTGACACCGAGCCGCAGCGCGCAGCGGCCGGCCAGGCCCAGGGCGCCGTCGGCGGGTGGGGCCACCGGCGTGCGTACGGCCGTCAGCACCCCGGCGAGCAGCATCATGACGACCGCCGCCACCACCAGCAGCCACACCCGCCCGTCCAGGTCCGCCAGCCGGCCCACCGTCACCGGCTGGTCGGAACGCGCGCTGAGCAACTGGTCCAGCGGGTGCGGGAGCACCTTGCCGAGTTCACCCGTGGCCCTGCCGTCCCAGGGGACGAACAGACCGAGGGGGATGCCGAGCCAGACGCCGTTCGGCGCGCCGAGCAGCGCCGCACCGGCGATCCGCCGGGGATGGTCGTCGCCGATCGCCGCGTAAGCCGCCGCCGCGCACCCGGCCGCCACGGCCGTCAGCAGCACGGTGACGAGCGCCGAGGCCGCCGGCCGTACCACCCGGTGCACCGCGCCCCAGCCCGGCGGCAGGGGGGTGCGGCGGGAGGCGAGCAGCGCGACCAGCAGGACACCGGCGCACCAGCCGAGGCCGCCGAGCAGGGTGGCCGAGGTGTCCACGGTGAAGCCGACCGCGGCCTTGGCGTGGATCAGATCGCCGATCCGGTCCGGCAGCAGACCGCTCACGTCGCCGAGCCCGGGAACGTTCAGTCCGCCGCCCTTGCCGCCCGAGCCGGGCAGCCGGTCGAGGCCGAGCGAGCCGCCGTCGAGGGTGATGACGTCGTGGCCGGCCCAGGCGAGGCCGCCCAGTACCGCCACGAAGAGCACGACCACCGCGCCCGCGCGGACGAGGAGTTCGGCGGGCGCGATCACAACTGAGGCCGTGCGCAACGACCGCAGGAAGAACCACGACAGCAGCAGCGCACCGACCAGGCTCACCCCGAGTGGCGTGATCTCGATGGCGGTGTGCGCCTGGCCGCCGGTCAGCCCGAAGGCGGACACATCGCCCGACGGCGACACCGAACCACCTGCCCCGAGCGCCACAACGGCCGCCGTCATGGGGCCTAGTGAGCCCTCGGCGTCGGCACGGAGCAGATGCAGACCGAGCGCGGCCGTACCGGCCATCCCTATCAACGCCCAGCTCACCGCGGCGATCGCGGACAGCAGGACGTCCGTCCAGGGCAGCGCCCCGCCGTGGCCCGCGCGCCCGGCGTCCGTGGCAGACCTCATGGCAGACCCCCCGATCCGCGGCGCGGCACCGCAGCCGCGCTTGTCCCCCCTCGCGGGGATTACCACTCTCCGGCCCGGTTTCAACCCCGTCAACGGCGCGAGTTGAAGCGCGTGAGGGCGCTCGTGGCAAGGCCCGGGTTTCGGTCAGAGGGCCGGGCCTGAAATAGTTCCCCACGATGTTCGACATCCCTAGACTCCCTGTGATGGGGGAAATTCGGGGGACAACTCAGTGGGGCATGGAGTGCCGGAACTCGTACTGGAATCAAACGGACGTACCTGGACGCTCGACCCGTCCAGGCCATACACCCTCGGCCGCGATCCGCAGGGTGACATCGTCTTCGACGACGCCAGGGTCTCCTGGCGACACGCCACGGTCAGCTACAACGGCCGCAGTTGGGTCATAGAGGACCACGGCAGCACCAACGGCACGTTCGATCAGGGGCAGCGGATCCAGCAGACGGAGATCGGTCCGGGCTCGTCGCTGCACCTCGGCAACGCGACGGACGGACCGCGGCTGAACCTCTCGGCGGCCGCGGTGAGCCGGCCGCAGCCGGCGCCGTACGCCGCGCAGGGCGCCGGGGCGCCCGGCTGGGCTCAGCAGGCCCCGCCGCAGGCGGTGCCGCAGCAGCGGCCCGCGCACCAGCAGGCCCCGCAGGCCGACTGGCAACAGCCGCAGCAGGCGCCCGCGTTCCCGCAGCAGGCCGGTCCCGGGGAACCGCACGCGCAGCAGACGCCCGGTGGGGGCGCGGGGGCGCCGCCGGTCTACGGCGACCGCAGCCCGACCACGTTCCACCAGTTCTCGCTCGACCGCGTGATGCGCATCGGCCGTGCCCTGGAGAACGACCTGGTCGTCTCCGACCTGCAGGTCTCCCGGAACCACGCCGAGTTCCACGCCACGCCGGACGGCCGGCTGGAGATCCGCGACCTCGGTTCGCACAACGGCACCTACGTCAACGGCCAGCCGATCCCCAAGGGCGGCTCGGTGCAGCTGGGCCCGGCCGACATCGTCGGCGTCGGCCACTCCACGTTCCGGATCGTCGGCGACCGGCTCGAGGAGTTCGTCGACACCGGTGAGGTCTCCTTCTCCGCGCGCCATCTGACCGTCACCGTCGACGGCGGCAAGCAGATCCTGAAGGACGTCTCCTTCGGCGTCCCGGAGAAGTCGCTGATCGCGGTCATCGGCCCGTCCGGCTCCGGCAAGTCGACCCTGCTCAAGGCGCTCACCGGCTACCGGCCCGCCAACCAGGGCGAGGTGCTGTACGACAACCGCAACCTGTACAAGCAGTTCGCGGAGCTGCGCCAGCGCATCGGACTGGTCCCGCAGGACGACATCCTGCACAAGGAGCTGACCGTCAAGAAGGCCCTGAAGTACGCGGCCAAGCTGCGCTTCCCGGCCGACACCACCGCGCAGGAGCGCGACGCCCGCATCGACGAGGTGCTGCGCGAGCTGAAGCTGGACGTCCACAAGGACAAGAAGGTCACCTCCCTCTCCGGTGGCCAGCGCAAGCGTGTGTCGGTGGCCCTGGAGCTGCTCACCAAGCCGTCGCTGATCTTCCTGGACGAGCCGACCTCCGGTCTCGACCCGGGCATGGACCGCGATGTCATGCAGTTGCTGCGCGGCCTCGCCGACGACGGCCGTACGGTCCTGGTGGTCACCCACTCGGTGGCCGAGCTGGCACTGTGCGACAAGCTGCTGGTGATGGCGCCGGGCGGTGCGGTGGCCTACTTCGGCCCGCCGGAGGAGGCGCTGAACTTCTTCGGCTACGACAGCTGGGCCGACGTCTTCTCCGCCTTCGAGAACTACCGCGACTACGACTGGGCGGGCCGCTGGAAGGGGTCGCAGCACTACCAGATGTACGCCGCGGACATCGACGCGGTCGCCCCGCAGGCCGTACACATGCCCCCGCCGCAGGCGATCAAGCCGCCCAAGCCGCAGGCGTGGGGCTCGCAGCTGATGACCCTGGTCCGGCGCTACGTGTCGGTCATCGTCTCCGACAAGGGCTTCCTGGCGCTGACGGTGATCCTGCCGGCGGTGCTGGGCGCGGTCAGCCTGCTGATCGACCACAAGCACGGCCTGCTGGTCAACCCGACGGTCAACCCAAGGACCGGCCTGCACATCCCGAACGGCACGGCCACCACCGTGCTGCTGATCCTCGCGGTCGGTGCGTGCTTCGCGGGTGCCGCGAACTCCGTGCGTGAGCTGATCAAGGAACGGGTGATCTACGAGCGGGAGCGCGCGACCGGCCTGTCCCGGTCGGCGTACCTGATGTCCAAGGTCGTCGTGCTCGGCGCCGTCACGGTGCTGCAGGGCCTGATGGTCGGTGTGATCGGCTTCTCCAGCCGCGAGATCCCCGACCAGGGCGTCGTCCTCGGCGGCTCCACGCTCGTCGAGCTGTGCCTGCCGATCATGGCGCTCGGCTTCACCTCGATGATGTTCGGCCTGGTGATCTCCTCGCTGGTGAAGACCGCCGAGAAGACCATGCCGCTGCTGGTGATGTTCGCGATCATCCAGGTCGTCTTCACCGGCTGCCTCTTCACCCTGCACGGCACGCTCGGCGTCAACGAGTTCTCGTACCTGATGCCGTCGCGCTGGGCGGTGGCCGCGGCCGGCGCCACGCTGGACTTCAACAACATCGCCCCGAACACCGACGACCCGACCAGCACGGACCCGCTGTGGAACCACACGGGCGGGGCCTGGGTCATGGACATGATCGCGCTGATCGCGCTCGGTGTGGTCTGCGGCTTCTTCGTGGCGCGCTTCCTGCGCCGCCACGAGCCGGAGGTCATGCGCAAGTAACCGCGCCCGCGACAAGGCCGAAGGGCGGCACCCCCTGAGGGGTGCCGCCCTTCGGCGTCACGTAGCTGAGGTCCGCGCCAGCCCTCAGTACGCGCTGTTGACGTTGTCGATCGAGCCGTACCGGTGCGCCGCGTAGTTGGCGGCGGCGGTGATGTTCGCGACCGGGTCGTAGATGTTCATCGACGTGCCGGGCACGTGGTACGCGTTGAAGGTGGGCTGGATCACCTGCAGCAGGCCCTTGGAGGGGATGCCGTTGACGGCGTTGACGTCCCAGTTGTTGATGGCCATCGGGTTGCCCGAGGACTCACGCATGATGTTGCGGTGCAGGCCGCTGTAGGAGCCCGGGATGTGGTTCTGCTGCATGATGTCCAGCGCCTGGCGGATCCAGCCGTCCAGGTTGTTCGCGTAGGTCTTCGCGGCGACCGGCTGGATGTCGAGGCGCTGCGTGGACCGGGTCGCGGTGGAGGCGGTGCGGTCCTGCGCGGCCTTCTTGGCGGCGGCGTCGGCGGCGGCCTTCTTCGCGGCAGCCTCGACGCGCTGCTTGGCGGCGGCCGCGTCGTCGGCCTTCTTCTGCGTCGCGATGCTGTCGAGCTTGAGGCTCTGGGTCGCGAGCTGGTCGGTCACCGTGCCCTTGACGTTCTGCAGGGTGGTGGTCGAGGCGACCTGGGCGCTCGCGGCGGGCGCACCGGTGGTGACGGTCTCGGCGCTGCTGGGCACGGCCGAGAGGGCGATGGCGGCGGTGCCGAGGGCCGCGACACCCGCGACGGCGAACTTGTGCTGCTTGGTCAGACCGAGACTATGAGCACGGGTGAGGATGTTCTTGGGCATGGCTGATGGACCTCTTCGTTGGCGCGGAGGTCGCTCCTGCGTCCGCCGGGGGAATCGGTTCCTCCCACACGAACGCCGCGGATCGGAACCCACGGCGCTGAGCGACGGAAGCAATTCTTAGCGGGCGCAAAATGCCCTGGCAAAGACGTGACGTACGATCCTGGATAGTGGATCAGGGAAGTGCAAAACGGGACAGACAGGACCGTCTGCCCCGTTCATGTGGACGGCTTTATCTCCTATGCCCTTTCGTACGTGATCTGGACCCTATGCTCGGGCTCACACCGCGGACGCGGACCTCTCACGAGGAGTTGCCGCCGCAACGCTCTCAGTGAGCGTCCTCATCCGGCAGGATGAGATGGACGTCGCCGAACTCGTGCCACAGATAGAGCCCGCGCAGCGCCTCCTCGTAGGCACGGCCGACCGCGGCCCGCCCGGCGACCGCCTCCAGCATCAGCAGATGCGAGGCCTCCGGCTCGTGCAGCCCGGTCAGCAGCCCGTCCACCACCCGCACCCCGCGCTCGGGCGTGACCACCAGATCCGTCCACCCCCCGGCCGCCCGCACCACCCCGTCCGGCCCCGCCGCCGACTCCACGGCCCGCACGGCCGTCGTACCGACCGCGATCAACCGCCCTGCCCCGGCCCGCACCGCGTTGATCAGCCGCGCCGACGCCTCCGGCACGGAGAACCGCTCCGGGTACGGCGGCTCGTGCGCCTCCGCGGACGCCACCCCCGTGTGCAGCGCGACCGGCGCGAACTGCACCCCCCGGCTCACCAGCTCCGCCACCAGCCGCGCGGTGAAGGGCCGCGCCGCACTCGGCATCTCCGCGCTGCCCGGCCCGTCCGGCGCAGGCAGCGCGAACACCGTCTGGTACACCTCCAGCGGCTGGTCCCGCTCCGTATAGGAGTAACGAATGGGCCGCCCGTGCTCCCGCAGCAGCTCCAGGACCCGCGTTCCCTCGGCCCGCGCCCACCACAGCCGCTCCCCGCGCGCGCTCAGCGGCTCCTCCAGCACCAGCCGCGCCCCGCCCGGCAGCCCCACCTTCGTTCCCGCACGGGTGCCCGTACGCGCGCGCGTGGTGCCGCGTCCGTCCGGCTCCCGCAACTCGACCGCCCAGCGCCCGTCGTCCCCGAGGGTGGAGAAGTGCACCACCACGCGCGCGTGCCCGAGCCGCCCGTCCACCGCCGCGGCCAGCGTGGGCGAGGTGTTCACCACCAGCAGGTCCCCGGCCCGCAGCAGCAGCGGCAGCTCCCGGACGGTGCGGTGCGCCACCTCGGTGCCCCGCGACACCAGCAGCCGCACGGCGTCCCGGTCCAGGCCCGGCCCCCGCTGCTCGACCGGCACGCGCGCGGAGCGCCCCCCGGGCACCCGCACCAACGTCGTCATCGCCCCTCCACCAGAGCCGGCGCCGCGTACCGCCCACTGGCCGGCCGCTCGTCGAGCAGTCGGAGGAACGCCGGTACGACACCGCCGGGCGCCGGCCGCGGACCGCCGTCGCCGGGAACGGCCGCCGCGTACAGGTCGGTCGCCATGTCTCCGGGGTCCACCGCCCACACCCGCAGGCCCGGCTCCTCCACGCCCAGCACCGCCGCGAGCCGGTCCAGGGCCGCCTTCGAGGCGCCGTACCCGCCCCAGGTCTCGTACGCCTCGGCCGCCGCGTCCGAACTGACCGTGATCACCGTGCCCGCCGCCGACGCCCGCAGCAGCGGCAGCGCCTCCTGGACCAGGCCCAGCGCGGCCGTCACGTTCACCTCCAGCGCCCGCCGCAGCCCCTCCAGGGGCAGCTCACCGAGCCGCACCAGCGGCTCGGCGCCCAGCGCGCTCGCATTGCTCACCAGCAGATCGAGGCCCCCCAGCCGCCGCGCGGCGGCCACCAGCGCGGCCCGGTGCCCGGCGTCCGTGACGTCCCCGGGCAGCGCCTCCACCCGGGTCCCGTGCCCGGCGACCGACTCGGCGGCCTCCTTCAGTGCCCCACCGCCCCGCGCATCCAGCACCAGATCCCAGCCGCGCGTGGCCAGCGCCCCGGCGAGCGCCCGCCCTAGCCCCTTCGACGCCCCCGTGATGACCGCTACCGGCATGACTACCGTCCCCTCGTCGCCCACCGCCGCGTTCGGCGGTGGGACCAACGTAGGAACGCCACCGTCCCGGCCGCCTCGGACGCGGGCCGCACACCGCGGGGGTCCTTCGGCGTACGCCGCCCGCCCCGGCCGGGGGACCTACCCCGCCGGGCCTAGGACCTGAGGACCGGTCCCGGCCGCCACCGGTCCGATCCGCGCCGTCACACCCCGCCGGTACCGTGAGGACATGAGTCACGGCCCCCGGTCCGGCCTCGCCGCGGTGAGTTCCGCGCTGCTGGCCATGAGCAGGCACCTGGAGGTGCGCGACGTCCTCAAGACGATCGTCGCCTCCGCCCGCGAACTCCTCGACGCGCAGTACGCCGCCCTCGGCGTCCCCGACGACCACGGCGGCTTCGCCCAGTTCGTCGTCGACGGTGTCAGCGACGCCCAGTGGAAGGCGATCGGCCCCCTGCCCCGCCAGCACGGCATCCTCGCCGCGATGCTGCGGGAGGCCCGCCCCGAGCGCCTCGCCGACGTGCGCGAGGACCCCCGCTTCGAGGGCTGGCCCGCCAACCACCCCGAGATGGCCGACTTCCTCGGCCTGCCCGTCCGCGACGGCGACGAGGTCATCGGCGCGCTCTTCCTGGCGAACAAGAACTGCCCCAGGCCCGGCGGGGGGTGCGGCTTCACCGAGGAGGACGAGGAACTCCTCGCCATCCTCGCCCAGCACGCCGCCATCGCCCTCACCAACGCCCGCCTGTACGAGCGCAGCCGCGAGCTGACCATCGCCGAGGAACGCTCCCGCCTCGCCCACGAGCTGCACGACGCGGTCAGCCAGAAACTGTTCTCGCTGCGCCTGACCGCCCAGGCGGCGGCCGCCCTCGTCGACCGCGACCCCGCGCGCGCCAAGGGCGAGCTCCACCAGGTCGCCGTGCTCGCCGCCGAGGCCGCCGACGAGCTGCGCGCCGCCGTGGTGGAGCTGCGGCCCGCCGCCTTGGACGAGGACGGCCTGCTCGCCACCCTGCGCACCCAGATCCAGGTCCTCGACCGCGCCCACACCGCACGCGTGACCTTCACCAGCGGCGGCTTCCGGGCCCTGCCGGCCGCCCAGGAGGAGGCCATGCTCCGGGTCGCCCAGGAGGCCCTGCACAACGCCCTGCGCCACGCGGACGCGGAACACGTCGACGTGCGCGTGGAGCGGCGCGGCGGCGGAGCCGTGCTGCGCGTCACCGACGACGGCAGCGGCTTCGACCCCAGGACGGTCCGCCGCGCCGGACGGCACCTCGGCCTGGTCTCGATGCGGGACCGGGCGAGCGGGGTCGGCGGCACGCTGGCCGTGGAATCGGCGCCCGGCAAGGGCACCACGATCGAGATGGAGGTCCCCGGTGGCTGAACCCATCAAGGTCCTGCTCGTCGACGACCACCAGGTCGTCCGCCGGGGCCTGCGCACCTTCCTGGAGGTGCAGGACGACATAGCCGTCGTCGGCGAGGCGGCCGACGGCGCCGACGGGGTCGCCCGCGCCGAGGAGCTGCGGCCCGACGTCGTCCTCATGGACGTCAAGATGCCGGGCATGGACGGCATCGACGCCCTGCGCAAGCTGCGCGAACTCGGCAACCCCGCGCGCGTGCTGATCGTCACCAGCTTCACCGAGCAGCGCACGGTCGTCCCGGCCCTGCGCGCGGGCGCCGCCGGATACGTCTACAAGGACGTGGACCCCGACGCCCTCGCCGGCGCCATCCGCTCCGTGCACGCCGGACACGTCCTGCTCCAGCCGGAGGTCGCGGACGCCCTGCTCTCCCAGGAGGAGGCCGGCTCCGGCCAGGGCCGAGGGGGCTCGCTCACCGAACGCGAGCGCGAGGTGCTCGGCCTGATCGCCGACGGCCGCTCCAACCGGGAGATCGCCCGGGCCCTGGTGCTGTCCGAGAAGACCGTCAAGACGCACGTCTCCAACATCCTGATGAAACTCGACCTCGCCGACCGCACCCAGGCCGCGCTGTGGGCCGTGCGCCACGGCGTGACCGGCTGAAACGCCCTCCCCACCGCCTCGCCCGCGGCCGCCCGCG
This sequence comes from Streptomyces sp. NPDC037126, assembly GCF_055605965.1. Taxonomy (NCBI): domain Bacteria; kingdom Bacillati; phylum Actinomycetota; class Actinomycetes; order Kitasatosporales; family Streptomycetaceae; genus Streptomyces; species Streptomyces sp. NPDC037126. The sequence continues at coordinate 1,072,928 of NZ_JBVJTD010000001.1, forward strand.
AAGGTTTTGGCCCGGGCTGAGATTCATACCGTCGTGGGAATGTCACCCGGATGGCGCATCCTCCGGTGATCTCCGCCGTTCTCCAGTGCGTGCTGCGGCGAACCGCCGCGGTGAACGTCTAGGAGGGGTTGGAAAGTGAAGAAGCTGAAGAAGGCGGCGGCCGTGACGATGGTGGCCGGTGGCCTGGTGGCCGCGGGCGCCGGGATGGCCTCCGCCGCGGGCGGCGCCTCGGCCGCCGGCGCGGCCGCGGGCTCCCCGGGTGTCGTCTCGGGCAACGTCGTCCAGGTCCCGGTCCACGTCCCGGTGAACGTGGTCGGCGACAGCGTCAGCGTCATCGGCGCGCTGAACCCGGCCTTCGGCAACCTCGGCCTCAACAACTGAGCCACCGCCGGTCAAGACCCTCAGGCCTCCCGGTCCCGCCGGGAGGCCTGTCAGGTTTTCATCCGACTGCACCGAACGGGCACTCAAACCCCGTCCGCCGTACCCCGTCGGCCGACTCCCGCGTTGATCCGGACACGGCCCACGGCCGGGTCGGAAAAGCACACGCAGGAGGAACCTGTCCCATGAACATCGCCAAGAAGGCCGCCGTCGCCCTGACCGTCGCCGGCATCGCCGCCGGTGCATCCGCCGGTGCCGCCGTCGCCAACTCGGGAGCGGAAGGCGCGGCCGTGAACTCCCCGGGCGTCGCCTCGGGCAACGTCGTGGAGGTCCCGGTCCACGTCCCGGTGAACGTGGTCGGCGACAGCGTCAACGTCATCGGCCTGCTGAACCCGGCCTTCGGTGACAAGGCCGCCAACGACTGAGCACCGCTCCGGGGCTCCTCGGGCACCGACGACCTGAGGGGCCCCTCCTCTCTTCTCTCCGTCCGGCCTTCCGGCCTCAGCGCACCCCGCGCTCCCGCTCCTCCACGATCGAGTTGTACGCCGCCACCTGCGCCCGCCTCGCCGTCCGCTCCACCGGACGCAGCGCCTCCGAGCGCGCGGCGATCTCCGCCGAGCTGACCGCGGCCCCGTGTCCGGTCCCATGAGCCAGGGAGATCAGCAGGGCGACCCGCTGCGCCAGCTCCAGCACCCGCACCGCCCGCGGCGGATACCCCGGTGCCAGCACCTCCCGTCCCCGCTCGGCCCGCGCCCGGTACGCGTCGATCGCCGCCTCCGCCACCGGGCCCGACCCGGCGACATCCAGCTTCGACAGCACCTCGGTCGCGTCCCGGAGGGCCTCCGCCAGCTCCCGCTCGGCCTCGCCCAGGGAGGGCACATCGGCGGGCGACGCCTCTCGCACCGCCAGTACGTGCCAGACCACCTCGGCGTGCACATCGCCCCGGGGCCCGGCCTCGTACACCTCGGGCACCAGCCCGAAGGCGGCACCGAAGCAGACGACCGCCTCCTCGGCGTCCAGCGCCCGCGCGTTGAACTCCGGGGGCCCGCTCAGCCCCAGCGGATGGCCGGGAGCCGGCAGCGCCACCCGAAGCCCCGTCGTCCCCAGCGTCCGCAGCCGCCCCAGTGCGAGCGTGAGCCCCACCGGCGCCGACTCCCCGGGCAGCCCCTCCACCCGGTGCACGGTGTCCTCGCCCACAATGGCGAGCGCGGCGTCATCCGGAGAGACAAGTCCGGCCAAAAGGGCGTTTCCCCAAGCGGCGAGGCGTCCTGAACGCGGTTCCGTGAGCATGCCCCCACCCTAAGGACCGGACCGATGGAATGGAGCGGCGCACCGGTGGCGTAGATTTCATAAGGGCTGCGCCCACAGGCGCGGCGGACCGAGCCACAGGCGTACGCGACCAGCCGAGACCGGCCACACTGCAAGGGGAGACAACGCGCTCATGAGCGATGTTCTGGAGCTTCAGGACGTATCCGTGGTCCGCGAGGGCCGGGCTCTGGTGGACCAGGTCTCCTGGTCGGTGAAGGAGGGCGAGCGCTGGGTCATCCTCGGCCCCAACGGCGCCGGCAAGACCACCCTCCTGAACGTCGCCTCCAGCTACCTCTTCCCCAGCAAGGGCACCGCCACCATCCTCGGCGACACCCTCGGCAAGGTCGACGTCTTCGAGCTGCGCCCCCGCATCGGTGTGGCCGGCATCGCCATGGCCGAGAAGCTCCCCAAGCGCCAGACGGTCCTCCAGACGGTCCTCACCGCCGCCTACGGCATGACCGCCGGCTGGCAGGAGGAGTACGACGACGTCGACGAGCAGCGCGCCCGCGCCTTCCTCGACCGCCTCGGCATGAGCGACTACCTCGACCGCCGCTTCGGCACCCTCTCCGAGGGCGAGCGCAAGCGCACCCTGATCGCCCGCGCCCTGATGACCGACCCTGAGCTGCTCCTGCTCGACGAGCCCGCCGCCGGCCTCGACCTCGGTGGCCGCGAGGACCTCGTCCGCCGCCTCGGCCGGCTCGCCCGCGACCCCATCGCCCCCTCGATGATCATGGTCACGCACCACGTCGAGGAGATCGCCCCCGGCTTCACCCACGTCCTCATGATCCGCCAGGGCAAGGTCCTCGCCGCCGGCCCGATCGAGCTGGAACTGAGCTCCCGCAACCTCTCCCTCTGCTTCGGCCTCCCGCTCGTCGTCGAGCAGGTCGGCGACCGCTGGACCGCCCAGGGCCTGCCCCTGTCCTGACCCACCGTCCGGAGCCGGCCCGCCGCCTCTCGTGCCCTGTCCGTCGTTCGGGCACGGCCCTACCATGACCCTGTGAACGACATCGACGCATGGGTGTGGTGGCTCGTCGGCGCGGCGGCACTCGGAATCCCGCTCGTGGTCACCGCCATGCCGGAGTTCGGCATGTTCGCGGTGGGAGCCGTCGCGGCCGCCGTCGTCGCGGGCCTCGGCTTCGACACCGTCATCCAGGTACTCGCGTTCGTCGTCGTCTCCGTCGCCCTCATCGCCGTCGTCCGCCCCATCGCGGCCCGGCACGGCAGGCAGCGCCCCCAACTCGCCACCGGCATCGAGGCGTTGAAGGGAAAACAGGCCCTCGTGCTGGAGCGGGTCGACGGCGCGGGCGGCCGCATCAAGCTCGCCGGGGAGATCTGGTCGGCCCGGGCCCTCGACACCGGCCGCGCCTACGAAGTGGGTCAGGAAGTGGACGTCGTGGACATCGAGGGGGCCACGGCCATCGTCATCTGAGGCATCCTGCCCACGAGTTGGGCAACGGTCTGTCAGACTCTTCGAGCAAGATCCCCAGCAGTCACGGGATCTGCCGAAGGCGCCGAGGTGGAGAGGGGTACGGGGAACACGATGGAACCGGTCATCATCGTCCTGGTCATTCTGGTGGTGTTGGTCTTCATCGCCCTGATCAAGACCATCCAGGTCATCCCACAGGCCAGCGCCGCCATCGTCGAGCGCTTCGGCCGCTACACACGCACCCTGAACGCGGGCCTGAACATCGTGGTCCCGTTCATAGACACCATCCGCAACCGCATCGACCTGCGCGAGCAGGTCGTACCGTTCCCGCCCCAGCCGGTGATCACCCAGGACAATCTGGTCGTCAACATCGACACCGTCATCTACTACCAGGTCACCGACGCCCGGGCCGCCACCTACGAAGTCGCCAGCTACATCCAGGCGATCGAGCAGCTCACCGTCACCACGCTGCGCAACATCATCGGCGGCATGGACCTGGAGCGCACCCTGACCTCCCGCGAGGAGATCAACGCGGCCCTGCGCGGCGTCCTCGACGAGGCCACCGGCAAGTGGGGTATCCGCGTCAACCGCGTCGAGCTGAAGGCCATCGAACCGCCCACCTCCATCCAGGACTCGATGGAGAAGCAGATGCGCGCCGACCGTGACAAGCGCGCCGCGATCCTCACCGCCGAGGGCACCCGGCAGGCCGCCATCCTCACCGCCGAGGGCGAGAAGCAGTCCCAGATCCTGCGCGCCGAGGGTGAGGCCAAGGCCGCCGCCCTGCGCGCCGAGGGCGAGGCCCAGGCCGTCCGCACGGTCTTCGAGGCCATCCACGCCGGCGACCCGGACCAGAAGCTCCTGTCCTACCAGTACCTCCAGATGCTCCCGAAGATCGCCGAGGGCGACGCCAACAAGCTCTGGATCGTCCCCAGCGAGATCGGCGACGCCCTCAAGGGCCTCTCCGGCGCGATGGGCAACTTCGGCCCCCTGGGCGGCGGTTCGGGCAACAACGGCGGCTCCGCCGGCGTCCCCGACCAGCGCCGCGAGAAGCCGAGCATCGACTAGGGGCTCGTCACGAGGCCGGTTCCCGGCGCGTCCCGAAAGGGGCGCGGGGAACTGCCCGGAAACCCACGGACGAGCCGTGGCAGCAGGCGAACAGGACCCGGCGGATGCCTAGGCAGCGTCCCGAGCGAGCCAGCCGGGCAGAGCCTCGAACTCCTCGGCACCGATCGCCAGCAGCATCGCGTCGGCCGGCGTCGGCTCGAAAGGGTTCCGCAGCAGCGCCATCCCGGCCTCCTCCGGAGTCCGGTTCGCCTTGCGGTGGTTGTCCTCCGCGCACGCGGCGACCGTGTTCAGCCACGTGTCCTGCCCGCCCTGCGACCGCGGCAGCACATGGTCCACGGTCGTCGCCCTGCGCCCGCAGTACGCGCAGCGGTGCCGGTCCCGGACCAGCACCCCCCGCCTCGACCACGGAGCTTGTCTTCGGAACGGCACCCGTACGTAGCGGCAGAGCCTGATCACCCGGGGCGCGGGTATGTCCACGTCCGCACCACGCATCCGGAGTTCGGGATGGGCCTGCTCGACGACCGCCTTGTCCTGGAGCACCAGGACGACGGCTCGGTTCAGAGTCACCGTCGACAGCGGCTCGAAGCTCGCGTTCAGCACCAGCGTGTCACGCATCCAGCCCACCTCCCGTGTGCACCCGCCCACTCCCCGGCGGGCTTGGATCAACTCTGGACGGGCGCGCCGAGATGGACAACGCAATAAAAAATGCCCGCCTCCGATCACTTCCAAGACCGGGGGCGGGCAAACGTTCGATGAACGCTCGACTGAATCCCTGCTGCGCTGTCAGCCCTTGTTCTCGTACTCACCGATGAGCTGGGCGCGCGCGATCGTGTGGAAGCGCAGATTGAAGCCGACGACCGCCGCAGACGCGTCCGCGTCCGGACCCAGCTTCTCCTGGTCCACCGCGTACACCGTGAACACGTACCGGTGGGGGCCGTCCCCGGGCGGCGGGGCCGCACCGCCGAAGTCCCTCGTCCCGTAGTCGTTGCGCGCGTGCACGGCGCCCTCGGGCAGCCCCTCGAACTTGCCGCCACCCGCACCCCCGGGCAGCTCCGTCACCGAGGCCGGGATGTCGAACAGCACCCAGTGCCAGAACCCGCTGCCGGTCGGCGCGTCCGGGTCGTAACAGGTCACGGCGAAGCTCTTGGTCTCCGGCGGGAAGCCCTCCCACCGCAGCTGCGGCGAGGTGTTGCCCTCCGCGTGGACCTGAGCGCCCTTCAGCGTCGCGCCCTCCTCGATGTCCGCGCTCGTCACCGTGAACGACGGCACGGGCGGATGGAAGTCGTGGGGGAGCGGCCGCCGCTTGTGCTCGGTCACCTCGGTACCTCCTGATCGATGATCTGTAACCAGCAGTTCCCGAGCCTAGAACCAGTTGCGCCTGCTGCCGACCTCGGACAGCCACTGGTTGAGGTAAGCCGCCCAGTCGGTCCCCTGCCAGTCGTGCTGCCCCACCTGGAAGGACCGGTAGGTGTCCGAGCCCTCGCTGAACAGCCCCGGCTTCTTGTCCATCTCCAGTACGACGTCCATCGCGTGCTCGTCCGCCACGAAGCTCAGCTCGACCTGGTTCAGGCCCCGGTACTGCGACGGCGGGAAGAACTCGATCTCCTGGTAGAACGGCAGCCGCTGCCGGGTGCCCCGGATGTGGCCGCGCTCCATGTCCGCGTTCTTGAAGCGGAAGCCCAGCTGGATGAAGGCGTCGAGGATCGCCTTCTGCGCCGGCAGCGGGTGCACGTTGATCGGGTCCAGGTCGCCGGAGTCCACGGCCCGCGCGATCGCCAGCTCGGTCGTCACCCCGATGTGCATCCCGCGCAGCGCCTGCCCGTCGATCATCGTGACCGGCGTCTCCCAGGGGATCTCGAGTCCGAACGGCACCATGTGCACCGCGTTCGCCCGGAGCTCGAAGGCACCACCGAGCCGCACCTTGGTGAACTCGATGTTCTGCTTGTACTCCTCGTCGCCGCTCTCCACCTCGACCCGGGCCTGCAGACCCACGGACAGCCCCTCGATGTCCTGGTTCACGGATCCGCCCTGGATGCGCACCTCACCCTGAACCACACCGCCCGGCACGACGTTGACCTCGGTCAGCACCGTCTCGACCGAGGCCCCGCCGGCCCCGAGGCTCGCGAGCAGCTTCTTGAACGCCATTGACTCTCCCTTTACGAACGGACCTCGCCCCTACAAACGCGATCCGCCCACGGCCGGTTCCGCCGGGGCCCCGGTCCGTCTGGACTACCCTCGGAGGGCATGATCGCGCCCCCGGACCGCATGCCGCTGCCCCGAGACTTCTTCGATCGACCGGTTCTCGACGTGGCCCCCGACCTCCTCGGACGCATCCTGGTCCGGACGACCCCCGACGGTCCGATCACGCTACGTCTCACAGAGGTCGAGGCGTACGACGGCCCGAACGACCCCGGCTCACACGCCTACCGCGGTCGCACCCCCCGCAACGCGGTGATGTTCGGTGAGCCCGGACATGTGTACGTCTACTTCACCTACGGCATGTGGCACTGCATGAACCTCGTCTGCGGACCCGGGGGCAGGGCGAGCGCCGTACTGCTCCGGGCCGGGGAGGTGGTCGAGGGCGCCGAGCTGGCCCGCAAACGGCGACTTTCGGCCCGCAGCGACAAGGAACTGGCCAAGGGTCCGGCCCGTCTCTCCACGGCCCTGGGGATCGACCGCGCCCTGGACGGCACGGACGCCTGTGCCCCCGGCGAGACCCCGCTGCGAATGCTGACCGGCACCCCGGTCCGCCCTGACCAGGTACGAAACGGCCCGCGCACCGGAGTCGCCGGCGAGGGCGGGAACGGTGAAGCGCATCCGTGGCGCTACTGGGTGGCGGACGACCCCACGGTGAGCCCCTACCGGGCCCACGTCCCGAGGCGCCGGCGAAGTTGACTCGCCCCGGGAAGGTGCGTAATGTAGCCCGAGCCGCTGAACCGGGTACGGTGATCACCTGCAGCCGGAGCGGCCAACCCACTACCTAGTCGCACCCCTCAGCGGGGTCGTTTCCGGCGCGCCCGCGTGCCCGAATTCGAACTCGCGGGACTCGATTATGAGTCGCCGCGGCAATGGGCTAGCGTAGTGAATGTCGAAAGGGCGAACGACGAAAGTCGAAAGCCCCGAGACAATCCCGCCGACCGGGAATCGGACGCCGAAAGGATCTGATAGAGTCGGAACCGCCGGAAAGGGAAACGCGGAAGCGGAAACCTGGAAAGCACCGAGGAAATCGGATCGAGAAAAGATCTGATAGAGTCGGAAACACCGAAGGGAAGCCCGGAGGAAAGCCCGAGAGGGTGAGTACAAAGGAAGCGACCGTTCCTTGAGAACTCAACAGCGTGCCAAAAATCAAC